>JAKFEE010000031.1:0-240571 GCA_036675815.1 Rhodospirillaceae bacterium
GTGCCGGCCGATCATTTGTGGGGTGCACAGACCCAGCGCTCGCTCGAGCATTTCCGCATTTCCGGCGAACGCATGCCTTCCGCACTGATTCGCGCCCTGGCGCTGGTGAAGCGTGCCTGCGCAACCGTCAACCGCGAGCTGGGCCAGATCGACGGCGCAAAGGCCGACGCGATCATAACCGCCGCCGACGAAGTACTCGCGGGCCGCCACGATGGCGAATTCCCCCTGGTGGTGTGGCAGACCGGCTCGGGCACGCAGAGCAACATGAACATGAACGAGGTGCTCGCCAACCGTGCCTCCGAGTTGATGGGCGGTGAACGCGGCGAAGGGCGGCGCGTGCATCCCAACGACGACGTCAATCGCGGGCAGTCCTCCAACGATGTGTTCCCGACCGCGATGTCTGTTGCTGCGGTCGAACAGATCGAGCGCCATCTCATCCCGGCGATCGAAGGCCTGCGCAATACGCTGCGCGAAAAGTCCGACGCCTTCGCCGATATCGTCAAGATCGGCCGAACGCACCTCCAGGATGCGACGCCGCTCACCCTCGGTCAGGAGTTCTCGGGCTATGCCGCCCAGGCCGCCTACGGAATTGAGCGCATCCGCGCGACACTGCCGCGGATCCTGCAGGTGGCCCAGGGCGGCACCGCCGTCGGTACCGGCCTCAACACCCGTGCCGGTTTCGATGCCCGCTTCGCGCTGGCTTTGGCCGATTTGACCGGGTTCCCGTTCGTACCCGCTCCGAACAAATTCGAGGCCTTGGCCGCCCACGACGCCCTGGTCGAGCTGTCGGGGGCGCTCAACACCGTGGCGGCGTCGCTGAACAAGATCGCCAACGACATTCGCCTGCTCGGCTCGGGGCCGCGCAGCGGCCTGGGTGAACTGCGATTGCCCGAGAACGAGCCGGGCTCATCGATCATGCCGGGCAAGGTCAATCCGACGCAGGCCGAGGCGCTGACCATGGTCTGCGCCCAGGTGATGGGCAACCACGTCACCGTCACCATCGCCGGCGCCCAGGGCCATCTCGAGCTCAACACCTTCAAGCCAGTGATCATCTTCAACGTGCTGCAGTCGATCCGCCTGCTCGGCGATGCGGCGCGCAGCTTCACCGAGAACTGCATCACGGGCCTCGACGCCGATCGCCGGCGGATAGGCGAACTGCTCGAGCGCTCGCTGATGCTGGTGACCGCGTTGGCGCCGCATATCGGATACGACAAGGCGGCGCAGATCGCCAAGGCGGCGCATCGCCAGGGGCAGTCGCTGCGCCAGGCGGCTTTGGCCTCGGGCTTCGTCACCGCCGAACAGTTCGATCAGTGGGTGCGCCCCGAAGCGATGACGGCGCCGCAGGCGTGAGGTACCATCCCGACGCGTTCCGCGGGGAGGAGTCGTGTCGGCAGGATTGCGCAAACGTTCGGTGATCATTGCCGGCCATCCGAGCAGCGTGTCGCTGGAACCGGAATTCTGGGAAGCGCTGCGTGGGATTGCCGAGGCGCGCGGCCTCTCGCTCAACCAACTCGTCACCGAGATCGACCGCGCCCGCACCGGCAATCTGTCCAGCGCCATCCGCGTCTTTGTCCTGCGTGCAGCGAGGACCAGTTAGACAGTTCAGGTTGATCGACACCCGCCGCTGGCCGGAGAGAAGCGCGGACCTCCAGGTCCGCGTACGGAACGCGGAGCTGGAGCTCCGCGCTCCAAGCGATCGCGTCTATCAGCGATCGCCGGGAAAAGCCGGCACCTGATGGCCCTGGTCGTTGAAGGTCTGCGGCAGGCGGTCGCTGCCGGCGGCGTGGACCGGGGCGGCGGCAATGAGGGCGGCCAGGGCGGTGACGAGGGCAAAGGTCTTCATGATTGTCTCCTTCGATGCGTGGGTGATCGTTCACCCGTCGAGGGGGATGTAAAGACTCGCCGCTCCCGCAACAATCCGGCTATGTTTCACATGTATGTTGCCAAACAGGCAGCAATGGCCAGCCCGCGCGTGATGGCTAGGTTGATCCGCGCTCCAGGGTCCGATTACGCCTGTCTTCACCCCGCTAGAGGTTACCGGCCGAATCGTTGCATCAGCCCTTCCAGCAGCTCCCTCGGCACGCCCTTCTCCTCGGCCTTTTCCAGGGCGCGGCCGATCTTGTCCTGTTCCAGCACCCGGCCGACGCCCTGGGCCAGCAGCCAGTTCTGCAGCTCCTGGCTGTCGAACGAGCGTTGCGGACTGTCCAGCGGCCCCTTCACCAGCATGACGAAGGGCGGCGCCTTGGGATGCTCGGTCAGGCGGAAGACGACGCGGCCGTCGATGGTGTAGGCCGGCAGATTGACGGTCGCCACGCCCTGCGCGGTGCCGCCGTTGGCCTGCAGGCCAAGGTCGTTGCTGGTGACGATGCCGTTGGCCACCTTGAACGTGCCGGTGAGGCTGGAATAGGGGGTGGTGCCACGGTCGTCGCCCATGGCGAGCTGCAGCAGTGCCAGAACGTCCTCGAGCTTGTCGATGTTGGACAGCCGGCGGCTGACGGCGCCGAGATCGATGCCGTGGATGGTGCCGTCGCGGGAGTCGATGGCGCCCTCCCCACGCAGGCGGCTGACCATCTCGAACCGGCTACGCCCCTCGGTGTGCAACTGGAGATTCCCGCTCAGAAGGCCGCTGGTCATGCGGAAGCCGGCGGTGCGGAGAATGGGCTCATGCAGGCGGATCTTGTCGACCCGCAAGGTCATTGCGGCCTCGCCATCGGCGGAGAGATGCCCGGCCAAGGCAAACTGCCCGTCGAACATCGGCCCGCCGAAACGTTCGACGGCAAGGCGGCCATCCTGCAACGCCAACACCAGGGCGGCATCGTCGACGCGGAACTTGTCCCAGGTAACCGCCGGGCTGCTGAGCCTCACGGCGGCATTCATGGTGTCGAGCCAGCCGAAATCCATAGGATCGCGTGACCACTGCTGGTCTGCGGCGGCTGCCATCGCCGACCCCGGCCGGGGGCCGGGATGGGAGCCGGTGACCTGGGCGACCGGGATGACAGGCGCGTCGCCACCCAGCCACAGGGGCTGCGGCGCCTGCAGGCTGGCCGCGCGCTCGGCCGGCAGGAATGCATCGACGGCGATGGCGCCCGCGTCGAGTGTGGCGTCGAGGCGGGGCGTGGCGGTCAGCTCCAGCCGGGCGGTGCCGACCACATTCACCGTCCCCAGCCGGGCACGCAGATCGGAGAACTGCAACGCCGCGCGATCGCCGCTGATGCGGCTGGCCAGCGCAAAGCCGCCCAGTCGGCCGCTGGCGCGATAGCCGGGGGCGAACAACCGCACCACCTCGGCGAAATCGGCATGGCTTGCCTCGGTGGTGACGTCATAGCGCGGCGCGGTCAGCGGCGTGGCAATGCTGCCCTGCATGCTGATCACGCCGCCTGCGGTCTCGGCCCGTGCCTCTACCGCAAGCGCCTCGGCATTGCCGTCGAGCGTGCCGGTCAAGGCCAGGGCGCCGAGGCGCGCCGCCAGGGGCGGTGTCGGCCAGCCCACCATGCGCAGGGCCTCGTCCGCCCGCTCGGCCCGCACGCGATAGGTGAGATCGCGGACGGCGAGCGTGTCGCTGCCAATGTCGGCGAGGGCGCCGGCCACCTCGGCGCTCATGCCCCGCCCATCGCCGATGGCAAGCTTGCGCAGGGTGAGATCGCGGTCGAACAAGGTGGCGTCGAGCACGATGCCGTGCAAGGTGACGGCGTTCAGCGTCATCTGGCCGATGTCGGCCTTGACGTTGGCGTCGAAGCGGGTGAGCAGGGCGGCCCATGCCGGCAGGGCCGGTGCGGCTGCCGGGCGTGTCTCGGTCGGGGGTGTCGTTGCCGGCATGGCGGTCGGGGCGTTTGCCGCCGGCGCGGCGACGGCGTCGGCAGGCGGCAGATAGGAGTCGACGTCGACCTGATCGATGCGGATGTTCGCCCCCAACCCCAGCCGCGCGCCGGGGCGGAGCGTCACCGCACCGGCGAGGCGCGAACTATCCAGCGAGACGTCGAGATCGCTCAGGCGTATGTCGCGCCCGTCGCCCGATGCCTTGCCGCTGGCGGCGAACAGGCGCAGGCGGTCGGCCGGCACCGCGCTTGCGTCGACATCGAGCCAGGCCAGGATGGCGCGCAGGTTGTCCGAACCGAGGTCGAAGGTTCCGTCATAGGCGACGCGCTCTTCCGTCTTGCGCAGCGTACCCGAGACGGTGAGTTGCGACGGCCCGGGAATCTGCACGCTGGCGTGGCGTATGCTCAGCACCCCGTCGCGCCATCCGGCATCCACCTGCGCCTTCCGCAAGGCGGCGCCGCGATAGACCACGGTATCGGCGGTGATCTCGGCGTCCACCGTCATGCCAGGCGAGGGGGGATGCTCCTCCGCCGCTATGGCGGGCGCCGCAGCGGGCGCCGGCGTCTGCGGCTGGGCTGACGGGGGCACCGGTTCACCGGACGGCGGCGGCGACGCCAGCCACCGATCGAGATCCAACCCCGCCATGACCAGCGTCATCTGCGCCCGGCGCGGTGCGCTCAGGGCCATGGTCGCCGTGCCGCGGGCGTGGCTCTTGCCAATTCGCAGATCGGCGTCGTCGACGACCAGTTCGGCGGTGTCGCCTTCTATCTGTGCGTCGAAGGCAAAACCGGCAGCCGCCGCGGCGGGCAGCCCAACGTCGGCAAGCCGCTTCAGCAGCGCGGCGAAATTGTCGCCCTCCACCGTGGCCTTGCCGCGAAAGCGATGCCGCTCTCCCGTTCGCTCGACGTGCCCGGACACCTTGGCCTCGGACGGGGTCTCGGCGATGTGCAGGGCCAGCGACACCGGTATCGAGTCGGTCGAGAGATCGCCGGTGGCCGCCTTCACGTCGATGCGGGTGCCGCGCCAGTCGAAGGCGCCATCGACGCGAAACGGGCCCATGCCGCCGCTGCCCGTCAGTTCGCCATCGACGTCGGCCAGTTCGGCAATGGCCGCCTCGCCGCGCTGCACGACGATGCGGCCGTCGGTGACGACCAGGCGGCGTAGCAGGAATTCCGCAGCGTCGGATGGCGGTTCGCCGGGCCTCGGCGATGCGGCGGGGCCGGCTGCCTCGGCGCGGTCCGTTGCCCGTTCCTGCGTCGCCGCGCCATCGGGTACAAGGACGCGCACCACCGGCGCCACCAGCACCAGCTCCTCGGCATGGGCGCGGCCACGCAGCAGCGGCAGGAGCGCCAGGCGCAGGCGTAGAGCGTCAAGGGAGGAGAGATCGACCGGCACGCCGCCTGCCGCCGGCCCAATCCGCACCTGTTCGGCGGTCAGGGTGGGGCGCGGCAGCAACGACAGCGACAGATCCCCGGCGATGTGCACCTCGCGGCCGAGGCTGCGGCCGAGGCGCTCGGCGATGGTGGCCTTGTAGCTGTTCCAGTCGATCAGCGTCGGCAGCAGCAGGACGGCGGCTGCGAGCAGGACGATGACGGTGCCGGCGACGATCAGCAGGATCTTTTTCACGAATCGACCTCCGCCGCGCAGTCTAGCCCTACTCCTCGCGTCGACCTAGGAAGATGCTGATGCCTTGCCAGGACGGCAGATGGTCGGCAAAGGCCTTGAGGACGACGAGCAGCGGCACCGCCAGCAAGGCGCCGACGATGCCCCACATCCAGCTCCACACCACCAACGACACGAAGACCAAAGCAGGGTTGAGCGTCAGGCGGTGCCCCACCATCGCCGGCGTTATCAGATTGGCCTCGAGGCTGTTGACGACGAAGAACAGTCCCGGCGCCAGCAGCGCATGGCCGATGTCGTCGAAGGCGAGCAGCCCGACGAAGCCGAGGATGGCGATGGTGGCCATCGCCCCGGCATAGGGGATGTAGTTCAACACCCCGGCGACCACCCCCCACAGCGCCGGATTGGGCATGCCGATGGCCCACATCGCCAGCCATGTCACCGTGCCGACGCCGGCATTGATGATGGTGGTGGTGACCAGGTAGGTGGTGACGTCGTCCTGCACGGCGTGCATGATGCTCACCGTCTGGCGCTTGCCCTGGCTGCTCGACATGGCCTTGACCAGCCGGCGCATGAAGGTGTTGCCCGAGGCCAGCAGGAAATACAGCAGCACGATGACGATGAACGTTTGGGTCAGCAGCGTCGTGGTGCCGATGACGAAGATTTCGCTCCAGCTTTGGCGCTCGATTCTGACCAGGCCGCGCTGCGATTCCGGCGCCACTTCTTCGGCCAGGCGCTCGACCTGCTTGGTCGCCTCTTCCACCGGCTGTTTCAGCGAGCGGATTTTCTCGCCGATCTCGGCCATGTTTTGCGGTGCCTGCTCGATCCAGCCCGCCGCCGGTTCGGCCAGCGCGTAGACGGCATAGCCGACCACGGACAGCAGTGCCAGGATGACGACGGCGGCGCCGAGCGGCTCCGGCAGGTGCAGGCGTCGGAGACGATAGACCAGCGGCGACAGCAGCAGGTTCAGCAAGATCGCCAAGACCAGCGGCAGCACCACGCCCTGGGCCAGATACAGCGTGAAGCCGATCATCAGCACCATGATCACCACCAGCACCGCGCGCTGCGGCTGCATGGTGTCAGGCACGCTCTCCGGAAGGGTCTGCGTCTGCTCCGGCGCGCCCGCCTTCGCCTCCGTCGCCTGCGCCTCGGAGGTGGCGGGAGCTGCCAGATCGCCCTGGGTCGGTGTCATTCACCGGATGTGTGGCCGCCATCGGCGGCGCCCAAGGGCCGCCCCCATCGGGAGTAGTATGGTGTGCCGTCACGACGGCGGCAGGCGCACCATTTTGCCGGGATTGAGCAGGCCCTGCGGGTCGAGGGCGCGTTTGATGGCACGCATGACCTCGACCGCCTCGCCGTGCTCGTCCTCGACGTAGGCGATCTTGCCCTGGCCGACGCCATGCTCGCCGGTACAGGTGCCGTCGGCGGCTAGCGCGCGATCGACCATGCGCCGCGAGATGGCCTTGGCCTCGGCGATGTCGGCCGGGTTGTCGGGATCGACCAGCAGCACGGTGTGGAAGTTGCCGTCGCCGACATGGCCGACGATGGCCCCTTTGAGCTGGCTGGCGGCGATGTCTGCCTGGGTGGCCCGTACCGCATCGGCGAGGGCCGAGATCGGCACGCACACGTCGGTTGTCCAGGCGCGCTTGCCCGGATCGAGGGTCAGCGAGGCGTAATAGGCATCGTGACGCGCCTGCCACAGCTTGCTGCGGTCTTCCGCCTGAGCCGTCCACTGGAAATCGGTGCCGCCGTACTCGCCGGCGATGGCCTGCACCATCTCCGCCTGCTCGGCCACGCCGGCGGCCGAGCCGTGGAATTCGAAGAGCAGGGTCGGCTTGGCGGCGTAATCGAGCTTCGAGTAGCGCGCGATGGCACCCATCATGATGTCGTCGAGCAACTCGATCCGCGCCACCGGGATGCCGGCCTGGATGGTGTTGATCACCGTGTCGACGGCCTCGGCGAGCGAGGGGAACTGGCATATCGCCGACGAGATGGCTTCGGGAATGCCGTAGAGGCGCAAGGTGACCTCGGTGATGATGCCGAGCGTGCCTTCCGAGCCGACGAACAGCCGGGTGAGGTCGTAGCCGGCCGACGACTTGCGTGCCCGGCGCGCCGTGCGGATGACTCGGCCGTCGGCCAGCACCACGGTCAGCGCCAGTACGTTCTCGCGCATGGTGCCGTAGCGCACGGCATTGGTGCCCGAGGCCCGCGTCGCCGCCATGCCGCCCAGCGAGGCGTCGGCGCCGGGATCGATGGGGAAGAACAGGCCGGTGTCGCGCAGATGCTCGTTGAGCTGCTTGCGGGTCACGCCGGCCTGCACGGTGACGTCCATGTCCTCGGGATGCACGGCGACGATCTTGTTCATCTGCGACAGGTCGATGCACACGCCGCCATTGACCGCCAGCACGTGCCCCTCCAGCGAGGTGCCGGTGCCGAAGGCGATCACCGGCACGCCGCGGCCGGCGCATACCTGGACCACCGCCGCCACCTGGTCGGTGGAGTGGGCGAAGACCACCACGTCCGGCGGTGCCGGCGTGTGATAGGATTCGTCCCGCCCGTGCTGCTCACGCACGGCGCGCGCCGTGCTCACGCGCTCGGCCCCACAGATGGCCTGGAGTTCGGCGATGAGGGCGGGGTCGGGCTGGCGCAAGCTGTCGGCGGTCATGAACGTGGCTCCCTGGATCAAAGGATTGGCAAGTGGTTGGCCCACGGGCGGTCAGTCTATTCTTCTATTCTTCCGACGGTGTCCACTGCTGGGCGCCATGCAGAATCCGCAGCACCTCGATCTGTTCGGCGCTGACCTGATAGACGATAATCCATGGCAGTGGTGCGAGCACCAACTCCCGCGTCGCCCTTGCCTTGCCAGGCCGGCCACGATGGGGAAACGCAACGAGGCTCCGGACGGCGTCGTCGATGCGACTTGCCACTCGTGACGCGGCGACCGGATCAGTCTCCGCCGTATAGGCGACAATGTTGCCGAAATCGGCCGAAGCCCGGTGCGCCCACTGTATTATCATCCAAAGCGACGCCGCATTTCCGCCATCACTTCCTCGTGCGACACGACACGTCCCTCTGCAACATCCTTCCGCGCCAGTTCCACCTGCTCGATGAACCACTTATCGTACTCGACCAGACGGCGAAGGGCTTCGCCGACCAGCGCAGGCGGAGTGATGCCCCGTGACTCGGCGATCTTCTCGACCTGATCCAGCAGTTCCTCGTCCGCTTCGGCCCTGATGGTGACTTCGCGTGGCATGGTTCGCCTCCGTGTACCTGAACCAGTTTAATGCCTCCGCGGCCTGCTAGTCACCGCTCCAATTCGTCGCCCGGCTGAGGCGGCGCGTCTCACGTCACCAGCCGCTGCAGCTCGTCCAGCCGGTCGGCCTCGGCCGCCGGCTTGTCCCAACGGATGCGGTGGACGCGCGGGAAGCGCATGGCGACCCCCGAACGGTGGCGGCCCGAGCGGTGGACGGAATCGAAGGCCACTTCCAGCACGAGGCCGGGCCGCACCTCGCGCACCGGACCGAAGCGGTTGATGGTATTGGCGCGGACCCAGCGGTCGAGGGCTAGCAGCTCCTCGTCGGTGAAGCCGAAATAGGCCTTGCCCACCGGCACCAGCTCGTCGCCGCGCCACGCCCCGAAGGTGTAGTCGGAATAATAGCTCGAGCGCTTGCCGCTGCCGCGCTGGGCATACATCAGGACGGCATCGAGGGTCAGCGGATCGCGCTTCCATTTGAACCACGGCCCCTTGGTCCGGCCGGGCAGATAAGGCGCGTCCTTGTCCTTCAGCATCAATCCCTCGATCGCGCGTTCGCGCGCCTCGGCCCGCAGCCGGGCGAGGTCCCGCCATGAGGCGAAGCCCAGCAGCGGTGACAGGTCCATCCGTGGCCGCGGCTTGGCGAACCAATCCTCGAGCCGGCGCCGGCGCTGGCGCCAGGCCAGTGGCCGCAAATCCTCACCGTCGCACAGCAGCATGTCGTAGACCCGCACGTGCGCCGGGTAGTCGCGCAACACGCGCGGGGTGATCGTCTTGCGGTTCAGGCGCTGCTGCAGGGCATTGAACGGCGCCGGTTCGCCTTGCGGCGTCATGACCAGCAATTCGCCGTCGATCACCGCATCGAAGGTGGCCACGTCGAGGATTTCCGGGAAGGCGGCGCCGATGTCGTCGCCGGTGCGCGAGAACATGCGGCGCTCGCCGCCGCGGCAGCCGAGTTGGACGCGAATGCCGTCCCATTTCCACTCGGCGGCATACCGGGTGGGGTCGATCGCGGCCAGCGCCGCCTCGTCGATGGCGGTGGCCAGCATGAACGGGCGGAAGGTGGCGGTCTCCTCGACGCCGGGCTTGGCACCGCGCCCCTCGGCCCAGGCGAACAGCGCCGCATAGGGTGGCCGCACGCCATGCCAAACCTCTTCGACGGCGGCAACGTCGAGCCCGCCCCAGGCGGCGAGGGCGGTCTTGGCCAGGCGTGCCGACACGCCGACGCGCAGCTCGCTGGTGATCAGCTTGAGCAGCGCCCAGCGCCCGGTGGTGTCGAGGGCATCGAGCCAGCCCTCCAGGATCGGCGGCACCGCCTCACGCCCGGCCAGGCGCAGCATCTCGACGATCTCGCCGAGGGCGGGGACGTGATTTGCCCCAGGCTTGGCCGGCCACACCAGCGCCACCGTCTCGGCCAGGTCGCCCACATAGTCCCAGGAATAGGCGAACAGCACCGGGTCGACGCGCGACAGCACCAGGTCGCGCACCATGGCCGGCTTGGCATGAGGGAAATCGAGGGCGCCGGTGAGCGCGGCCAGCGCATAGCCGCGATCGGGGTCCGGGGCGTGGGCGAAATAATCCTGGATGAGCCGCAGTTTTTCGTTGCGACCGTGGGTGTAGGACAGCGCATCGAGGAGTTCCGCGAAGGCTTTCACATCCCCTCCGCCAAATATCTCCCTCTCCCCTCGGTGCGGGGGAGAGGGGGTATTGGAATGGCACGGTGGCCGCTCATGCCGCGTCCTCCTCGTACCCGGCGACGTCCAGGGCGCGGGCATCGATGCCGCGGCTGCGGGCCACGTGCACCAAAGCCTCCTCGCGGCCGTGCGTCACCCACAGGCGGGGCGCCTGGACGTCGTCGAGGGTGCGGCACAGCTCGTCCCAGTCGGCGTGATCGGAGATGATCAGCGGCAGCTCGACCCCGGCCTGCCGCGCCCGCGCTCTTATCCGCATCCACCCCGACGCCAGGCACGGCACGGGATCGGGCAGGCGCCGCGCCCAGCGGTCGGCCAGGGCCGACGGCGGCGCCAGCACGATTCCGCCGCGCAGTTCGGATTTCGTTGCGGCGGTGGCGTCGCGCAGCTCGCCCAGGTCAACGCCGAAGCTCGCGTACAAGCCGCACATCTCGCGCAGGCCGCCGTGGATGTGGATGGGGCAGTCCCAGCCGCCGCGCCGCAGCAGGGCGATTACGCGCTGGCACTTGCCCAGCGGATAGACGCCGATCACGTGACACCGTTCGGGGAACACCGCCACCGAGTGCAAAAGGCGGGTGATCTCATGGCGGTCGTCGGGGTGGCGGAACACCGGCAGAGCGAAGGTGGCCTCGGTGACGAACACGTCGCAGGCGACCGGCTCGAAGGGCGGGCAGGTGGGATCGGCGCGGCGCTTGTAGTCGCCGCTGAACACCACCCGGCATCCGTCGTACTCCATGACCACCTGCGCGCTGCCCAGCACATGGCCGGCCGGCACCAGGGTCAGCATGGCGTCTCCGACGTGCAATGGTGTGTGGTACGGCAGCGCCTGCGACGACTGCGGCAGCACCTGGCGTAGCGCCATGATCGCCAGCGTTTCGCGCGTCGCCAGCACATGCCCATGGCCGCCCCGCGCATGGTCGGAATGGCCGTGGCTGATGACGGCGCGGGGCACGGCCCTTACCGGGTCGATGTGGAAATCGCCGGGAGCGCAATACAGGCCCGCCGGCGTGTTGATCAACCAGCGTTCGGGAGTCGTCATCGGGCCACTCACTCGCCATAAATGGGCACACCGTGCGCGCGGCGCACCCGCTGATGGAGGACTCGATGTTCGAACTGGACGAACGGCTGGTCGCCGATACCGTCGAGATGGGCCGCTGGCCGTTGTGCCGGGTGCTGTTGATGAACGATGCCAACTACCCATGGCTGGTTCTGGTGCCCGAGCGGGCGGGGGCGGTGGAAATCCATGACCTCGGAACGGCGGACCGGGTGCAGCTGATCGAGGAGATCGCCACGGCGTCGCAGGTGCTCAAGCAGAGCTTTTCCGCCGACAAGATCAACGTCGGCGCGCTGGGCAACGTCGTGCGCCAGCTCCACGTGCACGTCATCGCCCGGTATGACGGTGATGCCGCCGGCCGCAGCCCGGTGTGGGGGAGGGGGGCGCCGAAACCCTATGGACGAAAGGCCTTGAACGAGCGAATTGGGATAATACAAAAGTTAATGTCTACCTATTTCCGGTAATAGATACCGCCAAAGGAATAGCAGCGCGGCTTTGCCTACGCAGCAGATTTGTGACAAATGTATCAGGCCGACAAGCGGGCCGGTATTATTATGTTTTGCTTATTCGGCTTTCGGGGCAAGCATGAGCCACAAGGCGAAGTTGATCATTGCGGAGGATGAGCAGATCATCGCCCTCGGCATGCAGATGTTTCTTTCTGCCGCCGGGCACGAAGTCTGTGGCATTGCCAAGACGGCGCCGGAGGCGGTGCGTCTGGCCGAGGAACATCGGCCGCATTTGGCACTGCTCGACGTGCGCCTGGCCGATGGTACCGATGGCACCGAGGCTGCCCGCCATCTCAAGGACCTCGGCATACCTGCCATCCTGGTCACCGGGCACCTCGATCGTGAGCAGGCCGTGGCGGTCGGTGCCCTCGGCCTGCTCAAGAAGCCCTATGACCCGCAACGCTTGCTCGACATGATCGATGCCAGTATCGAGTGGCTGCAGCATGGCCGCGTGCGTAACGCCGTGCCGACGGGCATGTTCTTCGATGACGTCGCCTGTCGGGCCTGAGACCGTCGGCTTGGCCATGACCCCGGCATGATGATGCGGCGTCGGGGCGACGGGCTGTTGCTGTTCCTGATGATGGGCGCAGCGGCGGTGCCCATCATCGTGTTCGGTATGGTGATGCTGGGCATTTTCGGCCGGCAGATGGACAATTCGCTGGAAACGGCGATGCGGCGCTCCGCCGAATGGGCGATGGCCGCTCTCGACGCGCGCGTGACCGCCGAATTCGACGCCTTGGCGGCCTTGGCCGATGGCGATCCGGGCAGTTTTCCCGAGCAGGCACGCACGCTGATGACGGCGCGGCCGTCCTGGTTGGGCGTGCGCATCGTTCCGATCGAGGACGGCACCGCCATCGACGTCGCCGGTTCGACCTTGCCGCTGCTGGATGACGCCATGGTCCGCCAGGTCGCCGACGACGGCCGGCCTGCCGTGGGACCCGTGCAATTGGGCGCCGAATCTTTCGTCACGTTGTATGCGCCGGTTCTGCGCGGCCAACGGGTGAGCGGCGTCGCCGCCGCGGCGGTGAGCGCGCACAGCCTGTCGGCAGCCTTGCGGATGCAGAAGCAGCCGCAAGGCTGGTTCGTCACCGCGCTCGACACCCAGCGGACGATCATCGGCCATGACGGCGACGTGACCGCCTTGAGCGCCGCCGTTGCCGCGTCGGCCTTTGCCGAGCGCCATGCCGACGACGATTTCGTCTACACCTCGACGGAGGGCGGCGAGGGCGTCTACACGGCGATCGCCCGGTCGCCCGCCTGGGGATGGATGGTGGCGGTCGGCGTGCCGGCCGACCTGGTCGAAGGCCCGATGCGGCGCAACATGTACTCGTTGGCCGCCGCCGCGGCCCTGGCTTTGGCCCTGACTGCCTGGGTCGGCGCCGCCCAGGCCAGGGCGGTGGCGCGCCGCCATCGCGCCGAGCGGCGGTTGGTGGCCATGTCGACGCAGCGCGAGGCGCACCGCCGGCTGGCCGACATCGTCAGCAATTTTCCGGGGGTGATCTATCGTCGCGTGCTCCATCCCGATGGCCGGCTTTCCTACCCCTATATGAGTTCCGGCATCCGTTTGATCGATGGCACCAGCAAGGAGTTGCGGGCGCCCGCGCCGGTGGGCGAAATCGGCGGCCGGATCTTCGCCGCCGAGCATCGCGAGGGATGGCAGCAGGCGCTGCTCGAATCGTCGCGCACGCTCGAGCCGTTCCATTTCGAGGGGCGGGTGGGGCGCGCGGGCGGTGACAAATGGATCCGGACCACCGCCCAGCCCAACCGGCTGCCCGACGGCGGCATCGCCTGGGACGGCATCGCGTTCGACATCACCGACCTCAAGCAGGCCGAGGCCCGACTCGCCAAATCGCTGGCCGAGAAGGAGGCGATGCTGCGCGAGATACACCATCGCGTGCGCAACAACCTGCAAGTCGTATCGAGCCTGATCCAGATCGAGACCTTCCAGATTGCCGACGACGATGCCCGCTGTCGCCTGGCCGAGGTCAGCCGTCGTATCGGCGCCCTGGGTCATGTCCACGAGCTGCTCTACGGCTCGGCCGATTTCGCCCGCATCGATTGCGGCGAGCATCTGCACCGCCTGTGCCTCACCGTGCAGGCCGCCGCCCGGCATGAAGGCGCGGCGATTGAGGTGGTGGTGGCGCAATCACTGCATACCGATCTCGATACCGCCATCCCCCTCGGCCTGATCGCCTATGAGTTGGTGTCCGAGGAAGTCGAGCGTCATGACCACGCCCGGCTTCACCTGTCCTGTAGTGGCGGGGTGGTCACGCTGGGTGTCGGTTCGCGGCGGCCGGAGCCGGAGCGGGTGGCAACAGCCGGCCTCGGCAGCCGCATCCTGTATGCACTGGCCGCGCAGATCGACGCCCGCCTCGACTTCGACGTCGATGGCCTGGCCGCACGGCTGCGGATCGACGCCCGCCGCTTTGCCTGCCGCGGTGCGGCGCCCGATTGTGGAGCGGCGCACCTTCCGGACGGCTGAAAGTTTGCGCGGCCCACTGTTGTGCGTGGGCCCTTGCTAGTGCAGCACCGTCGCCAGGCGCTTGCGCAGGTAGCGGATCACATAGCCGAACACGGGAATGCGCTCGTAGACATAGTGGCCGGCATCCCAGTAATCGACCTGCTCGATGAGTTTGCCGTCACCGTCGAAGCGCACCTCGCTGACGCCGTCGACGATCCACGGGTGGCCCTTACCGAAATGGCGCGGCCGGCAGGTGAACTTCCAGCGCAGGAAGGCGGTGTCGCCATCGATGGCGACATGGGTGACGAGGTAGCGGGGGGCGTCGACGTGGCGGAACACGCGCGCCATCACCTTCTTGGCGTCCGCCACCCCATGGGCGTCGTTGAGCGGGTCGCGGTAATGCAGATTTGCCGCGGCCAAGGTATCCAGCCGCGCCAGGGTGTCGAGCGACAGGGTCTCGAGGAATTGCCGATAGGTTTGGGCGGCCCGGGCACAATCCATGCGCGCTCTCCGAGGGGGATGGGACCCCTAGCATGGCAGATTTTTCGCCGCTGTCCCTGCCTTCAACGCGCAATCCGCGGGCGGCACGGCTGCGGCAGATGGGGCCGCGATGGTGGGCAAGGCTCCGCCCGCAGCTCAACTGGGCAGGGCCGCCGGCTCATTCCAGCCGCCCGAGGGTGCGGGCGAGCAGCAAATACAGCTTGCCGACCTCGGCGCTGGTGAATACGGCAGTCAGCACATCGGCGCGTTCGCTGGCGCGGGCCAGGGCCAGCATCTGGTCGAATTCCAGAAGGTACTTGTCGACGTACGCGCGGAATTCGCCGTCCTCCTCGTAGCGGGAGCGGATGGCGACGACCTGCCCGCGATCGAGGTTCTTCAGGACCTTGCGCAGAAAGACGCTGCGATCGCCGGCGTGGAACTCGCGCCACGTCTTGTCGTCGATGCCGGTCTGGAAAATCCGGGCCAGGTCCACCGAGATTGACTGCAGGCGTTCGACGATGACCGCGGCGTCCTTGAGGAAGCGATCGGCACTGGCGGCGATGCGCCGCTTTTCGATCAACTCGACCTGCAACTCGCTCGCCTTCGACGCCTTCAGCAATTCCTCGGCCTGGTGCGCGAAGGCTTTGGTCATGACCTCGCTGTGATGGAACAGGTGCTCGCTCACCTGGCCCAGGTCGCCGGCCTTGTCGCGCAGGCTGTGGAACAGCCTCTCCAGCCTGTCGCCGCTCGTCTCGGTCAGCTCGGTCAGTTCCTGCGCCTGGCGACGCAGCCCTTCGCCGGCCGTGCGAATCTGGCCGGTGATGCGTTCGCCGGTCGTCGCCAGGTCGCGGATGCCGAGGCGCAGTGAATCGCCGACGGCGGTGGCCTGGGCACCGGCCTTTCCGGCGGTGTCCTCGAAGTCCTGGGCAACGTGACGCAGCAGATCGCCGGCGGCGTGGGCCTGCGCCACGGCCCGTTGGGTGAGGGCCTCGACATCCTCGGCTTGGGTGTGCAGGGATTCGCCAAACGCCTGGAGCATGTCGCTGGCGGTCCCGGCGCCGCGGCCCACGGCGCCGACCTGCTCGATCAACGCCTGCCCGACCCCGCCGATGCGGGCTTCCGCCTGATCGGCGGCCGCCACGACGCCGGCGGCTTGATCCCGCAATGCGTCGCCGGCCTGGCGCAGCTGCTGCGTCGCCTTGTCCCCCGCCGCCGCAATCTGGGCGGCGTGGCGGTCGAGGGCCTCGGTCAGCTTGCCCATGCCGGCGACGGCGCGACTGCCGACCTCGCCCATGTCTTGGCTGCGGGCGTGCATGGCCTGCCCCACATCGTTCAGTTCGCCGATGACGCGGGTCGACAGCGCCGACAAGTCGGCAGCGTCCTGTCGCAACATCTCGCCGATGCCCTTGACGCGGGCAAACACCTGATCGGTGGTCATGGCGAGGTGACGCGCCTGCTGGCCGATGGTGGCCTCGCTCACCCGCGCCTGGGTGGTCACGATGGTGGCGACGTCGGCCAGTTCCTGCGCCTGTTTGGCCACGGTCTGCCGCAGGCTGTCGGCGCCTTCGCTGGCATGGGCGGCGCCTTTGCCCAGGTCCGCGATCTGCAGGCGCACCGCCTCGGCCAGGTCGTGCATGCGCGCGGTCATGCCATCCTGGGCCGTTGCCAGCGCCTGCACGTGTTCCTGGAGGGCCTCGCCAACCTGGTGCACCCGACCCACCGCTTGTTCGGCGCCGCTGCCCAAATCGTGCTGCCGGGCGGCGAACAGGTCCCCCACGCCGATCAGCCGTTGCGCCGCCGCCTCGGCCGCTGCCTTCACCGCTTCGTTATGGGCGCCGATCGCCTCGCCGATCTCACGAAAGTGGCCCATGGCCTGATCGGATGCCGCCGCCAGATCGCGCCCCTGAAGGGCCAGGCCCTCTTCGGCCAGTTTCGCGCGGGCGACGATCCGCTCGGAAACCTGATCCAGCAGGGCCGCCTGCTGCTGCAACCCGGACTCGGCACGCTGGCGCTGTTCGGCCAGCCGTTCCGCCGCCATGGCCAGTCCCGCGGCCTGCTGGGCGAACAGCTCGTCGAGGCCGCGCCCACGCTCGGCCAGGGCTCGGCCGACGATTTCCCCCCGCTGCTCCAATGCCGCCGTTTCCCGCTCCAGCGCCTGCGCCGCCAGTTCGAGCCGTTCGGCCGCGCGCTCGGCGCGCTGCTCGGCCGCCTCGGCCTCGGCCATCAGCCGCTCGCCGGCTGCGGTGCTGCGCTCGACGGCGCGAAGGCCGGCCGCGTCCACGGCCTCGAGCTGCCGCGCCATCGCCTGCACCCACGTCCGAACCTTCGCCTCGGCCTCGTCGGTCGCCTGCCCCAGTTGCTGCGTTTGGGCGGCGATGATGGTTCGCACCGTCTCGGCGCTCTGCTCCGCCTGCTGGCTGGCTTCGGCAAAGCCCTGGGTTTGGCACCGCAAGGCCTCGGCACCGTCGGCGGCCTCGCTGCGCAGCCGTTTCGAGATGCTGCCGAGTTCGGCCAAGGAGCCGTTCAGCAGTGCCCGCAGCGTCTCGGCCTGGGTCGCGGCGTCGGCACTGGCGCCGCCGAGTTCGGCCGTCTGCCGGCGCAGCGACTCCGCGATGGTGGCGATGCGGGCCTCGGCTTGCGGCGCGGGATAATGCAGCCGCTCTAGCTGCGCATGCAGCATGCGCGCCTGTCGGCGCAATTCGCCGCCGCGCTCGAGATAGGCGACGAACAGCCACAGCACGGTCAGCGGCAGGAAGGCGGTCGAGGCAAAGCTGCCGATTTCGTGGACCTGAAGGAGCAGCAGATTGCCCCAGCCGATGGTGACCTGCAGGTATTGCCAGCAAAATGCCAGCCAGCCGGCGCTGCCGATCAGGGCGAGGCCGTGCGTCAGCCGCGTCGGCCACGGCGACGGTGCGCCGATGTGTGGCTCGGCCGACGGCGGCCTGGGGGCGGCGATCAGCAGGGGCGGCGCGCCGATGGTTGCTTCGTCGCGAGTGACTCTCGCCTCCAAGGAAGGCGCGATGCCGCGGCCGGTATCGATCATCGAATGACGCCCCGCTATTGCAAATCCCCTCTCGCGTTTACTACAGCATGACTCGGCAATACAGTATTTTTACGAATGGAACGGCCAATGTGGTGTTTGAACTAAATTTACCAATTTGATTTGCCCAGGGGCATGCCGGCGTCACCGACCGGCTAGGGTTGAATGGCTGTTGATGCTTCCCACGTCTGGGGCAAATTTTCGGCAGTGACGTCATGGACGATCCGCTTCTGCTGTCGCGCGTGCAGTTCGCCTTCACCATCGCCTTCCATATCCTGTTCCCCAGTCTCACCATCGGGCTGGCGTGGTTTCTGGTGGCGCTCGAGGCGGCGTGGCTGCGCACGCGCGAGGAGGCTTGGTTCCGGCTTTACCGGTTCTGGGCCCGGATCTTCGCCCTGGCCTTCGGCGTCGGGGTCGTCACCGGCATCGTCATCTCCTTTCAGTTCGGCACGAACTGGAGCGGGCTGGTGCAGACCGCGGGCGAGGTCCTGGGGCCGCTGCTCGGCTACGAGGTGCTGACGGCGTTCTTCCTCGAGGCCGGCTTCCTCGGCGTCATGCTGTTCGGCTGGAACCGTGTCTCGCCGAAGGTGCATTTCTTCGCCACCGCCATGGTGGCCCTCGGCACCGCCATCTCGGCCTTCTGGATCCTGGCGGCCAATTCGTGGATGCAGACGCCCACCGGATACGTCCTCGAAGGCGGCAAGATCCTCGTCGCCGATTGGTGGGCGGTCATCTTCAATCCGTCCTTCCCCTATCGGTTCAGCCACATGCTGGTGGCGGCCTTCCTCGCCACCGCCTTCGCCGTCGCCGGGGTCGCCGCGTGGCAACTGCTGGCGGGGCGCCACGTGCCGACGGCGCGGCGCTCGCTGTCGCTGTCGCTGTGGATGGCGGCGGCTTTGGCGCCGCTCCAGGTCGTGCTCGGCGACCTGCACGGCCTCAACACCGTCGAACATCAGCCGATCAAGATCGCGGCCATGGAAGCCCTGTGGGAGACGCAGGCCGAAGCGCCGCTGCTGCTCTTCGCCTGGCCCGACGAAGCCGCCGAGCGCAATCGGGCCGAAATCGCCATTCCCGGTGCCGCCAGCCTGATCCTCGGTCACGATACCGATGCGGTGATCCTCGGGTTGAAGGAGGTCCCCGCCGATGATCGGCCGCCGGTGGCGATCGTCTTCTTCGCCTTCCGCATCATGGTGGGGGCGGGCGTGGTGATGGTGGTGGTGGCGCTGGCCGGGCTGTGGCTGCGCTGGCGCGGCCGCCTCCATGAATCGGACGGGCTGCTGCGCGCCTGCGTGGCGGCCAGCCCATTGGGCTTCGTCGCCATCCTTGCCGGCTGGACGGTGACCGAGGTCGGCCGCCAGCCGTGGCTGGTGCAGGATCTGGCCCGTACCGCCGACATGGTGGCGCCGACGCTGACGGCGCCGGCGGTGTGGTCGTCGTTGGGGCCGTTCCTGGTGCTCTACAACCTGCTGCTCCTCGCCTTCCTCTATTATCTGTACAAGCTGGTCCAGGCCGGCCCCGACTATGAGGAACCGTTGCCCGAGGCGCTCGCCGCCGTCGGTGCGCTGACCTCGTGGCTGCCCCAGCCGGGGCGAAAGGAGCGGCGATGAGCTTGGATCTGCCGATGATCTGGGCCGCGGTGATCATCTTCGGCGTCGTCATGTACGTCATTCTCGACGGCTTCGACCTCGGGCTGGGCGTGTTGTTCCCCTTCGCCCCCGACAGCGCCTCACGCGATACCATGATGGCCTCGGTGGCGCCGGTGTGGGACGGCAACGAGACCTGGCTGGTGCTCGGCGGTGCCGCCCTGTTCGCCGCCTTTCCCACCGCCTTTTCCATCCTGCTGCCGGCTCTGTATCTGCCGTTGATGGCCTTCCTGCTGGCCCTGGTGTTCCGCGGCGTCGCCTTCGAATTCCGCCACCGCGCCTACAGGACGCGTGCGGTGTGGACGACGGCCTTTGCCGGCGGCTCGCTGGTTGCCGCCTTCGCGCAAGGGCTCATTCTCGGCGCCTTCGTCCAGGGCCTGCGCGTCGAGGACGGGCAGTTCGCCGGCGGCCTGCTCGATTGGCTGACGCCGTTCAGCATCGTCACCGGGCTCGCCCTGGTGGTCGGCTACGCCCTGCTCGGTGCCTGCTGGCTGATCGTCAAGACCGAGGGGGCGCTGCAGGCGTGGAGCTTCCGGGTGGCGCGCCGCCTCACCGTTGCGATCGCCGTCTTCATCCTAGTTGTCAGCGCCTGGACGCCATTGCTGGCCGAGGACATCGTCGAGCGCTGGTTCTCCTGGCCCGGCATCGTGGTGCTGGCGCCGATTCCCGTGATTACGGCACTGGTGCTGGCGGGTCTGTGGCAGCACTTGGGGAAGCGGCGGGAAGCGACGCCGTTTCCCCTGGCCATTCTGCTGTTCCTGCTGTGCTTCCTGGGCCTCGCCGTCAGCCTGTGGCCGTATGCGGTGCCGCGCGAGGTGACCATCGCCGAGGCGGCGGCGTCGGAGACGTCACAGATGTTCCTGCTGATCGGGGTTGTGCTGCTGTTGCCGGTGATCCTGGCCTACACGCTGTTCACCTATCGCGTGTTCCGCGGCAAGGTCCGGCCTGGCGAGGGCTATCACTGACCGCTGCGCCTGTGGCCGAGAAGCTGCTTGAGGCGCAGGGCGTCGTGGACGGCGTAGGCGTTGGCGTCGTTGTCGAAATAGACATGGATGTCGTGGCCTTGCGCGCGCCATGCGGCGATGCGGCCCGCCCAGGTGCCGAGCGCCTCGTCCGAATACGAGCCGCCATAGGCCCCTTCGGGGCCGTGCAGGCGCACATAGGCCAGCGGCGCGGTCACCGTCAGCGGCGCCTGGACGCCGGCCAGATGCCAGATGCAGAAGGCGGCGCCGTGGCGGCGCAGCACCGCGTACACCTGATCGCAGAACCATGAATCGTGGCGGAATTCGAACGCCGTGCGCAGGCCCGGCCGCAAGCCCACCAGGAAGCTGTCCAGGCGCTCGGCATTGACCCGCCACCTCGGCGGTGTCTGGAACAGCACCGGCCCCAGCGTGTCGCCGAGCACGGCGATGGCGTCGAAGAACAGACCATAGGTCTTCGACGACTTGGTCAGCTTCGAATAATGGGTGATGTAGCGGCTGGCCTTGACGGCGAAGACGAACCCTGCCGGCGCCTCGTCACGCCACGCCGCGAACGTCTCGTGCTTCGGCAGCCGATAATGGGTGTTGTTGATCTCCACGGCATCGAACTGGCGGGCATAGAAGGCGAGATAATCGTGCGCCTTCAGTTCGCGCGGGTAGAACCGGCCCGCCCAATGACCGTAGTGCCAGCCGGAGGTGCCGATGCGCAGTTCGCCCATCGCTTCCATCTGGGCGAACAAAGCCGCCGACGGGCCTGTTCACCCGTTTGTTCCGGAGATTCCTATCCAGGAGGTGAATTGTGTTCACCAAAAAGGACTTCGACGTCCTGGTGTCTACCGACGTCGAGCCGGCGGTTTCGATTTACCTGCACACGCACAGGGCCGGCCGCGATACGCGCGAGGATCCCATCCGCTTCGATGCGCTGTGCCAACAGGCGCGTTCCAAGCTGTTGCAACAGGGCTTGGCCGAGAGTGGCGTCGACGACATCATGGCGCCGACGCGAACCCTGCTGGGCGACAGCGCCGAGTGGCGGGAGCAGGACCGGGGCCTGGCCTCGTTTCTCGGGCATGGGTTCTTCGCCATGCACAAGCTTCCGGTCGAGGTGCCGGACCTGTGTGTCGTCACGCACCGCTTGCACCTGACGCCGCTGCTGCCGATCATGACGGGCGATGAGGGGTTCCACCTGATCGCCCTCTCCGCCTCGCGGGCGCGACTGTTCGAGGGCAACCGCTGGGGCATCGCCCCCGTCGAAGATGTCGACCTGCCCCAAGGGGTGGCCACCGTCGCCGACGAAGCCAGCTATCAGCAGACCGTGCATGCCCAGCCGCAGGCGAGACCGCGGCGGCGCGCGGCGGCCGAAGTGCCCAGCGCCCAGAATCTCGGCGCCTCGCCCGAGGATCTGCGCAAGGTGCAACTGCTGCAGTATCTGAATCGCGTGGCGACGGTCCTGGAGAAGCGCCTGAGCGGCATTCACCGGCCCATCGTGCTTGCCGCCCAGGACGAGGTCGCCGGCAATTTCCGCAAGCAGGCGTCGCGCCTGCCGACGCTGTTGCCCGACAACCTGCTGCTCAATCCCGACGCACTGCCGAGCGACGAACTGCACGCGCGCGCATGGCGGCTGGTCGAGAGCGGCTTACGCGACGAAGCCGACGATGCGGTGGAGAGCTTCGAGGCACTGTTCAACGATCACGACAACCGCGCCACCGTCCATCCCGACCAGATCGTCAAGGGCGCCCGCTTCGGCGCCGTGGATACCCTGCTGGTGGCCAGCGACCGGCACTATTGGGGGCGCTACGAAGAGGACCAGGACGCGCTGGTGCATCACCGCGACCCGGCGGTGGAGGACGAGGACCTGTTGAACTATGCCGCGGTCCACACCCTGCGCGCCGGTGGTGCCGTGCGGATGGTGCCGCAGGAGAAGATGCCGCGCCACGGTGTCGCTGCGGCGATCATGCGTTACGGCTACGATCCCGTCGCACGCTTCGAGAAGAGCCCGAACTGAACCGAAGCGCGGACCTCCAGGTCCGCACGTGGAAATGCGGAGCTGGAGCGCCGCGCTCCAAATCGATTCCGCCCGCCTTCATTCCGCTCTAGGGTGATGAACGCGCGTGGCGCGACGGGGAGGTTCGCTTGGGCTGGCAATTCTGGATCGATCGCGGCGGCACCTTCACCGACATCGTCGCCCGCGCCCCCGATGGTGCGCTGATGACGCACAAGCTGCTGTCGGAGAACCCCGAGCAGTACGCGGATGCCGCTTTGCAGGGCATCCGCGACCTGCTGGGCGTGGCCAAGGACCAGAGCATTCCCGCAACGGCCATCGACGCGGTCAAGATGGGCACCACCGTGGCCACCAACGCGCTGCTGGAGCGCAAGGGCGACCGCACCGTGCTGGTCATCACCGAAGGCTTCGGCGACGCCCTGCGTATCGGCTATCAGAACCGGCCGCGCCTGTTCGACCGCCAGATCGTGCTGCCCGAGATGCTCCATGAGCGCGTGATCGAGGTGCGCGAGCGGGTGAAGGCCGATGGCTCGGTGCTGGTGCCGCTCGATCTCGACCATGCACGCCGCGCGCTGCAGGAGGCCTTCGATGCCGGCATCCGCTCGGCGGCCATCGTGCTCATGCACGGCTATCGCCACCACACGCACGAGCTGGCGCTGGAAAAATTAGCCGGCGACGTCGGCTTCACCCAGGTCAGCGTGTCACATCGCGTCTCGCCGCTGATGAAGCTGGTGGGCCGCGGCGACACCACCGTGGTCGACGCCTATCTGTCGCCGATCCTGCGCCGCTACGTCGATCAGGTCGCCGCCGAGGTGAGTGACACCCGGCTGATGTTCATGCAGTCCAACGGCGGCCTCACCGATGCCCGGCTGTTCCAGGGCAAGGACGCCATCCTGTCCGGCCCGGCCGGCGGCGTCGTCGGCATGGTGCGCACCGCGGCCATGGGCGGCTTCGCCCGGATCATCGGCTTCGACATGGGCGGCACCTCCACCGACGTGTCGCATTTCCGCGGCGAGTACGAGCGCAGCTTCGAGACGACGGTGGCCGGCGTGCGCATGCGGGCGCCGATGATGAGCATCCACACCGTGGCCGCCGGCGGCGGCTCGATCCTGACCTTCGACGGCGGCCGCTTCCGCGTCGGCCCCGACAGCGCCGGCGCCAATCCCGGCCCGGCATGCTATCGCCGCGGCGGGCCGCTGGCGGTGACCGACTGTAACGTCATGGTCGGCAAGATCCAGCCGCGCTATTTCCCCCAGGTGTTCGGCCCGCAATCGGATCAGCCGCTGGACGACGCCGTGGTGCGCGAGCGGTTCGAAGCCCTGGCGGATGACATCGCCCGGGCGACGGGGCTGCGGACGCCGCCGGAGGAGGTGGCCGAGGGCTTCCTCATCATAGCCGTCGAGAACATGGCCAACGCCATCAAGAAGATCAGCGTCCAGCGCGGCTACGACGTGACGGAATACACGCTGGCCTGCTTCGGCGGCGCCGGCGGCCAGCATGCCTGCCTGATCGCCGACACCCTGGGCATGAGCCGGGTGTTCATCCATCCCTTCGCCGGTGTTCTGTCGGCCTACGGCATGGGTCTGGCCGACCTGCGCGCCATGCGCGAGCGCGCCATCGAGGCCGTGCTCGACGATACGCTGATCCCCACGCTCGCCGGTCATCTCGACCTGCTGGAGCAGGAGGTGCGCGACGAATTGCGGGCGCAGGACCTCGCCGATACCGCCATCACCGTGCTGCGTAAGGCGCATCTGCGCTACCAGGGCACCGACACCGCCATCGTCGTCGCCGCCGGCAGCCGCGCCGAGATGGTGGCCGCCTTCGAGGACCAGCACCGCCAGCAGTTCGGCTTCGCCATCCCCGGCCGCGCCTTCATCGTCGAGGCGGTATCGGTGGAGGGCATCGGCGCTACCGGCCAGGCCGAGGACCCGATCCAGGCACGGCCGGGCGATGCGCCGGCCCTGGCGCCGCTCGATTCCGTACGTATGTTCACCGGCGGGCAGTGGCATCAGGCGGCGGTCTATGATCGCGACGCCATGCTGCCCGGCGATGCCGTCGACGGTCCCGCCATCATCCGCGAGGCCACCGCCACCACCGTGGTCGAGCCGGGCTGGCGGGCCGAACTGACCAACAAGCGCCATCTGGTCTTGAGCCGCGTGGTGCCGCGGCCCAAGCGCATGGCCATCGGCACCGCGGCCGACCCGGTGATGCTCGAGGTGTTCAACAACCTGTTCATGTCCATCGCCGAACAGATGGGCGCGGTGCTGGCCAACACCGCCTATTCGGTCAACATCAAGGAGCGCCTGGACTTCTCCTGCGCCATCTTCGACGCCGGGGGCAATCTGGTGGCCAATGCGCCGCACATGCCGGTGCATCTGGGCAGCATGGGCGAGAGCGTGCGCACCGTGATCCGCGAGTGCGGTGCCGCGTTGCGCTCGGGCGATTCCTACGTCCTCAACGCCCCCTATAACGGCGGCACCCATCTGCCCGACGTCACCGTGATCACGCCGGTGTATGCGCCCCTCTCCCCGCCTGCGGGAGAGGGATCGACGCGCCGCGTCGATCCCGCGCAGCGGGAGGGTGAGGGCGGCGCCGCGCCGTCGACGCCCCGGCGCGGCCCTCACCCCGACCCTCTCCCGCAAGCGGGAGAGGGGGGCGAGTTGCTCTTCTACGTCGCCAGCCGCGGCCACCACGCCGATCTCGGCGGCATCACCCCCGGCTCGATGCCGCCCAACTCGCACACGGTGGAGGAGGAGGGCATCCTGCTCGACAACCTGCCGCTGGTGCGCGAGGGCATCTTCCTCGAGGAGGACATGCGCCGGGTGCTGGCCGCGGGGCCGTATCCGGCACGCAACCCCGACCAGAATATCGCCGATCTGCGCGCCCAGCTCGCCGCCAACGAGAAAGGCGCGCGCGAGCTCGCGGCCATGGTCGAGCATTTCGGCCTCGCCGTGGTCAAGGCCTATATGGGCCATGTCCAGGACAATGCCGAGGAGAGCGTGCGCCGGGTCATCGACCGGTTGAAGGACGGCAATTTCGCCTACGAGATGGACTCGGGCGCCGTGGTCAAGGTGTCGGTGACCGTCGACAGGTCGCGCCGCGCCGCACGCATTGATTTCACTGGCACCTCGGCGCAGACCGCCGACAATTTCAACGCCCCTTCGGCGGTGTGTCGCGCCGCCTGCCTCTATGTGTTCCGCACCCTGGTCGACGACGACATCCCCATGAACGAGGGCTGCCTCAAGCCGCTGGAGATCGTCATTCCCGAGGGCTCGATGCTGAAGCCCCGCTATCCGGCGGCGGTGGTCGCGGGGAATGTCGAGACCAGCCAGGTCGTGGTCGACGCCCTCTACGGGGCATTGGGCACCATGGCTGCGGCGCAGGGCACCATGAACAACTTCACCTTCGGCAATGCCCGCCACCAGTATTACGAGACCATCTGCGGCGGCTCGGGGGCCGGTGCCGACTTCGACGGCACCGACGCCGTCCACACCCACATGACCAACTCGAGGCTGACCGACCCCGAGGTGCTGGAATGGCGCTTCCCGATGCTGCTGGAGAGCTTCGCCATCCGCCGCGGCTCGGGCGGCGCCGGCCGCCACAGGGGCGGCGACGGTACGGTGCGCCGCATCCGCTTCCTCGCGCCGATGACCGCCTCGATCCTGGCCAACCGGCGCCGGGTGCCGCCCTACGGCATGGCCGGCGGCCAGCCGGGGGCGCCGGGGCGGACGACGGTGATCCGCGCCGACGGCACGGCCGAGATGCTGGGCTCGACCGACTCGGCCGAGATGGAGCCGGGCGATGCCATCGTCATCGAGACACCCGGCGGTGGCGGCTTCGGCGCCTAGGACCCCGAGCGCGGAGTTCCAGCTCCGCCCACGTGTTGCGGAGCTGGAGCTCCGCGCTCCTAACTAGATGCCGCTGCCGCGTTCGATCTCGCCGGTCAGATGTTCGACCAGGCGCAGCAGGGTGTGCAGGCGCTTGTCGACGAAGCCGTGCGCTTCCAACTGGCGGACGGTGTTGATCAGATAGTCGCGGTTGAGGCCGGCGCGGCCCTCGGCGTCCATGATGATTTCGGCCGAGCGCTGCACACCCAGGTCGCCGGCATAGAGACGGTGATCGGGATCGGCGACGAAGGTGTAGGCCGGCACCCGCCGGCCATCGGCGAGGCTCACCGGGATGGTGCGTGCCGTATAGGCGTAATTCACCAATTCGCGTTCGTTGAGGTAATCGATGACTTCGGTCGCCTGTTCGCCGGCAACGCGGAACGCCAAACCGCGGCAGGCGCCGCCGCGGTCAAGGCCGAGTACCAGGCCTGGGCGCTCGGCCGTTCCCCGGTAATGGCGCGAAAAAATGCAGAAGCCACGGTGCCAGCCGCGCAGCAGCGCCGGCTGTACCTCGCGATGGGCAAAACCCGGCCGCCACATCAACGAGCCGTACCCGAACACCCATAACTCGTCCATTCGCCGGCCCGCCCAAATCGTCGTGGCGCAGTCTAGGGGCCGATGGCCGCCATATCAACCGGAAGGCCCGCGCCTCGGCGCCTCAGGCTCAGGTCGTAACCCAATCGAAGGTTGCTTGGGCGACTGTGGCTAGGAAGGATGCTTTGCGATGAGTGTTCGGTTGATTAATATCAAGGGGCGATGACTCTTGGGCCATCCGTAACGGCAGTCGAGACCGGAATGCAAACCTTCGCGAACCAGATCGAAGTCGGGCGTCGGATTCGCCATTGGCGGCATGTGAAGAACATGACGCTGCTGGAGCTGGCCGAGAAGGTCGGCTGCTCGGAAAGCCTGCTGTCGAAGATCGAGAACGATCGCGTTCGGCCGTCGATCGGCATCCTGCACCGCCTGGTCGCGGCGCTGGGCGCCAATGTCTCGATGCTGTTCCAGGACCAGGGCGTGGACGGCGAGTTGGTGCTGCACGAGCGCGAGCGGCTGAAGATCACCGCGCACGGCATGTCGCCCGCCGCCGAGGTCGAAATCGAGAACTTGATCCCCGGTGCCCGCAGCAAGCTGCTGCAGGCCAGCATCCACCTCATCCCCCCGGGCGGCGGCACCGAGGGCATGATCGAGCATGTGGGCGAGGAAGTCGGCTACGTCTTGACCGGCAGCCTCGAGCTCACCGTGGGGGCGCGCACGGTCACCATCGCTGCCGGAGATTCCTTCCATTTCCGCTCGGATATCCCGCACGGGTTCCGCAACACCGGCGACGCCGTGGCGCGGGTGGTGTGGGTAAGCACGCCGCCGACGTTCTAGGAGAGGCGGAGATCGGATCTCCAGGTCCGCACGCGGAATGCGGAACTGGAGATCCGTGCTCCACTTAGCCCAGCCGTTGGCGGACGTAGCTGCCCGGTGCGTCCTCGATCGGTACCAAGGCGCCGTCACCCGGCTGTCGGGCCGGGGCTTGGCCGCCACCGAACTTGCCGATCCATTTCTGCCAGTCGACCCACCATGACCCGTCGACCTGCTTGGCTCCGCTCAGCCACTTCTCGGCACTGGCCGACAGGCGATTGTTTACCCAATGGCAGTACTTGTTGGCGGCCGGCGGATTGACCACGCCGGCGATGTGGCCGGATGCCGACAGCACGAACTTGATCGGGCCCTCATACACCTGGGTGGCCGCGTAGGTGGACTTCCACGGCGCGATGTGATCCTCGCGCGTCGACAGGATATAGGTGGGAATCTGAATCCGGCGCAGGTCGATCGGCACGCCGTCGAACTCGATGCCGCCAGGCACCACCAGCTTGTTCTCCTGATACATCCTGCGCAGGTAGAAGCTGTGCATGGCAGCCGGCATGCGCGTGGCATCGCTGTTCCAGTACAGCAGGTCGAACGGGAAGGGGTCCTTGCCCAGCAGGTAATTGTTGACCACGAATGACCAGATCAGGTCGTTGGCGCGCAGCATGTTGAAGGTGGTGGCCATCTCGCTGCCGTCGAGATAGCCATGCGTGCTCATCCGCTCCTCGAGCGACGCCAGCTGCTCCTCGTCGATGAACACCCCGAGTTCGCCGGCCTCGGTGAAATCGACCATGGTGGTGAGGTAGGTGGCCGAGGCTACGCGGTCGTCACCCTTGGCGGCCATGTAGGCGAGGGTCGTGGCCAACAGGGTGCCGCCCAGGCAGTAGCCGACGGCATTGATCTGGCGTTCGCCGGTGGCCTGCTGAATGGCGTCCAACGCCGCCAGCGTCCCTTCGTGCATGTAATCGGAAAAGGTCTTGGCGGCCAGCCGCTCGTCCGGGTTGACCCACGACAGCACGAAGACGGTGTGGCCCTGGTCGAGCGCCCATTTGATGAAGGAGTTTTTCGGGCGCAGGTCCAGGATGTAGTACTTGTTGATCCACGGCGGAATGATCATCAACGGCCGTTTCAACACCGTCTCGGTGCTCGGCGCGTACTGGATCAGCTGCATCAGGTCGGTCTGATAGACGACCTTCCCCGGCGTGACTGCGATGTTTTCGCCGACCTTGAACGCCTCGAGGTCGGTCATCCGGATCGACAGCTTGCCTTTGCCGCGCTCGAGATCCTCCAACAGGTTGTTGAGACCCTTGAGCAGGTTTTCGCCGCCGGTCTCGATGGTGGCGCGCAGCACCTCGGGGTTGGTGAGGACGAAATTCGAGGGCGCCATCGCGTCGACGAACTGGCGGGTGTAGAAGTCGACCTTGCGCGCCGTCTTGTCGTCCAGGCCCTCGACGTCGCCGACGACGCGCTGAATCCAGCGTGCGGTGAGCAGATAGGACTGCTTGATGAAGTCGAAGACCTCGTTCTCCTGCCACATCTCGTCCTTGAAGCGGCGGTCACCGTCTTCGGGTTCGGCCACCGGCGAGGCTTCCTCGCCCATCATGCGCCGCGCCGTGCTTTGCCACAGGGCCAAATAGTTCTGCCATAGCGACAGTTGCGCCTCGACCAGCTTGGCCGGGTCGGCCATGATCTTGGCCGTCATCTCGACGAAGGCGTTGCCGATGTTGAGGGGATCGGCCATTCCAAGGGGGCTATGCCCGGCCTGTCGGGTGAGAAACTCGGTAACGACGCGTTGACTCTTTTCCGCGATGTTGGTGACCG
Source organism: Rhodospirillaceae bacterium (assembly GCA_036675815.1). GTDB lineage: Bacteria > Pseudomonadota > Alphaproteobacteria > Rhodospirillales > Magnetospirillaceae > JAKFEE01. The sequence continues at coordinate 29,605 of JAKFEE010000031.1, forward strand.
CCCGGGACAGCTCGTTCGGATCGATCGTCCTGACGTCGGCGGCGTTTGGATCTGACATCATTGGTCCTTCTGCGAAATTTCTTGGCGGTAACCGAGTGAGTCGCGCCCCACGCCCCGTACAGACGGCAGGATCTATGCCGCCGCGCCTATGTTCTATATACTTTCAGGGGGTCGGCTGTTAAACCGGCATACTGGCGAAAACATGGGCGATGTTTAATGGCACTTCCGTTCCGGATAAGATTGGGTCCCGCAGCCTCGTTGCGTAGCAACGCACGTTGCTGCACGGCGCGACAAGCTGTTCTTTCGGCAGGTCTCCTCCTGGTTGCCTCCGGCGCACTCGGCGGCTGTTCGAACGTCCCCGATGCGGTGAACCCGGTGTCGTGGTACCGCGGCGCCGCGGACATGATTTCGGGCACGCCCGAGAGCGAAGCCGCGGCGGCGGCCGAACGACGCGAGGTCTCCGGCGGCTTTCCCAACGTCAACGACGTGCCCGAGCGTCCCAAGATTCTCTCTCCTGCCGAGCGCCAGAATATCGCCGATAGTCTGATCGCTGATCGCGCTAACGCAAAGTACACGGAAGAAAAGTTGAGCCGCGAGGGTACGCCGACCCGCCCGCTGCCGCCGCGGGTTGGCACGCCGGATCAAGCCGAGCCGCCGGCGGCCGGCGCGGAGGGCGCGGCGCCGTCGCAAGAGGCCGGCGTGAGCGTGAAGGCGGCCGAACCGCCGGTCGCGGCGGCCCCGCGCGCCAAGGTCGAGCCGCCGGTGGCGGTACCGGCGCCACCGGCGGCCCCTGTCGCGCGTCTGCATTTCGCCGGCGCCGGCGCCGAACTGACCAGCGAGGACATCGCGGCGCTGCAGGATATCGCCCGCCAGCAAAAGAGCAACGGCGGCACCGTCCGTGTCAGCGGCTATGCGGGCGGCGTCTCGACCCGCGCCGACGAGGTTGGCCGCATGGTCGAGGAGGCCGACCTATCGATTCGCCGCACCGACGTGGTGGTCCGTGAGCTGGTTCGCCTGGGCGTCCCGCCGGCGCGCATCGCCGTCACCGCCGCCGAAACCGCGCCGGCCAGTGGCCTCACCGAGGTGGTCCTGGAATAGGAGCGTGATGAGTTCAGCTCTCGCTCTCGTTCGTCATTGCCGGGCTTGACCCGGCAATCCATGGATCGACGCGAAGCGTCGATGGGTCAAGCCCGGGGGTGACGAGCAAAAGAAAGGCGATTCCACTTGACTGCATGCCGCTTCTAGACCGCCTTATCATGCGCGAAACCCGCCCCAAAGGGCGGGTTTCGGCAGGCAGGTCTTCATGTGCACGGTTGCAAGGCGGTACCGCGCCAGGGCTGAGGGGGAGGGGCGGCGAGGCACCTGTTTACAACATGGGGCGGCGCCGGCGATTTCGCCAAGGTGCGAAGGTTTGCGCCGGCAGTGCGAAAGGTTGTATCCGGGGTCTCTTGGGAAGAGGACACAGCCACGGTTTTGATGGGAAGCCAACGTCGCCAGGCATGACTGGCGCGCCCACCACGCCGTGTCCATTCCCGCGAAAGCGGGAATCCATTTTCCAGAGCCATTTCCGACTCGCCTTGCCGGCAGAGCGGTCCGTCCCGGTGCCCGTGCGCGGAAGCGGGCATCCAGTCCGCGATTCCGCGAAGCCACCAACGGAATGGGCTCCCGCGTTCGCGGGAGCGACGGTTGTAGGGCGTATGATTTCCACAGCGCGCTACGGCTGGCCCGCGGCGGGCGAAGCGTGTAACCTGTGCTGCCGCCGGTGAGTCAGAAAGCTATCGATTCTTGACCGCCGTCGCGGTACATATTCGGCCCCGCCAGCCCGCCCCAAAGGTGGGTTTTCTTTATCGTCAGGCTTTGGACATGGAACAGGAATTTCATCGCATCAAGCGTCTTCCGCCCTATGTGTTCGCTGAAGTCAACGCGATGAAGGCCCGAGCTCGTGCCGCCGGCGAAGACATCATCGATCTCGGCATGGGCAATCCCGACCAGCCGACGCCGCAGCACATCGTCGACAAGCTGGTCGAGGCGGCGCGCAACCCGCGCGCCCATCGCTATTCGATGTCGCGCGGCATTCCTGGGCTGCGCAAGGCCTTGTGCGGCTATTACGCCCGCCGCTTCAACGTCGAGCTCGATCCCGAATCCGAGACCATCGTCACGCTGGGCTCGAAGGAAGGGCTGGCCAACTTGGCCGCCGCCATCACCAGCCCCGGCGACGTCATGCTGGTGCCCAACCCCAGCTATCCGATCCATCCCTTCGGCTTCATCATCGCCGGCGGGGCGGTGCGCCACATTCCGGTCACCCCCGACAAGGAATTCCTGGTGGCCCTCGACCGCGCCGTGCGCCATTCGGTGCCCAAGCCGGTGGCGTTGATCCTCAACTACCCGTCGAATCCGACGGCGCTGTTGGCCGATCTCGACTTCTACGCTCAGGTCGTCGATTTCTGCCGCCACCACGGCATCTGGATCCTGTCGGATATCGCTTATTCCGAGATCTATTTCGACGGCAACCCGCCGCCCTCGATCCTGCAGGTGCCGGGGGCGAAGGACATCGCCATCGAGTTCACCTCGATGTCGAAGACCTACAACATGCCCGGCTGGCGCATCGGCTTCGCCGCCGGCAACAAGACGCTGATCGCGGCGCTGTCGCGCATCAAATCCTATCTCGACTACGGCGCCTTCACGCCGCTGCAGGTCGCCGCCGCGGCGGCGCTCAACGGGCCGCAGGACTGCGTCACCGAGATCCGGCAGATGTACAAGGAACGCCGCGACGTCATGATCAAGGGCCTGGCCCAGGCCGGCTGGAACGTTCCCAGCCCGCCGGCGACCATGTTCGCCTGGGCGCCGATTCCGCCTGCCTTCGCTCATCTCGGCTCGCTCGAGTTCTCCAAGCTTCTGCTGCGCGAGGCCAGCGTCGCGGTGGCGCCCGGCGTCGGTTTCGGCGAATACGGCGATTCCCATGTGCGCATCGCCCTGGTCGAGAACGTCCACCGCACCCGCCAGGCCGTGCGCAACATCAAGCAGTTCCTGTCCTCCTACGACCGCGTGCTGGCCGAGAGCGAGAAGCAGCAGAAGGTTTCCGCGCCTTGAGCAAGCCGCTGAAGATCGGCATTGCCGGCCTAGGCACCGTCGGCGCCGGCACGGTCAAGCTCTTGCGCGAACAAGCCGCGGTGATCGAAGCACGCAGCGGCCGGGCTCTGGTCGTCACTGCCGTGTCGGCGCGCGATCGCGGCCGCGATCGCGGCATCGATCTCGACGGGCTCCATTGGTACGAGGATCCGGTGGCGCTGGCCGACGGCGCCGACGTGGACATCGTCGTCGAGGTCATCGGCGGCTCGGACGGTATCGCTCGCGCGGTGTGCGAAACCGCCATCGCGCGCGGCCGGCACGTCGTCACCGCCAACAAGGCGCTGCTGGCGCATCATGGTGCCCAGTTGGCGCGCGACGCCGAGGAACGCGGTGTCACCCTGGCCTACGAGGCGGCGGTGGCCGGCGGCATCCCCATCATCAAGGCGCTGCGCGAGGGGCTGGCCGCCAACAACATCCGGCAGGTCTACGGCATCCTCAACGGCACCTGCAATTACATCCTGACACAGATGCGCGAGACGGGGCGCGAGTTCGCCGAGGTGCTGGCCGAGGCGCAGGCGCTGGGCTATGCCGAGGCCGACCCCAGCTTCGACGTCGACGGCATCGATGCCGCGCACAAGCTGGCCATCCTGGCCAGCCTGGCGTTCTCGACCCCGGTCAACTTCGCCGGGGTGCATGTCGAGGGCATTCGCCAATTGTCGGCGCTCGACATCCAGTACGCCGCCGAACTCGGCTATCGCATCAAGCTGCTCGGCATCGCCCGTCTGACCGAGGCGGGGCTGGAGCAGCGCGTGCATCCGTGCATGGTGCCGCTGGGCTCGCCCATCGCAACGGTCGACGGCGTGTTCAACGCCGTCGTCGCCGAAGGCGATTATGTCGGGCGCTCGGTCTACGAGGGCCGCGGTGCCGGCGCCGGGCCGACGGCTTCCGCCGTGGTTTCCGACCTGATGGACATCGCCCGCGGCTGTGGCGGCTTCACCTTCGGCGTGCCCGCCGACAAGATGGTCCAGGTGCCGGTGTCGGCGATGGAGCGCCACGTTGGCGCCTATTACCTGCGCCTGATGGTGCTCGACCGGCCGGGCGTCTTCGCCGAGATCGCCGCGGCGTTGCGGGACGAAGACGTGTCGATGGAGGCGGTGCTGCAGCGCGGCCGCGCCCCCGGCGGCGCCGTGCCGGTGGTGATGACCGTGCACGAGACGGTCGAGGCGAACATGCGCCGGGCGATCGTGCGCCTGAATGCGCTCGATGCCGTCGTCGAGCCGGTGTGCGTCATCCGCATCGAGACACTGTGAACTAGGCGTCATGCCGGCGAACGCCGGCATCCAGTCCGCGATTCCGCGACATTGGGCGCGGTTTTGGACGGCGGAATGGATTCCCGCTTGTGGGGGAATGACGGCGTAGGGGTGACGGCGGTCACCAAGAACAAAAACACGGGAGCTGTCCATGGATCGGAACCTGGCCCTGGAGGCGGTGCGCATCACCGAGGCGGCGGCGCTGGCCGCGTCGCGCTTCGTGGGGCTGGGCGACGAGAAGGCGGCGGACGGGGCCGCGGTCGAGGCCATGCACCGCACCCTCAGCGACCTGTCGGTCGCCGGCCGCATCGTCATCGGTGAGGATGTCGGCGACGGCACGCGCCTGCTGCCCGGCTTGACCCTCGGCAACGGCACCGGCCCCAACGTCGATGTCGCGCTCGACCCGCTCGAAGGCACCACCATCGCCGCCAAATGCGGCTACAACGCCCTGTCGGTGGTGGCCTTCGGCGAGCAGGGCGCCTTCCTGCCGGTCCCCGACATCTACATGGACAAGATCGCCGTCGGCGGCGATCTGCCGGACGGCGTCATCGATCTCGACCGCACCCCCGAGGACAATCTGGCCAGCGTCGCCGCCGCCAAGCAGGTGGCGGTGAGCGATGTCATGGTCTGCATCCTGGACCGGCCGCGCCATGAGGAACTGATCGGCCGCGTCCGCGATACCGGCGCCAAGGTGATGCTGATTTCCGACGGCGACGTGTCGGGCGTCGTCGCCACCGCCATGCAGGACCATCGGGTGGACATGTACATGGGCTGGGGCGGAGCGCCGCAAGGCATTCTCGCCGCCGCCGCCCTGCGCTGCCTGGGCGGCCAGATGCAGGGGCGCCTGGTGGTGCGCAGCCACGACGACCAGGCCGAGGTCCGGCGCTATGGCCTCGACGATCCGTCGCGGAAATACGGTTTGTCCGAGATGGTCCGCGGCCCGGTGATGATGGCGGTGACCGGCGTGACCGATGGCCTGGTGGCCCAGGGCGTGCGGCGCATCCGCGACCACGCCGTGACCAACTCGCTGGTCATGCGGTCGAAGACCGGCACTTTGCGCTATATCACCTCGCACCACAACCTGCGCCTCAAGCAGTGTGATTCCTGACGGCGGCGGGCAGGGGATGAACGCCGACATCAGCCACCGGCCAAGCCCCGCGGCATGCGCCGACGGGGAGGCGGCCTTCCTTGGCGTCGAACGGTCGCTGACCGGCCATTGCTGGCGTGCCCGCGTCGGTGACGACCGGCTGGCGCTGGCCTTGTGCCAGCGGCTGGCGCTGCCCGAGGTGGTCGGCCGCGCCTTGGCCGGCCGCGGCATCGGCCTCGACGAGGCCGAGTTGTTCCTCAATCCCACGCTGCGCGAGTTGCTGCCCGACCCGTTGCACCTGAAGGACATGGCGGCGGCGGTCGAGCGCCTGGTGTGCGCGGTGACCGCCGGCGAGCAGGTCTGCATCTTCGGCGACTACGATGTCGACGGCGCCACCTCCGCGGCCCTGCTGTACCGCTTCCTCAGCGCCGTCGGCGCCAAGGTGCGCTTCTACATTCCCGACCGCATAGACGAAGGCTATGGCCCCAACACGCCGGCGCTGCTGCGCCTGAAAGACGAGGGCGTGTCGGTGATCGTCACCGTCGACTGCGGCGCCACCGCCTTCGAGCCCTTGGCCGCGGCCGCCGAGGCCGGCCTCGACGTCGTCGTCGTCGACCATCACGAGGGCGAGGCGGCGTTGCCGCGCGCCGCGGCGGTGGTCAATCCCAACCGCCTCGACGAGGACAGCCCGCACGGCCACATGGCCGCGGTCGGCGTCGCCTTCCTGGTGGCGGTGGCGGTCAATCGTGGGCTCAAATCGGCCGGCTGGTATGGCGACGCCAGCGGCCCCGACCTGATGCAGTGGCTCGACCTGGTGGCGCTGGGCACCATTTGCGACGTGGTGCCGCTGGTCGGCGTCAACCGCGCGCTGGTGGCGCAAGGGCTCAAGGTGACGGCCAAGCGCGGCAATACCGGGCTGGCGGCGTTGGCCGATGTTGCCGGCGTGCGCGAGCGCCCCGACGCCTATCACCTCGGCTATGTGCTGGGGCCGCGCGTCAATGCCGGCGGCCGTGTCGGCGACGCCGATCTCGGCACACGGCTGTTGACCTGCGACGACCCCGACGCGGCACTGGCGCTGGCGCAGCGGCTGGACGGCTACAATCGCGAACGCCAGGAGATCGAGGCCGCCGTCTTGCTGCAGGCCATCGAGCAGGCGGAGTCGCGCCCGGATGACGGCTGCCCGGTGCTGACGGTGGCCGGCGACGGTTGGCATCCCGGGGTCATCGGCATCGTCGCCGGCCGCCTCAAGGAGCGCTATGGCCGCGCCGTGTGCGTGGTGGCGCTGCAGGGCGGCGACGGCAAGGGCTCGGGCCGCTCGGTGCCCGGCGTCGATCTCGGTGCCGCCGTCATCGCCGCTCGGCAGGCGGGGGTGCTACGCAAGGGGGGCGGCCATGCCATGGCCGCCGGCTTCACCGTCGAGCGCGACCGCCTCGATGCCTTCCGCGCCTTCCTCGCCGCGCGCTTTGCCGATATGGCCGAGGACGCCCTGGTGCCGGTGCTGCACCTCGATGGCGCCCTCGACGCCGCCGCCGCCACCGTCGACCTGATCGAAACGCTGCGCCGCCTGGGGCCGTTCGGCGCCGGCAACGCCGAGCCGCGCTTCGCCATCGCCGGCGCCCGCGTGTTGCGGGCCGACGTGGTGGGAAGCGGGCATGTGCGCTGCACGCTCGCCGGCACCCGCGGCGGCCGGCTCAAGGCCATCGCCTTCCGCGCCGCCGACTCCGAGCTCGGCCATGCGTTGCTCAACAGCGCCGGCGCCACGCTGCACGTCGCCGGCACCTTGCGCCTCGACACCTGGCAGGGCCAGAACGGCGTGCAGATGTTCATCGACGATGCCGCCCCGGCGCGGTGACGGGGCAGAGCACCGTCGTCCCCCCGCGAAAGCGGGGGTCCATGTTCCGGAGGCGCTGGGCAGCATAGGGTGGCGCTGTTCGCGCGAAACTCACAAGCCTCTGGAAAATGGATGCCCGCCTTCGCGGGCATGATGCTTGTTGGGGGGCCTTCCTTCGGCTTTCGCGCCATCTTGCCCCTTGTCGCCGACATTCCCATTCCTGAGATGCTGCGCAACAGCGTCGTGCCACGTCATGGCCGAAGAGAGCGGTCTGTGATCATGGACGATCGCCACCTTTGTCGTCATTGCCGGGCTTGACCCGGCAATCCATGGACCTCCGGGTCAAGCCCGGGGGTGACGCGGAGGGGTGATGATCTCGATTGAGAGAAAAATTCACCAGGAGGGGCATCATGTGTTGCCCCCGCGCCTATCCGGCCCGCTTCGACCAGGGTGACGACGGAATTACCGTGACCTTCCGCGACTTGCCCGAGGCGATCACCTGCGGCCTCGACGAGGCGGAGGCCTTGTCGATGGCGAGTGATGCGCTGGAAACAGCTCTCTCGTTGTATCTACGATCAGGGTCGCCGCCCTCGGCCAGTGAGCCACAGCCAAGCGAGCGGCTGGTCCCGGTGTCGGCGCTGGCCTCGGCAAAACTGGCGCTCTACGAGGCGATGCGGGAGAAGGATGTCGGCAAGGCCGAGCTCGCCCGGCGGCTGGGCTGCCACCTGCCGCAGATCGACCGCCTGCTCGACCTCTGTCACCAGTCCAAGCTCCACCAGATGGAGTGTGCCTTGGCCGCCTTGGGCAAGTGCCTGGTGGTGGAGGCCGAGGACGCGGCTTAAGACGTGTGGCCTGTCACGCCTCGTTCAGCTTCTTCGCCATCTCGCGCAGCACGAATTTCTGCACCTTGCCGGTCGAGGTCTTGGGTATGTCGGTGAACACCACCGTGCGCGGGCATTTGAAGCCTGCCAGGTGCCGGCGACAGAAGGCGATGATGTCGGCCTCCGTCACCATGGCGCCGGGACGCGGCGTCACGAAGGCGCACGGCGTCTCGCCCCATTTCTCGTCGGGGCGCGCCACCACCGCCGCCTCGCTCACGTCGGGATGCTGGAACAGCACGCCTTCGACCTCGATGGTCGAGATGTTCTCGCCGCCCGAGATGACGATGTCCTTCGAGCGGTCCTTGAGCTCGATGTAGCCGTTGGGATGGCAGACGCCGAGGTCGCCCGAGCGGAACCAGCCGCCGGTGAAGGCCTCCTGGGTGGCGGCGGGGTTCTTCAGATAGCCCTTCATGGTGATGTTGCCGCGGAAGAACACCTCGCCCATGGTGGCGCCGTCCTTGGGCACCGGCGCCATGGTGCGCGGATCGGCGACCATCAGCCCTTCCTGGACGGCGTAGCGCACGCCCTGGCGCGATTTCAGCGTCGCCCGTTCCTCGGCGGGCAATTGGTCCCACTCCTCGTGCCAGGCGCAGACGGTGGCGGGGCCATAGACCTCGGTCAGGCCGTAGACATGGGTGACGCGGAAGCCTTGGGTTTCGATGCGGGCCAGCACGGCGGCCGGCGGCGGCGCCGCGGCGGTCATGATGTTGACCGGATGCGGCAGCGGCCGGCGCTCGCTCTCGCCGGCATTGATGATCATGCCCAGCACGATCGGCGCCCCGCACAGATGGGTGACGCCGTGGTCGGCGATGGCGTCGTAGATGGCCTTGGCGTCAATGCGGCGGGTGCAGACATGGATGCCGGCCATGGCGGTGATCGTCCACGGGAAACACCAGCCGTTGCAGTGGAACATCGGCAGGGTCCACAGATAGACCGGATGGTGCGGCATCGCCCAGGTCAGCACATTGCCGACGGCGTTCATATAGGCGCCGCGGTGGTGGTAGACGACGCCCTTGGGGTTGCCGGTGGTGCCCGAGGTGTAGTTCAGCGCGATCGCCTGCCACTCGTCGGCCGGGCCCTGCCACTCGAACTGGGGATCGCCGCTTTCCAGGAACTGCTCGTAGGTCATCTCGCCGATCAGGCGGCCGCCCTTGGCCAGCGGCTCGTCGATGTCGATGACGATGGGTCGGGTCTTCATCCGGGCCAGGGCGGCCTCGATCACCTCGGCGAATTCGCGATCGGTGATCAGCACCTTGGCTTCGCCATGCTCGAGGATGAAGGCCAGCGCCTCGGCATCGAGCCGAATGTTGAGGGCGTTGAGCACGGCGCCGGCCATCGGTACGCCGAAATGCGCCTCGAAGAGCTCGGGGATATTGGGGGCCATGACGGCCACCGTGTCGTTCAAGCCGATTCCGCGCCGGCGCAATGCCGAAGCCAGGCGGCGGGCGCGGGCATAGCTTTCTTTCCAGGTGAAGCGGCGCTCGCCGTGGATCACCGAGACGCGATCGGGAAACACGCTGGCCGTGCGCTCGATGAAGCCGATCGGGCTGAGCGGAACGTAGTTGGCGGCGTTCTTGTCGAGGTCGTGAGTGTACGCGTCGCTCATGGTAAATCCCCTGGCACTCTGCGCCCGAGGATGCGCCGCGGCCGGAGGCTTTGGCAAGGTCGCAGCCGAGTTGGCGCCGACACCTCAGCGTCCGTCCCGGGGCAGGCGCGCCATGTCATCGATTACCCGCACCTGATGGGGAGGCGCATCCGCCCAGGTCCAGAAGACGGCATTGGTGTCCTGCGTGCCGGCGCCCGGCGCGAAACTGGGCACGATGATGCCGGCCATGCCCGCCCCGCGCAGCCGCTCGGCGACCTCCCAACTCGGCGGGCGAACGCCGCGGTCGGCCAGGTTTTCCCATGGGCAGGCCAGGTCGGACACATCGATGGACAGGGCCGTCAGGCTGGTCGGATCGGTGAGGTCGGCCACGTCGGCGCAGTCGACGTGATGGGCGCACATGGTCATGGGCTGGGCCTTGAACGGCAGCCCCTGCTGCGCCTCCAGCCAGGCCGTCTCGAGCCGGAGCGACGTATAGAGTGCCGGCACGCCCACCGGATTGAAGCGGCCGCCGAAGCGGGCGGCGCCCTCGCCGGAATCGGGGGCGAAGGCCCAGCGTGGATGATGGGCGCGGTAGACGAGGCCCGTCAGCCTCACGCGTGGCCGCCGACCGCGATGCGGCTGAGGTGCCGCTTCACCGCTTCCGCCCGGCCCTCCTTGACCAAGTCCTCGGCGGTCTGATCGCCGAACGACGGCAGGGGCTGGGCCCGGTACCAGGCGAAGGCCTGGTGCACCGATCCGGCCCAGGGCAGCACGCGGTTGATGATCTCGACCACGTCCCGCAGCCGTGCCTGAGTCGCCCGCGACCGCAGCCGCGCCGACTTGGCCACGGCATCGCGCGACAGGCCGGAAGCGACCGCCATCTCGGCCTTGGTGACGTGCAACTCCTGCACCAGCCGATCGAGAGCGATCAGGCCGTCCGGCGCGACCACTTCGGCCAGGAATGCCTCGCGCCCCATTTTGTGCCCCGCCAATTACCCCTGATTACGGGTAAAATGTAGGGCGGAACGGCGGATGAAGCAATGGTGGGACGGCGCCCACGGCGCTGCCGCCGCGGGCGCCGATCACGTAGCGGGGCTCGGCACCGCCGGCCGAGCTCAGCCGAGCAGGCTGCGCAGCATCCACGCCGTCTTTTCGTGCACCTGCATGCGCTGGGTCAGCAGGTCGGCCGTAGGCTCGTCATGGGCCTTGTCGACCAGCGGGAAGATCGAGCGGGCCGTGCGCACCACCGCCTCCTGGTCCTTGACCAATTGACGGATCATCTCCTCGGCGCTGGGCACGCCGGTTTCCTCTTCCAGCGAGGTCAGGTCCGCGAACTGCCGGTACGACCCCGGCGCCGGGAAGCCCAGGGCGCGGATGCGCTCGGCAATCAGGTCCACCGCCAGTGCCAGCTCGTTGTACTGCTGCTCGAACATCAGATGCAGCGTGTTGAACATCGGCCCGGTGACGTTCCAATGGAAGTTGTGGGTCTTCAGGTACAGGGTATAGGTGTCGGCCAGCAGTCGCGATAATCCCTCGCCGATCTGACGGCGGGTGTCTTCCGCGATGCCGATGTCGATGTCGCTCATCTCTCTGCTTCCCCTTCTCATCTCGTCGATGACGCAACCGTGGCACGGCCCGTCATACTCGCCCATGCGCGCTCGTGCAGGTAGTAGGCGATGGTATTGCAGGCAGGCTCGATGAGGGCGATCAACCCACCCAAGGCCACACTGCCGGTCAGCGCATAGGTCACGGAGAAAGCCACCGTGAAATGGACGCAGGCGAAGGTGATGGTCTTGATGGCGTCGGTCATTGCGGCCTCCATGCCACGGACTGCACGGAGTCTATGAGTGGCCGCGCGATCGATCAAACAAATAATTTATGGATATATAATCGCTAAGATCGATTTATCCGCCGCGGGCCAGAACCAGCAGCCCCAGCAGCATCACGGCAACGGCCTGGGTGGCGACGCGCAGATTCATCAGGCGGTGGCCGTAGCGGCGGTTGAGTTCGCCACCGCGTGAGAACAACACGACCCCGGCCAGCAGCGTGCCGAGGACGGCAGCAAGCGCGATGGCAAGGAGCACCGAAAGAACGTCGACCAGCATGGCTCCAATGTAGGCCGGGCCGCCCGCCTCGTCCACCACGCCCATGCGGCCGAGCGGCTTGACAGGTGGCGAGAGCAGGATAGGTTTTTGGGAAACGCGGGGGGAAATACGTGCACCATCGACACCACGACGCTCGCCGGGCGGGCCCCCCCGTCGCCATGCGCTGAGCCACGGATGGAATATTTCCTGCAGCAGACCATCAATGGCCTCACCCTCGGCGCCATCTATGGCCTGATCGCCATCGGCTATACCATGGTCTACGGCATCATCGGCATGATCAACTTCGCCCACGGCGAGTTGTACATGATCGGCGCCTTCGTCGCCCTGATCGGCTTCCTGGTGATGGGCGCCGCCGGGATCACTTTCGTCCCGCTCGCGCTGCTGCTGGTCCTCGTCGTCGCCATGCTGTTCACCGCCCTCTACGGCTGGGCGGTCGAGCGCGTCGCCTATCGCCCGCTGCGCGGCTCGTCGCGGCTGGCGCCGCTGATCTCGGCCATCGGCATGTCGATCGTGCTGCAGAACTATGTCCAGATCGTGCAGGGCGCGCGGGTGAAGCCGATGCAGCCGATGCTGCGCGGCGGCATCACCCTCGTCGAGGGCACATTCCCGGTGCAGGTCAGCTACCTGCAGATCATGATCGTGGTGGTGACCATCGCGCTGATGCTGGTCTTCACCTACATCATCACCAGGACGGCGCTTGGCCGCGCCCAACGCGCCACCGAGCAGGATATGACGATGGCGGCGCTGCTGGGCATCGACGTCGACCGGGTCGTCTCCGTCACCTTCATCATCGGCGCCGCGCTGGCGGCGGTGGCCGGGCTGATGGTGACCCTGTATTACGGCGTCATCGATTTCTTCATTGGCTTCCTCGCCGGCATCAAGGCCTTCACCGCCGCCGTGCTCGGCGGCATCGGCTCGCTGCCCGGCGCCATGCTGGGCGGCCTGCTGATCGGCCTGATCGAGGCCTACTGGTCGGGCTATTTCTCGATCGAATACAAGGACGTCGCGGCCTTCTCGATCCTCGTCCTCGTGCTGCTGTTCCGGCCGAGCGGCCTGCTCGGCCGCCCCGAGATCGAGAAGGTCTGATCGGTGGGCACAGGCGTGAGCGGAAGCCTTCCCGCCATGCTCCGCGATGCCGGGGCCGCGGCGCTGGTGGCAGCCCTGCTGGCGCTGCCTCTCATGGGCTTTCACGCCGCCGATTCGGCCGGCGGCCTGGTGCTGCGGACCCGCTTCGACTGGGTGCTGTGGGCGGCTGCCATCGTCTTCGGCGGCCGGCTGGCGATAAACCTGCTGCGGGCGGGAATCCGCAGTCGGCTTGGCGCACCGGCAGCGGCGTTGAAGCCGCTCGCCGGCCGGGTGGGAGCGCTGTTGCCGGCGCTCGGCTGGGTGCTGGCGGCGGTGGCGCTGCTGCTGCCCCTGCTGCCCTTCGCCGACCGCAATCTGGTCGACAAGGCGACGCTGGTGCTGATCTACGTCATGCTGGGCTGGGGCCTGAACATCGTCGTCGGCCTCGCCGGCCTGCTCGACCTCGGCTATGTCGCCTTCTACGCCGTCGGCGCCTATTCCTATGCCCTGCTGTCGACCGAACTCGGGTGGTCGTTCTGGCTGTGCCTGCCGCTGGCCGGGGTGTTCGCCGCCGCCTTCGGCGTGCTGCTGGGCTTTCCGGTGCTGCGGCTGCGCGGCGACTATCTGGCCATCGTGACCTTGGGCTTTGGCGAGATCATCCGCATCGTGCTGCTCAACTGGTACGAACTGACCAACGGCCCCAACGGCATCGCCGGCATTCCGCGGCCAACCTTGTTCGGGCTAAAGTTTCGCCCGGTGGCGCTCGACGGCGGCCAGACCTTCCACCAGTTCTTCGGCATCGCCTTCAATCCCGACCACCGGGTGATCTTTCTCTATTACCTGATCCTCGCCCTGGCCTTGGCCACCAACCTGTTCACCCTGCGCATCCGGCGCCTGCCCATCGGCCGCGCCTGGGAGGCGTTGCGCGAAGACGAGATCGCCTGCCGTTCGCTGGGCATCAATCCCACCAACACCAAACTGTCGGCCTTCGCCCTGGGGGCCATGTTCGCCGGGTTCGCCGGCGCCTTCTTCGCTACCCGCCAAAGCTTCATCAGCCCCGGCAGCTTCACCTTCATCGAATCGGCGATCATCCTGTCGATCGTCGTGCTCGGCGGCATGGGCAGCCAGATCGGCATCGTGCTCGCCGCGCTGCTGTTGGTCGGCCTGCCGGAATGGTTCCGCGACCTGCAGCTCTACCGGATGCTGGCGTTCGGCAGTGCCATGGTGCTGATCATGCTGTGGCGGCCACGCGGCCTGCTGGCGACGCGCGAGCCGACGATCATGCTGGGGCCGCCGAAATGACGGCGTTGTTGACCGTCAGCCACTTGACCATGCGCTTCGGCGGCCTGTTTGCCGTGAACGACCTGTCGTTCGTCGCCCGGCCGCGGCAGATCACCGCCATCATCGGCCCCAACGGCGCAGGCAAGACCACGGTGTTCAACTGCATCACCGGCTTCTACAGCCCGACTTCGGGCGAGATGCGCCTGCACCATCCCGCCGGCGACCTGCTGCTCGAGCGCCTGGAAGGCCATCGCATCGCCGCCCACGGCGTCGCCCGCACCTTCCAGAACATCCGGCTGTTCCCGGGCATGAGCGTGCTGGAGAACCTGATCGTTGCCCAGCACAACCCGTTGATGCGCGCTTCGGCCTTTTCCTTCGCCGGCCTGCTCGGCTTGGAGCGTTACCGCGCTGCCGAGCGTCGCGCCGTCGAGCGGGCGCGCTACTGGCTCGACAAGGCCGGGCTGCTGGAGCACGCCGGCGGCCAGGCGGGCAGCCTGCCCTATGGGGCGCAGCGGCGGCTGGAGATCGCGCGGGCCATGTGCACACAGCCGATCCTGCTGTGCCTGGACGAGCCGGCGGCCGGGCTCAACCCGCGCGAATCCGCCGATCTCAACCATCTCTTGCGCGATTTGCGCGACGAGCACGGCGTCGGCATCCTGCTCATCGAGCATGACATGAGCGTGGTCATGGGCATCTCGGACCACATCGTCGTGCTCGACCACGGCCAGAAGATCGCCGATGGCACGCCGGCCGAGATTCGCGCCGATCCCGCCGTCATTCGCGCCTATCTCGGCGCCGAGGAGGACGAGGAATTGCCGCCCGAGGTCGCGCGGGACATCGATCGCGAAACCGGCGCGGGGGACGAGGGCTGATGCTGTCGATCGCCAATGTCTCCGCATCCTATGGCCGCATCGAGGCCTTGCGGGACGTCAGCATCGAGGTGGCGGCCGGCGAGATCGTCACCCTCATCGGCGCCAACGGCGCCGGCAAGACGACGCTGCTGATGACCCTGTGCGGGCGGCCGCGGGCCAGCACGGGCAGCGTCCTGTTCGAGGGGCGCGACATCACGCACTCGCCGATGCACGAGATCATGCGGCTGGGCATCGCCCATGCCCCCGAGGGGCGCCGCATCTTCCCGCGCATGAGCGTGTACGAAAACCTGCAGATGGGGGCGGTGGCGGGCGATCCGCGGCACTTCGCCGGGGATCTCGAACGGGTGCTGGCGCTGTTTCCGCGTCTCGAGGAGCGCCTCGACCAGCGCGGTGGCACGCTGTCGGGGGGCGAGCAGCAGATGCTGGCCATCGGCCGCGCCCTGATGGCTCGGCCGCGGCTGTTGCTGCTCGACGAGCCGTCGCTCGGCCTGGCGCCGCTGATGGTCAAGACGATCTTTCAGATCATCCGCGAGATCAACAGCGAGCGGAAGGTGACGGTGTTCCTGGTCGAACAGAACGCCTTTCATGCCCTGAGGCTGGCCCATCGCGGCTACGTCATGGTCAACGGGCGCATCGCCATGAGCGGCGGCGGCAGCGAGTTGCTGGCCGATCCGCAGATCCGTGCCGCGTATCTCGAGGGCGGCCATCCCGAGGGGGGGCCGGCGTGATGCTGTCGGCCATCGGCACCACCCCGGCGGGTTTCATTGTCGTCACGTTGCTGCTGATGGGGGTTTGCGCCTTGCTGACGGGGCAGGCGGTGGCGAAGACATGGCGCCCGGCATGGCAGGTCGCCGCCTATGCCCTGCTCTTGGCCGCGGCCGACCGCTTCCTGGTCTTCGCCCTGTTCGACGGCGAGCTGCTGAGCATCGCCGGCTATGTCGTCGACGCCTGCCTTCTCGGGGCGGTGGCCGCCGGCGCCTACAAGGCGACGCGGGCGCGCAAGATGGTCGCGCAGTATCCCTGGCGGTACCGGCGTGCGGGGCTGTTCGGCTGGCGTGAGATCGGCGGCGGCCACCCCTGACGGAAGGAAGGTTCGGCCGCGGCGATATCACCGTCGGCCTCGAACTGGCTTAACCTAAGAATGAGGTTCATTACGCATTAGCGGGAGTTTCATAGGGATTGCCGTCACCCCCGCGAACGCGGGAATCCATCGCTGAACCGCACAACATTCGGTAGATTTGGTGCTGTGCGACCCCAACATGGACCCCCGCGTCCGCGGGGTGTTGGAATAAGGGAATCCCTTCACACGCTCCTACGCGGGGCATGACGTTGAGGATGCTTGCCACTAATCCGTGATGAACCAAGAAAAGACGATGGAGGGTTCAAGGAATGCTGCGGATCAAATCGCTGTTGCCCGCTGCCGCCGCCGTGGCCGCGCTGTTCACGGCGCCGGTGGCGCGGGCCGACATCACCATCGCGGTGGTCGGCCCGATGACCGGCCACGTCGCCGCCTTCGGCGACCAGATGAAGCGTGGCGCCGAGAAGGCCGTGGCCGATCTCAACGCCAAAGGCGGCGTGCTCGGCCAGAAGCTGCGGCTGCTGATCGGTGACGATGCCTGCGACCCCAAGCAGGCGGTAGCGGTCGCCAACGAGATGGCGGGCAGGGGGGTGGCGCTGGTCGCCGGCCACTTCTGTTCGGATTCGTCGATTCCGGCCTCGAACGTCTATGCCGAGACCAACATCCTGCAGATTTCGCCGGCCTCGACCAATCCGCAGCTGACCGAGCGTGGCCTACCTTCGGTGTTCCGCACCTGCGGCCGCGATGACCAGCAGGGCGGCATCGCCGCCGAATTCATCGCCAAGAACTTCGCCGGCAAGAAGATTGCCATCATCCACGACAAGACGGCCTACGGCAAAGGATTGGCCGACGAAACGCGCAAGGCTCTCCACGCCAAGGACTTCAAGGAAAGCCTGTACGAGGCCATCACCGCCGGCGAGCGCGATTATTCCAGCCTGGTGTCGAAGCTGAAGAGCAACCAGATCGATCTCGTCTATTTCGGCGGCTATCACCCCGAGGCCGGGCTGATCGTGCGCCAGATGCGCGCCCAGGGGCTGCAGGCGCCGCTGATGGGGGGCGACGCCCTGGTCGACAGCCAGTACTGGGGCATCACCGGGCCGGCGGGCGAGGGCACGCTGATGACCTTCAGCCCCGACCCGCGCAAGAACCCGGCCAATGCCGAGCTGGTGGCGTGGTTCAAGAGCCAGGGCTACGAGCCCGAGGGCTACACCATCTACACCTACGCCACGCTGCAGGCCTGGGCCCAGGCGGCCAACACGGCCGGGACCACCGATACCCAGAAGGTGACCGAGGTCCTGAAAAAGGAGAAGTTCGATACGGCGCTGGGCACCATCACCTTCGATGCCAAGGGCGACGTCACCGCGCCGGGATATGTCGTCTATGTCTGGAAGAACGGGCAATACGATTACGTGAAGTAGCCGAACAGGCCAACCCGGCCGGCGCAGTCGGCCGGGTTCTTGCGGCTAACGCGATGGATGTGTAATGCCGTTCCCGCGATGATCGGGCAGACTGCGATGAGCATGTGCCAGGTGGGCGGAGGCTGACGGTGGAGGTGACGCGCTGGGCACGGCGAAAATGGGCCGGCACGGCCCTGATGCTGGCGCTGACGACGCTGCCATCGGGCGCCCATGCCTTGCGCTGCCCGCAGCCGGCCGATACGCGAGTCAGGGTCACGGTCCACACCAGCTATTCCGGCATCGACTATCGCCATGACCTGGATCGCGCCGCGCTGACCAACTTTGCCAGCGGCATGGCCATCACCAGCCATGGCGGCAACATCCTCGGCCTTACCGTATCGCGCTATTCGCTGCAGATGGAGACGCACCAGCAATACGTGCAGGCCGACAACGGTATGTCGTGCATGTGGATCCGCCAGGTCGACGCCACCCTGTCGGTGCCCGACATGACCATCTTCGTCGCCGCCAACTACCGTCAGGGCACCTGCCAATACAATGCGGTGCTGGAGCACGAGTACGAGCACGTCAGGCTGACGCGGGGGCTGCTCCCCGGCGCCGCTAAGCGGCTCGAAGGCGAGCTGCGCCGCCAGCTCAGCCGCATCAATCCGATCGTTTCGCGCAACCCCAACAGTGGTGCCCGCGTTGCCCAGGACGCGGTCCAGCGGGCGATGGCCGAATTCATGAAGCGGCTGGAAGTCGAGCGCAACCGTGCCAACGCCGCCATCGACACCGCGCACAGCTATCGCCGCGTCGCGGCGCGCTGTCCGCAATGGTAGCGGGGAGAGAGAATCTACTGGAGCGCGGAGCTCCAGCTCCGTATTTGGTGTGCGGACCTGGAGGTCCGCGCCTGACGGCTGACACTACACCGAAAACGAGCTGCCGCAGCCGCAGGTGGAACTGGCGTTGGGGTTCTTGATCTGGAACGAGGCGCCGATCAGTTCCTCGACATAGTCGATCACTGCCCCATCGAGCAGATCGAGCGAGGTTTCGTCGATCACCAGCCGGACGCCGTGTTCTTCGAAGATGCGGTCGTCATCGGCCACGGCGTCGTCGAGGCGGATGCCGTACTGAAAGCCCGAACAGCCGCCACCGGAGATGGCCAGGCGCAGCATCATCTCGGGCCGGCCCTCGGACTCCATCAGCACCCTGACCCGCGCCGCGGCATTTTCGGTAAGCCCAATCTTCTTGTCGGCGACGGCGGCTTCGGCCATGGGAAATCCTCACTACGACAGGGTATGCGCCCGCTCGACTATGTAAGGCGGCCGGGCCGGCTGGCAAGTGTGGCGTTGCCACTCGCGCTTGGCGCTTGTAGTGTCCCGCCATGACCGGATCGCTGTTCCTGGCGCCCTATGCCTGCAAGCCCGAGCTCAGTCGCGGCCGGCTCCATCCCGAGCCGGAGAGCCCGACGCGCTCGGTGTTTCAGCGCGACCGCGACCGTATCGTCCACAGCGCCGCCTTCCGGCGGCTGAAATACAAGACGCAGGTCTTCGTCTATCACGAGGGCGACAATTACCGGACGCGCCTGTCGCACACCGTCGAGGTGTCGCAGATTGCCCGGTCCATCAGCCGGGTGCTGGGCCTCAACGAGGACCTCGCCGAGGCGCTGGCGCTGTCGCACGATCTCGGGCATCCGCCCTTCGCCCATGCCGGCGAAGAGGCGCTGCGCGAGGTGATGGCACCATACGCCGGCTATGACCACAATGCCCAAAGCCTGCGCATCGTCACCCGGCTCGAGCGCCGCTATGCCGAGTTCGACGGCCTCAATCTGACCTGGGAAACGCTCGAGGGCTTGGTCAAGCACAATGGCCCGCTGGTGGGGCTGCCGATGTCGCCGCCGCTGGCTTGGGCCGTGAGCGAGTATGCCGGTGATCAGGACCTGGAGTTGTCCTCCTACGCCTCGGCCGAGGCCCAGGTGGCGGCGCTCGCCGACGACATCGCCTACAACAACCATGACATCGACGATGGCCTGCGCGCCGGCCTGTTCCAGGTCGAGGATCTGCTGGACCTGCCGCTGGTCGGCCCGGTATTCCGCGAGGTGGCGCGGCGCTATCCGGGCATCGAGCCGGTCCGCCAGCGTCATGAGGCGGTAAGGCGGCTGATCGACACCATGGTCAGCGACTGCATCACCGAAACCCGCCAACGCCTCGCGCAGTTCAGGCCGCACCATGCCGGCGAGGTGCGTGCCGCCGGCCGGCCGCTGGTCGGCTTCTCCGACGAGATGCGCGCCCACGACGCCGCGTTGAAGAAGTTCCTGTTCGCCAACATGTACCGCCACTACAAGGTCAACCGCGAGACCAGCAAGGCCAAGCGGGTGGTGCGTGATCTGTTCACCATCCTGCTGGCCGAGCCCGGCTGCCTGCCGACCGAGTGGCAGCAGGGCTGCGATGGCGCCAATGCGCCGCGGACCGCGCGCATCGTCACCGACTACATCGCCGGCATGACCGACCGTTTCGCCCTCGACGAACATCGCCGCCTCTTCGATGCCCATGTGAGATCATGAATACCTTCAAGCACTTCCGCGACCTCATCCTGCAAGCGGTGGCCGATCTGAAGGCCGCCGGCACGATTCCCGCCGATCTCGACACCGCCAAGGTCACGGCCGAGCCGCCGCGCGAGGCGGCGCATGGCGACGTCTCGACCAATGCTGCCATGGTGCTGGCCAAGGCGGCCGGGCTGAAGCCGCGCGACCTCGCCGACAAGCTGGCCGAACGTACGGCCGGCGCTGCCGAGGTGGTTAGCATCAACATTGCTGGCCCGGGGTTCATCAATCTCAAACTGGACGATGCGTTCTGGCGCGAGCGCATCCGCGACGTCCTGGGTCAGGGCCGTGCCTACGGCGACTCCGACGTCGGCCGCGGCCGGCGGGTCAATGTCGAATACGTCTCGGCCAATCCCACCGGGCCGATGCATGTCGGCCATGGCCGCGGTGCCGTGTTCGGCGACGCGCTGGCCTCGCTGCTGGCCAAGGCCGGCTTCGACGTGGCGCGCGAATACTACGTCAACGATGCCGGCGCCCAGGTCGACGTGCTGGCGCGCTCGGCCCATCTGCGCTACCGCGAGGCCCTGGGCGAAACCATCGGCGAGATCCCGGAAGGGCTCTACCCCGGCGATTATCTGGTGCCGGTGGGGCAGGCGCTGGCCCAGCGCTTCGGCGAGTCCTTACGCGACCAGCCGGAGGCGGAATGGCTGCCGCTGGTGCGCCAGATCGCCATCGACGCCATGATGGAGCTGATCCGCGAGGACCTGGCCGCGCTCGGCGTGCGCCACGACGTCTTCACCTCCGAGCGTGGCCTGGTCGAGGCCGGGGCCGTGGATCGTGTGCTGGGCGAGCTGCGGGCGCGCGGGCTGATCTATCACGGCGTGCTCGAGCCGCCCAAGGGCAAGCTGCCCGACGACTGGGAGCCGCGGCCGCAGACCCTGTTCAAGGCCACCCAGTTCGGTGACGACGTCGACCGGCCGTTGCAGAAGTCGGACGGCAGCTGGACCTATTTCGCCTCGGACATCGCCTATCATCAGGACAAGTTCCGCCGCGGCTTCGCCGACATGATCGACGTCTGGGGCGCCGACCACGGCGGCTACGTCAAGCGCATGCAGGCGGCGGTGAAGGCGGTCACCGAGGACAAGGGCGATCTCGACGTCAAGCTGTGCCAGATGGTCAATCTGCTCAAGGGCGGCGAACCGGTGCGCATGTCGAAGCGCGCCGGCACCTTCGTCACCCTGCGCGAGGTGGTCGACGAGGTCGGCAAGGACGTCGTGCGCTTCATCATGCTGACGCGCAAGAACGACGCCCACCTCGACTTCGACCTGGAGAAGGTGCTGGAGCAGTCGCGCGACAACCCGGTGTTCTATGTCCAGTACGCCCACGCCCGGGCGCATTCGGTGCTGCGCCACGCCCGCGACATGTTCGCCGATGCCGATCTGTCGCCGGCGGCGCTGGCCGAGGTGGCGCTGGACCGGCTGGCCGATCCGGCCGAGCTCACCCTGATCCGCACCATGGCCGGCTGGCCGCGCCTGGTCGAAAGCGCCGCCGAAGCGCATGAGCCGCACCGCGTGGCATTTTTCCTGTATGATCTCGCCGGGGCGTTCCACGGATTGTGGAACAAGGGCAAGGACGACACCTCTCTGCGCTTCCTGGTCGCCGAGGATCGTGCGCTGTCGCTGGCGCGGCTGGCGATGGTGCAGGCCATGGCGACGGTGGTTGCCTCCGGGCTGCAGGTGTTCGGTGTCGAGCCAGTGGAGGAAATGCGCTGATGACGAGGCGACCGAACGACGATCCCGCCCAGGACATGCTGGACTTCGTGCCCGAGCGGCTGGATTCCGACACGGCCGGCGGTGACGAGGAGTATTATCCGCCGCACCGGGGCAGGCTGTTGGTCAGCGTGGCGCTCGGCTTGAGCGCGGTCGTCGCGACGGTCGTCACGGTCTGGTACATTTTTGCGGATCAATCGGCAGACGTAGGCAGGGACGGCCTGCCCGTCATTACGGCCGAACCCGGCCCGGTGAAGGCCCGTCCTGCCGATCCGGGCGGTATGGAAGTCCCCAACCAGGACAAGCTGGTCTACGAGCGCCTGGGGCAGGGCGACGCGCGGCCCCGGGCCGAGCGCTTGTTGCCGCCGCCCGAAGCGCCGAAGCCGCCGCCGGCCAGTCTGGCACCGCCCAGCCTGGCCACGCCGCGAGCAAGCGTCGAAAACCTGGCCGCCGCCGCGGAGCCGGTGCCAGCCGCTCCCGCCCCTGCGGCGCCGAGCGCGACGGTCCAGGAACCCGCCGAGGTGTTGCCGCAGGCCGAGGCGCCGACGGTCGCCGATCCCGAGGGAGTCCCGGTGGCTGCGGCACCGGCAAAGCCGGAGGCGCCTGCGCCCGTGCCGGCGTCGTCGGAACCGGCAGTCGCGGCCGAAAAGGACGGCGGCTGGCGCGTCCAGATTGCCGCGGTGCGCGAGCGCGATGTCGCGGAAAAGGAATGGAGCCGGCTCGCCGCGGCGCATCGCGACCTGCTTGGCCGCCTGTCGGCCGACATCGTGCGTGCCGATCTGGGGGCCAAGGGGACCTTCTATCGCGTGCGCGGCGGGCCGCTCGACGAGGCTACGGCGCGGCGCATTTGCAGCGATTTGGGCAAGCGTAAGATCGGGTGCATGGTTGTCCGCAAGTAACGCCGTCATTTTCGGCTGTGCCGGCCTCGAATTGAGCGAGACGGAACGCCGCTTGTTTGCCGCGGCACGGCCGCTGGGCTTCATCCTGTTCGCGCGCAACGTGGCGACGCCCGAGCAGGTGCGCGCCCTGGTGCACGACCTGCGCCGGTCGGTGGAACGCGAGGATGCGCCGGTGCTCATCGATCAGGAAGGCGGCCGGGTGCAGCGCCTGAAGCCGCCGCACTGGCGCAGCGCGCCGCCGGCGGCATCCTTCGGCAACCTTGCCGGCGAGGAGCGCCACATCGCCATCGAGGCCACGCGGCTCAACGCCCGCCTGATCGCCGACGAACTCTACGATCTCGGCATCGACGTCGACTGCACGCCGGTGCTCGACGTGCCGGTCGCCGGGGCGCATGACGTGATCGGCGATCGGGCCTTTTCCGGGGATCCCGATCTCATCGCCGAACTCGGCCGTGCGGTCTGCGACGGGATGCTGGGCGGTGGAGTGCTGCCGGTGGTCAAGCACGTGCCCGGCCACGGCCGTGCCACCGTCGACAGCCATCTCGACCTGCCGGTCGTGTCCGCCTCGCTTGACGAGCTGCGGGCGGCGGATTTCCGCCCGTTCCGCGCATTGAACGACGCGCCGTGGGCGATGACCGCCCACGTCGTCTACACGGCCATCGACGCATCGGCTCCGGCCACCTGTTCGCCACGGCTGATCAACGACGTCATCCGCGGCGAGATCGGCTTCGATGGCGTGCTGATCTCGGACGACCTGTCGATGAAGGCCCTCAAGGGCGATTTCGCTACGCGCACCCGCCAGGCCCTCGATGCCGGCTGTGACGTGGTCCTGCACTGCAATGGCGACATGGCCGAGATGCAGGCCGTCGCCGCGGCCGCCCGGCCGCTCACCGATGCGGCGCAGCGGCGCCTGGCGCGTGCCGCAGCCCGCAAGGCGACGCCGCCGCAGCCGCTCGACCGACCCACGGCGCTGGCCCATCTGTCGGGATGGCTGAGCCGGTCGTGATGGGCGATCTCGACCAGCTTCTGTACAGCATCTCGGTGTGGGCGCCGGTCATCCTCATCGCCGTGCCGCTGCACGAGGCGGCCCACGGCTTTGCCGCCCTGAAATTCGGCGACGACACCGCCAAGCGGTTCGGGCGGCTGTCGATGAACCCGTTGCGCCACGTCGACCTGTTCGGCACCCTGATCATGCCGGCGATGCTGCTGCTCGCCTCGGGCGGGCGCTTCGTCTTCGGCTGGGCCAAGCCGGTTCCGGTCGATTTTTCGCGCCTGCGGCCGTTCCGCGCCGGGATGGTGCTGACCGCCCTGGCCGGGCCGGGCACCAATGTCCTGCTGGCCTTCCTGTCGGCGCTGCTGATCCATGCCGTCGGGCTGCTGCCGCCGGGGATGCACGACTGGGCGCTCGACGTGTTGTTCAGCTCGATCCAGCTCAACCTGGTATTGGCCGTGTTCAACATGCTGCCGCTGCCGCCCCTCGACGGCGGCCGGGTTGCCGTCGGCCTGTTGCCCACCGCCCTGGCGCTGCCGTTGGCGCGGCTCGAGCGCTTCGGCATCCCCATCCTGCTGGGGCTGTTGTTCCTGCTGCCCATGGCCGGCATCGACATCCTTCCCTGGCTGATCGAGCCGCCGGTGCGACTGCTGGGCTCGGCCATAATCCACCTCACCGGGCTGTGATGGCGGGTGCAAATCCGTATCCCTCTCCCGTCTGCGGGAGAGGGTGGGGCCCGCGAAGCGGGAGGGTGAGGGTGGCGCCTCGGCCGCGAGATCATGGCGCAGCCCTCACCCCGGCCCTCTCCCGCAAGTGGGAGAGGGAGCAATGACCGGCCAGCAGTTGGTGCTCGACCTCGACGGCTTCGAGGGGCCCATCGACCTGTTGCTGAACCTGGCGCGCGAACAGAAGGTCGACCTCGCCAGGCTGTCGATCCTGCAGCTCGCCGACCAGTATCTTGCCTTCGTCGAGCGGGTGCGCCGCCTCAACATCGAACTCGCCGCCGAATACCTGGTCATGGCGGCCTGGCTGGCCTACCTCAAGTCACGGCTGCTGCTGCCCGAGCCCGAACAGGACGAGGAGGAGCCGACGGGTGCGGAGATGGCCGCCGCCCTGGCCTTCCAGCTGCGCCGCCTGCAAGCCATGCAGGATGCCGGCGCCAGCCTGATGGAGCGCCCGATGCTGGGACGCGACGTCTTTGCCCGCAGCGCCCCCGAGGGGGTCGAGGTGGTGGCGAAAAGCGTCTACGACGTCACGCTCTACGAGCTGCTGAAGGCATACACCGACCACAAGCGTCGCACCTCGGTGAAGATCTTGAGCATCGAGGCCCCTGACCTCTATTCGGTCGAGGACGCGCTGAAGCGCCTGCAGGACATGCTGGGGCGCATGCCGAGCTGGACCGTGCTGATGCGCTTCCTGCCGCCGGGCCTGCGCGATGCCCTGGTGTTGCGCTCGGCGGTGTCGGCCACGTTCGTCGCCGTGCTTGAGCTGGCCCGGCAGGGCCGTGTCCAACTGCGTCAGGACGGTGGTGCCTTCGGCCCCATCTACGTCAAGCCGGCATGAACGGCACCGAGCCACTGCGCCTCGTCGAGGCCCTGCTGTTCGCCGCCGCCGAGCCGCTGGCCGAGCAGGTGCTGGCCGAGAAGCTGCCCGAAGGCGCCGACATCGCCGAGATCCTGGCCCGCCTGCAGGCCGATTATGCCGGGCGCGGCATCAATCTGGTGCGGCGCGAGGGCCGCTGGGCCTTCCGCACGGCGCCCGATCTCGCCGCCGCCCTGCGCGTCGAGGCCGAGGTGGCGCGGCGGCTGTCGCGCGCCGCCGTCGAGACCTTGGCCATCATCGCCTATCACCAGCCGGTGACCCGCGCCGAGGTCGAGGAGATCCGCGGCGTCGCCGTCAACAAGGGCACCATCGACATTCTGTTCGAGGCCGGCTGGATCCGCCCCAAGGGCCGCCGCCGCACCCCGGGGCGCCCGGTCACCTGGGTGACCACCGGCGGCTTCCTCGACCATTTCGGCCTGGAAAGCATCCGCGATCTGCCGGGCGTCGACGAATTGCGTGCCGCCGGGCTGCTCGACGCCCGGCCGTCGATGGCGGCCTATGCCAACCGAGCCGCCGACGACGGGCCGCCGGTTGACATCGACGACGCCGCGCCGATCGACATCCCGCGCCCCGATCCCGAGGAGGGGCAGCCGGACCTGCCGTTTGCCGAAACGACGGAGTAGGGCGCCTGCCGCCGCCCAGTGGCGCTTGCCAAAACGGCGTGAACCGTTTAAGTAGCGCGCCATCAATCCGCACGCGGGGGGCGGCGGGGCAACCATTGCCTCGATCCATCCGGTCCGGCTCGTCCGGCACACCCCTGCGGAGGTTCAACCGGAAAAAGGTTCTTGCACATGGCGATGCCCAGTTTCTCTATGCGCCAGCTCGTCGAGTCCGGCGCGCATTTCGGCCACAACACCCGCCGCTGGAATCCGAAGATGGCGCCGTACCTGTTCGGCGTCCGCAACGGCATCCACATCATCGACATGCAGCAGACGGTGCCGATGCTGCACCAGGCGATGCAGGCCGTGCGCGGCGCGGTCGCCGGCGGTGGCCGCGTGCTGTTCGTCGGCACCAAGCGCCAGGCGGCCGAGGTGGTTGCCGACAGCGCCAAGCGCTGCGGCCAGTACTACGTCAATCACCGCTGGCTGGGCGGCATGCTCACCAACTGGAAGACGATCTCGCATTCGATCAAGCGCCTGCGTGAGCTGGACGATCAGCTCAATTCCGGCGCCCTGGCCGGCCTGACCAAGAAGGAACAGCTCAACCTGTCGCGCGAGCGCGACAAGCTCGACCGCGCCCTGGGCGGCATCAAGGACATGGGCGGCCTGCCCGACGTCTTGTTCATCGTCGACACCAACAAGGAGTCGCTGGCGATCGAGGAGGCCAAGAAGCTCAATATCCCGGTGGTCGCCATCATCGACTCCAACTCCGATCCGGACGGCATCGCCTTCCCGATCCCCGGCAACGACGACGCCATCCGCGCCGTTCAGCTCTACTGCGACATGATCTCGGGCGCCGTCCTCGACGGCATCCAGGCCGAGATGGCCCGCCAGGGCGTCGATCTGGGCGCCGTCGAGCAGGCGCCGGCCGAGGCGCTGCCCGAGGAAGGCGCTGCCCAGCAGGGCGAAGCCGAGCAGCCGCAGGCCTCCTGAGCAACGGCGTCGATTTGCGGCGTGGCGGCGGCGCGTATCGTCGCCGCCACGCCTTTTTGGCCCCAGGGGCCAGATCCACACGAATTTAGCTGCGAGAGGAAGAACCATGGCCGAGATCACCGCCTCGCTCGTCAAGGAGCTGCGCGATAAGACTGGCGCGGGCATGATGGACTGCAAGAAGGCGCTGGGGGAGACCAACGGCGATCTGGAAGCCGCGGTCGACTGGCTGCGCACGAAGGGCTTGGCCGCCGCCGCCAAGAAGGCCGGCCGCGTCGCCTCGGAAGGGCTGATCGGCGTCGCCGCCTCCGGCACCAAGGGCGTCGTCGTCGAACTCAACTCCGAGACCGACTTCGTCTCCCGCAACGACAAGTTCCAGGAGTTCGTGCGCAGCGTCACCCAGGTGGCACTGGGCAATTCCGAGATCGAGGCCCTGCAAAACGCTGCCTATCCGGGCACCGGTCGCACCGTCGCCGAGGAAACCACCCATCAGATCGCCACCATCGGCGAGAACATGAACCTGCGCCGCGTCGCCGGCCTGTCGGTCTCGCAGGGCGTGGTCGCCAGCTACGTCCACGCGGCGACGGCGCCCGGCTTGGGCAAGATCGGCGTGTTGGTCGCGCTGGAATCGGCCGGCGACCAGGGTAAGCTGGAAGCGCTGGGCAAGCAGATCGCCATGCACGTGGCCGCCGCCAGCCCGCTGTTCCTCGATACCGCGTCGGTCGACAACGCCGCCCTCGATCGCGAGCGCGCCGTGCTCACCGAGCAGGCCGCCGCCTCGGGCAAGCCGGCCAATGTCGTCGAGAAGATGGTCGAGGGTCGCATCCGCAAGTACTACGAGGAAGTGGTGCTGCTGGAGCAGGTGTTCGTCATCGACCAGGAGAACAAGGTCGGCAAGGTCGTCGAGCAGGCGGCCAAGGACGTCGGGGCCGCGGTCGCCCTGACCGGCTTCGTCCGTTATGCCCTCGGCGAGGGCATTCAGAAGGAGCAGGCCGACTTCGCCTCGGAAGTCGCCGCCCAGGTCAAGCGGTAACTTCCCTTCTCCCTCTCCCGCTTGCGGGAGAGGGTTTCCTTGTTGCGTCATTTCCCGCGAAAGAGCGTGTGAAGGAATTCCCTTTTTTCGTCACCCCCGCGGAAGCGGGGGTCCATATTGGGACCGCACAGCACCCGAGCTACCGAGTGCTGTGCGGTCCAGCGATGGATTCCCGCTTTCGCGGGAATGACGAAACAACTGACCAATTCCTTCACACCTGTTCGCGGGCATGACGGAGAACAGCCTCCGCGCGCCGGAGGTAACCGGTCAGATCGGGCGCGACAGCGATCGCGGCGGCGCGTATCATCCGGCGCGGTCGCCGCTGCCGCGTAGGGGGGAGAGCCCAAGCCATGCCGAACGACGTCAAGTTCCGCCGCGTCCTGTTGAAGATCTCCGGCGAAGGCCTGATGGGCGATCGCGAGTTCGGCTTGGACACCGAGACGGTGAACCGCATTGCGTCGGAGGTCAAAGCGGTCGTCGACCTCGGCGTGCAGGTCTGCGCGGTGATCGGTGGCGGCAATATCTTTCGTGGCGTGTCCGGTGCCGCCACGGGCATGGAACGCGCCAGCGCCGACTACATGGGCATGCTGGCCACCGTGATCAACGCGCTGGCCCTGCAGAATGCGCTCGAGCAGGTCGGCGTGGATACGCGGGTGCAATCGGCGATTCCCATGACCACGGTGTGCGAGTCGTATATCCGCCGCCGCGCCGTGCGCCACATGGAAAAGGGCCGGGTGGTGATCTTCGCCGCCGGCACCGGCAATCCTTTCTTCACCACCGATACGGCGGCGGCGCTCCGCGCCGTCGAAATGGGTTGCGACGCCCTGCTCAAGGCGACGCAGGTCGATGGCGTCTACACCGCCGATCCCCATAAGGTGAAGGATGCTAGCCGGTACGAGAGTCTGTCATACCTAGAGGTACTGGCAAAGGACTTGAAAGTGATGGATGCTTCGGCGATCTCGCTGTGCCGCGAGAACCGGATACCCATCTTGGTCTTCGCGCTGCAGCAGCCAGGGGCCTTCGCCGAGGTGGTTGCCGGGCGCGGGCGCTACACGATCATCCAGGAGGGGGGCTGAAGCAGTGTCTGCCGATAATTACCCGGATCTGAAGAAGGACATCAAGCGTCGCATGGACGGTGCCGTCGAGGTTCTGAAGAAGGAATTCTCCGGCCTGCGCACCGGCCGCGCCTCGGTCAATCTTCTCGATCCCATCGTCGTCGAGGCCTATGGCAGCACCATGCCGCTCAACCAGGTCGGCACCGTCGGCGTGCCCGAGCCGCGCATGATCACCGTGCAGGTGTGGGACAGGTCGATGAGCAAGGCGGTGGAGAAGGCCATCCGCGATTCGGGCCTCGGGCTCAACCCGCAAGCCGAGGGCCAGCTGATCCGCGTGCCGATTCCGCCGCTCAACGAGGAGCGCCGCAAGGAACTGGCCAAGGTCGCCCACAAGTACAGCGAGCAGGCGCGGGTCTCGATCCGCAACGTCCGCCGCGACGGCATGGATGCGCTGAAGAAGTTCGAAAAGGACGGCAAGATCACCGAGGACGATCTGCGGAACTTCGAGAAAGAGGTCCAGCAAGTGACCGATGAGGCCATCCGCCGCGTGGATGAGGCGCTGCAGCACAAGGAACAAGAGATCAAGCAGGTCTAAGCCCATGACCGTCGTATCGGGCTCGACCCCTCCGGTGCCGACGCATGTCGCCATCATCATGGATGGCAACGGCCGCTGGGCGAAGGCGCGCGGGTTGCCGCGCACCGTCGGCCACAAGCGCGGCGTCGAGGCCGTGCGCCGGCTGGTGCAGAACGCCGGCGCGCTTGGCGTATCGTATCTCACCCTGTTCGGGTTCTCGTCGGAGAACTGGCGCCGGCCGGAGA
The DNA here is from genome assembly GCA_036675815.1 of Rhodospirillaceae bacterium. GTDB lineage: Bacteria > Pseudomonadota > Alphaproteobacteria > Rhodospirillales > Magnetospirillaceae > JAKFEE01. The sequence goes on from JAKFEE010000031.1 coordinate 59,462, forward strand.
GCGAGGTCTCGGCGCTGATGGGGCTTCTGCGCCTGTACTTGCGCGGCGAGCTTGCCGAACTGCACCGCAGCGGCGTGCGTGTGCAGGTGGTGGGCGATCGTTCGCGCTTCGATTCCGACATCGTCGCCTTGATCGAGGACGCCGAGGCGCTGACCGCGGCCAATTCGCGTCTGGTACTGACGGTGGCGCTGAGCTATGGCGGCCGGCAGGAGATCGTGCACGCCGCGCGCATGCTCGCCGCCGAGGTGGCGGCGGGGCGGCTGCGGCCAGACGACATCGACGAAAGCGCTTTCGCCGACCGGCTGTTCACCGCCGGCATTCCCGACCCCGACCTGCTGATACGAACGAGCGGCGAGAAGCGCATCTCCAACTTCCTGCTGTGGCAGTGCGCCTACGCCGAGTTGGTGTTCTCCGACACCTTGTGGCCCGATTTCGATCGCGCCGATCTCGAGGCGGCGATCCGCGAGTTCCAGCGACGCGAGCGCCGCTACGGCATGGTCCTCGGCTGATCGGATGAAGACGGGCGGAATCAATGTTGGGTCGCCCGGAGCGCGGAGCTCCAGCCCCGCACTCCACATGCGGACCTGGAGGTCCGTGCTCCGTTTTTATGGCTCAATCTAGGTGCTGAGAACCCGTATCCTGTCTGCCTTGGTCATGGCTCCCGTGGCGCTGGCGGCGGTGTGGTACGGCGGCTGGGCGTTCGATGCCCTCGTCGCCGTCGTTGCCGCCCTGATGGCGTGGGAGTGGGAGAGGATGATCGCCGGCCGCTTTGGCCCGGTCGGCATCGTCACCGGCGCCGTCGGCGTTGGCGCCGCCTTCCTGGCGGGGGAGCGGCCGCTGGTCGCCTTGCTGCTGATGGCCGCGGCCTTCGCGGCGGTGGCCCTGATCAGCCGGATGCGCAGCCCGGCCGTCGCGCGTTGGCTGATGGTCGGCGTACCCTACATCCTTCTGCCGGTCATCGCCCTCGGCTGGTTGCGCCACGCGCCGTCCGGGCGCTCGATCATCGTCTGGCTTCTGCTGGTGGTATGGGCCACCGATGTCGGCGCCTATGCCTTCGGCCGGACCATTGGCGGCCCCAAGCTGGCGCCACGGCTGTCGCCGAAAAAGACCTGGGCGGGGCTGGGCGGCGGTGCCCTGTGCGCCGGATTGGTGGGATGGGCCTGCGGCCAGTGGGCGGCCTACGACCAGCCGTTGGCTCTTGCCCTGATCAGCGCGGCCATGGCGATCGCCGCGCAGGCCGGTGACATCGCCGAATCGGCGGTGAAGCGCCGCTTTGGCGTCAAGGACTCCAGCAATATCATCCCGGGCCATGGTGGGGTGCTCGACAGGGTTGACGGCGTGCTGCCGGTCGCGGCACTAGTTGCGCTCATTTATGTCATTTGAGTCGGGAGCCGGGATGGCTTGGGTGAGTGAGCGTGCACAGCCGGCGGCCGGGGCGGAACAGCCGCGCAGCGTCACCATCCTGGGCAGCACCGGCTCGATCGGCTGCTCCACCATCGACCTGATCGAGCGCGAACCCGCGGGACGCTTCGTCGTCGAGGCACTCACCGGCAACCGCAACGTCAAGCTGCTGGCCGCGCAGGCGCGCAAGCTCCGCCCCCGCATGGTGGCCACCGCCAGCCCCGATGCCTACCGGGAACTGAAGGACCTGCTGTCCGGCACCGGGATCGAAGTCGCCGCCGGGGACGCGGCGGTGGTCGAGGCGGCGCGGCGGCCGGCGGATTGGGTCATGGCGGCCATCGTCGGCGCCGCCGGTCTGCAGCCGACGCTGGCCGCCGCCGCACGCGGCGCTACCGTGGCGCTGGCCAACAAGGAATGTCTGGTCTGCGCCGGCGACCTCATGATGGCCGAGGTCAGCCGCCACGGCGCCACGCTGCTGCCGGTGGATTCCGAGCACAATGCCATCTTCCAGGTCATCGACGCCGGGCAGAAGGACAAGATCGACCGCATCATCCTCACCGCCTCGGGCGGGCCATTCCGTGCCATCTCTCGCGAGCAGATGGCGTCGGTGACGCCGGCGCAAGCCGTCGCGCACCCGAACTGGGACATGGGCGCCAAGATATCGGTCGACTCGGCGACGATGTTCAACAAGGGTCTCGAACTGATCGAGGCCTATCACCTGTTCGGCCTGCCGCAGGACCGGATCGACATCCTGGTGCATCCGCAGTCGGTGGTCCACAGCATGGTCGCCTATGTCGACGGCTCGGTGCTTGCCCAGCTCGGCACGCCCGACATGCGCACGCCGATTTCCTACACGCTGGCATGGCCGCGGCGCATGACGACCCCGGCCAAGCGCCTCGACCTCGCCGCCATCGGCAGCCTGACCTTCGAAGCTCCCGACCCGCTGCGTTTCCCCGCCCTGCGGCTAGCCCGCCACGCCTTGCAAACCGGCGGTGGTGCACCTACTGTTTTCAACGCCGCAAACGAGATCGCGGTGCAGGCCTTCCTGGCCGGCAGGATCGGCTTCCTCGACATCGCGCGCGTCGTCGAGGAGACGTTGGGGGCGATCGTCACGGCACCGCTGGCGCGGCTGGCAGACGTGCTCGAAACCGATCGCCGGGCGCGGGAGGTTGCTGGCGGCCTGGCTGCCGCCCTCGGTAACCGCTAGAGCGAGGCATGGTGGAACATAGCGTCGGCCTTCTTTCGGGCTTCTGGTATTACATCGTCATCTTCCTGTTCGTTCTCACCGTCGTGGTCTTCGTCCACGAGTTGGGTCATTACCTGGTGGCCCGCTGGGCCGGCGTGCGTGTCGAGGTATTTTCGGTCGGCTTCGGCAAGGAGCTTTTCGGCTGGACGACGCGGTCGGGGACCCGTTGGCGGGTGAGCATGCTGCCGCTGGGCGGCTATGTCCGCATGTTCGGCGAGGCCGGCGACGACGCGGCGGAGCGCCCACTGGCCCCCGAGGAAAAGGCGGTGGCCTTTTCGCACAAGAGCGTCGGTCGCCGCGCCGCCATCGTCGCCGCAGGGCCGGCGAGCAACTTCATTTTCGGCATCCTGTTGCTGGCCGGCATGTTCCTGATGTACGGGCAACCGACGACGCCGGCGGTGGTCGGCCATGTCGAGCCCGGCTCCGCCGCCGCGTCCGCCGGCGTGCAGGCAGGAGACCGTATCCTTCGCATCGACGACGAGACGGTCGAAAATTTCCAGGACGTACAGCAGATCGTACGGCTGCGAATCGGCGAGGCGCTGACCCTGGTCGTCCGGCGCGGCGACCAGGAAGTGGCGCTGACGGCCCAGCCGCGGGTGATGCTGCGCACGGACGTATTCGGCAACGAGGTGCGGATGCCGGTGCTGGGGATCGGCGCACCCGAAGGCTCGACCGAAATCCGCCACCACGGCGTCGCCTCGGCCCTGGGGGCTGCGGTCGAAGAGACGGGCAGCATGGTCTCGTCGACGTTCACCGCACTGGGGCAAATGATCACGGGAGCGCGGGAATCGACGGAACTGGGCGGGCCGCTGCGAATCGCCAAGGGTGCAGGGCAGGCGGCGCAGCTGGGATTCGCCAGTATTGTCTTTTTCGTCATCTTGCTGTCGATCAATCTTGGCCTCATCAATCTCTTCCCCATCCCCATGCTGGATGGAGGTCATCTGGCCTATTATGCCGTGGAGGCCGTTCGGGGACGGCCGCTAGGGCCGCGAGCGCAAGAATATGGTTTTCGGATCGGCCTGTTTCTGGTATTCGCGTTAATGGTTTTCGCGACACGGAACGATCTGGTCGATCTTAAGGTGTGGGAATTCTTGAAGGGTCTCACGTCTTAGCTGCGCTCGTGTTAAAGGGGGGGCTTTGGTTAGTTCGATTCGTCTTGGGGTGCTTGCCGCGCCCATAATTGCGTTGACTGTGGCCTCGCCGGCTCAGGCGCAGAACGGCGGTACCGTTTCGGCGATCGACGTCGAAGGGACACAGCGCATCGAAGCCGAGACGGTGCGCTCGTACATGGCGATTGCACCGGGCGACGCGTTCACCCCTGAACTCATCGACAGGTCGGTGCGCAATCTGTTTGCCACGGGGCTGTTCGCCGACGTGGCCATGGTCCGCCAAGGCGACCGCCTGATCGTGCGCGTGGTCGAGAACCCGGTGATCAACCGCATCAGCTTCGAGGGCAACCAGCGCATCAAGGACGAGACGCTGCAGAACGAGGTGCAGCTGCGGCCGCGCACGGTGTATACCCGCACCAAGATCCAGCAGGACGTCGCACGCATCCAGGACGTCTATCGCCGCTCCGGCCGTTTCGCGGCGACGGTTGAGCCGAAACTGATCCAGCTCGAGCAGAACCGCGTCGATCTCGTGTTCGAGGTCAACGAGGGGCCGACCACCTACGTGAAGGCCATCAACCTCGTCGGCAACCGCGACTACAGCGATTCGCGGCTGCGCGAGGTGCTGCGCACCAAGGAGGAGCGCTGGTATCGATTCTTTTCGCAAGACGATACCTACGACCCCGATCGCCTGACCTTCGATCGCGAACTGCTGCGCCGTTTCTACCTGAGTCGTGGCTATGCCGACTTCCGTGTCGATTCGGCGGTGGCCGAGCTGACACCCGATCGCTCGGGATTCGTCATCACCATCACCATCACCGAAGGTGAGCGCTACAAGTTCGGTGAGGTGGGCGTCAATGTCACCTTGCCCGAGCTTTCCGTCGAGGAGCTCGAGCCGCTGGTGACGACCGCCAGCGGCGACTGGTTCAATGCCGAGGAGATCGAAGCGACCGTCGAGGCGCTGACCGATGCGGTCGGCAACCGCGGATTCGCCTTCGTCGACATCGATCCGCGGATCGAGCGCCATCCCGAAGAACGCACCGTCGACGTGTTCTTCGACGTCAAGGAAGGGCCGCGCGTCTTCGTCGATCGCATCGACATCCGCGGCAACGTCCGCACCCTCGACGAGGTCATCCGCCGCGAATTCCGCCTGACCGAAGGCGACGCCTTCAATACCGCCAAGCTGCGCCGGTCGCAGCAGGCGCTTCGCGATCTCGATTTCTTCGAGAAGGTCGACGTGAACACGGTGCCGTCGGAAGCCGCGCCCGACCGCACCAGCGTGCAGGTCGAGGTCCAGGAGAAATCGACCGGCGAACTGTCCTTCGGCTTCGGCTGGTCGTCGACCCTGGGGCCAATGACTGAGATTTCGGCGCGTGAGCGCAATCTGCTGGGCCGCGGCCAGTATTTGCGGATATCGGCCATGCTCGCCGGCAAGAAGTCGCAGATCGACCTGTCGTTCACCGAGCCGTATTTCCTGGGCCGCCACATCGCCGCCGGCTTCGACGTCTTCGCCAACCAGCGGCGGCTGGACAGCCAGAGCTCGTACCGGGCCGAAGCGATCGGCACCTCGCTGCGTCTAGGCTATCAGCTCACCGAGGCGCTGCGCGAGGATTGGCGCTACACACTGCGTCGCGACCGTATCTACGACGTCGACGACGACGCCACCCGCATGATTCGCGACCAGGAAGGCACCAGCACCCTGTCGTCGATTTCGCACACCTTCACCTACGATCGCCGTGACAGCCGCATCGATCCGACCGACGGCTGGTATGTTCGCCTGAACAACGAGTTGGCCGGCCTGGGCGGCAGCGAACGCTTCCTGCGCACCAACGTCGGCGCGGGCAAGTACTTCAATCTGGGCGATCAGTGGGTTGCGTCAATGAGTGGCTCGGCCGGATACATCTTCGACATCAACGACGAAATCCGCATCAGCGAACGCTATTTCCTCGGCGGCGACTCGTTGCGTGGCTTTGCCGTCGCCGGTATCGGCGCTCGCGACGATAACGACGACGCGTTGGGCGGCATCTGGATGTACTCGGCGACGGCACAGCTTGACTTCCCGCTGGGCTTGCCGCAGGAGTTGGGCGTGACCGGCAAGCTGTTCACCGACTTCGGCGCCCTTGGCCGTACCGAGGATCTGGCGGGCGAACAATTCGACTACGACTCGTCGCCGCGCATGTCCATCGGCACCGGCATTACGTGGCGCTCGCCGATGGGGCCGCTGAGCCTCGACTTCGCGCTCCCCGTCCTCAAGAAAGACTACGACGAAACCGAGTTCTTCCGCTTCAATTTCGGCACGAGGTTCTAGTATGACGATTAGGCGAGGCCGGGTTTTCGCATTGGCGAGTGCCGCCATGATTTCGACGCTGCTGCTTGCCAATCCGGCCGCGGCACAGGACAAGGGCAGCGTTCCGGCGCCGGTGATCATCGTCATCGACCTGCAGGAGGTCGTGAAGCAATCGACCGCGGGCAAGGCCATCATCGCGCAGCGTGACAAGTACCTGCAGCAATATCAGGCCGAGTTCTCCAAACAGGAGGACTCGCTGCGCGACGCCGAGAAGGAACTGACCCGGCAGCGCACCCTGGTGTCGCCCGAGGCCTTTGCCGACAAGCGGCAGGCGTTCGAGAAGAAGGTCGTCGAGGCGCAGCGCAAGGCGCAGGAGCGCCGTCGCGGGCTGGAGCAGTCGTTCGGCAAGGCGATGAGCGAGCTCAATCAGACGCTGATCAAGGTCTCGGACGAACTCGCCCAGGAGAGCGGCGCCAATATCGTGTTGGCCAAGAACCAGGTGTTCCTGCACGATTCGCGCATGGAATACACCAAGGCGGCGATCGAGCGTCTGAACAAGCGCCTGCCGGCTGTCGACTTCCCCGAACCGGGAAGCGTGGACAAGGACGCGAAGAAGCCGGCCAAGAAATAGGCGCGTCATGGCAGATCCGCGTTTCTTTACGGTTGCCGGCCCCTTCACCCTGGCGCAACTGGCGCAGATCGCGGAAGCCGAGGTGGCGCCGGGGGCCGACGCCAACCGGGTGTTCGATGACGTGGGCCCGCTGCAGATGGCGGGCCCCACCCATTTCAGCTTCCTCGACAACCGCGCCTATGTCGCGGCCTTCGAGGCTTCGCAGGCCGGTGGCTGCGTGGTGCATCCGACCCTGGCCGGGCGGGCGCCGGCGGGCATGGCCCTGCTGGTGTCCAATGATCCGTATCGCGCCTACGCGCGCGTCGCCACTGCGTTTTATCCCGTGCCATGGCCTGCCCCAGGCATGGCGCCGACGGCCGTCGTCGACGCCACCGCCAAACTCGGCGAGGGATGCCGCGTCGATGCCGGCGCGGTCATCGGGGCGCGCGCCGAGATCGGCCGCAACGCTCATGTCGGCGCCAACGCCGTCATCGGCGACGGCGTCGTTCTGGGCGATGATTGCGTCGTCGGCGCCTGTGCCAGCGTCTCGCACGCCATCATCGGCAATCGCGTCAACCTCTATCCCGGCGTGCGCATCGGCCAGGACGGCTTCGGCTTTGCCATGGGGCCGCGTGGTCACCTCAAGGTGCCGCAGCTCGGCCGGGTGATCATCGAGGACGACGTCGAGATCGGCGCCAACACGACGATCGATCGCGGGGCCGGGCCGGATACCGTCATCGGCGCCGGCAGCAAGATAGACAATCTGGTGCAGATCGGGCACAACGTGCGCCTCGGGCGACACTGCGTGATCGTGGCGCAGGTCGGCATCTCGGGCAGCGCTGTTCTTGGCGATGTCGTCGCCGTCGGCGGCCAGGCCGGGGTCGCCGGCCATCTCACCATCGGCGACGGTGCGCGCATCGCCGCCAAGACCGGCCTTGCCAAGGACGTGCCCGCCGGGGCCGCCTATGGCGGCATACCAGGTCGGCCGATGCAGGAGTTTCTGCGCGAGATGTTTACGCTGGCTCGGCTGGTGAAGAAAGGGCGAGGGGAGAAGGAACAGGAATGAGCGAGACGGTGAGCGACAGCAAGGTGATCGACATCAGTCGGGTGATCCAGATGATCCCCCATCGCTACCCGTTCCTGATGGTCGACCGGGTGGTCGACGTGCTGCCCAACCTCTCGGCGGTGGGCGTGAAGAACGTCACCATCAACGAGCCGTTTTTCCAAGGCCATTTCCCGTCGCGCCCGATCATGCCCGGTGTGCTGATCATCGAATCGATGGCGCAGACCGCCGCCGTGCTGGTGGTGGAGACCCTGGGCGCCGATGCCGAGGGCAAGCTGGTCTATTTCATGTCGGTCGAGGATGCGCGCTTCCGCAAGCCGGTGGTTCCCGGCGATCAGTTGCGCATCCACGTCACCAAGGAACGCTGCCGCGGCAGCGTGTGGAAATTCCACGGCGAGGCCAAGGTCGATGGCCAGTTGGTGGCCGAGGCCACCTACACCGCCATGATCATGGACAACTGATGGCGCGGATACACCCGACTGCGATCATCGAGCCTGGCGCCTCCATTGCCGCAGATGCCGTCATCGGCCCCTACTGCGTCGTCGGTGGGGCGGTCGGGCTGGCGTCCGGGGTCGAACTGGTTTCGCACGTCAACGTCAGCGGTAGGACCTCGATCGGCGCCGGCACCCGCGTTTTTCCGTTCGCCTCCATCGGCTTGCCGCCCCAAGACCTGAAATACCGGGGCGAAGAGTCGCGGCTGGTGATCGGGCGCAACAACGTGATCCGCGAGCAGGTGACCATGAACCCGGGTACCGAGGGTGGCGGCATGCTGACCGAGGTTGGCGACAATTGCCTGTTCATGGTGGGCGCCCACGTCGCCCACGACTGCCGCATCGGCAGCGGGGTCATTCTGGTCAACAATGCCACGCTGGGCGGCCATGTCGTCATCGACGACCATGCCATCATCGGCGGCATGTCGGCGGTGCATCAGTTCGTCCGTGTCGGGCGGCATGTGATGGTCGGCGGCATGACCGGGGTGGAGCACGACGTCATCCCCTATGGCTCGGTGATCGGCAACCGCGCCCATCTCGCCGGCCTCAACCTCGTCGGGCTGAAGCGCCGCGGCTTCTCGCGTGAGGACATCCACGCCCTGCGCAATGCATTCAAGCTGCTGTTCGCCGAGCAGGACACCATGGTGCAGCGCCTCGATGCGGTGGCGGCGCAGTATGCCGATTGTCGGCCGGTGATGGAGATCGTCGCGTTCATCCGCGCCGATTCGTCGCGATCCCTTTGCCAACCGAAGCCGGAGAATGGCGCCTAAGCTCGGCATCGTGGCCGGCGGCGGCGAGCTGCCGGCCCGCCTCATCGAGGCCTGCCGCATCGCCGGCCGCGACCATTTCGTGCTGGCGCTGGACGGCCATGCCGACCCCCGTCAGATTGGCGACGCTCCCCAAGCCTGGATCCGCCTCGGCGCCGCCGGCAGCGGCCTGGAGCAATTGCGCCGGGCCGGCGTCGAGGAACTGGTTATGGCCGGTCCAGTGCGGCGGCCCAGCCTGGCCGAATTGCGCCCCGACTGGCGCACGGCCCGCTTTTTCGCCAAGGTCGGCCTCAAAGCCTTGGGCGACGACGGTTTGCTGCGAGCGGTGATTCACGAACTCGAGGACGAGGGATTTCGCATCGTCGGCGCCGATTCCATCATCGCTGGCCATCTGGCGCCGGTCGGGGTGTGGGGGCGCATCCAGCCGGATACGCAGGCGCTCGTCGACATCGAGCGCGGCCGTGCGGTGCTGCGTGGCCTGGGGGCGCTCGACATCGGCCAGGCGGTGGTAGTGCAGCAGGGCATCGTGCTCGGTGTCGAGGCGGTCGAGGGCACCGACGCCCTCATCGACCGCTGCCGTGATCTGCGCCGCGACGGGGCAGGGGGCGTTCTGGTCAAAACCGTCAAGGCCGGCCAGGAGCGCCGCGCCGATCTGCCCACCGTCGGCATCGAGACCGTGCGCCGCGCCCGCGCGGCCGGCCTGCGCGGCATCGCCGTCGAGGCCGCCAGCACGATGGTCGTCGACCGCGAGACGATGATCGTCGAGGCGGATGCCGCCAGCATGTTCCTCGTGGGCATCGAACCGTGAGCCCGCAGAATGGGCCGCTGCTCTATGTGATCGCCGGCGAACCGTCGGGGGATGTGCTCGGGGCGCGGCTCATGGCCGCCTTGCGCCAGCGCGCCGGAGGGCGCGTGCACTTCGCCGGAATCGGCGGCGAGATGATGCGGGCCGAGGGGCTGAGCTCGCTGTTCCCCATGGCCGAGCTGTCGGTGATGGGGCTGGCCGAGGTGCTGCCGCGCCTGCCGCGCATTTTGAAGCGCCTGAAGCAGACCTTGGCCGACATCGAGGCCCGGCGCCCGGTCGCGGTCATCACCATCGATTCCTGGGGGTTCACCGGCCGCATCCACAAGGGCCTGAAGCGACGCGGCGTGGCGGCCGTGCGCCTGCACTTTGTGGCGCCGATGGTGTGGGCGTGGAAGGAGGGGCGGTCGAAGCAACTGGCCGAGCGCCTCGACCTGCTGATGTGCCTGTTGCCGAATGAACCCGAGTACTTCCGGCGGCATGGCCTGGCGGCGGTGCATGTCGGTCATCCGGTGATCGAAAGCGGCGCCGAATGCGGCGACGGCGACGCCTTCCGCCAGCGGCACCAACTTGGCCAAGGCTCGCTGTTGTGCGTGCTGCCGGGTAGCCGCCGCAGCGAGACCTCGCGCCTGCTTCCGGTGTTCGCCAGGACCATGGGGCTGCTGAAGAGCCGCCACCCCGAGTTGCGGGTGGTGGTGCCGACGGTGGAGACCGTTGCCGCCGACGTGGCCGAGGCCGCCGCCCGATGGCCGCTGCCGAGCGTGGTGGTGCGCGGCGCCGCCGAGAAATACGACGCCTTCGCCGCCTGCCAGGCCGCCTTGGCCGCTTCGGGCACGGTGGCCCTGGAACTGGCATTGGCGCGCCTGCCGACGATCATTACCTACAGGATGAACGCCGTGACATCCGTCCTGGCGCGCAAGCTCGTGCGCCTGAAATACGTGAGCCTGGTAAACTTGCTGCTCGACCGGCCGGTGGTGCCCGAACTGCTGTTGGAGGACTGCCGCCCCGATTTGCTGTGTGCGGCGCTCGACCGTTTGCTCGTCGACGAGGAGGCGCGCCGCGAGCAGCGTGAGGGCCTGGCCGAGGCGGTGCAGCGGCTGGGCTACGGCCAGGATACCCCAAGCCACAGGGCCGCCGACGCGGTGCTGGCGGCGATCGAAGGCAGATAGGAGAGACGACATGTCGGCCGAGATGGCGCAAGCGCGCATGCTGCATACGATGGTCCGCGTCTTCGACCTGGAAAAATCGCTGGATTTCTACACCCGGCTTCTCGGTATGCGATTGCTGCGCCGAACCGACTACCCCAGCGGCGAGTTCACCCTGGCCTTCGTCGGCTACGGCGACGAGGAGCGCCATACGGTGCTGGAACTCACCCACAACTGGGGCCAGAAGGAACCCTATCAGCCGGGCTCCGGTTTCGGGCACATCGCCATCGGCGTCCCCGACATCTACGCCGTGTGCGACAAGCTGGCCCAGGAAGGCGTGAAAATCCCGCGGCCGCCGGGGCCGATGAAGCACGGCTCGACGGTGATCGCCTTCATCGCGGATCCCGACGGCTACAAGATCGAGCTGATCGAGCGCAAGTAGCCGGCAACACCGTCGCTCCCGCTTGCGCGCGTATCCCTTTTTCGTCACCCCCGCGGAAGCGGGGGTCCATATTGGGGCCGCACAGCATCCGAGCTACCGAATGTTGTGCGGTTCAGCGATGGATTCCCGCTTTCGCGGGAATGACGAAACAATTGACCGATTCCTTCACACGCTCGAAGGCGGGAATCCATTGACACAGGCCTCTGGAAAATGGATGCCCGCTTCCGCGGGCATGGCGGCTACTTGTCTCTACTTGTGTTCGACTACCCCAACCACCACCAGGCGAAGATGAAGGTGGCGGCGAAGCTGGCGGCGGCGAACGCCAGCTTGGCCAGCAGATGGCGCACGGGCGGCACATTGTCGTTGGCCGCCCGGAGACGGCCAATCGGCGCCGGCGCGGCAAGAGGCGCGCGCCGCCGCTGGAGATTGCTGATCTGCTGCCGCTCAGCCACGCTGATGCAGCGGCACGTACTTGCGCCGCGTGGGGCCGGTGTAGAGCTGGCGCGGACGGCCGATCTTCTGATGCGGGTCCTCGATCATCTCGTTCCACTGGGCGATCCAGCCGACGGTGCGGGCCACGGCGAACAGCACGGTGAACATGCTGACCGGGATGCCCATCGCCTTGAAGATGATGCCCGAATAGAAGTCGACGTTCGGGTAGAGCTTCTTCTCGACGAAGTACTCGTCCTCGAGCGCGATGCGCTCCAGCTCGGTGGCCAGTTCCAGCAGCGGCTCGTTGCGCACGCCCAACTCGTCCAGCACCTCGTGGCAGGTGCGCTGCATGACGCGGGCGCGCGGGTCGAAGTTCTTGTAGACGCGGTGGCCGAAGCCCATCAGGCGGAACGGGTCGTTCTTGTCCTTGGCGCGCTTGATGAACTCGGGGATGCGCTCCTTGCTGCCGATCTGCTGCAGCATGTTGAGCACCGCCTCGTTGGCGCCGCCATGCGCGGGACCCCACAGCGTGGCGATGCCGGCGGCGATGCAGGCGAAGGGATTGGCGCCCGAGGAGCCGGCGAGGCGCACGGTCGAGGTCGAGGCGTTCTGCTCGTGGTCGGCGTGCAGGATGAGGATGCGGTCCATGGCGCGGGCCAGCACCGGGTTGACCTTGTACTCCTCGCACGGCACCGCGAACATCATGCGCAGGAAGTTCTCGGCGTAGCGCAGCTCGTTTTGCGGGTACACGAACGGCTGACCCATGGCGTATTTGTAGGCCCAGGCGGCGATGGTCGGCATCTTCGCCACCAGGCGGTAGCTGGCCACCATGCGCTGGCGGGCGTCGGAGATGTCGAGCGAGTCGTGATAGAAGGCGCTCATGGCGCCGATGACGCCACACATCACCGCCATCGGATGGGCGTCGCGGCGGAAGCCGCGATAGAAGTAGTTGATCTGTTCGTGCAGCATCGTGTGATGGGTGATGTCGTGCTCGAACTTGCGCTTCTGTACGGCGTTGGGCAACTCGCCCTTCAGCAGCAGGTAGACCACCTCGAGATAGTCCGAGTGCTCGGCCAGGTCGGCGATGTCGTAGCCGCGATGCAGCAGCACGCCATTGTCGCCATCGATATAGGTGATCTTCGACTCGCAGCTGCCGGTCGAGGTGTAGCCCGGGTCGTAGGTGAACATGCCCGTCTCGCCGTAGAGCTGACGGATGTCGATCACCGTGGGGCCGGTGGAGCCATGCAGCACCGGGAAGGTGTGGCTCTTCCCCGTGTTGTTGTCGATGAGCGTTACGGTGTCCTTCGCTCCGGCCGTCGTTTCCTTGGTCATCTTCACCTTCCCGAGTCACATGAACTGACAGTTGGGCCGCCCGGCGGCCCTGCTATGCTATAGCGGGATACGATCGAGTGGAATCGCCCCTCTTTCTCGTCACTCCCGGGCTTGACCCGGGGGTCTCTGGATTGCCGGGTCAAGCCCGGCAATGACGAAGAGAAGCGGAGCGAATCCGAACTCATCCCGCCCTAATTTCCGCCCAGCGCGTCGCCGAGGCGAGCCAGGCTCTCCTCGCGCCCCAGCACCTGCATCACCTCGAAGATTGGCGGCGATACCGTGCTCCCGGTCAGCGCCGCGCGCAACGGCTGCGCCAGCTTGCCCAGCTTGAGGCCTTGGGCTTCGGCCTGTTCGCGGGCCGCCGTCTCCAGCGTTTCTTGCGTCCATTCACCGGCTTCGGCGATGCGGGCGCGATAGGCGGCAAGCACGGGCGCGGATTGGCTGTCGATCTGCTTGGCGGCCTTCTCGTCGAGGGCGAGGGGGCGCGGCAGGAAATAGAACGAGGCCGAGTCGGCCAGTTCGATCAGGGTCTTGGCGCGGTCCTTCAGGCCCCTCATGCCGGCCAGCAGGCGTTGCCGCTCCAGCGCGCCGAGTGGCCGTGCGAGTTTCTGCTCAAGGAACGGAATCGTCAGCTCGACCAGCCGCTGGTCTTCCGCTTGGCGGATGTAGTGGCCGTTGAGATTGGCGAGCTTGACGAAGTCGAAGCGTGCCGGCGAGCGCCCCACCGCCTCGAGGCCGAACCACTCGATCGCCTGATCGGTGGAGATGATCTCCTCATCGCCGTGCGACCAGCCCAGTCGCAGCAGGTAGTTGCGCATCGCTTCGGGCAGGTAGCCGAGGTCGCGATAGGCCTCGACCCCCAGCGCGCCATGTCGCTTCGACAGCTTGGCGCCGTCGGGGCCGTGGATCAGCGGGATATGGGCGAAGGCAGGCACGCCCCAGCCGCAGGCCGCGTAAAGCTGGAACTGGCGGAAGGCATTGGTCAGGTGGTCGTCACCGCGGATGACATGGGTGATGCCCATGTCATGATCGTCGACGACCACCGACAGCATGTAGGTCGGCGTACCGTCCGAGCGCAGCAGCACCATGTCGTCCAGCTGCTCGTTGGCGACGCGCACCGCGCCCTGCACCAGGTCGTCGATGACCGTCTCGCCGGTCTGCGGCGCCTTCAGGCGTACCACCGGCTTCACGTCTTGCGGCGCGTCCGAGGCCGGGCGGTCGCGCCACAGGCCGTTGTAGCGCATCGGCTTGCCGGCGGCGCGCTGCTCCTCGCGCATGCGCTCGAGCTCGTCCTTGCTGGCATAGCAGTGATACGCCTTACCCTCGGCCAGCAGCCGCTGCGCCACTTCCGCGTGACGGGCGGCGCGCGAGAACTGCATGACGGGCTCGCCATCCCAGTCGAGCCCCAGCCATTGCAGACCTTCGAAGATCTTGTCGATGGCGTCCGGTGTCGAGCGCTCGCGATCGGTGTCCTCGATGCGCAGGCGGAATAGCCCGCCGTTGTGCTTGGCGAACAGCCAGTTGAACAGGGCCGTGCGTGCCCCGCCGATATGCAGGTAGCCTGTGGGTGACGGGGCGAAGCGGGTTACCACGGGCATAGGATTTCAGCTAACCTCGACTGGCGGACTATCAGGTCGCGGCGTTGTGTAGCACATCTTTGGCGCACATGCAGCAGGGGTCTTGCCGGATGCCAAGCGACCCGTGGTCCCGTCTCTTTCGCGCGTTCTGTACATGCTTCGTGGCGGAACGCGACCGTTGGCCGCTGTGGCTGCCCGTGCTGATGGGGGGCGGTGTCGGCCTGTATTTTTCGCTGCCTCACGAGCCACCGCCGTGGGTCGGATCCGCCTTCCTGGCCATGTCGCTGGCCGCCACCATGGGAACGGCGTGGCGCGGGCATCGGGCGGCGGCGATGCTGTCGGTCGCCATCGGCGCCATCGTCACGGGATTCGTCATCGTCCAGGTGGCGGCGGTGCTTGCCGCCGGCCCGGTCGTCGCCGACGACGGGCGCCCGCAGCATCTCGAGGGGCGGGTGGTGCAGGTCGAGGCGACGGCGCGTGGGCGGCGCATCGTACTCGACCAAGTGGTCTGGGCCGGCGGCGTGCCGCCGCGCCGCGTCCGCGTGAGCATCAGCGGCAAGGCGGCTCCGCTGTTGCCGGGCCAGCGCATTGCCGTACGCGCCGTGTTGCATCCGCCACCCGAGCCGGCGCTGCCGGGCGGCTTCGACTTCGCCCGCCAAGCATGGTTCGACAGCCTCGGCGGGGTCGGCTTCGCCATCGGCACGGTGACCGTGCTCGCCTCGGCAACGCCCGGGCCGCTGGCCCGGCTGCGCTTCGCGGTTAGTGCCTGGCGCCAGGCTCTGACCGACCGCGTCACCAAGGTCATCGGCGGTGAGGAGGGAGCCGTCGCCGCCGCACTGCTCACCGGGGAACGCGCCGCCATAAGCCAGGCGACCTGGGATGCCTACCGTGATTCCGGGCTGGCGCATCTGCTGTCGATCTCGGGGTTGCACATGAGCATGGTGGCTGGCCTGGTGTTCCTGGTGCTACGCGGAGCGTTGGCGTTGGTCCCGCCGCTTGCCCTGCGCCAACCGATCAAGAAATGGACGGCAGTGGCGGCGGTGATTGCCACCTTCCTCTATCTTCTGCTGGCGGGGGCGCCGGTGCCGACCCAACGCTCCTTCATCATGATTGCCATCGTGCTGCTGGCGGTGCTCATCGATCGCACCGCCGTGTCGATGCGAACGGTCGCCTGGGCGGCGGTTGCGGTGCTGCTGTGGCAGCCCCAGTCCCTGGTCGGCGCCAGCTTCCAGATGTCCTTCGCCGCGGTGGTCGCCCTCGTTGCCGCCTACGAGGGGTTGGCGCCGCGGCTGGCGGCCTGGCGCGGCGAAGGCGGCGTTGCGCGGCGGGTGGGCCTGTACGGTGCCGGCGTCGCCTTGACGACGATGATCGCCGGCGGCGCCACCACCGTCTACGCCGCCCACCATTTCAGTCGCTTCGCCACCTGGTCGGTCGCCGCCAATCTTTTGGCCGTGCCGGTCACCGGTTTCGTGGTCATGCCGTTCGGAATCCTGGGCCTGTTGCTGGTGCCGCTCGGCCTCGAGGAGTGGCCGCTACGTGTCGCCGGCTGGGGAGTCGGTGCGGTCAACGACATTGCCGCCACCGTCGCCGGCTGGCCAGGGGCGGCCATCGTGGTGCCGGCGCCGCCGGTCGCCGCCCTGGTTGCGTTCTCGCTGGGCGGCGTGTGGCTGTGTCTATGGCGAGGGCGCTGGCGCTACTGGGGCTTGCCGGTGATGGCTGCGGCTATCGCGGCCACTGCTTTGGTACGGCATCCGGATGTGCTGATCGACGGGCGCGCGGCACTGATGGCGGCGCGGGCGGCCGACGGTGGGCTGCTGCTGTCGTCGGCGCGCGGTCAGGGCATGGTCCGCTCCGCCTGGCTCGAGCGCCATGGCGCCGGACAGCCGCAGCGCCTCTTCGCCGGGGCCACGGCCGCCGACGGATTGGTGTGCGATTCGCTGGGCTGCATCTATCGCCATGGCGGAAAAACGGTGGCGTTGGTGCGGCGTCCCGAGGCCCTGGCCGAGGACTGCGGGTTGGCGGCTGCCGTGATCAGCGCCGTTCCGGTGCGGCGTGGCTGTGCGGCACCGTTGGTGGTCGACCGGTTTTCGGTGTGGCGGCATGGTGCCCACGCCCTGTGGCTGGCGCCGGATGGCATACGCGTCGAGACCGTGCGCGGCTGGCAAGGTGAGCGGCCGTGGACGCGGCGGCCCGCGGGGCGTAAAGCGGAATGAGCTGCCCGGAGTGCGGAGCTCCAGCTCCGCATTGCGCGTGCGGATTGGAGGTCCCACCGACGGTTCAGTACTGGCGCAGCAGGCCGACGAGGCGACCCTGGACCTTCACCCGGTCCGGGCCGAAGACGCGGGTCTTGTAGTGGGCGTTGGCCGGTTCCAACGCGATCGACGATCCCTTGCGGCGCAGACGTTTGAGCGTCACCTCGCCGTCGTCGACCAAGGCGACGACGATCTGGCCGTTTTCGGCGGTGTCACAGCAGCGGATCAGCACCGTGTCGCCATCGAGGATGCCGGCTTCGACCATCGAGTCGCCCTCAACGGTCAGGGCATAGTGTTCGCCCGGCCCCAGCATGTCGGCGGGAACGCCGATGGTCGCCAAATTGTCGCGCAAAGCCTCGATGGGCGTACCGGCGGCGATTTTTCCGTGAAGCGGCAGGGGCACCACCTCCGCCGCCTCGACCGGCGCCGCACCGGGTAGCTCCGGCCGGCCGCCACGGATGACGGTGGGGGCGAAGCCGCGTCCGGTCGAGCCGGGCTCGGCGTCGACGGGCGGCACCTCGGCCGCCACATTCTCCGGCAGCCGAAGGATCTCCAGGGCGCGGGCCCGGTGGGCCATGCGGCGAATGAAACCGCGTTCCTCCAGGCCTGTGATCAGGCGATGGATGCCGGATTTCGACTTGAGCCCCAGCGCCTCCTTCATCTCGTCGAACGACGGTGGCACACCGGTGGACTTGAGGCGCTGGTCGATCAGAATCAGCAGCTCATACTGCTTGGGCGTAAGCATTCGACCATTCCCCAGGTCAGGAACAAACCAAAAACAAGCGGTGATTGTTCTAGTTTGGTTCCACGCTGTCAAGGCGCAAGGGGCAATCGCAGTTGACGCCGTGCGACTTGGGAGGATGCCGTAAGCGCTGCCGTCGCTCTCGCCACGTGTGCGGCGACGGCAGCGCCGTTGGCTCAGTCGGGAAGGACGGCGGTGGCCTCGATCTCGACCTTGCCGCCGCGTTCGATCAGGCCCTTGATGCCGATGACCGACATCACCGGGAAATGCTTGCCGATGATCTCGCGGTAATGGGCGCCGATTTCCTTGGTGCTGCCCAGATACTCCTCGGTGTCGGTGACGAACCAGGTCATGCGGACGATGTGCTCGGGCTTGCCGCCGGCCTGGGCGAGGACGGCGACGATGTTGCGCAAGGCTTGGCCCACCTGTCCGGCCATGTCGGCGTGCTCGAACTCCTCCTTTTGGTTCCAGCCGACCTGGCCGGCGATGAACACCAGGCGTCCCTTGGCAACGATGCCGTTGCTGTAGCCCTTGGGCCGCGGCCAGCCCGGGGGTTGCAGGATCTCCATGACGCGTCCTCTCCTGTTGCCTTATTGCGACGGCAGATAGTTTAAGCATAAACTTTCTCGACAGTGGAGAGGGGAATGCCATGACTGATGGCGAGAGCGACGCTCTTCAGATCCGGCTGTGGCTGCGGCTTCTGGGCAGCACCAACGCCATGGAGGCGTCGTTGCGCGCCAGCCTGCAGGAACGTTTCGCCACCACCATGCCGCGATTCGACGCGCTGGCGCAGCTCAGCCGTGCCCCGGACGGCATGACCATGGGGCAGTTGTCGGAGCGCATGATGGTGACCAAAGGCAACATCACCGGGCTGGTCGAGCGCCTGGCCGCGGACGGCTTGGTCGAGCGTCGCGTCGCGCCCGACGATCGCCGCGCCAGCATCGTGCGCCTCAGCGGCGAGGGACGGCGGCGCTTCACCGAGATGGCACCCCACATGCGGCAATGGATCGAAGATCTGTTCGCGGCGATGTCTCGCGACGAGCTCGAGGCGCTGTACCAGATGTTGGGGCGGGCGCGGCAATCGGTGCAGATCGCCAAGACGGGCCAGCCGGTTTTCGAGGAGGGCTGACATGGCAGCCGCGGTATGGGCCAGCGGTTTCCGGCCGTTCTATCTGGGCGGCGCCATCTACGCGCTGGTGGCCGTCGTGCTGTGGGCGGTGGGCGAGATCGGTGATGTCGGCCGCTATGGCAGCGCCGCCTGGCACGGCCATGAAATGGTGTTCGGCTTCGTCGGGGCCACCTGCGGCGGTTTCTTGCTGACGGCGCTGCCGAGTTGGGCGCACGCGGCGCCGGTGGTCGGGGCGCGCCTTGCCGTGCTCGCGGCGCTCTGGCTGGCCGGGCGCCTGGCGATGCTGCTGCCGCTGCCGCCGGTGCTGCAGGGCGCCGTCGACCTGCTGTTCCTGCCTGCCCTGCTGCTGATGCTGCTGCCGGGGGTGTGGGCGGCGGCCGACCGGCGCTATCGCCTGGTGGTGGCGATCCTGCTCGGGCTGATCGCCGGCAATGTCATCTTCCATGCCGGCTGGGTCCATCTCGGCAACATGGCGGGGCTTTACGTGCTGATGGTGCTGTTCAGCTTTGTCGGCGGGTTGCTGACGCCCATCTTCACCGAGACGGCGCTGAACCAGGACGGCTGGCCCGGGCGCATCGGTTTCGACCGCACCATCGAGGTCGTCGCGCCGCTGAGCCTCGTCGCCCTGGGGTTGGCCGATCTCGTCGGGCTGCGCCAAGCCACAGCGGGGCTGGCGCTGCTGGCGGCGGTCGTGCACGGGCTGCGGATGGCCGGCTGGCACGGCCGGATGATCCTCGACCGGCCCCTCCTGTTGGCCATGCATGTCGGCTATGCCTGGCTGGTGGCGGCGCTGCTGATGAAGGCCGTGGGGACCCTGGCCGCTGGCGCGGCCGTGTCGCCGGTCATGGTGCACGCCTTCACGCTCGGGGCGCTGAGCCTGACCAAGATCAGCCTGATGACGCGGGTGGTGCTGAAGCATACCGGCCGGCCGGTGCCGATGGGGGGGCCGATGGCCATCGGCTATTCGGCCATGGTTGCCGCCGCGGTGCTCCGCCTGCTGGCCGAGTTCACGCCGGGCCGCGGCGCGCTGCTGGCTGCGGCAGTGGTGCTGTGGTGCCTGCCGTTCGCCCTCTACCTGGCCCTGTACGGACGTCATCTGCTGGCGCCGAGCCTGCCGCGGAAAAAGAAAGCCCCCCTCCCGCGGCCGGGAGAGGGGCAGGGGCTCGGTTGGGTTGGTGAGGTTACTTCACCAGATGCCAATCGCCGCCCTTGATCTCGATCATGCGCAGCGACGACAGATCGAGGCCCAGGTGGTCCTTGGGCGTCATGTTGACGATGCCGCTGGTGCCGATGTAGCCCGAGGTCTTCTCGATCTCGTCGCGCACCTTGGCCTTGTCGGTGGTGCCGGCGCGCTGGATGGCGGCCAGGGCGATCATCAGGCCGTCATAGGCGTGGCCGCCATAGGTCGACACCTCGCGCTGGAAGGCCTTTTCGGTTTCCTGCTTGAAGCTCATCGTCGCCTGCTTCTGCGGGTCGTTGGCCGGCAGCGCCTCGGCGACCAGCAGCGCCGAACCGGGCAGGCGCACGCCCTCGGTGGCGTCCGCCCCGGCGAGGCGGATGTAGTCCTTCGAGTTGACGCCATGCGACTCGTAGAAGGGCTGCTTCATGCCGATCTGGCTGTAGTTCTTGGTGACGATGGCCGCAGCCTGGCCGAAGCCGAGGTTGAACACCGCCTGGACGCCGGGGGTGTTCTTGATCTTGGTCAGCTGCGCCGTCATGTCGACGTCGGACGGGGCATAGCTCTCGTCGGCCACGATCTCGATGCCGTGCTGCGGCGCGATCTCCTTGGTGGCGGCGCTGGCCGACTTGCCGTAGCCGTCGGTGCCATAGATCAGCGCGATCTTGGTGATGCCGCGCGCCTTCATGTCCTCGAACGCCTTGGCCGAGGCCATCTTGTCGGTGTGCGGGGTCTTGAACACCCATTTCTTGACCGGCTCGACGATGACGCCGCCGCCGGCGATCGAGATCATCGGCACCTTGGCCTCCTCGACTACCGGCACCGCCGCCATGGTGTTGCCGGTGAGCGTCGGGCCGATGATGAGATCGACATTGTCGCTCTCGATCAGGCGCTTGATCAGGGTGGCCGTCTTGTCGGCCTTGCCCTCGTCGTCATAGACGATCAGCTCGATCTGGCGGCCGATGATGCCGCCGGCCTTGTTGATCTTGTCGACGTAGTATTTCAGCACCTTGGCCTCGGGATCGCCGAGGATCGAGGCGGGGCCGGTGACCGACAGCACCGAGCCGATCTTGATGGATTCCGCCGCGGCGGCGGCATGGGCGGACAGCGCCGCGAACGCCACGGCGGCCGCACCACTCAGCACTTTCTTGAACATACGTTTCCCCTTGTCTTTGTCGTTGCCAAAGAACACCCCCTCCCCCGCAGGCGAGAGAGGGGCGGGTGCTCGGGCCAGGTTCCGCGGCAAGAAGGCGAAACCTGTCGCTCTACCCTGCCCGCATGAGCTGTGGCAGGACCAGCGAGAACCAGGGCACGAACACGATGAGGCCGAGTCGGACGATGTCCGCCAGCCAGAAGGCGGTGACGCCGCGGAAGATCGTTCCGGTCTTGACGTCGGGCAGCACGGCGCTCAGTACGAAGACATTGAGGCCCACCGGCGGGGTGATCAGGCTGATCTCGGTCACCACGACCACCAGGATGCCGAACCAGATCGGATCGAAGCCCAGCGCCTGCATCAGTGGAAAGAAGATGGGGACGGTCAGCAGGACCATCGACATGCTCTCGAGCAGGCAGCCCAGCAGCAGGTAGAGGCCGATGATGGCGAGCACGACCATCATGGGCGAGGCGCCCAGGGCCTGAACCCAGGACAGAAGCGCCGTCGGCAGGCCGGCGAGGTTCATGAAGTTGGAGAACAGCAGCGCGCCGATGAGGACGAAAAAGATCATCGTCGTCGTCTGCGCCGACTCGCCCAGCACGTCGAGCAAGGTCCGCAGCGTCAAGGCCCGGCGCGACAGGGCGAAGAAAAACGAGCCCGCCGCACCGATGCCGGCGGCTTCGGTCGGGGTGAAGATGCCGAGATAGATGCCGCCGATGACGAGAATGAACAGGCCCAGCACGCCCCACACCCCGCGCATGGCCCGCATTTTCTCCTGCAGCGACGTCTTGTCCCCCGGCGGGCCAAGCTCGGGCTTGCGCCAGGTCACCACGGCGATGGCGGCGAGATAGCCAAGTACCCCGATAATTCCGGGCACGATGCCGGCGATGAACAGCTCGCCGATATCGGTGCCGGTCATGATCCCATAGATGACGAGGATGACGCTGGGCGGGATCAGGATGCCGAGGGTGCCGCCGGCGGCGACCGAACCGGCGGCCAACGACGGATCGTAACCGAACTTGCGCATCGACGGCATCGACACCTTGGCCATGGTGGCCGCCGTGGCCAGCGAACTGCCGCAGATCGCCGAGAACCCGGCACAGGCAACGATGGTCGCCATGGCCAGCCCGCCGCGCCGATGCCCCAGCCAGGCGTTGGAGGCGGTGTAGAGCTGCTCGGACAGGCCGGCGCGGGTGACGAAATTTCCCATCAGGATGAACAGCGGCACCACCGACAAGCCATAGTTCATGCCCGTATCGAACGCGATCTGGGCGACCATGGACAGGGCGGGCTGCCAGCCAAGCATATAGGCCACGCCACCGAAACCGACGAGGCCCATCGCGAAGGCGATCGGCATGCCGGCCAGAATGACGACAAGGAGGACGGTAAACCCTACGAAAACGACAGTCATTCGGGTACCTCAGCTGAAATCGCCACCGGAGCCCGAGCGCTGCCGCCCGACCAGGGCATTGGCCGCGAACACTATCGTGGTAAGGGCGCAGAGAACGCTCATCACATAGGCCAATGGTGCCTGCGGGATGTGCAAGTAGGCGCTGGCGTCGCCGTAGACGGCCAGCTCCCCGGCCTTGTGCCACAGCACCCAGGTCAGCGTGGCGCAACACGCCATGCCGATCACTTGCATCACCCGGTATTGCACTCGGCGAACCCGCGGCCCCAACAGGGGCTCAATCAGGTTGACGGCGACGTGGCCGTCACGTGCGCTGATCAGTGGGAGACCGGCGAAGATGAGCATGCCCATCATCGCCTCGGTCGCCTCGAAGGCGCCGGGGATCGGACGGCTGAAGGCGTCGCGGCCGAGCACGTCGAAGAAGGTCAAGGCCATCATCAGGAACAGCAGCACGGCCGCGAGCAGGCCGAGCATCCGGTCGAGCCAATTGCCCAACCAGATGCCCGCGGCCCCGGCCGAAGGAGGGTTCGTGCTCATGTATGGGTGATCCTTCGGCCGACCGCATCACTTCGCCGACAGCTTGGCGACTTCCCCACGCATGAAGGCCAGCGCCGCCGGGCCGTCGACGCCCCGCTCCTCGGCCTTTTCCAGCCACTTCGCCTCGGCGAAAGCGACACGCTTCTCGAGGTCGGTCATGGCCGCGTCGTCGAAACGGGTCACCTCGATGCCGGCCGCCTTGATGGCGGTCAGGCCACCGGCGTCCGCTGCGTCCCACGCCTTACCGGCGAGCCGGGCGAAGGCTTCGCCCGAGACGCTCATCAGGGCCGCCTGCTCGTCCTTGCTCAGGCTGTCGAACTTGGCCTGGTTCATCACCAGGAAGAAGCTGGTGTTGTACAGGCCGTTCGGCACCTCGGTCATGTATTTGAGCGCCTTGTCGATCTTGAAGAAAGGCACCGATTCGTTGGGGAACATGATGCCGTCGGCGACGCCGTTGCTCAGGATCTCATAGGACTTCGACGAGGGAGCCTGGATCGGCACGATGCCGAGCTCCTTGACGATGTCGTTGATGATCCCGCCGCCGACGCGGATCTTCAGGTCCTTGAGATCGTCGACCTCGTTGACGGCGTGCTTCGCGTTGAAGATATGCCCCGGTCCGTGCGTGAACACCGACAGTAGCTTCACCCCCTTATGCTCGTCGGCCTTGGTGAAGTACTTTTGGGTCGTGCGCCAGTAGGCGACGGAGGTCGCTTCGGCGCTGTCGCCGAGGAACGGCAGTTCGGCGATTTCCGTCAGGGCGAAGCGGCCGGGCGTGTAGCCGTGCACGCTGTAGGTGACGTCGGCAATGCCGTCCTTGGCGATGTCGAAATGAGCCGACGGCGCTCCCAGCGGCGCCGGCAACACCTCGACTTTGACTTTGCCCTTGGTCGCCTCTTCGACCATCTTGCCCCACGGGATGATCATGTCCTTCATGATCGGGTGGGTCGGTGGCAGCCAGTTGGCGACGCGCAGGGTGGTTTCGGCCTGAGCGGCCGACGCGGTCATGGCGACTCCGACGGTGGCCCCGAGCAGGGCGGCAACGTATTTTTTCATTCGTTCGCTCCCTTGGCTGTGCTAGATGCAGCACACTCGGCCGTTATCGGCCTTGTCTTCTTTGGACGTCATCGGCCCCGGTTCGGGACTGATCTTGCGATCATTACATGGAGTGGCGGTGGTGGCCAGTGCTACGGCCGCCCACAGCCCTCATGTGCACTCACATCACGAAGCCGCCCGAGGTCAGCAGCACCTGGCCGCTGACGTAGTCGGATTCCGGGATGCAGAAGAGATACACGGCACCCGCCGCTTCCTCGGGCGTGCCGCCGCGACCCAACGGGATCGCCTTGTTCATCCAATCGAGCATTTCGGGCTGCACGCCCATACGCACCTCGCGCTCGCCGATCTTGGCGCTCTCGCCGCCCGAGCCGATGGGCGCGGTCATGCGCGTCTGGATGTAGCCGAAGGCCACGGCGTTGACGCAGACGCCGTAGCGCCCCCACTCCTTGCTCAGCGTCTTGGTCATGCCGACGACGGCGGCCTTGCCGGCGGAATAGCCGAGCTGGCCGGCATTGCCGGTGAGACCGGCGATCGACGACACGTTGACGACCTTGCGGATCACGGGGCGGCCAGCGTCCTTCTCCTTCTTGGCGGCGTCGCGGATGAACTCGGTGGCGGCGCGCAGGATGCGAAACGGCGCCGTCGCATGCACGTCGAGCATGGCATACCACTGCTCGTCGGTCATCTTTTGGATGACGCCGTCCCACGGATAGCCGGCATTGTTGACGATGATGTCGAGGCCGCCGAACGACTCCAGGGCGGTGCCGACGAAACGCTCGCCGAAGTCCTTGGCGGTGACGTCGCCGGTGCAGGCGACGGCCTTGCCGCCGGCCTTCTCGATCAGCGCCACCGTCTCACGGGCCGGGGCCTCGTCGATGTCGTTGATGACGACCTTGGCGCCGTCGCCGGCCAGCTTCAGCGCGATGGCCTGGCCGAT
Source organism: Rhodospirillaceae bacterium (assembly GCA_036675815.1). GTDB lineage: Bacteria > Pseudomonadota > Alphaproteobacteria > Rhodospirillales > Magnetospirillaceae > JAKFEE01. The sequence continues at coordinate 84,551 of JAKFEE010000031.1, forward strand.
GCCACGGCCCGAGCCGCTGACGATGGCCACCTTGCCGGTGAGTTTGCTCATTCTGTTCGGTCCTCCCTGTTGATAGCTCCCTCGCCCGCTTGCGGGAGAGGGGTCAATACACGACCCCCGCCGCCTTCAATTCGTCCCACTGGCCGTCCAGCCCGGCCTCGGCCAGCACCTTGCGGGTGTCGGCGCCGTAGGCGGGCGGGAAGGGCAGGGTGTCGGGCGTGCCCGGCAGGTCGACCGGCTTGGGCTGCATGCGGATGGTCGTGCCGTCGGGCAGCGTCGTCTTGGTCAAGCGGCTGGCCACCGCCGGCATCGCCGCCACCTGCGGGATGGTGTGGATGGGGGCGTGGGGGATGGTGGCCTTCTTGAAGTCGGCCATGATCTCGGCCGTCGCATGGTCGCGGGTCACCGCGGCGACGTCCCTGTGGATGGCGGCGCGCTCGTCGTGGCGGCCGTCGTTGGTCTGGCGCGCCTCGTTGGCGATGCCGGCGAATTTCGGGATGGCGGTCAGGCGCTGCCACTGCACGTCGTTGCCGATCGCCATGTAGACGAACCCGTCCTTGGTCGGATAGGCATTGGTGGGGATGAACTTGCGGTGCTCGTTGCCGGCGCGAGTGATCTCGGAATACTCGCAGCCGAAATCCAACAGCGGCAGGGTGGTGATCAGCCACGACGCCGCCGCCTGCATCATCGATACGTCGATGCGCGTCCCCTTGCCGGTCTCCGCCCGCTCGGCCAGGGCCAGGCAGACATTGGCGAAGACCTCGTCGCCGGCCTTGAGGTCGATCATCGGCACCCCCGACAGCATGGGCGGGCCGCCGGGATCGCCGGTCAGTTCCATGAAGCCGGCCATGGCCTGCACCACCGGATCGTAGCCGGGGACATCCGGGTATTCCGGCCCCATGGCCGAGATGCCGGCCCAGATCAGGTCGGGCTTGGCGGCGCTCAGGGTCTCGTAGTCGATGCCGAAGGCCTGGTAGCGGCCGGGCAGGGTATTGCAGCAGAAGACGTCGACGTCGAGTTCCCTGATCAACTGCCGCAACACCTCCTGGCCGCGCGGGTCCTTGAGATTGAGGGCGATCGCCTCCTTGCCGACGTTGGGGGCGACGAAATAGGTGCGGCGGTCGGCGTCGGCGACCTGCTTGCCGATGTAGCGGTTGGGATCGCCGGGCAAGCCGCCGCCGGAGGGCGTCGACTCGATGCGGATGACGCGCCAGCCGAGATGGACCATGCGCAGCGTCGCCGAGGGCAAGGACAGCGCCTGCTCGAGGGAAAGGACGGTGCGGCGTTTCATGCGGCCCGCTCCGGCCTGCCACCCTGTTTCGTCACTCCCGCGAAAGCGGGAGTCCATTTTCGAGAGGCCTTTGGCCTCGCCGCGAAGGCTGCGCCGCTCATCCGAGCACGTCTGCGCATCTGGAAAATGGATTCCCGCTTTCGCGGGAATGACGCAACAATGTCGGAATGAAGCAACCGTGCGTGTATATCTTGGCAAGCGGCCGTCACGGTACACTCTATGTGGGCGTGACTAGCGACCTCCTTCGTCGTGTGTGGGAGCACCGCACGGCAGCCGTCGACGGCTTCACGAAGCGGTACCGAGTCCACAGTCTGGTCTATTTCGAGCTGCACGCCACGATGGACGCCGCCATCCTGCGAGAAAAACAGCTCAAGAGTTGGCGTCGCGACTGGAAGGCCGAGTTGATCGACCGTGAAAACCCGGATTGGCACGACCTTTACGGCAGCCTCTCCACCTAGGATCGTCATGCCCGCGAAGGCGGGCATCCATTTTCTATAGGCCTCAGGCGAGATGGCGGGCGGCGCTAACCGGGCGGCCTTCCATCCGCCGCTGGCAAACGGACTCCCGCTTTCGCGGGAGTGACGGAGAAGCGCGCGGAGCAGGCTCATTTCCCCGCCTCCTTCAGCGCCCGATAGACGTTCTCCGGGGTGAACGGCAGCTTGGTCATGCGCACGCCGGTGGCGTTCTCGATGGCATTGGCCATGGCCGCCGCCATGCAGATCGCCGGGGCCTCGCCGACGCCCTTGGCCCCTTGCGGACCCTCGCCGTCCATGGTCTCGATGAAGGTGATGTCCATCTCGGGGATTTCGGGGGCGGTGACCAGCTTGTAGTCGCGGAAGTTGGGGTTGACCACGCGGCCGTCGACGACGCGGTAGTCCTCGGTCATGGCGTAGCCCTGGCCCATGACGATGCCGCCTTCGATCTGGCCCTCGATGCCCAGCTGGTTGAGGACGCGGCCGACGTCGTGGGCGGCGGTCACCTTCTCCAGGGTGATGATGCCGGTGTCGGTGTCGACGGCGATCTCCACTACCTGCGTCGCCCAGGCATAGGCGGCCGAGACGTCGCCCTTGAACTCCTTGTCCTGATGGACGCTCGGCGGCTCGTAGTAGTGCGTGGTCATCACCAGCTCGGCCTTGTCGGAGAAATGCAGCGAACGCAGCATCTTCGACAGGCTCATGATCACCTGGCCGTCGGCGGCGCGGACGATCTGGCCCTGGCGCAGGTCCAGGTCCTCGGCCTTGAGGTTCGACACCTTGGCCGCCGCCGCCAGGATCTTGTCGCGGGCCTTGCGCGCGGCGCCGATGGCCGAGTTGCCGGCGATGAAGGTGGTGCGGCTGGCATGGACGCCGACGTCCCAGGGGGTGATGTCGGTGTCGTTGTTGACCACGGTGACGCTTTCCAGCGGCACGCCCAGCTCCTCGCACACCAGCTGCGCCAGCACCGTCTCCGAGCCCTGGCCGATCTCCGAGGCGCCGGTCATCAGCGTGACATGGGCGAAGTCGTCGAGCTTGAGGATGGTGCCGCAGCCGTCGGACGGATAGATCTTGGCGCCGCCGCCGACATGCAGCATCGACGCCATGCCGACGCCGCGCTTGATCGAGCCCGGGGCGTTGCGCTGGGCGGCGTAGGCCTTACGCTTTTCGACATAGCCCGAGCGCTCGGCGGCGGTGGTCAGGCATTCCTTGAGGCCGCAGGTCTTGAAGTGCATGCCCTGCGGCGTCACCTCGCCCGGGTCCTGGGCGTTCTTCAGGCGGAACTGCAGGGGATCGATGCCGAGCGCATCCGCCATCTTGTCCATGTGCTGCTCGAGCGCGAAGGTGGCCTGCAGGTTGCCGTAGCCGCGGAACGAGCCGGCATAGGGGTTGTTCGTGTACACCGCCACGGTGTGATACTTGCAGTGCGGCACGCGGTAGAGCGAGGACACCGTCTGCATCATCACGAACGGCGTCGTCGCCCCCCACGAGGTGTAGGCGCCGTTGTCGTGGACGGTGGTGCATTCGCGGAAGGTCAGCGTGCCGTCCTTCTTGACCCCCGAGCGCAGCTTGAGCAGCACCGGCTGGCGCGTCGGTGACACCGCGAACTCCTCCTCGCGGCTGAACACCATCTTCACCGGCCGGCCGGTGCGCTTGGCCAGGAACAGGGTGATCGGCTCGAACGGGTAGATGTCGAGCTTGGAGCCGAAGCCGCCGCCGATCGGCGGCTGGATGATGCGAATGCGCCCGGGGTCGATGCCCAGCATGTCGGCGAATTCGCGCTTGTGCAGGAAGGGGACCTGGGTGTTGGAGTACAGCAGCAGGTTGCCCTTGGCGTCGAACTCGGCGATGACGCCCGAGACGCCCATGCAGGCATGGGTGACGTAGTGCAGGCTGAACTCGTCCTCGAAGATCAGGTCCGACTCGGCCTCTCCTTTAGCGATGTCGCCATTGGCATAGTCGAAGACCATGGCGACGTTGTCGGGGGCGGAGTCGTGGATGACCGGGGCGCCGGGCTCACGCGACTTGGTGGGATCGGTCAGCAGCGGTAGGTCTTCGTACTCGACTTCGATCAGCTTCAGCGCTTCCTCGGCGATTTCCTCCGTTTCCGCAGCGACGGCGGCGATCTCGTCGCGCAAGGACCGCACCTTGTCGCCCTTCAGCGGCATGTGGTCCTTCTTGACGCCGATCGGACGCTGCTCGGGCACGTCGGCGGCGGTGATCACGGCATGGACGCCGGGCAGGGCCTTGGCCTTGGCGGTGTCGATGCGCTTGATCTTCGCGTGAACGCGCGCCGAGTGCAGGATCTTGGCGTGGAGTTGGCCCGGCAGGTTGATGTCGTGGATGTAGCGGGTCTTGCCCGCGGCCTTCTCGGGCGCGTCGAGCTTGGCGATGCGCTTGCCGATCAGCGAGTCCTTGGCGACTGTTTGCACGGTCATCACACGCACTCCTTCGCCGCTGATTCGACGGCGTCGATGATCTTTTTGTAGCCGGTGCAGCGGCATAGATTGCCCTCGAGGCCGCGCTGGATCTCGTCGCGGCTGGCCTTGGGATTTTTGGCCAGGACGTGGGTGGCCTGCACCACCATGCCGGGGGTGCAGAAGCCGCACTGCACCGCGCCCTCCTTGACGAAGGCGTCACGCAGCGGCTGCGACTTGGCATCGGCGGCGACGCCCTCGATGGTCGTCACCGTGCGGCCGTCGCAGTCGACGGCGAACATCAGGCAGGAATTCAGCGACTTGCCATCGATCAGGATGGTACAGGCGCCGCACTCGCCCTCGCCGCAGCCGTATTTGGTGCCGCTGAGATTGAGGACGTCGCGCAGCATCTCCAGCGTCGACATGGTGACCGGCACCGTGGCGGTGCGCGATACGCCGTTCAGGGTGAAGGTGATTTCACGCGCGAGCGACATCGGCCAGCACCTTCCGTGTCAGGTTGTGGATCATTTCGCGCCGGTACCAGGCGGTGGCGCGCACGTCATCGATGGGAGTGACCTCGTCATGGGCGGCCTTGGCGGCGGCGGCGAGGGTGGCGTCGTCCAGCTTGCGCCCCTCCACCACTTCCTCGGTCATGCGGCCGCGCATCGGCGTCGGGCCGGCGGCGCCGAAGGCGACGCGGACGTCGCGCAGGCCGCCGCCGTCGACGACGGCGCCGATGCCGACCGACACCGCCGAGATGTCGAGGGCGGGGCGCGTGCCGAACTTGGCGAAGCGGGCGCGGAAGCCGGCCGGCGGTGTCGGGATGACCACCGCCGTCAGCAGCTCGTCGGGCTCGCGCTTGGTGCGGCCGGGGCCGGTGAAGAACTCGGCGATGGGCAGGCGGCGGCTGCCGCGCTTCGACGTCAGCTCGACCTCGGCATTCAGCACCATCAGCGGCACCAGCGTGTCGCCCGCCGGCGAGGCGTTGCAGATGTTGCCACCGAGGGTGCCGGCATTGCGGATCTGGCCGCTGGCGAAGTGATCGGCGGCCTCCCACAGCACGCCCAGCTTGGCCTTGACCAACGGGCTGTCGAGCAGGTCGGTGATGGTGGTGAGGGCGCCGATGCGGATGGCGCCGCCGGACTCGACGATGCCGGACAGCGGCAGGCGCCGGATGTTCAGCAGCATCGGCCGGAACTTGACGCGGCCGGCTTGGCTCTGCGGCATCAGGTCGGTGCCGCCGGCGAGGATGGTGCAGTCCCCCGCCGCCAGCGCGTCCAGCGCCTCGGCGAGCGATGTGGGGGCCAGGTATTTGTCTATCGCGGTCATAGGTGCTCCCTGCCTTTCTTACCCCTCGCCCGCGAGCGGGAGAGGGAGGGGCCCAGCGAAGCTGGGAGGGTGAGGGTTGCGCATCGGCGTCTCGGCGCGGCCCTCACCCCGACCCTCTCCCGCATGCGGGAGAGGGAGACAAAACATCAGAACCGGATCGGCTCCTGATAGCGGCCATAAACCGCGACCAGGCGCTTGGTGATCTCGCCGACCGTGGCGTACTGCTTCACCGCCGCGACGATGGCCGGCATCAGATTGATCCCGGCGGCGGCGTCGGCCTGCACGCGGTCGAGCGCCGCCTGCACGGCGGCGGCATCGCGCTGGGCCTTGACGGTATCGAGGCTGTCGATCTGCAGGCGGGCGTCCTCGTCCTTGTAAGGGTGGAACGCCACCTCCTTCTCTTCCTCGTCCATGCGGTAGCAGTTGACGCCGACCTTCTTGAAGCGGCCTTCCTCGATGGCCTTCTGCATCTGATAGGCCTGGGCCGAGACCTCGGCCTGGATGATGCCTTCCGAGATCAGCTTGACGATGCCGCCACGGGCATCGACGTCGGCCATGATCTTCTCGATGTCGGTGCGCATCATGTTGGTCAGGCTCTCGATGTAATAAGAGCCGCCCAGCGGGTCGACGGTGTCACACAGCCCCATCTCCTCGATCAGCAACTGCATGGTGCGCAAGGAGAGGCGGGCCGAGTACTCGGTGGGGATGGTGTAGGCCTCGTCGTAGGAGCACAGCGCCATGGTCTGCGTGCCCGACAGGGCGCTGATCAGGGCGTAATAGGCGCCGCGGACGATGTTGTTCTCGGGCTGCTCGAAGGTCAGGCCGCCGCCGCCGCCGCCGGCGATCATGCGCAGCCACATCGAGCCGGGATCCTGCGCCCCGTACTCTTCCTTCATGATCTTGGCCCACAGCCCGCGCGCCGCGCGGAACTTGCACACCTGTTCGAAGATGTTGCCGAAGATGTTGAGGTTATAGGACAGGCGCCCGGCGAACTCGTCAATGTGCAACCCGCGCGCGATGGCGTCGTCGGCATAGGCTTTGGCGATGCAGAAGGCGTAGGCGATTTCCTGCACCGGCGTCGCGCCGGATTCGCGGATGTGATAGCCGCAGACGCTGACCGGCGTGTATTTCGGCGCATTCTGGGCGCAGTACTCGATGGTGTCGCCGACCAGCTTGACGCTGGGCTCGACGGGAAAGATCCAGGTGCCGCGGCCGACGAACTCCTTGAGGATGTCGTTCTGGGCGGTGCCGCGCAGGGTCTTGAGGTCATAACCGCGCTTCTCGGCCATCGCCAGATACATGGCGATCATGATGGCGGCCGAACCGTTGATGGTCATCGACACGGTGATCTGGTCGAGGTCGATGCCGTCGAAGGCGATCTCGAAGTCGCGTAGGGAGTCGATGGCCATGCCGACGCGCCCGACTTCGCCCTCGGCCATGGGGTCGTCGGAGTCGAGGCCGCACTGGCTGGGCAGGTCGAAGGCGACGTTGAGGCCGGTCTGGCCGTTGGCGATCAGGTACTTGAAGCGCTGGTTGGTGTCGCGCGGATTGCCGAAGCCGGCGTACTGGCGCATGGTCCACGGCCGCTTGCGGTACATTAGCGCATGGATGCCGCGGGTGAACGGGTATTGGCCGGGCAGGCCGATCATGTCGGACCCGCCGGTGGCCTCGACGTCGGCGGCGGTGTAGACCGGCTTGATCTCGATGCCGGACTCGTTGACGACGCGGCGGATGCCGCCGGGAAGCTCGCCGCTCATGCCACCTTCTCCTTGATGAACTGGACGAGGTCGGACAGCTTCGATCCCGTCGGGAAGATGCCGTCGACGCCCATCTCCAGCAGCGCCGGCTGATCGTGGGCGGGGATGACGCCGCCGATGATCCACAGCTTGTCGTTCAACTCGTACTTTTCGAGCAGCGGCTTGAGCTTGCGGCAGAAGGGCAGGTGCGAGCCGGCCATGCTGGACAGGCCGATGACGTCGACGCCTTCCTCGAGCGCGGCGTTGGCGACCTGCTCAGGTGTCTGGCGCAGGCCGGTGTAGATGACCTCGAAGCCGGCGTCGATGAGGGCGCGGACGACGACCTTGGCGCCCTGGTCATGGCCATCGAGGCCGGGTTTGGCGATAAGAACGCGAGTTCTGCGATCCATGCCGGTCAGCCTCCCAATTCCTTGGCGATGATGAGTTTGAGGATTTCGCTGGTGCCGCCGCCGATCAGGGTGAAGCGGACGTCGCGCAGGTAGCGCTGCACCGGGTATTCCATGGCGAAGCCGTAGGAGGCGAGCACCCGCGCCGCCTGGTCGCACACCTTGGCAGCGGCCTCGGTGGCGAACAGCTTGGCCATGGCGCTTTCCTTGTGGTGCGGCCGGCCGCTGTCCTTGGCCCAGGCGGCGTAGTAGACGAAGTGCCGCGCCGCCTCGAGCTCGGTGGCCATCTCGGCCAGCTTGAGCTGGATGGCCTGGAAACGGTTGATCGGCTTGCCGAACTGCTGGCGCTCGCCGGCATAGCGCACCGCCTCGTCCAGCGCCGCCTGGCCGACGCCAAGGGCAATGGCACCGGTGACGATGCGGATCTCGGCCAACAGCTTCTTCAGATGCTGCTCGCCGTCGCCGACCTCTTTCGACAGGCAATGGCTGTCGGGGACGAAGCAGTCGTCGAAGGCGACCTCCGAGGTCGGCAGCGCCCACACGCCGAGCTTTTCGATCGAGCGGCCGATCTTGAGGCCGGGGAAGTGCTTCTCGACCAGGAAGATGGTGATCTTCTTATCGGGCCCGGCTTTGGCGAAGACGGTGAAGAAATCGGCAACCGGCGCGGCGGTCACCCACATCTTCTGACCCTTGATGGTCCAGCCGCCCTCGACCGTGGTGGCGGTGGTGGTCATGCCGCCGAGATCCGAGCCGGCGTTGGGCTCGGTCATGCAGATGGCGCCGACCTTCTCGCCCTTCAGCGCCGGCTGGAACAGGCGGGCCTTGATGTCGTCATTGCCCAGCATGTGCAGGAACTTGGTGCCCATCAGCGACTGCATGGTGGCACAGCCGGCCACCGACACCGAGCCGCGGGCGATCTCGGCGACGGCCAGGCAGAACGAGGCGAGGTCCATGCCGAGGCCGCCATCGGCCTCGGGGTAGCGCATGCCGAACAGGCCGAGGCCGGCGAGCTCGCGGAAGATCTCCCACGGATAGGCATGCGCCTCGTCGAGGGCGGCGGCCTTGGGCGCAATCTCCTTGTCGGCGAAACGGGCGAAGGTCTCCTGGACCTGGCACTGGTCGTCGGACAGGGCGAAATCCATGGCTCAGGCCCTCCCGTTCCTGCCCCTCGCCCGCTTGCGGGAGAGGGAGGGGCCCGCCGCAAAGCGGCGGGAGGGTGAGGGGTGCGCACCACAGGCTGTTGCGCGGCCCTCACCCCGACCCTCTCCCGCAAGCGGGAGAGGGAGAGTGACGGGGAAGAGGGCGTGGTCCATCACCCTTCCCCCTCGTAGCCATAGGCCTCGCGCGCCGTCTTCAGCGAGGTGATGCCGTCGCGGACCTCGCGGGCCAGCAGCTTGCGGTCGCGCTCCTTGGGATTGCCGTAGCCGCCGCCGCCGCCGGCGATCTGGTGATAGATCGTGCCCTGGGGAACGCCGGTGATCAGGTCCTTGTTGCGCGGCACGACATGGGTGCCGTTGGGATAGGTCAGCTCGATGATGTTGAGGGTGCCCTCGCCACCGCCGAACAGGCCGAAGGCCGGTTCGAAGTCGCCGTCGCCGAAGGTCACCAGCTGGGTGTCGGGCGAGCCGATCTTGAACACCGTCTCGACGCCGAGGCCGCCGCGCCATTTGCCGGCGCCGGCTGAGTCCTCCATGTATTCGTGCTTGATCAGCAGATGCGGCGTGGTCTGCTCGAACATCTCGTAGTCCTGGTCGAGCAGGCCGCCCGAGGCGTCGATCATGCCGATATGGTCGTAGCCGTCGGTGCCCAGCATGGCGCCCGAGCCGCCCTTCAGCCCCATGAAGCCGATATCGACGTATTTCTCGCCGCGCTCGGGGTCGATGCCGGTGGTCAGCGAGCACAGCAGGTTGTTCCAGCCGGCGGTGACGCGGTCGGGGATCACCGGCGCCAGCGCCCGGATGATGGCGTCGGCGTTGGGCGGGCACAGGTGGTTGCCGAAGGTCGTCGCCTTGGGATAGCTGGCGTTGAGGATGGTGCCCTCGGGGATCACGATCTCGATCGGCTGGATCATGCCCTCGTTATGGGGCATGTCGGGATTGACCATCTGCAGGAAGGTCAGCACCGTCGCCGAGGCCGACGAGGTGAAGGTGCCGTTGACGAAGCCGTTGGTCTGCGGGTCGGTCTTCGAATAGTCGAAGCGGATCTTCTTGTCCTCGACCTCGATCTTGACCCGGATGGTGAATTTCGAGCCCTCGTGGCGGCCGTCGTAGTAGACGGCGCCCTCGCCCTCGTAGACCCCGTTGGGGATCTTGGCGATCTCGGCCTCCATCATCTTGCGGGTGGCGTCGAACAGCGCCGCTTTGTGGTCCTCGAAGCTCTTGAGGCCGTACTTGTTCAGCGTCTCGATCATGCGCCGCTCGCCGACCGTGCAGGCGCCCATCTGGGCGCGCATGTCGTGCTGGACGATGTCGAAGCGGATGTTGGCGAAGATCAGGTCCCACACGTCCTTGCGCAGGGTGCCGCGGTCGTAGACCTTGACCGGCGGGATGCGCAGCGCCTCCTGCCAGACCTCGACGGCATTGGGATTGTAGCCGCCGGGCACGGCGCCGCCGATGTCGGCCTGGTGGCCCTTGACCGCGGTCCAGGCGACCAGCTTGCCGTCGAAGAACACCGGCTTGTAGACGGCGACGTCGTTGTTCTGGTTGCCCATCGAGAAGACGTCGTTGTGGAAGATGACGTCGCCGGGGTTAATGTCGCCCTTGAAGTATTCGATGATGTACTTGCACACCGGCGCCAGCGAGAACGCCAGGATCGGCAGGTTCTCGGTCTGCTCCAGCATGTTGCCGTCGGCGTCGTACAGGCCGGTGACGAAGTCCTTGGCCTCGCACAGGATCGGCGAGCGCGTCGACTTCTGCACCGAGATGCTCATTTCGTCGGTGATCGACTTGAAGGTGCGGGCGTACACCGACAGCAGGATGGGATCGATGCTCATGCCTTGCCCCCGTTGAGAGTGGCGCTGACCAGATCCTCGCGGCCCTTGCGGTAGACGACGACCGAGCCGTACTGGTCGCACACGCTGTCGTAATTGGCCGAGACGAAGATGGCGGTGGTGATTTCCTCGATCATCGCCGGTCCGGCGATGCGGTTGCCGTAGCGCAGGGCGTGGCCGTCATAGACCGGCACCTCCTCGAACGACTTGGTTTCCGGCACGTAGACGGCGCGGCGGCCCTTGAGCGCGTGCGATGCGTCGGCACCGGCCCAGGCGTCCTTGGAGAAGCTCGGCTTGTCGGTGAGGCCCACCGCCTGCAGGCGCAGGTTGATCAGCTCGACCGGCACGCCCGGTTCCTCCAGCGAATAGCCGAACAGGCGGTTATGCTCGGTGTGGAACAGGCGGGCGATGGCGGCGACGTCGCGCGCCTCAATCGCCTCCCACGGCACCACGAAGCTGACCTCGTGGTACTGCTTGAGATAGCGGCAGTCGAACTTGGCGTAGAAGCGACGGCGATCCTTGGGGATCTTCTCCTCTTCCAGCAGGCCGTCGCCCTCGGCACGCAACTCGGCCACCAGGCTGCCCAAACGGTTCCAATCAAGTTGGTCGAGATGGCCGACGAAGGTGCGGACGAAGTCGTGCTTGAGGTCGCCCATCAGCATGCCGAAGGCACACAGAATCGACGAGGTGCGCGGCACGATCTGCAACGGGATCTCCAACTCGTCGCAGATCAGGCTGGAATGGATCGGCCCGGCGCCGCCGGCCACCACCATCGGGAACTCGCGCGGGTCGAAGCCGCGCTTGATGGTGACCTCGCGCACGCCCTGCGCCATGTTGTTGCAGATGACCCGGTACATGCCGGCCGCCGCCTCCTGCAAGGACAGGCCCAGCGGCTTGCCGACATGCTCGAGGATGGCGGTCTCGGCCGCCTTGACGTCCAGCTTCATCTTGCCGCCGGCGAAGTAGTCGGCGTTGAGATAGCCGAGCACCAGATTGGCGTCGGTCGAGCAGGGCAGGGTGCCGCCGCGGCCGTAGCAGGCCGGGCCGGGATCGGCACCGCCCGACTGCGGCCCCATGCGCAAGAGGCCACCCTCGTCGATCCAGCCGACCGAGCCGCCGCCGGCGCCGATGGTATGGATGCCGAGCATGGGCAGGGCGATCTTGTAGCGGCTGATTTCGCCCTCGTTGACCATGATCGGCTGGTCGACGGCGATGGACGCTTCGAAGCTGGTGCCGCCCATGTCGACGGTGATGCACTTGTCGTGGCCGAAGCCCTTGGCATAGGCGAGGCCGGCGCCGGGGCCGCCGGCGGGGCCGGACAACAGCGTCAGCGCCGCCTTGTCGCGCGCCACCTGCGGGGTCATCACGCCGCCGTTGGACTGCATGATCAGCAGCAGGCCCTTGAAGCCGATGCCCTTGAGCCGGCCCAGCAGCTGGTCGAGATAATGGCTGAGCTTGGGGCCGACATAGGAGTTGAGGGCCGTCGTCGACACACGGTCATAGAAGCGGATCGACGGCAGCAGGTCGGACGACACGGTGAGATAGGCGTCGGGCAGCTCAGCCTTGACCAGCTCGGCCGCCTGGCGCTCATGCGCCGGGTTGGCAAAGGAGTTCATGAAGCAGATGGCCACCGCCTCGACGCCCTCGCGCTTGTACAGCTCCACCGCCGTGCGCACGTCGTCGAGGCTCAAGGCCTCGACCTCGTGGCCGGCGCGGTCGAGCCGGCCCTTGACGCCGATGCGCAGGTAGCGCGGGCTCAACGGCGGTACGTTGGTGTAGCGGTTGTTGTACTGCTCTTCGCGGATGCCGCGGCGCATCTCCAGCGCATCACGCAAGCCTTCGGTGGTGATCAGCCCGGTCTTGGCGCCGGTCAGCGTCAAGGTGGCGTTGGTGGTCACAGTGGTGCCGTGGACGATGGTGTCGATGGAGGCGGCGAACGCCTCCAATGTCATCGGCGGCTCCTGGGCCGCAGCCATGTCGCGCAAGCCCTCGACCACGGCGATGGACGGGTCGTGGGGGGTGGACAGGGTCTTGAAGATGCCGGGCTCCTTGCCGTCCTGCGAACACAGGAAGTCGGTGAAGGTGCCGCCGACGTCGATGCCGATCTTGAGCGTCATGTCGTGCCATGCTCCGGCTGGTGGGCTTCCGCGTAGGTCCTGACCATGCGGCGCACTTCGTCCTTCTTCAGCTTGCCCATGGCGTTCCTGGGCAGATGATCGACGAAGACGACCTCGCGGGGGTGTTTGTAGCGAGCGACGCGGTCCCGGAAGAGTCCGAGGACCTGCTCGCGGGTGAGGCTGTCGGGCTGGCGCGGCACCACGACGGCGCACACGACCTCGCCCCAGTGGTCGTCGGGGCGACCGACGACGGCGGCTTCCTGGATGGCGTCGCAATCGGCGAGGATGCTTTCCAGAACCGCGGGATAGATGTTCTCGCCGCCCGAGATGATCATGTCCTTGTGGCGGCCGTCGATGAAGAGGTAGCCATCGGCGTCGAGATGGCCGATGTCGCCGGTGTGGAACCAGCCGTCGCGCAGCGCCTGCGAGGTGGCATGTTCGTCGTTCCAATAGCCGGTCGTGACGTTCGGGCCCTTGACCAGCACCTCGCCCGAGACGCCGACCGGCAGGTCGTTGCCCACGGGGTCGACGATGCGGATGGTGCAGTGGATGGCGCTGCAGCCGGTTGAGGTCAATTTGCAGCTGTCGTCGCCGATGCGCTGGTAGGCGGCGATCGGCGCCGTTTCGGTCGAGCCATAGACCTGGATCAGCGGTATGCCGCGTTCCTGCACCGCGCGGATCAGCGCCTCGGGCACCAGCGTCGAGCCGGTGGAGATGCAGCGCAGCGAGGCGAGATCGTAACCGGGCCAGCGCGGATGATCGAGCATCAGCTTGATCTGGGTCGGCACCAACACCGTCAGGGTGATGCGATGGCGGGCGATGGCGTCGAAGGTGGCGGTGGCATCGAATTTGGGGTGCAGCACCACCGTGGCGCCGGCGTGCAGCGCCGGAATGGTCTGGATGTTGAGGCCGCCGACATGGAACATCGGCAGCGTCGTCAGCACCCGGTCGGCGCTGGTCAGATCGTGCATGTGGGCGCTGTTGACGGCGTTCCACAGCAGCGCGCCCTGCGTCAGCACCGCGCCCTTTGGGGCGCCGGTGGTGCCTGAGGTGTAGCAGATGACCAGCGGGTCGGCATAACCGGCGCCCTGGGGCCCGGCGAGGCGGTCCTCGCTGTCCATCAACGCCGCCGCCGACAGCCAGCCGGCCCGTTCGCCGCCGACGGCGACGAGTTGGGCGGTGCCGAACTGGCCGCGCACGCCGTCGATGCCCGCCTGGAAATCAGGCTCGACGAACAGCGCTACCGGGCTGGCGTCCTTGATCATGTAGGCGTGCTCGGCCGGCGCCAGCCGCCAGTTGAGCGGCAGGAAGATGGCGCCGAGGCGGGCGCAGGCGAACAGCAGCACCAGCAGTTCGGGGTGATTGTAGCCCAGCCAGGCGACGCGGTCGCCGCGACGCACGCCTAAGCGCTGCCGCAGCACGGCAGCGGCGAGGGCGACCCGCTCGGCCAGCGCCCCGTAGCTGATGTCCGCGCCCTCGAAATGGACCGCGGTCTTGCCCGGCTGAAAGCCGGCCCAGCGGTCGACCCAATCCGACAGATCCATAATTCCTCCCATGGCCGGGCGCTTTTGCGCCTTCTGGTTCTGGTCAGTAACGGTCTCAATCACTCGTTCTGCGTCATGCCCGCCTAGGCGGGCATCCAATCCGCGATTCCGCGACGGCGTTCGCGGAATGGATTCCCGCTTTCGCGGGAATGACACCAAAAAAACCTTAGCGGCCCACCTCCACGACCACGGCCATGGCGGTGTCGCCGGCGGCGCAGCCGGTGAACAGGCCGCGGCCGCCGCCCTTGGCGACGAGTTCTTCGATCAGCTCGATGATGCCGCGGATGCCCATCGGTGCCTGGGGATGGCCCCAGATCAGCGAGCAGCCGTAGTTGTTCATCTTCCACAGGTCGAAGCCGGTTTCCTGGGCGAAGAACAGGTCGTTGGCGGCGAAGGGGTTGTGGGTCTTCACCGCGTCGATCTGCTTGATGTCCAGCTCCGCCGCCTGCAGGGCCCGCCTGGTCGCCGGCACCGGCGCCTCGGGCATGTACGCTTGCTCGGCGCGCGCCTGGCCGAAGCCGGCGAGACGGATTTTGATCGTCGGGTCCTTCGACAGCTCCCGCGCCTTGTCCGCCGTGGTGACGATCAGCGCCGCGTTGCCATCGGCCGGATGGGTCTGACCGCCAAAAGTGACGGTGCCGCCCGGTACCACCGGCTTGAGCCGCGCCAGGCCCTCGGGCGTCGAGGTGACCAGGCCCTCGTCGCCCTGCAACTGGCCCACTGTCTTGCGCAGGTCGGGGCTGGGGACGTCGAAGGGCAGGGTCATGAAGCGCTTGTGGAAGGCGCGGTCGTCGGCCTGGGCCTCTTGGTATTGCTCCTGGCGGCGCAGCACCACCTCATGCTGTTGCGCCGTGGTGAAGCCGTGGCGGGCGGCGACGTTCTCGGCGGTCTGCACCATGGCGTGCCCGCCCAGCGGATCGCAGCCGAAATTGTCCAGCACCCAGTCCTCATGCTTGCCGGTGCCGCCGGGGCCGCGGGGATTGGGATAATAGATGTGCGGGCCGTTCGAGGTGCGGTCGCAGGCCATGACCAGCGCCGCCGAGGCCATGCCGAAGCCGATCTCCTGGGCGGCGGCCAGCACCGTGCGCACGCCGGTGGCGCAGGCCTGGGCGATGCTGGGGCCGCCGACGGCGTCGGCGCCGATCAGGCCGGTGAGCCACGGCAGGCCATAAAATGCATGCTGCTGCGGCACCGACCAGCCGAGTACGCCGTAGTCGAGGGCGCCGGGCGCGATGCCGCGCTTGGCCATCTCGGCCTTGGCGACATGGGCGGCGAATTCGATCGAGTGCAGGTTGGCGAAGCTGCCCTGCCACTTGCAGAAGGGTGTGCTCCAATAGGCGCCGTAGGGGATCTCTGCCGTGAACGACACGCTCATCCTCCTCTTAGGGCAGGGCGACGGTGGCTTGACCGATCAGGGTGCGCTCACCCTTCTGGTTTTCGGCGGTGATCTCGAGGTCGATCAGCTTGTCGCCGTCGGCCTCGCGCTTGGCCGTCACCGTGCCCTTGCAGGTAATGACATCGCCGGGATAGGCCATGGCGGCAAAGCGGGTCGAGAAATTGCGGATGCAGCGCTGCGGCACCCAGTCGGTCAGGACTTGGCCGAGGAAGGCCATCGACAGCATGCCGTGGGCGATGACGCCGGGAAGGCCGCCACCTTTCGCCGCCTGCTCGTCGAGGTGGATGGGGTTGTGATCGCCCGAGGCGCCGGCGAACAGCGCCAGCTGCAGCGGGCCGATGGCGGGCTTGGTCAGCGCCGGAATGGCGTCGCCGACCTGGATGCCGTCATAGGTCACGTTCATGGTCCGCCTCACCCGTTGCGCACGACGATGACGGTGCGCAGGTCGCACACCGGCGTGTCGGCCTGGTTGACCAGCCGCGTCTCGGTGATGATGAACAGCAGCGCGCCGCCCTTCTTCTCGAAGATCTCGACGATCTTCTGCTGGCCCGTGATGACGTCACCGGCGCAGATATCGGCGTAGTAGGTGAAGGCCTGCTCGCCGTGCACCGACTTGGTCTTGTCGATGCCCATGTCGGCCAGCACCAGGAACGGTTGCTCGGCATCCATGGCGATGGTGAAGGGGAACGTCGGCGGCGCCGGCAGCGAGCGATAGCCCGCCGCCTTGGCGGCCGCCTCGTCGGTGTAGATGGGGTTGGTTTCGCCGATGGCCTTGGCGAACAGGCGCAGGCGCCCCTTTTCCACCTCGACCGTGAACGGCGCGTATTCCTTGCCCACGAAGCTGGGATCGAACATCCCGCGACCTCCCTTGGCATGGCCGATGTCGCTTGCATCGGCCTGTTCGTTACCAAGGACGCTAGCGCAATTTTACGGGGGCGTAAACGACCTTTTTACGGAGCGTAAAAACAGTTTGCGTGGCAATGCCGACGGTGCATAGTCTTCTCGGTAGAGGCTCTTTACGCACCTGTAAGGGGAGACGGCAAACGCATGAGCCGCCGCATCGAAATTTTGCGCCGCGCCACCGAGGTGTTCGAGCGTCAGGGCGTCAGTCGCACGTCCATCGAGGATATCGCCAAGGCCGTCGGGATCAAGCGGGAAGCGGTCTATTATTACTTCAAGAGCCGCACCGAGATCCTGCTGCGCATCATCCTGCCGCAATCGAGCCGCCTGGCCTTCGGCCTGCGCAACATCTTGAACTCGTCACAGGGCAGCCGCGACAAGCTGGCGGCGGCGGTGCGCAATCACATCGAAAGCTTCAACCCCAACTACCTCGAGATGGCCGTGGCCCTGCGCGAGAAGCATTTTTTCGAGGACGAGGAGAAGCTCGAGGAATTGCGTGCGGTGTGGCGCGACTACGACCGCATGTGGGTCGAACTGGTCGAAGAGGGGCAGGCGCGCGGCGAGTTCAAACGCGGCCTCGACGCCAAAATCGTTGCCTTTGGCCTGCTCGGCATGTGCAATTGGGTGTCGCGCTGGTACGACCCCAGTAAGGAGGTCAGCATCCAAGAGGTGATCGATACCTTCTTCGCGTTGGCGGCCGATGGCCTGTGCCCTCCGATCGAGGGGGCGCGGCTGAGCGCCGCCGCCGCCGAGGGAGCCTGAAGCCGGTGCCAGAGCCCGACGCCATTTACCTCGACAACCACGCCACGACACCGCTGGACCCGCGGGTCCTGGACGCGATGATGCCGTCGCTGCGCCAGGATTTCGGCAACCCCGCCAGCCGCCTGCACGTCTTCGGCCGCCGGGCCGAGGCCGCCGTCGAGACGGCGCGGGAGCAGACTGCCGAGCTGATCAACGCCCGCTATTCCGAGATCGTCTTCACCTCGGGGGCGACCGAAGCCAACAATCTGGCGCTGAAGGGCGTCGCCGGCGCACATGCCGATCGTGGCCGCCACATCATCACCACCGCCATCGAACACAAGGCGGTGCTCGAGGTGTGTCGCCGCCTCGAGGGCGAAGGCTGGCGCGTCACCTATCTGCCGGTGGATTCTTGCGGGCTGGTTTCGCCCGATGCCGTGCGCGCCGCCTTGCGGCCCGATACCGTGCTGGTGTCGGTGATCGCCGCCAGCAACGAGATCGGCACCATTCAGCCGCTGGCCGAGGTCGGCGCCATCTGCCGCGAGGCCGGCGCGCTGTTCCATACCGATGCCGCCCAGGCGGTGGGCAAGCTGCCGCTCGACGTCAAGGCCATGAACATCGACCTGCTGTCGCTGTCGGGCCACAAGCTGTACGCGCCCAAGGGGATCGGTGCCCTCTACGTGCGGCGCAAGCTGCGGCTGGCCGCGCACATGGACGGCGGCGGCCAGGAGATGGGCCTGCGCTCGGGCACGTTGAACGTGCCGGGCATCGTCGGGCTGGGCGCTGCCTGCGCCATCGCCGCCGCCGAAATGGCCAGTGAGGCCGAGCGGCTGGCCGGCATGCGTGATGACCTGTTGCGGCGGTTGCAGGCATTGGGCGGGGTGACGTGCAACGGCCATCCGCATCTGCGGCTACCCGGCAATCTCAACGTCAGCATCGACGGTGTCGAGGCCGAGGCCCTGCTGCTCGGCTTGCCCGGGCTGGCGGTCTCCGCCGGGGCGGCTTGCGCCTCGGGTCTGGTGACGCCGTCCTACGTACTGACCGCGATCGGCATCGACGAGGCCCGCGCCCGCTGTTCGCTGCGCTTCGGCCTCGGCCGATTCAATACACCCGCCGAGATAGAAAGCGCCGCAGCCATGGTGGCGGCGCGGGTCACGGAGTTGCGACGCCGCCCGCATGCGGCGTGAGGCAGATAAAGATTAAGAAAAGCGTGAAGGTTTGAAGGGAGAAAACCGTGAGCAAGGCTCTTCAGCACCTGTTCGAGCCCACCACCTGGGGCAAGTTCAAGATCAAGAACCGCATCAAATACGGCGCCTGCTGCGTCTCCAACTATAATACCCGCGACGGTCACATCACCGACCGCGAGCTGGGCCGCACCAAGGTCATCGCCGGCACCGGTTGCGGCATCATCACCAATCAGGGCGCCTATCCCGATCCGCTGGGCGAGGGCAAGGCGTATTTCCGCCAGGTGGCGCTGTGGGACGACAAGTTCCTGCCGGAATTCGAGAAGATCGCCGGCTATATCAAAGAGGCCGGGGCGATCTCGATCCAGCAGATCCTCCATGCCGGCCGCTATGGCGGTATCGATCTCGGCTATTGCATCCAGCCCTCGGTGGTGCCGCAGACGCTGCCGCATTTCCGTGCCCCCCGCGAGATCACCAAGGAGCAGATCCGCGAGACCGTCAAGCAGCATGCCGATGCCGCCAAGCGCGCGCTCAACGCCGGCTTCGACGGCACCGAGATCACCAGTTTCATGGGCTACCTGATGGCGAACTTCAATTCGAAGTTCACCAACCGCCGTAGTGACGAATACGGTGGCTCGCTGAAGAACCGCGGCCGCTTCATGTGCGAACTGATCGATTCGATCAAGCAGGCACAGGGCGACGCGCCACTGGTGGTCCGCCTCAACGGCGCCGAGCTGATGGACCGCTGGGGCGGCAACAGCGAAGACGAATGTTACGAACTGATGCAACTCGCCGCCGACTGCGGCGTCGACATGATCAGCGTCACCGTCGGCTGGCAGGAAGCCCCCGAGTCGTCCATCGGCCGTGACATCGCGCCGGGTCACTGGAACCGCCTGGCGGCGCGGGCCAAGAAGATGCTGCCGGACGTGCCGATCGCTTTCGGCGTCCGTTTGCCCGACCCGGTGATGGCCGACGGCTGCATCAAGGACGGCGAGTTCGATTTCTGGGAGGTGTGCCGGCCGCTGCTGGCCGATCCCGAACTGGTGCACAAGGCCGAGGCCGGCAAGATGCACGTGGTCAAGCGCTGCATCGGCTCGCTGAATTGCCTGTCACGCCTGTTCCGCGACCTGCCCTATCAGTGCACGATGAATCCGGCGCTGGGCCATGAGTACGAGCCGGAATACCAGATCAAGCCGGCGGTGACCCAGAAGAAGATCATGGTCATCGGTGCCGGGCCGTCGGGCATGGAATGCGCCATCACCGCGACCAAGCGCGGCCACAGCGTCACCGTGTTCGAAAAGGGGGCCGACATCGGCGGCGCGCTGGTCGGCTATGGCAAGAACGACCTCGCCAACTCGGCCGATCTGCTGTCGGTGGTCGAATATTATCGCAACATGGCGGCGGCGCTGAACATCGAGGTCCGCTGCAACACCGCCGTCGATCCCAAGCTGATGCGCAGCATGCTGCATCAGTATGACGTCGCCGTGGTCGCCACCGGGGCGCGCATCGAGACCGAACTGCTGCCCAAGCCGGCGCAGGACGGCCTCATGGTCGACGCCGCCGACGTCGCCTCCGGCAAGGTGCAGCCGGGGCAGCGGGTGGTCGTCCTCGGCGCCGGCAAGATGGGCCTGACCCTGGCCGAATCGCTGAAGCAGAATCACGGCCGCGATGTCACCATCGTCGAGCGCGACAAGCGCATCGCCTGGGACGTCATGCCATCGTTCAAGTGGCGCCATAGCGCGTGGATCGGCGAGCTGAAGATCCCGGTCCACACTTCGGCGCGCGTGCTCAAGATCGGCGACGGCGGCGTCACCATCCAGACCAGCGATGGCGAGACGGTGGTGCTCGAGGCCGACACCGTCATCGCCGCCGTGCAACGTCGGCCCAATCAGGAACTGTTCCACGAACTAGAGTGGATGATCGACGAACTGCATGGCTGCGGCGATTCCCTGGTCGCCCGCGGCTTGACCCAGGCCATCCACGACGGCTACCGCCTTGGCTGTCGTTTGTAAGGATCTGATATCGTCGCCCCCGCGAAAGAGCCTGTGAATAAATGCCCCCTACCGTCATTCCCGCGAAGCGGGAATCCATTCTGCCGTCGGAAGTGCTCAAGCGGGATGCGCGCCCTCAGGAATGGACCCCCGCTTCCGCGGGGGTGACACCAAGGGTGGATAACGGCCTTTCTTCACAAACTCGAAAGCGGGGGGCCATGCTCGGGCGATCCTCTGTCTCCACGCGTCGGCAGGGGCGGTTGCGCCATGGATTCCCGCTTTCGCGGGAATTTCGGAGGACGATGACATGAACGCCAATCCGAACCTCGACTGGCTGTCCGATCTGCCTGGCTGGCAGCGTCTGCTCGACCGCCATGCCGACACCTTCGGCGCGCTGGCCGCTGGGGCGAGCATCGGCCTGGTGGCGCGGCCGGTGGCCGACGGGGCTCAGTCGGGCGACTTGCTGGTCTGGCAGGGCGAGGGCGGTCGCGCCGCCGCCCTGCGCCGGCACTTCACCAATTTCACCGATTGCGACACGTATCTGCTGTTCGTCGGCGATCCCGAGACGATGGCGGCGCTGCATGCTCGCATCGACGACCGCCCGCTGATCGCCATGAAGATGGCGGTGCGCGAGGGCTCGCTCTTGCTTTATGTGCTGAAACCGAAGACGGCGCTGCTCGACGACGGCTTCGAGGACTTCCTCGACCAACTCGGCCTCGCCTTCCTGGGGGCATGTCGATGATCTTCTACAATCCGGCGGGCGCCCCGGAACTGGCGTGCAATTCCTGTGGCTGCCGCTGGTTCGACCGCATGAACGGGGCCTGCTACGAATGCGGCGAGGTGGTGCCGCCCGAGGACATCGCCGCCTATCAGGAGGCCTTGCGCAAACACTACGACGAGAAGGGCATCACGCCGTGATGCCCTACGTCGTCGAGCGCGTCGTCAAGTGGGGCGAGTGCGATCCCGCCGGCATCATCTACACGCCGCGTGCCTTCGACTATGCCACCGAGGCGGTCGAGGGCTGGTACCGCGATGTCGGCGGCCTCGATTGGCAAGGGATGGGCCAGCGCAACTTCGGCGCCCCCACCGTTCATGCCGAATGCGATTTCCTGCGGCCGCTGCGGCCCAACGAGAAGGTGCGGGTGGTGCTCGGCATCGAGCGCATCGGCGAGGCGAGCCTCACCTTCCGCATCGACTGCCTGGGCGGCGACGGCGAGCCGTCGCTCAAGGTGACGATGGTCAGTTGCTTCACCGATTTCGCCGGCGGTGAGGCCCGACCGATGCCGATCCCGCCAGACATTCGGGCGCGGGCGCGCATTTACCGGGACGCCGGTCTGGGCTACAAGTGATCACAGCATAACTGATCACGTCATAAGAAGCGGAGGAAACGAGTATGCGTGTGCGATCCCTGAAGGGCATGGTTGCCGCGGGTGCGGTCCTGGCGGTGATGGCCCCGGGTGGCGCCTTGGCGGCCTGCAAGGTGAAGGTCGGCTTCATGCTGCCCTATAGCGGCACCTATGCGGCCTTGGGCAACAACATCACTGACGCCTTCAAGCTGCGCGTCTCCGAGCATGGCGGCAAGCTGGGCGGCTGCGACATCGAATACGTCCAGGTCGACGACGAATCGGCGCCGCCGAAGGCCAAGGACAACGCCATGAAGCTGGTGACCAAGGAGGACGTCGACGTGCTGGTCGGCACCGTCCACTCCGGCGTCGCCGAGGCGATGGCGGCGGTGGCCAAGGAAGAGGGCGTGCTGACCATCGTGCCCAACGCCGGCGCCGACAAGATCACCGGCGCCATGTGCGCGCCCAACATCTTCCGCTCGTCCTTCAGCAATTGGCAGGTGAACTACCCGATGGGCGACGTCGTGCTCAAGGACGGGCACAAGACGGCGGTGACCATCACCTGGAACTACCCGTCGGGCAAGGAGCAGATCCAGGGGTTCAAGGACTCCTTCACCGCCGGCGGCGGCAAGATCGTCAAGGAGATCTATCTCGACTTCCCCAGCGTCGAGTTCCAGGCGCACCTGACCGAGATCGCCGCGCTCAAGCCCGACGCCGTCTACAGCTTCTTCGCCGGCGGCGGTGCGCTTAAGTTCCTCAAGGACTATTCGGCGGCCGGGCTGCAGGGCAAGATCCCGCTGTACGGGTCGGGCTTCCTCACCGACGGCGTGCTCGAGGCGGCCGGTGCCGCGGCCGATGGCGTGAAGACGTCGCTGCACTACGCCTACAATCTCGACACCCCCGAGAACAAGAAGTTCAAGGAAGCTTTCGAGAAGGCCACCGGCCGCAAGGCCGACGTCTATGCGGTGCAGGGCTATGACGCGGCCGAGATGCTGCGCATCGGTCTCGAGGCGGTCAAGGGTGACGTCGAGAAGCAGAAAGAACTGATCGCCGCCATCGAGAAGGCGACGATCGACAGCCCGCGCGGCAAGTTCACCATCTCGAAGTCGCACAACCCGGTGCAGGATTTCTACCTGCGCGAGGCCAAGGGCGGCTCGGAGACGGTGGTCGGCGTCATCAAGAAGGCGCTGCCCGACCAGGGCACGGGTTGCCGCATGTAAGGCTGTTCATCAGCGCGTGTAGAGCGCCCGCCGGGAGCAGTCTCGGCGGGCGCTTTCTCTTTAAACGTGCAATTCTTCGTTCGCCGGCCCGTTGACCAGCGGATGGGAAGCGCGTAAAGCAGCTCTGGGACAATCTTGTGAACATTTGTCGTCATTGATATTGCGGGGGTCTAATGCGCAATCTTCCGATCCGCATCAAGTTATGGCTGATCGTTGCCACTGCCATCATCGGCCTCGTGGCATTGGTCGGCTGGGTATTGGTCCAACTCAAGGACGACCTGCAGGCTGATCGGCAAGTCAAGACCCAACACCTCGTCGAGACCGTGCACACGCTGCTGGGTCATTACGAAGGTTTGGCGCGCAGCGGCAAGATGGGCGTCGCCGACGCGCAGGCGGCGGCATTGGCTGCTGTGCACGACGTGCGCTATGCCGGCCAGGAGTATTTCTGGATCAACGATCTTCAAGGCAAGACGTTGATGCATCCGACCAGCCCGAAGCTCAACGGTCAGAGCTTGCTGGAGTTCAAGGACGCCAACGGCAAGTACTTCTTCAAAGAAATGACTGAGATCGCCAAGAGCGAAGGCGATGGTTTCCTTTATTATGTCTGGCCCAAGCCGGGGATTGACGAGCCGGTGCGCAAGCTCGCCTACGTCAAGGCCTTCCAGCCATGGGGCTGGGTGGTGGGATCCGGCATCTACCTCGACGATCTCGACGCCATCTTCCGCGCCCGGGCCATCGCCTTCGCCGTGTTCGGCGTCGTCATGGTCGGCCTGGTGCTGGCGCTGGCCATCATCATCGGCAACGGTATCACCCGGCCCCTGGCGGTGATCACCGACCGCACCGATCGCCTGGCCAAGGGCGATCTGGAGGTCGACATCAGCGAACAGGATCGCGGCGACGAGATCGGGGCGCTGGCGCGGGCGCTGGAGGTGTTCAAGAGCTCGGAGATCGAGCGCGCGCGCATTCAGGCCGAACAGGTCGCCGAGGCCGAGGGCAAGGCGCAGCGTCAAGCGCACCTGGACCGCTTGGCCGGCGCCTTCGAAAGCGGTGTCGGCGCCCTGCTGCAGTCGGTGAGCACCTCGGTGCGCCACCTGCACGAAGCCTCGGAAAGCATGACCCGCGGCGCCCAGGACACCAGCGCCAAGAGCGCCACCGTCGCCG
The DNA here is from genome assembly GCA_036675815.1 of Rhodospirillaceae bacterium. GTDB lineage: Bacteria > Pseudomonadota > Alphaproteobacteria > Rhodospirillales > Magnetospirillaceae > JAKFEE01. The sequence goes on from JAKFEE010000031.1 coordinate 108,787, forward strand.
CCGCCTCCGAGCAGGCCAGCACCAACGTCCAGACCGTGGCCTCCGCCGCCGAGGAACTGTCGGCGTCGGTGCACGAGATCGCCCGCCAGGTCGCCGAATCGGCCGGCATCGCCGGCGAGGCGGTCAGCCAGGCCGAGCGCACCAACGCCATGGTGCAGAGCCTGGCCGCCGCCGCCGGCCGCATCGGCGAGGTGGTCAACCTGATCAACGACATCGCCAGCCAGACCAATCTCTTGGCGCTCAACGCCACCATCGAGGCGGCGCGGGCGGGCGAGGCCGGCAAGGGCTTCGCCGTCGTCGCCAACGAGGTCAAGTCGTTGGCCAACCAGACGGCCAAGGCCACCGACGAGATCGCCGGCCAGGTGCGCTCGGTGCAGGACGAGACCGACCAGGCGGTGGCCGCCATCGCCGCCATCGGCCAGACCATCGGCCGCATCAACGACATCGCCGCCGGCATCGCCGCGGCGGTCGAGCAGCAGGGCGCGGCCACCGAGGAGATCGCCCGCAACGTCCAGCAGGCGGCCGCCGGCACCGACGAGGTGTCGGCCAACATCGCCGGCGTGTCGGCGGCGGCCGGCGAAACCGGGCAAACCGCGCGGCTGGTCTACGATTCGGCCGACGAGCTGATGCGCAACGCCGACAGCCTAAAGGGCGAGGTCGAAGGCTTCCTGCGCGGCATCAAGGCGTAGGGCCGGGGGCGGCGCCGCCCTCGTCGAGGGTGCGCGCCGTCTGCCCGAACAGGATCTTCTTCGACTCCTCGCTCACCGCGGCATTGGTGTTGATCGCCTTGGCGCGCGCGTAAGCGCGCCCCACCGCCGGCCGGGCGCCGATGGCGTCGAACCAGCGCCTCAGATGCGGAAAATCGTCCAGGTTCTGCCCCTGGATCTTGTAAGGCCGGATCCAGGGGTAGCAGGCCATGTCGGCGATGGAGTAGTCCCCGGCGATGTACTCGCGGCCGGCAAGCCGCTTGTTGAGCACCCCGTACAGCCGGTTGGTCTCGTTCCCATACCGGTTGATGGCGTAGGGAATCGGTTCTGGCGCGTACTGAGTGAAATGGTGGTTCTGGCCCGCCATCGGCCCCAGGCCCGCCATCTGCCAGAACAGCCATTCCATCACCTCGACCCGGCCGCGGGTCTCGGCGGGGATGAACCGGCCGGTCTTCTCGGCCAGGTAGAGCAGGATGGCCCCCGATTCGAATACCGAAACCGACGCGCCGCCGTCAGCCGGCGCGTGGTCGACGATGGCCGGAATGCGGTTGTTGGGCGAGACTCGCAGGAAGTCGGGCTTGAACTGGTCGCCGGCGCCGATGTTGATGGGCACGATGCGATAGGGCAGATCGCTTTCCTCGAGGAAGATGGTGATCTTGTGGCCGTTGGGCGTGGTCCAATAGTACAGGTCGAACATCCGCTGTCTCCGATTTCGCGCGGTGAGCTCCTATCGAACAAGATAAGGCGGCGGCCGGCAAACGCCCACATCGCATGACCATATCGGACCGCCGCCAAGCCCGAGCACCGGGTTGACGGATGCAGGTGGGTGCGGCATTTTGCCGCGGCCGTCGTCGATCGGCATCCGCCAGAGGCCCTTTTCGGTCGGCTTCGACGCCTTTCCCATCGCGAGTCGTCTCCAGGAATGAACCCCGCCCTTGTTGCCGCCCTGGCGTTGTCGCTCGTCCCCACTGCGGCGGCGGCGATGGAGCCGATGCCCTGGCATGAGCACCAAGCGCCGAGCAGCGGTCATGCGCGGGCCATCGGCAGCCATGCACGCGGCTGCATCGGCGGTGCCGTCGCCCTGCCGGTCGAGGGTGCCGGCTATCAAGTGCTGCGGCCTGGTCGCCATCGCCACTACGGACATCCCCGCCTGATCCGCTTCGTCGAGGATCTTGGGCGGAAGGTGGCCGCGTCAGGATTGGGCACGCTGCTGGTCGGCGACCTCGCCCAGCCGCGCGGTGGCCCGATGGCGTATGGCCATGGCAGCCATCAGAGCGGTCTCGACGTCGACCTATGGTTCCGTCTGCAGCCACTCGTCGCGGCCGAGCGCGAGAATCCGCAGCCCATTGGCATGGTGCAACCCGATGGCACCGTGTCATCGGCCTGGACCGGGGCGCAGGCGCGGCTTCTGAAATTGGCCGCCGCCGCTCGCGAGGTCGACCGCATCTTCGTCAATCCCGCCGTCAAGCGCGCGATGTGCCGGTCAGCCGGGGGCGATCGCCTTTGGCTGCGCAAACTCCGCCCCTGGCGCGGTCATGACCAGCATTTCCATGTGCGCCTGCGCTGCCCGGATGACAGCCCCAAGTGCAAGGCGCAGCCACCGATGTCGCCGGGCGACGGCTGCCACGAGGCCGAGAGTTGGGCCAGCGCCGGCGCCTTGCTCGAGGCCCAGTTGCAGCCTCGGGCCGAGGCCCCGGTGCGACCGCCGTTGCCACAGGCCTGCGCTGCCGTAGGACAGCCATGATCGACAGCTTTTCCGCGACCGATGCGGCGCGTACAGTCGGCGTCGGAGGTGACGCCATGTGGCAGGGGGACGGGCGGGAGGTCGGCGCCGACGTTAGCGACGTCGGGCTGGTGCGGCTGAACACGCTGGTCGGCATCCGCTGGCTGGCCATCGCCGGGCAGATTGCCACCATTGCCGTCGTCCACGCGATCTTCGGCATGGGCGAGTGGCGCTTGCCGCTGGCCGCCGTCGCCGCTTCGATCCTGTTCAATCTTGGTCTGGTCATGTCGGGGATGGCGCGGCGCCGGGTCAGCGGTGCGGTGGCCGGCTGGCATCTCGGCTTCGATCTGGTGCAACTGTCGGCTCTCCTGTTCCTGACCGGCGGCGTGCACAACCCCTTCGCCCTGTTCCTCCTGGCACCGGTGACGGTCGGGGCGGCAACGCTGTCGCTGCGGCAGACGGCGCTGTTGGTCGTGCTGGCGGTGGCGCTGGTCTCGGTCCTGACCGTCCACCACAGGCCGCTGCCGTTCCCCGACGTCGAAATCTATCTGCCGCCGCTCTATGTGGCCGGCACCTGGACGGCCCTGGTGCTGTCGACCGCCTTCGCCGCCCTGTACACGTGGCGCGTCGCCGAGGAGGCGCGGCGGCGCGCCGATGCGCTGTCGGCGGCCCAGATCGCGCTGGCGCATGAACAACGCTTTGCCGCCGTCGGCGCCATGGCGGCGGCGGTCGCCCACGAAATGAGCACGCCCTTGGCGACCATCAGCCTGGTCGTCAAGGACATGGCGGCCGAAGTGCCGCCGGAGAGCCCGCTGGCCGACGACGTGCGGCTGTTGGTCAGTCAGGTCGAGCGCTGCCGCACCATTCTCACCCATCTGGGGCAGCAGCGTGATGCCGAGAAGGACGCCGCCATCGATCGCGTCCCCCTCGAATCGCTGGTCGAACTGGCGGCGGCGCCGCATCGCCCCAAGGACGGCGACAAGGAACTGGGGTTTTCGGCAGGGCCGCTGCCGGGGCAGGAGACGGCTCCCGCGCCATGGGTCGGCCAGCGGCCGGAGATCCTGCACGGGCTCGGCAATCTGATCCAGAACGCGCTGCAATTCGCAACCAGGCGGGTCGATGTCGTCACCCGGTGGAGCGAGGAGACGGTGTCCGTCACCATTTCCGACGATGGCCCGGGCTTCAGTCTGCATTTGCTGTCGCGCGTGGGCGAGCCCTACATTTCCAGCCGCGCCGGCGAACACGGTCACATGGGGCTCGGCATCTTCATCGCGGCCACCCTGCTGTCGCGCACCGGCGGCAAGCTGGTCATCGACAATGGCCCGCAAGGTGGTGCCGTGGCCACGGTCACCTGGCCGCGCAACGCCTTCGGGCAGGCGCCCGGCCAGTGACCGGCTGACAGGACCGGCGCGGTATCGATATAGTGCAAGCGGTAAGACGAACGGCGGTGCCGATGGCGAATGAAAAGATCGACGTGGCGGAGAACGGCTCGCTGCCGGAGGAGCGCTCGCTGCTGGTGGTCGATGACGACGAGCCCTTCCGCACACGGCTGGCGCGGGCGCTCGAACGGCGCGGCTTCGTCGTCACCACCGCCGACGGCGTGGCGTCGGGGATGGCGGCTGCGGCCGCGACGCCGGCCTATGCCGTCGTCGACCTGAAGCTGGGCGAGGCCAACGGGCTGGAACTGGTCAGCGCCATTCAACGGGTGTCGCCGGACACGCGCATCGTCATGCTCACCGGCTATGGCAACATCGCGACGGCCGTCGCCGCGGTCAAGGCAGGGGCGCTCGATTACCTGGCCAAGCCGGTCGACGTCGAGCGATTGGTCGCGGCGCTGCTGCAATGGGGCGACGAACCGGTGCTGCCCGAGCCGTCCGATATGCCGATGACCGCCGAGCGCGTGCGTTGGGAGCACATTCAGCGGGTATACGACGAATCGGGGCGCAACGTATCGGAGACGGCGCGCCGGCTGCGCATGCACCGGCGAACCTTGCAGCGCATCCTGGCCAAGCACGCGCCGCCGGAATGAACGAATCGGGGGGATACGATGAAGCAGGTCGAGAAGCTGACAGAATCGGACGTCCGCTTGCTGCTGGACGACCCCTCGGCCGAAATGCGCAGCCGCACCGCGGCGCGCGTCGCGGCCAGTTTCGATCCTGCCGTTTTGACGGACACCGAGCGCCACCTCGCCGAAGACATTTTTCGGCTGATGATGAAGGACGCCGAGGTGCGGGTGCGCGAGGCCCTGGCCTGGCAACTGCGCAACTCCCCGGGCGTGCCGCATGACGTGGCCCTGGGGCTCGCACGAGACGTCGACTCGGTGGCGCTGCCCATGTTGCAGTCGTCGGAAGTGCTCACCGACGACGACCTGATTGCCATCGCCCGCTCGAGTGGCGCTGCCAAGCAGGTGGCCATCGCCGGACGCGCATCGGTTTCGGGCCGGGTGTCGGAGGCGCTGGTCGAAACCGACGATGCGCGGGTGGTGAGCACGCTCGTCGCCAATCAGCGCGCCGAAATCCCCGCGCCGGCGCTCGAGCGGGTGGTGGAACGGTTTGGCCAGCACGATGACGTGCAACTGGGGTTGGCGGCGCGGCCGGCGCTGCCGATCACCGTCGTCGAACGCCTGGTGGCGAAGACTTCGGACAGGCTGCGCCAGCAGTTGCTGGCCTGCGGCTCCGCTCCCGAAGGGCTGACGAGCGAACTCCTGCTCCAGGCGCGCGAGCGGGCGGTCGTCGGCCTGCTCGGCGACAATGTCGGCGACGACGACGTCGACGCATTGGTGCGTCAACTCGATGCCTACGGCCGGCTAACCCCGTCGATCATCCTGCGTGCGCTGTGCCTTGGCGATCTGGCGTTCTTCGAGGCGGCCCTGGCCCGCCTTTCCGGGACCGCGACGGTCAATGCCCTGGCCCTCATCTACGACACCGGTCCGCTCGGCCTGCGGGCGATTTTCGACAAGGCAGGCTTGCCCGCCGCATATTTTCCGGCGTTTCGCGCCGCCGTCGACGTCGCCCGCCTCATTCAGCTCGACGGCCAAGCCCATGATCGTGAACGCCGTTCGCGCAAAATCGTCGAGCGCGTGCTCACCCAGTGCGGCGATCTCGGCGTCGACCTCGACGAGCCGGATATCGAGTACCTGCTGGGCCACATGGCCAGGGCCGCGACCTGACGCCGCGGTTCCTCGACGCTATTTGTCGAGGATCAATCTGAGTCGGAGACCGTCTGCGGTAAGCTGCGCCCCCTTGAGCAGGAGGATGAGCGCCGTGGAAATCACGGATGATGATCGTGAGTTGATTTGCCAAGTCCCGCAGTTCGCGGGACTGGCGCCAGATACGTTGGAAAAGATCATTTCCGGTGGCATGGTCTATCCCTATCCGCGCGGCGTCATGCTGTTCCTACAGGGCGACCTCGCCACCTGCCTGCACATCCTGCTGAGCGGCGAAGTAGGGCTGATCGGTGAGAACGACGGCGAGGAGACGGTGGTCGAGATCATGACCCCCGGTGAGATGATCGTCGCCTCCGCCGTGTTGACGAATCAGCCGTGCCTGATGGGCGCCAAGGTGCTGCAGCCGGCGCGCGTGCTGCTGCTGCCGGCCGAGACCTTCCGTGCCCATCTGCGGGCCGAGCCCGATCTTGCCATCGCCATGCTGGCTGGTGTCTCGCGCCAGTTCCGCATGCTCGCCCGCGAGATCAAGAGCCTGAAACTGAAATCGTCGGCACAGCGCCTCGCCGGCTATCTGCTCAATCTGACGCCGGCGGCGGGCGGGCGTACCGTCGTGCGCCTGCCGCATTCCAAGTCCTTGATCGCGGCGCGCATCGGCATTCGCCCGGAAACGCTGTCGCGCCATTTCACTGCCCTGCAGGAGGTCGGCGTGCGTGTTCGCGGATCCGCCGTCGAGATCGACAGCATCGGCCGCCTGTCGAAGTTCTGCCGCACCGAGGCCGATCGCCTGTGAGCGAGGGTCGGTTTGGCTTGACTTTTTACCTTTGCGGGTAGCACTACCACCGGTGCAGTTGGCGAGGAGTTTGGGACGTGGACGGTCTGGCGCGTCGGGACGAGCGCATCCTGGAGACGATGCTGGCGCGGCTGGCGCTGATGGCGACGCTGCCGTTGCCGGCCAGCCTGTTGCAGCCGCCCCTCGATCTGATGGTGACGGTGCTGCGGCGACGCCATCCCGGCGCGTTCGAGCGGCTGGCCGAGTTGCCGGAGACCGAGATCCTGGTCGACCCGGTCGACCTGCCGCAGGTGTTCCTGATGCGCCTGGGCCCGCAGGGCGTGCGGCTGCGGCTGGCCTCGCGCGATCAGGCGCAGGCCGGCGCCGCCATCCGCGGCCGTTTCGCCCATCTGCTCGACCTGCTGGAAGGGCGCATCGATGGCGATGCGCTGTTCTTCAACCGCGATCTGACCATCGAGGGTGATACCGCCGCCGTCGTCGCCCTGCGCAATGCCGTCGATGGCGACGACATCGACCTTGCCGCCGATCTCGCCGCGTTCCTGGGGCCGTTCGCGCGCCTGCTGGCCCCGGCGCGCCGCGCCGCGCTGCGTCTGCATGATTCGCTGAGCGAACTGCAGGAGGCGATGCTGGCGCCGGCATCGCGCCGGCTTGACGCCGCCGAACGCCGCATCAATCGCCTTGAGAGCAGGAAGGGCTGACATGGCCGCCATGGAACTGATCTGCCCGGCGGGCACCCTCGCCGCGCTGCGTGCCGCCGTCGATGCCGGCGCCGATTCGGTGTATTGCGGCTTCCGCGACGAGACCAATGCCCGCAATTTCCCCGGCCTCAACTTCTCGCGCGAGGAACTGCGCGAGGGCATCGCCTATGCCCATGCCCGCGGTGCGCAGGTGTTCACCGCCATCAACACATACGTGGCGGCGGGGCGTGCAGCGGCATGGCACCGTGCCGTCGACGACGCCCATGCCATCGGCGCCGACGCGGTGATCCTCGCCGACGTCGGGCTGCTCGACTACGCCAGCAAGCGCCATCCCGAGCTGCGCCTGCACCTGTCGGTGCAGGCCTCGGCGTCCAATCCCGACGCCATCCGCTTCTATCAGGAAAGCTTCGGCGTCCGCCGCGTCGTGCTGCCGCGCGTGCTGACCATCCAGGACATCGCCAAGCTCAACAAGGAAATCGACATCGAGACCGAGGTCTTCGTCTTCGGCGGCATGTGCCCGATGGCGGAAGGCCGCTGCTCGCTGTCGTCCTACGCCACCGGCAACTCGCCCAACGTCCAGGGCGTGTGCTCGCCGGCCAGCCATGTCCGCTACGAGCAGCGGGACGGCGACCTGGTGTCGCGCCTCGGCGACTTCACCATCAACGTCTTCGAAGAGGGCGAGCCGGCCGGCTATCCGACGCTGTGCAAGGGCCGCTTCGTCGCCCGCGACAAGGCCGCCTACCTGTTCGAGGAGCCGACCAGCCTCAACGCCATCGACCTGCTGCCCGACCTCAAGGCGGCGGGCGTCACCGCCCTCAAGATCGAGGGCCGCCAGCGCGGCCGCGCCTACATCGCCGCGGTGGTGAAGAGCTGCCGCGAGGCCGTCGACGCCTTCGAGCGCTCGGGTAAGGTGCCGCCGATGAAGGCGCTGCAGGACCTGGCCGAGGGCAACACCGACACCACCGGCGCCTATTCGAAGAAGTGGCGGTGAATTCCTCCCTCCTTCGTCATTCCCGCGAAAGAGTTTGTGAAGAAATGCCGTTATCCGCCCTTGGTCGTCGCCCCCGCGGAAGCGGGGGTCCATTCCTGAGAGCGCGCGTCCCGCTGAGGCACTTCCGACGGTGGAATGGATTCCCGTTTTCGCGGGAATGACGGATAGGGGGCAGTTCTTCACAGGCTCAAACGCGGGAATCCGTGCCGCCAGCCTGTGGAATGGATGCCCGATTTCGCGGGCATGACGACAAGGACGCTTGCAACAAGGTTCCGACCAGATGGCCAAGACAACATCCCAGACCTCCGTCCTCACCCTCGGCCCGGTGCTGTTCAACTGGGCGCCCGAGCGCTGGCGCGACTTTCATTTCCGCATCGCCGACGAGGCGCCGGTGGATACCGTCCATGTCGGCGAGATCGTCTGCTCGAAGCGCGCGCCGTTTTTCGCCGAGCACATCCCCGAGGTGGTGGAGCGTCTGGCCGCGGCCGGCAAGGAGGTGGTGCTGTCGTCGCCGGCCCTGGTCACCACCGATCGCGAGCGCCAGTCGGTGGCCGAGCTGATCGAGGCCGCCGAGTACCTGATCGAGGCCAACGACGTCGGCGCCCTGCGGCCGCTCAAGGGCAAGCGCCACGCCATCGGGCCGCTGGTCAACGTCTACAACGAGGGGGCGCTGGCCTGGATGGCCGCCAACGGCGCCTTTCGCGTGTGCCTGCCGCCCGAGTTGGCGCGCGACGCCATCGCCGCCATCGCCACCGCCGCCGCCGCCCATCAGGTCGAGCTCGAGGTGATGGCGTTCGGCCGACTGCCGCTGGCCATCTCGGCGCGCTGCTATCACGCCCGCGCCCACGGTCTGCACAAGGACGGCTGCCAGTTCGTCTGCGGCCAGGACGACGACGGCATGACCGTCACCACCCTGGACGGCGAGGCGTTCCTCGCGGTCAATGGCACCCAGACGCTGTCGCAGACCTACAACGCCCTGCTGGGCGAACTCGCCGAGCTGGAGGCCATGGGCATCCGCCGCTTCCGCCTGTCGCCGCACAGCTTCGACATGGTGGTGGTGGCGCGCCTCTATCGCGACCTGCTCGACGGCCGCATGGATGCCGGCGAGGCGGCGGCCAAGCTCGCCGAACTGGTCGGTGACGCCGGCCTGTCCAACGGCTTTTTCCAGGGGCGCGAAGGCGTGGCGTTTCTCAACAGCGCAGACTAGAGCACGATGCTGGGTTGATCCGTTCCGCTGAAGCGCGGATCTCCAGGTCCGCACGCCGAATGCGGAGGCGGAGCGCCGTGCTCCGATTCCGCCCGTATTCATTCCGCTCTCTTGGCCGGCCGCGGCTGTCAGGTTTCTTTACAGCTTTCGTCTTGAAGCCACCTCAACGTCACTGAAGGCCCTGCTTTCCCGCATATGGCATCCGCTCTGCGTGGCGGAATCCGGTTTATGACTGGAGGGTGAGCCATGGACGCTTCCGTACTTTTCACCTATGCCAAGACGAGCCGCGTTGGTGCCGTTCTGGCCTTCCTTGGACGACGGGCAAAATGTCCACCGGCGGTCCCCCTAGGGCTGCTGGTCATTGTCGCGCTTCTGAGCTCGGATCGCTCTGTGTACGCGGCACCGGTGGTGCCGGTTGTGCGCCCAGTCTATTTGGTTCCCACCGACCGGGAGGTCAAAGCCGAATATCAGTCGGCCATCATGGATGCGCTCTACGATTTGCAGCAGTGGTACGCAGACCAGCTGGACGGCAGCACATTCGCGATATCGCCGGCGGTCGACATCGTCAGCGGACTTCATCCATCATCGTTCTATTCGACCAATGACACGGGGGGCGAATACTCGACTTGGTTTTTCTACAACGTCATAAACGACGCCTTTACGATGACCGGCGGGCAATATAACGATCCGTTGCATCGGTGGATCTTCTACGTCGACGCGGATAACGCACCGGGTCAATTCGGGGGCGCGGCGCTGTGGGGCGCGGCCGTGCTTCCCGGCGCCGATCTACGGGGCCTGATCGGTGAGCAGCCGCAGCCCGTCAGCCGGTGGATCGGCGGCCTTGGCCACGAATTGGGACATACGTTCGGTCTGCCGCACCCATCGGCTTGTGAACCGGTTTACACAGCGGCGTGCCCGATCGATGCGCTCATGTGGACGGGTTACCTGACCTATCCTGACGCCTACTTACTTGCCGAGGACAAGGCGCTGTTGCGCCTCAGTCCGTTTATCGGCAGCCAGATAGCGGTTGCCGAGCCTGGTTCGACATCGTTGCTGGCGGTCAGTCTGGCATGGGCGGCGGCCGGCGCACGCGCCAAGGCTCGGCGCCGCATCGCCGCTCAGGCGAAATCGCCGAGCAGGGCCTGACGCACGTCGTCGGGGATGATCGCCATGTGGCCGTAACGCGAATGGTCGATGGCGGCCATGGCGCGGCTGGCCAGATCGCGGAAGGCGGCGCTCTGCGCCTCGTTGAACGGGAAATGCAGGAAGTGCACCGACGAGGCCTTGCCGCTGTCGTCGGTGCGCTCGACGTCGGTTTCGGGAATGGCGGCGATGCGCTCCTCGCCGATCAGCAGCGCCACCGTGTTCTCGACGCCGCCCAGGCCGGCCAGCAGGCGGCGGCGCTGGCCTTCGTCGGGGACTTCGAACATCAGCGTAGCCACCAGTTCGCGGCCCTGGGGGATGAGCGGATTATAGGCGTGGAGTTCATCGGCGATCTGCGCCTCGCCGCCGCGCTCGACGAACAGCATCTCGTGCACCTGCGCCCACATGGTGTCGTAGTTTTCGAAATAGAGCGTGGCGTGCGGGCCGACCGCCAGGCGGCGGTGACGCTTCTGCTCGCCGAGACGTCGGCGCAGCTCGCCGCGCTGGCGCGCGTAGTCGTCCATCGACAAGATATCGGCGCGGGTGATCTCTCGCTTCACGATATTGGCCTCCTCTCTGTCACAGCCCATAGGCCCGCGCCATCAGCTCGATGGGGTGGCGGACCTTGTCGATGGCGGGCTTGTCGCCGCTCAGGCGGTCGAGGCCGTCCTTGAGATGAATGGCGGCCAGCGGGCATTCCGAGACGATGTGGCCGCAGCCCGAGCGCGCCGCCTGGCGCACCGCCGGCTGCCCCACCTTCAGCGCCACCGGGTAGTTCTCGGTATGGATGCCCCAGGTGCCGCCGTGGCCCGAGCAGCGTTCGATGGCCGTCACCTGCGCTTCGGGAATCAAGCACAGCAGCTCGGCGGCCTTGGCGCCGACATTCTGCGCCCGGGCATGGCAGGCCAGATGCACGGCGACGCCGCCGTCCAGCGGCTTCATTCCTGATGCCAGACCTGCCGTGCGGCTCAGGTCGACCATGTATTCGGCGATGTCCCAGGTCGATTCCGACAGACGCCGAATCGCGGCATTGCCGGGAACCAGCAGCGGCCACTCGAATTTCAGCATCAGCGCACATGACGCGACGAGGGCGATGACGTCGTAGCCTTTGTCGAGCCATACCTCCAGTTCGGCCGCGATCGTCTCGGCCTGGGCAGAGACGCGGGCCAGATCGCCGTGTTCCAGTTGCGGCATGCCACAGCAGCCGGGATGGACGATCTTTGTTTCGACGCCGTTGTGGGCCAGCACCGCCCGCGTCGCCATGCCGATCCCGGGTTCGTTGAAATTGCCGAAGCAGGTGGCGAACAGCACCGCCTTGCGGCCGAAGCCGGGCGCGTCACGATTGATCACGGGGGGCTCGGCCGCGGCTTGCCGGGTCAGCGTATGGCGGTGGTAGCGTGGCAGCGGCGCCTCGCTGTGGACGCGGGCGATCTTTTCCATGACCGGCCGGGTCAGGCGGTTGTTGGTGTCGGTGGCCCAGTTGGCGATGGGCGCCACCATGGCCGCCAGCCGGCCGTTGCGATCGGTCTGGGTCAGTTGCCGCTCGGTAAAGCCGACCTCGCCCTTGGCGAACTGCACGGCGCGGTAGCGCAGCATCAGATGCGGGAAGTCGATGTCGAACGGGTGGGGCGGCACGTACGGGCACTTGGTCATGAAGCACATGTCGCACAGCGTGCAGGCGTCCACGACCTTGCGGAAATCCTTGCTGGAGACGCCGGAAACCTCGGCATCGCCGGCCTCGTCGACGAGATCGAACAGGCGGGGAAAGCTGTCGCACAGATTGAAGCAGCGGCGGCAGCCGTGGCAGATGTCGAACACCCGCCGCATCTCGGCATCGAGCTTGGCTTCGTCGTAGAACTCGGGGTCCCGCCATGCCAGCGGCCGACGGACTGGCGCCTCCAGGCTGCCTTCGCGCATCGGGTTCTCCTAGAGCATCTTGCATTCGCTCGAAAATCGACCTCTTCGCACGTCACCCCCGGGCTTGGCCCATCGACGCTTCGCGTCGATCCATGGATTGTCGGGCAAGCCCGGCAATGACGAAGCGAGGGTGGTCGAATCCGAACGCAAACTACTTAGCTGCCGAGGCTGTCGATGGCGCGCTGGAACCTGCCGGCATGCGAGCGTTCGGCCTTGGCCAGCGTCTCGAACCAGTCGGCGACCTCGTCGAAGCCTTCGTCGCGGGCGGTGCGCGCCATCCCCGGATACATGTCGGTGTATTCATGCGTCTCGCCGGCGACGGCGGCGCGCAGATTGGCGTCGGTCGGCCCGATCGGCTCGCCGGTGGCCGGGTCGCCGGTCTGTTCGAGGAATTCGAGATGGCCGAAGGCGTGCCCGGTCTCGCCCTCGGCCGTCGAGCGGAACAGCGCCGAGACGTCGTTGTGCCCTTCGACATCAGCCTTCTGGGCGAAGTACAGATAGCGGCGATTGGCCTGCGACTCGCCGGCGAAAGCGGCCTTGAGATTGGCTTCGGTCTGCGAACCCTTGAGATTCATGGTGCGATCACTCCCCATTCTGGCGGCGCCGCCCAAGCCGCGTAAGCGCGCCGCCTGGAAACCCCGCATATCCGACATTGGAATATTTCTAAAATATATAAGTCTGTCGGCGGCTCATGAAGGGCGCGATAGGCGTATAGCCCGGCAGGAGAAGTATGGGTGACGCGACCATCGGCCATGGCGCCGCCCAAGCCCTGCCGCCTGCTCATGCGGCTAGTGTGGAACCCGTCCGGTCTGCCGGCGTTCACCGGATGGCATCCCCAGGAGAAACACCATGAGGTATTCCGCATTGGCGGGGGCGCTGCTGGCCGCCACGATGGCCGCCGGTGCATCGGCGCAAAGCCTCCGCGATCGCGACTATTACGATTATTACGGCCGCGGTTATGACGCACCGCCTTCTGGCGGGTACGGCTACCGGGAGCAGGCCCCCCGCGGCAACGCCTATGACGAGCGTGAGGCGTACGAGCGTGGGCGCGCCGACGAACTCTACCGCCAGCGCCAGCGCGAGCAGCAGCGTCGCGACCCCAGCCTCGGCGAGCAACTGGGCGAGTTCCTCGATCGACAGATGCAACCGAGGCAGCCGCCGCGGTAAGGCCGCCCTGGCCGACGGTTCCACTACACCAGCGCGCCGAAATGCGCTATTGCATCGCCATGCCTGATAGCCGCCTCTACCTGATCACGCCGCCGACCATTCCCGACCTGGCCGCTTTCGCCGCGGTGTTGGCGGAGGCCCTCGATGCCGGCGATGTCGGATGCGTCCAACTGCGCCTCAAAGGCCACGCCGACGACGCGGTGCTCGCCGCCGCCGAGGCCTTGCGGCCGGTGGTGCAAGGGCGCGACGTCGCCTTCCTGCTCAACGATCGCCCGGACCTGGCGGTGCGCGCCGGCTGCGATGGCGTGCATATCGGCCAGGGCGACATGTCCTATCGCGAGGCGCGGCGCCTCGTCGGCGCCGATGCCATCGTCGGTGTGACCTGCCACGATTCGCGCCACCTCGCCATGGAGGCGGGCGAGGCGGGCGCCGATTACGTCGCCTTCGGCGCCTTCTTTCCGACCACGACCAAGGAGGCCACGGTCCAGGGCGCGCCGATCGAACTGCTGAATTGGTGGGCCGACGTCATGACCGTGCCCTGTGTGGCGATCGGCGGCATCACCGTCGACAACTGCCGGCCGCTGGTCGAGGCGGGCGCCGACTTCCTTGCCGTGTGCAACGGCGTCTGGGAGCATGCCGACGGCCCGGCGGCGGCGGTGCGCGCCTTCAACCGGATCTTCGACGACCTGCGCGGCTAGAGCTGATCGGTTTAGGTTAATCCACATCGGCGTTCCGGAGCCGTCAGACGGAGTGCGGACCTCCAGGTCCGCACGCGGAAGGCGGAGCTGGAGCTCCGCGCTCCGGGTGAGAGCCACGCAGCGCACCGCCCTCACTGGGGGGCGGAGGTCAGTTGCGCCGTCTCCTGCACCTCGGCCGCCGCTTGCTGCAAGTCTTTCAGGGCCTGGATCGCCGGCTCGGGGGCGTCGGCCTCGATCGCGGTCATTGCCTGCTTGGCGCTTTGCATTTCCTGGCGGGTGTTGCGGATGGCCTGTTGCGCCTCGTCGCCGGTCTTCACCCCCTGCAGGTCCTTGAGTGCCGCGTCGAGTTGATCCAGGCCGCTGTCCACCATACGGCGCGCCTCGCCGATTTGTTGGGCATCCAACTGGCCGGTATCCTTGGCGCGCTGGAGATGCGTGGCGGCCTGTTGCAGTTGGGTTTGCCCCAGCACGAGCTTTTGCTGGGCGGCAGCCTGGGATTGCTGCTGTTCCTGCTGCTGCGCCGGCTGCGCCGACAGCGGCCCTGTGGTGATCGAGGCGGTGATCGAGGCGGCGAGCGCCGCGGTCAGGAAGCGTGAGGTCATAGACAAGCCCCGGTTCTCTCGACGACATTTCGCCAACGCCCGGCGCGCGCGGTGGTTCCCTTGACCGGCGCCCGCCCGGCGCGCAGCATGGCGGCCGATTGCAGCGGAGGCGGCATGAAAAGCGCCATGATTTCGGCCCGCAGCGGCGGTGCCATTCTTGCCGACGGCCTCATCGCCCAAGGCGTCGACACCGTTTTCTGCGTGCCCGGCGAGAGTTATCTGCCATTCCTCGATGCCGCCTACGACCGCCGCGATCGCCTCAAGCTGATCACCTGCCGCCAGGAAGGCGGTGCCGCCTACATGGCCGAAGCCTATGGCAAGCTTACCGGCCGGCCCGGGGTGTGCTTCGTCACCCGTGGCCCCGGCGCCTGCAACGCTTCGGTCGGGGTGCACACCGCGTTCCAGGATTCCACCCCGATGGTGTTGCTGGTGGGGCAGGTGGAACGGCCGACGCGTGGGCGCGAAGCCTTCCAGGAGGTCGAGTATCGCCTGATGTTCGCGCCCCTGGCCAAGTGGGTGGGCGAGGTCGATGCCGCCGAGCGCCTGCCCGAGGCGCTGGCCCGCGCCTTCGCCATTGCCACGTCCGGGCGGCCTGGCCCGGCGGTGCTGGTCATGCCCGAGGACATGCTGGGCGATGTCGCCGCGGTGGCCGATGTGCCGCATGTTCCCGCCGCCGCGGGCGATGCCGGCGAGGCCGATATGGCGCGCCTGCGGTCGTTGCTGATGACGGCACGCCGCCCGCTCGCCATCGTCGGTGGCGGCGGCTGGAACGACGAGGCGCGCCGCGACTTCACCGCCTTCGCCGAAGCCTCTGGCCTACCGGTTGCCGCCTCGTTCCGCTGCCAGGACATCGTCGACAACACCAGCGCGGCCTATGTCGGCGAACTCGGTACGTCGGTCAGCCCGCACCTGGCGCAACGCGTCCGCGACGCCGACCTGTTGCTGGTGGTGGGGGCGCGCCTGGGCGAGATGACCACCCAGGGCTACACCCTGGTCGAGGCGCCGGTGCCGCGCCAGACCCTTGTGCACATCCACCCGGCCGCCGAAGAGCTGGGCCGCGTCTACCATCCGGCGCTGGGCGTCACCGCCGGGATGGCCGCGGCGGCCCAGGCCCTGCGGCGGCACGTGCAGCTCGATGCCGCGGCCTGGCGCGACTGGCTGCGGGCGGCGCGCACCGACTACGAGGCCAATCTGCAGCCCGGGCCGTGCCCGGGCGCGCTGGACATGGGCCAGGTGATGCTGTGGCTGCGCCGGCGCCTGCCGGCCGACGCCATCGTCACCAACGGCGCCGGCAACTATTCGGGGTGGACCCAGCGCTTCCATCAATATCGGACGTGGCGGTCGCAGCTGGCGCCGACCAACGGCTCGATGGGCTATGGCGTCCCGGCGGCGCTGACCGCCAAGGTGGTGCACCCCGAGCGTACCGTCGTCTGTTGGACTGGCGACGGCGATTTCCTGATGACCGGGCAGGAGCTGGCCACCGCCGTGCTGCACGACCTCGCGCCGGTGATCCTGCTGGTCAACAACGGCATGTACGGCACCATCCGCATGCACCAGGAGCGCCACTATCCCGGCCGCGCCCTGGCCACCGACCTGGTCAACCCCGATTTCGCCGCCCTGGCGCGCTCGTTCGGTGCGCATGCCGAGACGATCGATGCCACCGAGCAGTTTGCGCCGGCGTTCGAGCGGGCGCTGGGGGCGGGAAGGGTGGCGCTGCTCGAACTGCGCATCGACCCCGAGGCCATCAGCACCCGGACCACCCTCTCGGCTATCCGAAATCGAGTCCCGCAATCCTGAGGGGATGGTTCACCACAGAGGCACAGAGACACCGAGGGGACACAGAGAAGAAGCAGGACTGCCGGCTACGCCGGCGGTAGACCGCTCCGTGCCGTCTCGGTGTCTCTGTTCCTCTGTGGTCGCGTTATCGCATCATGGCGGAGCGGCAATGAGGCGCTCGCCGGTTCATCATCGGTTTAGCCGGGATTTGGCAGCATCCGTGGCAAATGGAGATGGAGGCAATGACGATGCGCAATACGAGCGAGCGCTACGGCGCGATGGCGCAGGGCCTGCACTGGCTGATGGCGCTGATGATCATCGGACTGTTCGGCGTCGGTCTATGGATGGGCGGCCTGCCGAACGGCGAGTTCAAGGGCCAGGTCTACGGCCTTCACAAGGCCATGGGCGTGCTGGTCCTGCTGCTGGTCGTCTTCCGCCTGATCTGGCGCCAGGTGAACGTTCAGCCGCGCCCGCAGTACGAAGCCGCGTGGGAGCATACGCTCGCCACGGCCATGCATTGGGCGCTCTATGCGCTGATGCTGGCGGTTCCCGTGATCGGCTGGCTGATGTCGGACACGGGCGGCCGCCCCGTCTCGTTCTTCGGCCTCTACACCTTCCCGCTGTTCATCGGCAAGAACGAGCCGCTGCACGAGGCGCTGGAAGGCGCCCATGCGGTATCGGCGTTCCTCATGATGGCGCTTGCCGCCCTCCACGCCGCCGCCGCCGTCTGGCATCACCGGGTGCGCAAGGACAGCGTGCTGGCCCGCATGCTGCCGTTCCGCGCCTAGCTAGGGCGTGCGACTTTACGAGACTGCCACCTCTGTCGTCATTGCCGGGCCTGACCCGGCAATCCATGGACCCCCGGGCCAAGCCCGGGGGTGACGGCGAGAGGGTACTGACCTCCCTTGAGCCACCTTCGCCAGCGGCTGGCTGCACTGCTCTGGTCAAACCCCCGGATGCGGTGTTAGCTGCTCCTTTCGGCGCCTGAGTCCTGGGCGCGACGAGGGGGCAGCCGGGGTGAATCTGGTTTTCTTCGTGATGGTCGCCGCCGCCTTCATTGTGGCGGCGGTGCGGCAGTTGTCGTGGCATGGCGCCGGCGGCGCACCCATGGAACTGCTGTCGACGGCGCTGCTCGAGGCCGCCGACCAGGCGGTGACGCTGTCGATCGGATTGGTCGGCATGATGGCGCTGTTCCTCGGCCTGATGAAAGTGGCCGAGGAGGGCGGGCTGCTGACGGTCGTGGCCCGGCTGCTGCGGCCGCTCATGGTGCGGCTGTTTCCCGAGGTCCCCGCCGGGCATCCGGCCATGGGGGCGATGATCTTCAACATCTCGGCCAATGTGCTGGGGCTCGGCAACGCCGCCACCCCCTTCGGCATCCGCGCCATGCAGGAGCTCGACGGCCTCAACCCGCGCAAGGGCACGGCCACCGACGCCATGGTGCTGTTCCTGGCCATCAATACGGCTAGCGTCACCCTGCTGCCGACCAGCGTCATCGCCCTGCGCGCCGCCGCCGGCTCGGCCGATCCCGCCGGCATCGTCGGCACGACGCTGTTCGCAACCATCGTGGCGACCGCGGTGGCCGTGGTTTCGGCCAAGGTGCTGGCGCCGGTGTTTCCCGTCGAGCATTCATCCGCGGCGGCGGCGGCCGTTCAACGTGCGGAAGAGGATGATGGCGACGCGGGGGGACCCGCGCCCATGCTGGCCTCGGCCCTGGCGGTTGCCGCCGTCGTCGCCCTGGTGCCGTTGACCCTGCTGTGGGGCAAGCTGGTGTCGGCGTGGATTCTGCCGGCCCTGGTGGTGGGATTGCTCGCCTTCGGCCTGCTGCGTGGAGTCAAGGTCTACGAGAGCTTCGTCGAGGGCGCGCGCGAGGGCTTCCAGGTCGGCGTGCGCATCATCCCCTATCTGGTGGCCATCCTGGTGGCCATCGCCATGCTGCGCGAGAGCGGCGCCCTCGAACTGCTGATCCGGCCCATCGGTGCCGTCACGGCGCCGTTCGGCCTGCCGGCCGAGGCACTGACCATGGCCTTGATGCGCGCCTTGTCCGGCTCGGGCGCCTTCGGCCTGCTGGCGGCGCTGTTCAACGACCCGGCCATCGGCCCCGACAGTTATACCGGCTATCTCGCCAGCACCATCCAGGGCTCGACCGAAACCACCTTCTACGTGCTTGCGGTCTATTTCGGCGCGGTCCAGGTGCGGCGCATTCGCCACGCCCTGGTCGCCGGGCTGCTCGCCGATGTCGCCGGCGTGGCGGCGGCGGTGGCGATCTGCCGGTGGCTTTACGGGGGTTAGCCGCCATATTGTGGTGAAGTGGAGCGCGGACCTCCAGGTCCGCCCACGGCTTGCGGACCTGGAGGTCCGCGCTTCGGGGGAGATGGCGATGCTCGGTTCCCTTCTCGACGATCTCGGCGTACGGCCGGCCATTGGCGAACTCGCCGTCCATTCGCCCATCGATGGCCAGGAGATCGGTCGGCTGCGCGCGGATTCCACCGCCGATGTCGCCGCGGCGGTCGATCGCGCCGCCACCGCGTTCCTTGCCTGGCGCGACGTGCCGGCGCCCCGGCGCGGCGAACTGGTGCGGCTGTTCGGCGACGAGCTGCGCCGCCACAAGCAGGCGCTGGGCCGCCTCGTCACCATCGAATCGGGCAAGATCGTCCAGGAAGGCCTGGGCGAGGTCCAGGAGATGATCGACATCTGTGACTTCGCCTTGGGCCTGTCGCGCCAGCTCCATGGCCTGACCATCGCCTCCGAGCGCCCCGGCCACCGCATGATGGAGACGTGGCATCCGCTGGGCGTGGTCGGCGTCATCAGCGCCTTCAATTTCCCCGTCGCGGTATGGGCATGGAACGCGGCGCTCGCCGTGGTGTGCGGCGACCCGGTGGTGTGGAAGCCCTCGGAAAAGACGCCGCTGTCGGCCTTGGCCGGCAAGGCCTTGTTCGACCGTGCCGCCGCGCGGTTCGGCGAGGCGCCGGAGCATCTGGTGCAGGTCGTGGTGGGCGGGCGCGAGGTCGGCGAGGCGCTGTGCGACGATCGCCGTGTACCGCTGATCAGCGCCACCGGCTCGTGCCGCATGGGACGGATGGTCGGGCCGCGGGTCGCCCAGCGGTTCGGCCGCGCGCTGCTGGAGCTGGGCGGCAACAATGGCATGATCGTCTGCTCCTCGGCCGATCTCGACCTGGCGGTGCGCGCCATCCTGTTTGCCGCGGTCGGAACCGCCGGCCAGCGCTGCACCAGCCTACGCCGCCTGATCGTGCATGACAGCGTGCGCGAAACGCTGGTGGACCGCCTCAAGGCCGCCTATGCCAGCGTCAACGTCGGCAATCCGCTCGAGCCGCAGACGCTGGTCGGGCCGCTGATCGATGCCGAGGCCTATGCGCGCATGCGCGCCGCCCTGCAGCGGGCCGCAGCCGAGGGTGGCCGCGTGTTCGGCGGCGAGCGCCTCGACGACGAAGGCGTCTACGTGCGCCCGGCGCTGGTCGAGATGCCCGAGCAGACGGCGGTGGTGCGCGAGGAAACCTTCGCACCCATCCTCTACGTCATGGCCTACGATGACTTGGTCGAGGCCATCCGGCTGCACAACGGCGTGCCACAGGGTTTGTCGTCGTCGATTTTCACCAATGACCTGCGCGAGGCCGAGGCATTCCTGTCGGCCGCCGGCAGCGATTGCGGCATCGCCAACGTCAACATCGGCCCGTCGGGGGCGGAGATCGGCGGTGCCTTCGGCGGCGAGAAGGAGACCGGCGGCGGTCGCGAGTCCGGCTCCGACGCCTGGAAGGCGTACATGCGCCGCGCCACCAACACCATCAACTTCTCGCGCGCGCTGCCGTTGGCCCAGGGCATCGTCTTCGACGCCGGCTGACCGGCTCCCACAAGGCGTAATCGACGACCGACCCTTCGTCGTGGGGGCTCCTAACGAAGGTCACGGCAATGCCACGCCCATGACGCGAAGCATAGGCCATGATTCCTCCACCTCAAGGTGAGAAGGAGAAAAGACCAAATGGCTACTTTGCATGGCGGCGCCTACGATGATCACATCGAAGGTGGTAAGGCTTCCGACTTCATCATTGGCGACAATGGCGATGATCGGCTGAATGGCCGCCACGGTGACGATACCCTGTTCGGCGGCGAGGGCGATGACCGCCTCGCCGGCGGCAAGGGTGACGACACCGTGTATGGTGATGACGATCTCGATCTGGTCGCCGGCAACGACCGTATCGCCGGCGGGCAGGGCGACGACACCCTGTTCGGCGGCGCGGGCGACGACGTCATCAAGGGTAACAACGGCGACGACGTCATCGACGGCGGTGCCGGCAACGACGTCCTGTTCGGCGGCGGCGGCGAAGACACCTTCGTCTTCACCGGCGGCGGCGGCCAGGATCTCGTCATGGACTTCGGCAAGGGCGACGTTCTGCAGATCGCCCGCAACATCAACGGCCTGGCGGTCGAGACGCCGGACGATTTGGCGGCCCGCGTCACCGACGTCCAGGGCCGTGCCGTGATCGACCTGGGCAATGGCGACACCGTCACCCTGCAGGGCGTGTCGGCCGAGGACGTTCAGCAGAATCCGAACGAGTTCTTCGTCATATCATAAGCCGGCGGGTCATAAGCCGGCGGGGCGGGCGGCGGCACTGCCGCCCGCCTTTCGCCGGCGATGTTCCCATCGAAGGCCGCCGACCGGCCGTCGGACGAAGTGCGGGCCTCCAGGTGCGCACGCGGAAGGCGGAGCTGGAGCTCCATGGGCGGCCCGAGAGCCGCGCAGCGCAGATCGATTCAGCCGGTCTTCCTGTCGCTCTAAATGCCTGCAATTGATGCAGTTTTCGGGCAAATGGCATAGCTCACAAAGCTCACAGCAATGCCACCCCCATGACGTGGGGTCTCGGCAATTCTACCGGTCACTGAAACGTGACTTGGAGAAGATCACACATGGCTACGTTGCATGGGGGCGCCTACGACGACAACCTCCAGGGCGGTCGATTCTCGGATTTCATCACGGGTGGTAGTGGTGATGACCGGCTGCATGGCAGGGACGGCGACGACCATCTGGTCGGAGGCTCTGGCGATGATCGTCTGAAGGGCGACGATGGGGATGATCGCCTGTTCGGTGGTTCGGGCGACGATCGGCTCGGCGGTGGCCGAGGCGACGATTTCCTTGCCGGCGGTTCGGGTGACGACCGCCTGAACGGTCAAGCGGGCGACGATATCGCCATTGGCGGCTCGGGCGACGACAATCTCAAGGGCGGCGCGGGCGATGACTACGTCTTCGGCGGCTCCGGCGACGACGTGCTCAAGGGCAACGGCGGCGACGACGTCATCGACGGCGGTGCCGACAACGATCTCCTGTTCGGCGGCGGCGGCGACGACACCTTCGTCTTCACCGGCGGCGGCGGCCAGGACCTCGTCATGGACTTCGGCAAGGGCGACATCTTGCAGATCGCCCGCAACATCAACGGCCTTGCCGTCGAGACGCCGGACGACCTGGCGACGCGCGTCACCGACGTTCAGGGCAATGCCGTGATCGACCTGGGCAATGGCGACACCGTCACCCTGCAGGGCGTGTCGGCCGAGGACGTTCAGCAGAATCCGAACGCCTTCTTCGTCGTTTCCTAAGTTGGTGTGCGGGCGGCGGTTCTGCCGCCCGCATCTCTCCCTTCAAGGTTCGTTCATGCTCGACGCAGCTTCCCCTACGCTCGACATTCTGCCGGCTTTGTACGTGATGGCCGGCCCCGTCGTCGTCGCCACTTGGGAAGGCGATGGCGATGGCATCAAGGCGCTGCCCCGTGTCGAGGGGCAGGCGCTGCCGGCGCCCATCCTGACCTTGGCCTTGTCGACGACATGGGGTGCGACACGCACGCTGGTGGCCTTCCGCCGCCCGGCGGCGGGGGCGCGCATCGATTTCGTCACCGCCGATGGCGCCGTGATGGCGACGGCCGGCATGACCTCCGGCCTGCCGCGGCTGCAGCCGTCGCACCTGATCGACGGCTTGCGCCCTGCCGAGCAGGTGCGCGCGCTCCGGTTCGTTCTGCAGTCTTGCCGTGCGGCCTTCGGCCTTGGCACGCATCCGTACTTTGGCCAGCTAGGCCGCCAGTTGGTGGCCGAAATGGCGCCGCAGCCGGCGGCCCTGGCGCCGCGCGCCGATGTGTGCCGGGAACTGGTGCTGTGCGAGGGGCGCCTTGCCATAGGCTTCGGGCGGGTGGCCGATGTGATCGTGCTGGGCGATGCTTCGGTTCGCCGCGGCGCGCATCTGCCGGCGGTGGGCGCGACCGGCGCGCTGCGGCTGATCGTCGAGGCGAAGCCAGACGAAACCGAGCTGTGCGTGATCCTGCTGGGCGACGAGTCTCTGGCTTGCCGGACCGTCGACTTTCGCCAGCCGCGCGTGCGCCTGTTGCCGTGGCTGGAGGCCCGGCGCCCCGATAACGAACTGCGCGAGTATGTCGGCGCCTGCCTTGCCCGCTCCGCCGGCGACAATGCCGCCGCCGGGGCCGCGTTGCGCGAAATGCAACTGCTGTTCCCGTTGGCCAAGGCCGGCGTGACCATGAAGGCGAAGCCGGTGGGCGGCGAGATCGATCTGGCGGTGTCGCACGGCGCCGGCGGCCTGTTCGTGTCCGGCTGGCTGCACGACCCGCATGACCTGGTCGAGTCGATCACCGCGATTTCGGCGACCGGCCGGCGGACCGCGCTCACGGCGCCGATGCACCGTTTCCCCCGCCCCGATGTCGGGCAGTATTACGGGCATGAGCCGCACGGCACGGCCGGCTTCGCCACCTACGTGCCGTTGCCCGACGATGCCACCCAATCCTATCAGCACCGTTTCGAGTTGGCGCTGCGCTCCGGCGAGATGCTCCACGTCGTGGCACCGCCGCAGCCCCTCGTCGCCGCCGAGGGGCGCAACGCGGTGCTCGGTTGCATGCCCCCGTCCCACGTGACCGACGAGGCTCTGGCAAACTGCATCGGCCCCGCCGCCGCCAGTCTTCATGCGCTGCATCTGGCGGCAAAGAAGACGCCGGAAGTCGTAGATTTCGGCACGCCTCCCGCGCTTCCCACCGTATCGGTGGTGGTGCCGCTGTACAAAGTCCTGGATTTCGTCCGCTTCCAGCTGGCGGCCTTCGCCGTCGACCCGATGATGGCCGAGGCCGAGCTGATCTATGTTCTGGACTCGCCCGAGCAACGCGACGAACTGCAGCACCTGCTGCGCGGCCTGCATGCGCTGTACCAGGTGCCGGTGCGGTTGGTGGTGATGCCGGCCAACTACGGTTTCGCCGCCGCCAGTAATGCCGGCGCCGCCGTCGGTCGCGCGCCGACGGTGTTGTTCCTGAATTCCGACGTCATCCCCGATGGCAATGGGTGGCTGCAAACCCTCCTCGGCGCCCTGATCGCCGATCAAGGTCTGGGCGCGGTGGGGCCGAAACTGCTGTTCGACGACGAGTCGCTGCAGCACGCCGGCATGTACTTCGACCGGGATCTCACCGGCCGTTGGTACAACCTTCACTATCACAAGGGGCTGCCGCGCCATTTCGCCCCGGCCTGTGTCGCCCGCATGGTGCCGGCGGTCACCGGGGCGTGCCTGCTGATGCGTCGCGCCCTGATCGAAAGCCTGGGCGGCTTCAGCGAAGACTACATCATCGGCGATTACGAAGATTCCGACCTGTGCCTGCGCCTGCGCCAGAACGGGCTGGAGATCGGCTACGTGCCGCAGGCCGAGCTGTTCCATCTCGAGCGCCAGTCCATCCAGCGCCACACCGGTTACACCCGCGGTGTCGCCTGCGCCTACAACCGCCGTCTAAACGCCGAACGCTGGGGCTGGATGATGGCCGAACTGCGCGGTGAAGGGGCCAAGGCCGCCGCATGACCAAGTTGGATATCGGTACATTGGCGGCGTCCATCGCCGCCAATCGCTTCCTGCCCGTTCCGCCCCCTGATCGTTGGTTCATCGGCGATGGCGATTTCCGCGCCATCGGCGCCGAGTTCCTGCGCCATTTCGTCGAGTACGGTGGGCTGCAGCGCAACGATCGCGTGCTGGAGATCGGCTGCGGCATCGGCCGCATGGCCCTGCCGTTGACCCAGTATCTCGATGCACGGCTGGGCACTTATGACGGCATCGACGTGGTTCGCGACGGCATCGACTGGTGCCGCGAGACCCTGACCCCGGTCTATGGCAATTTCCGCTTTCACCACCGCGACTTCCGCAACGATGTCTACAACCCGCAAGGCGGTCTGGCGGTGGACGCGACGGTGCTGCCCTTTCCCGAGCGGCACTTCGACTTCATCTTCCTGACCTCGGTGGTCACGCATCTGCGCCAGGCCGACACCCTGGGCTATATCCGCGAGATCGGCCGGATGCTGCGCCCCGCCGGCCGCTGTTTCGTCAGCCTGTTCCTGATGAACGAGCCGGCGCGCGCCGGCCTGCGCGCCGACCGCCGGCGCCTGGCCTTCGATCCCGATGCCGAGGGGCCGGAATACCTGGCCGACGCCGAGCACCCCTCGGCGGCGGTGGCCTATGACGAGGCCTTCATCGTCGAGGCCTTCGCCGCCGCCGGCCTGACCCCGGTGCAGCCCTTCGCCCATGGCCACTGGGCCACCGGCGAAGGGCGCAACTATCAAGACCTGTGTCTGTTCGAGAAATCTTCGGAGGGCCGCCGATGAGCCGCCTGCGGGTGCTGTTCGTCACCCATAACCATCCCAGCCTCCATCCCGGCGGCAGCGAGATCCTGGCCCATGACCTGTTCCGCGACATGAAGGCGTCGGGCGAGGTCGAGGCTATGTTCCTCGCCTGCACCAACCGTGTCCACCGCGAGCAGAAGCCGGGGACCACCTTCCAGGCGATCGGCCGCGGCGGTGACGAGGTGCTGCTGTGGGCCGGGCATTTCGACCACTTCCACCTGTCGCAGATCGATCTGCACGGCGTCGTCCCCGAACTCACCGCCTTCCTGCGGGAGTTCCGGCCCGATGTCGTGCACTTCCATCACGCGCTGCTGATCGGCGTCGAATCGCTGTTCCTGGTGCGCCGGGTTCTGCCAGAAGCGCGCATCGTGTTCACGCTGCACGACTATTACGCCATCTGCGCCAACCACGGGCAGATGGTCACCGCCGGTGACCGGGGGCTGTGCCGCGCCGCCAGCCCCGACGCCTGCGGCAAGTGCTTCCCCGACATCGGCCCCGAACGCTTCGTGCTGCGCCGCAAGCACCTGCAGGCGATGTACGGCTTGGTCGATCATTTCGTCTCGCCCAGCGAGTTCCTGCGCGATCGCTATGTCGAGTGGGGCCTTGACGCCGACCGCATCTCCGTCATGGCCAACGGCCGCCCGGCGGTGGCGCCGGCCCCGCATCGCGCCAGCGCCGACCGCAATGTGTTCGGCTATTTCGGCAATCTCAGCCCGTTCAAGGGGGTGATGGTCGCCGTCGATGCCATGCGCCAACTGACGGCGGCGGGGGCCAAGGGCATGCGCCTGCGTATCCACGGGGGCACGCCCTTCCAAAGCGACGAATTCAAGGAACGCCTTGCCGCCGGCCTGGAGGCGACGGCTCCCGAGGTCAGCCATCATGGTGGCTATACCGCACAGGACATTCCGGCGCTCATGGCCGCGGTGGATTGGGTGGTGGTTCCCTCCGTGTGGTGGGAGAACGCGCCGCTGGTCATCCAGGAAGCCTTCCAGCACCGGCGGCCGGTGATCTGCAGCGACATCGGCGGCATGGCCGAGATGGTCGATGATGGCGTGTCGGGCCTGCATTTCCGCGCCGGCGACGCTTCGTCGCTGGCCCAGGTGATGCGCCGCGCCGCCACCGAGCCGTGCCTATGGGAACAACTGGTCGCCGGCATCCCCGAGGTGCCGGGCATGACCGCAGTCGGTGAACGCCACCGCCGCCTCTATCGCGAGCTGATGCGCCGTGCGGCCTGCGCCGCATGAGTGTCGGCGCAGCAACAGGACCCGTTGAGATGAGCGATACGATCAGCGCCGCCGAACTGGTCGCGGCGGTCCTGCTTACCGAGAACACGCTGCTCGTGCTTGGCCACGATGCGCGGCCCCTGCCGCCCGTGGGCGACGTCGACTGCGGCGGCGACGTGCCGCCGGGCCGTTTCGCCGCAGCCACCTGGCTTGGCGAAAACGGCCGCCACTGGTCCCTGGTGCGCGTCGACATCGAGCAGGCGGCGTTGATGGCGCTGCTGCCGAAACGGCTGCGCGCCGACGGTGAGGCGCACGCCTTGCCGGAAATCAGGAAACTGTCGCTCGACCTCGGCGGGATGGTTCCCGCCCTTACCGAGGCCATGGGCGCGAATGGCGGCTCGATCCTCGATTTCCTGCGGATCCATCCGGCCACGGCGAAGATGGTGCCCTCGGTGCTGCGCGCCATCGCCGAGCCCGCCGGCTTCATCGAGATCTTTGGCCGCACCCACGGCCGCGAGCTCTATCTGCAGGGCTGGTCGGATCGGCTGACCGGCGGCAAGGCCGAACTGGTGTTCGAAAGCGATCGTTGCACCTGGTACACCGGCCACGTCGCCACCTATGCGCGGCCCGATCTGGTGGCGCCGGCCCAGGGCGTTGCCGCGCTCGTTCACCTCGACGATGCGCCCGAGCCGCGCGACCTGCGCCGGGTGTATTTTTGCCACGGCACGCGCTATTGCCGGCTCGAGGTCTACGAGAACAGGCTGTTGTTCGCCGACGCCGAGACGGCCGCCCACGTCGCCGCCATATTGCCGCAGCTTCAGGCCGATTTCGATGCCTTGGCCGGGTTGAAGCGGCTGGCGGTGCCGCGATTCCAGGGCGAGGAGACGCTGTCGACCCTGCCGTTGCCGGTGCGCGCCGCCATCGATATGGCGTATTGGGTGCCGGGAGTCGGCGTGTTCTTGACCGGGTGGCTCCTCGATCCGCGGCGTCTCGTCGCCACGGTCATGGTGGGTGGCACCGCCGGTTTTCGCATGCGCGTCGATGATCGCTGGACGCGCAAGCAGCGGCCGGACGTGTCGCAAGGCTACAGCCAGGACCCGTTATTCGCCGGGAGCCTGAAGCCCTACGACGACGGCCATGGCTTCCTGGTGTTCGTGCCTTGTGCCGACGCGCATCTCGGCGACGCATATCTCGAGATCGCCCTGCACGACGGCCAGGTCGGATTCCTGCCGCTGTCGCCGACGCATCCGTCGGCGGGCGACCTGCGCCAGATCCTGTATAGCGTCGACATCAATCATCCCGATGTCGAACGCACCGTGGCCAGCCATGTCGGCCCGATCGTGGCGGCCATCGGCGGCCGGGCCGGCGGCGCCGGGGCGCTCGGCACCTATTCGTTCGGCTCCCCCGACGAGCGGCCGAACCTGTCCATCATCGTCCCGGTTCCGGTGGGGCGCACCGACATCGACGTGACCATCGCCCGCCTGGCGGCGGAACCGGCGCTCGCCGGCGTCGAGCTGCTGGTGACCGCATCGGCCGCGTCTGCCGTGGCGCTGGGGCCGCTCCTGCAACGGCTGGCTCGCTTCTACGGGCTTTCGGGCCGGCTGATCCTCACCGACAGCGACGATCCCTTCGACGGCTTGGCGGCCGGGGCCGCGGCCAGCAATGCCGAACTGCTGCTGTTCCTCGGCGCCACCGTGTTGCCGCGCGAAGCGGGCTGGCTCGGCCACCTCGAGCGGTTGCTGCGATCGGCAAGGCGCGGCGCGGCCATCAGCCCGACCTTGCTGTACGAGGATCTCTCGATCCGCTTCGCCGGCGCGCGCGCCAACGGCTGGGCGCCGCCGCGCGACGCCGCGTCGCTGACCACCTTTGCCGGCTATGCCCGGCACTGGCTGGCCAAGGAGCAGGCGCGGCCGGACACGTCGGTCCCGGTGTATGCCGTCGCCGCCGAGTGCTGCCTGATCCAGCGCCTGGTGTTCGAGCACGTCGGCGGATTCTCGGGCGATCTGGTCGGGTCGCAGTTCAAGTCGCTCGATCTGTCGCTGAAGTTGCGGGCGGCGCGCCAACAATGCCTATGGGCGCCGGGAATCGAGATGCTGGCCCCCGACGAGGTCGCCGGCGAGCCCGAATACTGGATGCGCACCGGCAGCCTCGTCGATCGCTGGGGCTTCGATCGCAAGTGGTCGCAACTGTTCGCCGAGGGGAATACTTGATGAGTTCGAAGATGCGCGTGCTGGTCATCTCGCACGGCCATCCGTCCTTCTCCATCGGCGGGGCGGAAGTCGCTTCGTACAATCTATTCTCGGGGCTGAACGGCTTGCCGAACTGCGAGGCGCACTACCTGGCGCGCGTCGGGCCGCCGGTGGCGCGGCATGGCAATACCGCGCTGCTCAGCCTGCGGCAAAAGGACAACGAGATGTTGTTCTCCGCCAACGATTACGACCATTTCCGCCTGTCGAATCGCGACACCGAGACGCTGGAGCGTGATTTCATCCGCTACGTCGCCGACGTGCGCCCGGACGTCGTCCACTTCCACCATTTCCTCGGCATCGGCGTGGAGTGTGTCTTCGCCCTGCGCAAGCACTTCCCCCACATTCCGATCGTGGTGACCCTGCACGAATATCTGTCGATCTGCCATCACCACGGGCAGATGGTGAAGGTCGGAAAATACGCTCTGTGCTACCGGTCGTCGCCGGCCGAATGTTCGCTGTGTTTCCCCGATATTCCCGCCGGCGAATTCATGCGCCGCGAAATGTTCCTCAAGACCTTCTTCGACCAGGTCGACCACTTCGTCTCGCCCAGCCATTTTCTTATCGATCGTTACGCCGATTGGGGGCTGTCGCGCGACAAGATGACGATGCTGGAGAACGGCCTGGTCATCGAGGACATCGCGCCGCCGCGGCCGCTTCCACGCGGCGGCCGGCGCAATCGCTTCGCCTTCTTCGGCCAGGTCACCGAGTTCAAGGGCACCCGTGTCCTGCTCGAGGCGATCAGCCGCATCCCGGACGAGATCTGGGGCGATGATACCTCGGTCGCCTTTTTCGGCGGCAACTTCGACAATCAGCCGGAGGCCTTCCGCAAGAGCTTCGAGGACCTGCTGGCCCGCGTCGGCCGCCGGGCGCGCTTCTATGGTGCCTATCGCTCGGCCGAGTTGCCGCGGCTGATGAAGGACATCGACTGGGTCATCGTGCCGTCGATCTGGTGGGAGAACTCGCCGATCGTCATCCAGGAAGCCTTTTTGCACGGGCGGCCGATCATCAGCAGCAACATCGGCGGCATGGCCGAGAAGATCCGCGACAACGTCGACGGCATGCATTTCCGCGTCGGCTCGATCGAGGATCTGGTGGATCGTATGACCCAGGCCCTCACCACCAACGGCCTATGGGATCGGCTGCGGGCGAAATGCCGGCGCCCGCCTGCCCACAGCGAAGTGGCGCGCCAACACCTGCGCCTGTATCGCGGCCTGCTGCAGAAAAACATCGAACCGCTGGACAAGGCCGGATGACCATGAACCGAGGCCCGCTCGAGGACCTGCTGTCCGGCACATGGCGCATCTGCTTGCGCGGCATGGGTTATGCCGCCATCGTCAGCTGCTTCATCAATGCCCTACAGCTGTTGATGCCGATCTACACCCTGCAGGTCTACGACCGCGTGCTGAACAGCCGCAGCCTCGAAACCCTGGCGATGCTGACCGTGCTGACCCTGGTCGGCCTCGGCGTCATGGCGGTGCTCGACTATGTGCGTGGCCGGGTGATGATGGTGCTGGGGGCGGCGACGTCACAGCGCCTGAACGGCGTCCTGCTCAAGGCGGCGGTGGAGGAATCGTTGCGCTCGCGCCATGGCGCGGCGGCCCAGGCGGTGCGCGACCTCAACGACCTGCGCGGCTTCCTCGCCGGGTCGGCGGTGCTGGTGCCGCTGGACATGGCGTGGACGCCGATCTTCCTGCTGGTCATGTTCATGATGCACCCCATCTACGGCTTCGTCGCCATGGGGGCCGCGGCACTGCTGACCATCCTGGCCATCGCCGTCGAGTTCTTTACGCGGCGGCCGTTGGCGGCGGCCAACGACGCGCTCAACACCTCGTTCACCCATGTCGGCGCCGCCGTGCGCAACGCCGAGGTGATCGAGGCCATGGGCATGCTGCGCTCGGTCCTCGGCAGTTGGCAAAGTGCGCAGGGCAGGGCGCTGGCCGGCCTCGACGTCGCCACGGCGCGCAGCCGTGCGTTCACCGCCGTCACCCGTTCCGTGCGCATGGGCCTGCAGGTGGGGATGATCGCCACCGGCGTCATGCTGGTGTTGTCGGGCGAGGCCTCGCCGGGCTCGATGATCGCCGCTTCGATCCTGATGGGCCGTGCCCTGCAGCCCTTTGAGCAACTGATCGACGGCTGGCGCCAATGGGCAGTGGCGATAAATGCCTTCCGCCGCGTGCGAAAGTTGCTGCTCGATACCGAGCCCTTGCGCCAGGACATGGCGCTGCCGGCGCCGAAGGGGCTTCTGGTGGCGGAAAAGGTCGCCTTCCTGCCCAAGGGCAGCGATCGCCCGATCCTGCGTGGCGTCAGCTTCGCCGTCGAGCCGGGCGAGGTGCTGGGCATCATCGGGCCGTCGGCCTCGGGCAAATCGACCCTGGCGCGCCTGATCATGGGCGTCTGGGACTGCACCGCCGGCGGCATCTATCTCGACGGCAACAGTGTCTTCCTGTGGGAACGCGACGGCTTCGGCCGCCATGTCGGCTATCTGCCGCAGAATGTCGCCCTGCTCGATGGCACCATCCGCGACAACATCGCACGCATGGGCGAGGGCGATCCCGCCGCGGTGGTCGCCGCCGCCCGCATGGCCGGCATCCACGACATGATCGGCCGCCTGCCGCGCGGCTATGAGACCATCGTCGGCGAGGGCGGCTATGCCCTGAGCGGCGGGCAGCGCCAGCGCATCGGCCTGGCACGGGCACTCTACGGCAATCCGCGCCTGGTCGTGCTCGACGAGCCCAATGCCAACCTCGACGGCGAGGGCGAGGCGGCGCTGGTCGATGCCATCGCCGCCGCCAAGGAGCAAGGCAGCACGGTGGTGCTCATCGCCCATCGCCCCGCGGTGATGTCGGTGGTCGACAAGGTCCTGGTGCTGAAGGAGGGCGTGGTCGAGCGTTTCGGCAGCGCCGCCGAGGTGCTGAAGGCCTATACCCCGGTCGCCGTGGTCGGCGAACGCCGGCGGCTCGGAGGCAACCCTGGGGGGAGGCCGGCATGATCGAGCTCAATCCCACCGAATGGCGGGTCGTCGGCGTCGCCGAGCCGGAATCGACCCTGCGCCGCCTGATGATCATCGGCAGCGTCGTCATCGCCGTCGCCTTCGGCGGCCTCGCCGCCTGGCTGTTCCTCGCGCCGCTCAACAGCGCCGCCGTGGCCTCGGGCTGGGTGGTGGTCGGCAGCCATCGCAAGACGGTCCAGCACCTGGAAGGCGGCATCGTCAAGTCGGTGCTGGTCAAGGAGGGCGACGAGGTCGGTGCCGGTCAGGTGCTGATGGAACTCGAGGGCACGCAGGCGCAATCGGCCTTGGGCCAGGTGCAGAACCAATATTGGACGGCGCGGGCGCGCGTGGTGCGGCTCGATGCCGAGCAGGCCGGGCGGGAGAGCCTGAACTGGCCGCCGGAGCTCCAACAGGCCGATCCCAAGATCTTGCGCGCGCAGATGGACCTGTACCATGCGCGGCGCGACACATTTGCCGCTCAGCTGGGCGTCCAGCAGAAACGCATCGCCCAGATCGATGCCGAGATCACGGCCCTGGCGGCGCAGCGCAAGGCGGCCGAACAGAACCTGGTCTACAACAACGAGGAACTGAAGGGCGTCGAGTCCCTCTACCGGCAGGGCTACGAGCGCAAGCCACGGCTGCTGCAACTGCGCCGCGACAACGCCGATCTGCAGGGCTCGATCAGTGAGCTGACGGCCAACGTCGCGCGCGCCGAACAGGAAAAGGCCGAGGCCGAGCTCGAGGTCCTCAACCTGCACAACACCCGCGCGCAGGAGATCGCGGCGGAATTGCAGGAGGCGAGAACGACGCTGATGAATCTGGGCGATCAGTTGACCGGTGCCCGGGACGTGGTCAAGCGCACCGAGGTGCGGGCACCGCAGGCGGGCCGCGTGGTCGACCTCAAGGTGTTCACCGTCGGCGGCGTGATCACACCGGGCATGCCGCTGATGGACATCGTTCCCGGCGACGATCCGCTGCTGATCGAGGCGCGCGTCAAGCCCGCCGACATCGACGTCGTCCATGTCGGCCTGCCGGCCAACATCCATTTGACCGCCTACAAGCAGCGCACCACGCCGCCGGTGGCCGGCACCGTCGTCCACGTGTCGGCGGATCAACTGATCGATGAGCGGACCGGCGAGGCCTATTTCCTCGCCCGCGTGCAGCCGTCACCGGAGGAACTGGCCAAGCTGGCGGACGTGACGCTGGCGCCGGGCATGCCGGCCGAGGTGTTCATCACCACCGGCCGCCGCCGGGCCATCGATTATCTGCTCACGCCGCTGACCGACAGCATGCGCCGGGGCTTTCGCGAGCAATGAGGGACGTCTCCCGTTTCTCCCTCTCCCGCTCGCGGGAGAGGGCATAGACGATGCGGGTCCTGTTTCTGCATGAGGCATGCCCGGGCCAGTACCGGCATGTCGCGGCGGCCTTGGCCGCCGATCCCGGCAACCAGGTGGTTTTCGCCACGGCATCCGCCGAGGACTGCCCGCCGGGGGTGGCCAAGCGCCGCTACACGCCGGTGCGCGAGCCCTCGGCCGACATTCATCACTATCTGCGCTGGACCGAACGGGCGGTGCTGTCCGGGCAGGCGGCCTACCGCACCATGCGCGCACTGAAGGCCGAGGGCTTCGTGCCCGACGTGGTGTGCGCCCACGCCGGCTGGGGGCCGGCGCTCTACGTCAAGGACGTGTTCCCCGACTGCCGGCTGGTCGGCTACTTCGAGTGGTATTACCGCAGCCGCGGCAGCGACGTCGATTACCTCGACGAATGCTCCGAGGACGACGCGCTGCGGCTGCGCACCCGCAATGCCAATCTTCTGCTCGAAATGGCCCAATGCGATGCCGCCCTGACGCCGACGGAATTCCAGCGTGCGCAGTTTCCGCCGCTGGCCGCCGATCGGTTGAGCGTGCTGCACGACGG
Source organism: Rhodospirillaceae bacterium (assembly GCA_036675815.1). Lineage (GTDB taxonomy): Bacteria > Pseudomonadota > Alphaproteobacteria > Rhodospirillales > Magnetospirillaceae > JAKFEE01. Next base: position 142,405 of record JAKFEE010000031.1, read on the forward strand.
AATCGACACCGACTACTTTGCGCCGGCCCCCGAAACGCCATGGATCGCCGGCGCCGAGCAGGTGGTGACCTACGCCACCCGCGGCATGGAGCCCTATCGCGGCTTTCCCCAGTTCATGCGGGCGGTGGCCGTGCTGCAGGAACGCCATCCGCGGCTGCATGTGGTGGTCGTGGGCGAGGATCGGGTGTTCTATGGGCGACCTTTGCCCGAGGGCGACGGCTGGAAGCAGCGCATGCTGGCCGAACTGCCGCATCTCGACGCCGCGCGCCTGCATTTCACCGGCCCGCTGCCCTATGACGCCTATCGGCGCGTGTTGCGCAACTCCGACGCGCATGTCTACCTGACCGTTCCGTTCGTGCTGTCGTGGTCGCTGCTGGAAGCGATGGCGACTGGCTGCGTAGTGATCGGTGCGGACACGCCGCCGGTGCGCGAAATGATCGAAAATGGCCGGAACGGCTTGCTGGTGGACTTTCGCGATCCATTCCTGCTGGCCGCGCGCATCGAGGATGCCTTGCGCCTTGGGCCCACGGCCTCGCGCCTGCGCCAGGCGGCGCGCGCCACGATCATCGCGCGCTACGGCCTGCGCGACCTGCTGCCGCGGCACATCGCACTCCTGCACGGCGAGGCCTGATGATGGCGGACACACGCTTGTCACAGTTCGCCCTCAGCGCCTTGAGTAACTTCGACCGAGCGACACAGGGCGCATGGGGGACTATTTGGTTGCGCTTCAAGATAACGGCAAGGAAGGGGAGTGGATGCAAGACCGTTTGACTGTCAAAGACGGCAGCGCCCCACGTATTCTTGTGATGATCCCCTCGGGTGAAGTCTATAGCCATGATTGCGTGCGCTGGTACAATTACGAGAATGTTCAAGATAACATAGATCACTATCACAACATCGGGGATGCGTTCGTATTTGATTCATCGCTTAAGCTGCTGAATTTCGCCGATATCGACGTCCTTGAAATACGCGGTGTCAATCATGAAGATATCTGCCGCTACAATGCCGAGTACGATTACTGCTTCCTGCGCGGCTCCAATTACATCCATTCATCCATGGATTGGGAAAACGCTGCCGGCGTTCTCGAAAAGCTGAAAATACCGGTACTCGCGTTCGGCATCGGCGCGCAGGCGCCGTCGAAGGGGCCGCTGGTTTTGTCGGACCAGACGAAGCGGGTGATGCGGTTGATCGCCGACAACTGCACGTCGATGGGCGTGCGTGGCGAATATACCGCGGATGTGCTGTGGGGGCTGGGGATCAAGAACGTGCGGATCGTCGGCTGCCCGACGGTCTTCCGCCACAACCGGCCGGATTTGCGCATCGATCTGCCCGATCTCGACGCCGTCCGCCATGTCTGCTTTACCCTGCGCCGCGAGGTGTCGAGTTCCTATGCCCAGGATTTGGCGGTTTATCAGCGCGTGCAGCGTCAGACGATCCTCGATCTCGCCCGCCGTTTCTCGCTCGAGATTTCGGCCCAAGGCGAGATTGAAGAGAAAAAGATCGTGCAGGGAACCGTCGAACAGCGCGAGGCGGCGCTGGCGGCCCTGGTCGAGGGCGGCTGGCTCGCGGGCCTCGACGACCCCATGGCCGAGCTTTATCGCTACAACCTGTTCTATTCGGACGTCGTCGGCGATTACGAGGAAATGGTGCGGCGCAAACATCTGGTGCTCGGTTATCGCCTACATGGGAATCTGATGGCCCTCGCCAATGGCGTGCCATCCGTCTATTTCACCTACGACAGTCGCACGGCAGAATTCGTCGACACCTTTCGCATTCCCAATTTCGACGTGTTCTCGGGCAAGCCCTTCCAGCTCGATGATTATTGGGATCAGGCGCTGTTCGAGCGCTTCAATCGCGCCTACCACCATCGCTATCACGAGATGCGCACGTTCCTCGACGAGAACGGCATCGATAACAAGATGACCGGCCCGGCGCCACAGCGCCTGCGGCTGGCCAGTTAGGAGGCCCCATGGCTGCCAATGTCGAAATACTGCATCCGCGCGTGCCGGCGCTCGACGGCTACATCGATGCCATCGCCGATGGTCGCGTCTATGGCTGGGCCTGGGATCGCGAGCGCCCCGGCGATCGCCTCGAGGTCCAGGTAAAGCTCGGCGACGCGGTGCTGGTGAACGGCGCCGCCGATCGCCCGCGCAGCGACCTCGCCGCCAGCGGCATCGGCGACGGCGCCCATGCGTTCGAACTGAGCCTGCCCGACGGCACGGACATGGACAGCATCGGCATCGTCGTCGTGTCGCCGACCACCGGCGATTCCACGACGCTGCACGTGCGCCACGTGCCGCAACTGGACGACGTGCCCGAGGAACTGCAGCGCGTCACGGCGACGGTGCACTCGCTGTCGGTGGTGCAGAAGCAGACGGCCACGGCCATTCTCGACGTACTGAAGGAGATGCGCGATACCCGTCGCGGGCCCGGGGCATCGCAGTTGGCCGCGCTCGAGGAGGCGGTGGCGCAGATCGCGGCGGGGCAGCAGGCCCTGCAAAAGCGGTTCGAGACGGTCGAGGTCTTCCTGCTGCGATTTGACACCCTGTTGCGCCAATTCGACGAAAAGATCAGCGTCGGCGCTCAGGACGGCTCCAACGATTCGACGGCCTTGCGCCGGATCGTCGTCGGGCTGGGCGTGGTGACCCTGGCGGCGATTGCCGCCGTGTTCGTATTCTGAGGCCAATGATGACCAACAACGTGCTCGTCGCCGGCGGCGCCGGCTACATCGGCAGCCACGCCTGCAAGGCGCTGGCGGAAGCGGGTTACACCCCGGTTGCCTACGACAACCTTTCCTTCGGCCATAGTGCCGCGGTGCGGTGGGGGCCGCTGGTCGAAGGCGACATCGCCGATGTCGAGCTGGTGCGCAAGACCATCCGCGACCATCGCATCGGTGCCGTGATGCACTTCGCCGCCTTCACCTATGTCGGCGAGTCGATGACCGAACCGCAGAAATACCTGCGCAACAACGTGGTCAACGCTCTGGCGCTGTTGGATGCCATGCGCGCCGAAGGGGTGGGCCGCATCGTCTTCTCGTCCACCTGTGCCACCTATGGCACACCGCAGGCCGTGCCCATCGCCGAGGATCATCCGCAGGAGCCGATCAATCCCTACGGCGACAGCAAGCTGATGGTCGAGAAGGCCTTGCGCTGGTACGGCGAGGCTTACGGCCTGGGCTGGATGGCGTTGCGCTATTTCAACGCTGCCGGCGCCGACCCGCTCGGGCGCATCGGCGAGGACCACCAGCCCGAGACTCATCTGATTCCGCTGGTGATCGCCGCGGCGCTCGGCCGGCGCCCGGCCATCGACGTGTTCGGGACCGACTATCCCACGCCGGACGGCACCGCCATCCGCGACTACATCCACGTCGACGACCTGGCGCAGGCGCACGTCAAGGCGCTGGCCCATCTCGAGGCGGGCGGCCCCAGCACGGCGCTCAATCTCGGCACTGGGCGCGGCTACAGCGTGCGCGAGGTCATCGCCGCGGTCGAGCGTATCGGCGGTCGTCCCGTTCCGGTCAGGGAGGCGCCGCGGCGTGCCGGCGATCCGCCGGGCCTGGTGGCGGCGCCGGCCTTGGCCGAACGGCTGCTCGACTGGCGGGCCGGGGCCGATCTCGATCGCATCGTGGAGACGGCGTGGAATTGGCACCTCGCCACGGCCGGCCGGAAGGTGGCCTAACCCCGAATCGGCGCGGCGGGCGCGCATCGCTATCCCAGGCACTCGTGGCGGCCACCGGTGTCGAGGACGTCGAGGGCGTAGAGCTTGCCGCGTCGGTAATCGGGAAACAGATGCACCTCGACGGTGCAGTCGCGACGGTCGTAGTGCAGGATCTTGCCCGGGCTGGCCAATTGCTGGCGGCTGGGCACGCCCAGCCGGGCAACGACCTCGGATTCTTCTCGGCCGAGGAGGGCGGCGGCGGCGGCGGAAAGTGAGCGCGCCGGCGCCAGCCCGTGGGCTGGGACGGGGGCGCGGCGGTAGACGATGACCCGACCATCGTCAATCACGGCCGACTCCAGACCGGTCGGATTGGCGGAACGGGCGCCGCCGTCCATCATCACCAGCAACAGGAAGGCGAAGACGCTGCCGCCAAACGTGGCCGCTCCGGCGAGAAACGAGCCGAGCAGATGGGCGACGACGCGTGGCATGGCTGTCCTGTCCGGTAATTCCCGGGTGAGGATGCCGCCATGAAATGCGCGCCGGCAGTGACCGAGGTCACTCGCGGTCAGTCGACCGCCTGCAGCGTCACCACCATGCGCAGTCCGCCCGCGCCGCGATTCTCGGCGCGCACGGTGCCGCCGACCGATTCGACGTGGCGGCGGACCACCCACAGGCCAATGCCGAAATGCTGTTCGCCGGGCGCCGCCGACGTCGGTGGCCGAATCGAGACGTAGCGTTCGAACATGGTCGACAGCACCTCGGGCGTCGCGCCAGGGCCCTCGTCTTCGATGGTCATGACCACCTCGCTGCGGAAGCGCGCCACCTTGATGCCGATGGTGCCGCGGGCCGGCGAGAAACTGATGGCATTGTCGAGCAGGTTTTCGATCACCGTTTCCATCAGTTCGTTCCCCGCCCAGACACGGCAGTGCGGCGCGATTTGCCGCACCAGACGCACACCGCGCTCGCTGGCGATGTCGTCATACGTGGTGAGCAAGGTGCCGGCGAGGCGCGACAGGTCGATCTTCTCGTGCGGAGGATTGACCAGGCTGGCATTGGCTTCGTCCATGCGCCGCGCCGCCGTGACCAGGGCGTCGAGCCGGCCCACCGAAGTCTCGATGAGTTGCAGGCTGCGCTGCGCCCGCTCGTCTTGGGTCAGCGACCGCCGCAGCGGCTCCAACGACTGGGCGATGGTGGCGATCGGCGTCTTCAGCGCATGCGCATTGTCTTCGGCGGCGCGGCGAGCCGCTTGCGCCGACGCCCGCAGGCTGGCCACCATGCGATCGAATTCCTCGGCCACTCCGGTCAGTTCGGGGATGCGGTTGTCGGCGCCGAACGAGGTGACGCTGGCGCCGCTGCCGATGCTGCGCGCCTGACGGGCGAAACGCCGGAGTCCGCGCCACAGGCCGCCGAACAGCAGGATGGTCAGCAGGGCCAGCAGGCCGTAGATGGCGGCAGCGAGCTTGATCTCGGGGGCTTGCCAGTAGGGGCGCCCCAGCAGCGATCCCACCGCGTCGGTGGTCGAATGCGAGGTGATGATGGCCCAGCAGCCGGCGGCATTGGCGAAGGGGGTGATCGACGACAGCACCTCTTCGCTTTTCGTAGCCCCCTTGTAGCGCAAATCGAGGGGGGTGGCGCCGTCGCAGGAGGTGGGGATGTGGGCGACGATTCCCGCATCCAGCAACTGGCGCTGCTCGTGCTCCAGCGCCTCGGCCGACAGCGGCGGCGACGCCGCGATCAGATAGATCGCCGAATCATCGTTGGCCGGGCGCAGCATCAGGCGCATGTTGATGCCCTTGACGTTGATGCGCTCGACCATGCTCCGCGTTTCGACGATGGAGGGCGGCCGGTCGGTGCGTTCCAGGCCGATGCGCAGGCCTTCGGCGATCAGATGGCCTTCGGCCTGGACGGTGCGCAGCAGCGTGGCCCGTTTGGCCGCTTCGGCGTCGAGAAACTGACCCGCCAGCACCGCCGGTACCGCCGCGAACGCTACCGCCAGCACCACCATTCGCGTGCCAATCGAGCGGACGAGCACGGTCGAGAGGCCGAGGCTCATTGCTGGCTTTTCCAGCGATAGCCAAATCCGGCGTAGTTGCCGATCTCGTCGAAGTTGCCGTCGATGTCGCGGAATTTCTGGCGGATGCGCTTGATGAAGGTGCGCACGTTGGCGCGGTAGCCGTCGGTGCCCGTGCCAGCGAAGAAGCCGGAGCCGTGGACGACGTCGTAAAGGGCGCGATAGGTGACGTCCTCGCCGGCGTTGCGGACCAGGTGCAAGACCATCTTGAATTCCGTCAGGGTGAGATCGACGATGGCGCCGCGCCACAGGGCTCGGCCGGTCTTGAGTTTCAGTGTCAGGGCGCCGACGGCGATGCTTTCCGCATCGGCCTCCGAGCCTCCCGCTGCGCCGGGCTGCGTCTTGGCGCCATCGAGAATCAACTGGATGCGCTTGAGCACGATCGCAAAGCTGCGTGACTTCTCGACGAAGTCGACGGCACCGGTGGCCAGGGCGGCCTCTTCGTAGATCTGGTCGGTCAGCGCGGTGAGGAAGATCACCGGGAGGTCGCGCCCGTCCTGCCGCATGCGCTTGAGCAGTTCGATGCCGGTCATCGCAGGCATGCGCCAGTCGAGAATGGCGACGTCGGCGCCGTGGCCGCTTGCCATGTGGGCGAGGGCGGTGGGGCCGCTGGCGAAGTCGCGCACGTCGAACCCGGCATCGGTGAGGTTGCGCGCCAACGACTCGCGGAACAAGTCGTCATCGTCGACGACCATGACTTTGAAGGGGGCAGGCGTGGTGGATGCGTTCACGTTTCTCTGCTAATCATGTTCTAATCCCATACTGGGATGCCATAAAATCGTTAACCGATGCCTTCTTGGCCAATGTCATTTCTGTTCCGGCGCGCGCCCGTTCACGATTTATTGACACAAGTTGGTCACAGCTTGCGCTCATCATCCCGAGTTAGGTATGCCTCGTGAAGCGAATTTCGATCCTACCTCCCGCCGCTCTGGTCATGCTGATCGGGCTGGGCGGCTGCGCGACTCTCTTTCCGCAGGGCTACCCGTGGGCTCCTGCCGAGCGAGAGGTGCATGCCGCCAAGCCGAAGAAGCCGACCAGGAAAGTCGAAGCCGCACCGCGTCCGGCCTCGGCCACCCCCAAGGCCGCCGCGAGCACGCCCGTGACACCGGCGGCGACGGCGCCCGCCGTGCCCACCGACATCGTCGGCAAGGCGGAAGGTGAGGTGCGCTCGCTACTGGGGGCGCCGGCGGCTGAGACGCCGCGCCCGCCGGGCAAGGTTCTGCAGTTCGTCGGCGAAGGCTGTGCCGTCGATGTCCATTTCTTTCCCGACGTGAAGACCGGCGGCTTTCGTGCCCTCGAGGTGGTGTCCAGCGCCGGAACCGCCTCGCCGGTGGCTTGCGTCGGCCGCATCCGCGACCGCCGCGGCTGAGCGGCGCATCATCACCCCGGCGGTCAGGCCGGGGTGATGGCAGCGCTGGGTTGGCGACCCTGCGTCAGTCGGAAATGCTCCAGTCGCCATCGCGAATATCGACCATGTGAAAGGCGGACAGCGTCAACCCAAGGTGGTCGGTGGGCGACATCGTCACCGTGCCGCCGGTACCGACATAACCTTTGGTCTTCTCGATCTCGTCGCGGACCTTGGCCTTGTCGGTGGTCCCGGCGCGCTGGATGGCGGCGACGGCGATGTTGAGGGCATCGAGGGCGTGGCCGGCGAAGGCCGACACGTCGGTCTTGAAGGCGGTCTCGTAACTCCTCTTGAATTCGGTGACCACCGCCTTCTGCGGGTCGCCGTCGTTTAATTGATCGGCGATCACCAGGCCGGCGGCCGGCAGGCGAACGCCATCGGCGGCACCGCCGACCAGCCTCAGGAATTCCTTCGAGGCGACGCCGTGCGATTGGTACAGCGGCATGTCCAGTTTGAGCTGATGGAAGTTCTTGGTGGCCACCGCCGGACCTTGGCCGGTGCCGAAGATGAACAGGGCCTGCACGCCAGGCGTGCCCTTGATCCGCGTCAGTTGCGCGGTGACGTCGGCGTCCTTGGGGCTGTAGATCTCGTCGGCGAGCACGGCGACGCCCAATTCCTTCGCCGCCGCCAGCGTCTGCTCGCGTCCCGACTTGCCGAAGCCGACGTCCTCGGACAGCAGCGCGATCTTCGCGATGCCGCGCGCCTTCATGTCGTGCAACACCTTTTCCGCGGCCATGCGGTCGGTGTGCGGCACCTTGAACACCCATTTCTTGACCGGCTGCACGATGGCGACGCCGCCGCCCAGCGAGATGTAGGGGATTTGCGCCCGTTCGACCAAGGGGATCGCGGCCATGCTGTTGGGCGTGCCTGAACCACCGATGATGAGGTCCACTTCATCGTTTTCGATCAGCCGCTTGGTGAAGCTGGCCGACTTGTCGGCGGCGCTGGCGTCGTCATAGACTGTCAGCGCGATGGGCCGGCCGAGCAGGCCGCCGGCCTGGTTGATCCTGTCGACATAGAGTTCCAGCGTTCGCTTCTCGGGATCACCGAGGAACGACATGCCGCCGGTCACCGACAGGAATGCGCCGATCTTGATCGGTTCGGCCGACAAGGCGCCGGCCGCTGGAATCAGGCTAAGAGCAACCGTCGCTACCAGCGACCGCATCAGCCCTCTGAACATACTGCCTCCAACTCTTCGATTTGGGCGCACTTATGGCGCCTTCATGAAGAGCAGGCACCCTCGCGATACCGCTTGTCAACCAAGCAATCGGCTATTCAACTGTTGGCTTAGCAAACGACAATATCCGAAACCGTGACGAGTTAGGCGCGGGCGAACACGGACCGCACCGCGCCGACCAGGCTTCCTTCCTCGAGGTATTTGAAGCCGACGACTCCGCCGACGATGATCGAGATCAGCGCGATCAATGAGCCGGCGGCCAAGGTTGCGATGCCGGTCAGGCCTTGGCCGATGGTGCAGCCCAAGGCAAGGACGCCGCCAACCCCCATCAGGGCGGCGCCGCCGAGGTGGCGCAGCATGTCGTCGACGTCGGTAAACGCCTCGATGCGAAACCGCCGCGTCGCCAGCGCCACCGCGAACGAGCCGGCGAGGACGCCGCCGACGGCGGCGATGCCGAAATCGATCGTGGCCCCGGTGAAGGTCATCAAGTACTGCATGCCCTCGCCGATGGGCGCCACGAAGGTGAAGGACGCCAACGGTGTCGGGTCGAAGTCGTCGGCGCCGATCACGCCGGTGATGAGCCAGCCGGCGCTCACCAGCAAGCCGATGATTAGGCCGGCGGCGACGTCGCGGGGCGAGCCGCGGAAGGCCGCGTCCCTGAAGCAGAAGATCAGCAGGCCGGCGGTGGCGGCGGCGGCGACGAGCCCGCGCATGACCTCGCGATCGACGGGCAGGGCGACGCTCAGGACTTCGGCCAGCCCCTGGGTCTCGAAGCCGAAGCCGGCGAGGTCGAGATTGGTGCGGCCTTCCAGTTCGAGGCGGCCGAGGGCGAGCAGCCCGCGCAGGGTCATGTAGGCGAAGATGCCGAGGGTCACGGCGGCCACCAGCGACTTGAGATTGCCGCCGCCGATGCGCACCAGGATCTTGTTGCCGCAGCCGCCGGCCATGGTCATGCCGAATCCGAACATCAGGCCGCCAAGGATGGCGCCCAGCCAACCGAGATTGGGCGTCATGTAGATGGCGCCGTCGATATCGATGAGGCCGGTGGCGTGCAGAGTATGGGTGGAGGCGATGGCCACCGCCACAGCCAGCATCCACGAGCGGAACCGGCGCCAATCGTTCATGAACACAACGTCCGACAAGGCCCCCATGGTGCAGAATCCGCTCGCCTGGGCGGTAGCGCCGAACACCAGGCCGGCGACGAAGGCGGCTGCGCCGACGACGGTCGAGATCGGCAGTTCCATGACTCAGCTCTCCGAATGGTGGCGTCTATTGCGCGCCAGCCAGCTCTGTCCGAAGATTTACGGCAAGTACCGGCGTCATGCGGGCGCGCCAAGCGCAACGACGCCGCAGCCAAAGGCTGCAGCGTCGTCGGTGATCACGGGATGCGTACGTGAAGGCGGCCCTGCGGCCCGCTCAGAAGCCTTCGCGCTCGAGCCGCTTGCGCTCGAGCTTGCGCGCCCGCCGCACCGCCTCGGCGCGCTCGCGCGCCTTGCGCTCGGACGGCTTCTCGTAGCTGCGACGCAGCTTCATCTCGCGGAAGACGCCCTCGCGTTGCATCTTTTTCTTCAGTGCCTTGAGGGCTTGATCGACATTGTTGTCACGGACGAGAACCTGCACGTTTGATCACCGCTCCCTGATTAAGAGTTTCAAACGAAGAACGCACAAAGCCGCCGGACGCGGCCTCTGCCATCGTCCGAGAAGCGAGTAGATAGCACAGGGCGCGCGGCTTGGAAAGCAAAAGCGCGTCCGCCGCCGCGTCCCTTCGGGTGTGCCTATTTACCCGAACCGCTGCCGCCACCATAGTAACGTCATGGCCATCCTTAAAATAGCCCGCATGGGGCACCCGGTACTACGCCGACCGGCCGCCCCGGTCGACGACATCCGCGCTCCCGACCTTCCCCGGCTGATCGCCGACATGATCGAGACCATGGCCGATGCCGGCGGCATCGGGTTGGCGGCGCCGCAGGTGCACGTCCCCTTGCGCTTGATCATCTTCCAGGTGCCGGCCGTGCGCGATGAAGAAGGGGAGGGGCTGGGCCTCACTATTCTCGCCAATCCCGAGATCGAGCCGCTCGATCAGGAGACGGCGACCGCCTTCGAAGGGTGCCTGTCGCTGCCCGGCCTGACCGGCGCGGTGCCGCGGCATGCCCGCATCCGCTATCGCGGCCTGGGTCTCGACGGCGAGCCGATCGAGCGAATCGCCAGCGGCTTGCATGCGCGGGTAGTCCAGCACGAGTGTGACCATTTGGATGGGCTTCTTTATCCGATGCGCATGATCGATCTGGCCAGCTTCGGCTTTGCCGACGAGATTCGGCGCGCCGCCGCAGAATTGTGAGGGAGCATGGACCTGCAAGCCGCCCGTGACGCCATCGTCGCCGCCGCCCTGCCGCATGTCGCCTTCGACGGATGGGGGCGGCGGACCATGCGCCAGGCCAGCACCGACGCCGGCTATGACGTCACCATGGCGCAACGGCTGTTCCCAAGCGGCGCCGTCGGCTTGATCGAGCAGTTCAATGACCTGGCCGACCGGCGCATGGCCGAAGGCTTGGCTGGGCTGCAGCCGTCGACCCTGCGGCTGCGCCAGCGGGTCGCGCTGGCGGTGCGCCTGCGGCTCGAGCCATGGACGGACGAGCGTGAAGCCGTGCGCCGCGCCATCGCCCTGCTCGCCTTGCCGCAGAATGCGTCGACCGCGGCGCGCATCACCTATCGCACGGTCGACGCGATCTGGCATGCGGTGGGCGATACCGCCACCGATTTCAGCTTCTATACCAAGCGGGCGAGTCTGGCGCCGATCTATGGCGCGACCGTGCTGTACTGGCTGGACGATCGCTCCGAGGGTACCGTGGAGACGTGGGCGTTTCTCGAGCGTCGCCTCGACAACTTGCTCAACCTGCCGCGGCTGATGGGCGCCCTGCGCCGCCCCTTCGACCTGGTCTCCGGCCGGGCGTTCGAGCCGTCCCGCCGGCATCCGGCCCGCTAAGGAGCCTACCCACACGGAGCGCGGAGCTGGAGCTCCGCGCTCCACGCTTTTTTTTACGGAGGCATCATGCCGGGATCCGGCATGATGCCTTGCGGTCGCCTTAGAAGAAGGCGTTGAGCCCGGTCTGGGCGCGGCCCAGGATGAGGGCGTGAACGTCGTGGGTGCCCTCGTAGGTGTTGACCGCCTCGAGGTTCATGGCGTGGCGGATGATGTGGAACTCGTCGGAGATGCCGTTGCCGCCGTGCATGTCACGGGCGATGCGGGCGATCTCCAGCGCCTTGCCGCAATTGTTGCGCTTCATCAGGCTGATCGCCTCGGGCGCGGCCTTGTCCTCGTCGAACATGCGGCCCAGGCGCAGACAGCCCTGCAGGCCCAGGGTGATCTCGGTCTGCATGTTGGCCAGCTTGAGCTGGATCAGCTGGTTCTGCGCCAGCGGCCGGCCGAACTGCTTGCGGTCCATGGTGTACTGGCGGGCGGCGTGCCAGCAGAACTCGGCGGCGCCCAGCGTGCCCCAGGCGATGCCGAAGCGGGCGCGGTTGAGGCAGCCGAACGGACCCTTGAGGCCCTTGACGTTGGGCAGCAGATTGGCGTCGGGAACGGCCACCTCGTCCATGACGATCTCGCCGGTGATCGAGGCGCGCAGCGAGAACTTGCCCTCGATCTTCGGCGCCGACAGGCCCTTCATGCCCTTGTCCAGGATGAAGCCGCGGATCTCGCCCTGCTCGTCCTTGGCCCACACGACGAAGACGTCGGCGATCGGGCTGTTGGTGATCCACATCTTGTTGCCGGTCAGCACCCAGCCGCCGTCGACCTTCTTGGCACGGGTCTTCATGCCGCCCGGGTCGGAGCCCTGGTCGGGCTCGGTCAGGCCGAAGCAACCGATGATCTCGCCGGTGGCCAGCTTGGGCAGGTACTTCTGGCGCTGCTCCTCGGTGCCGTAGGCATAGATCGGGTACATGACCAGCGACGACTGCACGCTCATTGCCGAGCGATAGCCGGAATCGACGCGCTCGACCTCGCGGGCGATCAGGCCGTAGCAGACGTAGGAGACGCCGGCGCCGCCGTAGTTCTCGGGAATGGTCGCGCCAAGGAAGCCCAGCTCACCCAGCTCGTTCATGATCTGGCGGTCGAAGACCTCGTGGCGATTGGCTTCGAGCACGCGCGGCAACAGCTTGTCCTGGCAATAGGCGCGAGCGGAATCGCGCACCATGCGCTCGTCTTCCGTCAGCTGCTCTTCGACGAGGAACGGATCGTCCCACTGGAAAGCGGCTTTGGCGGCGGGCTTAATGACCGACATCGAATCTCCTCACTCTCTCTTTATATCTATATATCTGCGCAGATTTCTTGTTAGCTTGGCGTCACGCCGGAAGGCGGCGCGGCCGATGGATTTCCGCTGTCCAGGTCGCTTCCCCGGGGCTCCACCGCGTACCGCAACACTCCCAAAACGTTCCTTGACGTTCAATTCGGTATTATGGTACGCCTTTGCCGTAATGCAACACAAATCCACGGGTTTCGAGGTCCGCGCACGGCGCGGCTGAGGGCGAGAAGAGAGGGGTTCTAATGACGGCCTTTGGGTATCGTTGGATGATGACCGGAGTCGGCCAGCCAATGGTGAAGGAGAGCTTCGAGCTCACCCCGCCGGCGGCCGGCGAGGTCACGGTTCAGGTGGTCGGCTGCGGTGTGTGTCACACCGATCTCGGGTATCTGTACGACGGTGTCCGCACCAACCAGCCGCTGCCGCTGGCCCTCGGCCATGAGATTTCGGGCCGGGTCGTCGCCGCCGGTGCCGGTGCCGAATCGTGGCTGGGCAAGGCGATCATCATCCCGGCGGTCATTCCCTGCGGCAAGTGCGACCTGTGCAAGCGCGGCAAGGGGACGATCTGCCCGCAGCAGAAGATGCCCGGCAACGACATCCAGGGTGGCTTTGCTTCGCACATCACGGTTCCGGCCATCGGCCTGTGCGCGGTGGACGAGGGGCGCCTGGCCAAGGCCGGCCTGACGCTGGCCGACGTCTCGGTCGTCGCCGATGCGGTCACGACCCCGTATCAGGCGGTCGTCCAGGCCGACGTGCGGCCGGGCAGCGTCGCCATCGTCATCGGCGTCGGCGGTGTCGGCGGCTATTGCGCCCAGATCGCCAAGGCGTTCGGGGCGACCGTCGTCGCCATCGACGTCGACCAGGCCAAGCTCGACGCCGTTGCCAAGTCGGGCGTGCACAAGACGATCAATGCCCGCGAAGTGCCGGCCAAGGACCTGAAGAAGGTCATTGCCGCCTACGCCAAGGAAAACGGCCTGCCGACCAAGGAATGGACCATCTTCGAGTGCTCGGGTAGCGCTGCCGGCCAGAACAGCGCCTGGGGGCTGCTGGTCCACGGCGCGACGCTGTGCGTCGTCGGCTTCACCATGGACAAGGTCGAGGTGCGCCTGTCGAACCTCATGGCCTTCCATGCCCGCGCCCTCGGCAACTGGGGATGCCCGCCGGAGCTTTATCCGGCAACGCTCGATCTGGTGCTCGAGGGCAAGATCCGGCTTGGCGATTTCGTCGAGCAGCACCCGATGGAGAAGATCAACGAGGTCTTCGAGGCCGCGCACGCCCATAAGCTGAGCCGTCGCGCGATTCTCGTTCCATAATTTCTGAAGAGCAGGGAAGAGATGAGCAAGGAGCTGACTCGTATGCCCGTCGCATCGACCGCCGAAATCGTCCGCGCCAACGCGCCGGCCCATCTGAACGACCACAATCTGGTGCCGCACACCGTCGTGCCCGGCGTGCTCGTCGAGAAGAAGCCGGCCAAGACGCCGGACGGCAAGATCGCCGAGGGTCTGTACAATTACTGGATCACCCTCGACAACCAGAAGCAGTTCAACTCCTACACCACCGACATGGTGAAGGGCGTCATCCTCGCCTTCCGCGAGGCGTCGAGCGCCCGCGACTGCGTCGCCGTCGTGTTCACCGGTGCCGGCGACAAGGCCTTCTGCACCGGCGGCAACACCAAGGAATACGCCGAGTACTACGCGGGTAACCCGCAGGAGTACCGGCAGTACATGCGCCTGTTCAACGACATGGTTTCGGCCATCCTCGGCTGCGATAAGCCGGTGGTCTGCCGCATCAACGGCATGCGTATCGGCGGCGGTCAGGAAATCGGCATGGCCGCCGACTTCTCGATCACCCAGGACCTCGCCAAGTTCGGCCAGGCCGGCCCGAAGCATGGCTCGGCCCCGATCGGCGGCGCCACCGACTTCCTGCCGCTGATGGTCGGCGCCGAGCAGGCCTTCGTTTCCGGTTCGCTGTGCGAGCCCTGGTCGGCGCACAAGGCTTACCGCACGGGCATCGTCATGGACATTGTGCCGGCCCTGAAGGTGAACGGCAAGTTCGTGCCGAACCCGCTGGTGATCACCGACCGCTATCTCGACGAGTTCGGCCGCATCATCCACGGCGAGTCGAAGAGCGGCGACGAACTGGCCAAGGGCAAGGAGTTGCTCAAGCAGGGTACCGTCGATCTCAGCCTGCTCGACCAGAAGGTCGAGGAGCTGTGCTCCAAGATCCTGCTGACCTTCCCCGACTGCATGACCAAGACCATCCAGGAGCTGCGCAAGCCGAAGCTCAACGTCTGGAACGCCAACAAGGAAAACAGCCGCGACTGGCTGGGCCTCAATATGATGACCGAGGCTCGCACCGGCTTCCGCGCCTTCAACGAAGGCACCAAGGAAGATCGCGAGATCGACTTCGTGGCGCTGCGTCAGGCCCTGGCCAAGGGCACGCCGTGGTCGCCCGAGCTGGTCGAGAGCCTGATGCCGGCTTCGCGGGGCGCCCGATGAGCGATACGCCGCTCAAAGTTTGGCATGAGCGCGACGGCAAGCTGCTGCGGCTGCGGTTGAATACGCCGAAGGCCAATATCGTCGACGCGGCGATGATCGTCGCGCTCGACGAGGCCCTCGACAAGGCGCATGCAAAGCACGAGCTGCGGGCGGTCCTCCTCGATCATGAGGGCTCGCATTTCAGCTTCGGCGCCAGCATTCAGGAGCATCTGCCCGGCAACTACACCGCCATGCTGCAGATTCTCCACCGCCTGGTGCTGCGGATGTTCGAGTACCCGGTGCCGATCCTGGTGGCCATTCGCGGGCAATGCCTGGGCGGTGGTCTCGAGGTCGCCTGTGCCGGCCATCTGTTCTTTGCCACGCCGGATGCGAAGCTCGGCCAGCCCGAGATTCAAGTCGGCGTGTTCCCGCCTGCGGCCTCCTGCCTGCTGCCCGAGCGTATCGGGCTGGCACAGGCCGAGGATCTTATCTACTCCGGCCGCAGCATCACCGGTGAGGAAGCCGGTCGCATCGGCCTCGTGAATTCCGTCACCGAGGATCCGGAGGCGGCGGCGTTGAAGTACTTCGACGAGTACCTCGCGCCGCGCAGCGCCGCCGTCATCCGCCTTGCGGTACGGGCAGCCCGCCAAGACGTGGTGAGTCGCGTGCGCCTGAAGCTCACGCATGTCGAGGCTCTTTACATCGATGAACTCATGAAGACGCATGACGCAGTCGAGGGGTTGAACGCTTTCCTCGCGAAGAGGGCGCCTGTTTGGGAGGACCGCTGATTATGGCAACAACAGCCGATATCGTTGCCCGCTGCCAGGATATGTACGACGACTTGGAGTTCAACTACGCCCGCCAATGGAAGGCGGCGGCTCCGGGTCGCAAGGTGGTGGGACATTTGCCCGTGTATGTGCCGCGCGAGCTCATTCATGCCGCCGGCGCGCTGCCGCTCGGTATCTTCGGCGGTGGTGACTCGCTCGAAGTCATCCACGGCGACGCCTACTACCAGTCCTATATTTGCCGCATTCCGCGCTCGACCATCGAGCTGGGCGTGACCAAGCGCCTGGACTTCGTCGACGGCATGCTGTTCCCGTTCGTCTGCGACGTGATCCGCAATCTGTCGGGCATCTGGAAGGTGATGTTCCCGAACGTCTTCACGAAGTTCTTCGACACGCCGCAGAACTACCGCTTCGACATCGGCGGCGAGTACTACGTGCACGAGCTGCAGGAGCTGCGTGAAGGCCTCGAGAAGATGGCCGGCCGCAAGATCACCGACGAGGACCTGAACAAGTCGATCGCGGTCTACAACGAGAACCGCCGCGTCATCCGCGAGGTCTACAAGTTCCGCGCCGATCAGCCCTGGAAGGCGCCGGCGTGGGAGGTGTACCTGCTGATGCGTGCCGGCATGGTTATGCCGCCCGAGGAGCACACGGTGCTGATGCGCGAGTACATGGACGCCGCCCGCAAGGAAGAGCGTCCGGTGCGCGACAACACCCGCGTCGTCATCACCGGCTCGTTCTGCGAGCAGCCGCCGCTGAACCTGGTGAAGTCGATCGAGATGGCCGGCTGCTACATCGTCGATGACGACTACATGCTGGTGAACCGCTGGCTGATGGAAGACGTGCCGACCGCGGGCGACCCGATGGTCAACCTGTCGAAGGCCTTCCTTGAGCATTCGGTCGAGACGGCCAGCAAGTACGTCGACCAGGAAGAGAAGAAGGGCCAGTTCCTGGTCGAGTCGGTGAAGAAGAGCGGCGCCGAAGGCGTCATCTTCGCCGCCCCGTCGTTCTGCGACCCGGCGCTGCTCGACCGGCCGATGCTGCAGCACCGGCTCAACGAGCACAACATCCCCTACATCGCCTTCAAGTACGCCGAAAATTCCGGCCAGATGCAGCCCATCCGTGAGCAGGCCGGTACGTTCGCCGACTCGATCAAGCTGTGGAGCGAAGCATGAGCAAGGAAGCTGTCAAAGAGCCGTCGATGCTCAAGCAGAAAGAGATGATCGCGAAGAACTACGATCTTCTCACCAGTACGCAAGAGCATGGCCGCAAAGTTGCCTCGACCTTCGTTCCTGGCAACCTGAACGAGTTGATCATGTGCTTCGACATGCTCAACAACCTGCCGGAAATCAACGCGATCCAGAACGGCATGCGCAAGCTGTCCGGCGGCTACATCATGGACGCTGAGAAGAACGGCCATTCCGAGGACGTGTGCACCTACGTCAAGGCCGACATCGGCCTGATGAGCAAGGGCAACATCGCGCCCAACGGCAAGCCGTTCTCGAATCCCGACGTCCTGCTGTTGTCCTACACCGGCTGCTTCACCTTCCTGAAGTGGTTCGAGCTGCTGCGCGAGCAGTACAAGTGTCCGACGGTCATGCTGCACGTCCCCTATGAGGGTGACGGGCACTGGACCAAGAACATGCGCGACTACATCGTCAAGCAGCTCAAGGACGAGGTGATCCCCACCCTCGAGCGCGTGTCGGGCGTCAAGTTCGACATCGATCGTCTGCGCGAGAACCTGCGCCGCTCGGCCAAGGCCGAGGAGAACCTGGTGTGGATCCTCGAGCAGGGCAAGCGTAAGCCCTCGCCGATCGATGCCTACTTCGGTGGCGTCTACTACATCGGCCCGATCTTCACCGCGTTCCGCGGCACCGAGGATGCGGTCGAGTACTACGACATGCTGCGCGTCGAGCTCGAGCGCCGCATCGCCGCCAAGGAAGGCCCGCTGACCCCGGACGGCACGCTCTTCAACGACCAGAAGTACCGCATCGTCACCGAAGGCCCGCCGAACTGGACCAACTTCCGCGATTTCTGGAAGATGTTCTACGACGAGGGCGCCGTGGTCGTCGCCAGCTCCTACACCAAGGTCGGCGGTCTGTACGACTACGACGGCTTCCGCCACGATCCGGATAATCCGCTGGAGTCGCTGGCCGAGTACTGCCTGGGTTGCTACACCAACCGCAACCTGCCGACCCGCATCGACATCCTCCAGAAGTACATAGAGGAGTACGAGGCCGACGGCCTGCTGATCAACTCGATCAAGAGCTGCAACAGCTTCTCGGCCGGCCAGTTGATGATGATGCGCGAGATCGAGAAGCGCACCGGCAAGCCCGGCGCCTTCGTCGAGACCGACCTGGTCGACCCGCGCTACTTCTCGGCGGCGAACGTCAAGAACCGTCTGGAGAGCTATTTCCAGATGATCGACCAGCGCCGTAAGGGCGCCAAGGTCGCCGCGGAATAAGGCATAGATCCCGCTCTCGCCGCCAGCGGCGGGAGCGGGGCACCCAGTGAGCGGGGGAGGGTGTGGGGACTCCCGATTACAGCTCGGTCGAGCCCCACCAATACCCACACCCCACCTGTCCCTGGGCGGGACAGGCGTTAGACGAGAGGGAGGTTCAGTTGCGTAGCTTCATCGGCATCGACCTCGGCTCCACCACGACGAAAGCCGTCCTGATCGATGAGGACGGCAAGGTCATGGGCCGTGGCATCACCAACTCGCGCTCCAACTACGACACCGCCTGCGCGGTGGCGAAGGAAGAGGCGCTGATCAACACCCGCTTCACCCTGTTCCGCCGCGGCCTCGCCGGCGTCGGCGAGCAGAAGGTCGAGAAGATCCTGGACGGCGTCGAGCGCAATTTCCGCCTCGTGCAGTTCCTCGACCAGCTCAAGGACCTCGAGGCCACCTGCATCCGCAACACCACCGGCAACCGTTTCGCCGGCAAGGAGCAGGCGATCAAGGAAGGCCTGGTCGAGCTGTTCAAGCGCCTGGCCATCGACGCCGAGGCCCTCTATGCCCCCGGCGCCGAGCGCAAGTCGGACTTCTTCCGCGACATCGCCGGTTCGCGCTACATGCATTTCGGTGAGGAAGTGTCGAAGGAAGCCGGCCTGTCCTTCGACATGCTGCTCAACGTCTACGACAAGTCGATCATCGAGGTCGAGAACCGGCCGCCGGCGGGCGACATGAAGGAGAAGTTCCTGGCCGCGCTCGATCGCCTCGGCCGCCAGGAGAAGTTCGACTTCGACATCAGTGAGATGGACAAGCCGATCAAGGAGGCCTTGGACATCGAGATCATCGAAGGCGCCGTCGTCGGCACCGGCTACGGCCGCGTCCGTCTGCCCTTCCCCAAGGAGTTCATCCGCTCCGAGATCCTGTGCCACGGCCTCGGCGCGCATCTGATGTACCCGAACACCCGCACGGTGCTCGACATCGGCGGCCAGGACACCAAGGGCATCCAGATCGACAAGGTGGGCATCGTCGAGAACTTCCAGATGAATGACCGCTGTGCCGCCGGCACCGGCCGCTATCTGGGCTACATCGCCGACGAAATGAACATCGGCCTGCACGAGCTTGGCCCGATGGCCATGAAGTCGACCAAGAGCCTGCGCATCAACTCGACCTGCACGGTGTTCGCCGGCGCCGAGCTGCGTGACCGCCTGGCGATGGGCGACAAGCGCGAGGACATCCTGGCAGGCCTGCACCGCGCCATCATCCTGCGTGCCATGTCGATCCTGTCGCGCGCCGGTGGCGTGGCCGACGAGTTCACCTTCACCGGCGGCGTCGCCAAGAACGACGCGGCGGTGCGCGAGCTGCGCAAGCTCGTCAAGGAGAACTACGGCGAGGTCACCATCAACATCAACGCCAACTCGATCTACACCGGGGCGCTGGGCGGCGCTGAGTTCGCCCGTCGTTCGGCCGTGAACTGAGGGAGGAGCAGATGTCCATCATCACTGCAGGCATCGACATCGGTACCGGTGCGGTCAAGACCGTGCTGTTCGAAGTCGACGGCGACAACAACAAGTGGCTGGCCAAGCGCACTGATCGTATCCGTCAGCGCGACCCCTTCCAGCTGGCCGAGCAGGCGTTCGACGAGCTGCTGGAAGAGCAGAAGCTCAACCGCAAGGACGTCGCCTACGTGGCGACCACCGGCGAGGGCGAGAACCTGCGCTTCCACACCGGCCACTTCTACTCGATGACGACGCACGCCCGCGGCGCCATCTATTTCGACCCCGAGGCGCGTGCGGTGCTCGATATCGGCGCCCTGCACGGCCGTGGCATCCGCGTCGACGAGCGCGGCAAGGTCATCACCTATCGCATGACCAGCCAGTGCGCGTCGGGTTCGGGCCAGTTCCTCGAGAACATCGCCCGCTACCTCGGCATCGCCCAGGACGAGATCGGCGCCCTGTCGATGAAGTCCGATGATCCGGAAGTGGTGTCGTCGATCTGCGCCGTGCTGGCCGAGACCGACGTCATCAACATGGTGTCGCGCGGCATTTCGTCGTCGAACATCCTCAAGGGCATTCACATGTCCATGGCGGTGCGTCTGGCGAAGCTGCTGAAGTCGATCGGTGCCGTCCAAGGCGTCGCCCTGATGACCGGCGGCCTCGCCCTCGATACCGGCCTGGTGGCGGCGCTCAACGAGGCGATGGTCAAGGAAAAGGTCAACGTGGTTGCGCGCAGCCACCCCGAGTCGATCTATGCCGGTGCCATCGGCGCCGCCCTGTGGGGCGGTTTCCGTCACGAAAAGCTGAGCCGCCTCGGCCAGCTGGCGATGGCGTCGTAAGGCGCGAGCAGGAGGTTTCCCATGGCGCTCTACATCACCGACGATTGCACCAGCTGCGACGCTTGCGTCTCGGTTTGCCCCAACACGGCAATCACCGCCGGTGATCCGATCTATGTGATCGATCCGGCGAAGTGCACCGAGTGCGTCGGTGCCGAAGACGAGCCGCAGTGCCGCCTGGTGTGCCCGGCCGACTGCATCCTCGACGACCCGAATTATCGCGAGTCGCCCGAGGAGCTGCAGGCCAAGTACCAGGCGCTGCACGGCTAGTCCGACCGTAGCGCGGGGAAGCTGGCTCCCCATACCCTGGGTCCTCGGACCCAGGGACCGGGTGGCGGGGGTAGGTCTCCGCCTTCCCAACAAGCGTATGTCATGCCTTGCGCGGCTCCCTCACCTGCGTTTCGGGGGCCGCGGCTTCGGGTGCCGGACGTTCCCCCGTCCGGCACCCTTCCTCTTTTCCGCCATCGCCGGCAGCGGCGGGTCTCGGCGGCAGGCGTAGGTCGCAGCGCCGGCAGGAACCGGCGGCATGCCGGCGGCAGCGGTTTCGGATGCGGCAATCGACCGGATCATCGGCGGGGGTGCTCATCGACGAAGCTTTATCATTCCTCGGCGCGGCCGCCCAGCGTGGGCGGCGACGTAGAGGCCTTGGAACACGATGCCGAAATTTGGTACTTTGATGCCGAATTGATCCTTGGAGCTGATGCCGTGTCGATCGTCACCTTCGCACTCGCCGATGCCGCGGCGGAAGAACGCTACGACGGCTTTCGCGATGCCCTATGCGATGGCCATGCCCGCCGCTATGCCATGCTCTACAAAGGCGCCGACGGCGTCCGCTGCCAGCTTCAGAACAGCGGTCGCTGCCTCGACCCTGACACGCCGTGGCACATGGTGCGGTTCCTGGTCGAGCCGCTATTTCGCTTCGACGATGCCACCGAATGGGTGGTGCTGTTGCCGGTGGAGACGTGGAAGCAGCGCTGCGATGAGGCGTTGCAGCAGTCGATGGCCGATGAACAGGGGCGGCCGTGGAGCATCATCCTCGCCGAGGCCCTTGCCGGCGAAATGGCGGGACGGCCGCATCTGAAAATCACCCGTTGAGCGACGGGTTCACGCCATGGCTATTGCCGTGATGGCACGGCGAGATTCGGCAAACCAGCCGTAGAGGGCGGCTGGCTCGGGCGGGAGCAATCGACCGAGGCCGCCCGAGAACACCCGCCAATCGTCGAGATGGGCCACCGGAACGCAGGTCAGGAACGGTATTCCCGAAGCCATGGCCTGCAGCATTTCCTGGCACAGGCCGCCGCCCGCCTTTTCGAGGCCACCATAGCGGTTGGCGACGATCAGGTCGGCGTCGCCGTCCAGTGCCGCGCGCAAGACGGCGCTGGCGGCGGCGACCCCGGCGGGGTCGATGCGGCATGAGGTGGAGCCGGCGCCAAGATCCTGCGAAATGCGGAAACGCCGGCCGTTGGCGACGTCGGCCAGTTCCATGGTGCAGGCGCAGCCGTCGATCACCGCGCCATTGTGCTGGACCACACCGCGTACGCGCACGCCGCGTCCAAGCAGATCGCACGCGAAGCCAGCCAGCAACTCGTCGACGAATATGCCCGGCCTTTGGACGATTGCGGCAAAGGTCGGTTCGACGTCCATGCGGTGCTCCGTCATCGCGCTCGGCCCGTTGACAGAGGCCGTACCTACGGCAAGGATGCGTTATATCCGCGCGGGCAGCAACGGGCACATGCGGATAGCACGGGGCAGGGATGCTGAAGCGACTGATTGCGGGCGCGCTCGCGCTTTTTCTGACGGCCGGCACCGCCACTGCGCAAGAGGTCGTGGTCTTCGCCGCGGCCTCGACGACCAATGCCATCAGCGACATCGCCAGACTGTTCGAGGCCGAGGGGCGGGGCAGGGTCGTCGCATCCTTCGCGGCATCGTCGACGCTGGCGAAGCAGATCGAGCAGGGGGCGCCCGCCCACCTATTCCTGTCGGCGGACGTGAAATGGGCTGATTATCTGGCCGACGAGGGCCTGATCGAGACGTCGACGCGCTGCGACCTGCTGGGCAACCGGCTGGCGTTGGTGGCACCTGCGGACTCGGCGGTGGCGTTGACGATGGCGACCGGCGTCGACGTGGCCGGCGTGCTCGGTGACGGGCGCCTGGCCACCGGCGATCCAGATCATGTGCCGGTCGGCGGCTATGCCAAGCAGGCCCTCGAGTCATTGGGCGTGTGGCACGACATCGAGCCGAGACTGGCGCGGGCGGATTCCGTGCGGGCGGCGCTCGCCATGGTCGAGCGGGGCGAGGTGCCGCTGGGCATCGTCTACAGTACCGATGCCGCCGTGTCGGCAAAGGTGCGCACGGTGGCCTTGTTTCCCGCCGACAGCCACGCGCCTGTGGTCTATCCGCTGGCGGTGGTCGCCGGCGGCGTGCCGGCCCAGGCCAGGGCATTCTACGACTTCCTGAAGTCGCCGGCCGCCGCCGCCGTGTTCCGGCGATATGGCTTTCAGGTGAATGACTGATGCTGACCGACCTGGAGCTCGAGGCGTTGTCCCTCAGCCTGCTGGTCTCCGGCGCTGCCGTCGTGGCCAGCCTGCCGGCAGGGATCTTGTGCGCCTGGCTGTTGGCACGGGTCAGCTTTCCCGGCAAGTCACTCATTGACGGGCTGATCCACCTGCCGCTGGTCCTGCCGCCGGTGGTGGTCGGGTACTTCCTGCTGGTGACGTTCGGCCGCAAGGGCCTCGTCGGCGGCTGGCTCTACGACACCTTCGGCATCAGCCTGATCTTCACCTGGAAGGGGGCGGCCATCGCCTCGGCCGTCGTCGCCTTCCCGCTGATGGTGCGGTCCATCCGCCTGTCGGTCGAGGCCGTCGATCGCGGCCTCGAAAGCGCGGCGCGAACCCTGGGTGCCGGCCCGGTTGCGGTGTTCCTGTCGGTGACCCTGCCGCTGGTGGCGCCCGGCATCATCACCGGCGCCATCCTGGCCTTCGCCCGCTCACTGTCGGAATTCGGTGCAACCATAACCTTCGTCTCGAACATTCCCGGCGAAACCAGAACCCTGCCCATCGCCCTTTACACGCTGACGCAGACGCCGGGTGGCGATGCCGCCGCTGCCCGCCTGTGCGTCATCTCGGTCATCCTCGCCTTCATCGCCCTGTTTGCCTCGGAGATCTTGGCGCGGCGTATGCAGGCGAAACTGAAAGGGTGAGGGGGTGATCGATATTGCCGTTCGCCGGCAGCAGGGCAGCTTCGGCGTCGACATGGCCTTTGCCACCGATGGCATCGGCATCACCGCCCTATTCGGACGTTCTGGTTCGGGGAAAACGTCGATCATCAACATGATCGCGGGGCTGGCCCGACCGGATGAGGGCCATATCGAGGTCGCCGGGCGCCTGCTGTTCCACTCGCGCAAGGGAGTCGACCTGCCGCCGGAGCGCCGACGCTGCGGCTATGTCTTTCAAGAGGCCCGGCTGTTCCCGCACATGAGCGTCGGGGCCAATCTGCGTTACGGCATGCGGCGCGTGCCCTCGGCCGAGCGCTACGTCGACTTCGACCAGGTGGTGGCGCTTCTCGGGCTCGGACATCTGCTGGACCGCCGGCCGGCCCGGCTGTCGGGTGGGGAAAAACAGCGGGTGGCGATCGGCCGGGCGTTGCTGGCCAGCCCGCGCATCCTGCTGATGGACGAGCCGGTGGCGTCGCTGGATGCCACGCGCAAGGCCGAGGTTCTGCCGTTCATCGCTCGCCTGCCGCAGGCCTTCAACATCCCCATCCTCTATGTCAGCCACTCGATGGACGAGATCCTGCGCCTGTGCGATACGCTGGTGCTGATCGACCATGGCCGCGCCGCCGCCGTGGGCACGGTCGAGGAACTGACCAGCCGGATTGAATTGCGGCCGCTGACCGGCCGCTATGTTGCCGGCGCGGTGTTACGTGCCGTCGTCGCCGCCCAGGATGCCTGCCACGGCCTCACCCATCTCGCCTTTCCCGGCGGCACGCTCAAGGTGGGGCAACTCGACTTGGCCGAAGGTACGGCGGTGCGCGTGCGCCTGCATGCGCGCGATATCGCCCTGGCGTTGGAGCCGCCCAGGAACGTCAGCATCCAGAATGTGTTTGCAGCGACGATCGCGGCGATCACGCCCACGGACGGCCACCTGGTCCACGTGGCGCTCGACGTGGCCGGCAGCCGGCTGTGGGCGCAGGTGACCAGCCTTGCCTGCGGCGAGTTGCGACTGCGGCCGGGCCAGGCCGTGTTCGCCATGGTCAAGAGCGTCGCCATCGCCCGTGCCGACGTGGCCGATTGGGCGGAGGGCTAGAGTGGGACGAAGACAGGCGAAATTGGAGCGCGGAGCTCTAGCTCCGCATTCCGCGTGCGGACCTGGAGGTCCGCGCTCCGTCTGATGGATTCCGTCATGCTCAGGAGAAGGGGATGAAGCTCAGCGCGCGCAATCTACTGGCCGGCAAGGTCGTCGAGATCGACAAGGGCGAGGTGATGGCCAAGGTCAAGCTGAAACTGGCCGATGGCCAGACCATCAGCGCCCTGATCTCGGTGGAGGCGGTCGAGGACCTCGATCTCGAGGTGGGCGAGGAGGCCACCGCCATCATCAAGGCCACCGAGGTCATGATCGGGAAATAGGCGGTCGGCCTCAGCCGACGCGGCCGAGGGCGGGGAACGCCAGCAGCAGCCAATTGGCCACCTCGGCCAATTGGCCGGTGAGGATCAGCGCGCCGGTGGCCACCATCGAGCCGCCGATGACGAGTTCGATCCGGCGCATGTGGCGGCGGAAGCGCTGCATGACGCCAAGGAACGGCTTGACCGCCAATGCGGCGGCGAGGAACGGCAGGCCGAGCCCCGCGGCATAGGCCGACAGCAGGCCGACGCCGTAGCTCATGGAATCGCCACCCGCCGCCAGCATCAGGATCGTCGCCAGGATCGGCCCGACGCACGGCGTCCAGCCGAAGGCGAAGGCGAGGCCGATGACGAAGGCGCCGATCGGTCCTGTCGGCTTCGCCTGCGGATGCAGCCGCTTCTCGACGTCGAGCACGGCCAGCCGCAGCACGCCCATGTAGTGGATGCCAAGGACGATGATCACGGTTCCGGCGGCGACCGACAGCCAGCGCAGGTTGTCGGCGATGATGGCGCCCAGGGCCGAACTCGACGCGCCCATGGCGACGAACACCGCCGAGAAGCCGAGCACGAAGGCCAAGGCGGCGACGAACACCCGTCCGCTCTGGCTTGGCCCTGCGTCACCGCTCAGTCGATCGAGCGAAACGCCGCCCAGGAAGCACAGATAGGCCGGCACCAGCGGCAGCACGCACGGGCTGACGAAGCTGAGCACGCCGGCGAGCAGGGCTCCGGCGATGGTGACGTCGAACAGTTCGGCGATCATGCGCCGACCACCGTGACCGCGCTGCCTTCCGGCATCTCCACCACGTTCCGCTGCTTGAGATGACGCGCCAGCACGTCCCACACCGGCGGCCCTTCGGCACCCTCATTGACCGAGGCCCAGCCGGCGACGGTGTAGGTCTTCTCCGGATCGATGGCCCGGCCGTCGGTCAGTTCCATGCCGCGGATGCGCTTGCCGGCCTCCGCCGTGGGGTCGATGGTGTAGCGCATGCCGCCGACCCGCACCATGTCGCCGCCTTGCTGATAGTAGGGATCGGGGTTGAACAGGTTGTCGGCGACGTCTTCGAGCACCTCCCGGATCCGCTGCCCGCTCATCTCGGTACGATAGGCGGCGGGGTAGGTGATGGAGGTCTGGTTATGGACGTCCTCGACGGTGATGTCCTGGCCGGGCAGCAGCGTCGCTCCCCAGCGGAAGCCCGGCGATAGGGCGATCTCGGCATCACGCTGCTCGATCAGCGCCTGGCAGATCAGGTCGTCGAAGGTGCCGTTGAAGTTGCCGCGCCGGTACAAAAGCGAGTTGGTCGTGGCCAGCACCCGCCGCAACTCGCCTTCGTGGGGCGCGCGAACCTTGGCGATCAGCGCCGCCATCTCGGGATCGGGGGTGATGACGTCGCTGAACACGGGGATGAGGCGGAAGGCGAAATCGGCGATCCGGCCGTTGCTGACGTCGAGGTCGAGGCGGGCGAGGAACTTGCCGTGCGAGCCCGAGGCGATCAACAGGGTGCCGCCGACCTTGATCACCGCGGGGATGGCGTCGTGGGTGTGGCCGGTCAACAGCACGTCGATGCCCTTGACACGGCTCGCCATCTTGCGATCGACATCGAAGCCGTTGTGACTGGCCACCACCACCAGTTGTGCCCCGGCGGCGCGCGCCGCGTCGACGTGGCTTTGCATCATCTCCTCGCGGATGCCGAAGGACCATTCGGGGATCATCCAGCGCGGGTTGGCGATGGGCGTATAAGGGAACGCCTGGCCGATCACCGCGACCTTGACGCCGCCACGCTCGAAGAAGGCGGTGTTGTCGAATACCGGCTCCTCCCATTCGGTATCGACGACGTTGCCGCACAGGAACGGGAACTTCAGCTTGGCGACGAGTTCCTTGACCCGTTCCTGGCCGTAGGTGAATTCCCAATGCGCGGTCATCGCGTCGACGCCCAGCGCGTTCATCGCCGCGACCATGTCGTCGCCGCGGCTGTGGTACGAGGTGTAAGAGCCCTGCCAGGTATCGCCGGAATCGATCAGCAGGGTGTTGCCGGGGCGCTCGGCGCGGATCGCCTTGACCAGGGTGGCCATGCGGTCGAGGCCGCCGACCCGGCCATAATCGCGGGCGAGCGCCGTGAAGTCCTCGGCGGTGAAGGCATGGGCGTCAGGACTGCCGACATTCAGGCCGAAGCGCGCCAGATAGTCCTTGCCGGTTAGGTGTGGAGGCAGGCCCTCGGCCTTGCCGACGCCGATGTTGACCGACGGCTCGCGGAAATACAGCGGCATCAGCTGCGCATGGATGTCGGCGAAATGCAGCAACGTCACCTGGCCGACCGGTTTGAACGCCAGCAACCCGGCCTGGGTCAGCGTCTGGCCCGTCGTGGCACGGGCAAGGCCGGGTGCGCCGGTCAGGGCGGCGGTGGCGGCGGCAACCTGCAGGAAGTCGCGGCGGCTCAGCATTCAATGGCTCCAGGCTCTGGTCACGTGCGTGGTACGGCGGTACAAACGGGGCGATAATGGGAGGCTGACATGGGATTCGTCTACGTCGCGCGCAGCGCCGGCCTGATCAAGTGGGGCTCGGACGTCGGGCTCGGCAAGCTGCTGTTCAAGCTCGGCGTCGCCGACGACTCGGCCGAGGCGGCGGTCAAGGCGTTGAACGAGACCGCCCATTGCGGCGAGACGGACTGGACACTGGTGCACAAGCAGGAGGCCGAGGGCGCGAGCGAACCGGAAGCGATCGAACGTCTGGGTCGCAAGGAGAAGATGGTCGATCCCGCCCTCTATCCCCGGCTCCGCGGCGCCGTCGGCATCTTCAGGATCAAGCTGGCCAATGTCGAGAACCATCTGGTGGTGAAGCAGGCGCTGGCCGGTCAGGCACCGTCGGCCGCCAAACCGAAGCCCGCCGACATCGGCCAATATCTGATCCACAACGTCTTGCGCTGACCCGTAGACTCTAGTTTGGTCATGCCCGCGAAAGCGGGCATCCAGTCCAGAGGCCTCAGGAATGGACTCCCGCTTTCGCGGGAGTGACGGTGACAGGCCTTCGTCCTTCCCGTCAAAGGGCGCTGTCGCGGGAGCGACGGTGACTTACTTCCGTACCGACGGCGCCTCGACCGGCAGGCCCTCGGCGCGCCAGGCCAGGTACAGCTCGAGATTGGTGTATTCGTCCGACCCCAGCGGGTAGGGCTCGGCGCGAATCTCCTCGTTGCAGCCGGCGAGGCGGCGGTGTAGCGAGCCCAGCTTCTGCCACTTCAACCGATAGGTGGGGAAGCCGTTGGACTGGCCCTGGCTCAGCAGCTCGGTGCGGATGTGGTTGCCGGCATTGTCCTCATGGCAATGCTTGCATGCCAGATCGAGCTGGCCACGGCGCTGAAGGTAGAACTCGCGGCCCTTCTCGAAGAACGGCCTGGCCGGCCCGTCGATGCTGACATCGACCGGCATGCCGCGCGACTGGGTCTTGACAAAGGCAGTCATGCTGAGCAGAGGGTCCGACTCCCACTTCCACGCCTCGGCCTTCATCTGCTCGGTCCGGCACTGATTGATGCGCTGCTCGACGTTGACCAGCTTGCCCTGCCGGGCGTCGTATTTCGGATAGCTGGCGCCGACGCCTTTCATGCTCGTTTCGGCGTCGCCATGGCACGAGGCGCAGGACTTGTCGGCTTCGCCCTCGACCTTGTTCCACAAGGTAGTGCCGCGTTCGACCCACAGAAAACCGGGATTGGTGAAATCGTCGTCCTGCATCGCCCGGGTCTCCGGCTCGGCGAACAGATAGCCCGATTTTTTGTCGCCGGTGGCGTACCGCGCGTCCTGCGGCTCGGCGGCAGCGGCGGTGCTGATGCCGGCGGCCAAACCCAAAAGGGCTAACGCCCCGATCAGCATGCGGTTCATCGATGCCTCCCTCAGGCGAGCTTGATCTCGGCGCTGCGCTTGTAGACGGCGCCGTCGTCGTCCTGCCAGGACAGCTCGACGGTTCCCGCCTCTTCGACCTTCAGGAAGAACGCCAGGTAGGGATTGGCCGAGATGGCAGGATGCCAGTCGGAGGTGAACATCTCCTTGCCGTTGTAGGTGCAGACGAAGCGGTTGATGATCTGGCGCGGGATGGCGTTGCCGCTCTTGTCCTTGCGCTGGCCGGATTCCATGTCGTGGGCGATGGTCGACTTGATCTCGATGATCTCGCCCTTGCTCGCGGTCGCCGGAACCTTGATCTTGATGCTGGGGGCAGCCATTGCCGTCTCTCCTTGCCTGTCGCTCAGCCGCCGCAGCCGCCGATGGTGACCTTGACTTCCTGTTCGGCCTGATAGACCGAGCCGTCGCTCATCACGGCGATGGCGCGCACGTTCTGCGTCTTGGCCAGGCGCATGCGCATCGCCACCTCGGCCTTGCCGGCGGCCGGCGTGAAGTTGAACGAAGCGACGCCGGGAGCCGGGTTGCCTTCGGCGACGACATGCACCGCCTTGACGAAATCCTTGTCGGTCATCGGGCTGTCGACGCTGACGGTGAAGGGCACGGTGTTGCCGTTCTCGGCGATCTGCGGCAGCTTGATGCTGACCTTGCCGGCCTGCGGGGTGACGCCGCCGGTCAGCGTTTCGATCAGTCGATCGGCTTCGGTGACGGCGGCTTGCGTCAGCCGCGGGCGGGCGGCGATGGCGGCGGCGGCGATGCCGGCGCCGATCAGCAGGCCGCGGCGGCTGAGTAGGGGAGTGGCATTTTTCATCGTCCGGTCCTTCAGCGCATGGTCGTGTCGGTAGGCTTCAGCGTCAGCAGGTAGGCCACCACGTCTTCAATCTCCTGGGCGGTGAGGATGGGCTTGCCGACCATCGCCTTGGCGACGCGATGCAGGCCCTCGGTCTTGTGGAACGACGGCATCACGCTGTCGGGATTGACGACCTTGGGATCGACGACCTGTTGACGCAATTCGGCCTCGCCGAGGCGTGTGGCGACCTCGGTGAGGTCGGGACCGATCCTGCCGTGATCCTGCTCCTCGGGGATGGGCATGACGTGGCAGGCGAGGCAATTGCCCTTCTTGCGATCGACGACCAGCTCGCGGCCCTGGGCGGCGTCGCCGGCTTTCCCGGTAAGCGAGGCAAGCCCGGCGGCCTGCGCGGCTGGCGCCGTGGAGGCGAGCAGAGCGGCGAGGGCCATGCCGGCGAGGGCCTTGGCGTACATGGGTGCATTCTCCCGACCTGTGGCGTCCCGGTGCATCGCATTCTCGCGACACGCGCGCATCAGCCGTCCTAACGGCCAAAAATAACACACGCGAGCACCGTATAATATTAATGATCAACTATCTTTGATGGTTGTTCAAGAAGAATTCTAAGCAAGACGCCTGCGCATTCTCATCTGCGTCACGGTTCGGCGCAGAAGAGGCACGCTCGGCGGGCCTTCCTTGTCGCTGTTGGCGCCCCCTCCTAAATCGGGAGTTGGCGCCCTGTGATCCGCCACGGGTTACGGCGGCAGGGGCCTGCGCCCGGTTGGGCGATGACTAGCCTAGTGTTCACGGAGAGTAAACATGGCGACTGGTACGGTGAAGTGGTTCAACTCCACCAAGGGCTATGGGTTCATCATGCCCGACGACGGCTCGAAAGACGTGTTCGTGCACGTCACCGCCGTTCAGAAGGCGGGCAAGCACTCGCTCAATGAGGGGCAAAAGGTGGAATACGACTTGTCGCGGGGCGACCAGGGGCGTGTCTCGGCCGTGAACCTCAGTTTCCAGGACTGATTATCAGGCGGATTTCAGGATGGCGGTGGCCGACGGGTCGCCGCCATTCGCGCATGGAGCTTCCGAATGGGGAGCCAGGGGGGTGAACTTCACTGCGTTGGGCAGGTGGCGTTTTCGGATAAGGGCGAATCTGCGTTGCTCGCGGCTTGCGGACGCCCGGTCGGGAGTTCATAACTCGGGCCGGCTGACCCCGCGAGCTGGGAGTGAGAAGAAAGATGTCCGTTGTTCTCGACGTCAAGGGCTTGAACTGTCCGCTGCCGATCCTGCGCGCCAAGAAGGCGATGAAGGATGTACCGCAGGGCGAAACCCTGCAGGTGCTGGCCACGGATCCCGGCGCGGTCAAGGATTTCGAGGCTTTCTGCCGTCAGACCGGCAACGAACTGCTCGGCTGGGACGAAACGGCCGGCGTCTATACCTTCCGCATAAAGAAATTGAGCTGAGGTGGGCTGGCCGAGCGCCGGGGCGATGCGGCATGCTGAAGCCGCCTGTTCCCGCCCTGACGAACGCCGGCAGAAACGGCTTTCCGCGGCCGGGGCTGCGCAGCTAAGATGACAAGACGCCTGCCTGTGGAGTTCTGGTGCTCACTTCTCTGCCTTTGACCGAAGGCCCCTCCTTGCCCACGCCAACCCGGCGGCGCGGTGGCCGGGTGGTGGGCAGCGAGGTCTATGCCGCGCTGGACCTCGGCACCAACAATTGCCGTATGTTGGTGGCGCGGCCGACGGGCAGCGGTTTTCATGTGGTCGACGCTTTTTCGCAGGCCACGCGGTTGGGCGAGGGGCTGGTCGGGGCGGGGCTGTTGTGCGATGCCGCGGTCGAGCGGACGCTGCGGGCGCTGGCGCAATGCGCCGCCAAGATGCGCCGCCGCGGCGCCACCCGCACCCGCCACGTCGCCACCCAGGCCTGCCGTCAGGCCGCCAACTGCGATACTTTCATCGCTCGTGTCGCCGACGAGACCGGCCTCGACATCGAGATCATCTCCGCCCAGGAAGAGGCGCGGCTGGCGCTGGCCGGCTGCGCCGCGCTGCTCGACCGCCGGCTTGGGCACGCGCTGGTGTTCGACATTGGTGGCGGCTCGACCGAATTGATGTGGGTGCGCAGCGATCGCGGCACCCCCGCCCATATCGAGGCCATGGCCAGCCTGCCGGTCGGCGTGGTGACCCTGGGCGAGAGCCACGCGGCGCAGCTGGCCACCGTCGAGGGCTATCACCGCACCGTCGAGGAGTTGGTCGAGCGGTTCCGCGGCTTCGAGGAGGATTGCCGGCTATGCGGCCGGATACGCGCCCGCAAGATGCAGATGCTGGGCACCTCGGGAACCGTGACCACGCTGGGCGCCGTCTATCTCGACCTGCCGCGCTATGACCGCGCCGCCGTCGACGGCCTGGCCATACCGTTCAGCGCCATCAGCAGCCTCAGTCACCGCCTGGCCGCCATGACCCCGGAGCAGCGTGCCCTGCATTCCTGCATTGGCAGCGACCGCGCCGATCTCGTCGTCGCCGGCTGCGCCATCCTCGAAGCCATCTGCCAAATCTGGCCGCTCGGACGCCTGCGTGTGGCCGACCGCGGCGTGCGCGAAGGAATGTTGCTCAACATGATCAGGGCCGACATGGCCGCTGCCGCCGAATAATGGCGAAGCGAGGCACACAGGGCGGCGGGCGCGGCTCGGGCAGCCGCATGGTCACTGAGCGCGTGCGCACCGCGCGCGGCCGCACGCCATCGTCGACCCGCTGGCTGGAGCGTCAGCTCAACGATCCGTACGTGCACGAGGCGCGGCGTCTTGG
This sequence comes from Rhodospirillaceae bacterium, assembly GCA_036675815.1. GTDB lineage: Bacteria > Pseudomonadota > Alphaproteobacteria > Rhodospirillales > Magnetospirillaceae > JAKFEE01. The sequence continues at coordinate 175,150 of JAKFEE010000031.1, forward strand.
CTTGCGCTCGCGCGCCGCGTTCAAGCTGATCCAACTCGACGACCGCTTCCGCTTCCTCACGCCCGGCGCGCGCGTCGTCGATCTCGGCGCCGCTCCCGGCGGCTGGACCCAGGTGGCGGTGCAGCGGGTCAAGGCCGGCCAGCCCGGCGGCGGCCATGTCGTCGGCATCGACATCCTGGAGTGGGCGCCCCTCCCCGGTGCGGTGACGCTGCAGGCCGACTTCCTCGACGCGGCCGCTCCCGGCATGCTGAAAGAGGCGCTGGGCGGCAAGGCCGACGTCGTCCTCTCGGACATGGCGGCGCCCGCCACCGGCCACCCGCCCACCGACCACCTGCGCATCATCGCCATGGTCGAGGTGGCCCTGGATTTCGCCAAGGAAGTGCTGGCGCCGGGCGGCACCTTCGTCGCCAAGGTCTTCCAGGGCGGCACCGAACAGCGCCTGCTTGCCGAGATGAAGCGCCTGTTCGCCACGGTCCGCCACGCCAAGCCGGCGGCCAGTCGCGCCGAATCGGCCGAAACCTACGTCGTCGCCACCGGCTTTCGTGGCGCCGACGCCGGGTAGCATCAGCCCGGCAGTTCGATCTCGTAATCCTCGAGTCGTACGTCGCGGTAGGCGGTGCGGTCGTCGGACGCGGCATAGGGAACCGGCCGCGTGCAGTCGAAGCCGACCTTCGTGCCGAGATAGCCGGGGAAGGTCGGATTCAGGCCATGGCCGAAGCAGTTCTCGATGCGGACGATACCGGTTGTGGGATCGAGGCGGTTGGTCATCGCCCATTCGACGTCGCGAGGGCTGCGGATGTCGACGTCGTCGTCGACCACCGTCACCATCTTGAGCGGCGGAAAGGCGGCGAAGGCGGCCATGATCGTCTGCTTCGACCAGCCGGCGCGCAGCGGCCGCATCGCCACGACGGCATGGTAGAAGCCACAGCCGCCGTGCGAGAAAAAGACGTCCTTCACCCCCGGCACCTGACGCTGCAGCAGCGCCAGTACGTTTGCTTCGCCGAGCAGCCCCACCGAGTTCCACACCTCCTGGCCGGAAAGAATGGTCTGATAGACCGGCTTGGCGCGGTGGTGCACCGCCAGCACCCGTACCAGCGGCCGTTTGTCCACCTTGGCATAATAGCCGGTGACCTCGGCAAACGGCCCTTCCTCGACGCGTTCCCCTGGCATGATCTGGCATTCCAGGGCGAACATGGCCTGGGCCAGCATCTCGGTGTCTCCGATTCTGCCTGGCACAAGTTCGACGGGAGCACCGTGGAAGGCGCTGGCGATGCCCAGTTCGTCGGTGTCGATGGGGGCTGCCTCGGCCGGGGCGGCTGCGGCGAAATGCACGCCCGGGCCGACGCCGATGTTCAAGGTGAACTCCAGTGGCCGCCCCTGACGGTGTGCCTTGTCGAGATAGACCTCGAGGTGGCGTCCGGCATCGATGTTGATGGCCAGGCGGTCCGGCGCCACTACCAGGAAGCGCTGGATCGAGGCGTTGCGAATTCCGGTTTCGGGGTCGCGGGCGATAACCACGCCAGCGTCGATGTAAGGGCCGGCGTCGCGCAAGGCATGGGTGGGAATGGGCAGCCTATGGAGATCGACCTTCGGCTGGGAGACTTCGAGCACCGGCCCGGTTTGTCGCACCACCGGCGGGCAAGGCGCCTGCTGCCAGCTCGCGATACGCCCCGAGACATAGGCCGGCAGATCTTGCTCCGGCTGGTCGAGCAGATCAGCGAGGAGGGCGCGCGACCAGTAGAGACCGGTGAAGACCGGCACAGTGCTGCCCTTGATCCTTTCGAACAGCACCGCGGCCGGCCGCCCTTCCAGTCGCGCCGCCACCGCGGCCAGTTCGTGCACCGGATCCACCTCGGTCTTGACGCGGGTCAGGCGGCCGCGCGCGTCGAGCCGGTCGATGATGCGGGACAGATCGCCGATCATTTCCTGTGCCATGTCGTTCTCCTGGCTTGGGCGGGGGCTATTGGGCGACACCGACGAGCATCTGCAGCCTTGCCGGGTCCTGGCGCAAATCGGCGCTCGGACCATCAAACACGACGCGACCGCGGTTGAGGATCAGGCAGCGCGGCGCGAAGTCGAGGGCCAGGGCGGTCTTCTGTTCGACGAGGACCATGGCCAGTCCGTTCCGGCGCAGGTGGGCCAGAATGGCGAAGAGTTCCTCGACCACCACCGGTGCCAAGCCTTCGGAGGGCTCGTCGAGCAGCAGCACTCGTGGATTGAGCAGCAGCGCGCGGGCGATCGCCAACATCTGCTGCTCACCCCCGGAAAGCTGCTGTCCGCCGTTGTGGCGGCGTTCATGCAGGCGCGGAAAAACATTGAAGACCCGCTCGAGATTCCACGGCCCCGGCCGCGCCATGAGGGTGAGGTTTTCCAGCACCGACAGCGATGGGAAGATCTCGCGCTCCTGCGGTACATAGCCAAGGCCGGCGCGGCCTTTGCGATAGGCGGGAAGGGCAGTGACGTGACTGCCATCGAGGCGTATGGCGCCGCGCCGGAGGCGCGTATGCCCCATGATGGTTTCGAGCAAGGTCGTCTTGCCGACGCCGTTGCGGCCGATGACGGCGAGGCAGCCGCCGGCCGCCAGTTGGATGTCCACGTCCTCGAGGACGGTGGTCTCGTTCCAGCCGGCCCAGACGCCGCGCACTTCGAGCACCGCGTCGGCCATCATTGTCATCTCAACCTCGCACCTGGGCATTGCCGAGATATATCTCCTGCACCTTGCGGTCACTGGCGATCTCGGCAGGGCTGGCCGAGGCGAAGATGCGGCCGGCCACCATGACCGTGACGGTGCGGGCGAAGCGGAACACCACATCCATGTCGTGCTCGATGATCAGCACGGCCATGTCCTCGTCGAGACTGTCCAGCACGTCGAGGATGAGATGAGTTTCCAGCGACGGCACGCCGGCAGCCGGCTCGTCGAGCAGCAATACCCGCGGGCGGCAGGCCAGCGCGACCGCCAGCTCCACCAGGCGTTGTCGGCCGTACGGCAAGTCGCGCACCATACGATCGGCGTCTGCGGCCAAACCAAGCCGCTCGAGCAGCCCGAAGGCCTGCTCGACGAGGCTCGTGTGGCGCCCGAACGGCCGCCATGCCGAGCGGTCTGCACCGGTTTCGCGGGCCACCGCCAGCGCGACGTTGTCGAGGGCGGTCAGGTCCCGGAAGAGCTGGTTTATTTGGAAGGTGCGGGCCATGCCGCAGCGGGCGCGGGCGGCGGCATCCAGGCGCGTGACGTCGCGGCCGTCGAACCGCACGCTGCCGCTGGAGGGAGCCAGTACGCCGGAAATCAGATTGACCAGCGTCGTCTTACCAGCCCCGTTGGGGCCGATCAGCGCATGGCGGGCGCCGTGCGGCAGGTCGAGGTCGATGCCACTGGCGACCACCAGCGAGCCGAAGCTTTTGCCGAGGTTGCGTATCTGCAGCAGCGCCGTCATCGTCGTGCCAACCGGGCCAGGATGCCGCACAACCCGCCACGGGCGAGCAGGACGATGGCGAGCAATACCATGCCGACGCCGAGCCCCCAATAGGCGGGGCTGAGCTTCGCCAACTCGTGCTCCAGCACCATATAGACCAACACGCCGAAGAAGGCGCCGTAAAGCCGGCCGGTGCCGCCGAGGACCAGCATGACGAGCGCCGTGCCGGAGCGGGCGAAGCTCAGCGTGTCGATGGTGACGAAGGCGCTGAACTGCGCCAGCAACCCGCCCGCCAAGCCAGCCAGTCCGGCCGACAGCGTGTAGACCGCGACCATCCGGCGATGGACGTCGTAGCCGATGGCGCTCATGCGGCGCGCGTTGCCGCGGATGCCCTGCAGCGACAGGCCGAAGGGGGCGTGTACCAGCCGCCGCACCACCAGAAAGCACAAGAACAGCACGCCGACGCTGTAGCAATAGTAGGTGCGCGCCCATAGATCGTTGTCGAAGACGCCAAACAGCGGCGCAATACGAATGCCGGTCAGCCCGTCGTAGCCGCCGGTGACCGCGGCCCCGGCATTGACCGTCTCATGCAAGAGCATGGCGCTCGCCAAGGTCAGCATGATCAGGGTCAGCCCGTGGTAGCGCAGCAAGAACCATCCGGTCAGCGCGCCGCCCGCGGCGGCGACGACCCCCGCCGCGGCCAGCAGCGTCAGGGGTTCGTGCCAATCCGCGTGGATGGACAACAGCCCGACGGCATAGGCGCCAAGCCCGAAGAAGGCGGCATGGCCAAGAGTGACGATTCCGGCATAGCCGACGATCAGATCCAGCGACAACACGAACAGAATGGTGATGGCGATCTGGGTGCCGAACGCCAGATAGCCCGGCAGCAGGAAAAAGGCGGCGATGGCAGCCAGCCATGGCAAGGCCTCGTACCAGCGCCAGCGGTGGCGGACGATGGCGGGCACCGCGGCGGCCACGGCCGTCTCGGCGTTCACCGCGCCCGCCCCAGCAGCCCCGCCGGCCGCCACATCAGCAGGGCCACGGTCAGCACGTAGATGAAGAAGCTGCCCCCCTGGGGGAACAGGTATTTGCCGGCGGTGTCGCAGACGCCCAGCAGCAAGGCGGCGACGAAGGTTCCGCGCACGCTGCCGAGGCCGCCGACGGCGACGACGATCAGGAACAGCACCAGATACTGGGTGGCGAAATTGGGGCCGAGACCGACGATCTCGATGGCCAGCCCGCCGCCCAGGGCCGAGAGGCCGCTGCCGATGGCGAACACCAGGGTGAACAGGCCGCCGACGTCGAGGCCGAGCGACGTCGCCATATGCCTGTTGTCCACGGCCGCCCGGATGCGCGCCCCGAGGCGGGTGCGCTCGATGCCGAACCACAGTGCGAGAAACAGCGCGATGCCGAACACGATGATAGTGGCGCGATAGGTCGGCACCTGGCGGAAGCCGATGTCGAGGCGGCCGGTGAGGCCCGCGGGTAGCGCCACCGTCTGCGGCGTGGGGCCGTAGAGCAGGATGGCACCCGCCGTGGCCATCATGATCAGTCCGATGCAGGCCGTGACCTGATCGAGTTCCGGCGCCTCATACAGGCGGGCGTAAACCAGCCGCTCCAGGACCACGCTCGCGGCCGCCACCACCGCGAAGGCGGCGGCAAGCCCGGCGAAGAACGGCACCCCGACGACGGTCGTCGCCGTCACCAGCACATAGCCGCCGGCCATGGCGAAGGCGCCGTGGGCCAGGTTCACCACCTTCATCAACCCCATGGTCACCGACAGACCCACGGAGATGATGAACAACACCATGGCATAGGCCACGCCGTCGAACAGGATGCTTGCCGTGGCTTCGATCATCCGGCCTCGAGTGACGTCTCGTCAGCGGACAGAGCCGCGATGCGTTTCACCAGGTGGCGCACTTGCCGATCCTCGCCTCCTTGCACGGGTCCTTGACCTGGGGATAGGTCTCGAGCACGCGGTTGCGCAGCCGGCCGTCCTTCACGATCAGTTCCTGGATCGTCTCGTTGTGGACGATGTCGCGGGTGTCGGCGTCGATGGCGATCGGCCCGCGCGGACTATCGAAGCGCCATCCGCGGATGGCCTGCATGGCCTTGTCGCCGTCGATCTTGCCGCCCAGCGTCTTGGTGACGTGCGCGATCAGCGCCATGCCGTCCCAGCCGGCCACCGCCATGAAGTCGGGAATGGCATTTGGGCCGTATTCCTGCTTCCACGCCTGGACAAAGGCGCGGTTGGCCGGCGTGTCGTAGTCGGCTGCGTAGTGGAAGGCGGTGATCATCCCGGCCGCAGCCTTGTCCATGCTCGGCAGCATGGTGTCCTGCACCAGTTCACCGGGGCCGATGAGCTTGATGCCGGCGTCGCCCATGCCGAGGTTGGCGTAGGTCTTGACCAGGGCCGACAGGTGATTGCCCGATGGCACGAAGGCGTAGAAGCAGTTGGGCTTGGCGTCCTTCACCCGCTGCAGGAACGGCGTAAAGTCGGGAACCTCTTGCGGCCCGGCCATGGGCAGGGCCTCGATCAGCTTGCCGCCCTTTTCCTCGTAGGTGCGCTGGAAGGCCGCGAGGCTGTCCTTGCCGGGCGGGTAGTCGGTGTAGCCGACGATGGCCGTCTTGCACGCAAGCTTTTCGGCGGCGTAGTGGCCCATAAGGCTGCCGGCCTGCCACATGGTGAAGGAGACGCGGGCGATGTAGGGCGACAGGCTGGGGATCCACGACGTGGCGGCGTTCATGACGATGACCGGCGCCTTGGCCTGGCTGGCCAGCGGCGCCACGGCGATCGCCTGCGGCGAGAAGACGAAGCCGGCCAGGATGCTGGCGCCCTCACGGGTGAGCAGTTCCTGCGCGGCGGTCTTCGCCGTATCGGCCGAGGCCCCCTTGGTGTCGCGCTTGATCAGTTCCACGGTGTGGCCGCCGAAGGCCGCGGGATTGGCCTTCTGGTAAAGCAGCATGCCCCGCTCGATCTGCTCGCCGAATTCGGAGGCGCCGCCGGAGAACGGCAGGATCAGTCCGACCCGGACCGTCTCGGCCGCCGCAGGCAGGGCAAGCGTGATGGCAAGCGACGAAAAGAGTGCGAGGCGAAGCATCTCTGTCCTCCCTTGATGGCGGCTGATCCCGGGCCGATGGCGCCCAGGTTGTCACATGGCCACCAATGGTGCGTTCAACCCGCGGCCGTCCACAACACGACATTGGTCTTGGGGTTCGCGGCAGCCGTACGGCGTAGCGACGCCGGCAACGGGGAAACGGCCGGCGCCTTGCCCTTGCCCGGCGGCCGGGCCTGCGGCTATGTTCGCCGCTCGAACTTCACCGTCAGGGGATAGGCAAGTGACGGATGTGCTTGAGAAGGTCGCCGACGTCGGCGGCATCGCCACGGACCGCCTGCGCTCGTTCATCGAGCGCGTCGAGCGGCTCGAGGAAGAAAAGGGCAATATCCAGAAGGACATCAAGGAGGTCTACGCCGAGGCCAAGGGCACCGGCTTCGACGTCAAGATCATCCGGCAAATCGTTCGCCTGAGGAAGATCGAGGAGCACGTCCGCAAGGAGACCGACGAGCTGCTGGATCTCTACAAGCGTGCCATCGGCATGGAATGAGCGGCATGGCGGCGGCCTTCAGGTCGCCGTCATGAGCGACCTGCACCTCGAAGGGGGATCGTGGGCGCCGTCGCCGTGTGACGCGGCGCTGGTGCTGCTGGCCGGCGACATCGATCAGGGCGTCGGCGGCATCGCCTGGGCGGCGGACCATCTCGCCGGGACGCCGGTGCTGTATGTCGCCGGGAATCACGAGCATTGGGGCGCGCCATCGGTCGAGCGCTCTACCACCGATCTCGCCGCAGCCGCCGCCCGAACCGAAAACGTGCGCTTCCTCGAACGTCGCGAATTGCAGTTCCATGTCGTCGACCGCTGCCTCCGCGTGCTCGGCTGTACCCTGTGGACGGACCATGCCGTGCGTGGCGAGGCGGCGGAGGCGGGGCGAATGGGCCAAGACGACGGCAGCGGCAAGGACTGCCGCAATATCCGCCGGCAGGACGGCACCTTGGTGACCGTCGACGATCTCGTGGAGTGGCACAGGCAGTCGCGCGCCTGGCTGGCAAGCCGCCTGTCGCAGGCCTTCTCGGGCACCACCATCGTCGTCAGCCATCATGCGCCGAGCCTGCGGTCGCTGCCGCCGCGTCGGCGCGACGGTCCGCGCGCCGCCGACGCCGCCAGCGATCTCGACGCGTTGATCGCCCGTACCCAGCCGGCGCTGTGGGTGCATGGTCACAGCCATTACGATGCCGACTATCGTATCGGCGAGACGCGCATTGTCAGTCGCCAGCGAATTTCGGCCGAAAACGCCGACTACCAGCCGCTGATCGTCGAAATCTAACGATCGCCGTCAATTGACGAAGCCAGCATACCGGTGCGCGATTCCAGCGGCTTAACTCTTTCCTAATTTTAGACAACACTCGGCCGCGCGTAGGGATGATCAACTATATTGATCTAGCGCAAGTTTCCGGCGGGCGATTTTGGGGCATAGTCGGCGACTTTAAAATTTGGCGCTCCCAGGACTATGCTGCTCGACTTAAGAAACATCGACGACAAAGCCCACTTCCAGGCCCCGATCTGCATAGTCGGCGCCGGCGTCGCCGGATTGACCCTGACGCGGCGGCTATTGTCATCGGGGTGGCCGGTGCTGCTGGTGGAAAGCGGCGGCCTGGACTTCGAGGCGCCCATTCAGGCGCTGGCGGGCGGCCGCGTGCTCGGCCAGCCCTATTACGACCTCGACAAGGTCTCGCTGCGCATGCTCGGGGGCTCGACGGCCATCTGGGGCGGCCGTTGTGCCGAACTGGACCCGGTGGATTTCGAGACGCGCCCCTGGCTTCCCCACAGTGGCTGGCCCTTCGCCCATGACGCGCTGCAGCCCTATTACGCCGAGGCGCTGAGGCTGTTCGAGGTCAATGCACCGGAGCAGGCGCGCGTGGGGTGGCACAGCGCCCATGCCCATGCGGCGGCCCTGGATGGCGGCGAACTGGAAATGGGCTTCTGGAGCATCGATGGCGTTGCCGACCGCTTCACCGCACCGCGCATTGGCGATGTGTTGCGCCATCCCGGTTGCCGGGTGCTGATGCACGCGACCGCGACCGAGCTGTCGCTCGCCCCCGATGCGGGTTCGGTGAAGGCCATCACCGTCCGGGACATCTCGGGGAAATCCGCCGTCATCGAGGCGGAGCACGTCGTCCTGGCGCTGGGCGGCATCGAGACGCCGCGCCTTCTGCTGGCGTCAAACGACATCGCGGCCGCCGGTATCGGCAACGCCCACGACCTGGTCGGGCGCTTCTTCATGGAACATCCCCATGCCCGCGGCGGGGCCATCAGCGGGCCTGGGATGTGGCAGTTGTTGCGCGCCTTGGGGCGGCGGCAGACGATAGGTGGCACCCGACATGCCGCCCTGCTGCGCCTATCCCCCGACGCGCAACGCCGGCTCGGCGCGCTGAACACCGCCCTGTCCCTCGGCCTGCGCCAACCCGAGGCCGCCCGTCAGGCTTGGGTGGCCCGCACCTACGGCAAGCTGAAGCACGATCTGAACGCGACGGCGACCAATCGCCGGCTGTGGCGGACGACTAAGCACGCCGCGCGGCGCTTGAACGATCTGCTCTTTCCGATTCGCCCGTGGTTTCACGTCCGCAGCGGCCGCGGCGAAATCGCCGCCATCGTGCGTGCCGAACAGGCGCCCAATCCCGATAGCCGGGTGCTGCTGGGTGCCGAGACCGATGCCCTCGGCCTACGTCGCGCCGATCTGGATTGGCGGCTCAGCGCCGTCGACAAGCACAGTGTCGGTTGCCTGATCGACAGCCTGGACGCGGTCATGCGGCGCTCGGGGCTGGGCAGTGTCCGCAAGGCGGCGTGGCTGAGCGAACCAGGGGTGCTGTGGCACAACGATCCCACGATCAGCGCCCACCCGATCGGCGGTTATCACCACATGGGCACCACCCGCATGGCCGATGATCCCACGCGCGGCGTGGTCGATCGTCATGGCCGCGTGCACGGCATCGCCAACCTGCACGTCGCCGGAAGCTCGGTGTTTCCCACCAGCAGCTGGGCCAACCCGACCCTGACCATCGCCGCCCTGGCGTTGCGCATGGGTGATCGCTTCGGACGGTTCGCGGACTAGGGTGGGGTGATGTGGCCGGAGCGCGGAGCTCCAGCTCCGCCGGTGTCTTGCCGAGCTGGAGCTCCGCGCTCCTCAGCCTGGCCACTCGAGCAGGGCCTGTCGCAGACGCTCGCGGGCGCCGGTGCTGCCCGGCAGGCCGAAGCGCAACCAGCGGGGCGCATCGGCGAAGGCGCGGACGAGAATGCCGCGGCTGCCCAGATGCTCGTACAGCCCCCACGCCCGCGGCACCACCACCAGCCGGAACAGATCGGTGCCACCCGCTGGCGGCAATCCGACCAGTGACAGCATGTCGTCGAGGGCCACGGCCTCGCCATGCAGGCGCCGCCGCATTGCCCCAATCCACGCCGGATCGGCGAGCGCCTGCGTCGCCAACGCCAGCGTCGGGCCCGAGACGGCCCACGGCCCGACGGCGCAACGCAACTCCGCCGCCAGGTCGGCGGCGCACAGGGCGAAGCCCAGGCGCACACCGGCCAAGCCGAAGAACTTGCCGAACGACCGCAACACCACCAGGCCCGGGCGAATATGGCCGCTGAGGCTGAGTTCGGGGGCGACGTCGGCAAAGGCCTCATCGACCACCAGAAGTCCCTGGCGCTGGTGCAGGGCCTCGGCCAAGGCCAGCAGCCCCTGGGGGTCCCAGCGATAACCGTCGGGGTTGTTGGGATTGACCACGATCACCACACGGCTGTGGGGGTCGATGGCGTGGCTCTCGACAGTGGCGACGTCATGGCCGGCCGCCGCCCAGGCGCTGGCATGCTCGCCATAGGTGGGGCCGATCACCGCCACCCGGGTCGGCTCGAACAGGCGCGGCAACCATTGGATCAGCGCTTGGGAACCTGGGCCGGCCACCAATGCCGCGGCCTCGGCGACGCCGTAGCAGCGGCGGGCGGCATCGAGCATTGCCTGCTCGGTGTCTTGGCCGGGCAGGTGGTGCCACAGGGGCGCTGCCAGGGTTGGGATGGGATAGGCGTGGGGATTGATGCCGGTCGACAGGTCCAACCAGCCGTCGCGTGGCCGGCCGAAGCGCGCTTCGGCGGCGGCGATATCGCCCCCATGCGCGGGAAGATCGAGGGACACACGGCTAGGCATGGCAACGGCTTAGCATCAGGTGCGCGTCTTGTCGACGCCCAGCCCGCGTGGCAGCATGCTTCCTCCCATGAAGGACCCCTATCGGTATGATCGAGTTTGCAATCATCCTTGTCTTGGTCCTGCTCAATGGCGTCTTCGCCCTGTCGGAAATGGCGCTGGTATCGGCGCGGCGGGCGCGGTTGCAGGGTCTTGCCGAGAACGGCAGTGCCGGTGCCCGCGCGGCGCTACGTCTGATCGACGATCCTAGCGGCTTTCTGTCGACGGTGCAGGTGGGCATCACCGTCATCGGCATTCTGGCTGGCGCCTATGGTGGCGCCACGCTGTCGGCGCCACTCGCCGAATGGCTGGCCCAAGTGCCGATGGTGGCGCCCTATGCCGATGGTGCGGCCATCACCATCGTCGTCGTCGGTATCGCCTATCTGTCGCTGATTCTGGGTGAGCTGGTGCCGAAGCGCATCGCACTGGTCAGTGCCGAGCGCGTCGCCTCGTGGGTGGCGCGGCCGATGAGCCTGTTGGCGGCGGCGGCGGCGCCGGTGGTGTGGCTGCTCCGCGTTTCCACCGACGGCGTCTTGAGCCTGCTGCGCGTCCGCCACCTCACGCGCGAGACGGTGACCGAGGAAGAGGTGAAGACGCTGATCGCCGAGGGCACCCAGACCGGCGTCTTTCATCCGGCGGAGCGCGACATGGTGGAGGGTGTGTTGCGCCTGGCCGACCGCTCGGTGCAGGCGGTGATGACGCCGCGCCCCGAGGTGGTGTGGCTCGAAGTCGGCGAGGGCATCGAGGCGGTGCGACAGAAGCTGTTGGGGAGCGGCCGCTCGCGCTTTCCCGTGAGTCAGGGCGACATCGACAACGTCGTCGGCATCATCGAGGCCAAGGCGCTGCTCGATCGGCTGCTGGCCGGCGAGGCCTTCGATCTCGTCGCCTGCGTCACGCCGCCGCTGGTCGTGCACGAGAACATGACCGTGCTGCAACTCCTCGACACGTTCAAACGCAGTTCGGCGCATTTCGGCGTGGTCGTCGACGAATACGGCAGCTTCATCGGTATCGTCACCGTCACCGACATCATCGAGGCGATCGCCGGCGAAATCCCCGAGCGTGGCGAGGCGGCGACTCCCGAGGTGACCTATCGCGCCGACGGGTCGATGCTGGTCGACGGCCTGAAGGGCATCGACGAGGTCGCGCAACTGCTGGGCGGCGGGCTGACCACCGAGGACGACGATTTCCACACCCTTGGCGGCTTCATGATGGCAAGGCTCGGCCACGTGCCGGAAACCGGCGAGGTGCTGCCGTGGGGCGACTGGCGCTTCGAGGTCATCGACATGGATGGCCGCCGGGTCGACAAGGTGCTGATCGCCCGCGCCGATGGCGGTGATGCCGCCTAGCGATTATCCCTCTTTCCAGGCGCCGCTACTGATTAGGGGCAATACCAAGCCGCGCGGGACCATGACAGGGTGGCGATCGACGGAAACTCCAAGAGGCCAGGATGAGCGACCGGATCAACCTCGCGTTCGAAGTCAAGTTATACAACCGCCAGGTCCGTGAGCAGCTCCGAAAGAACAGGGGACACGAAGCCTGTGATGATAGCTGGGCCGATCTGACCTCACGGGTCGTCCGCGCGCGCTCGGCCGCCGAAGCGCGGCAGCGGGCGCAGGTGGAATACCCGCCGGAACAAGGGTTCGTCATTTCCTCGGTCGCCGCCGTCACGCTGCAGTAATTGCGCTTGCCGACGCGCAGGTCGCGCCGGCTGATGCCTCTGCCATAGGACGCAAATCGGCCAGAGTCGTCGCCAGTCGAACGGAGGGTGATGCGATGTTCCAGGCCGAGCTGTTGCAGGGCAAGCGCATCCTCGTCACCGGCGGCGGCACCGGCCTGGGCAAGGCCATGGGCCGGCGCTTCCTCGAACTCGGCGCCGATCTCGCCATCTGCGGCCGGCGCAAGGAGGTGCTGGACGAGACCGCCTGGGAGTTCGCCGCCGAGTTTGCCGGCGAGGTGACCACCCATGCCCGCGACATCCGCGATCCGGCGCAGGTCGAGGCGATGCTGGAGGAGATCTGGGCGGCCAAGCCCCTGGACGGGCTGGTGAACAACGCCGCCGGTAATTTCATCGCCCGCACCGAGGACCTGTCGCCGCGCGCCGTCGATGCGGTGCTGGGCATCGTGCTGCACGGAACCGCCTATGTCACCCTGGGCTGCGGCCGGCGTTGGCTGGCGCAGGGGCGCAGGGCCAGCGTGCTGTCGATCGTCACCACCTATGCCTGGACCGGCTCGGCCTACGTGGTGCCGTCGGCCATGGCCAAGGCCGGGGTGCTGGCGATGACCCGCAGCCTCGCCGTCGAATGGGGCGGCCGCGGCGTCCGCCTCAACGCCGTCGCCCCCGGCCCGTTTCCCACCGAGGGCGCGTGGCAGCGCCTGGTGCCGCGGCCGGAGCTGGCCGCGACGCTGGAGCGCCGCAACCCGCTGGGCCGCCCCGGCGAGCACGGCGAACTCGCCAACCTGGCCGCCTTCCTGATGTCCGACGGCGCCGGCTACATCAACGGCGACTGCGTCACCATCGACGGCGGCGACTGGCTCAAGGGCGCCGGCCAGTTCAGCTTCCTGTCCGAACTCGGCGATGACGACTGGCGCGAGATGCGCAAGAAATGAGCCGGATGCGGTCAATGGTGATCGTTCCCCCATCTCCGTCACTCCCGCGAACGAGCGTGTGAAGGAATCCTTCGGTCATTCCCGCGAAAGCGGGAATCCATTCCGCCGGCTGCACGACCTGCGGTGCTCTGGCCGGCATCTCACCACGATTTCGATGCTGAAGCGCCGGCGGAATGGACCCCCGCTTCCGCGGGGCTGACGGAGAAGGGGATTCCTTCACACGCTCGAACGCGGGAGTCCATTCCGCCGGCGCCGTGGCGGAATCGCGGACTGGATGCCCGCTTCCGCGTCGCTTCCGCAGGCATGACGGGGGCGAGGCTTGCTGGGCAACGCCGGTTGATTACGACGCCGGCTGCTGATCCTGCAGCGCCGCGGCCATGGCGTCGTCGACGTGCTCGAGCCAGATGAACTGCAGCGTGTTGCGCGCCTCCTCGGGGACGTCCTGGTAGTCGCGGCGGTTGCGCGCGGGCAGCATCACCGTCGTGATACCGGCGCGCTTGGCCGCCAGCACCTTCTCCTTGATGCCGCCCACCGGCAGGACTAGGCCACGCAACGAGATCTCGCCGGTCATGGCGATGTCGGCGCGAATGGTGCGGCCCGTCAGCAACGACACCATGGCCATGAGCATGGCGACCCCGGCCGAGGGGCCGTCCTTCGGCGTGGCCCCGGCGGGGACGTGGACATGGATGTCGGCCTTTTCGAATAGCTCCGGGTCGATGCCCAACGCCTCGGCGCGGCTCTTGACCAGGGACAGCGCCGCCTGGGCGCTTTCCTTCATCACGTCGCCGAGCTGGCCGGTGAGGATGAGCTTGCCGGCGCCGGGCGTGCGCGTGGCCTCGATGAACAGGATGTCGCCGCCGACCGGGGTCCACGCCAGGCCGGTGGCGACGCCGGGGACGCTGGTGCGCAGCGCGGTTTCGGCTTCGAAGCGTGGCGGCCCGAGGATGGCGGCGAGATCGTCGGGATTGAGCCGGACCGCCGCCGTCTCGCCCTGGGCGACCCGCACCGCGACATGGCGGCACAGCGAGCCGATGGTACGCTCGAGGTTGCGCACGCCGGCCTCCCGCGTGTAGTCGCTGATGACGGTGCGGATGGTCTCCTCGGGCAGCACCAGCTGTTCGGGGGTCAGGCCGGCGGCCTGACGCTGGCGGTCGACTAGGTAGCGCAGCGCGATCTGCACCTTTTCCTCTTCGGTGTAGCCCGGCAGTTCGATCACCTCCATGCGGTCGCGCAGCGGCCCGGGAACGGTATCGAGCATGTTGGCGGTGGCGATGAACATCACCCGCGACAGATCGAACGCCACGCCGAGATAGTTGTCGCGGAAGCCGTGGTTCTGTTCGGGATCGAGCACCTCCAGCAGCGCCGCATGGGGATCGCCGTGGAAGCCCTGGCCCACCTTGTCGATCTCGTCGAGCATCAGCACACAGTTGCGGGCGCCGGCCTTGCGCAGCGCCTGGATGATGACGCCGGGCATGGCGCCGATATAGGTGCGGCGATGGCCGCGGATCTCGGATTCATCGTGCAGCCCGCCCAGGGCGACACGCTGGAACGGGCGCCCCAGCGCGCGGGCAATGCTCTGGCCCAAGGACGTCTTGCCGACGCCCGGTGGGCCGGCGAAGCACAGGATCGGGCTCTTGCCCGCGGGGTTGAGCTTGCGCACCGCCAGGTGTTCAAGAATGCGCCGCTTGACCTTCTCCAGGCCAAAGTGGTCGGCATCGAGGACGTCGCGCGCCTGGGCGATGTCGATCGCCGTCTCGTCGCCCAGCGCCCAGGGCAGCTCCGTCAGCCAGTCGAGATAGGTGCGGACCATCGAGTATTCGGATGCCTGCTCGGACATGCGCTCCAGGCGCCCGAGCTCCTTCTCGGCCTGCTTGTGCACCTCTTCCGGCATGCGCGCCTTGGCGATGTTTTCGCGGATTTCCTCGATCTCGGCGGCGCCCTCGTCGGCCTCGCCCAACTGCTTCTGGATGGCGCGAAGCTGCTCGCGCAGCAGGTAGTGGCGCTGGCGCTCGTCGATGGCCTCCTTGGCCTGCTCGCTAATCTCGTGCGACAGGCGCAGGACCTTCAGGCGTTCACCCAACGCCTCGGTGACCAGGTCGAGACGTGGGCGAAGGTCGACCGCTTCCAGGACCCGCTGCTTTTCCGGTGGGGAGAGGTCCATGTAGCTGGTGACCATGTCGGCCAGCACCCCGGGGACGGGGATGTTCCTGAGTGCGGTGACCACCTCGTCCGGCACCTGCGGCAGCAGACTCAGCGCCTCCAGCGCCAACTCCCGCAGCGAACGGGTGCGCGCCTCGATGTCGGGCCCGGTTTCGTCCGGCTCCTCGACGCGGCGAATGCGGGCGGCCATGTAAGGTAGGCCGCTCAGCCATTCGATCACCTCGAACCGCTGCTCGCCCTGGCAGACCACATGATTGGCGCCGGTGGGGTCGGTGATGTAGCGCATGACCGATGCGACCAGCCCGACCTGGTACAAGTCGTCCGGTGCCGGATCGGCGGTAGCCTCGTCCCGCTGCAATAGAACGCCCAGCGGGCGGCCGCCGTCGAGGGCGGCCTTGGCTGCCTCGATCGACTTGGGGCGGCCGATCGACAGGGGAAAGACGATCCCCGGGAACATGACGACGTTACGCACCGGTAGGATGATGATGGCGTCGTCGGCCAGCCGCTGGTCCCGCCCAGCTTCGCCGGCAGCTTCCTGTCGTGGGTACTGCTCGCCCATGCGCCCGCCTCCCCAAACCGTTCGAAACGGCCTCCTTGCCACCACCATCGATATGGTCATCGCGCCCGGGATGTTCACCCGCCCAAAATTGCACGGGAAAACCCCGGGCGACGCCTGCATAAAATGCGAGACAAAAGCGATAAAACGTCAGCGCACCTCAGAAAAGCATCAAATACTGGCAGTAGTAGTTGCATATGACCGGCGGCCATAGCCATTATGCTTGTCAGTTAACAGTCGAATGATCGATGCCGACTTTTGGCAATAGTGTTTATGTCTTGGAGATTCGCTGCGCTCCCCGCCAAAGCGAGCGGCCATCGGGTTCGCTCCGTCGCTCCAGGCGCGGGGATGGAGGCCGGAATGGCAGAGGCGATGCTCGGCTGGCCCGAGACGCCCGGACACCCGGCAATCGATACAATTCAGGCCAACAGTAGTGGCGCGAACCTTGCCACGGGCCTGTTTCTCGGGATCGGCATCCAGCCGCCGGCCCTGTCGTTACTTCAGACATCAAGAGAGAGGAGCACAATGATTCGTTTGTTCAGAGCACTGCTTGTGTTCATGGCCGTTGCAGCCACCGCCGCACCGGCCGCAGCCGACGAGTTCGCCACCGCCGACGAGGCGGTGGCCTTGGTGAAGAAGGCCGTGGCTTTCTACGAGGAGCAGGGGCAGGACAAGGCTTTCGCCGCGTTCAAGGCCGACGATGGCGGTTTCCAGGTCAAGGACCTCTACATCTTCGCCCAGGACCTCACGGGCATGACGCTGGTCCACAAAAATCCGGGGCTGATCGGCAAGGCCGCCGCCGGATACAAGGACGCCGAAGGCAAGCTGTTCATGGCCGAGATGATCAAGGTCGCCAACGAGAAGGGCTCGGGCTGGGTCGACTACATGTGGGTCAATCCTGCCACCAAGAAGATCCAGGCGAAGTCCACCTACGTCGAGCGCGTCGGCGACGTATTCCTGGGCGCTGGAATCTACAAATAAGCGACTGCCGGCCGCCGGCGGGCCGGCGGTCGGCAAAAACAACAAGGGGGGATTCATGCTGAGGGCGGTACGGAATCTGTCGATTGCGGTAAAGGTGTTCGTGGCGCCGGCGCTGCTCATCCTGTGCATGGCCATTCTCGGCTTCATCTTCAATGCCGGCATCGAGCGGCAGTCGGCGGCGCTGTCGGAACTCTACACCGTCTCGTTTGAGAAGAACCGCTTCCTCGGCGACGTCAACGCCCGCACCGCCAGCCTCCAGGCCGACCTCTACCGCTTGCTCAATTGGCAGGCAGGCGGCATCGGCGCCGAAAAGATCGCCAAGGTGGAGTCGCAGATTCGTGGCGAGTTGGCCGCCTTGGCCGATGGCTACGCCGCGTTCCGCAAGCGCTATGCGCCGGTCGACGGCGAGGGGCCGCTGGCCGAGGCCAGCAGCGAGAAAATCGAGCTCTACCGCAAGTCGGTCGGCGAAGTCCTCGACATGTATTCCATCGACAGCCTCACCGCCCTGGTGATGATGGTCGACGCCGAGCAGCGCTACGATGACCTCAAGGCGACGCTGTCGGCCCATGGCGAGCTGGTCAAACGCTATAACGGCACGGTCTATGCCGGAGCGGTCGAAGTGGCCAATACTTCGATGACGGAATATTTCGGCGTCTTGGCCGCGTTCTTGGTGGTGGGCGCCGGCGTGATGGTGCTGATGGCGCGCCTCATTGTCGGCCCGGTGGCGCAGATGACCGGCGCGATGGACAAGCTGTCGCGCGGCGACCTCGACGTCGACATTCCCGGCCTCGACAACCGCGACGAAATCGGGGCGATGGCGCGGGCCTTACAGATTTTCAAGGCCAATGCCGAGGACAAGGCGCGCCTCGAGTCCGAGCAGGTGGAGCGCGATCGCCAGGCGGCGGCGGAGCGCCGGCAGATGCTCGAGGACATCGCCAACAATCTCGAAACCAGCGTTGCCACGGCCGTGCTGGGGGTGATCGGCGCCGCCGACGAGATCCGTGACACCGCCTCGCGTACCGCCGAACGCTCCCAGGCAAGCGGCGGCCGCGCCCTGGCCGTGGGCGAGGCGTCGGAAATGACTAGCGAGCGCGTGGCCACCGTATCGGCGGCGACCCAGGAGCTGTCAGTGGCGGTGAACGAGATCGGCACTCAGGTGGAACGCGCCACGGGGATTTCGCGAACCGCGGTCGAGCGTATCGACGACGTCGACCAGACGGTGCGCAGCCTGGCTCAGGCGGCGCAGCAAATCGGCTCGGTGGTGGCCCTCATCGACGATATCGCCAGCCAAACCAACCTGCTGGCGCTGAACGCCACCATCGAGGCGGCGCGCGCCGGCGAGGCCGGCAAGGGCTTCGCCGTGGTCGCCCACGAGGTCAAGACCCTGGCCAATCAGACGGCGCAGGCCACCAGCAAGATCGCCAGCCAGGTATCCGGCGTCCAGCAGGCCACCGAACTGGCGGTGACGGGCATGGGATCGGTGGCCGAGGTCATTCGGCAGGTCGACGAAGTGGCGGCGATGATCGCCGCGACCGTCGAACAGCAAGGCGCCGCCACGCAGGACATCGCGCGGCTGGTCTCCGAAGTGGCCGCCGATTCGCAGCAGGTTTCCGATGGCGTGTCCGAGGTGGCGCGCGCCTCGGCTCACGCCTGCGGCGGCGCCATTCGGGTGATCTGGAGTGCCGATAACCTGGGCGACCTGGTCGACCGCCTCAACGGCGAGGTCAAGCAGTTCATCGAGAAAATCCGTGCCTAGTCCGGGTCCGGCCGGCGCCTGGCGCCGGCCGGAAGTCTAATCGGTGCCGGGCGCGGTCAGCCGGCAGTAGCGGCTACGATCGTCGAGAATCGCGGCCGCAATCGTCCGCTTCGAGGCCGGGAAGCCGACCTCGTACAGGCGAACGTGCGGAATGCCCAGCGGATCGGTGTAGAGATATTCCACCTGCCAGTCGCGCGCGCCGTTCTGGATGGGCCGGAAGCGATCGCCAATGCGCACGCGGCAGTCTTTCCGATATCTCAGCATTGTTTTCTCACTCCACCGACCACAACCAGCACGTCATACCGTCACAGCTGGGTCGCCGCCTCGTCGACGGTGATCACCAGGGCGCCGCGCGCCCAAGGGAAGGCCGCCTTGGCGCGGTCGGCCAAGGGCCCTTCGGTGACGACGGCGCCGCGCCCCTTGATCACACAGCCCTGCCCCGGCGAGCGCGTCCCGTGGACAGCACGCGAGGCGACCATGAGCTGGATGCGGTCGTCACGCTTCAGATTCGTCTCGGTTTGCGCATAGCGGCCGGCGGGCATGATCAGCTGGTCGCCGTCGATACCAAGGCGCCGGATATAATCGCCCCAATTGCCGACCAGGTGCGGACCCTCACTGCCCTGGGTGACCAGGGCCACGAATTCGGTGGCCTCGAGCAGTTCGCGAATGACGCCGTCGAGCGCAGCCATCACTGCTGCTCCGCGCTGGCCGACGCCTCGGTCGGCTCGGCGGCCGCCGCCTGCTCGCGTGACGTCACCCCCACCGGGGTGAAACGGATGCTGCCGAGTTGCAGCAGGTGATCGTCGACGCCCAACGCTGCCTGCGCCCGCAGAATGTAATCCCGCTCGCTCATGGTGGCCTCCGCTCTTTATGGTAATTGCGTACTAAAATACCGTTTACGCCGGCCATTGCGCAACAGGTTCCTTGGGTCATTGGTGATTTTCGTCGAAGCGAAAGGGGTAGCCGGAGCTGGACGCCATCGACGGGATGAAGCACAATGCCCGCCCTGCCGAATTACGGCCAGCGGCCACCGCCATCACATTTGCCCCTGGGTCGGAGCGCATGACGGGTAAACAACGAGGCCGCGGCACCCTTGTCGGCCGCGAGGGGCGCGGCATCGCGCTGCTGCTGCTGGCGGTGCTGTGCTTCAGCCTGCTCGACGCCACCTCCAAGACGCTGGCGCAGGACTATGCGGTCGCCCAGGTCGCCTGGGCGCGCTACTTTTTCCATCTGTTGATCTTCACGCCGCTGACCTGGTGGCATTACGGCGCGGCCACCGCGCACACGCGCCGGTTGGGGCTGCATGTCGTGCGCGCCGCCTTGCTGGTGGCGGTGACGGTTCTATTCATCACTGCCCTGGTCTATGTGCCGCTGGCGGACGCCACCGCCTTGTCCTTCGTCACGCCGCTGCTGGTCACCATCCTGTCGGTGCTGTTGTTCAAGGAGCGCATCGGCCGGCACCGCTGGGCGGCGGCGCTGGTCGGGTTCCTTGGCGTGCTGATCATCATCCGTCCCGGCGCCGGCGTCGCCCATTGGGCGTCGTTCCTCGTTCTCGCCATGGCCCTGTGCTACGCCTTCTATCAGCTGGCGACACGGTCGCTGAACCGCACGGAACTGCCCGCGACCACCCTGTTCTACACGGCCGTCGTGGGCACGGCGTTGACGGCGCTGTCGTTGCCGTTCGTCTGGCAATGGCCGACGCCGTCGGATTGGCTATTGATGGCGCTCCTTGGCGTCCTCGGCGGCGCCGGCCATCTCATCCTGATCGTCGCCCTGCGTTTCGCCTCGCCGGCCATGATCGCCCCGTTCATGTACGTGCAACTGCTCTACGCCACCGGCTGGGGGTGGCTGCTGTTCGACCAGATCCCCGACGGCTGGACTGCCGTGGGCGCCACCCTCATCGCCGTCGCCGGGCTGTGGACGTGGTGGCGCGAGCGGTTGCGGAGTGCCGCCTAGGGGGGGGCCGCACCCTTGCGGTAAGGGTTGACCAACTCGTCGATCAGGTCATGCAGCGCCTGACGCACTTGCGCTTCATCGCAGCCCATCAGCACGCCGTCTTCGAGGGCGTCCTGACAGATCTGACGAATCTCGGCGAGATTTTCGCTCATGACCTTCAGCTTCTCCACGCAGGAGACCGGCTGGCCTTCGGGCGTGCGCCACACGATCGGCGGGCGGTCGGGCATGGTCGTCACTCCTTATCTATCCCCGGCCTGGGCTGCTTCAACCGGCGCATCGCTTGCGAAAAGTGGTTGGCTGCGCTAACTATCGGCGCCTTTTCCGGCACGACGTCGTTTCCCGCAGCGAAGGTCCGATCATGCCGCATACGCGTCATACCATCACGCATTTCCTGATCGAGGAGCAGCGCCGGGTCCACGGCAGCGGCGCCTTCACCGCGCTGCTGAGCGACATCGTCACCGCCTGCAAGATGATCTCGGCCCAGGTCAACCGTGGTGCCCTGGCCGGTGTGCTGGGCAGCGCCGGGACTGAGAACGTCCAAGGCGAGACGCAGAAGAAGCTCGACGTGGTCGCCAACGACATTCTGCTGCACATGTGCGCCCAGGGTGGTCATTTCGCCGCGATGGCCTCGGAGGAGCTCGAGGACATCCACCACATCGCCCCCGAGCTGCCGCGCGGCAAGTATCTGCTGCTGTTCGACCCCCTCGACGGGTCGTCGAACATCGACATCAACATCTCGGTCGGCACGATCTTTTCCGTCCTGCGCTGCCCGGACGGCATCGAGGCGCCGACGCTGCAAGACTTCCTGCAACCGGGAAGCCAACAGGTATGCGCCGGCTACGCGCTCTACGGCTCGTCGACGATGATGGTGCTGACGACCGGGCAGGGAGTGAACGGCTTCACCCTCGATCCCAATGTCGGCGAGTTCATGCTGAGCCATCCCGACATGCGCGTTGCCGAGGACTGCTCCGAATTCGCCATCAACGCCTCGCGGTCGCGCCTGTGGGAAGCGCCGGTGGCGCGCTATGTCGACGAATGCCTGGCCGGCAAGGACGGCGCGCGCGGCCGCAATTTCAACATGCGCTGGGTGGCGTCCATGGTCGCCGATGTCCATCGGGTGCTGTGCCGCGGCGGAGTGTTCCTTTACCCGAGCGACCGCGAGGTCGCCAAGAAGGGCGGCAAGCTGCGGCTGCTGTATGAGGCCAACCCCATGGCCATGATCGTCGAACAGGCCGGCGGCGCGGCCAGCACCGGGCGTCAGCGCATCCTCGACATTCAGCCACATGACCTGCACCAGCGGGTACCGGTAATTTTGGGTTCGACCAACGAAGTCGAACGCATCGTCGCCTACCATGCCGATGGGGACGCCCGGAAGGCTGCGGCGGAGTAACTGCCCGCGCCGTCCTGGCGCACGGCGGCGCTCCACCCCAAATGAGCGCCAACGTCCGGGAGTGATGGCGTTGATCCCTGTCGACCCCCTCGGCGGCGAGGCCGTGAAATCGCCCCTGTCTCGGCAGGCCTGGCGCGAGGAACTGGCGCCGTGATCGCCGGGGTATTGCGCATCGCCGCCGCCCAGTATCCCATCACCCGGCCAAGGGATTGGCAGGACTATGCCGACAAGCTCTCGCGCTGGGTCGCCGAGGCGGCCTGGTCTGGGGCGCAGCTGCTGGTCTTTCCTGATGGCGCCCTGGAACTGGCGGCACATCTGCATGACGTGGGCCACGTGCGCACGGCAACGACGGCATCGCAGCAATTCCTGGAGGGCTTCCTAACGCTGTTCCAGGAGCTGGCGCACCGGCATGAGGTCCATATCCTGGCGCCAAGCCTCACCGTCGTCGGGCCGGGCGGCGTGCGAAAACTCAGCCACCTGGTTACTCCCGGCGGCGGCGTCGGCGTCCACGAAGGCCTTTCGGCGCGGGCCAGCGGCCACGGGGTCGGCGTCTTCGATACCGTGGTTGGACGGATCGGGGTCAGCCTGGGTCATGACATCGAGTTTCCCGTGATCGCCCGTCGCCAAGCCGAGGCGGGTGCCCGGTTGATCCTGGTGCCGAGCCGTGCCGGCTCGATGGCCAGCTATCATCGTATCCGAATGGCGGCGCAGGCGCGGGCGTTGGAGAATGGTTGCTATGTGGTCCAGGCGTCCACCGTCGGCGCGGTGCCGGGGTTGGCGTCCCTGGGGATGAGTGTCGGGGCCGCCGCCGTGTTCGCGCCGCCCGGCCCCGGTTTCCCGGATGACGGCGTGCTCGCCATGGGGGCGCTGAACGAGCCGCAATGGCTGTTCGCCGAACTCGACGGCAAGGCCATCGAGCGCGCCCCTGGCCCCGGGCGCGGCGCCGTGGATTGGGGCGAGCAGGCACGAGTCGACGTCAAGCTCATTGGGCTGCGCTAGCCGCGAACAAATGCGGCCATTGGCGTGTTCCACCGGCGCCATGGTTTGCCGCGACGATTTCATCGCCCTTCCTCTCGATACGCCGGACTGGCGCGCCGCGGGCATGGGAGGATTCCGGGCGGTTTCGCCGGGGGTGGTGGAGAGCGACGGCGGGCCCGGCGTCTATTGGTACACGGCGGGGCGTTTCGACGATTTCGACCTCATGGTCGAATGGCAGGCCAGCGCCAAGGAAGACAATTCCGGTGTGTTCCTGCGGTTTCCTCCGCTGTCGGACTGGCGGGCTGCGGCCGAGTGCGGATTCGAGGTGCAGATCGACGACCGTGGCCTCAACCCTGCCACCGGTCGGTTTCACGATCCGAGCCATCAGACGGGGGCCGTTTATGGCCTGGCGCCGGCGCGCTTAGTGACATCACTCGATCTCGGCGAATGGAATGTGTTCGAGATCGCCGTTCGCGGCCCCGCCGTCCTGGTGGTGCTCAATGGCACCGCGGTGGCGCGGCTGGAGCGTGATGTCGGCCGGCCGCGGTCGGGTCATCTCGGCCTGCAGAGCCACGATCCGCAATCGCGGGTGCGCTTTCGCAATCTCTGCATCCGGCCAGCCTGAGGGCCAAGGCGGAACGGACGGGGCGCGGTAGGGCAGGATCACATGATGGTGAAGCAGGCCCCATGGCTTTATCATCGCGGCGTTTTCGCCGCTGCTGGAACATGCTCATGCGCACCGCCGTCGCCATCCGCCACGTTGCTTTCGAGGATCTCGGCCTACTGGCGCCGCTGTTGGCCGAAGCCGGATTTACCACCACCTATCGCGAAGCCGGTGTCGACGAGCTTGCCGATGGCGACCGTGCCGACCTGCTGGTGGTCCTGGGCGGGCCCATCGGCGCCTATGACGATGGCATCTATCCGTTTCTCAAGGACGAATTGCGCGTCCTGGAACGCCGGCTGCAGGCGGGGCGGCCGACGCTGGGGATATGCCTGGGGGCGCAGCTGATGGCGCGGGCCTTGGGCAGCCGGGTTTTTCCCGGCCGCGCCAGGGAGATCGGCTGGGCGCCGCTCCGCCTGACGGGCGCAGGCAGGGAATCCTGCCTGCGGCATTTGGCCCCGGAGCATTGTTCCGTGCTGCACTGGCATGGCGATACCTTCGATCTGCCCACCGGTGCGCGCCACCTTGCCGCGACCGAGATCACGCCCCATCAGGCGTTCTCATGGGGCGACGGCGGTGCCTTGGCCCTGCAATTCCATGCCGAGGTGGAGCCGGCGGCGCTGGAGCGCTGGTTGATCGGCCATGCGGGCGAGATCGCCGCCACCGCCGGTGTCGACGTGCCGACGCTGCGGGCCGCCACCGCCCGAAACGGGGCGGCGGCACGGCGCCATGGCCGCGCCTGCCTCGCCGCCTGGCTTGATACCGTCACGCCGACATCCGGCAGTGTCGCCGCTCGACCAATGTCGAGCTGCACTTGGCTTCCGGACGGGTGACGCGGTGACGTCTCGGCTCCATGTTCTGGGGAGTGAATCATCACGAGGTCCCCATGAAAAAGAGCCAAGTGAGCTGCGGCGATCGCTATGTAAAGCAGAACGCCGCCCTGCCCGTGGTCTGGGTGGTGGATCGTCTGGTCGAAGCCCCTGGGTTGCCGTCGCACGTTCGACTGGTGCGCGACGACCGCCGATTAGATATGTGCACGGTGTCGCTGCACGCTCTGGGCAATCGTCGCTTCTTCAAGCCGCTG
The DNA here is from genome assembly GCA_036675815.1 of Rhodospirillaceae bacterium. Lineage (GTDB taxonomy): Bacteria > Pseudomonadota > Alphaproteobacteria > Rhodospirillales > Magnetospirillaceae > JAKFEE01. The sequence continues at coordinate 199,977 of JAKFEE010000031.1, forward strand.
GCGCCGTAGTCGGCATCGAGGGGCTAGGCATCGCAGGTGGTGAGGGCAACGCGCCGGCCGTTGCCGTCGACCAAGACCTGGCCACAGAATTCGCAATCAGCGACGAGGCCATAGCCCTCGGCAACCAGTGCCGGCGCCATCATCCCGGCAAAGTCGCCGAGGTCCTCGCCGTAGATCTCCATCGAACAGTTTTGGCAGCATCCCTGCATCTTGCTTCATCCTCTTTACCGTCGCTGTCCGTCCCGTGCCCGCTACCATTAGGGCACGTCCAAGTCACTCTCGGTGGGGATAGGAATATCACTTCCGGGAGGATTTGGGCTAAGGCCATGCAGCTTAATCCGACGGAGTAGGTAAGACTCACCGCTCGACATGCGTGGTCCGGCCCGGTGCGGCTAGCAACAGCGCCTGGACGTCACGAAAGAATCGCTTGTGTCTTGTCCGGGATTCGGGTTCGATGGCCGATGGGTTCCCGTAGACGCCCAGCGAAATTGGGTGGCGGGGCTCCACATCCGCCTTTTGGCGGATAGATCGTCAGGGATGGTAGATCGCGGCGCGGAACCCGGCTAGGTTGAACAAAGCCAGCCGCAACGCAAGCCGAAAAGCATAACCGACTGGCGAAGACGAGACAACTTGACGTGGAACGAGAAGCACATGGCATGGCAGCGCGATAGGTCCGATAATCGTAGAAGGAATTCGGACCACCGGCAGGAGGATTTCGGCGGGTACGGGTTCGAACCGCGTCCGGAAAGAAGGGGAGGAGCAGACAGGGGCATCGCCGTACAGACGCCCAACGTCTCGGCGACGGTGAAGTGGTTCAATGTCTCCAAGGGGTTCGGCTTCGTCTCCCCGAAGGATGGATCGCCGGACGCGTTCCTGCACATTTCGGCGCTCGAGCGGGCCGGCCATCAGGACATCGCCGAAGGCGCCACCATCATGTGTGATCTCGGCCCGGGCCAGCGTGGCCCGCAGGTCGTGAACATCCACAGCGTCGATACCTCGACCGCCCAGCCGCGCGCCCCGCGCCGCCCGGCATCGCAGGTCGTCGGCGATCCGGTCGAAGGCAAGGTCAAGTTCTTCAGCGCCGACAAGGGCTTCGGCTTCATCGCCCCCGATGACGGCGGCAAAGACGTCTTCGTCCACATCAAGGCGCTGGAGCGTTCGGGCCTGCATAGCCTCGAGTCCGAACAGCGCGTGCGCATCACCGTCAGCATGGGCCTCAAGGGGCCGCAGGCCGAGACGGTCGACCTGATCTGAGGCCTCGGCCCGGGCGGCGCCGCGCCGCCCGGGCCGTTCGCTGTCGTGCCATAACTTGTTTTTTCCGCCGAACCCCGCCTGACGGCGGGTCGCGGCCATAGCTGGGCCAGGGCAGGCGAGCGCCGCATTGCCGTCGCGGGCGTGCGAGGTCTCCCTGCCGGCCTTGTCCCGTGCCCCGGATTCGAACGAGCATCGGCGCGTGGCGCTTTTGGCTCCCACCCTCGCTTCACCTTCGGCATCACGGCCACACTGCGCTCACAGCAGCAGGCGGAGGTCGTTCCACGTGGTCAGCAGCAACAACACGGTGAGCAGACCCAACCCCAGCAGGTTGCCGTAACGCTGCACCTGACTCGGCAGCGGTCGGCGCAGCAGTGCCTCGACGCCCGTCATCAGCAGTTGGCCGCCATCCAGCACGGGCAGGGGCAAGGCATTGACGATGCCGACATTGACCGAGACCAGGGCAGCGAACGTCAGCAGCGCCGCGATTCCCGAAGCCTCGACGACGATGCCCGCGGTGTCGGTGATGCCCACCACCCCCATCATGCTGGTATACGAGCGGGCGCCGGTGGCGAGTTGGTGCAGGCCATATACGGTATCGGCCATCAGCGCGCCGGTGCCGGTCACCGCACCGAGCGCCGCGGCGGCGAGGTGGGGGCGCAGGGTCTCGACCGGGCCGCCGACCAGCCCGGTCAGACCGACCGTCTCGACACGGCCGTTGCCCAGGGTCAGCGTGGCGATCAGCGGCCGAATCGTCGCCGACCTTTCCGCGCCCTGGCGCAGGTAACGGAGCGTCACCGGCACGTCATAGTGCAACGCGGTGTAGCGGTGGACGTCGCTGAAGCCGGTGATGCCGCGGCCGTTCAGCGATATCAGGTGATCACCGGGCTGCAGACCCGCGGCCGCGGCCGGGCTGTTGGGGTAGACGGCGGCGACCACCGGTGGGGCATCGCGGATACCGATCAGGGCATGTACGAACAGCAGCCCGGCGGCGAGGGCGATATTGGCCAGCGGGCCGGCGGCGATCACCCAGGCCCTCGCCGCCAAGCGCCGGTCGAAGCTGACCCGGACGAAGCCGCCGAGGGGAATTGCCGCCACCGTCCATTCGGTGCCGTGGCGATCATGCCAGCCGAACAGGCGCGGCCCGAACCCCAGGCTGAAGCGTGATACCGGAAGCCGATACAGGCGCGCCGCCAGATAATGCCCAGCCTCATGGGTGAGAATGATGATCGAGAGCAGGATGATGAAGGGGAGAATGGCCCCCGTCAGCAACTCAAGTGCATCCCCCATTGGGCCCATCTCACCCTGACGCCGTCCTCTCATGGAGGTGGGGCGCGGGATGCCGAATTCATACAGGTCAGATGTGGGACGGGCCGTTGGAAGACGTGGTAAATACTTCGCACAGCATCGGCAGGCGGCGGGGGGCCTTCGGCAATAACCGTTCCTTGAAGCGTCGAGAAGGCGCCCCGTCCCGACTGGCCGATGGCCCCCTTCGCCTTTGGTCGGGCCGCACTAGCCGATTGCCCGCGGTGGCGGCACCGGGCGGGCACGGAACAACTCGAAGTCTGCCGCTGTTGTTCGTTGGGCGCGCAGGGAGATCCACCATGGGAATCATCGGCACCATCATCATCGGTCTGATCGTCGGAGTGATCGCCAAGTTGCTCATGCCCGGCCGCGATCCCGGCGGCTTCATCATCACCATCCTGCTGGGCATCGCGGGAGCGTTTGTCGCCACCTGGCTCGGCCAGGCGATCGGCTGGTACCGTGTCGGCGACGCGGCCGGCTTCATAGCCTCGGTCATCGGCGCCATCATCCTGCTGGCATTGTACCGCGCCGCATTCGGTCGGCGTGTATGATCGGTAGGGCCCGCGGCGGGGTATGGATGGCCGTGTTCGTGGCCGCTTGGCTCGTCGGCTGCGGCGGCCCGGTCACCATGCCCGACCATCGGGCGACGCCGCTGACATGGAATTCGATGATCTATGCGGCCAAGGACGGGCCGATCTGGGTCGAGGCGCTCGGCACGCCGTTCGGGGTGCCGGGCGCCGCCGTTGCCCCGGTGGTGGCGCAAGCGATGACCGGCGCCGTCATCGGTTATCCCACGACCTTCACCGCCGATCCGGCGCGGGTGCCACACCGCAATTTCCGCACCGTCGTCGTCTTCGGGCCGGCGCTGTCGCTCACCGAGGATGCCATTTGCGCCGGCCGTCCCGGGTTCTCGCCGCAGCCGCCGGGCCGGGTTGCCATCATGGCCGCCTTCTGCAACGATTATCGGCCGCTGACCTCGATGCGCGGCGGCACCTTGGCCGTTGGGCCCGATGATCCGCGCTTCGCCGCCTTGATGCGGCAGACGGCTCGGGACCTGTTCCGGATGCCGACCGAGGATCGAGGCGACCTGTTCGATGCATTCGATTAGATGTTGAGACGGCTCCTGCGCGGCGGCACCGCCCTGCTGGCCGGCATTGCCGGCGCCTGCGATGGCCCGGCCACGCAGCCGTTGGGGCCGCGGTCGCCGGCGACGTGGAGTAGTATGATCCACGCTGGAAGCGGCGGCCCGGTATGGGTCGACGTCCATGGCGACCCCTTCGGCATCGGCAGTACCGCGCTGGGCGAAGCGGTGGCGGCGGCGCTGGCTGGCGCGGTCGTCGTCGATCGCCCCTTCACCTTCACCGGCCTGCGTCAGGCGGCGCCGCGGCCCGAGTTTCGCGCCGTCCTCGCCTTCGCGCCGGCGCGCATCGGCGATGCCGCCGCCGCCTGTGCCGGCACGGTGCAGTCCAGCTTCACCGGCGTGCCGTCCACGCTGCATGTGCTGGCGGTCTTTTGCCATGGGACGACAGCCATGGCCGCCGTCACCGGCTGGGCCAAGAAGGTGAACGCCCCTGACGACCACCGCTTCCGCGACCTGGTGCGGCAGGCGGCGCGCGACCTCTTCCGCCCCGATCCCCCACAGGACTGATCAAGTCAGTGGTGGCGCGAGGCCTTGCTGTCGCCCTTCTGGCGGCGGGCGACGGTATCGCGACCGACCAGCTTGGAGAACATGCTGCCCTCGTCGTACAGCAGTGCCAGCTTGCTCTCCTCGAATTTTTCGAAGAACTCGTCCCACGAGATCTCGGTCAGGGCATCGTGCTCGGTCTGGGGGGCTTCGGGGAACATGATGCGGACGATCCCGACGTCGCCGCCCTGATGCGTCCGCGCGACCGCCGCCGGCTTGCCGCCCTTGCCTTCGGCCCATTTGCGGATGGCGACGTGATCGGTGGTCACTTCGGCCATGGCGTCACCTCATGCTTGCCAACAGCCATGCAAACGTTCCGGCGAACTGGCGGTTCCCTGCGGGACACCCAAGGTGTGCCAGGGCAGGCGTTCCATGCCGTGACCATCACCTTCCGACTGCCTCCGGCACACAACGTGTGGCCGGCAGGCCCGGAGTCATAGTGCCGGGCCCTGATCCGACGGTCGGGTGACGCGAGCCAAGTCGCAGCGTAACCTCTCGGTGCCCGGCGGATATCGGCGATAACGGACCGTCGTCACGCCGCTGCGAACACGCAGGTTTTCCAACAGGGCACTTGCTTGCCGTTCATCACGTGTGGCGACCGTGCCACGCAGCCCGGGGAGCTACGCATGTCGACTTTCTGCGGATTCTACGTAATGGATTCGAGTGGGCAGCAGGCCAAGGGGCTCGGAGCGGCGTGCCGATCCGTCATCGCCGGGGCCGTTGGCCCGGCGAGGGCCGCGGAATTTTCGTCGGGGCGCTTCTTTATTGCCTACGACGGAACCAATATGCGTTGTCGCAAAAACGAGTATGGCGTTGCCATGGCTTCGGGCCAGGTGTTGGCTGAGAACTGCGCCAGCATCGACGACGACCTCGATGCACTGTCATCGGCGCTCGCCACCGGGCGTTTGCCTGATGCCCTGTCCAAGAGCCGCGGAAACTTCGTGGCCATCTCCTGGACGCGTGACGACGATTCGGTCGTGTTCATGACGGACTGTTTGGCAACCCGCCCCCTGTACTATCACGTCGGTGGCGGGGCGATGGTGTTTGCGTCGTGCCTGGCCCATCTCCAAAAGCTCGTCCCCAATCTCATGCTGGACCCGGAAGGTGTATGCGAGGAGGCGGCCTTTGGCTATTCGCTTTCGACGCGCACGCCGTATCGCGGCGTGGTCGCGGCGCAAGCTGCGGAGATCATCCGCTGCGCCAAGGGCGGATTGGTATCATCCGCGTATTGGGATTGGCGCCGGGCCGTGGTGACGGAGGAAACCGAGCTATCGAAGCTGTCGAAATCCATCTATGACGAGTTCGTGGAAGGGGTCCGCCGGCGTGCCGAGCGCTATTCGGCGAAATACTGCACGCTGAGTGGCGGCATGGACACCCGCACCATCGCCTTTACCTTGGCCTCCCTCGGTTTTTCCCCGACCAAGATATCGTTCGGCTCCGACGATTCGCTGGACCGCGCCATTGCCGGCCTGTTGGCACCGCTGCTGCCGGGGCGCCACATCGTCAAGGCGGTCGACGCCATCGAGTGGGCCGCCTATGGCGGAACCGCGAAGATCATCGGCTCGATCATTGGCGAGGTCGAACCCGCGGCGGCGGCCAACGTTCCGGTGTGGACGGGCGACGGCGGCGACGTTGGCCTGGGGGCGGATTTCGTCACCGACGAGTTGTGCCATCTGTGCGAACAAGGGAAGTTCGATGTGGCGTCACAAAGGTTCACCGCGCGGCGCAGGCTGTCGCGGCTGTTCAAGCCGATCGGGAATGGGGATGACTTTGTTGCGCGACAAGTGCGTCAGGAATTCGAAAAGTTCGACATCCCGAACCGGTCGCAAATAATGTACAGATTTCTTCTGATCAATGACCAGAGGCGCCACCTTCACAAGTATCACGAGGAAACGCATAGCACCGGGATAGAGCTGGTTACGCCTTTTTTTGATTTTGCCTATTTGAAAAAGGTCCTGATGGCGCCTGCCGTGGAAATGGTCGGGCACCGCTTGTATTCGAAAGTTTTTGATCATCTTCCGGCCGCCGCACGGTCGGTTCCCTGGCAGACCTATCCCGGCCATATAAAATGCCCCTTGCCCCTACCCATGGGTGCCGAGCAGCAATGGGGGCGCAAGCGCCTGTCCCAGGACAACGCGGCCCTGAAAAAGAAGTGCACGAGGTTGATGGCCGCGGCTCTTTCCAAGCAATGGCCTGCCAGCTTCATCAGGCGCCTGCCGACCTTCGTCGCGGCGGCTGCCGTCTATTGTGGCGTCGACCGGTCCTACCTGACCGAGCAGGCATGGCGGGTCCTGATCCGCGCCGAGCGCTGACTCGCACCCCCAGGAGTGTCATCGCGGGCCTTGGCTGGGCGACCCGTGGGCGAATGGCGGCTTTTGGGATTTCCTTAGGGCCCCATCTCTTCAGCCTTGGAATCCAGGGCTGAAGAGATGGTGGGCGCTGCAGGGATTGAACCTGCGACCCCATCCGTGTGAAGGATGTGCTCTCCCGCTGAGCTAAGCGCCCCTAGTCGAGGGCCGCCTTTATATTTGCGGGGGGCGAGGGCTGTCAAGGCGCATTCGTGCCGCTCAGCCGCGACAATGCCGGCACCAGCTCGTCGAAACTGTCGACGAGCAGATCGGCGCCCAGTTCGGTTACCGGCACCCGGGTATAGCCGAAGGTCACCAGCACCACCGGGACGCCGATGGCACGTGCCGCCAAGGCATCGTTCTGGGAATCGCCGACCATCACCGCTGTCTCCGAGCGGGCGGCCATGGCCGCGAGGGTGCCCTCGAGGTGGCGCGGGTCGGGCTTCTTGAAGGCGAGGCTGTCGCCGCCGACGACGGTGGTGAAGAGCTGCGACAGACCGAGAGCCGCCAGGATCTCCATGCTCGGCCGATAGGGCTTGTTGGTGCACACGGCCAATTGCCAACCTTGCGCCGTCAGTGTCTCGAGGGCGCGCCGCACCCCCGGCCACGGCTGTGTGTTGGCGGCGGCATTGCCTTCATAGAGGGCCAGGAAGCGCTCGACGAAGGCGGGTGCCTGCCGGCCCAGCTCGATACCGCGGGCGGCGAAGGCGCGCTCGACTAGGCGCATCGCGCCGTCGCCGATCATCTGCCGCACCTCGGCATGGGGCAGTTCGGCGCAATTCTCTTGCCGCAGCAATCGGTTGAGAGCGATGGCGAGATCGGGAAGGCTGTCGATCAGGGTGCCGTCGAGATCGAACACGGCATGGCGGCGCCGGCCGCCGGCGGGGCTGGGCATGTAATGTTCCGCAACGAAGATTGAGGTGGCTGGGGAGCACCTTTTGTGGCACCTTCGCGCCATCTTCGCAATACGTAGTGTGACTGCCGAACATGAGTGACATCGCTGTCGTGATCCTCGCCGCCGGCATGGGCACGCGCATGAAATCGGCCCTGCCGAAGGTCCTCCATTCCATCGCCGGCCGTCCGATGATCAACCATCTGCTGGACACCGCCGCCAGCCTGTCGCCGGCGCGCGTGGTCGTCGTCGTCGGCCCCGGTCAGGACGATGTCGCCCAGGCGGTGGCGCCGCACCCGACGGTGGTGCAGGGCGACCGGCTGGGCACCGGGCACGCGGTGGCCTGCGCGCGCGAGGCCCTGGCCGGCTTCGACGGCGACGTGCTGGTGCTCTATGGCGATACACCGCTGCTCACCGCCGAGACGCTGCACCGCATGCTCGAGCAACGCCGCTCGGAGATTATGCCGGCGGTGGTGGTGCTGGGCTTCCGTCCGGACAACCCTGGCGAATACGGCCGACTGGTGGTGGGCGAACTCGGCTCGCTGGAGCTGATCGTCGAGCATCGCGAGGCGACCCCGGCACAGCGGGCGCTGCCCCTGTGCAATTCCGGCGTCATGTGCATCGACGGCCGCCGGCTGTTCGGCCTGCTCGACCGCGTCAGCAACGACAACGCCAAGGGCGAGTACTACCTGACCGACATCGTCGCCCTGGCGCGCGCCGATGGCATCGCCTGCGGCTATGTCGAGGGTGCCGCCGACGAACTGGTTGGGGTCAATTCGCGCGTCGAACTGGCCGAGGCCGAGGCCATCCTGCAGGGGCGGCTGCGCCGCAAGGCCATGGAGGGCGGGGCAACGCTGATCGACCCGGCCAGTGTGTTTTTCAGCTGGGACACCGAGACCGGCCGCGACGTGATCGTCGGCCCCAACGTCGTGTTCGGCCCCGGCGCCATGATCGGCGACGGCGTCGAGATCCGCGCCTTCTGCCACATCGAAGGGGCCCGCGTCGCAGCCGGCGCCACCGTCGGACCGTTTGCCCGGCTGCGGCCCGGCGCCGAGATCGGTGTCGATGCGCATATCGGCAACTTCGTCGAGGTCAAGAAAGCGGTGGTCGAGGACGGCGCCAAGATCAATCATCTCACCTATATCGGCGATGCCCGCGTCGGCGCCGGGGCCAATATCGGCGCCGGCACCATCACCTGCAATTACGACGGCTTCATCAAATCCTTCACCGATATCGGCGCCCATGCCTTCATCGGCTCCAACACGGCGTTGGTGGCGCCGGTGCGCGTGGGCGAGGGGGCGGTCGTCGGCGCCGGTTCGGTCATCACCCGGGATATCGCGCCGGGTGCGCTGGCGGTGGCACGCGGCAACCAGATGGAACTGTCCGGCTGGGCCGACAAGCATCGGGCGCGCAAGCTGGCGGAGAAGGCCGGAAAGAAAGGCTAGGCCATGTGCGGCATCGTGGGGGTGATCGGCAAGGGCGCGGCGGCACCTTTGCTGGTCGAGGGGCTGCGTCGACTGGAATATCGCGGCTACGATTCGGCGGGAATCGCCACGCTGATCGAGGGCCGCATCGAGCGGCGCCGGGCCAAGGGCAAGCTGGCGGCCCTCGAGGGCCGACTGCAGGAACAGCCGTTGGCGGGCACCATCGGCATCGGCCATACCCGCTGGGCCACCCACGGCGCGCCCAATGAAAGCAATGCCCATCCGCACGCCTCGCGGCGCTGCGCCGTGGTTCACAACGGCATCATCGAGAACTTCCAGGAACTGCGCGACGAGTTGACGGCGCTGGGCCATGTCTTCGAGTCGGAAACCGACACCGAAGTGGTGGTCCATCTCGTCACTCATTACCTCGACCAGGGCCATGCCCCGGAAGAGGCCACGGCGATGATGCTGAAGCGGCTGCGCGGCGCCTTTGCCTTGGGCATCATCTTCGCCGGCCGCCACGACCTGATGATCGGCGCTCGGCTGGGCAGTCCGCTGGCCATCGGCTACGGCGACGGCGAGATGTTCCTGGGCTCCGATGCCCTGGCTCTGGCGCCGATGACCCGGCGCATCACCTATCTCGAGGACGGCGATTGGGCCGTGCTCACCACCGATGGCGCCACCATCCGCGATGCCGGAGGTCGCCTGGCCAACCGCCCGGTGCGCCAGACCGCGCTGTCCGGCGCGATGATCGGCAAGGGCGAGCACCGGCATTTCATGCTCAAGGAGATCTACGAACAGCCGCAGGTCATCGGCGACACGCTGAACACCATGTTCAACCCGGTGACGCGAACCGTCAGCCTGCCTGACCTGCCGTTCGATCTCGCTGCCGTGCCGCGCCTGACCATCATCGCCTGCGGCACGTCGTATTATGCCGGCATGGTCGCCAAGTACTGGCTGGAGCGTATCGCCCGCGTCCCGGTCGAGGTCGACGTCGCCAGCGAGTTTCGTTATCGCGCCCCCGCCATGCAGCCGGGCGGCCTCGCCCTGTTCATCTCGCAGTCCGGCGAGACCGCCGACACCCTGGCAGCCTTGCGCTACTGCCGCGACAACGGCCAGCACGTCCTGTCCATCGTCAACGTGCCGGAAAGCACTATCGCGCGGGAATCGGCGGCGGCGCTGATTACGGTCGCCGGCCCCGAGATTGGCGTCGCCTCGACCAAGGCTTTCACCACTCAGTTGGTGGTGCTGGCCTGCCTGGTCATCGCCCTGGGGCGGGCGCGCGGCGCCATCGACCATGCGGCCGAGGCGCGCTTGAGCCAGGCGCTGGCCGAAGTGCCGTCGCGTGCCGCCGAGGTCCTTGCCCACGACGAGCGGCTGCGCGCGGTGGCGCAACTCGTCGCCGAGGCGCGCGACGTGCTCTATCTCGGGCGCGGCACCAGCTATCCCATCGCCCTGGAAGGGGCGCTGAAGCTCAAGGAAATCAGCTACATCCATGCCGAGGGCTATGCCGCCGGCGAGATGAAGCACGGCCCCATCGCCCTGATCGACGACAGCGTGCCGGTGATCGTGGTCGCCCCTTCGGACGAGCTCTACGACAAGACGGCGTCGAATGTGCAGGAGGTGGTGGCGCGCGGCGGCAAGGTGGTGTTCCTGTCCGACGCCGCCGGCGCCGAGCGCCTGGGGGTGGACACGGTGGCGACCATCGCCCTGCCTGCGGTCGATCCCTTCGTTGCCCCCATTCTTTACACCATCCCGGTGCAGCTCCTCGCCTACTACACCGCCATCGCCAAGGGCACCGACGTCGACCAGCCGCGCAATCTGGCAAAGAGCGTCACCGTCGAGTGACGGCATGACGGGTTGCGCCTGAAATGGGGGCGGGTATCCTCGGAGCGCATGCGGATCATTTCGCAAAAGACGTTGAGGGAACACTGGAGGCTGCCGTCACGCCAGGACAGTGAGCAGCCTTTGAAGGCGTGGTACTCCGTCGTGAGCGCCGCCGATTGGCGTAGCCCTACCGATGTGAAGGCACAGTACCGCAACGCCAGCTTTGTGGGTGAGCGTGTTGTTTTCAATATCGCCGGTAACAAGTATCGATTGGTGGCGTGGATCAACTATCCCTATCGTACCGTCTACGTGCGGTTCGTCGGGACGCACGCCGAGTACGACAGAATCGACGCAGGCACGATATGAGTGACATCGGCGTTCATCCAGTTCGCAACCACAGTGACTACGAAGCGGCGCTTGCCGAAATCGAGCGCCTGATGAGCGCTGCTCCGGGGACACGCGAGGGGGACCGCCTCGACGTGCTGACAACCCTGGTGCAAGCCTATGAGATGCAACATTATCCGATCGAGGCGCCCGATCCAGTAAGCTTGATCGAGCACCTTATGGAGGCCCGCGGCCTGACGCAGCGTGATCTGGAACCCGCCCTTGGCACTGCTGCGCAGGTGTCCGAGGTCTTGAACAGGCGCAGGCCGTTAAGCCTGGAGATGATTCGGGCTCTGCATCGGCAATTTGGCCTTCCTGCCGAGGCCCTTATTGAGGAATACCCGCTGGCGCGCGGCGCCGGCTAAGTCAAGGAGCCCGGCCGGCCCGGCGGCCCGCCTGCCGCCGGGCTTCCGGTGTTAGCGCAAGCTGGCGCCGTGCAGCAGCGGCGCGGGAGTCATCGCCATCGGGCCGTCGCGGGTGATGCGGATGGGCATGCCGGTGCGCTCGGCTGCAACGCGCTGGACGGTGGGCCAGTCGACCCGGTCGAACTCGGCGCCGGCGGCGGCGCGCACGATGCCGTAGACGTCGGGCAGGGGAGCCGGCGGCATGGTGCCGTCGATCTCGATCTGATCCACCTGGTGCAGCGTCGGATTGACTTCGAGATACAATTGGCCATCGTGCCAGCCCGCCTTGACCGGCTGGTTGACCACCCGCACCGGCGTGCCGGGGCCGACGCGCGGGTACAGATCGACGATGGCCTCGGGATACATGCGGATGCAGCCGCGGCTGACGCGCCGGCCAACGCCGTCCGGCTTGTTGGTACCGTGGATCAGATAGGCGGGCCAGCCGAGATAGACGGCATGGGTGCCAAGCGGATTATCGGGGCCGGGCGGCACCGCGGCCGGCAGCTCGGGGCGATCGGCGCGGATGCTGGCGGTGGGGCGCCAGGTGGGGTCGGGCTGCTTGCGCACGACGCGCGTCTGCCCGAGCGGCGTGGCGTAGGCGTCCTGGCCAATGCCCACGGGATAGCTGAGCACCCCCTGCCTGGAGAAGTAGTAGAGGCGCATCTCCGGCAGGTTGATGACGATGCCCTTGCGGGGGGCATCGGGCAGGATATGGGCGGTCGGCAGGACGACGCGCGTGCCCTTCCCGGGCACCCAGGGGTCGATATGGCGGTTGGCGGCAACCAACTCGACGTAGCCCAGGTTATAGGCGCGGGCGATGTCCATCAGCGTGTCTCGCCATGCCGCCGAATGAATTTTGACCGTGCCGATGACGTCGTCGCCCGGCGCCAGCGGCTCGGCGGCGGCGGTGGCAGCGGCGGCAGGCGCAGACAGCAACAATCCGGCGGCCAAGGCGAACCAATGCATTCTCATCGAGACAATCCCTCTGATTGGCCGTTTACCTGACCATCAGTTGGGAGGCGCCGGTGTCGAATATCACTCCCCGGATGGCGAAGCGCCGCCGGGCTCAGGGCTTTCGCAGCAGAAACTCGCGCCCGATCTTGACGCGCGGCGTGCCGTCATAGGCGACGATGTCGGCGGTGGCGTAGGTTTCCCACCAGTTGTCGGGCAGGTATGAGCCGGTGCCGACCACGTCGATGGGGGCACGGGCGTAGGACATGGCCTTGCATTTGGCCGGCGAGAAGCCGGACGAGGCGACGATCTTGACCTGGCCGAAGCCGGCGGCATCCAGTTGTTCGCGCATGTGCCACACGGCGGCGGCGGAGACGCCGGTGCCGACCAGGTAGCGCAGTTCCGTCTCGGTGCGGTAGCCGCGGACCGCCTCGGGCGCGTGCCGCTCGAGCACCGCATACGAGCTCTGCGGGTCGAGTCCTTCGACGAAACGGCCGCCGTGGGTGTCGAGGCGCACGCCGATCCGGCCGGCCGCGGCCAGCTCGGGGAAGCGGCGGCACACGGCCTGGGCATCGGTGACCTCCTGGCCGAAATAGTCGACCAGCACCGTCAGCGCGGAGTCGGGGAAGGTTTCATGGAACATCTCGGCCGCCCGCACGGTCGAGCCGGCATAGCCGATGAGGGCGTGCGGCATGGTGCCCTTGCCGCCGTCGGCGCCGAAGAAATGGGCGGTGGCGCCGGTGGCGTTGCCGACGAAGCCTTTGGCCCCGGCGTCGCGCCGCGCCGCCGCCGAGCCGACCGAGGCGGCGTAAGCCATCTGCTCGGCCATCTCGCTGCCGGCGCAGTGGCGGGCATCCATGGCCAGGAACGCCACATCGGGCAGGTCGACGCACATGGTGTAGGCGTTGTAGGCGGCGACGCAGGCCGCGCCCAGCTTCTGCAGGTAGATGGTCTCGAGGTCCACGAGGTGATACAGCGGGCCCGAGAGGTACATCATCGGCTCGCCCGCTCCGACCCAGTCGCCCTCGCGGAAATTGGGCGCGATGTCGAAGTCGACGCCGCGCTCGCCGCCGACATGGCGGAGCCAGTCCACCATCAGCCGCGGGGTGAACAGCACCGGGCGGCGCATGAACACGGCATAGGTGACACGCTGATCACCGAACTTGCCGACGATCTGCTTGGTGCGCAGGAAGTAATGGTCCGTCCACCGCGGGATGTCGTCGACCGGCGGAAGGGGCGTCGGATCCACCTTGCCGCCGTCGCCGCTCACGATGCGGCAGCCCGCTTGGCCTGCGTCCGCTCCTCCTTCAGCGCCTCGGCGATCAGGAACGCCAGTTCCAGCGCCTGGCTCGCGTTGAGCCGCGGATCGCACAGGGTCTGGTAACGATCACCCAACCGCGCCTCCGTGACGGCAGCGGAGCCGCCGGTGCATTCGGTGACGTCCTGGCCGGTCATCTCGAAATGCACGCCGCCGGCATGGCTGCCCTCGGCGCGATGCACGGCGAAGAAGCCACGCACCTCCTGCAGGATGCGATCGAACGGGCGGGTCTTGAAGTCGCCGGCCTTGACCGTGTTGCCATGCATGGGATCGCATGTCCACACCACTTGGCGGCCGTCGCGTTGCACCGCGCGGAGCAGCGGCGGCAGCTTGGCTTCGACCTGATCGGCACCCATGCGGCTGATGATGGTGATGCGGCCCGGCTCGTTGTCGGGGTTGAGGATGTCGAGCAGGCGGCGCAGATCGTCGACCGAGGTCGTGGGGCCGGCCTTGAAGCCCAGCGGATTGCCGACACCGCGCAGGAATTCGACATGGGCGCCGTCGATCTGGCGGGTGCGGTCGCCGATCCACAGCATGTGGGCCGAGCAGTCGTACCAGTCGCCGGTGGTGGAATCCACGCGGGTCATCGCCTGCTCGTACCAGAGCAGCAGCGCCTCGTGCGAGGTGAAGAAGTCGGTCTCGCGGATCTGCGGCGTCGTCTCGCTGGTCAGGCCGCAGGCTTCCATGAACGCCAGCGTCTCGTCCAACCTGGCCGCCATCTCCTGGTAGCGGGCGCCCTGCGGGTCCGAGACGAAGCCGAGATTCCACTGGTGGACCTTGTGCAGGTCGGCATAGCCGCCCTGGGCGAAGGCGCGCAGCAGGTTGAGGCTGGCCGCCGACTGGTTGTAGGCGCGGACCATCCGCTCGGGATCGGGGATACGGGCCGCGGCGGTGAAGTCGGGGCCATTGACCATGTCGCCGCGATAGGAGGGCAGGGTGACGCCGTCGATGGTCTCGGTGTCGGCCGAGCGCGGCTTGGCGAACTGCCCGGCCATGCGGCCGACCTTGACCACCGGGCAGGCGGCGCCGAAGGTCAGCACCACCGCCATCTGCAGCAGCACGCGGAAGGTGTCGCGGATGTTGTTGGGATGGAACTCGGCGAAGCTCTCGGCGCAGTCGCCGCCCTGCAGCAGGAAGGCCTTGCCCGCGGCGACGCGGCCCAGCGCCGCCTTGAGCCGCCGCGCCTCGCCGGCGAAGACCAGTGGCGGAAAGTGGCCCAGCGTCTGCTCGACCTCGGCAAGCCTGCGGGGGTCGGGATACTCGGGAACCTGCTTCACCGGCTTTGCCCGCCAGCTCTCCGGCGTCCACTTCACGGCCATGGCATCCTCAACTTCACTTGGGTCTACGCGTAATAGCGCAGCGGCGGCCGAAACGCCAGTCGCGGCGGGGCGTGAGCCTCAGTGTTCGGCGAACAGCAGCTCGAGGTAATTGCGGTAATGCAGCAGTTGCTCGCTCAGCATTCGTCGATCCTCCAGCGCCCGCGACAGGATGTAGGCACCCTCGATGATGCCCGTCAACAGGTCGGCCACGGAATCGAAATCGACGGGCAGGCGTGGCGGCCGCCGCTTGGCCGCCTGCCGGAGCTTGGCGGCCAGGCGCTCCCGCCAGAGGCGCAGATTGCCGCGGATCACTTCGTGCACGGTGGCGTCGAACAGCTGCGCCTCGTAGCAGTACGAGGCGAACAGGCAGCCGGGCGACGGATCGCCGAGGGACTGCATCTGCTCGCGCATGAGGCCGACGAAAATGATCACCTGCTGCGCGGGATCGCGGCTCAGTTCCTCGGCCCGTGCCAGCAGATCCACCAGCAGTGCCTCGTCCTGGCGGGCATAGCGCTCGACCAGGGCGTGGGCAAGGTCGGCCTTGCTGGGGAAATGGTAGAAAAAGGCACCCTTGGCCACGCCGGCCCGATCGATCACCCGGTCGATGGAGGTGGCGGCAAAGCCCTGTTCGAGGATCAAAGCCTGCGCGGCATCCATGATCGCTGCCCGGGTGCCCTCGCCATTGCGTGCCATGCGCCTCCCTCCGCCGCCCCCACTTCCGCATAGGATACACGACCGACTGGTCGGTTCAAGTCGCTTAACCCCACATTGCACTTATGCATATTTGCATAGGTTCGCCGTGGGGTGTAGGCAAAAACCGACCAGTCGGTACAGGAAGATACAGGAGGAAAAAGCGATGACGATAGCGACTGAGTTCGACGCCGCCCGTTCGCAAGCCTTCGCCGACCGCTTCGTGGCGGCGCTCAACGCCGGCGCCTTGTGTCTGATGACCTCGGTCGGCCACCGCACCGGCCTGTTCGACGTCATGGCGACCATGCCCGCGGCGAGTGCCGCCGACATAGCGGCTGGCGCCGGCCTGAACGAGCGCTACGTGCGCGAATGGCTGGGGGCCATGGTGGTCGGTGGTGTCGTCGAGCACAGCGCCGCCGAGGGGACCTATCGCCTGCCGGACGAGCACGCCGCCTGGCTGACGCGTGCGGCGGCGCCGAATACGCTGGCGGTGTTCGCCCAATACATCCCTCTCCTGGGAACGGTCGAGGACGATATCATCGACTGCTTCCGCCACGGCGGTGGCGTGTCCTACGCGCGGTTTGGCCGTTTCCATGAGGTCATGGCCGAGGACAGCGGCCAGTCGGTGCTGCCGGCGCTGCGCGATTCCATCCTGCCGTTGGTGCCAGGCCTGATCGAGCGCCTGGAGACCGGTATCCGCGTCGCCGATTTCGGCTGCGGCCGTGGCCGAGCGTTGACGCTCATGGCCGGCTGGTTCCCGCAGAGCCGCTTTGTCGGCTATGACCTGTCGGCGGAGGCGATCGCCTACGCCGAGACCGAGGCGGCGCGCCAGGGCCTGCGCAACATCCGGTTTGTCGCCCGCGATCTCAGCATATTGGACGAGGAGGCCGAGAGAGAGGCGTTCGATTTGGCCTTGACCTTCGACGCCATCCACGACCAGGCGGCCCCCGACCGCGTTTTGCGCGGCATCCGCCGCAGCTTGGCCCCCGGCGGCGTCTACATTGCGCAGGACATCAACGGCTCGCGCCATGTGCACCAGAACCTGGACCATCCGATCGGGACACTGCTCTATACCGTGTCCTGCATGCACTGCATGACGGTATCACTGGCCCAAGGTGGCGCCGGCCTGGGCGCCATGTGGGGCCGCGAGACGGCGCAGGAGATGTTTGCCGCGGCCGGCTTCTCGCACACCGAGGTGCACGAGCTGCACCACGACGTGCAGAATTGCTATTACGTCTGCCGCCCCTAACGGTCCGTCACTCCTGGCACTCCGGCGACGGGTCGGGGAGGGGGTCGCGCATCGTGACGAACTCCTCGGCCGCCGTCGGGTGGATGCCGATGGTGGCGTCGAACTGCGCCTTGGTCGCGCCGCATTTCAGGGCGATGGCCAGACCCTGGATGATCTCGGGGGCGTCGGGGCCGACCATGTGGCAGCCGAGCACGCGGTCGTCGTCACGGCGCACCACCAGTTTCATCATCGTGCGTTCGTCGCGCCCCGACAGGGTGTGGCGCATCGGCTTGAAGCGGGAGACGAAGATCTGCACGCCGCAGCCGTAACGCTCGCGCGCCGCCGCCTCGCCGAGGCCGACGCTGCCGACCGGCGGCTGGCTGAATACCGCCGAGGCGATGTTCTCATAGTCCACCGTCATCGGGTTGTCGTTGAACATCGTCTCGGCGAAGCTGCGGCCCTCGGCGATGGCGACCGGTGTCAGGTTCACGCGGTCGGTGACGTCGCCGACGGCGTAGATGTGCGGCACCGAGCTGCGGTTCCATTCGTCGACGACGACGGCGCCGGATTTGTTGAGATGAACGCCGGCCTCCTCGAGGCCCAGGCGGGCGGTGTTCGGGCGGCGGCCGGTGGCGTACATCACCAGATCGGTCTCGATCACCTCGCCCGACAGGCCGCCGGCCAGACGCAGGCTGAACTGCCCGCCGGGAAGCTTCTGGATCGAGCGCACCGTGGTTTCACAGCGCAGATCGACGCCCTTCTTGACCATCTCGGACGCCAGGGTCGTGCGGATGTCCTGGTCGAAGCCGCGCAGCAGGGTGTCGCCGCGCACGATCTGCGTCACCTGGGCGCCGAGCGCGCTGAAGATGCCGGCGAATTCCACGGCGATGTACCCGCCGCCGACGATGACGATGCGCTTGGGCAGCGTCGGCAGGTCCAGGGCTTCGGTCGAGGTGATGGCGTGCTCGATGCCGGGGATGTCGGGCAGGGAGGGCCAGCCGCCGACGGCGATCAGGATGTTGGCGGCGCTGAACGCCTTGCCGTCCACCTCGACCGTGTGGGCGTCGGTGAGGCGGGCGCGGCCGCGCAGGATGTCGACGCCGTTGTCGGCCAGAATGCGTTCATAGATGCCGTTCAGGCGATCGATTTCAGCATCCTTGCGGGCGATCAACTGCGGCCAATCGAAGCTGGTCTCGCCGACGGTCCAGCCAAATCCGGCGGCATCGGCGAAGTCCTCGGCGAAATGGGCGCCATAGACCAGCAGCTTCTTGGGCACGCAACCGCGGATGACGCAGGTACCGCCGACGCGGCTTTCCTCGCAGATGGCGACGCGGGCGCCACAGCCGGCGGCGACGCGGCTGGCGCGCACGCCTCCCGATCCAGCGCCGATCGTGATCAGGTCGAAATCGAAATCCGCCATGCCTGCCTCCGGGTGCCGCGCCGATTCTTCGCCTATGTATCGTCGGTCGGCTTGGTTTTGTCGAGGCGGGTATGCCCATCCATCTTAAGCGGTAGCGCCCGGCTTCGACTTTTGCCCGATTTGATGCCACGCGGCTCGGCACCACGTTGAATGGGCGGACGATGATCCCGCTGACCCAGCCAAACGATCGTGGTCGAGAGCAAAGGGGGCTTGTGAGCCGCCCTATGGGAGATGTCATGGGTGAAATTTCGCCAGCGCGGGATCGGCTTCATCTTGGCGCGCCCGAGCCTGATGTCGGGGATATCGCGACATTGGTCGATGAACTGGGCGAAACGCTGGCGATACGCGATTCCCGGGACGCCGTCCGGCTGGTGCAGGGGCTGATTCAGTGCAGCGAGCGGTATTTCCGCCGCGAGCAGGCCATCCTGCGCCGCCAAGGGTTTCCCCGGTTGCATGAGCATGCCCGGCGCCATGAATCGGCGCTGCTGTTGCTGGAGCAGTTGGACGCCTGCCTGGCCGATGGGCGGCTGGCGGGCGCCACGGTCGTCTACGACGACCTCTGCGCGTTCCTCGACGGGGCCAGATCCCGGCAAAAGGCGGAATACGCCGCCTTTCTGGCCAAATCGCGCCCGTTCGCGGCGACGGCGCACCGGCGCTGAGGGCGGCCTCAAAGGCCGCCCATGCACAGGTACTTGATCTCGACGAAGTCGTCGATGCCGTACTTTGAGCCCTCGCGGCCGATGCCCGATTCCTTCATGCCGCCGAATGGCGCCACCTCGGTCGAGATGATGCCCTCGTTGATGCCGACGATGCCGTATTCCAGGGCCTCGGCCACCCGCCATACGCGGCCGACGTCGCGGCTGTAGAAATAGGCAGCCAAGCCGAACTCGGTGGCATTGGCCATGCGGATGGCCTGGGCCTCGTCGTCGAAGCGGAACAGCGGCGCCACCGGGCCGAAGGTCTCCTCGCGGGCGCACAGCATGGCCGGGGTCACGTCGGCGAGGATGGTCGGCTGGAAGAAGGTGCCGCCCAGGGCATGGCGCTTGCCGCCGACGACGATGCGGGCGCCCTTGGCCAGTGCGTCCCGAATATGCATCTCGACCTTCTCGATGGCCTGCATGTTGATCAGCGGGCCTTGCTGGGTGTCCCCGGCCAGCCCGGGGCCCACCGTCAACCGCCCGACCGCCTCGGCCAGCTTGGCGGCGAAGGCGTCATAGACGCCGTCCTGCACCAGCAGGCGGTTGGCGCAGACGCAGGTCTGGCCGGTGTTGCGGTACTTGGATGCCATCGCTCCCGCCACGGCGGCGTCGAGGTCGGCGTCGTCGAAGACGATGAACGGGGCGTTGCCGCCCAGTTCCAGCGACACCTTCTTCACCGTGTCGGCGCACTGGCGCATCAGCAGCTTGCCCACCTCGGTCGAGCCGGTAAAGGACAGCTTGCGCACCAGCGGGTTGCGCGTCAGCTCGCTGCCCACCGCCGGCGCATCATCGCTGGTGACGACGTTGAGCACACCGTGCGGAAGGCCGGCGCGCTCGGCAAGCTCGGCCAACGCCAGGGCCGACAGCGGCGTGTCCTCGGCCGGCTTGACCACCACCGTGCAGCCCGCCGCCAGGGCGGGCGCGATCTTGCGGGTGATCATGGCGATGGGAAAGTTCCAAGGGGTGATCGCCGCCACCACGCCGACGGGTTCCTTGGTGACGACCAGGCGCCGACCAGGCAGGTGTCCGGGAATGACGTCGCCATAGACGCGTTTGGCCTCCTCGGCGAACCACTCGACGAAGGCGGCGCCATAGGCGACCTCGCCGCGTGCCTCGGCCAGCGGCTTGCCCTGCTCGGCGGTCATCAGCACCGCCAGGTCGTCCTGATGGGCCAGGATCAGGTCGTGCCAGCGCCGCAATAGCGCCGCGCGCTCCTTGGCGGTCTTGGCCCGCCATGCCGGAAAGGCGGCCGCGGCGGCGTCGATGGCCCGCCGGGTCTCGGTCGCGCCCATGGCCGGAACCCGCCCGATCGTGCTGCCATCGGCCGGATTGGTGACGGGAAAGTCCCCGGCTGCGTCGGCCTCGGTCCAGGCGCCGCCGATGTAGGCCCGGGACTTGAGAAGCTTGGCATCCTCGAGTTGCATGATGATCCTCGCGGCGCTGGTGGGAGCGCCTGTTATGTAGCACCGCCGCCGCCGCGGACCAAGCGGTGGGCGCACCTGGGAACCAACAACTCGCACGGATTGTTGGTTGGATGCATTCGTGAAGGAGCGCCCCGGCCATGGCCAACACATCCCGGCTCGAACAGATCGAGCATGAAATCGAAGCGGTACGTCGCGATGCCGGCAACACGATCGCCGCCATCGAGGAGCGGCTGAGGCCAAGACGGCTGGTCGAGGATGGCGTCGCCGCCCTGCGTGAGACGGTGCCGCTACGGGAGCTGCGCGGCAGCATGAGCGACGGTGCCGTGCCGATGCTGTTGATTGCCGCCGGCCTGGGCCTATGGGCCTACCGAATGACGCGCCACCACGAAGCCGGCCCGATCACGACGGCGGAGATGGACGAAAGGCGCCAGGCACCGACGGTCACGGAACTCGGCACCGATATCGTGCTGCCTGACGAAAGCGTGCGCGAGCATCATGTCCACGTGGCCGATTCGCGTGTCGGCGCCGTACCGTCCGCAGCGCCCTCACCGGAACGCCTGCTCGATCTCGAACGCAGTGGAAAGTCGGCGGCGCGCAGCGCCCGCGCCTTTCGCCAGTAGGCAGCTCCGGGCGGAAGCAACAATGGGCGGAAGCCATCGGATCCGCCCGTTGTTGATCTCGGCTGAGTTGATCTCGGCTGATCTCGCACGAACCCAAGACGAAGGTCGGGCCGAACCGAGCTTCGCCTTCGGTTCGTAAGCGGCTATTTGCGCAGGCTGCGCCGATACTCCATGGTCTCCGTGCGGGCGATGGGCTGTTCGGCGACGATCGGTGCCGGCGCAACCGTGGTCGTGGCCGTCTCGCGCTCTTGCGTGCCGCACGCCGCCAAGAACATGAACGGCACGGCAATGAGAGCGGCCTTGGAAAGAGTGGAAACAGTGGTCATAACAAAAGCCTCCGCCAACGTTGGTCTGACGTATGGCGTCGAGATAAGGTTGATCACTAGACGGCCAAATAATCCAATGGTAGACGGCGGGGGAAGATTGTAGATAGGCTCAGTAATCCTCTCGCGCGCATCCGCCACGCAGCGCCTTGATCTTGCTATGGAAGTTCCCTAGGGCCGCGCCGCGCCGCGCCGGGGCGCATCGTCGGGCAGGCCGCGCGGCGCCGCGTTGACAGGGCAGGGACGGCTGCCTAACCTCCCGCTTCCACACCATCAGGCCCGCCCCATGCCCGACGCCCTCGTCATCGCCCTTGCGCAGATCAACCCGGTGGTCGGCGACGTCGCCGGCAATGTCGACCGCATCCGTTCCGCCCGCACCGCCGCCGCCGCCCAAGGGGCGGAATTGGTGGTCTACCCCGAGTTGACGGTTTCCGGCTATCCGCCCGAGGATCTGGTGCTCAAGGGTGCCTTCCTCGACCAGGTGGCCACCGGCGTCGCCGAACTGGCACGGCTGACCGCCGACGGCGGACCCGGCCTGCTGATCGGCGCGCCGTGGCGCGACGCGGGCCGCTGCCACAACAGCCTGTTGTTGCTCGACGGCGGCAATGTCGTCGCCATCCGCCATAAGCATCATCTGCCGAACTACGGTGTCTTCGACGAGGCGCGGGTATTCACGCCGGGTCCCTGCCCGGGGCCGATCGTGTTCCGCGGCGTGCGCCTGGGGGCGATGATCTGCGAGGACATGTGGTTTGCCGACGTTGCCGAATGCCTGGAGGAATCGGGGGCGGAAATCCTGGTCGTCCCCAACGGTTCGCCCTTCGAACTGGACAAGCCGGACCAGCGCTTGAACCACGCGGTGGCGCGCGTCACCGAAAGCCGCCTGCCGCTCGTCTACGTCAATCAGGTCGGCGGCCAGGACGAGCTGGTGTTCGACGGCGCCTCCTTCGTCCTCGACGCCGAGCGGCGGTTGTGCCTGCAGGCACCCTCCTGGCGCGAGCACGTCGCCATCACCCGCTGGCGCCGCGACGGCCACTCGTGGTCGTGCGACACGGGCGCAATCGCCCCGGCGCCGGAGCGGCTGGCGAACATCTATCGGGCCATGATGCTGGGCCTGCGCGATTACGTCGGCAAGAACGGCTTTCCCGGCGTGGTCCTCGGCCTGTCGGGGGGCATCGACAGCGCGCTGGCCTGTGCCATCGCCGTGGATGCCCTGGGCGCCGACAAGGTCCGCTGCGTCATGATGCCGTCGCCCTTCACGTCGCGGGACAGCCTGGACGACGCTGCCGCCGTGGCCGGCCTGTGCGGCACCCGGCTCGACACGGTGTCGATCGAGCCGGCCATGGAGGCCTATCAGGCGATGCTGGCGCCAATGTTCGCCGGGACCAATGCCGACATTACCGAGGAAAACCTGCAATCGCGCGCGCGCGGCGTGACCCTGATGGCCATTTCCAACAAGTTCGGGCCGATGGTGCTGTCCACCGGCAACAAGAGCGAGATGTCGACCGGCTATGCCACGCTCTACGGCGACATGTGCGGCGGCTTTTCGGTGCTGAAGGACGTCTACAAGACCGACGTCTTCGCCGTGGCGCGCTGGCGCAATGCGCAGAGGCCGGATGACGCCCTCGGCCCCGATGGCCCGGTCATGCCCGAGCGCGTCATCACCAAGCCGCCGACCGCCGAACTCAAGCCTGACCAGACCGACCAGGACACGTTGCCGCCCTACGAGATCCTCGATGCCGTCCTGCAAGGCCTGATTGAGGGCGAGAAATCGGTGGCCGAGGTGGTGGCCTTGGGCCACGACGAGGCCGTGGTGCGCCGCGTCTGGCGCATGCTCGACCGCGCCGAATACAAACGGCGCCAGGCGCCGCCGGGGGTGAAGATCACCGCCCGCGCCTTCGGCCGCGACCGCCGCTACCCAATCACCAACGGCTTCACGAGGTCGGTGTGATGGTCCATTCCCACGTTTTCGTCATTCCCGCGAAAGCGGGAATCCATGCCGCGGCCGCTTGCCCCAGAAGCATGGCGGCTCCGGATTGGACCCCCGCTTTCGCGGGGGTGACGGAGAGGAAGGCGGCGTGGGGAAGGGCATGATCACCGTCCGCTTCGCCCCCAGCCCCACCGGCCTGCTGCATGTCGGCAACGCCCGCGTGGCGCTGCTCAACTGGCTGTTCGCCCGCCACCACGGCGGCCGTTTCATCCTGCGCATCGACGATACCGATCGCGAGCGCTCGAAACAGGAATATACCGACGCCATCCAGGCGGACCTGCGCTGGCTCGGGCTCGACTGGGTTGCCGAAGAGCATCAGTCGGCCAGGCTCGACCGCTATGCCGCCGCCGTGGAGAGGCTGAAGGCGGCGGGGCGGCTGTATGCCTGCTACGAGACGCCGGAGGAGTTGGAGTTCAAGCGCAAGCGCCAGCTCGGCCGCGGCCAGCCGCCGATCTACGACCGCAGCGGTCTCAAACTGTCCGATGCCGAACGTGCCAGGCTGGAGGCCGAGGGCCGCAAGCCGCACTGGCGCTTCTTGCTGGCGCATGAGGACGTGCGTTGGGACGACCTGGTGCATGGGCCGTCGCACTATCACGGCGCCCATTTGTCGGACCCGGTGCTGATCCGCGGCGACGGCACCGTGCTCTACACCTTGTCATCGGTCGTCGACGACATCGACATGCGCGTGACTCATATCGTGCGCGGGGAGGATCACCTCACCAACACCGCCGTGCAGATCCAGCTCTTCCAGGCGCTGGGCGGGCGGGCGCCGACCTTCGCCCATCTGCCGCTGATGACCGATGCCAGCGGACAGGGGCTGTCGAAGCGCCTCGGCAGCCTGTCGCTGCGCGAGCTCCGGGCTGAGGGCATCGAGGCGATGGCGCTGAACAGCCTGCTGGCCAAGCTGGGCACCGCGGACGCGGTGCGCCCTTACGCCACCCTGGCCGAACTCGCCGCCGAGTTCGACTGGGCCAAAATGAGCCGGGCGACGCCGAAGTTCGACCCGGCCGAGCTTCGCCATGTCAACGCCCGCCTGCTGCATGAGATGCCGTTCGACGTGGCGCGGCGGCGGCTGGACGGCCTCGACGAGCGCCTGTGGCTGGCGGTGCGCGGCAATATCACGCGCCTCGCGGAGGCGGCCGAGTGGCAGGCGGTGTGCGCCCAGCCGCTGGCACCGGTGATCGAGGATGCCGATTTCCTTGGCACGGCTGCCGCGCTGCTGCCGCCTGAGCCGTGGGACGAGGCCACCTGGGCGGCGTGGACGGCTCGGCTCAAGGAGAGCACTGGCCGAAAGGGCAAGGCCCTATTCCACCCGCTGCGCCTTGCCCTGACCGCGCGGGAGAATGGACCGGAGCTGAAACTTCTGCTACCGCTCATCGGCCGTGATCGTGCCTGGGCGCGGCTGAACGGCGCGATTGCCTAGAGCCGTCATTCCCGCGAAAGCGGGAATCCATTGACTCGGGCCTCTGGAAAATGGATGCCCGCTTTCGCGGGCATGACGCTGTGTAGGAGTTGATGGTGCCGCTGGTCGTCTACAACACGCTGACACGCATCAAGGAGCCGTTCCAGCCGCTCGATGCCGGGCACGTGCGCATGTATGTCTGCGGCCCGACGGTGTACGACCGCGCCCATGTCGGCAATGCCCGGCCGATCATCGTCTTCGACGTGCTGAACCGGCTGCTGCGGCGGCTCTACGCCAAGGTGACATACGTCCGCAACGTCACCGACGTCGACGACAAGATCAACGCCCGCGCCAAGGACAGCGGCGAGACCATCGCCGCCATCACCGATCGCACCACCCGCCTGTTCCACGAGGACGTGGCCGCGCTGAACGCGCTGCCGCCGGACGTCGAGCCGCGCGCCACCGCCCATATCGGCCAGATGATCGCCATGATCGAGAAGCTGCTGGCCGGCGGCTTCGCCTATGAGGCCGAGGGCCACGTGCTGTTCTCGGTGCCGGCCATGCCCGACTACGGCCGCTTGAGCCGCCGCAGCCAGGACGAGATGATCGCCGGCGCCCGCGTCGAGGTGGCGCCCTACAAGCAGCACCCGGCCGATTTCGTGCTGTGGAAGCCGTCCACCCCCGATCTTCCCGGCTGGGACAGCCCGTGGGGTCGCGGCCGGCCGGGCTGGCACATCGAATGCTCGGCCATGAGCAAGGAGCATCTCGGCGTCACCTTCGACATTCACGGCGGCGGCCAGGACCTCGTCTTTCCCCATCACGAGAACGAGATCGCCCAGTCGGTCTGCGCCAACGGCGCCCCCTTCGCCCGCTACTGGATGCACAACGGCTATCTGATGGTCGAGGGCGAGAAGATGTCCAAGTCCCTGGGCAACTTCTTCACCGTGCGCGACCTGCTCGACCAGGCGCCGGGCGAGGCCATCCGCCTGTGCATGCTGTCGACTCATTACCATCAGCCCCTCGACTGGACGGCCGAGGCCCTGCGCCAGGCCAAGGTGGCGCTCGACCGCATGTACACGGCGCTGCGCCACACTGCCGAGGTGGCCGAGACCGGCCGCGACCAGCCGCCGATCGAGGTGATGGCGGCGCTCGAGGACGACCTCAACACGCCGTTGGCCATCATGCATCTGCATGAATTGGCCGGTGCCCTCAACAAGGCGGTGGCGCCGGCCGACAAGGCGCGGGCCAAGGGCGCCTTGTTGGCTGCCGGCGACCTGCTGGGCGTGTTGCAGCGGGACCCGGAGGCGTGGTTCCGCTGGACGCCGCCGGGGCAGGCCGGACTGGCCGACGCCGACATCGCGCGCCTGATCGCTGAGCGCACCGCCGCGCGCAAGGCCAGAGACTTCGCCGAGGCCGACCGCATCCGCCAGAAGCTGGCCGCCGGTGGCGTCGTCCTCGAGGATGGGCCGCAGGGCACCACCTGGAAACGCGGATGAGACTTAATCAAAAAATTTAGAATCATTCTAACTCCATCGGTGTAATCCGGCCGAAGGCCAGGGCCGATCGCGCCTCGCCACCGTTCTCTTCACCAGCCAAGGGCGTCGTTGCGCCGAGGGAGGTGGCTGATGACGGTGTCTCTGCGAAAACTGTCCATAGCGACCGGCATAGCCACGGTCTGCGGCATCGGCGCCTTCGCTGACCCCCTGCCGCCCGATGCGACTTACCGGCCGCTACCGACCCAGCCGCTGAGCACGGTAAGGGCGGCCGACGAGGCGCAGAAGCCTGAGGTCATGCAGCGACAGCGCCAAGTGCTGGAACAGCGCTACGACCTGACGGATCGGCCGATGGACGGCGTGATGATGTCGGGCGGACGCAAGGCCGTTCAGGGCGGCGTTCGCGTCCGGCTGCCGCAGGGCACGAGCTGGGACAGCCTGACGGCGATGACGCCATCCGAGATCCGCGACAAGGGCCTGCTGCCGCAGGGCTTCCTGCCGCTGCCCCACGTCAAGCAGGCCACCGGCGGCCAGGTCTTCCCCGATGTTCAGATCGATCAGATCCGCAACCAGGAAGCCCGCAATCTGCGGCGCTTCGACGTCGATTTCGACCTGCACGACCGCTTCACGCCAGAGTTCCCGCCGCCGATCTTCCTCACCACTCACCCGGAACTCGGCGACGTGTCGCGGGGCCAGTTGCTGACCATCCGGAACTATTACGAGGTGATGAACGGCATCATCACCCCGGTGCAGATGGAAGGCCTGCGCCTGTTGCTGACGCCGTTCCCGCAGGAAGAGTTCAACCAGACCGAGGACCGCAAGGTGCCCGAGCAGAGCCTGGGCGTCACCTGCCTCGACTGCCATTCCAATTTCCACACCAACGCGGCCTTTCACCTGACGCCCGACCTGCGCCCGCAAGCGGTGCGCTTCCGCCTCGACACGGTCAGCCTGCGCGGCCTGTTCAACCAGCAGATACATGGCTCGAAGCGGTCGCTGCGCTCGGTCGAGGACTTCACCGAGTTCGAGCAGCGCACCGCCTATTTCAACGGCGACCACGTCAGCGCCACGCGCAAGGGCGCGCATCTGCCCGATCGCCCCAACCACGTGGCGATGATGGCGCAGATGCAGAACATCGTCGATTTCCCGCCGGCGCCGAAGCTCGACCCGTCGGGGCGGCTGGATCCCACCAAGGCGACCGAACAGGAATTGGCCGGCGAGCGGGTGTTCCTGGGCAAGGGCCGCTGCGCCGAGTGCCACGTGCCGCAGACGGCGTTCATGGACAACAACATGCACGACCTGAAGCTGGAGCGTTTTTTCGAGCCTGGTCGCTCCGAGAACGGCTTTGTCACCATCCCGGATGGCCCCATCAAGACCTTTACCCTGCGCGGCATCAAGGACTCGCCGCCCTATCTGCATGACGGCCGCCTGCTCACCCTGGCGGACACCGTGGAGTTCTTCAATCTGGTGCTCGGCCTGAAGCTGACCGCCGAAGAGAAGCAGGCGCTGGTCGCCTATATGCTGGCCCTGTGACGGCAAAGGAGGGATGCATGCGACGCGTTGTCATGGTTGCCGCCGTCGCCGCGCTGGCGGCCTGGCCGGCGGCGGCGCAGGTGGGCAATCCGGCGACCACCGCCCCGAGCACGCCCATGCCTGGCACGGGGGAATCGGCGGCGCAGGTCAACGCCCAGGACGAGTTGTTCGTCCGGCTGGCGACCATCGGCGGCATGGCCGAGGTGGAAGTGGCGCAGATGGCGGCGAAGCGGGCGGACAGCGAGCAGGTCAAGGCTTTCGCCCGCCACCTGGCCGAGCATCACGGCCAGGCCAACCAGCGCCTTGCCGGGCTGGCGAAGGGCCTCGGCCTGACGCCGCCGACGGCGCTCGATGCCGAGCACAAGGCCATGCGCGACCAACTCGAGGGCGCCGACGACGCCGCCTTCGAGCGCGCTTACGTCCGTGGCCAGATCGCCGCCCACCAGAAGCTGGCGACGTTGCTGGAATGGGAACTCGGCTCCGGCCAGAACGACGGGCTCAAACGCTTCGCGGCCGACAACCTGCCCGTCGTGCTGGACCATCTCGAGCAGGCGCGCGCCCTCGCGACCCAGCTCACCGGGCAGATGGCGCGGAACGACGGACCGCCGGCCGAGCGGAAAGCTCCCCCGCCGCGACGCTGAGGGACGCCAGCCTCTTCAAGAACCCTCTCCCGCAAGCGGGAGAGGGGGGAAGCGGTCCATCCGGAAGTCCTTGTTCCACCGGTCGCTATACGGCATTGTTTGGGCCTTTCTCCGATCGAGACCCAGACCTTCGGCATGAGCGACAAGCGCGTCTATCTTTACGACAGCACCCTGCGCGACGGTGCGCAGACCCTCGGCGTCGACTTTTCGGTGGCCGACAAGGAAGCCATTGCGCGCGAGCTCGACCGACTGGGCGTCGACTACATCGAAGGCGGCTGGCCGGGGGCCAATCCCACCGACGACGCCTTCTTCGCCGCGCCGCCTGCCCTGGAGCGGGCGCGGCTGTCGGTCTTCGGCATGACCCGCCGCGCCGGGCGCAGCGCCGCCAACGATCCCGGCCTGCAGGCGCTGCTGTCGACGCCGGCGCGGGTGGTGACCATGGTCGGCAAGACCTGGGATTTCCAGGTGACCGTGGCCCTGGGCGCCGAGCTCGACGAGAACCTGCGCATGATCGCCGACAGCATTCGTCACGTCGGCGGAAGGGCCGAGGAGGTGCTGTTCGACGCCGAGCATTTTTTCGACGGCTACAAGGCCAATCCCGGCTATGCCTTGTCCTGCGTCAAGACGGCCTACGAGGCGGGGGCGCGCTGGGTGGTGCTGTGCGACACCAACGGCGGCACCCTGCCGCATGAGGTCGAGGAGATCGTCAGCGCCGTCACCGAAATCGTCCCCGGCGCGCATCTCGGCATCCACTGCCACGACGATACCGGCAATGCCGCCGCCAACTCGCTGGCGGCGGTGCGCGCCGGCGTGCGCCAGGTGCAGGGGACGCTGAATGGCCTGGGCGAGCGCTGCGGCAATGCCAACCTGATCACCATTCTGCCGACGCTGATGCTGAAGATGGGCTTCGAGACCGGGGTGACGGCAGAGCAGTTGCGGCGCCTGACCCTGGTGTCGCGTCTGGTCGACGAGCGGCTGAACCGGGCGCCCGAGCGCGGCGCCCCCTATGTCGGCGAACGCGCCTTCGCCCACAAGGGCGGCCTGCACGCCTCGGCGGTCGAGAAGAACCCGAAGTGCTATGAACACGTCGAGCCGGAAGCGGTCGGCAATCACCGCCACATCCTGATCTCGGATCAGGCGGGGCGCTCCAACATCGTCGCCCGCCTGCGCGAACTCGACATCGTGCTCGACGCCGACAGCCCGAAGATCAACGATCTGGTCGATCTGGTGAAGCGGCGCGAGTACGAGGGCTATTCGTACGATTCCGCCGGCGCCAGTTTCGAGATGCTGGTGCGGCGCCAGCTCGGCCTGGTCAAGGAGTACATGCACCTGCGCAGCTTCCGCGTCATCGTCCGCCGCGACGACGCCGGCAACGACCTGTCGGAGGCGACGGTCAAGGCGATGGTCGGCGATCGCTACTGCATGGAAGTGTCGGAAGGCAATGGCCCGGTCAATGCGCTCGATGCCGCCCTGCGCAAGGTGCTGCGCCAGTATGGCGAGCAGCTCGACGAACTGCGGCTGGTCGACTACAAGGTGCGCATCTTCACGCCGCGCGGCTCGGGTGACGGCACCGACGCCGTGGTGCGGGTGATGATCGAGAGCACCGACAGCTCCGGCGACCCATGGTTCACCGTCGGCGTGTCGTCGAACGTCGTCAACGCCTCGCTGGACGCGCTGCTCGACAGCATCTCCTACAAGCTGTACCGCGACGGCGTGGAGGCCTGATGAGCGCCTTGCTAGCGGCGACGACCCCGCCTTCGGGCGGCGCCCCGGCGGTCATCCTGGTGCAGCCGCAATTGTCCGAGAACATCGGCACCACGGCCAGGGCCATGCTCAACTGCGGCCTTACCGACCTGCGTCTGGTGCGGCCGCGTGAGAACTGGCTGTCGGAGCGCGCCATCGCCGCCTGTTCGGGCGCCGACCGGGTGCTGGAGGCGGCGCGGGTGTTCGAGTCCACGGCGGAAGCGGTGGCCGACCTCCAGCACGTCTACGCCACGACCGGGCGCAACCGCTACATGGTCAAGCCGGTGGCGACGCCGCGCCGTGCCGCCGTAGAGATGCGCGCCTTCATCAATGCCGGCGAGACCTGCGGCTTCATGTTCGGGCCGGAGCGCACCGGCCTGGAGAACGACGACGTCGCCCTGGCCGACACCGTGCTGACGGTGCCGCTCAACCCCGAGCACTGCTCGCTCAACCTGGCGCAGGCGGTGCTGCTCATCGGCTACGAGTGGTATCAGAGCGGCGACAACATTCCCACCGAGCTGACCATGACCAAGGGTGCCAAGGGCGCCCCGGCCAGCAAGAAGGATCTGATCGCGTTTTTCGAGCATCTCGAGCGCGAACTCGACGCCTGCGGCTTCCTGCGCCTGCCCGACAAGCGGCCGGTGATGGTGCGCAACATCCGCAACATGTTCCAGCGCGCCCACCTCACCGAGCAGGAGGTGCGCACCCTGCACGGCATCGTCACCGAACTGGTGACGCTGCGCCGACGCCGCGCCAGCGGCGAGCAGGCGTGACCGTTTGGCGCGCGGAGCCGGTTGCGGAAAACCCCTCCCACGGATGAACACGAATACCAACGTCGCTCCCGCGATAGCGGGAATCCATTTTCCAGAGCCATTCCTGACTCGCCTTGCCGGCCGAGCGGTCCGTCCCGACGCCCCGGGAAAATGGGCTCTCGCCTTCGCGGAGCGACGAAAACAACGGTAATGAAAAAAGTCCGGACAGCCGTGGGCGCAAGCGGGCATCCATTCCACAGGCCTGCGGCATCATTCCCGCTTTCGCGTCGCTTTCGCGGGAATGATGGGGTGGACGGCATATCGCGGATATCCGTGTTCATACGTGCCCAGAGGCACGGAACACGAAGGATCATCGCGCCAAGCGCTAGTCACGGATCGAGATGTCTGGGAAAGCGTGGCGGGAGTGACGGGGCTCGAACCCGCGACCTCCGGCGTGACAGGCCGGCGCTCTAACCAACTGAGCTACACCCCCACGAAGGCCGGGAGAAATATCAGTCCGTGGGCCATTGCGCAAGCGGGAATTGGCCCTCTTGCCGATTTTGTTGGCGGTCGGCTTCGGCTACAGTCGTCACGTGGGAACGGCGCATGGATCGGAGGTGTCATGGGCGATGTCGTCAACCTGAACCGCGCCCGCAAGGCCCGGAAGAAGACGGAAGATCAACGACGCGCCGACGAGAACCGCGTGCGATTCGGCCGCCCCAAGGCCGAGCGCCGGCGCGATGCCGCCGAGAAGGAGCGCGAGCAGCGCGACCTCGACGGCAAGCGCCTCGAATAGCCGTCAGCCTAGCGTCGCGCGACCTTGCCGGCAGTTGCCGCGGCAATTTTTTGGCTGACCGCGCTGAGGCTGTCATTCATGGCGGCAACGATCGCCGCGGTGTCGCCGGAGTCGACCGGCCGCCGGTCGACGATCGGCCCTCCGTCCATGATCCTGCCGCGGCGGCGATCGCGCAGCCGCCAGCTGCCCTGCATCACCAGACTGCCGCGCCCGTTCGACTCATAGGCGTCGAGGGCGATTTCGTAGGCATAGCGAGGATTGCGCCCGCGCGCTTCCTCGGGGGTGACGACACGACCGCCTGGCAGATAGCTGCTGAGAGTGTCGGCCATGATGCGCGGCACACTGCGGTCCAGCGGCTCGGCCCAGCGGCTATCATAGTCAACCTTCAGCGCATTGGGCCCGCTGCGGGAGACGATCTCCGGCCGGTCGAGGTAATCGGGGATGGTGACGCGAATCACGGCGACCGCGGGTTCCACCGGTGCGGCGCGCACATTGCCGGTCACCGAGGCGGCGGACAGGACGTAGAGCCGTGGGGCGGGGCGCTGGCTGCATCCGGCGATGGCGATCACGACGAGCAGGGCAAGCCATCCATGGAACATCGCCTGCTTCCCGTCAGCGGCCGAAGAGGAGGGCATTGGGATTGCGGTCGATCGTGTCGGCGAAGGCGCGCAGTGAGGCACTCGCTTGGGCCAAATTCTGCAGCGTGGCTTCGATGTCCTGGCGGCTGTAGGTGCCTTCGCCCATCAGGTCGTCGATGCCGGCCAAGGTGATGCGCGCCTGCTGCAGCACCCGATCGACCAGCCGCAGCGTGCGTGCGAGATCGGTGCCGGTGGTGGTCGTCAGCTTCCGAATGTCGCCCAGCGTCGCCTGCAACTCGGCATCCACGCTTTGCAGCGAAGTCGCCGCCTGGTCGCTCATGTTGCGCAGTGATCTTGCCGCCGCCGCCAGATCCTGCATCAACGGCTGAGCCTCGAGGTTGACGTTGGCCAGCAGGCTCTGCAGCTCGATGAGGGCCAGCGCCAAGGACTGCATGGTTTCCCGTAGTTCCGGCGCACCGACCAGTTGTTCGATGCCGTTGGCCGCCCTGTTCAGCGACATCACCAATTCCTCCAGGGGCAAATCGCTGAGTTTTTGCTTCAGCGCTTCGAAATCCGAGGGGATCGACGGGATTTCGGGCACACCTATGTCCGCGCCGACCAGGTTGGCAGGGGTGTCGGGCAGCAAGTCCAATTCCATCTGCATTTGGCCGGTGACGAAGCTCTGCATCGTCAGTTTCGCGCGCAGGCCGGCCGCCACCGCCCGAGCCACGGACGGCATCGGAGTCTCGCCGACCCAGGCGATGCCGTCGGGGTCGATCTCGAAATACACCGGGATGCGGGCCGTCAGCTGTTCGGCGTCGATGCGCAAGGCCACCCTGGTGACCGTGCCGACCCGCACCCCGCGGAAATTCACCGGTGCCCCTTCGCTGAGGCCGCCGACCGTGCCGTCGAAGAAGCTGACCCACAGGATCTTTCGCTTGAACAGGTCGCCGCTGCCGAACAGGAACACCGCCGCGACCAGCAGTAGAATTCCCCCGAGGACGAAGCCGCCGATCAGCGATGGACTGTATCGGACCGCCATGCCGCCCCCATCACGCCGCGCCGGCGGCGGCCTCGCCGCGTGCCAGGAATTCGCGCACCTTGGCGTCGGCGCACTGGTGCCGTAGGCGGCGAGGGTCGCCATGGGCGACGGCCGTCCGCCGCTCGGCGTCGAGGAAGACGGAGTCGTCGGCGATGGTGAAGATGCTGGCCAGCTCGTGGCTCACTACGACGACCGTGGCGCCAAGGCTGTCGCGGAGTTCGAGGATCAGCTCGTCCAGACGGCGCGACGACAGCGGATCGAGCCCCGCCGACGGTTCGTCAAAGAACAATATGTCGGGATCGAGCGCCATGGCGCGGGCCAGGCCGGCGCGCTTGCGCATGCCGCCCGAGATCTGCGATGGGTAGTACTGCTCGAAGCCCCTGAGGCCGACCAGCGCCAGCTTGAGCGATACCATTTCGTCGATCTCCCGCGGCGACAGGCGCGTGTACTGGGCGAGCGGCAGTGCCACATTCTCCGCCAGCGTCATCGAGGTCCATAGCGCGCCGCCCTGGAACAGGACGCCGAAACGGCGCGCGATGGCGGCACGACGGCCGTCGTCCACCGCCCAGAAACTCTCGCCATCGTAAAGCACCTCTCCGGCGGCGGGCGGCATCAGCCCCACCATGTGGCGCAGCAGCATGCTCTTGCCCGAGCCGCTGTCGCCCATGATGACGAAGACGCTGCCTCGGGCGACTTGAAAGTTGATGCCCTGTTGGACCAAGTAGTCGTCGAAGCGCATCGTCAGCGTCCGCACCTCGATCCTGGGGAATTCCTGCGGCATGGCGCTCTCGTTCCTCAAATGCCGAGCAGGTCGAGCGACACCGCAAAGACGGCGTCGATGACAATGATGTAGACGATGGACGTGACCACGGCTGATGTCGTCGCCTGGCCGACGGCAGCGGCACTGCGCCCGGCCTCCATGCCACGCTGGCAGCCGGCGAAGGCGATGACGACACCGAAGACCGCGCTCTTGCCAAAGCCGATCATGAAATCGGTGAGGCCAACCGCCTCGCGCGTCCGCTCGATATAGGCCTGACCCACCAGATCGAGCAGGCCGACACCGACCAGGTAACCGCCGAACAGGCCGATGAAGCAGCCATAGACGTAGAGTAGGGGCATCATCAGCGCCAAGGCGAGCAGGCGCGGCAGCACCAGGAACTCGACGGGAGGGATACCCATGGTCGCCAGCGCGTCGATTTCCTCGTTTCCCCGCATGGCGCCCAGTTGCGCGGCGAAGGCCGCACCGGTGCGGCCGGCAACGACGATCGCCGTCATCACCGCGGCCATTTCGCGGGTCATCGCCAAGCCGACGAGATCGGCGACGTAGATCGCCGCCCCGAATTGAGCCAATTGCACCGCGCCGATGAAGGCGAGAATCAGCCCGATCAGGATGCTGATGGTCGAGACGATGGGCAGGGCCTGCGCCCCGACCTCCTGGATCGTGCCGATCAGGTCCTGGCGCCGGTAAACGGCGCGACCGCGCAGGAACGCCAGAAGGGCCAGCGTGACCAGTCCCAGGAACCGGCAGGCATCGTGGAAAGCCCCGATCTTCGATTGCGTCCATAGGCCGACATTGGCCAGCAGGCCCGGTGGCTCGTCGCCTTGCCGTGCCCCCGATCGATCCGGAACGGCGGAAGCCAAGGCCATCAGACGGCGAAGGCCTGCGGGCAGTTGGTCGAAGTCTGCAGCCACCCCGGCGCGGTCGGCGGCCCAACGCAGGCGCAGCAGGTACGACAACAGGCTGCTGTCCCAGTCTTCCAGCCCCACCGCGGCCACTTGGACGAGGCGCGGGGCGGGGTCGCTATCCAGCGCGCCAAGAAGGTCATCGCCATGGATGGGGCGCTCGCCCCGAATCCAGCGGCCCGATATCTCGACCCGGAGGCCGCCGTCCGCCGCCTGACTTGCCGCGAGCCCCGCGGTCGAGGCGGGCGGGGTGTCGGACCGGCTGTTCTCGGCATTGGCCATCATGGCGCTCCACGGGGCGGCAATACGGCGATACGTCGCGTGACATAGCGTGGGGTCGCCGTGGGGCGGCAGCAATCTCCAGGCGCCCACTGGGCACGCAATTTTTCCGTCTGGAACACCCGATGGGATGGCCGGCCGCGCTGATAGGCGGAGGGTTGATCGAGATCAACCTGCGGCGGAGCCGCAAAGCACCCTACTGCCCCCAGGCTGGCGTGGAGGCGTGATCATGGCTGCGGGGATGAAGGCGGCGGTTTTCGTCGAGCCGGGGCGAATCGTCCTGGATGAGCGGCCGGTTCCCGACATCGGCCCTCTCGATGCGCTGATCCGCATCACCACGACGACCATCTGCGGCACCGATGTGCACATCCTCAAGGGGGAGTACCCGGTGCGCCCCGGCCTGATCATCGGCCATGAGCCGGTCGGCATCATCGAGAAGCTCGGTTCGGCGGTGAGCGGCTATCGCGAGGGGCAGCGGGTCATCGCCGGGGCGATCACCCCGTCAGGTTACTCCAATGCCTCGCTCGCCGGGGATCATGCGCAATGTGGTGCGGGCACCGCGCACGGCTGGAAAGCCATGGGCGGCTGGCGTTTCGGCAACACGATCGACGGTGCGCAGGCCGAGTATCTGCGGGTTCCCGACGCCATGGCCAATCTGTCGCCGGTGCCCGGCGGTCTGACCGACGAGCAGGTATTGATGTGCCCGGACATCATGTCGACCGGCTTCGCCGGCGCCGAATCGGGGGGCATCCGCATCGGCGATACCGTCGCCGTGTTCGCGCAGGGGCCGATCGGCTTATGCGCCACCGCCGGCGCCAGGCTGATGGGCGCCACCACCATCATTGCCGTCGAATCGGTGCCCGAGCGCATGGCCATGGCCAGGCGCATGGGGGCCGACGAAATCGTCGATTTCCGCAAGGTGGATCCGGTGGCGGAGATCATGAAGATCACCGGCGGCCGGGGTGTCGACGTTGCCATCGAGGCCCTGGGCCGCCAGCAGACGTTCGAGGCGGCGCTGCGCATCCTGCGGCCCGGCGGAACGCTGTCGTCCCTGGGCGTCTATTCCGGTGACCTTCGCATCCCCGTCGACGCCTTCGCCGCCGGGCTGGGCGATCACAAGATCGTGACCACGCTTTGCCCGGGCGGCAAGGAACGCATGCGTCGCCTGATGGATGTCGTTGGCGCGGGCCGCATGGATGCGCAGCCGCTGGTCACCCATCGCTTCAAGCTCGACGACATCGAGGCCGCCTATGACCTGTTCTCAAACCAGCGCGAGGGCGTGCTCAAGGTGGCGATCACGCCGTGAACCGCTCACGACTGGCGCTGCGCGGCCGTCGGCGCCGGCAACTCGATGTTGACTTCGAGCACCGACAGATGCTCTTCGCGGTCGAGCTTCACCTGCAGCCGGTCATCGTCGACGGCGACGTATTTGCGGATGACCTCGAGGATTTCGCGCTGCAGCTGCGGCAGGAAATCATTGCCCTGCAGGCCCGCCCGTTCATGGGCGAGCAGAACCTGCAGCCGGTCGCGCGCCGCCTCCGCCGTCGCCTTCGGCTTGCGGCCGAAAAAACCGAGCAGGCTCATGCGCTTCTCCGCAGCAAGCGGTCGAACAGGCCGCGCTTGGCGGCCCGCGGCACGGTCACCGGGGTGTCGGCGCCCAGCAGTCGGCTGACGGCATCGGCGTAGGCGCGGCCAGCCAGCGACTTCTCGTCGAGGATCACCGGGCTGCCGACGTTCGAGGCCTGCAGCACCGAGGGGCATTCGGGGATGATGCCGATCAACGGAACCGCCAGGATCTCCTGGACATCCTCGACCTTGAGCATTTCGCCCTTTTCCACGCGCTCGCCGTCATAGCGGGTGAGCAGCAGGTGCTGGGGGACGGATTGGCCCTCTTCGGCGCGCCGCGACTTGCTGGTCAACAGCCCGATCATGCGATCGGCGTCGCGCACCGACGACACTTCCGGATTGGAGACCACGATGGCCTCGTCGGCATAGTACATGGCGAGGAAGGCGCCACGCTCGATGCCGGCCGGGCTGTCGCAGATGACATAGTCGAAATCGCGCCTGAGATCGTCGACCACGCGCTCGACGCCGTCCTGCGTCAGCGCGTCCTTGTCGCGGGTCTGCGAGGTCGGCAGCACGAACAGATTGTCCAGGCGCTTGTCCTTGATCAGCGCCTGATGCAGCTTGGCCTCGCCATTGATGACATTGACGAAGTCGTACACCACGCGGCGCTCGCAACCCATAATCAAGTCGAGGTTGCGCAGGCCGACGTCGAAGTCGATGACGGCGGTCTTGTGGCCGCGCATGGCCAAGCCGGCGGCAAGGGCGGCCGAAGTGGTGGTCTTGCCCACACCGCCTTTGCCCGACGTTACTACGATGACCTTTGCCAACAGACTCTCCGTTCCTTGGTTTTATAGAGGTTGCTGGATCAACTCGTCGCCGTCCAGAAAGATCTGCGCCGGTTTGCCGACCAGCGCGGGGTCAAGCTGTTCGTTGACGACATAGACGCCGGCGACCGACACCAGATCGGCGTCCAAGGCGCGGCAGAAGATGCGGGCGGACTTGTCGCCGCTCATGCCGGCCAAGGCGCGGCCGCGCAGCGGCCCATAGACATGGACGTGCCCGTCGGCCAGCAATTCGGCGCCGCGGCTGACCGGGCCCAGGACGATCAGGTCGCCCTTGTGGGCATAGATCTGTTGGCCCGAACGCACCGGCTCGGAGATGATGCAGGTGCCGCTGGCCGCCTTCGCCGCCGCCTTGACGGCACCGCGCGCGGCGGCGACCTCGGCGGCGCGGCCGGCGGGGAAGGGCGGCAGGCCGACGGCGGCCGCGGCGCGCTCCCAGGCGGCATTGGCGCGCTGCACCCCCACCGGGTTGATGCCGAGCGCTCGCAGGCGGTCACAAAAATCGGCAAGGTCGCCGGGCGGCCGTGCGCCGGTGGCCGAGAGGTCCAGCAGAATGGGAGCGTTGCGATAGAAGCCAGGGGCCAGCGACAGCATGGTCGCCAGACGCGGGAAGAAATCCGCGTCGGTGTGGTCGTGGATCTTCAGCGTGAGCAGGGTCAGCGAGGCGGCGCGCAGTTGGAAGGGTGCGCCATCCTCGGCAAGGCCGGTCACATGCGCCCGCTCGTCGACACCCATCGCCCATCCCCCCATCGCCGGCGGGAAAATGCCGTAAGGGGTAGCCCCCGGTCAACTGTCCTTATTGTGTCGGGTCTTGTCCCGTCGGGCCGGCGCCGATCGCGGAGGTGCGTGTCTAGCGCAGAAGAAGGGCCACCGCGACGATGACGGCGCCCCAGATCACCATGTTGGCGAAGAGGCGCAGCAGTTGTCGATCATCGGGGTCGGTCAGCCCGACCAGATCGCATATGCGGTCTCCAGGCCAGAGAAACCAATTCATTCGGATGCTTCCGTGATTGCCGCCAGTTTGCATATGGCGCCAGGGTCGGGTACCGGCAAGGCGACGGCGATCATGCGCGGGCGAGGTGATCGCGCGTGGGCGCGATCGATCCACGTGCCCCGACCCGCCCCGTCGGTGGGGTCGCCGTGGTTGAAAGGTGGGGGCGGCTTTGTCATGCTCGCCTCGGATCATGGGGAGGTTTGGCGATGGGGCGGGTCGGGGCGCGTATCGTGGCGATGGCGGTGATGATGGCGATTTCGGGTTGCGCCTACCAGCAGGACGCGCCGCTGGGCTCGGGGGCGGCTCCCACCGACGAAAACCTGACCGACAAGGCCCTCGAGGCGATGGCGCGTGGCGTCGACGGCGAGGCCCTGGCGCTCGAGGCGGTGCGCCGCCACCCCGATGATCCGCAAGCCTTGCTCGCCTTGGCCATGGCCTATGACCGCAACGGCAAGGGGGAATCGGCGCGCGACACCTATCGGCGCCTGTTGGCCGGCTCTCGTCCCGACGGCGAGGTCGCGCAGGTGGGCGCGTCGCGGCGCGCCTCCGCATCCGATGCCGCCATCGCCGCGGGTCCCGCGCAGGCCGAGGCCCGCTTTGCCATCCTGCGCGATCTGGTGGGGCGCGGGCTGGCGACACAGGAGGAATATGAACGGCGCCGGGCGGCCAATATCGGCGCGCTGCTGCCGTTCAGCGAGAAACCGGCGGCGGCGGCGCTCGACTGGCCGCCACCCGGTGTCGAGCAGGTGGCGCAGCGCCTGCAGGCGTTGGGGCGCTCGCTCGAGAGTGGTGCCATCACCCCGCAGGGCCACGCGCTGGAACGCAACGCCATTCTCGAAGCGCTGTTGCCGGCGGCGCCGCAGGCCCGCCGTGCGCCGCCGGCGCCGCCCGGCGATGCCGCGGCGGCGGCAGCCGAGCAGGCACGGCTGCAGCGTCTGCGCCAGGCCGGGTTGATCACGCCTGAGGAAATGGCCCGCGAGCGGGCAGCGATCGAGCGGCTGATGCCATCCCCGGAGTCGCCGCGGGCGACGCCGCTGCCCCTGGTGCCGGCCGACGGCAAGCCGGCGACCGTGGCGCCGACACCGGTTGTGGATTCAGACCGCGTCGGCGTGCATCTGGCGTCGTTGCGGTCGGAGGTGGCGGCACGGCGCGGCTGGGACGGCTTGCGCAAGCGCTTTCCCAAGCTGTTGGGCGGCCTGCAACCAGAGGTGAAGCGCGTTGAAATTCCCGCCAAGGGGGTGTTCTACCGGCTGAGCGCCGGGCCGTTGTCGGACGCGGCAGCGGCCCGGGGGCTGTGTCGCCGGTTGCAGCAACGCAAGCAGTTTTGCCGGGCGCTGCCGGCCGGGGGCTGATCCCCCCAAAGATGAGGCGGGCGCCATATCCCGGCCCTTGCATCGGCTGCGCCGAATCTCATATGCTCAAGGTTCCCAAGGCGTTGACCAGTCCTATCGGCCCAGCGCCTGTCTCATGAGATACCGCTCGACCATCGGCTAGCATGTCGCGAAGGCGAGGGTGCTGTGCGGGATATCGAGAGGCGGGAACGAAAGTCCCTTGACCGCGGGCGCCGCGGCGCCTACATAGGCCGTCCTGCCGCGGGCCGAGCATCGGCGCGGCGGGGGTCCCGGAAGGGGCCCCGGCCCCGCGGAGGGGGCCGCGAAAAAGGGTTTGACAGGGTTCGGTTGGCGACCTATAACGCCGGCCTCCCCGCTGAGGGGAACGGGGCTTCGGCCCCCGGCTGTTTGAGAAGTGAATACGGG
>JAKFEE010000050.1:0-97699 GCA_036675815.1 Rhodospirillaceae bacterium
GGCGGCGGCCGCACCGCCACCCGTGGCGCCACCGCGGTGCGCTCGCCGCCGAGGCGGCTGCCGATCACCACGCCGACGCCCAGCACCACGATGGCGGCAAAAACCAGCGACATGGCGCCGGCGAGACGCCGCAATGGAAATGCGGCCTTGCCCTTGCCGCCGCGCTTCTTCTTACCGGCCACCGAACCATGTCCCGCCTTGACGCCACTGGCGCATCCTTTACATCCGGATGCGCGGGCGCGGCAACCCGCGGCCGCCGGAGGACCGATTTTGCCACGGCCGCGGGCAAAAACTCTCCCTCTCCCGCTTGCGGGAGAGGGTCGGGGGGAGAGCCGCGCCGCCCGCGCCGTGCGGCAATTATGTTGAGAACGGTGGCGTTGATCTAGACCATTAAATGGTCCAGTTATGAACAAAGACGACTTGCACGGTCCAGATGGAGCCAGCGATGCGAGTGTCCGTGACGGAAGCCAAAGGACAATTGACGGAACTGGTCCGGCGGGCGGAGGCGGGAGACGCAGTGATTCTGACCCGGCACGGCCATGCCGCCGTGCGCCTGGTACCGATCAAGGTTTCGCCGGATAGTAGGTCCCGCAGGGCACTGCTCAAAGCCGTGCGGACCTCCGCCGCCGCAAAGGCGGCGCCCGGGCTGAGCGCGGCGCGCAGCCAGGACTTCCTTTACGGCGATGATGGCATGCCGGAATGATCGCGGTTGATACGTCTGCACTGATAGCGATCATATTCAACGAACCTGAGGCCGATGACTGTTCCATGATCCTCGAAAGTGAGGACCGCCTGCTGATCTCCGCCGGGACGGTCGCCGAAGCGCTGATCGTCGCCGCGCGCCGCAATGTCGGCGACGAAATGACCAAACTGCTCGATGGACTCGGATTTGAGGTCGTTAGCGTGACGCCAGCGGCAGCGCGCCGGATCGCCCAAGCTTATGAGCAATGGGGCAAGGCTGCTCATTCTGCGGCACTGAACTTCGGTGACTGCTTCTCTCATGAGGTGGCCAAGGAGCATCGATGCCGTCCGCTCTATGTAGGCGAGGATTTTGCACGGACGGATGTTGAGCGTGCGTTTTGAACGCACGCGGATAGCCACGCTTGCGATAAAATTCGCTCCCCTGGGCGCGGCCAGGGAAACCGGACCACTCTGGGTGGAGAACGGCGGTCGGGCTCCCATGTCAGGAAAGAGTTGAGGGAAACGGCGTACGGAAAGGACAGGCCATGGCCAAGAACACGATCTGCCTGTGGTACGACAAGGACGCCGAGGCGGCTGCCCGCTTCTACGCCGTGACCTTTCCCGACAGCGCCGTGGGTGCCGTGCACCGTGCTCCCAGTGACTACCCGTCCGGCAAAAAGGGCGATGTCCTGATGGTCGAATTCGTAGTGGCCGGAATACCCTGCCTCGGCCTCAACGGCGGCCCCGTCTTCAAGCACAACGAGGCCTTCTCGTTCCAGATC
This sequence comes from Rhodospirillaceae bacterium, assembly GCA_036675815.1. Classification (GTDB taxonomy): domain Bacteria; phylum Pseudomonadota; class Alphaproteobacteria; order Rhodospirillales; family Magnetospirillaceae; genus JAKFEE01. The sequence continues at coordinate 1,464 of JAKFEE010000050.1, forward strand.
GCCACGGACGATCAAGAAGAGACCGATCGCTACTGGAAGGCCATCGTCGCCAATGGCGGTCAGGAGAGCGACTGCGGTTGGTGCAAGGACAAATGGGGTGTCTCCTGGCAGATCACGCCGCGCGTGCTGACCGAGGCCATGGCGGCCGGCGGCGATGAAGCGAAGCGCGCGTTCGATGCGATGATGGGCATGAAGAAGATCGACGTCGCCGCGATCGAGGCGGCACGGCGCGGCTGACGATCCACTCCGGCGAGTGCCACCCGATCAGCACGACCTATTTTGCCACGGCCTTGATCGCCTTCCAGTCGAAGCGCCGGGCCAGCGCCTCGCCCTCGCCGTCGGATAGCCCGGTGTAATTGAGGACGAACATCAGCGAATCGCCCATCCCCACCATCACCGCGCCCGATTTCTCGGTGCGGCTGTACTGGCGCGTGACGGTGAAATCATCCTGAGCCTCGGTGACGAAATAGCCGTCACCGGTCTCGATGCGCATCGCCTGATGGCCGGCACCGGCCGGCATCTGCCCGGCGGCGCCGGCGCCCCACATGATGGCGGCATCGGCCTGGGCCTCGCCCTTCTGATAGTTGCGGGTGGCGCTGGCCATCTTCTGCCCCGACAGGTCCATGCTCATGCCGTCGGCGGGCTCGGCCTCCCAACCGGGCAGGTCGACCAGCAGCGGCGTGAATTTCTGGTAGTCCTCGGCCTGCGCCGGGGCGGCAAGCAACTGAAGCACGGCAACGAGAATGGCGGCGAATCGGATCATGGTCACTCCCCCTCGATGCAGGCCATTCTCAGCAGGCCGTGGGGAATTGCAACACCGTTCCGCGATGTCGCCCCTGTGCGGCGCGCGCCAGGGTTGGTGGTGACAGTGTCGATGCCCGGATTGCCGGGCAATGGCGCGAGTGACGGGGCTCGAACCCGCGACCTCCGGCGTGACAGGCCGGCGCTCTAACCAACTGAGCTACACCCGCAACCTGGTGCTGCTGGACAGGATTGAACTGTCGACCTCTCCCTTACCAAGGGAGTGCTCTACCACTGAGCTACAGCAGCATGGCTCCGGAGGAGGGATTCGAACCCCCGGCCAAGCGGTTAACAGCCGCTTGCTCTACCACTGAGCTACTCCGGAAAGGGAGGCGCTTGATAGCGCCCCGGCGCCGGCGCGTCAATAGGGATGCGCCGAACAGCAGGGCGACCAGTCGCCGGTCGGCCCACAATACCATGCGCCAGGGCCGGCGCAGACCTTCGCCCGATTGCCACAGCAACGACACGCGGCCCAGACTATGACGGTGGTGGACCACGCATGGGGGATCGATGAGGGCGGACATTCCGAGGCAAACGGTCGCATTCGATCGAATCCGCATCATCCGGCAGGGCGAGCGCCCGTTGACGGCGCGCGACTCGCTGCGCATCGCCTATGCCAGGTTCCTGAACTCCGCGGCGGTGCGCGATCTCGTCAGCCAAACCGGCCCCTGGCGCAAGCCCATCTCCGAGTAGCGCAGACGGAGCGCAGACCTCCAGGTCCGTACCTGGAATGCGGAGCTGGAGCTCCGCGCTCCGGGCGCCAGACAGCTACAGTCGCGCGCTGGCACGGCTGAGTCGCGGCGCGGTTAGTCCGCCATGTATTGTGATACGCGCTACGATGGGCCATATTCGCGTCGGGAAGGAGAATGCGCATGTCTATCGCTGGCAGTCGCAAAGACCATCCGCTGTCCATGCGCCTACCCGATGCCGACCTCGCCATCATCGATCGCGCGGCGCAGTTGCGCGGCCGGTCGCGGACGGATTTCGTTCGCGAGGCGGCGGTACGCGCCGCCGAAGACGCGCTGATGGAGGCCGGTCTCATCCGCATGAGCCCGGAGGGCTTCGCCGAATTCATGGCTGTACTCGCGGCACCGTCGACACCAGTGATGCCTATGGTCGAGCTTGTCCGGCAACCGGCACCGTGGGAACGCGAGAGCGGGCAAGGCTGATCGTCTGGTGACTTTGTCTGCGCCTGAGCCTTTGATTGCGGCGCACGACGTATCCCACTTCGCCTGCGGCAAGCCTGCCCTCGATCATTGGCTGAAAACCCGCGCCCTCTCCAATCAGGAAAAGGGCTTCACCGCCGTAATGGTGATTCATGATGCCGGACGCGTCGTCGGGTACTATGGACTGGCCCCAACGGCGGTCGTGCCTGCGGTGCTGTCGCGTTCGCTCAAAACCGGCCAACCTCCCAGTCCCGTACCCTGCCTGCTGTTAGGGCAACTGGCGACTGACGTGGGGTGGACGGGCCACGGCATCGGCACCGGTTCCGATCCATGGCCGACATCGCCGCATCGGTAAGGGCGGCGGGTATCGCGGTACCCTGATCTCAGCCTTTCTCCGCCCCCGCCAACTCCTCCAGGATCGGGCAATCGGGGCGGGTGTCGCCATGGCAGCGGCGCGTGAGGTCGAGCAGCGTGCGGCGCATGCCGTCGAGCTCGGCGATCTTGCGCTCGATCTCGGCGACATGGGCCAGCGCCACCGCCTTGACGTCGGCGCTGGCGCGGCTACGGTCGCGCCACAGTTCCAGCAGGTCGGCCACCTCCTTGACGGCAAAGCCCAACGAGCGGGCGCGATGGATGAAGCGCAGGGTCTCGACGTCCTTGCGGTCATAGTCGCGATAGCCCGAGGCCTTGCGGCCCGCCGCCGGGATCAGCCCGATCGACTCGTAATAGCGGATGGTCTTGGCGGGAACGCCCGAGAGGCCGGTGGCCTGTCCGATGTTCATGCCCCTACTCCTTCCACCGGCGCAGCAGCAGCGAGTTCGACACGACGCTGACCGACGAGAACGCCATGGCGGCGCCGGCGATCACCGGCGTGAGCAAGCCGAAGGCTGCCGCCGGGATGGCGACGACGTTGTAGACGAAGGCCCAGAACAGGTTCTGGCGGATCTTGTCGTAGCTGGCCCGCGACACCGACAGCGCCGCCGGCAGCAGGCCGGGGTCGCCGCGCATCAGGGTGATGCCGGCGGCGTGCATGGCGATGTCGGTGCCGGTGCCCATGGCGATGCCGATGTCGGCGGCGGCCAGCGCCGGCGCGTCGTTGACGCCGTCGCCGACCATGGCCACCACCCGGCCCTGGCCCTTGAGGCGCTGCACCTCGGCCGCCTTGCCCTCGGGCAGCACCTCGGCGACGACGTGCGCGACGCCGACCTGGGTCGCCACCGCCTGGGCGGCACGGCGGTTGTCGCCGGTGAGCATCACCGTCTCCACCCCCAGGTCCTTGAGCCGCGCCACGGCGCCGGCCGCCGACGCCTTGGCCGGGTCGGTGACGGCGATGAGGCCGCGCAGCCGGCCGCCTTCGGCGATCCACATGACGGTGCGGCCGCCGGCCTCCAGCGCCTCGGCCCGCGCCGCCAGCGGCGTCATGGCGACGCCCCGCTCGTCCATCAGCCGGCGGCTGCCGATGATGACGGTGCGCCCCGCCACCTCGGCCTCCAGGCCGCGACCGGCGATGCCGCGGAAGGCCGCCAGCGGCTGCAGGGTCAGGCCGCCGGCGGCGGCCTTGTCGAGCAGGGCACGCGCCAGCGGGTGTTCGCTGCCCTGCTGCGCCGAGGCGGCCAGCAGCAACAGTTCCTCCGCCGCACCCGCCGCCGGGACGATGGCGTCCACCGCGGGGTGGCCCTCGGTCAGCGTGCCCGTCTTGTCGAAGATGACGACATTGGTGTGATGGGCGCGCTCCAGGGCTTCGGCGTCCTTGATCAGGATGCCGTGGCGGGCGGCGACGCCGGTACCGACCATGATGGCGGTGGGCGTGGCTAGGCCGAGGGCGCATGGGCAGGCGATGACCAGCACCGACACGGCGGCGACGAACGCCGTGGCGGGCTCGCCGGCGATTAGCCACCAGCCGAGGAAGGTCACGGCGGCGATGGCGACCACCACCGGCACGAACACCGCCGAGATGCGGTCGACCAGCTTCTGCACCGGCGCCTTGCTGGCCTGGGCGCCCTCGACCATGCGGATAATGCGCGAGATGGTCGAATCGGCGCCGACGGCAGTGGCGCGGACGCGCAGCAGGCCGTCGCCGTTGATGGCGCCGGCGGTGACGGCGTCGCCCGCCTCCTTCGGCACCGGCAGGCTTTCGCCGGTGATCAGCGACTCGTCCATGTGCGAGCGGCCGTCGGCCACCTCGCCGTCGACCGGCACGCGCTCGCCGGGGCGCACCAGCACCATCTCGCCCAGGATCACCGCCTCGGCCGGTACCTCGACCACCGTGCCGTCGCGCTCGACGCGCGCCGTGTCGGGGCGCAGCTTCATCAGGGCGCGGATGGCGGCCGAGGCCGAGCGCTTGGCCCGCGCCTCCAGCCACTTGCCGAGCAGCACCAGGGTGATGACCACCGTCGCCGCCTCGAAATACAGGCCCTCGTGGCCGTGGCCGAGCAGCGTGTACCAAACCGACAGGCCGTAGGCGGCGGTGGTGCCCAGCGCCACCAGCAGATCCATGTTGCCGGCGCCGCCCTTCAGCGATTTCCACGCACCCTCGTAGAAGCGCCAGCCGATCCAGAATTGCACCGGCGTCGCCAGGGCCATCTGCACCCAGGCCGGCGGCATCCACTGCACGCCGACAACCTCCAGGGCCATCGCCGCGACCAGGGGCAGTGTCAGAGCGGCGGCGAGCAGCAGCTTGAACAGCTCCTGCCGGCTCTGCCGCTCGCGCTCGGCTTCTTCCTGGGCGAAGCGGTCGGCGCCGTCGACGACCAACGTCGCGCCATAGCCGGCGGCCTCGACGGCGGCAATGAGGCGGGCGGCGCCGGCGACGCCGCTGAGCACGTCGACGCGCGCCCGCTCGGTGGCGAGATTGACGCTGACCTCGCGCACCCCCGGCACCTTGCCCAGCATCTTCTCGATGCGGGCCGCACAGGACGCGCAGGTCATGCCGGTGATGGCCAGTTCGACGGTTTCGCTGGGCACGCTGAAGCCGGCCCCCGCCACCGCCTCGGCCACGCCCTCGGGCGAGGTGCGGGCGGCGTCGAACCGCACCGTCGCCCGCTCGCCGGCCAGGCTGACCGAGGCTTCGGCCACCCCCGGCAGCTTGCCGAGCACGCGCTCGAGCCGGGTCGAACAGGCGGCGCAGGTCATGCCGTGCACCGGCAGCGTGATGCTTTCCATGCGTTCGGCGGAGATGTGGCTCATGGCGGTCCTTCTGCACTCGGGATGTGTGCGATCCAGGTCAGACCGTTCTCCTCTTACTCCGTCACCCCCGGGCTTGCCCCGGGGGTCCATGGATTGCCGGGTCAAGCCCGGCAATGACGAACGAAGATGATCCAACCCGATCTGATAATTGGGCTTCCAGTAACTGGAAGGTCAAGGGGGCCTTCGAAGAGGCAGCGTGAGCGCGGACCTCCAGGTCCGCCCTCATGCTGCGGACCGGAGGTCCGCGCTCCACCCCATGGCCATTGATCTCGGCCACGTCTCTTGACGCCCCGCCGGGCGGAGCGGCATTCTGCCCGCCTGTTTCCTATCCGGCCGGCATCCATGTTCCTGCTCATCGACAACTACGACAGCTTCACCTACAACCTGTGGCACTATCTCGGCGAACTCGGCGCCGAAGTGGTGGTGAAGCGCAATGACGCGCTGTCGGCAGACGAGGCCATGGCGCTGGCGCCGCAGGGCATCGTGTTGTCGCCCGGCCCCTGCGATCCCGACAAGGCCGGCATCTGCCTCGACCTGATCAAGCGCGCCGCCGGCCGTGTGCCGCTGCTGGGCGTGTGCCTGGGCCATCAGGCCATCGGCCAGGCCTTCGGCGGCCGCGTGGTGCGGGCGCCGGCGCCGATGCACGGCAAGACCAGCCCCATCCACCATGGCGGCCGCAACATCTTCGCCGGCCTGCCCAACCCGTTCGCGGCGACGCGCTATCATTCGCTGGTGGTCGAGCGCGCCAGCCTGCCCGCCTGCCTGGAAGTCACCGCCGAAACCGATGATGGGCTGATCATGGGCCTGGCCCACAAGGAACTCGCCGTCTACGGCGTGCAGTTCCATCCCGAGAGCATTGCCTCCGAGCACGGCCACGCGCTGCTGCGCAACTTCCTCGACCTCACCCGCACCGCCGCCGGGAGCGCCGCCTGATGAGCGCCATCGCCAACATGAAAGAGCTGCTGGCGCGGGTCGCGGCGGGCGAGCGCCTGAGCGAGGGCGAGGCCGAGCGCGCCTTCGACATCATCATGTCGGGCGACGCCACCCCGGCGCAGATCGGCGGCTTCCTCATGGCGCTGCGCGTGCGCGGCGAGACCGTCGAGGAGATCACCGGCGCCACCCGCGCCATGCGGGCCAAGGCCATGCCCATGGCGGCGCCGGCCGGGGCCATCGACACCTGCGGCACCGGTGGCGACGCTTCGGGCACCTACAACATCTCCACCGCCGCCGCCATCGTCGCCGCGGCCTGCGGCGTGCCGGTGGCCAAGCACGGCAATCGCGCCCTGTCGTCGAAGTCGGGCTCGGCCGACGTGCTGGCGGCGCTGGGCGTCAAGATCGACTGCGACATGGCGTTGGTGCAGCAGGCGCTGCGCGAGGCCAACATCGGCTTCCTGATGGCGCCGCGCCACCATTCGGCCATGCGCCACGTCGCCGGCCCGCGCGTCGAGCTCGGCACCCGCACCATCTTCAACCTGCTGGGTCCGCTGTCGAACCCGGCCGGCACCCGCCGCCAGATCGTCGGCGTCTTCGCCGATCAGTGGCTGCGGCCGGTGGCCGAGACCCTGGGCCGCCTGGGTGCCGAACGGGCGTGGGCGGTGCATGGCTCGGACGGCCTCGACGAGCTCACCACCACCGGCCCCTCGGCGGTGGCCGAATGGAAGGACGGCCGGCTGTCCGAGTTCGAGGTGACGCCGGAGATGGTCGGCCTGCGCCGGGCCAGCCCACAGGAGCTGAAGGGCGGCGACGCCGAGACCAACGCCGCGGCGCTGCACGCGCTGCTGGCCGGTGAGTCCGGCGCCTATCGCGACATCGTGCTACTCAACGCCGCCGCCGCCCTGGTGGTGGCCGACCGCGCCCTCGACCTTGGTGAAGGCGTCCTACTCGCCGCCGCCGGCATCGACGACGGCCGCGCACGCGTCACCCTCGAGCACCTGATCGCCATCACCAACAAGGACGTCGAGGCGTGAGCGACATCCTCGCCCGCATCTGCGCCGACAAGCGTGACTACGTCGCCGGCTGCAAACAGCGACGGCCGCAGGCCGAGATCGAGCGGCTGGCGCGCGCCGCGGCGCCGGTGCGCGGCTTCGCCACCGCCCTTGCGGTCAAAGTGGCGGCCGGCGGCTACGGCCTGATCGCCGAGATCAAGAAGGCCAGCCCCTCGGCCGGCCTGATCCGCCCCGACTTCGACCCGCCGAGCCTCGCCAAGGCCTACGAGGCCGGCGGCGCCGCCTGCCTGTCGGTGCTGACCGACATTCCGTATTTTCAGGGCAGCGACGACTATCTGGTCGCCGCCCGCGCCGCCTGCACCCTGCCGGCGCTGCGCAAGGACTTCATGGTCGACGCCTATCAGGTGTTCGAGGCCCGCGCCCTGGGCGCCGACTGCATCCTGGTCATCATGGCGGCGCTCGACGACACGCTGGCCGCCGAGCTCGAGGCGGTGGCCATGGAACTCGGCATGGACGTGCTGGTCGAGGTGCATGACGAAGCCGAGATAGCGCGCGCCCTGCGCCTGAAATCAACGCTGATCGGCGTCAACAATCGCAATCTCAAGACCATGGTCACCGACATCGCCACCACCGAGCGCCTCGCCGCCATGGTGCCTCCGGATCGCGTGCTGGTGGCGGAGAGCGGCCTCAAGGGTTCGGCGGAGCTGGCGCGGCTGGCGGCGTGCGGAGCCAAGCGCTTCCTGATCGGTGAGAGCCTGATGCGCCAGCCCGACGTGACCGCGGCGACGCGGGCGCTGCTGGGGAACTAGGTTTCTTGCGTCACTCCCGCGAAAGCGGGAGTCCATTTTCCAGAGGCCTGTGTTCATGGATTCCCGCTTTCGCGGGAATGACGAACAAACAATGGATCGAATCATGGCCGAATTCACCCATTTCGACGCCCAAGGCAACGCCGTCATGGTCGACGTCTCCGACAAGGACGTCACCGAGCGCACCGCCACGGCCAAGGGCCGCGTGCTGCTGGGGGCGGAAACCATGCGCCTGATCCTGGCCGGCGGCCTCAAGAAGGGCGACGTGCTGAGCGTGGCGCGCTTGGCCGGCATCATGGGCGCCAAGCGCACCCCCGACCTCATCCCGCTGTGCCATCCCCTCGCCCTGACCTCGGTCACGGTCGAGCTGTCCTGCGACAGCGAGGCCAATGCCGTCGACATCGCCGCCACTTGCAAGCTCAAGGGCCGCACCGGCGTCGAGATGGAGGCGCTGACCGCCGTCTCGGTGGCGGCGCTGACCGTCTATGACATGTGCAAGGCGGTCGACAAGGCGATGCGCATCACCGACATTCGCTTGGTGCACAAGTCGGGCGGCAAGTCGGGAACCTACGAGGCGGATTGATGATTTCGGTCGAGGAAGCGCGGGCGAAGGTTCTGGCGGGCATCCGCCCGGTCGGGGCGGAACAGGTGAGCGTGATGCAGGCGGGCGGCCGCGTGCTGGCCGAGCCGGTGGCGGCGCGGGTCAGCCACCCGCCCGTCGATGTCTCGGCGATGGACGGCTATGCCGTGCGCGCCGCCGACGTCGCCACGGCCCCGGCCAAGCTGGCGCTGCAGGGCGAGTCCGCGGCCGGCCGCCCCTATGACGGCACGCTGCGCCCGGGCTGCACCGTGCGCATCTTCACCGGCGCCCAGATTCCCGCCGGCGCCGACGCCGTCATCATGCAGGAAGACGCCGCGCGCGACGGCGAGGCGGTCGAATTCCGCGTCGTGCCGCGCGTCGGCCAGCACATCCGCCGCGCCGGCCTCGATTTCGCCGCCGGCCAGACCCTGCTCGAGCCGGGGCGGCTGTTGACCGCCCGCGACGTCGGCCTGATCGCCGCCACGAACGTGCCGTGGGTCCTGGTCAAGCGCCGCCCGCGCGTCGCCATCCTGTCCACCGGCGACGAGATCAAGATGCCGGGCGACCCGCTGGCGCCGGCGCAGATCATCGGCTCCAACGGCCTCGCCCTGGTGGCCTTCGTCGAGGCTCTGGGCGGCGAGGCGATCCTGCTGGGCACGGCGCTCGACACCATGGTGTCGCTGCAGGCGATGCTGGCCGGCGCCCGCGGCGCCGACCTGCTGCTGACCTCGGGCGGCGCCTCGGTCGGCGATTACGATCTGGTCAAGGACGCCATCGGCGCCGGCATGGCGCTGGATTTCTATAAAGTTGCGATGCGCCCGGGCAAGCCGCTGATGTTCGGCCGCATGGGCGAGATGCCGGTGCTCGGCCTGCCCGGCAATCCGGTGTCGGCCCTGGTCTGCGCCGAGATGTTCCTCGGCCCGGCGATGCGGCGGATGCTCGGCCTGGCGGCCGAGGTGCGCACGGTATCGGCGGTGCTGGGGCGCGACCTGCCGGCCAATGATTTGCGCCAGGACCACCTGCGCGCCAGCCTCGCCCACGACGAGGCCGGCCGCCTGATCGCCATGCCCTTCGACACCCAGGACAGCGCCATGCTGGCCAGCCTGGCCCGCGCCGACGCCCTCCTCATCCGCCCGCCGCACGCGCCGGCGGCCACGGCCGGCGACCCGGTGCGGGTGATCCCGCTGGGTGTATAAAGGCGGTCAGCATGTTTAAACGACACGGATGAACACGGATCAAGTATTCGATTACACGAATGGCCACGAATAAACACGAATAGGCGGACGCGAATGCAGGCAATATTCGTGGCCATTCGTGTTCATCCGTGTTCTAAGGAAAGTTCTCCGTCACTCCCGCGAAAGCGGGAGTCCATTCCGCCGCCGATTTCGCGGAATCGCGCATAGCGCCGTCAGCCGCCGACCGGCAGGATCGAGCTGCGCTTGACCTGGCGCAGGGCGAAGCTCGAGCGCACCTGGCGCACCCCCGGCATGTGGATGAGGTCGCCGCGCAGGAAGCGGTCGAAGGCGTCGATGTTCTTGCAGATGACGTGCAGCAGATAGTCCTGCTCGCCGCTCATGGCGAAGCACTCGACCACCTCGGTGCGCTCGGCGATGGCCGCCTCGAACGGCGCCGCCTGGTGCAGGTCGAGGGTGACGCTGACGAAGACGTTGAGGTCGAGGCCCAGCGCCCCGGGGTCGACGATGGCGGCGTAGCGGCTGATCACCCCCGCCTCCTCCAGCGCCTTCACCCGCCGCCAGCACGGCGAGGTCGACAGGCCGACCCGCTCGGCCAGTTCCGAGACGGGAATGCGCCCGTCACGCTGCAGTTCGGCCAGGATTCGCCGGTCGAAGGCATCGAGAGCGGTCATCGCGAAAAATTCCTCCCATTGTGCCGGCTCTGCACGGCCGTGTTTTGCGCGAATCATGCCATTTGGGGAAGAAGATCGCAAACATCGTTCCGGGCGGTGCCGCTACAGTGACAGTTCTGAGCAGAGCGCCAAGAACATACGCCGACAAAGAGATGGGGCGCCGCAACAAGCGGTGATCCCATAAAAGATACAGGCGGTTACGACCTGTGGGGAGGATGGCGATGACTGCGGTAGCATCGCTCGACGACCGCTATGGCGTCGAGAACGGGAGCGTGTTTCTTACCGGCATTCAGGCGCTGGTGCGGCTGCCGATCGCCCAGCGTCAGCGCGACCGCGCCGCCGGGCTCGACACCGCCGGCCATGTCAGCGGCTATCGCGGCTCGCCTTTGGCCGGCATCGACAAGGCTTTCTGGGAGGCCGGGCCGCTTCTCGCCGCCCACGACATCACGGTGCAGCCGGCCATCAACGAGGAGATGGCGGCGACCATCCTGATCGGCACCCAGCAGGCGGCCATCTATCCCAACCCCAGGCGCGCCGGCGTCTTCGGCCTGTGGTACGGCAAGGGTCCCGGCCTCGACCGCGCCAGCGACGCGCTCAAACACGCCAATTCGGTGGGCAGCTCGGCCAAGGGCGGCGTGCTGGTGGTGGCCGGCGACGACCACGGCGCGGTGTCGTCGAGCATGGCGCATCAGTCGGAACAGCTGATGATGTCGTGGCTGATGCCGGTGCTCAACCCGGCCAGCGTCGGCGAGTACATCGAGCTCGGCCTGATGGGCTGGGCGATGTCGCGGTTCTCGGGCTGCTGGATCGGCTTCAAGGCGGTGACCGAGACCGTCGAATCGGCATCGACGCTGAGCGTTTCCGCCGAACATCCGCGGATCCTGCTGCCGCAGGACTTCGCCATGCCGCCCGGCGGGCTGAATATCCGCGGCGCCGATACGCAGCTGGCCCAGGAAGAGCGCCTGCACCGCTACAAGCTGCCGGCCGCCCTCGCCTTCGCCCGCGCCAACCGCCTCGACCGCATCGTGCTCGACAGCCGGAACGCCCACACCGGCATCGTCGCCACCGGCAAGGCCTACACCGACCTGCGCCAGGCCATGCAGGATCTGGGCATCGACGACGCGGCGGCGGCGCGTCTGGGATTGCGGCTGTACAAGGTGGCGCTGAGCTGGCCGCTGGAGCCGCAAGGCGCGCTGGAATTCGCCCGCGGCCTCGAGCGCGTGCTGGTCATCGAGGAAAAGCGCGGCGTCATCGAGCCGCAGTTGAAGGAGCTGCTGTACGGCCTGTCGTCCGGTCAGCGGCCAGAGATCCACGGCAAGACCGATCCGGCCGGCAGGCCGCTGCTGCCGACCTATGGTGAGCTCGACCCCGAGCAGGTGGCCAAGGCGCTGATCTCCGTGCTCGATGCGCCGCCGGAATTGGCGTCACGCTTCCGCGAACGTCTGGCCTTCCTGGCCGACAAGGAAAAGGAGGTCGCCAGCGCCACCCAGGCGGTCCGCCAGCCCTATTTCTGCTCCGGCTGCCCCCACAACACCTCGACCAAGGTGCCCAGCGGCCATCAGGCCTTCGCCGGCACCGGCTGCCATCTGATGGCACTGTGGATGGACCGCAACACCACCAGCATCCTGCAGATGGGGGCGGAAGGCGCCAACTGGATCGGCATGGCGCCCTATGCCGAGGCCAAGCACATCTTCCAGAATCTCGGCGACGGCACCTATGTGCATTCCGGCGCCTACGCCATCCGCCAGGCGGTGGCCGCCGGCGCCACCATGACCTATAAAATCCTGTTCAACGACGCCGTCGCCATGACCGGCGGCCAGCCGGTGGACGGCGGCCTGACGGTGCCGCGCCTCACCCAGCAACTGCACCATGAGGGCGTCGCCCGCATCGCCGTGGTCACCGATCATCCCGAGAAATACGAGGGCGTCACCTTGGCGCCGGGCGCGACCGTCCACGACCGTCGCGACTACGACGCCGTGCAGCGCCAGTTCGCCGCGCTCGAAGGGGTGACGGCGATCGTCTACGATCAGGTCTGCGCCGCCGAGAAGCGCCGCCGCCTGCGCCGCGCCCGCCAGACGCCGCCGCGGCGCGCCTTCATCAACACGGCGGTGTGCGAGGGCTGCAACGACTGCGTCGCCACCTCGAATTGCCTGGCGCTGAAACCGGTGCCGACGCCGTTCGGACTCAAGAGGGCCATCGACCAGTCGGCGTGCAACACCGACTTCGCCTGTGTCGAGGCCTTGTGCCCGGCCATCGTCACCGTCGAGGGGGCGCTGCGGCGGCCGACGGCGGCGGCGTGGCGGGACCACGCCCTGCCCGCGCCGAAGCTGCCCGCGCTCGGCGACGGCATGGGCATCCTGATCACCGGCATCGGCGGCACCGGCGTCGTCACCATCGGCCAGCTGCTGGGCTGGGCGGCGCATGTCGAAGGCAAGGCCGCCTCGGTGCTCGACTTCACCGGCCTGTCGCAGAAGGGCGGCGGCGTGCTGACCCATGTGCGGCTGGCGCCCGCCGCCGACATGCTGCATTCCGCCCGTCTGAACGTTGGCGCCGCCGACGTCGTGCTGGCCGGCGACATGGTGGTCACCGCCGGCGCCGTCCCCCTGGCCCGCTTCCGCCGCGGCAAGACCCGCGCCATCGTCAACGACGACATCGCCCCCACCGCCGCGACCATGCGCAATCCCGCCGGCATCCCTGAGCGCGAGCCGCTGCGCCGCATCCTCGGCGCCGCCACCGACGATCGGGCGGAGTTCGTGCCGGCGGCCGCGCTGGCCGAGGCGCTGTTGGGCGATACGCTCTACACCAACATCTTCCTGCTGGGTTTCGCCTGGCAGAAGGGGCTTCTGCCGCTGAGCGAAACCGCCCTGCATCGCGCCATCGAGCTCAACGGCCGCGAGGTCGAAGAGAACAAGCGCGCCTTCGCCTGGGGCCGCCTCGCCGCCCATGATGCGACGGCGGCCCGTCAGGCCGCAGGCTTGACCGCGCCGGCACCGGAAACGCTGGACGAGATGGTGGCCCGTCGCGCCGCCCATCTCGCGCAGTACCAGGATGCCGCCTATGCCGAGCGCTACCGCCGGCTGGTCGCCACCGCCGCCGAAGCCGACCGGCGCCTGTGGGGGCAGCAGCGCCAGGAGCTGACGCGTGCCGTCGCCAGCGGCTATCACCGCCTGCTCGCCTACAAGGACGAGTACGAGGTGGCACGGCTGCTCACGGGTGACGATTTCGCCGACCAACTCGGCCGCCAGCTCGAGGACGGCTACCGGGTTCATGTCCACCTGGCCTCGCCCTTCGACCGCGAGGGGCGGCCGCGCAAGGGCCGCTATGGACCCTGGGCGCTGATCGCCCTACGCCTGCTCGCCCCGCTGCGGCGGCTGCGCGGCACCGCCTTCGACCCCTTCGGCGCCATGGCCGAACGCCGCACCGAGCGGCGATTGATCGCCGAATACGAGACCAATGTCGGACTCGTCCTCACCAAACTTTCCGCCGATAATTACGAAACCGCCGTCGCGCTCGCCGCCTTGCCTGAGGAGGTACGCGGGTTCGGCAGCAACAAGATGGCCGCCATCGCCCGGGCTTCCGCGCGCAAGGCGGCGCTGCTCGCCAGGTTCAACGAATCGGCTTGCCGCGATCTGGCGGCCGAATGATAAGACAGGGCCCGCAAGCGCGGGTCATGCGAGGGAGGAGTTCATGAGCGAGAGCACCAAATATCTGCTGGACGAGAGCCGGATTCCGAAGGCGTGGTACAACCTCGCCGCCGACCTGCCGGTGCCGCTGCCGCCGCCTTTGCATCCCGGCACCGGCCAGCCGATCGGCCCCGCCGACCTGGCGCCGATCTTCCCCATGGCGGTGATCGAGCAGGAGGTGTCGACCGAGCGCTGGATCGACATCCCCGAGCCGGTGCGCGAGGTCTACCGGCTGTGGCGGCCGGCGCCGCTGGTCCGCGCCCGGCGCCTGGAGAAGGCTTTGGGCACCCCGGCCAAGATCTACTTCAAGTACGAGGGCGTCAGCCCGTCGGGCAGCCACAAGCCCAACACCTCGGTGCCGCAGGCCTGGTACAACAAGAACGAGGGCGTCAAGCGCCTGACCACCGAGACCGGCGCCGGTCAGTGGGGCTCGAGCCTGGCCTTCGCCGGCTCCCTCTACGGCCTCGAGGTCGAGGTGTTCATGGTCAAGATCTCCTACCAGCAGAAGCCCTATCGGCGGGCGCTGATGGAGACCTACGGCGCCACCTGCATCCCCAGCCCGTCGACAATGACCCAGGCCGGGCGCGCCATCCTCGACGCCCATCCCGATTCCACCGGCAGCCTAGGCATGGCCATCTCCGAGGCGGTGGAGCGCGCGGTGCAGCGCGACGACACCAAATACGCCCTCGGCAGCGTCTTGAACCACGTGCTGCTGCACCAGACGATCATCGGCCAGGAGACGATGGAACAGATGGCGATGGCCGGAGACGAGCCCGACGTCATCATCGGCTGCACCGGCGGCGGCTCCAATTTCGCCGGCCTCGCCTTCCCTTACCTGCGCGAGAAGCTCAAGGGCAAGAGCATGCGCGTCGTCGCCGTCGAGCCGTCGTCGTGCCCGACCCTGACCAAGGGCCGCTACGCGTACGACTTCGGCGACACCGGCCACCTGACGCCCTTGGTCAAGATGCACACCCTGGGCTCGACCTTCGTGCCGCCCGGCTTCCACGCCGGCGGCCTGCGCTACCATGGCATGGCGCCGATGGTCAGTCACGTCAAGGAACTCGGCCTGATCGAGGCGCGCTCCTATGCGCAGACGCCGTGTTTCGAGGCGGCGGTGCAGTTCGCCCGCTCGGAAGGCATCGTGCCGGCACCGGAGTCGTCGCACGCGGTCCGCGCCGCCATCGACGAGGCCCTGCGCTGCAAGGTCGAGGGCAAGGCCGAGACCATCCTGTTCCTGCTGTCCGGCCACGGCCATTTCGACATGCAAGCCTATACCGACTACTTCGCCGGCAAGCTCGCCGACGTTCCCTACGACGAGGAAGAACTGCAGCAGGCGCTCGCCGAACTGCCCAAAGTGGCGGCCGAGTAGAGGTATGCGTTCCCCCTCTCCCGCCTGCGGGAGAGGGAGGGGCCCAGCGCAGCTGGGAGGGTGAGGGCGGAGCCGAAGCGTCGACGCCACGGCGCGGCCCTCACCCCCCGCCCTCTCCCGCAGGCGGGAGAGGGAGCAATCAACGAGCCTAGGGAGGATTACGCCATGACTTCCCTGCTTCCGCGTCCCGGCATCCTCGACGTCCATCCCTATGTCGGCGGCGACTCCGTCCTGCCCGGGATGGCCGAGGTCATCAAGCTGTCCTCCAACGAAGGGGCCCTGGGACCAAGCCCCGAGGCGGTGGCGACGCTGGCCGCCGCCGGCCGCAGCCTGCATCGCTACCCCGACGGCAGTTGCGCCGAGCTGCGCCGCGCCCTCGCCGAACGCCATCACCTCGATGCCGAGCGCATCGTCTGCGGCAACGGCTCGGATCAGCTCATCTCGCTCTTGGGCCGCGCCTATGCCGGCCCCGGCGACGAGGTGCTGTATTCGGCCCATGGCTTCATGTGGTACCCGATCGTCGCCCGCACCGTCGGCGCCACGCCGGTGGCCGCCCCGGAAACGGCGTTGACCGCCAACGTCGACGCCTTGCTGGCGCGGGTGACCGACAAGACCCGCATCGTCTTCCTCGCCAATCCCAACAACCCCACCGGCACCATGCTGCCGCGGCGCGAGATCGAACGGCTGCACCGCGGCCTGCCGCACGGGACGCTGCTGGTGCTCGATGCCGCCTATGCCGAGTATGTCGACCATCCCGACTACACCTGCGGCCTCGACCTCGTCGACACGGCCGCCGGCAACGTCGTCGTCACCCGTACCTTCTCCAAGCTCTACGCCCTGGGCGCCCTGCGGCTGGGCTGGGCCTATTGCCCGGCCGCCGTCGCCGACGTCCTCAACCGGCTGCGGGCGCCGTTCAACGTCAACGCGGCGGCGCAGACGGCGGCGATCGCCGCCCTCGGCGACCGCACCTGGGCGGCCCGCACCCTGCGCCACACCTGGGAATGGCGCGAATGGTTGCATGGCCATGTACGCCGGCTGGGGCTGGAGGCGCCACCGTCCTGGGGCAATTTCGTGCTGGTGCGCTTCCCCCGGGTACCCGGCCGGGATGCAGCCACCGCCGATGCCCATCTGCGCTCCCACGGCATCATCGTGCGCCGCCAGGCGGCCTGCGGCCTGCCGGATTGCCTGCGCATCACCATCGGTCGCCAGGACGAAATGGAGGCGACGGCGACCGCCCTGGAAGAGTTCATGCGCACGGCGCCCTGCGCCGCCGAATAGGCGCCACCAATACAAGGAAAGGCCCGCCGGCGACGTCGGCGGGCCTTGCTATTACGGGAGGAAGAAAGCGGCGGCTATTGCACGGCGATCGCCGGCGACGGCTCGCCGGGCGTCAAGCGGAAGGAGATGCCCGGCATGATCGGCACCCGCGCCTTTTCGTCCGGGCCGACGATGCAATCGAACAGGCGACCGTTCTCATCCGACAACACGCTGATGGTCAGCGGTTGCGTCCCATGGTTGGTGACGGTGAAGTTCGTCGGCATGTCTTCCTCCGTGATCTGGGAGCCCTCAGCATGCCCGCTCATTGGCGGCGGCGGAAGACCGGCAGAGGCAGCATGACCGTCCTGCGTAGACGATGGCCGGGCGCTGCACTTAAGAGGCTTTGCGGAGACGGCGCGGCGCCTCCTCATGCAACCTTCCGTATGAGCCATCACTTGGCCTTGGCCGGCGCCGGGTGATCCCGACCGGCGCGCGGAGCTCCGGCTCCGCCTTCGTTTTGCGGAGCTGGAGCTCCGCGCTCCGTCACTTCGTGTCGATCAGCGCCTGGGGCGGGGCCGGTGACGACGTCGAAATCGAACATGTGGAGACCTCCTGGTTGGGAAGCCACCCGGGCCAAAGCCGACTCGTCACGTGGAACGAAAGAAAACGGGAATTCGCGCGCTGAAGCCGCCTTGTGGTCCGGGCGGCTTCGGGTGATGCGATGGAATGCGCTACCTTAAGCCGCCGGGTTAAACCAGCGGCGCCAATATCGGGAACTGGGTCGGACGGTGCGCATGGGATGAGTGTTAGCAGATGCGGGATGGCGGATCAAGGCCGGCCTGCCCTGCGTCGTCCTCCCCGCGGAAGAGTCTGTGAAGAAATGCCGTTATATCCGCCTTAGTCGTCACCCCCGCGGAAGCGGGCGTCCATTCCTGAGGCGCGCGTCCCGCTTAAGCACTCCCGACGGCGGAATGGATTCCCGCTTTCGCGGGAATGACGAAACAACTGCGCGGGCATGAGCAGGTGGCGGCGGCGTTACGCGAACTCCAGGATCTTCTGGTCGACCGACAGGCTGGCGCCGGCCTCGCTGTACAGCTTGGAGACGGTGCCGTCGCGTTCGGCGCGCAGGATGTTTTCCATCTTCATCGCCTCGACCACGGCCAGAACCTCACCGGCCTTGACCTCCTGCCCTTCCTCGACCGCCACCGATACCAGCAGGCCCGGCATGGGCGACAACAGGTATTTCGACATGTCCGGCGGCGCCTTCTTCGGCATCAGTGCCGACAGTTCGGCGGCGCGCGTGGTCAGCACCACGACGTCGGCCTGCGCGCCCGAGTGGAACAGACGATAGCCGACTCCGGCGCGGTCGACCTGCACGCAAACATCAGCGTCGTCGACGGTGCCGCGGAACAGCGGCTGGCCCAGCTTCCAATCGCTGTTGACGACGAGGCTCTCGCCCAACAGCTCGATCACGCGGGTGCTGCCGGTGCCGGCGATGGTGATTGGATACTGCTTGCCGGCCAGCACCACCACCCACTCCCTGCGCACCACCATCTCATGGCCGGGCATCTGTCCCGACACCTTGGCGGCACGCTCGGCCTCGGCGTGATGGACGAAGGCGGCCACCGCCACCAGCCGCGCCGGGTCCTCGGGCGGCAGGTCCGAGGCATGGAAGCCTTCGGGATATTCCTCGGCGATGAAATTGGTGGTCAGCCGCCCCTCGACGAAGCGGTCCTTGCCCAACAGCGACGCCAGGAACGGGATATTGTGGGAAACGCCGCGGATGTAGTACTGGTCCAGCGCCTCGCGCATCTGGGCGATGGCGATGTTGCGGCTGGCGCCATAGGTGATCAGCTTGGCGATCATCGGATCGTAGAACATGCTGATCTCGCCGCCCTCGTAGACGCCGGTGTCGACGCGCACGAAGTCGCCCTCGGCCGGCGGCACGTAGCGGGTCAGCCGGCCGGTGGAGGGCAGGAAGTTGCGGAACGGATCCTCGGCGTAGACGCGGGACTCCAGCGCCCAGCCGGTCAGCTTCACGTCGGATTGGGCGATCGGCAGCTTCTCGCCGGCGGCGACGCGGATCATCAGTTCGACCAGGTCGAGGCCGGTGACCAGCTCGGTGACCGGATGCTCGACCTGCAGCCGGGTGTTCATCTCGAGGAAGTAGAAATTGCGCTTGCCGTCGACGATGAACTCGACGGTGCCGGCCGACTTGTACTGCACCGCCTTCGACAAGGCGACGGCCTGTTCGCCCATCGCCTTGCGGGTGGCCTCGTCGAGGAATGGGCTCGGCGCCTCCTCGATCACCTTCTGATGGCGGCGCTGGATCGAGCATTCGCGCTCGCCGAGATAGATGCAGTTGCCATGGCCGTCGGCCATCACCTGGATCTCGATGTGGCGCGGCTGCTCGATGAACTTCTCGATGAACACGCGGTCGTCGGCGAAGCTCGCCTTGGCCTCATTGGTGGCGGAGATGAAGCCCTCGCGCGCCTCGCCATCGGTGCGGGCCAGGCGCATGCCCTTGCCGCCGCCGCCGGCCGAGGCCTTGATCATCACCGGATAGCCGATGTCGCGCGAGATCGTCACCGCCTCGTCGGCGTCCTTGATCACGCCCATGTAGCCGGGGACGGTGTTGACCCCGGCCTGCTTGGCCAGCTTCTTCGACTCGATCTTGTCGCCCATGGCGAAGATGGCGTGGGCATCGGGGCCGATGAAGGTGACGCCGGCCTTGGACAGCGCCTCCTGGAACTCGCGCTTCTCCGACAGGAAGCCGTAGCCGGGATGCACCGCCTCGGCGCCGGTCGCCTTGCAGGCGGCGACGATATTGTCGACCAGCAGGTAGCTCTGCGCCGACGGCGCGGCGCCGATATGGACGGCCTCGTCGGCCATCTGCACGTGCAGGGCGTCGCGGTCGGCATCGGAATAGACCGCCACCGTCTGGATACCCATGCGGCGCGCCGTCTTGATGACCCGGCAGGCGATCTCGCCGCGGTTGGCGATCAGGATCTTTTTGAACATGCTACCGCCCTGTGATCAGATGATGATTCATGGCGTCCATTCAGTCCCGCCATCAACCACGAAGGCACAAAGGACACGAAGGAAGCACGAAGGTGAATACGCTCGATCCGGTTACCGAGCAGGCATCCCGCCACGCTTTGGACGCCGCGTTCGCCGTGCATACGGCGTTGGGTCCTGGGCTGCTCGAATCCGTTTACGAGATGTGTCTGTTGCACGAACTGACTATGCGCGGCGTGCACGCGGTCCGCCAATTGGCGCTGCCGGTCGTCTACCGAGGCCTGAAGCTGGATGGCGGTTTCCGCATTGACCTTTTGGTCGAAAACCGCGTCATCGTCGAGGTTAAGGCGGTCGAACATCACAACCCGCTGTTCGAAGCCCAACTGCTCACTTATCTCCAGCTTGCCGAGAAGCGGCTCGGCCTGCTGATCAACTTTAACGTCCCACGACTCAAGGACGGCATCCGAAGGATGATTCTCTAACCTTCGTGCCTTCTTCGTGCCCTTGGTGTCTTCGTGGTTCATCTCGCCAACCGCACGACCGAAGTTACAGCGGAATGTTGCCGTGCTTGCGCCACGGGTTTTCCTGCTTCTTGTCGCGCAGCATGGCCAGCGAGCGGCAGATGCGCTTGCGGGTCGAGTTCGGCATGATGACGTCGTCGATGAAGCCGCGGTGGCCGGCGACGAAGGGGTTGGCGAATTTCTGCCGGTATTCCTCGGTACGCGCCGCGATCTTGCCGGCGTCGCCGAGGTCCTGGCGGAAGATGATCTCCACCGCGCCCTTCGGCCCCATCACCGCGATCTCGGCGGTCGGCCAGGCGAAGTTGACGTCACCGCGCAGGTGCTTCGAGCTCATGACGTCATAGGCGCCGCCATAGGCCTTGCGGGTGATCACCGTCACCTTGGGAACGGTGCACTCGGCATAAGCGAACAGCAGCTTGGCACCGTGCTTGATGATGCCGCCGTATTCCTGGGTGGTGCCCGGCAGGAAGCCGGGCACGTCGACGAAGGTGAGCAGCGGAATGTTGAAGGCATCGCAGAAGCGCACGAACCGCGCCGCCTTGCGGCTGGAATCGATATCGAGGCAGCCGGCCAGCACCATCGGCTGGTTGGCGACGATGCCCACCGTCGACCCCTCCATGCGGGCGAAGCCGGTGATGATGTTGCCGGCGAAGCCCGGCGCCACCTCGAAGAAATCGGCCTCGTCGACGACCTTGAGGATCAGCTCCTTCATGTCGTAGGGCTTGTTCGGGTTGTCGGGGACGAGCGTGTCCAGGCTCGTCTCCAGGCGCTCGGCGCTGTCGGCGACCGGCCGCACCGGCGGCTTCTCGCGGTTGCTGGACGGCAGGAAGTCGATGAAGCGGCGCAACTGCATCAGCGCCTCGACGTCGTTCTCGAACGCCAGATCGGCCACGCCCGACTTGGTCGAATGGGTGATGGCGCCACCCAACTCCTCGGCGCTGACGGTCTCATGAGTGACCGTCTTCACCACGTCGGGACCGGTCACGAACATGTAGGAGGAATCCTTCACCATGAAGATGAAGTCGGTCATCGCCGGCGAATACACGGCGCCGCCGGCGCAGGGCCCCATGATCATGCTGATCTGCGGCACCACGCCCGAAGCCATCACGTTGCGCTGGAACACCTCGGCGTAACCGGCCAGCGAGCCGACGCCCTCCTGGATGCGGGCGCCGCCCGAGTCGTTGAGGCCGATCACCGGCGCCCCGACGTCGATGGCGCGTTCCATGATCTTGCAGATCTTCTCGGCGTGGGTCTCGGACAAGGCGCCGCCGAACACGGTGAAATCCTGCGAGAAGACGAAAACCAGGCGGCCGTTGACCGTGCCATAGCCGGTGACGACGCCATCGCCGGGGATGGTCTGCGCGGACATGCCGAAATCGCTGCAGCGATGTTCGACGAACATGTCCCATTCCTCGAAGGAATTTTCGTCGAGCAGCAGCTCGATGCGCTCGCGCGCCGTCAGCTTGCCCTTCCGGTGCTGCGCCGCGATACGCCGCTCACCGCCACCCAGTCGGGCGCGCTCGCGCTTCTCGTCCAGCTGACGGATGATTTCCTGCATCTGACCTCCAGAACCCGCCGGTTTTCTTAGCCCGCGCCTACCGCGGGGATGCAGATACCACCAATGCGGCGGGGGTTCCAGCGAAATGAAATGGCGCGACGAGGTTTGCCGCGATGCAGGAAATTACTGACCCAAGGCGGTCGCCGCACGCCTGGCCTCTCGCCGACGTCATTCCGCGAACGCGTGCCAACGGCGGACTCTGCCTGCCCATGCGCGGGCCTGACGGGCTTGATTATTCGCCGAGATGCCGCAGGAATTCCCCGGCGGCGTCCACGTCGCCCCGCAGGCGTTCGCGGCGCCGCTCGGCCTCGGCATCGTCACCCCACAGTTCGGCCTGGTAGAGCTCGTCAAGATGGGATGCGGCGAACGCCTCGGCGGCGGTCAGGCGGCGATGCGCCATGGCCAGCGCCAGCACCAGCGAGCCGGTGGCGGCGGTGGCGGACTGCAGGGCGGTCAATCGCCAGTCGTCGAGCGCTTCGAGCGAATGCCGCAACGCCGCCAACGCCGCCTCCGGCTGCGACACGGGAATGACGCCGGCGGTGACGGCGAGTGGCGCATCGAACTGGGCCGTCGCCCACTCGAGCAGCGGCTGCCACACGCGGTTCTGCCGTTCGACCAGCTCCCGCGGCTGTTCGGCGCGATAGCACAGCAGGTCGGTCGCGGCATAGCGCAGCAATTCGTCGAGGATCGCCGCGCGATTGGGGCCGACACGGTCGATGGCCGTGCTCGCCAACTGCGTCAACGGCATCGACGCCGGTTCGACGGTGGCACCCTGGGCCTGCCATTCCTCGGCCACGGCCGCGGCCAAGGCCTCGACCGGAACGGCGAAGTCGCGGCCGGCGGGCGTACGCACCGGCTTGTCGTCCAGTACGACGGCAAATCCGTCGACCGCGGCGGCGACACCGGCCGCCTCGTAGAAACGTCTGATCTTGCTGGTCATGGTTCGCTGTCGAGTTCCTTGGACATACCGCCGGGCAGCAGGCGCAATGGCGTGCCGAGGAAGCGCCCTGGCGGCTGTTTGACCCATCGCAGGGTCGCCGCGCAAGCATTCTCGTCGGGCATCGGAAAACCGATCGCCTGCGCATCGACCGCTGAGCCGGGACCCCCGCGATCGATGTTCACGGCCAAGGCGCGCCCACCATCGGGGACGGCCAGACAGTCCGTTGGCGTTGACACCTCAGGGGGCAGCCGGGGTGCAAGCACGCGCCGGGCGGGGTCCTCGCTGCCATCGAGAGGCGTCGTAATGACGTAGAGCGAGCGCCGCTTGCCGGCGAGGTGGAGCTCCACGGCGCCGTGCCCGGCCAGCGCCGTCGGCAACCCCGCCGCGTCGAACAGGGCGGCGAGATCCACTCCCTGCGCGTCCAGGACCAACACTGCCTCGTCATCGCCGCCGCCCACCGACAGGCCGCCGCGGACATGGCCGCGACCCAACCGGGCGGAGAACGAGTCGATGAGTAACTGCGCATCGTGCAGGCCAATGCTCGCCGTCGCTTGGTTCAGCGCCAGCCCCCGCACCTCCGCCAAGTCGGCCTTCCAGGTGATATCGAGCTCGACGCCACGCAGGCCGGCCAGCCCGATCGGCCGGTCGGGCATGACCGGCAGGCTGCGCCCCTTGCTCACGGCGCCCGAAGATTCCAGCCCAAGATCAGCCGCATTCACCCGCTTCGATACAAGCGTTGCGGTCAGCGACGGGGGTCGGGCCGGCCTGGCGGCCAATCGCATCTGCCCGGCAATGTCGCTGTGGCCGATGGTGGCATTGAGCTCGGTGAATCGCAGATCTCCGCTGGTGACCGCCAATTGCGCGCTGGCGCGCAGGGGCTGCGCCTGCGGTGCGCCCAGCCCGAACCAGCGCGCCAGCGCCGCCGCATCGTCAGCCTCGGCGACAACCGCCAGCTCCAACGGCGGCTGGCCCAGCGGCCACGCGCCTTTGCTCTTGGCGATGATCCGCACGACGTCCTTCTTGCCCACCGCCAGATCGAGGTCCGCCAATTCCGGCTGCGCCAGCGTCCCTCCGAGGCGGGCAACGGCCCGGAACGGCCCCAGCCCCGGCAGGTTGCCCCACAGCAGCTTGGCCGCCTCGGCGATTTCGGTGCCCTCCACTGCCAGTTTGAGATCCAGCCCCTCACCCGCCGATGGCCGCCCGATGGTGCCGTCGACGGTCGCCACGAGGCCGCCGCTGCTGGCCTTGAGCTTGAGGGGAAACGGCCGCAACTGGCGGGTGATGTCAGCGACCGAGCCGCCGACTGCCGACACGTCGAACGGGCGCTGATCGATGCTACCCGATAGCGTCAGCGACAGCGGGCCAGCCTCGGCATCAAGCACCAGGCGCTCGAGGGTGATGGACGTGGTGGCGCCCGAGGCTTCAGCGATACGAAGGCGCCCCTTGTCGATGCTCACCCGGCCGAGGTTCAGCGTCGTATGGGGAATGTTGCCGCCGCCCGGGGGCGGCTTGATGGCGTCGAGCCGCCACTTGCCGCGGCCAAACTTCCCGCGGTCGACTTGCAGATCGACATTGACCAACCGCAGCCATCGCACCTCGACTTCGCGGCGGAGCAGCGGCAGCAGGCGGATTTCCGCCTCGACGCGGGAAATACGCACGAGGTCGACCGGCGAGCCGCCCGCCGCATCGGTAATGCGGACATCGGTGGCGACCAGCTTGGGGCTCCACGACAGTTTCAGGGCCAGCGTGCCGCCGATGTCGACCCGATGGCCGGTTTGCGCCGCGAATGCTTCGGTCAGCGCCCGGCGATAGGCGGCCATGTCGATGGACTTGACCACGGCGACCAGGGCCACCGCCCCGACCGCCAGCGCAACCATCAGCAGGGTTACGACGGTACCCGGACGCATGCCCTCTCCCGTAGGATGCCGTCGAGCAACGGCGCCAGCGTATCGTAGCCGTCGATGACGCCGGCGGCACCCGCCATCAGCAACTCCTCGGGACGATGATAGCCCCAGGAAACGCCAACCGCCGCCGTCCCTGCATTGCGCGCCATCAGCATGTCATAAGAGGTGTCCCCGATCATCATCGTCGCCGCAGGCATCGCCCCTAGCGCCGCCATGGCCGAGAGCAGCATCCCGGGATGCGGCTTGCCTGGATTCTCGTCGGCGGTCTGCACCGACAGGAAACGGCCATGGAGATCGTGGCGTTCGATCGTCGCCCGCACCCCGCGCTGAGACTTGCCGGTGGCGATCGCCAGCAGCCATCCGGCTTCCTCCAAGGTCGCCAGCGCCGTCAACGCGCCGGGGAACAGCGGTTCGTCATGGCCCGGGCGCTGACGCAGGTCGAAGAAGGCTTCCTTGTAGGACCCGGCGATGGCGTGATGCAGGGCCGCATCGGCCATGGGCAGCAGCGCGGCGATGGCCTCGACCAGCGACAGGCCGATGATCCGCCGCACCGCCGCCGCATCGGCCGCGGCGAGGCCATGCGCATCGAACGCCGCCGCCATGGCGGCGACGATATTGTGCTGACTGTCGATGAGGGTGCCGTCGACGTCGAAGACGGCAAGACGGATCGCAGGCATCGCATCCCGAATCGTATGTGAAGACGGCGACCTTACCCCAGGCGGCCAGCCCGAACCAGACAATCCGACGGCGAGGCGCTTGCGCAAACAGGCAATCCTCGCGGAAACGCCGGTGCGCGCCGGGCCGCTGGCCGATGCCGTCCCCAGGTATCAGGAATGAAGATCATCCCCCGACACTGGGCCACGGTGGCGGTGACGCTGGCCATCGCCCACCATGCCAACGCTGCCGAGGTCGAGCTCGTCGCACCGCGTGGCAACGCCGGCGCTACCGTGACGACGATCGAACGAGGCGTCCGCGTGACGCGCCCGGCGCCACGTCCGCAACCGGCGCTCACGCCGTGGGCGTCAGTACCGGAGGAATCGGCGAGCACAACCGGCGGCGCAGGCGAACCGACCACCGTCAGCCCGCCACAACCGGATGACGGCCCGTACGCCAAGCGCCGGGCACGGATGCCCTACGGCGGCTAATGCCTACTCCTCGAAGGCGGCGAAGGGACTCCCGGCCTGCTTCTCGTGGAAGTCGAAGAAACGGAACGTCGCCTCGAAATGCTCGGGCAATGGCGCCACCACCTCGAGCATGCGGCCCGTCGCCGGATGGGGCATACGGATGGCGCGGGCGTGCAGGTGCAGCTTGCGGCTCACCCCTTGGCCGCTGAGATAGGCTTCGGCACCGCCATACTTGCCGTCGCCCTGGATCGGCGTGCCCAGCAAGGCGCAGTGGGCGCGCAATTGATGGGTGCGGCCGGTGCGGGGATCGAGCTCCAGCCAGGCGGCGCGCTTCACCGCCTCGACGGTGCGATACCAGGTGACGGCGCGCTTGCCCTCGTCGGCGTCGACCGCAACCTTGTCGCCCATGCGCCCCGCCATCTTGGCCAGCGGGGCGTCGATGCGGCCCTGGCGTATCTTGGGCACACCGACGACCACCGCCCAGTACAGTTTGCGTGCCGATCGGCTGCGGAAGGCCGCGGCGAGCTTGGCAGCGGCGGCGGCGGTACGGCCGAGCAGCAGCACGCCGCTGGTGTCCTTGTCGAGACGGTGCACCAACCGCGGCCGGTCGCCGTCAAAACGCAAGGCGTCGAGCATGGCGTCGAGATGCCGCTCCATGCCCGTGCCGCCCTGCACTGCCAAACCCGGCGGCTTGTCGAGGGCGATGACGTGGTCGTCCATGTAGAGCACGGCATCGCGTAGGGCGCGGGCCTCGGTCTCGGAGACCTCGAACTGTCGCCGCGCCGCCTCGGGCGGCGGCGCCTCGGGCAGCGGCGGCACCCGCACCTGCTGGCCGGCAACGAGGCGCTGGTTGGACTTGGCGCGCTTGCCGTCGACGCGGATCTGGCCCGCGCGCAACAGCTTCTCCAGCATGCCGTGCGCCAGGCGCGGGGCATGGCGCCGGAACCAGCGGTCGAGGCGGATGTCGGCCTCGTCCTCGGCCACGGTCACGGTCTGCACGGCACTCATCGCAACACCTGGCGCATCAGCATCAATCCAAGGAACAGGGAACCCACCGACATCGCCACCGACGCCGCCGCATAGGCTGCGGCGGCCAGCGCCTGCTGGCGCTCGATGAGATAGACGACATCGAGGGAGAATGTCGAGAAGGTGGTGAAGCCGCCGAGCACGCCGACGGTGAGGAAGGCGCGCAATTCCGGGCCCGCCGACCACGCCAGCGCCCAGCCTTCGACCAGGACGCCCATGACGAATGAGCCCGCGACGTTGACCAGCAGCGTGCCCCAGGGAAAGCCGGCACCCAGCCAATGGCCGACGGCGCTCATCGCCACATAGCGCAACAGCGACCCGGCGGCGCCGCCAATGGCCACGGCAAGCAGGAGTGCCGGGGTCATCGCTTCGGCGCCACTGTCGAGAAGAACGGCAGTGTCGCGGCGGCTGTGTCAAAGGTCAGCGTGGTCCCACAACCGCGGTCGAGGTTGGTCCGCCCGATCAAATAGTCGGCAAGATCGAGGCGCTGGTCACGATAAGCAACGACGGCGTCCGGAAGGATATCGGCGACTTCGAAGCGAAGTTGCTCGGCATTGAGCAACAGCAGCAGCGCCTCGGCGATCTTGGCTTGCGGCAACCGATAAACTCTCTCCAGAACCCAGACCAGCTCGCAAGTGACCACCCTGTTGACCCAGCCAGGACTTGTGCTCGTACAAGTCTCGATCGCGGCACGAGCGGCTTCCGCCTGGACAGGATCATCTTTCACCAAGTAACGGACGAGGACATTGGTGTCGAGGCCGATCACCGGCGTGTTCCGGCCTGGGCAATGGCGTCATTCATCTCCTCGATGGTCGCCACGTGGTCCACGGGTGCCAGCAAACCATAAAGGTCCTTCAGCTGGACCTTTCTAGGGCTGATGCGCACCGCCCGGTCCGCCTCCACCCGAATCTCGATCTCGTCCCCCGGCTCGAGTCCGGCCTCCCGCCGCACCGCCTCGGGGAGCATCACCGTCCCGTCCTGCCCTATCGTCGCCGTCGCCATGTGGGCCTCCTTCGCGCGGGAATTATAGGCTTGCGGCGCTTCCACTCCAACCGTCGATGATCAGTCACGGTGGGCGACGACATTCGCAACGGCCTCGATCTGGTCCGGGCGGTGCGGCGTGGCCTGCCGGTCGGCGCCGCTTTGCACGTGCTCGCCAGCGGCCGACTGACCCCGGCCGAGATGGACAAGGTGGTGCTGCCGCGCCGGACCCTGGCCAACCGCTGCAAGGTCGGCACCCTGACGGCCGAACAATCGGACCGCCTGTTGCGCGTCGCCCGAGTGCTTGCCGCCGCCGAAGAAACCTTGGGCCATCGCGACAAGGCCGCCGCCTGGCTGCGCCGCCCGACCCAGGCCTTGGCAGGCGAATGCCCGCTCGACCTGCTCGATACCGACGAGGGCGCGCGCGAGGTGGAGACACTGCTCGGCCGTATCGGCCATGGCATCGCCGCCTGATGCAAGCCTGGCGCCTGTGCCGTACACCCTTCGCCGATATGTCCGGCGACGGTGCCGGGCTCTATGGCGGCCGCTGGAACAGCCCCGGCCGCGCCATGGTCTACGCCGCCGACACGGCCACCCTGGCGGTGCTGGAGGTGCGCGTCCACCTGGACCTGCCGCCGGAACTGGTCCCCAACGACTACGTGCTGGCGACCATCGATTTGGCTGATATGCCGGTGGAAAGGCTGACCGCCTTTCCCGATGATCCGCAGGCTTTCGGTGACGAGTGGCTGCGCCAGCAGCGCAGCCCGCTCCTGCAGGTACCCTCGTTCATCGTGCGGGAAGACACCAATCTGCTGCTCAATCCGGCCCACCCGCTGGCGAGCGGCGCCCGCATGGTGAGCACGCGGACATTCGCCGTCGACCGCAGGCTTTGGCTGCCGCTGTAGGAAACCTAGGCCGGACGCCGCGCCACCATGTTGACGGCGCGGATCGACAGCACCGCCTGGCGGTCCTGGTTGAACATCTCGATCAGCGAGCGCAGGACGCCGCGATCGGGCTTGCTCTGCGAGGCGCGCGATTCCAGCACGGTGACCCGCACCGACAGCCGGTCGCCGGGGCGCACCGGCCGCAGCCAGCGCAACTCGTCGAGGCCCGGCGAGGCCAGACTGGACGCCTGCGACAGATAACGGGTGGCGTAAAGGCGCATCATCAGCCCGCAGGTCTGCCAGCCGCTGGCGATCAGGCCGCCGAAGGGCCCGTCGGCGGCGAAGGTACGGTCGGTGTGGATCGGCTGCGGATCGTACAGTTCGGCGAAGGCGACGATCTCGTCCTCGTCGATGCTCACCTCGCCCAGCTCATGCACCGCGCCCTCGATGTAATCCTCTAGCCACCGTTCGCTCACGGTTGTCCCTCCCTGTCGGTCGTTGGTGATGGATCACGAGGCGTCGGCGATGACCGTCAGCGCCTGGGTGGACCGCGTCTTCCTAGCCACGATTCGTCTTCCGCAGCTTGTCCCAATAGCCCAACCGTTTCCTGATCTCGCGCTCGAAACCGCGCTCGGGCGGATCGTAGTACCGTTGCCGCGGCATGTCGTCGGGAAAACAGTTCTGGCCAGAGAAGCCTTCCTCGGTGTCGTGGTCGTAGACGTAGCCCTTGCCGTAGCCGAGGTCCTTCATCATCCGCGTCGGCGCATTGACGATGTGCATCGGCGGCATCAGCGAGCCGGTCTCGCGGGCGCTGCGCATGGACGCCTTGAACGCCATATAGGCGGCATTCGACTTGGGCGCGGTGCCGAGATAGATGACCAGCTGCGCCAGGGCCAGCTCGCCCTCGGGGCTGCCCAGCCGCTCGTAGACGTCCCAGGCCGCCAGCGCCTGCACCACGGCATTGGGGTCGGCCAGGCCGATGTCCTCGACGGCGAAGCGGGCCAGCCGGCGCGCCACATACAGCGGGTCCTCGCCGCCGGCCAGCATACGCGCCAGCCAGTACAGCGCCGCGTCGGTGTCCGAGCTGCGGAGCGACTTATGCAAGGCGCTGATCAGGTTGAAGTGGCCTTCCTGCGCCTTGTCGTAAAGCGGGGCGCGGCGTTGCACCGCCGCCGCCACGCCGCGGCCGCCGAGCAAAGGTTCGGGCGGAAGCAGGAACAACTCCTCGGCGAGATTGAGCAGGTAACGGCCGTCGCCGTCGGCCATGGCGCGCAGGGCGACGCGGCCGTCGGCGTCGACCGGCAGCCCCCGCCTCTCCTCGGTCTCGGCCCGCACCAGCAATTCCTCGAGCGCGGCATCGTCGAGGCGGCGCAGCACCAGCACTTGGCAGCGCGACAGCAGCGCCGCATTCAGCTCGAAGGATGGGTTCTCGGTGGTGGCGCCGACCAGGACGACGGTGCCGTCCTCGACATAGGGCAGGAAGCCATCCTGCTGGGCGCGGTTGAAGCGATGGATCTCGTCGATGAACAACAAGGTGCCGCGCCCGGCCTGGCGCCGGGATTTGGCCCGGTCGAACACCTTGCGCAGGTCGGCCACGCCCGAGAATACCGCCGACAGTGGCTCGAATTCGAGGCCCGAGCCGTCGGCGAGCAGCCGCGCGATGGTGGTCTTGCCGCAGCCGGGCGGCCCCCACAGGATCATCGACGACATCCGCCGTGCCGCCACCATGCGGCCTACCGGGCCATCGGCCGCCAACAGGTGGTCCTGGCCGACCACCTCCGCCAAGGTGCGTGGGCGCAGCCGGTCGGCGAGCGGCCTGGGCGCCTGGCTTTCGAACAATCCCGTCACCACAACCTCCGATTAATTGGTAGCACCGAAAGCCCGTAATGTTCTAGCTGCCTCCGCGGCGTTTCCTTACTATCGACACATGACCGACGCCATCAGCATCGCCATCCTCATCGCCTCCGGCCTGACCGTCGCCAGCATTTTCACCAGCATCATCTCGTCGCGAATCGGCGCGCCGTTGCTGCTGGTATTCCTGGCCGTCGGATTGCTGGCCGGTGAGGACGGCCTGCTCGGCATCGAGTTCGACGATGCTCACGCGGCCTATCTCATCGGCAGCGCCGCCCTGGCCGTCATCCTGTTCGACAGCGGCTACGACACCAGCCTGCACAGCTATCGCGCCGCCGCCGGGCCAGCCCTGACCTTGGCCACCGTCGGCGTGCTGGTGACGACGGCGGCGCTGGCCGTGCCGGCGCATTACTTGCTGGGCATCGATTGGCTGCATGCGCTGCTGCTCAGCGCCATCGTCTCGTCGACGGATGCCGCGGCGGTTTTCTTCCTGCTGCGGGTCGGCCGCATCAACCTGCGCGACCGGGTCCGCTCGACTCTCGAGATCGAATCCAGCACCAACGACCCCATGGCCATCTTGTTGACGCTAGGGCTGGTCGAACTGGCCGTCGGCATCGGCAGCGAGACGCCGGCCCTGTCCATGGCCATCACTTTCGCCAAGCAGATGGGCATCGGCGCCATCACCGGCGCCATCGGCGGCTTCGTCATTGTCCAGATCGTCAACCGTGTCGAGCTCGAACGCGGCCTCTACCCGCTGATGGTGCTGGGCCTGGCGCTGCTCCTCTTCGCCAGCACGTCGCTCGTTGGCGGCAGCGGGTTCCTGGCCGCATACCTGGCCGGCTTGATCGCCGGCAACGTGCGCCTGCGCGCCAAGCAGGCGATCGGCCGCTTCCAGACCGGCACCACGTGGCTCGCACAGATCACCATGTTCCTCACCCTCGGCCTGCTGGCCAGCCCGTCGGAGTTCGTGGAGGTGGCCTTGCCGGCCACCGGTGTCGCCTTCGCGCTGATCTTCGTCGCCCGGCCGCTGGCGGTGTGGCTGTGCCTGCTGCCCTTTCGCGCCTCGCGCAACGAGACCACCTTCGTTGCCTGGGTCGGCCTGCGTGGTGCCGTGTCGATTCTGCTGGCGATCATCCCGCTGCTCTACGACTTGCCCCATGCCTCGCTGTACTTCAACAGCGCCTTCATCGTCGTCATCACCTCGCTGCTGGTGCAGGGCTGGACCATCGCCCCGACCGCCCGCGCCCTCGGCCTGGTGGTGCCGGCCCGCCGAGGCCCGGTCGACCGCGTCGAACTCGAACTGCCGGGCCAGTCCAAACACGAACTGGTGAGCTATCGTATTGCCGCCGACAGCCCGATCGGCAAAGGCCAACGCCTGCCGCGCTGGGCGCGCCCCTCCTTGGTCGTCCGCAACGGCGAGACGCTGTCGGTGGCCAAGGCGGGCCGACTGGAGCCCGGCGATTACGTGTATCTGTTCGCCGGCCCCCAGCAGATCCGCTTTCTCGACCGGTTGTTCGCACGATCCGCGGCCGACGAAATCCTTCCGGAACTGGGCGACTTCGCCCTCGATCCAATGGCCAAGCTGGGCGACATCGCCGCGATCTACGGCCTCGACGTGGCGGCAAACGACCGCAACCTGACCCTGGTCGAACTGCTGCGCCGGACCTTGGGCGGCGCGGTCGAGCCCGGCGATCGCTTGCCGGTCGGCCCGGTGGCCCTGGTGGTGCGCGACGTCGACGACGACCACAACATCACCAAGGTCGGCCTGGCCATTGCGCCCGAGACGCGGGCCTCGGCCCTGGCCGGCAGCAAGACCCTGGCGCGGCTGCGCCGCCTCGTCGTGCGCCAATAGGCGTCGGCACTCGATCACGCCAATGGGCGTCGGCGCTCGATCACGCCAATGGGCGTCAGCGCTCGATCACGAAGGTGACGGCCTCGCCATCGCGGCGCAGAGTTACGCGCCATTCCGGCGCTGACCGGCCGGCCAGCCTTTCGAGATCATCGACCCGGGCGATGGCGCGGCCATTGACCTCGATCACCATGTCGCCCGGACGGAAATTCAGGCGATGGGCGACGCTGCCACGGTGGATGCCGACGACCATGACGCCGGGCTGCATCGCCTCGATGCCCAACTCCTCGGCCAGCGCCGGATTCAGATTGGCGACGATGAGGCCGGCGAAGGGGCTGCTGCGGCCGCCGATTTCAGTCTGGTCGCGCGGCGGCATCTCGGGCGGGGCGATCAGCGACACCTCGACATGCCGGTCGCTGCCCTGGCGCATCACCGTCAGTTCGGCCTCCTCCCCCACCGGCATGGTCGCCAGGCGGAAGCGCAGGCCGGCATCGTCCTCGACGTGATGGCCGTTCACCGCGGTGATGACGTCACCGACGCGCAGGCCGGCCTGTTCCGCAGGGCCATCGGGATAGAGGCCGTTGACCAAGACGCCCATCGGCCGTGGCAGCTTCAGCGCCGTCGCCATGTCGGGCGCAACCGGCTGCACCGAAACGCCCAGCCACGGCCGCACGATCTTGCCGTTCTGGGTGAGGCCGGTCAGCACCGCCCGCACCATGTTGGTGGGAATGGCGAAACCGATGCCGTTCGAGCCGCCGCCGCGTGAATAGATCGCGGTGTTGATGCCGACCAGGCGGCCGCCCATGTCGACCAGGGCACCACCGGAGTTGCCGGGGTTGATGGCGGCGTCGGTCTGAATGAACGACTGGAAATCGGTGACGCCGACATTGGTGCGCGCCAGCGCCGAGATGATGCCGCTGGTCACCGTCTGGCCGACACCGAACGGATTGCCGATGGCCAGCACCAGATCGCCGACCTCGAGCCGGTCCGAATCGCCGATCGGCAACGCCGGCAGCGCCTCGCCGCCGGCATCGATGCGCAGGACGGCCAGATCGGTCCGCTCGTCGCTGCCCACCAACGAGGCCTCGAATTCGCGGCGATCGCTCAACACCACGGTGATCTCGTCGGACCCGGCGATCACATGGTGATTGGTCACGATGATGCCCTTGGCATCGACGATCACGCCCGAGCCGAGCGAGCGCTGGATGCGCTCCTGATTGCCCATGCCCAAGGTGTCGCCGAAGAACCGGCGGAAAAACGGATCGTTGAACAGCGGCGACGTCGGCGCCCGCACCACTTTGCGGGTGTAGATGTTGACCACCGCCGGGGCCACCTCCTTGGCCAGCGGCGAGAAGCTCAACTGGATTTCCTGCCGGGATTGCGGCAGCTGCGGCATCGGCTGCGCCGCAACCGGCATGGCCACGGCGATGATGGCGAACAAGGCGGCAACGTGCTTGGCAAGCATCGGCATCTTCGGGTGGGAATTCATAGGAGGGAGTAATCTAGGGAAATAAGCCGGCAGCGCAACCCGGAGCGCCACGACCGACCATGAGCGAGGCCCCTTCCGCCATCACCCGGAAGCCCACCGGCCCACGATGCTGCGCATACCTCCTATGCATCGCGACGGCGGATGCGGGACGCCAGCGACTTGTTAACCACTCCTGGCGCAGTTTGCCTGCGTCAGCATCCATTGCGAGTAGAACATGCCAGACCTTCAGGCCCAGTGGGCGCGACACGACGATTACGTGGACCTGCCCGCCCGGCAATACGTCATATGGTGGCGCGACGCGGACGCCCTCAAGTCGTCGAGCCCGATGCCGCCCGAGGAGGCCGAGGCGGTCGCGCGCCACCTCAACCAGGCCTATTACCCCATCACCTTCTGGCTAGCGCCCCATTACGAGTGGAATCGCCTGATCGTCACCGCCGGCGTCTGAGCGGTTGGCGACGCTGAAGCACGATGCCGCGCGGGTCGACAGCCCATGGTCAGATGGGCTGCCGATAGGCCGGTTTGCCCTTGGCCTCGTACTTGGCCACCATCGTCAGCAACACGTCGCGCTCGCGCCCTTCCGGGCTGTCCGGGTCATATTCGGCAAGGCGTTCGATCTCGGCTAGCGCCCATTGTCGGTCGGCCTCGCATTCGATGCATTCGATCTTGTCCACGCCCATGGCACCCCTCCTCCGCTGCTAGGCTCAACAGCCGAAGGGTGGCGGCGGTTCGGCCTGCGTCGGTGGAATTGACACAGGTGCTGCGCAGAACCGCCATCACCTTGATTGTCCAGGATTGGCACGAAAGTTGCTGAGGCTACCATGGGCCGGGGCGGAGCCGGTCCCACAAACCAAACGGGCATGAACTCTACCGGCGGTTCCCTTGGGCGGGGCCGCCGTTCCTTTTTGCGACGCCACGGAGCGTGAGCGAGAAGGTCCCTTGACCAACCTGAAGCGCGAGGGGGATCGTCTGCAGCGTCGGCGATGGCCAGGCGGTGCTGGCGGCACTGGCGTAGCGCCTTGATCGGATATCATGATGCGTGGAGGTGATGGCGATGCAACGGGAACAGAGCTTGCCCCAGGGCATCATCGGAACATGGCGGCGGTTCGGGCTAGTCGGCCCGGTGTACATCATCGGCAAGGACCGAGACTTGCCGAATGGTGACAGCCTCATGCGAATCCGCGTTATCGAAACCGGCGAAGAGCTTGCATACAAACTAACCAACATACTTACGACCCAAAGGAGCGGTGATGTTTGCTATCGCCGTCACTTGCAAGGTGCCCAGCTCGCTAGCTCGATGACCTAGCGCTTCCGCCCGCCTGCTCCTTGGGAAACCACAACCGCACCACCAATCCCGGATCATTGCCGGCCAATTCCAGACGCGCCCCGTGCAGCCGCGCCACCGCCTGCACAAGGCTGAGGCCGAGGCCGTTGCCACTGGTCGAGCGGGTGGCGTCCAGGCGCACGAACGGTTCCAATACCCGCTCGCGCGCCTCGGCCGGGATGCCCGGCCCGGTGTCGGCCACGGCCAGACAATGGCCATCGTCGACCGTCACCGTGACCGCACCACCCTCGGGGGTGTATTTCACGGCATTGTCGACCAGGTTGGCCAGGGCCTGCGACAGCAGGTGGCGATCCCCCATCACCTTGCCGGCGTGCGAGGCGGGAGCGAGGCGCAGCCGCACCCCCTTCTCCTCGGCCAGCGGCTCGTACAGCTCGACCAGGTCGCGCGCCAACGGCAACAACTCCAGCGGGGCCAGGCGGTTGGCGCGGTCGCCGGCCTCGGCCTGGGCGATGGTCAGCAGTGCATTGAAGGTGGCGAGCAGGCGATCGGCATCGGCCATGGTCTCCTCGAGCGCCCGTCGATAGTCGTCGGCATCGGCCTCGCCCAGCAAGGCGACGTCGATGCGGCTGCGTAGGCGCTGCAGCGGGGTGCGCAGGTCGTGGGCGACGTTGTCGGTGACCGTGCGCATGCTTTCCAGCAGCCGCTCGATCTGATCGAGGGCGGCGTTGATGCCCTGGGCAAGCTGGTCGAACTCGTCGCCGCTGCCGCGATTGGGCACGCGCCGGCCGATATCGCCGCCCATGATTCCCCGCATGGTGCGGGTGATCGCCTCGACCCGATCCAGCAGCATGCGGCTGGTCAGGACGCCGCCGATCAGGCCCAGCAGCACCGTCAGCGCCATGCCAAAGCCGATGGCTTGGCGCAACGCCGATTTCACCTGATCGGCATCGCGCAGGCTGCGGCCCACCAGCAGATTATAATCCCCCGGCAGGCGAAACACCCGGCCGGTGGCATCGAACAAACCGACGCCGGCCGGCGTCTGCGTCTGCACGGTGAAGGACAGCCAGCCCTGGGCATCGGCGGTGGCCTCCGGCCATCCCACCAGATTGCCGGTGATCGGCCGGTACAGGGAATCGGTCAGCAGGTAGAGACTCTTGCGATCGCGGTCGAGGGCGCTGCGTTCGCTGATCACCTGGAGCAGGCCGCCAACCCCCTGCTGGCGATAGCGATCGGCGAGTCCGGTGATCTCGGTGTTGATGGTTTCGCGGATCTGCTTGTCGATGAAGGTCGTGCTGGTCCAGTAGACGGCGCCGAGCAGCAGCAGCGCGGTGGCGGAGAAGAAGGCGAGATAGGTCACCGCCAGCCGGAAAGCGGTGCTGCGCAGCAGCCTAGCGTGATCCGCCAAGGCGATACCCCGCACCGCGCACCGTGTGGATCAAAGGCTCGTCATGACCCTTGTCGATCTTCTGGCGCAAGCGGCTGATATGGACGTCGATGAGATTGGTTTGCGGGTCGAAGTGGTAGTCCCACACATTCTCCAGCAGCATCGTCCGCGTCACCACCTGGCCGGCGTGCCGCATCAGGTATTCCAGCAACGAGAACTCGCGCGGCTGCAGGTCGATGTCGACCTCGGCGCGCCAGACCTTGCGCGCCAGCAGGTCCATCTCGAGGTCGGCGACCTGCAGGCGCGTTTCGGCCTGGCTGGAGCGGGTGCCGCGGCGCGCCAGGGCGTCGAGGCGTGCCAGCAACTCGGCGAAGGCGAACGGCTTGACCAGGTAGTCGTCGCCGCCGGCGCGCAGGCCCTTGACCCGGTCGTCGACCTTGCCGAGGGCGCTCAGCACCAGCACCGGGGTATGGTTGCCGGCGCCGCGGATGGTCTGGATGATGGTCAGGCCGTCGATGCCGGGCAGCATGCGGTCGATGATCATCGCGTCATAGCTTTCGGCGGCGGCGAGGAACAGCCCTTCCTTGCCGTTGGCGGAGTGATCGACGACATGGCCGGTCTCGCGCAGGCCCTTGGCGACGTAGGCCGCCGCTTCGGCATCATCTTCGATCAACAGGATTCGCATCACTCGGCTTCGTGTGCGTCGAATAGGCGAAGGGGCCTACCCGTCTGCGCGCCAGACTAAGGCAGGCCCTGGCCAAAGAAAAGGCCTTCCCCCTCTCCCGCCGTCACGCCGGCAGTTCGAGGGCGACGAACCGCTGGCTGCCGTCACGATTGACGAGGACGACCACCGATTTCCTGTTGTCTTTCTTGGCCTGCTCCAACGCACTGGTGACCTCGGCCGGTCCGGCGACCGCCTTCTGATTGATCGAGAGGATCACATCGCCGCTGCGGATGCCCTTGCGCGCCGCCTCGCTCCCTGGCTCCACCTCATGAACGACGACACCGTCGACACCTTCGGCCACCTTCAATTGGCCGCGCAGGTCGGGGGTCAGCCGGCTCAGCACCATACCGAGTTCGCCCTTTTTCTCGGCCGGCGGTTCGGCCGCGGCGACCTGCGGTTCATCCGGCATCTTGCCGATGGTGACCTCCAGCGTCTGGCGATTGCCCTGGCGCAGCACGGTGACCGGCACGCTCTTGCCCGCCGGCAGCGCCGCCACCACGCGCGGCAGCGTATGCGCCTCCTCGATCGGCTGCTCGGCGAAGGACACGATGATGTCGCCTTGTTGGAAGCCGGCCGCCTTGGCCGGGCCGTCGGGAAGGACGTCGGCGATCAAAGCCCCTTTTTCCGTGGGCAGATCCAAGGCCGACGCGATCTCCGGCGTCACGTCCTGGATCTGGACGCCCAGCCAGCCGCGGTCGACACGGCCCTTCTCGCGCAACTCGGAAACCACCATCTTGACCATGTTCGAGGGGATGGCGAAGCCGATGCCGATCGAACCGCCCGATGGCGAGTAGATGGCGGTGTTCACCCCCACCACCTCGCCGGCGAGATTGAACGTCGGGCCACCCGAGTTGCCGCGGTTGATGGCGGCGTCGATCTGCATGAAGTCGTCATAGGGGCCGGCATTGATGTTGCGGCCGTGCGCCGAGACGATGCCGGCGGTGACGGTGCCGCCCAAGCCGAACGGGTTGCCGACCGCGACCACCCAGTCGCCGACCCGGGTCTTTTCCGAATCTCCGAAGCTGACGAAGGGCAACGGCTTTTTCGGTTCGACCTTGAGCAGGGCGATGTCGGTCTTGTCGTCACGGCCCTTGATCGTGGCCTCCAGTTGCGAGCCGTCCTGGAGCGTCACCGAAATCTCTTCGGCCTCGCCGATGACGTGGTTGTTGGTCACCACCCAGCCGGACGGATCAATGACGAAGCCCGAGCCGAGCGCATGGGCCTCGCCCGGCGGCGGCGTCTGCTCCTCGGGCTCGGCGCCCGGCGGCTGCTCACCAAAAAAACGTTTGAAGAACTCTTCGGGAAAGCCCGGCGGCAAGCCGGGAATGCTGGGTCCCTCGCGCCGCTCGACCTTCTGGGTCGTCGAAACGTTGACCACCGCCGGCTTCACCCGCTCGACGAGATCGGCGAAGCTGAACGGTGCCTGCTGGGACGGCGCGGCCTGCGGCGGCTGCACCGGCGGTGCGGTCTCGGCCACCGCCTCGGCCCCGAGCAGGGCGCCCCCCAGGAACACCGACGTGACCGCGCCGATGATGCGGCGGCGGGTTGAAAAGCTGTCGTGCAACATCGTTCGTATTTCCTTTGGTCCAGGCACCGACGCGGCATGGCGATGCGTTGCTAAAGGAATGGGCATGCTGAATGAATGTTGCATGGAGGACACGTGAAAATTCCGTAAGCCGGCCAACCCTATACCTTCGTCAAGAACCATCGCGGCGAATTGCGGCAGGCCGTGCAGAACCCTAGCCTAGCCAGCAACGAGTCCTGGCGGGTCCAGGCACATGCGATGGGAGACCTCCACATGAAGCTCCTGATGATTGGCGCGGCGGCACTCACCTTGATCTCCGGCACCGTCAAGGCTGGCCCCACCTTGGACGCCGTCAAGCAGCGTGGCCAGTTGATCTGTGGCGTGCACACCGGCCTCGCCGGCTTCGGCGCCCCCGACGCGAGGGGCAACTGGACCGGGCTCGACGTCGACATGTGCCGCGCCGTCGCCGCGGCGGTGCTCGGCGACGCCACCAAGGTCAAGTTCGTGCCGCTGTCGACGCAGCAGCGCTTGGCCGCCTTGCAGGCCGGCGAGATCGACATGCTGGCGCGCAACACCACCCGCACGCTGCAGCGCGAGACGGCCAGTGGCCTCGATTTTCCCGCCGTCAATTACTACGACGGCCAGGGCTTCATGGTGCCGGCCAATCTCGGCGTGACCCACGCGAAGGACCTGAACGGCGCC
Source organism: Rhodospirillaceae bacterium (assembly GCA_036675815.1). Classification (GTDB taxonomy): domain Bacteria; phylum Pseudomonadota; class Alphaproteobacteria; order Rhodospirillales; family Magnetospirillaceae; genus JAKFEE01. The sequence goes on from JAKFEE010000050.1 coordinate 40,887, forward strand.
ACCGTCTGCGTGCTGCCCGGCACCACCACCGAGCAGAACGTCTCGGACTATTTTCGCGCCAACGACATCGAATATCGACCGGTGGTGATCGAGAAGAACGAAGAATTGGTATCGGCCTATCTGTCGGGCCGCTGCGACGCCATCACCTCGGATGCATCGCAGCTTGCGGCCATTCGCGCCAACCAAACGCCAAACCCGGCCGAACACACGATCCTGCCTGAGCTGATCTCGAAGGAACCGCTGGCCGTGGGCGTGCGCCACGGCGACGACCAATGGGCCGACATCGTCGGCTGGACCGTCTTCGCCCTGATCGAGGCCGAGGAGCGTGGCATCGGTGCCCAGAACGTCGATCAGCACCTGAGCAGCCCCGATCCCACCGTGCAACGCCTGCTGGGCGTGTCCGGCGACATGGGCCAGGCGCTGGGCCTCGACAACAAATGGGCCTACAATGCCATCAAGGCGGTCGGCAACTACGGCGAATCCTTCGAGCGCAACGTCGGCAAAGGCTCGAAGCTCAAGCTCGAGCGCGGGCTGAACGCGCTGTGGAGCAAGGGCGGCCTGATGTACGCCCCGCCGATCCGCTGAGGAATGCGGACGTGAACGTCCGCGCTCCATTCCTTCGCCCGGAGCGCGGACCTCCAGGTCCGCCCCTGGGTGACGTGCCATGCTGAACGACCTGCGCGTCCGGGCGGTGCTGTGGCAGATCCTGGTGATCGGCGCCGTGCTGCTGGCGGCGTGGTATCTGGTCGACAACACGCTGGCCAACCTGCGCGCCCGCAACATCGCCACCGGCGCCGCCTTCCTCGGCCGCGAGGCCGGTTTCGACATCAGCGAACACCTGCCGGCCTACAGCCCCACCGATACCTACGCCCGGGCGCTGATGGTCGGCTTGGTCAACACCTTGCAGGTCTCGGTCATCGCCATCGTGCTCGCCACCATCCTCGGCACGGTGGTGGGCATCGCCCGGCTGTCGGGCAATTGGCTGGTGGCGCGCCTTGCCACCGTCTACGTCGAAGGCGTGCGCAACGTGCCGTTGCTGCTGCAGTTGTTCGTCTGGTACGCCGTCATCACCCAGACCCTGCCGCGGCCGCCTGAGGCGCTCAATCCCCTGCCCGGCGTCTTTCTCAGCAATCGCGGGCTGCGCCTGCCCACGCCCGTGTGGGAGACGGGGCACAGCCTGGCCCTGCTCGGCCTGGCGGCGGCGGTGGTGACGGCGTGGTTGTGGGCGCGCCACGCCAGACGGCGGCATGAGGCGACGGGGTCGCGGCCGCCGGTGCTGTGGCCGAGCGTGCTGCTGATCGCCGGGCTGCCGGTGGTGGGATGGCTGCTCGGCGGGGCGCCGACCGCCATGGACGTGCCCAGCCTGCGCGGCTTCAATTTCGTCGGCGGCACCAGCATCAGCCCGGAATTCGCCGCCCTGCTCGCCGGCCTCACCGTCTACACCGCCTCGTTCATCGCCGAGATCGTGCGCGGCGGCATCCTCGCCGTGCCCCACGGCCAGACCGAGGCGGCGCAGGCCCTCGGCTTGTCGCGCGGCCAAATCCTGCGGCTGATCGTGCTGCCGCAGGCACTGCGCGTCATCGTGCCGCCCTTGACCAGCCAATATCTCAATCTGACCAAGAACTCGTCGCTGGCCATCGCCATCGGCTATCCCGACCTGGTCAGCGTCGCCAACACCACCATCAACCAGACCGGCCAGGCGGTCGAGGGCGTGGCCATCATCATGGCCGCCTATCTGGCGGTCAGCCTGGGCATCTCGCTGTTCATGAACTGGTACAACGAGCGCATCGCGCTCAAGGGCGGAGGGCGCTGACATGGCAGCGCACGAGACAGCCGCCCATGTCGAGGAGCCCGGCCAGGTGGGGCTGCCGCCGCCGACAATGGCCGCGCTGTTCACCACGGCGCGCCGGGCGCTGTTCGGTTCGGTGCCGCATACGATCCTGACCCTGCTGTGCCTGGCCCTGCTGTGGCAGGTCGTGCCGCCGCTGCTGTCCTGGGCGCTGTTCGACGCCGTATGGACCGGCAACGATCCCGCCCTGTGTCGCGATGCCGGGGGCGCCTGTTGGGCGCTGATCGACGCCAAGCACCGCTTCATCCTGTTCGGTCTCTATCCCTATGGCGAGCAATGGCGGCCGCTGACGGCGACGGTCCTGTTCGTCGCCATGATCGGCTTCTCCAGCCGCCCGGCCCTGTGGGGCCGTCCCTTGCTGGTCGCCTGGGCGGCGGTGCTGGCGGCCTGCGCCATCCTGATGTGGGGTGGGGTGTTCGGCCTGACCTATGTCCCCAACGAACGCTGGGGCGGGCTGCCGCTGACCCTGATCCTGGCGGTGGTCGGCATCGCCGCCTCGCTGCCGCTGGGCGTGGTGCTGGCGTTGGGACGGGCCTCGGAACTGCCGGCCATCCGCGCCGTGTGCGTCGGCTATATCGAGATCGTGCGCGGCGTGCCGCTGGTCAGCGTGCTGTTCATGGCCTCGATCATGTTCCCGCTGTTCCTGCCCGAGGGCGTGACCATCGACAAGCTGCTGCGCGCCCAACTCGGCATCATCCTGTTCACCGCCGCCTATGTCGCCGAGGCGGTGCGCGCCGGGCTGCAGGCCATCCCGCGCGGGCAGTACGAGGCGGCCGACGCGCTCGGCCTCGGCTACTGGCGGAAGACGCGCCTGATCATCCTGCCGCAGGCGCTGCGCCTGGTAATCCCGCCCCTGGTCAACCAGTTCATCAGCTGCTTCAAGGACACCTCGCTGGTGGTCATCGTCGGCCTCTACGACCTGCTGCAGACGGCCAAGGTGTCGCTGACGGACCCGCCGTGGCGCCCCTACTACGTCGAGGCCTATGCCTTCGCCGCGCTGATCTATTTCGCCTTCTGCTTCTTCATGTCGCGCTACAGCCAGTATCTCGAACGCCGGCTCGCGCGCCGCTAGGAGACGTCATGCCCGAACCCGCCCCCCAGCCCGCCATCGTCCTCGAGCACGTCGGCAAGTGGTACGGCAGCTATCACGCCCTGCGCGACATCGACCTGACCATTGCCAAGGGGGAGCGCGTCGTCGTCGCGGGCCCATCGGGCTCGGGCAAATCGACGATGATCCGCTGCATCAATCGGCTGGAGGAGCACCAGGAGGGCCGCATCGTCGTCGACGGCATCGAGCTGACCAACGACGTCCGCGCCATCGACGCGGTGCGCCGCCGCGTCGGCATGGTGTTCCAGAGCTTCAACCTGTTCCCGCATCTCACCGTCCTGGAGAACGTCACCCTAGGCCAGGTGTGGGTGAAGAAGCTGCCGAAGCAGGAGGCGGTCGACACCGCCATGGCCTATCTCGAGCGAGTCAGGATCCCCGAGCAGGCCGACAAGTATCCGGGACAACTGTCGGGCGGCCAGCAGCAGCGCGTGGCCATCGCCCGCGCCCTGGCCATGAAGCCCGAGATCATGCTGTTCGACGAGCCTACCTCCGCCCTCGACCCCGAGATGATCAAGGAGGTGCTAGACACCATGATCGAGCTGGCCAAATCGGGCATGACCATGGTCTGCGTCACCCACGAAATGGGCTTCGCCCGCACCGTGGCCGACCGCGTGGTGTTCATGGCCGACGGCTCGATCGTCGAGGTCGCCCCGCCCGAGGAGCTGTTCACCAACCCCAAGGAACCGCGGACCAAGGCCTTCCTCGGCCAGATCCTCGGGCATTGAGATGTGATAGCGCGTTACACCCGTGAACAAGTCCAAGGTGCAGCCATGATGGAGTACAAGGGCTACCTCGCCGGCCCCATCGACTTCGATGCCGAAGACGGCGTCTTGCGGGTACGGTGAGCGGACTCAGGGACGTCATCCATTTCGAGGGCCGCACCGCGGACGAACTGGTGAAGTCCTTCCGCGACGGCATCGACGACTATTTGCGGCTCTGCGCCGAACGCGGCAAGGAACCGGACCGGCCGTTCAGCGGCACGATTCTCGTGCGCACCGCCCCGGAGCTGCACCGCAAGGCGGCATTGCGCGCCGTTGCCGAGGGCTTGAGCATCAGCCAGTGGATTTCCCGGCAGATCGGACGGGCGGGCTGAGGCGACGGCTGGGTGGCCTTGAGCCTTTCTCGTCACTCCCGCGAAGGCGGGAGTCCATTTTCCAGAGGCCTGAGTCAATGGGTTCCCGCTTTCGCGGGAACGACGGCATAGACGCGGTTGGCATTTGGGGCGGGCGCTCACCGCCGCGCCGTAGCCCCGGCCGGCTCGCGCACCAGCAGCATGAGGGCGAAGCCGGCGGTGAAGAACAGCATCACCGTCGCCAGGCCGAGGCGCTGGCTGGCGAAGGTGGCCGTGACCCAGCCGACCAGGAGCGGCCCGAGGAAGGCGGTGGCCTTGCCCGACAGCGCCATCAGGCCGAAATACTCGGCCTCGCGCCCGTCGGGGGCGAGGCGGGCCATCAGCGCGCGCCCGGCCGCCTGCGCCGGGCCGACGAAAATGCCGAGCGCGCTGCCCCAGGCCCAGAACGCCGCCTTGTCCTCGGCCAGCAGCACGCCGGCGCCGGTGGCGATCAGCCCGGCCAGGGCGATGAGCACGGTGCGGCGCGAGCCGAGCCAGTCGTCGATCCAGCCGAAGGCGAAGGCGCCGGTCCCGGCGGTGACGTTGAGGGCGATGCCGAACAGGATCACCTCGTCGAGCGTCATGGCGAACACGCCGGCGGCGTAGATGCCGCCGAAGGCGAAGACGGTGGCGAGGCCGTCGGCATAGAGCATGTGGGCGAGCAGGAAGCGCGCCGCGTCGTCGAAGCGGGCCAAGTCGCGCAGGCTGGCGCGCAGCTTGCGCAAGCCCGCCGCCAAGCCGGGGCGGGCCGCGGCCGGGGCGTCGCGGGTGAAGGCGAACAGCGGCCAGGCGAAGGCGGCGAACCACAGGGCGACCATCGGTCCGACGACGCGCACATGCTCGGCCTCGTCCTTGTCCAGCCCCAGCCACGGCGTCTCGGCCTGGATGAACAGCAGCAGCGCCAGGGCCAGCGCCGACAGCCCGCCGAAATACCCCAGCGCCCACCCCCAGCCCGACAGCCGCCCCAGGCGCCGCTGCGGGGCGATGTCGGGCAGCATGGCGTTGTAGAAGATGCCCGAAAACTCGAAGCCGAGATTGGCCAGCACCACCCACGACAGCGCCCACAGCATGGCCTCGGGCCGCGGCGGCACCCACCACAACTGCACCGAGGCGGCGATGCACAGCAGGGTGAAGCCGAGAATCCACGGCTTGCGCCGGCCGGTGGTGTCGGCGACGGCGCCGAGCAGCGGCCCGCCCACGGCGATGATGGCGCCGCTGGTCCCCATCGCCAGCCCCCACAGCGCCTGGCCGCGGGTCTCGTCGCCGATCACCGCGGTGGCGAAATAGGCGGGGAACACGAAGGTGATGATGAGGGTGGTGAACGGCGAATTGGCCCAGTCGAACAGCGCCCACGACCACTGGCCGAGGCGGCTGCTTTGGGCCGGAGCGGCGGCGAAGTCAGTCATCCCCGGGAGAATGCCCCGCCGCCGAGGGGCGGTCGATAGCCTTTTCGCCAGGAGCGCAAGCGATGGCCTCGCTCTCCACGGAGACATTTATCAGGGGACACGGATGAACACAGATAAAAGGTGCAGAGCATAGCGCACCACGGGCCGCGTGTCAGGTGGTGCGGCACCTCGATGGAGATGATTGACCATCACTACAGCCACGTGCTGAGCGAGATGGAACATCAGGCCCGGCGGCCGCTGAACACCGTGATCGTCCCTACCGCACTCGCTGGACTACCTGGTTGGCAATGTCGATGACGATCTCGAAACGGAACCGCCGACTTATTTTTGACACAGCCCCGAGTGTTAAGCACGTCAGCATTGAAGACCTCCGGCATCAGAACTGGGCCCCCGACCACGGAGCAAGCATGGAGTGATTGACGCCTTATTCGCTGGTCCACTGAGATGCGCGAAAGTATGGTGACCGCGAAACTCCGTTGCCAAGCTCGTACCAGGCATCCCAAGCCTCTTAAATCCTGGCTTTCCGTGCCTTGACCCTGCAAGTAACAATCTGCATACTGCCACCACATAGCGACCGTCCCGCCGCAGTCGCTGGCGCTCTGATCGGCTAACTTAATTTGAGCCGGGGATCAGACTGCCCGTTCGGGATTCCCCGTGAATATGCTCAGGTCAAATTTGTTCTCTACGTTCGCCAACTCTATGCTTCCGCACGGCCTTTCCCAGAACATGAGGCGCAGAGCTTGATGGCCATCAGTGATGTGCATCCGCTTTGCCCGAGCATCGTCAAAGTCACGCCTGCGAGGTCTCTTCGACGCGCTTTCTCTGAAGTCGCTAACCTCAATGTTGCCGCAGTTCGCAACAAGCTGCGCGCATTTCTTGAGGGTTACAGAGGCGAATACCCCCCTCCCAGCAGCGTCGGCCTGTATAAGAGTCCCCAAAAAACCCTCGCCGACAAAGAACTTCCTTAAGATTCCCCCGCTTTCCCCAGCAATCTTCCCCGCAAACAGCGATACAGCCAGTTTAATTTCTTCCGACGTTCGCGCGTTCGCCCAGACTTCATCAGCAGACAAGCTTCTATAATAGTCTCCCGGGCTTCGTATCATCCCAACATCGGCGGCAAAGGATGCACCGAGCACCTCTTCCAACTCGCTCGGCACGGCTCCAAGCACCCGGCATTCTGCAGAGACAGAAACAGTGGAATCACCCAGCTTTGGACAAGCGTACCGGTAAGATACACCCGCATGTCTTCCCGAAACGGAGTTGGCCGCCACAAGAAATAGCGTTAACTCAGATGCCCCGCGCAGTGCGCCATCCAGGGGTTGCAGAACATCAGGATTCAAAGAGGGATCGTCAAAGAGAAGATCGCGGACGGGAGCATCATCCTCAAGGAAGCGAGCGTTCGATAGGAATCTTGCGGCCATTTGGGCCAATTGTTTCGCAGAAAATACCTCGCTGATGCCGATCCTCTCCAGAACGGCCTTGAAGTGAGGTTCCGCTGGAAAAAATCCGGACTCCTCAAGCCGCTGAAGCATTTTATCTGATACGTACGTATTTTGCCGAGCGACACCACTAAGCCATTCGCAGCTTTTCTGAATGGCCTCTGACGCGGTCTCGGCGTCCTCCTCGCTTGAACACATCCAGAAGACGCTAGGATCAAGGACGATTGCGGGGAGCATTATCTACGCCTCCGTCCTTCGACTTTCGGCGCGGCGCCGCTGCATAGCTTTGAGCACAATGCGCTCAGATTCTTTTTGAGATTGATCAAAAAAATCATCCGGCCAATCTTCAACTGCGCCATACCTATTCAAGGGAACGCGCTTGCAACTGGTCTCCCCGTCACGCTGTTCAAAAAAGTAAATAGCCGTCTTGCCAAGTATAACGTTGGACAAATCACCAACTACTCGGTAGCGAATTCTTTCAACTAGGTATTCACCGTGTGTTTCAAGAACGCATTGCTTGTTGGAAAGGGCCATCGAAATAAAGAAATCGGCGAGGCGAGCCTGAACTGCCGGGTGCAGGTGAAGCTCCGGCTGCTCCAGGATAACAGTGGACCCACGGTCCGCGAGGAGGCACATGACTATGATCGGCAGAACTTGGCTCACACCGACACCAACATTAGTCAGGTCTTGGAATCCGGTGCTTTTATTGATCTTTATCCGTAGCTCATGACCGAACTTACCCTTTTCGGTGGTTTCGACTTCCGTTGCAACCCCGAGATACCGCAGCCAGTCCTCTACAGCATCCTTCAACGTCGCATTTGTGAGGGCCCCGGCGCACCCATCATCCGAGAAGCAGGACGCGGCGACGTACGATATAATCTTGTTCTGGTGTAAGTGGAGAACGGCCGCGGTTAACTCCCCTTTGATGCCGACGTCAGTGGGGCCTGAAAGAGCTTGTAACGGGTAAAGTGGTTTAGGCTCATCACGAAGAGGGCCGAGATAGTTTACGAAAAATCTGAAAAAATCATGGTTCGATGAAATCGCTTCTGAAAGGACATCATCACGCAGTGCGCTTATGGTTAAATCTCGTTCCAGGAAGTCATATATTTCATCCTCAACTTCTTTTTGATGGTTGGCGGACCACTGCGCGACTGCCCGGCGCAGGGGTAGCGAAGCGCTTGCGGCCTTTTCTATGAACGCGCCGAGAGATATTGCGTCAGAAGCGCCCCCGAACAGATTTTCGAGTTCGTCTTGACGAAATCCAGAGGAACCGTCATCTACGGCTGCTCGCATTTTTCTTAGTATGCTAATCGGTATTTGAACATTAGAAATAGATTTGCGCCTCAAAGTATACCGATTCTGAGTAAACCGCCCAGATGCGATTCGAGCCAACTCTCTATTCTTGTCATGACGAACCACGAACTTTTCAAGGAAAAAGTGGCGCGTAACACAGCCCAAGACCTTGCCGTCTGCGCGCCCCTCCGTGTTTCGCAACTTAGTTTCTTCGTCAATGCTATCAACGATAAATTCGAAAGGCTTTGACGCCTCATCTAAAGAAAGGGAGTCATATCTCGGCCTACGCCCTCTCTTGGATGATCTATGAACGGAAGCATCAACAATGTGCTCCACGTCCTCATAGTCCAGTACGGAGGCTTTGATCGAGGTCCGCAGAAGACTGGGCTGGATGTCGAGTGTCTCCCCTTGCTCGGAGGGCCCACGCGTATCCACGGCAAACTTGATCGCGACGCTATTTACAGCAGCCGTTGGCGCCCGGCCTACGTAATACGACTCCGGGCTTGCCACAGCCCTGCGGCCCACCTCCCAGCCCAACCCGATATGGCGGTACTCATCGGTTGACCGACAATGGCAGTTCAAAATGTCGCTAAAGGCGCCGAGCCTCACCAGAGGTCCATTCAGGGCAATTGGCCTGGAGGGCTGTGCGTGCTGAACAGTCTGCTTAATCAGTAATATAGACTGAATAACGCTGCTCTTTCCTGAGCTATTTGCCCCGCATATGAGGGTTAGTGGCTCGAAATCGAGGGAAGTTTCGCCTTTGAAAGACTTGAAGTTCTCTATGGTCCACTTCTTGATCACACCTCCCCCTCTGGGGCGCCCCCCCTGCCAAATAGCGACTGCGGAGCATACCGCAGGTAGAGGGCTTCCGGAACAACAATATTGAAACGAGCCGGCCGGCATCTTCTGACAGGGCGCATCATTGGAGCAGGGGCGTGGGAGACAGGCCTTCAGAGAGACCCAATTCGCCAGTAGCTTTACCCTCTATTAATGAGACGGGCGTCTCACAGCATCTAATAAAATCAATCGCCGCCCACACGCGAGGCCCTGCCCTTGAGCGGCGCCGACTTCACGCCAACATCTTTGGGAGGGCAATTGCGACACGAGTGGATAGCATGGCCGAGGTAGTGATCCTGGGTGCCGGCAAGATCGGCATCGCCGTGGCCGAGATGCTGGCCGGCGCTGACTATCGGGTGACGCTGGCCGACAACGACGCCGCCGCCCTGGCCGCGCGCACTCCGGCCGGTGTTACCGCCGCGCGCGTCGACGTCGGCGATCCCTTCGCCCTGCTGCCGGTGCTCGAGGGCCATGAGGTCGCCGTCAGCGCCCTGCCCTATTTCCTCAACGCCAGGGTGGCCGAGGCCTGCGCCAAGGCCGGGGTGCATTACTTCGACCTCACCGAGGACGTGGCCACGGCGCGGCGCATCCGCCTGCTCGCCGCCGAGGCCGACACCGTGTTCGTGCCGCAATGCGGGCTGGCGCCGGGCTTCGTCGACATCGTCGCCATGGACCTGGTCAACCGCTTCGACGCGCCGCACGACGTGCGCCTGCGGGTCGGCGCCCTGCCGCAGTATCCCGACAATGCCTTGAAATACAACCTGACCTGGAGCGTCGACGGGCTGATCAACGAATACTGCAACCCGTGCGAGGCCATCCATGACGGCCGCTTCGTCGAGGTGCCGCCGCTGGAGGGCCTCGAGGACTTCGTGCTCGACGGCATCCGCTACGAGGCCTTCGCCACCTCGGGCGGCGTGGGCAGCCTGTGCGAGACGCTGAGCGGGCGGGTGCACAACCTCGACTACAAGACGGTGCGCTATCCCGGCCATCGCGACCGCATGGTCATGCTGGCCCGCGACCTGCGCCTGTGCCAGCGCCGCGACATGTTCAAGGACGTCATCGAGCACGCCGTGCCGGTGACCCGCCAGGACGTGGTGCTGATCTTCGTCACCGTCACCGGCCTGCGCGACGGCCTGCTCACCCAGGAGAGCTGGGTGCGCAAGGTCTACGGCGACGGCGCCCGCGGCCGCCACTCCGCCATCCAGAAGACCACCGCGGCGGCGGCCTGCGTCATGATCGACCTGCTGGGCGCGGGCAAGCTGCCGCGGCGCGGCTTCGTCCGCCAGGAGCAGGTGCGCCTCGACGACTTCCTCGCCAACCGCTTCGCCGCCGTCTACGCCTGAGCGCCTGCCCCCTCTCCCGCTGGCGGTGGGAGAGGGTCGGGGTGAGGGCGGCGCCGCGATGCCGAACATTAACCGATGGTAAGTATCGCGCCGGCGCGGCCGGTGCTATTGCTGACGCCCTATCCAAAGGGAGACGTCGGTCGCGCATGTGGCGTAGGTGGGAGATGCGGCGCCTGCTGGCACTGGTGCTGGCGATGGCGATGGTGGCGGCGCACGCCGTGGCGGCGCCGCAGCCGATGCCGCGCGCCGATGCCTTCCTGCTCGAACCCGCCGCCGTCTGCCACGCGGCAACCGACGACGCTGATGCCGCCCAGCCCCATGCCACCCATTGTTTCCTGCTCTGCCAAATGGCGCAGGCGACGGTGGTGGCGGCCATGCCGGCCGCCGTCGGACGCCCTGCCGCCGCGAGTTCGGCCCTTAGACCGCCCGTCGGCGCCGCGCCGGCGCCGCGCGCGTGCCTAAGCCGCGCCAACCCTCGTGGACCACCCGCTCTCGCCTGAACACCTGCCGTCGGCGGCCGCGGCCGCCTCATCGAGTTCGTGAGAAGCGAGAGTCTCCCATGCCCTTCCCCTTCGGCCGCGGCCATGCCCGCGCCGCCGTCGCCGCCGCCCTCATCGGCGCCGTCCCCAGCCTTGCCGCCGCCGAGCCGGTGGCGCTCGATGAAGTCACCGTCACCGGTACCCGCGAGGGTGAACTGAAATCGGAAACACCGAAATCGGTGAGCGTGCTCGACGGCGCCACCATCGACATGGTCAAGCCGACCCACCCATCGGAGCTGTTCAACCGCATTCCCGGCGTCAGCATCCAGCCGACCACCGGCGAGGGCCACACCACCGCCATCCGCCAGCCGATCACCACCGATCCGGTCTATCTGTTCCTGGAAGACGGCGTGCCGACGCGGGCCACCGGCTTCTTCAACCACAACGCCCTCTACGAGGTGAACATCCCGCAGGCCGAATCCGTCGAGGTCATCCGCGGCCCCGGTAGCGCCCTGCACGGCAGCGACGCCATCGGCGGCGTCATCAACGTGTTGACCAAGGCGCCGTCGCTGGAGTTCGAGGCCGGCGGCACCGTCGAGGCCGGATCGGACGGCTGGCGCCGCCTGCTGGCGACGGCGAGCGACGGCTGGGCGGCCGGCGGGGCGCGCATCGACGCCAATCTCACCCATTCCGACGGCTGGCGCGACGCCACCGAATACGACCGCCGCTCGGCCACCTTGCGCGTCGACCACGTCTTCGACAACGGCGCCCTGCTGAAGACGGTGCTCTCCGGCAGCGACATCGACCAGCAGACCGGGGCGGCGTCGCGCCTGTCGCTGGGCGACTACAGGCACCACCCGAAGACCAACTACACGCCGGTGGCGTTCCGCGAGGTGCAGGCGCTGCGCCTGTCGACCTCCTACGAGCAGGAATGGGGCGACTCGCTGCTGACGCTCACCCCCTATGCCCGCTGGAACGAGATGGACCTGCTGCCGGCCTGGCAGCTGACCTACGACCCGGTGCTCTACACCACCGGGCACAGGTCGCTGGGCCTGCTGGCCAAGTTCCGCCACGACTTCGCGCCGTGGCGCACGCGCCTGGTGGCCGGCATCGACCTCGACTACAGCCCCGGCTTCCGCAAGGAATGGTCGCTGAACCGCAGCTTCGACGCCAGCGGCCGCATCGTCACCTCGTATGCCAAGAACCAGAAGACCTACGACTACGACGTCACCTACATGCAGGCCTCGCCCTATCTGCATGCCGAGACCTCGCCGGTCGACGCCCTGCGCCTCAGCGCCGGCCTGCGCCTCGACCTGGCCCGCTACGAGTACGACGACCATCTGGGCGCGCTGCAGATCGGCAGCCGACGGCGCCCGGCCGACACCAACCTCAACTACGACCACCTGAGCCCCAGCCTGGGCGCCACCTACGCCTTCACGTCGGCGCTCAACGGCTTCGCCAATTACAAGCACGCCTTCCGCGCCCCGTCGGAGAGCGACCTGTTCCGCCAGGGGCGCAGCGTCGACACCGTGGGGTTGGCGCCGGTGAAGGTGGACAGCTACGAGATCGGCCTGCGCGGCCCCTCGGCCGGGCCGTTCACCTGGGAAATCGCCGCCTACACCATGACCAAGGACGACGACATCCTGAGCTCGCGCGACGCCTCGGGCATCACCACCACCACCAATTCCGGCAAGACGCGCCACCGCGGCGTCGAGGTCGGCTTGGGGTGGGCGGTAAGCGACGAGATCGGACTGCACACGGCGTGGTCCTACGCCAAGCACACCTACGAGGACTGGTCGGCCGGCGGCGTCACCTATGACGGCAACGAGATCCCGTTGGCGCCGCGGTGGATCGGCAACGTCATCCTGCGCTATGCGCCACGCTTCCTCGCCGGCAGCAGCTTCGAGGCGGAATGGGCCTATCTGGGCGACTATTACCTCGACGAGCTCAACACCGCCGACTACGACGGCCATGGCCTGCTGCACCTGCGCGCCGCCTGGCGCCTCAATGACAACCTGTCGCTGTTCGGCCGCATCTACAACGTGACCGACGAGCGCTGGGCGACCACCGGCATGGTGCGCAACGGCCAGGAAGAGTATAACCCCGGCATGCCGCGCAGCGTGTTTGCCGGCCTGACGGTGAAGTTCTGACATGCGCCTGCTGCCCCTTCTGATGGCGACGCTGCTCGCCGCCGCCCCCGCCTGGGCCCAGCACCGCCATGAGGCGGCGGCGCCCGCGCCGGCCTGTGCCGAACGGCTGACCCTGGCCTGCGCCAGGGTGGCCACCCCCGCCTTCGGCGCCGACGGCGCCCTGTGGCTGGCCTGGGCACAGGGCGGCCATGTCTGGGTGGGCCGCTCCGCCGACGAGGGCGCCACCTTCACCGACGTGGCCAAGGTCAACCCGGCTCCGCAGGCCATCGACGACAACGGCGAGAACCGGCCGAAGCTGGCCATGGACGGCGCCGGCCGCATCTTCGTCACCTACGCCGTCAAGACCGACCGCCCGTACAGCGGCGACGTGCTGTTCAGCCGCTCGCTGGACGGCGGCCGCAGCTTCTCGGTCCCGCGCAGCCTGGCCGGCGACGGCGGCTCGCCGTCGCTGCGCTTCGAGACCCTGGGCGTCGCCCCCGGCGGGCGCATCTACGCCGCCTGGATCGACAAGCGCCGCGCGGCCGCGGCGGCCAAGGGCGCCTATCGCGGCGCCACCCTGGCGGTGGCGTGGTCGGACGATGGCGGCAAGAGCTTCGGCCGAACCGTGCTGGCGCAAGACCACACCTGCGAGTGCTGCCGCATGGCCCTGGCCTTCGACGCCGACGGCCTGCCGGTGCTGGCGTGGCGCAACATCTTCGCCCCCAACCTGCGCGACCACGCGGTGATGAAGTTCGCCGCCCCCGACTTGCCCGGCGACGCGGTGCGCATCGCCGACGACTCCTGGGCCATCGACGCCTGTCCGCATCATGGGCCGGGGCTGGCGGTGGGCGAGCCCGGCGTGTTCCATGTCGTCTGGTTCACCCAAGGCCAGAACCGGCGCGGCCTGTTCTATGCCCGCTCCGACGACGCCGGCCGCACCTTCTCGGCGCCGATGGGCCTGGGCGATGCCCAGCGCGCGCCGACCCACGCCCATGTCGCCGCCATCGGCCGCACGGTGGCCGTCGCGTGGAAGGAGTTCACCGGCGAGGCCAGCGAGATCATGACCATGACGTCGCGGGACGGCGGGAACACTTGGAGCGCCCCGAAGCGAGCCGCCCACAGCGCCGGCGCCTCGGACCACCCGCTGCTGATCGCCGGCAATGAGGGCATCCACCTGTCGTGGCTGACGCGCGACGAGGGCTATCGGCTGATTCCCGTCGTCGCGGCGGGCAAGCCATGAGGGCGGTGCTGATCGCGCTCGCCGCGGCTGTGGCCCTGCTGCCCGCCGTGGCCGGTGCCGCCGAACTGCGCCCCTTCGGCCGCGGCAGTTGGCAGCAGATCGTCGCCGCGCACGCCGACCGCCCCACGGTGATCGCCTTCTGGTCGCTGGGCTGCCCACCCTGCATCGCCGAGATGCCGCTGTGGCGCGATCTAGCCGAAAACCACCCCGAGGTCGCCGTGGTGCTGGTGGCGACCGACCCGGCCGAAGAGTCGGAGCGCCTGTCGCGGGTGCTGGCCCGGCATGGCGTGGCCGGGCTGGAGACCTGGGTTTTCGCCGACGATTTCGTCGAGCGCCTGCGCTTCGAGGTCGATCCGGCCTGGCGCGGCGAGCTGCCGCGCACCCATCTGCTGGCGCCCGGCAAACAGCCGCAGGTGGTGACGGGACTGCTGGAGAAGCCGGCGCTCGGGCGCTGGCTCGGCGCGTATGGCGGCGGCTGAGCGGCAACGCGACCCTGTCGAGGCCGGCACCTGCCGGCCATTGATCGCCGAGGCGCGGCCCGCCCGGATCGAGTCGGCGTCGGTCAGGCGGTGGCCGGCATGGGCCGCCGCCGCGGCGCTGCATGCGACCACCGCCGCCGCCTTCCTGGCATGGCCGGCGGCGACGCCGCCGCAGGTGCCGTCGATGGTGGTGGAAATCGTCCCCGAGGCCATGCCCGAGGCGGCGGCGCCGCTCGCCCTGGCCGAGCTGACGCCGCCACCGCCGCTGCAGAGCGCCGAGGTAACGCCGCCCGAACCACCACCGGTCGTGCCAGACGAGGCAGACGTTCCCGATGAAGCCGAGCCGGTGGACGAAGCGCCGGAGCCGCCGCCGACACCCAAGCCCAAGCCCAAGCCCAAGCCCAAGATTGAGACAAACCCCAAGGAGCCGGCGCAGAGCGATCGCGCGGCGGCGACGGCCGGCCCGACGCCGGTGAGCGCCAATGCCGCGCCGGCGGCGCCGGCCTACGTGCCGCCGTCCAGCCAGGCGGCCTATCTCAACAACCCCAAGCCGGTGTATCCGCACGCCGCGCGCCGCCGCGGCATGCAAGGTACGGTGCTGCTGTCGGTGCGCGTCGGTGCCGAAGGCCGGGCGCTCGGCGTGGCGCTGAAGGAGAGCTCGGGGTTCGCGCTGCTCGACCGCGCCGCCCAGGAGGCCGTCGCCGCTTGGCGCTTCGTGCCGGCCAGCCGCGCCGGCCGGCCAGTGGAGGCCAGTGTCGAGGTGCCGATCCGCTTCGCCCTGGAGGGCTGAGGCGCGAAGCGCGGGAGCACCGACGCCGGCTCCGCATGTTCTTGTTCCCTATCCCCGTCATTCCCCGCGAAAGCGGGAATCCATGCCGCCGGAGCCCGTCCGCGCCCAGTCCGCGGAATGGACCCCCGCTTCCGCGCGGGTGACGGTGGGTGAATTGCGGGAGAGGGTATGGTTTCAACCAAACCGGGCGTGGCTCTCGACGATGCCGGCGGGGTCGTGGTGGATGATCACCTCGGCGGCGGGGAAGGCGGCGCGGATGGTGCCCTCGACCTGATCGCCGATCTCATGCGCCCGCCACAGCGGCAGATGGCCATCCATGACCAGGTGAAGCTGGATGAATTGCTGCGGGCCGGAGGAGCGGGTGCGCAGGTCGTGGATGCTGCGCACGTCCGAGTGCCGGAGGCAGATCTCCTTGATGCGCGCGCGCTCGTCCTCGGCGAATTCGCGGTCCATCAGCAGGTTCATCGATTCGCGTGCGATCTTCCCGGCGTTGTAGACGAGGTAGGCGGCAATGGCGATGGCGAACAGCGGATCGGCCAGGCCCCAGCCCACGTACATGGCCAACAGAATCGACAGAATGACGCTGCCGTTGATCAGCAGGTCGCCGGTGTAGTGCAGCGAATCGGCGCTGATGGCCACCGACCGGCTGCGGCGCACGACATAGCGCTGAAAGCGCACCAGGGCGAAGGTGACGGCGATCGAGAACACCATCACGGCGATGCCGATCCAGCCGTGCTGCACCGGCTGCGGCGTGGCCAGCCGCCCCGCCGATTCGATGACCAGGAACAGCCCCGAGCCGGCGATGAACGCCGCCTGCCCCAGCCCGGCCAGCGGCTCGGCCTTGCCATGGCCGAAACGGTGCTCGCGATCGGCCGGCTGCAGCGCATGACGCACCGCCAGCAGGTTGACCAGCGAGGCGGCGGTATCCAGCACCGAATCGATCAGGGTCGACAGGATGGCCACCGAATCTGTCGCCACCCACGCCGCCACCTTGACCAGGATGAGCAGGCTGGCCGCCGCGACCGACGCATAGGTGGCCAGGCGCACCAGGCGGTCGTCGCGGCCGGCGCCCGCCGACGGGTCGCTCAGGGGAACAGGTGCTCGATCCGCCATTCGTCGCCGTCCTGATGGAACACCGTGCGGTCGTGCAGGCGAAACGGCCGGTCCTGCCAAAACTCGATGGTGTGGGCGGCCAGCCGGAAGCCCGACCAATGCGGCGGCCGCGGCACCTTGCCCAGGCCGAAGCGGGCCGCATACTCGCCCACCCGCTTCTCCAGCTCGAAGCGGCCGGTGAGCGGCCGCGATTGCCGCGATGCCCAGGCGCCGATCTGGCTGGCGCGCGGGCGCGAGATGAAATAGGCATCGGCCTCGTCGTCGCTCACCTGGGTCACCGGCCCCTCGACTCGCACCTGGCGGCGCAGCGACTTCCAATGGAAGCACAGCGCCGCCTGCGGATTGGCCGTCAACTCGCCGCCCTTGCGGCTTTCGAGATTGGTGTAGAAGACGAAACCGCGGGCATCGACCTCCTTCAGCAGCACCATGCGCACCGACGGCAGGCCGCCCGGCGTGCAAGTCGCCAAGGCCATGGCGGTCGGGTCATTGGGCTCGTGCTGCTCGGCCTCGGCCAACCATCCCTTGAACATGTCGTATGGATCGCGTTCCGCCATACCTCATCCGTTCCAAAAGGCTAATGCCGGCATCCCGCCTCATTGTTCGCTGGATGCGGCCATGATTTCGCCTATGTTCTATCGCGTCATGTGACGTGTACAAAGACCTGATCGCACAACAGCCTGGGCGAAGAAACGAAATGATCACCCTTACGAAGAAGTTGGTCCCGGTTGCCCTGTCGGCCCTCGTCCTGGCCGGCTGCCAACAACCCGGCGGCTATGGCTACGACGGCACCTATGGTGGCGGCCTCAATCGCCAGACGGGCGGCGCGGCGCTGGGCGGCATCGTCGGCGGCCTGGCCGGCTCGAGCATGGGCAGCGGTTCGGGCCGGGTCGCCGCCACCGCCGCCGGCGCCCTGCTCGGCGTGCTGGTCGGCAGCGAGGTCGGCCGCTCCCTGGACGAGGCCGATCGCCAGCGGATGAGCATGGCGCAGCAGAACGCCTTTGCCGCGCCCATCGGCTCCAACGTCCAGTGGAGCAACCCGCAGAGCGGCAACTACGGCTATTACACGCCGGTGCGCGACGGCCGCGACACCGCCGGCAACTATTGCCGCGAGTTCCAACAGGCCATCGTCGTCGGCGGCCGTCAACAGACCGGTGTCGGCACGGCCTGCCAGCAGTCCGACGGCACCTGGCGCATCGTGCAGTGATCCGGCCGGGGAAGCGGCGAACCCGCTTCCCCGCGCCACCACGCCACTGGCAAGAATCCCATTGGCGCCTTAGTAGTATGGGCAGGTGCCAAGGAGGCTGGCGGTGAAGGATCCGTATCAGGTGCTGGGGGTCGCCAGGGCGGCGAGCGCCGACGACATCAAGAAGGCTTACCGGAAGCTGGCGCGCAGCATGCACCCCGACATGAATCCGGGGAACAAGCACGCCGAGGACCGCTTCAAGGACATTTCGGCCGCCTACGACCTGCTGTCCGACCCGGCCAAGAAGGCGCGCTACGACCGCGGCGAGATCGACGCCAGCGGCGCCGAGCGGCCACGGCACCATTACCGCAGCCATGCCGCCGGCTCGGGCGCCGGCGCCGGGTTTGGCGGATTCGGCGGCCGCTTCCGCGACTTCGACGTGGGCGGCAGCTTCGACGCCGACGACATCCTGTCCGACATCTTCGGCCGGCGCACCGGCGCCCGCGGGCGCGGCCCGGCGCGCGGCGCCAACCAGCACTATTCGCTGACCGTTTCCTTCGTCGACGCCGCGCTGGGGGCGACCAAGCGCATCACCCTGCCCATGGGCAAGAGCCTGGACGTGCGCATCCCGCCGGGCAGCGACGACGGCCAGACGCTGCGGCTGAAGGGCCAGGGCGCCCCCGGCGCCGGCGGCGGCGCGGCCGGCGATGCCCTGATCGAACTGACGGTGGAACCGCACCCCTTCTTCAAGCGCGAGGGCCGCGATATCCATCTGGAGTTGCCGGTGACCCTCCCCGAAGCCGTGCTGGGGGCGAAGGTGACGGTGCCGACCCTGGAAGGCCGCGTCGCCCTGACCGTCCCTCCCGGCAGCAACACGGGCGCCATCTTGCGCCTCAAGGGCAAGGGCATCCCGGGGACCCATCAGTGCGGCGATCAATATGTCAGGCTCAAGGTGATGCTGCCGGACAAGCCGGATGCCGAACTACAGGAGTTCCTGAACAAGTGGGCACGCAGCCACGACTACGACGTGCGCGGCAAGGCCGGCATGGCCTGAGCCGACGGCGGATGCGGACCTGAAGGTCCGCGCTTCAGTGAGGCGGCGGCGAGAGGACCGCGGAGCTCCAGCTCCGCAACCGTCGCCGACGGTGCTACTGCGCCGCCCGCGCCGTGCGGGGCGCATCGTCGGCGCCGAACAGCTCGCGCAGGGTAAGATCGAGGCAGTTGCGCTCGGCCGTGTCCGACGAGGCCAGGCGATCCAATAATGTTTCCTGCCAGGGGGCGCGCGCCGTTTCACCCTCTTCCGGTGCCAGGCGCAAATCGAGGGCGCGCACCAGATCGTACAGGGTCACCGCATCGGGATCGCGGCCCAGCATGTAACGGCCATCGTCGAGGCGAACGGCGAGTCGCGCCCGCTGCAGCAGGTGCAGCACGCCAAGCAGCGATTCGCCGCCGGCGGCGGTCATGGCCAGCAGGTCGCGGCGGCTGATGCCGCGGCTTCCCCGCCGGTGATCGTCATACAGGCAGTGGAGGACGTCGGCCGCCAGGGCCAGGCGCCGCGCCGCGGGCAGCAGGCCGGGGCGGTCGAGATGGCCATGACGCCATTCGGGCAGCGCCGCCGTGATCACTGCGCCGAGCAGCACGACGACCCAGGAAAAATACAGCCAGGCCAGGAAGATCGGCACCGCCGCCAGGGTCCCGTACAGCGTTTCATAGGTACGGCCCGAGCCGATGTAGATGGCGAAGCTCCAGCGCAGCAGGGTGAACGCCAGCGCCGCAAGCAAGCCGCCCAGCGCGGCGTCGCGCATCCGTACCCGGCGATTGGGCACGGCGTAGTAGAGGATGGCAAAGGCCAGCGCCACCAATACCGTCGGCAGCACCGCCGCCCAGCGCTCGACGTCGGCGAAGCCCCGCTCTTCGGCGGCGCGACCGATGGCGTCGAGGGCGCCGGCCAGCGAGAAGCTGGTGCCGACCAAGAGCGGCCCCAGGGTGATGATCGTCCAGTAGACGAACAGCCGCGAACTGATGCGCCGGGCGTGCTCGACCCGGAAGATCTGATTGATCGCGCCCTCGATGGTGAGCAGCAGCATCACGGCGGTGAAACTGAGGCCGACGATGCCCAGCGCGGTGAGTTGGCCGGCATTGTCGACGAAGCGCTGCACCCATTGCTGCACCTGATCGCCGACTTCCGGCACGAAGTTGGTGAAGATGAACTCCTGCAGGCGCTGGCGGGCGTCGTGGAACACCGGAAAGGCAGCCAGCATGGCCAAGCCGATGGCCAGCATCGGCACCAGCGCCAGCAAGGTGGTGTAAGCCAGAGCCGACGCCAGCGACAGCCCGGAATCGCGGGTGAAACGGTCGAGCACATAGGCGAGGAAGTGCCACACGTTCCGCAGTTTGCCGCCCAAAAGCTTTGCTGTAGGATGCCGGCGCTTTGTCATAAAAACCCAGAACACGCAGTGAGGACTAAAGGATGCGCTCTCCCGCTCCGCTGATGGCCGGCAAAAAGGGCCTGATAATGGGCGTCGCCAACGACCACTCGATTGCTTGGGGGATTGCCCAGGCCGCCCATGCCCACGGTGCCGACCTTGCCTTCACCTATCAGGGTGACGCGCTGGAGAAGCGGGTGCGCCCGCTGGCCGATTCGCTCGGCAGCCAGTTCGTCCTGCCCTGCGACGTCGCCGACGAGGCCAGCGTCGACTCCGTCTTCCGCGCCATCGAGGAGAGGTGGGGCAAGCTCGATTTCCTGGTTCATGCCATCGCCTATTCCGACAAGGACGAACTGAAGGGCAAGTACGTCGATACCACGGCCGACAATTTCGGCAAGACCATGCAGATCTCGGTGTATTCCTTCACCGCCCTGTGCCGCCGCGCCGCGCCGCTGATGCGCGACGGCGGCAGCCTGCTCACCTTGTCCTATTATGGGGCCGAGAAGGTGATGCCGCACTACAATGTGATGGGCGTGGCCAAGGCCGCGCTCGAGGCCAGCGTGCGTTATCTGGCCATGGACCTGGGCGACCAGAACATCCGCGTCAACGCCATCTCGGCCGGGCCGATCAAGACCCTGGCGGCGTCCGGCATCGGCGATTTCCGCTACATTCTCAAGTGGAACCAGTACAATTCGCCCATGCGCCGCAACGTCACCCTGGAAGACATCGGCGGTGCCGGCATTTATCTGTTGTCCGATCTTGCCTCGGGCGTCAGCGGCGAGGTCCATCACGTCGATTGCGGCTATCACGTCGTCGGCATGAAGCGCGCCGACGCCCCCGACATCACGGTGGTGTAGCTTGTCCGGCAACGCCTTCGGCCATCTGTTCCGCTTCACCACCTTCGGCGAAAGCCATGGGCCGGCGATCGGCTGCATCGTCGAAGGCGTGCCGCCTCGAATCCCGCTGGCCGAGCCCGACATCCAGGTCTGGCTCGACCGCCGCCGCCCCGGCCAGTCGCGCTTCACTACGCAGCGGCAGGAGCCGGATGCGGTGCGCATCCTGTCGGGCGTGTTCGAGGGCCGCACCACCGGCACGCCCATCGGCCTGCTGATCGAGAATACCGACCATCGCTCGAAGGACTACGGCGACATCGCCCAGGCCTTCCGCCCCGGCCATGCCGACGTCACCTACTGGCAGAAATACGGCATCCGCGATTATCGCGGCGGCGGTCGCGCCTCGGCGCGCGAGACGGCGATGCGCGTCGCCGCCGGCGCCATCGCCCGCAAGGTGCTCGACCACCTCGCCCCCGGCATCACCATCCGCGGCGCCATGATCCAGATCGGGCCGCATCGCATCGACCGCAGCCGCTGGGATTGGGCCGAGGTCGAGCGCAATCCCTTCTGGTGCCCCGATCCCGGCCAGTCCAATGCCTGGGCCGACTATCTCGACGCCATCCGCAAGGCCGGCTCGTCGATCGGCGCCGTGGTCGAGGTGGTGGCCGAGGGCGTGCCGGCGGGCCTGGGCGCCCCGGTCTACGACAAGCTCGACGCCGACCTGGCCAAGGCGCTGATGAGCATCAATGCCGTCAAGGGCGTCGAGATCGGCGACGGCTTCGCCACCGCGGCGCTGACCGGCGAGGACAACGCCGACCAGATGCGCATGCGGGACGGCGCCATCGCCTATCTGTCCAACCATGCCGGCGGCATCCTCGGCGGCATCGCCACCGGCCAGCCGATCGTCGCCCGGATCGCGGTCAAGCCGACCAGCTCGATCCTGACGCCCCGGCGCAGCGTCGACATCCACGGCAACGAGGTCGATGTGCGCACCACCGGCCGCCACGACCCTTGCGTCGGCATCCGCGCCGTGCCGGTGGCCGAGGCGATGATGGCGGTGACCCTGGCCGACCACCTGCTCCGCCACCGCGCCCAATGCGGCTGAGAGCCTGTACTATGGCCGCGATGGCGTTCGCCTGGTCGGTTACGACAACGAGCGCGGCAAAGGAGACCACAAGCACCTTGGCGAGGTCGAGAGTCCCTACGAGTTCAAAACCATCGAGCGCCTGGTCATGGATTTCGTAGGCGACGTGCAGGCTGTTCGGCGGAAGGAGGAGCAATGAGCGACCGTGATCCGAAGGTGATCGTCGGCGGCTCGATCGAAGATGGTGCGGCCGCTTTCGTCGCCGCTTGGAAACGTGCCGAGCGTGGCGAGACTTTCCAGGAACGACAGTTGGCGTTCGAGTCCTGGCACGCGCTGCTCCGCATCCTGACGCCAAAGCGCTACGAGCTGCTCCGCCACGTCCGCCCCGAAGCGTGGCGGCTCTGGCGCGGGATCTGGATCGCGACTATCGCCGGGTGCATGAGGATGTCGAGATCCTGACGGGCGCCGGCCTACTTGACCGTGACGCTTCCGGCATCCACGCCGACTACGATGAGATTGCCACCAGAATCGCCATCTGACGGGCTGCAGCGCGCGGAGCGCCGGCTCCGCATAGGGGTAGCGGACCCGGCGGCGCGCGCTTCATATGGAATGGCGGAGGACCGACCATACCGCAGCCCGATTACGTCATCCGTATGGCTCTGCCCGAGCCCGAGACGCTCGACGACGACGCGCTGTTGACCGGATCTCGATGACCTCTCCGTGTCTCGGTGTCTCTGTGGTTCGCCATTCTACAGCTATCTTTGCTGTTGAAAGCCGCCACGCGGATACTCATACATGTTCACCATGTTGATTTTCCAGGAGGGGTGTCGTCGCATGAATACCGAGCCGCAGCGCCTGGTGGAACTGGAGCCGGCCGAGGTGGAGGCGCGGTTGCGCGCCGGCACCGCCGTGCTGGTCGACGTGCGCGAAGCCCATGAATTCGCCGACGAGCGCATCACCGGCGCCGTGTCGCTGCCGATGTCGGAATTCGAGGCCGAGGCCCTGCCCGCCACCCCGGGCAAGACCGCCATCTTGATGTGCCTGGGCGGCATGCGTTCGGCGGCGGTGGCCGAGATGCTGCTGGACGGCGGCCACGCCCCGGTCATCCACCTGAAGGGCGGCTTGCAGGCGTGGAAGGACGCCGGCCTGCCTACCCTTTCCGAGTAGCCACCGCCTTGGAGATATCCCGCACGCAGGATTGTGTTGCGGGCGATTTGCGGCGACTTTCCCCCCGTGCCGACTGGAAGGAAAGACATGCTCAATCACCCGAACATTTCGCCGGGAGAAGTCCTGCTGGAAGAATTTTTGAAGCCGGCCGGCATGACTTCGCTCAGCTTGGCCGACAAACTCAAGATTCCATTCGAACGCATTGCTGACATTCTGGCCGGCCACAAGGCCATCTGTGTCGATACGGCGCTTCGCCTAGCACATTATTTCGGCACCTCCGACCGGTTCTGGCTGGACTTGCAGATCAGCTACGACCTCGCGAAGGCGCGCCATTCGGCCTGCCACATCCGGCGGGAAATCACCCCATTGTCGTCGGCGGCCTGACGTCCGGCGCGGTTGACCCCTTCGCGGCGGCGTCCTATTAGCCTCCATCGGACGCTTAACTCCGCGAGAGCCTGCCATGCGCGTCGTCGCACGTTTCCTCCTCATCGTTCTGGCGCTGGTGGGGCTGATCACCGTGACCGCCACCGGCCTCGGCGTCTGGCTGATTGCGCGCCAGGCCGAAACGAAGCCGCTGCCCGATCGCGTGGTGCTGACCCTCGATCTCGATCGCGGCGTCGTCGAGCGGGCGCCCACCGGATTGCTCGGCCGCCTGCAACTCGACGGCGCCTATCCCATGCGCGAGGTGCTGGACGCCCTCGACAAGGCCGCCACCGACGAGCGGGTCACCGGCCTCGTCGTGCGCCTGAGTGACGGCGATCTCAGCATGGCCAAGGCCCAGGAACTCCGCGATGCGGTGACCGCCTTCCGCGAGTCGGGCAAGCCGGCGCTGCTCTTTTCCGAGAGCATCGGCGGCGATGGCAACGGCACCATTGCCTATTATCTCGCCACCGCGTTCAGCCAGGTGTGGCTGCAGCCGTCGGGCGACCTGTCCCTGGCCGGCTTCTCGCTGGAACTGCCGTTCCTGCGCGACCTGCTCGACACCCTGGAGATCAAGCCGCAGTTCGGTGCCCGCCACGAGTACAAGACGGCCATCGACAGCCTGACCGAGCAGGGCCTGACGCCGGCCAATCGCCAGTCGATCCAGGCGCTGCTCGACGCCTGGACCAATCAAGTGGTCGCGGCGGTGTCGGCGGCCCGCGGCGTGCCGGCCGAGACGGTGCGCGGCCTCATCGACAAGGCGCCGCTGCTGCCCGAAGAGGCGCTGAGCGAGCGTCTGGTCGATCGCCTCGGCTACTGGGACGAGGCCGAAACGGCCCTGGGCGAGACCGAGGACCTCGATGCCCTCGCCTACCTGCAGCGCACCGACGACGCGGCCGGCGACGCCGCCGGCGCCGCGACCAAGGTGGCGCTGATCTACGCCCTCGGCACCGTGCAGAGCCGGGAGGAGGGCTCGCCCTTGGCCGGCGGCAGCGTCATGGCGTCGGAGACGCTGGTCAAGGCCCTGCGCGACGCGGCCGAGGACGAGGACGTCAAGGCCATCCTGCTGCGCATCGACAGCCCCGGCGGCTCGTACGTGGCTTCCGACACCATCTGGCGGGCGGTGAGGAAGGCGCGTGAAGCCGGCAAGCCGGTCGTGGTGTCGATGGCGGGCACCGCGGCCTCGGGCGGCTACTTCGTGGCCATGGCCGCCGATCGCATCGTTGCCCATCCCGGCACCATCACCGGCTCGATCGGCGTCTTCGCCGGCAAGCTGGTGCTGGGCGAGTTCTGGGAGCGGATGGGCATCACCTGGGATGGGGTGAAGACCGGCGCCCACGCCGGCATGTGGAGCTTCAACCAGCCATTCTCGGAATCGGCGTGGCAGCGCTTGCAGCTCCAGCTCGACCGCATCTACGGCGACTTCACCGGCAAGGTCGCCGAAGCCCGCGGCCTGGACGCCGCCGCCATCGACCGCGTCGCCCGCGGTCGCATCTGGAGCGGCGCCGATGCCCATCGCCTCGGGCTGGTCGACGACCTCGGCGGCTATCGCACCGCGCTGGCCGTCGTGCGCGAGGTCGCCGGGCTACCCGCGGATGCCCGCCTCGACCTGCAGCCGTTCCCCGAGCGCAAATCGGCCCTGGCGGCCTTGGTCGATGCGCTGCGCAGCGGCAAGGTGCCGGAGGCCCAGTTGCTGGGCGACGGCTTGCGCACGCTGGCGCGCCTCGGCCAGACCCTGGGGCCGCTCCTCGATCAGATGGAGGCCGGCACCCGCCTAGGGGAATTGCACACGCCCCTGCCCCTCACCACGTCGGAGCGGTGAGCGAGCACACCCAGGTCGAGAGCCTGACTTCATCGGTCCCGTCGATGCCTTTGACGGCGAAACGGTGATGTTTCGCGGCATCGACGACCCGACCCAACTACGTCCGTGCATCGTTCGCTCATGGGAGCGGTCCCGGGCCAACTGCGCCGGCAACGCCCTCGCCGGCGATTTCGCCACCGGCTAACGCGGTCTTCGACCATACGCATCGCCCCCTCTGTCGTCATTGCCGGGCTTGACCCGGCAATCCATGGACCCCCGGGTCAAGCCCGGGGGTGACGAGGAGAAGGGTGAACTCGATTGAGCGGAAAATGCGCTGGAGCGGGACGAAGACGGACGGCATCGATTCGGGATGCAGAGCGCTTGGAGCGCGGAGCTCCAG
Source organism: Rhodospirillaceae bacterium (assembly GCA_036675815.1). Classification (GTDB taxonomy): domain Bacteria; phylum Pseudomonadota; class Alphaproteobacteria; order Rhodospirillales; family Magnetospirillaceae; genus JAKFEE01. The sequence goes on from JAKFEE010000050.1 coordinate 66,817, forward strand.
CTCCGCATTCCGCGTGCGGACCCGGAGGTCCGCGCTTCTTCTCTGGACGGCTCGGATCAACCTGAACCCATCACGCGCCAGCATGGATGCGACCGAACTTCCGGTCATGAACACCTAACGAAAGGGGTGGTCCGCGCCCCCGACTCTGCTGTATACGCGGAACGGACTTCGGCGGGATCACGGGGAGACGATGGCCAAGCACAAGCCTCTGATCCAGTATGCCGCCCTGCCGCTCCGTATCATGGACGACGGACAGCCTTCGGTGCTGCTCATCACCTCACGCGAGACCCGCCGCTGGATCATCCCCAAGGGCCGCCCCGAAAAGGGCCTGGCCCCGCATGAAGTGGCCGAGCGCGAGGCCTTCGAGGAGGCCGGGCTGCTCGGCCGCATCAGCCCCGAGGCCCTCACCTCGTTCAAGTCGGAAAAGCGGCTGAAGTCGGGCAAGGTGCGCGACAGCGTCGTTCAGGTTCATCTGCTGGAGGTCGAGCGCGAGCTGGACGATTGGCCGGAGAAGGCCGAACGCCAGCGGCAGTGGATGAGCCCGTCGGAAGCGGCGCTGATGGTCGGCGAACCGGGCCTGGTCGAAGTCTTTCTGAAATTGGCAGCGCCGCGGGCGTGACCGCGCCGGCGTCGACGGGGAATAAGAGGAGTGCGTCATGCCGATGTTGCGATGGTACCGCAAGCTGATGCCGCGGGAAGAGCAGTTCGTTGATCATTTCACCGCGCAGGCCGGCCATCTGGTGGGGGCCGCCGACGCGCTGGCGGCGCTGATGGCGGCGCCGGCGAGCGAGCGCGACGCCCGCTCGCAGCGGGTCTCGGCCATCGAGCACGAGGCCGATACCGTGACGCGCCAGACCATCGTCGCCTTGCATCGCGCCTTCATCACCCCGTTCGACCGCTCCGACATCCACGCCCTCATCAATTCGCTGGACGACGCCATCGACCTGATGGAAGAGGTGGCGCAGGAGGCCGATCTCTACCACGTCGACAGCTTCTCGCCGATGATGCGCGAGTTCGCCGAGATCATCCGCCGCGCCACCGCCCTGCTCGCCGAGGTGATGCCGCTGCTCAACCAAATCACCCGCAACGCCGAGCGCATCACCACGCTGTGCGACAAGGTCGGCCAGTTGGAAAGCGAGGCCGACCGCCTGCTGCGCAAGGCCCTGTCGGAACTGATCGCCGCCCGCCCCGACGCCATCGAATTCCTCGGGCGCAAGGAGGTCTACGAGAAACTCGAGGCGGTGACCGATCGCTGCGCCGACGTCGCCGACATCATCGAGGGCATCGTGCTGGACCAGGTCTGAGGGCGATCATGGAGATCAGCATCCTTGCCCTGGCGGCGATCATCATCGTCGCCCTCGCCTTCGACTTCATCAACGGCCTGCACGACGCCGCCAACTCCATCGCCACCGTGGTGTCGACGCGGGTGCTGTCGCCGAAGCTGGCCGTGGCCTGGGCCGCCTTCTTCAACTTCATCGCCTTCCTGTTCTTCGGCCTGCACGTCGCCGAGACGGTGGGCACCGGCATCGTCAGCCCGGATGTCATCGACCCCGTCGTCATCCTGGCGGCGCTGATCGGCGCCATCGCCTGGAACGTGCTCACCTGGTGGCTGGGCCTGCCGTCGTCGAGCTCGCACGCGCTGATCGGCGGCATCGCCGGCGCCGGCATCTCCAAGGCGGGGCTGGAGGCGATCGTCACCTCGGGCTTCACCAAGACCGCCATCGCCATCGTCGCCTCGCCGGCCATCGGCTTCCTGCTGGCCATCACCATGATGCTGATCGCCTCATGGGCGGTGCGGCGATCGGCGCCCTTCACCATCGACCAGCGCTTCCGCCACCTGCAACTGCTGTCGGCGGCGATGTATTCGCTCGGCCATGGCGGCAACGACGCCCAGAAGACGATGGGCATCATCGCCGTGCTGCTGTTCTCGCAAGGGCTGCTCGGCAGCGAGTTCTACGTGCCGTTCTGGGTGGTCCTGGTGTCGCAGGCGGCGATGGGCCTGGGCACGCTGCTCGGCGGCTGGCGCATCGTGCGCACCATGGGCTCGCGCATCACCGACCTCAAGCCGTTCCAGGGCTTCTGCGCCGAGACCGCCGGCGCCATGACGCTGTTCGGCGCCACTTGGCTGGGCATCCCGGTGTCGACCACCCACACCATCACCGGCGCCATCGTCGGCGTCGGCTCGGCGCGCAAGAGCTCGGCGGTGCGCTGGGGCCTGGCCGGCACCATCGTCTGGGCGTGGATCTTCACCATCCCCGCCGCCGGGCTGATCGCCTGGCTGAGCTACAAGCTGATCCCGTAGGGGGACCGGCCGGGGCAGAGGACACACATGAACACGAATGGGAAGCATCCTTCGTGCCCTTCGCGGTCCCCCCGCCCCGCCGTTCCCGCGCAAGAGCCTGTGAAAAATGCCGTCATCCGCCCTTCGTCACCCCCGCGGAAGCGGGGGTCCATTCCTCCTGCGCTTGCCGGCCACAGCACCGCAGGTCGTGCCGCCGGAATGGATTGCCGCTTTCGCGGGAATGACGGAAGAGATGCGGGAACGACGGAACAGATGATCGATTCCTTCACACGCTCTTTCGCGGGAATGACGCAGAGAGGGCATTCCTTCAAGGACCCCTTGGCGGGGGTGACGGTTTTCCGCCTCTCACCCCTTGGCGCCGGCGATGAGGAATTCCTTGTTCCCTTCGGGGCCGAGGATGGGGCTGTCGGTGAGGCCCAGCACCCGCCAGCCCGGCAAGCCCGCCAGCCAGGCGGCGATGCGCAGGCACACCTCGTCGTGCAGGGCGGGGTCGCGGACGACGCCGCCCTTGCCCACCCGGCCCTTGCCGACCTCGAACTGCGGCTTGATCAGCGCCAGCAGCCAAGCCTCGGGCCTGGTCAGCGCCAGAGCCGCCGGCAGCACCGTCTCCAGGCCGATGAAGCTGGCGTCGCACACCACCAGATCGACCGCCTCGGGCACCTGCTCCGCGCCCAGGTGGCGGGCGTTGGTGCGCTCGAGGACGACGACGCGCGGGTCGTTGCGCAGCTTCCATGCCAACTGGCCGTGGCCGACGTCGACGGCGTAGACGCGCCGTGCGCCGTGGGCCAGCAGGACGTCGGTGAAGCCGCCGGTCGAGGCGCCGACGTCGATGGCCACCTTGCCGGCAACGTCGACGCCGAAATGCTCCAATCCCTTCTGCAGCTTGAGCCCGCCGCGCGACACCCACGGATGCGGCTGGCCGCGCACCTCCAGCGCCACGTCCTCGGCCAGCGCCAGCCCCGGCTTGTCGAGCTTGCGCTCGCCCGAGAACACCACCCCGGCCATCACCAGCGCCTGCGCCCGCGCCCGGCTTTCGACAAGTCCGCGGTCGACCAATAACTGGTCCAGGCGCTTTTTCGATTGCCGCGTCATCTTGCGAAACCTTCCCCCGGTTTTTGCGGTGCAACATTGCCCGTTCGCCCGCGGAAAAGAAACACTGGAAAAGCCTCGGCAAATTTGCTGGCATGGGGCGCACCAAGCCATTCGGGGTATCGATGACCACGCTGCTGTTCACGCATCCCGTCTGTATCGAACACGATACCGGCGACTTCCACCCCGAATGTTCCGATCGCTTGAAGGCGGTGCTGGCGGCGCTCGAGACCGAGGAATTCGCCTATCTGGTGCGCGAAATGGCGCCGCACGTGACCATGGAGCAGCTGCAGCGCGTTCATCCGCCGCACCACATCGAGCACGTCATGAACGCCATCCCGCATGGCGACCGCATCCATTACCTCGATCCCGACACCGCGGTTTCGGCCCATTCCGGCGAGGCCGCGCTGCGCGCCGCCGGTGCCGTGGTGGCGGCCGTCGATGCGGTGCTGGGCAAGCAGGCGCGCAACGCCTTCTGCGCCGTGCGCCCGCCGGGGCATCATGCCGAGCGCGACCAGGCCATGGGCTTCTGCCTGTTCAACAACATCGCCATCGGCGCCCTGCACGCCCGCGACGCCCACGGCCTGTCGCGCATCGCCGTCGTCGACTTCGACGTCCACCATGGCAACGGCACCCAGCACGTCGTCCAGGAAGAGGCCGGCCTGTTCTATGCCTCGACCCACCAGGAGGGCGCCTATCCCGGCACCGGCCTCGCCCATGAGCGCGGCACCGGGGACAACGTCGTCAACGTCCCCCTGCCGGCGGGCGCGGGCTCGGACGACTTCCGCCTCGCCTTCACCGACATCATCCTGCCCCGCCTGCACGATTTCCAGCCGCAGTTGATCCTGATCTCGGCCGGCTTCGACGCCCACACCCGCGATCCCCTCGCCCACATGCGGCTGACCACCGACGACTTCGCCTGGGTCTCGCACGAACTGGTGAAGGCTGCCGCGACCCTGTGCGACGGCCGCATCGTCTCGACGCTGGAGGGCGGCTATGACCTGGCTGCGCTGACCGCCTGCTGCGCCGCCCATGTGCGCGCGCTTATGGGATATTGACATCCGCCGCCGGCTTGCCTCCCGGGGGCCGGGCGCGTAAACTCGCGCGCCTGAACCCAGGAGCGATCATGCCCGAAATCCCTGCCGAGATTGCCGCGCTGAGTTTCGAGGACGCCCTGGCCGAACTCGACAAGATCGTGCGCCAACTCGAGGAGGGCCGCGGCAAGCTCGACGAGGCCATCGCCGCCTACGAACGCGGCGCGGCGCTGAAGCGCCACTGCGAGGCCAAGCTGCGCGAGGCCCAGGCCAAGGTCGAACGCATCGTACTCAACGCCGACGGTACGGCGAGCAGCCAGCCCGCCGACATCGGCTGAAGGATCCTTTGATGACCGATCTCAAGACGGCCCTGGCGGCGTGCGCCGAATCCGTCGTCGCCGAACTCGACCGCCTGTTGCCGATGCCGGTTGGCCCCGAGGCACGGGTGCATGAGGCCATGCGCTATGCCGTGTTCAACGGCGGCAAACGGTTGCGGCCGTTCCTGGTGCTGGAGACGGCCAAGCTGTTCAACGTCGCCGAGTCGGCGGCGCTGTCGGTGGCGGCGGCGATCGAGATGGTCCATTGCTATTCGCTGGTGCACGACGACCTGCCGGCGATGGACGACGACGACCTGCGCCGCGGCCAGCCCACCTGCCACAAGAAGTTCGACGAGGCCACGGCCATCCTGGCCGGCGACGCGCTGCTGACCAAGGCGTTCGAGGTGCTGGCGCTGTCGCGCAGCCATTCCGATCCGGCGGTGCGCTGCGAGCTGGTGTGGGAGCTGGCGGTGGCCTCGGGCGGCCACGGCATGGTCGGCGGCCAGATGATGGATCTGTGGGCCGAGGACCACCGGCTGGACGTCTCGGGCATCACGCGGCTGCAGCAGCTCAAGACCGGCAAGCTGATCGACTTCTCATGCCAGGCCGGCGGCATCCTCGGCAAGGCGTCGCGCCAGTTGCGCCAGGTGCTGCGCGCCTATGCCCATGACCTGGGCCTGGCCTTCCAGATCACCGACGACCTGCTCGACGTCGAGGGCAGCGTCGAGGAGGTGGGCAAGGCGGTAAAGAAGGACGCCGACGCCGGCAAGGCCACCTTCGTGTCGCTGCTCGGCGTCGAGCGCGCCCGCGCCCAGGCCGACATGCTGGCCGAGCAGGCGTGCCGGCATCTCGACCCCTTCCAGGAAAAGGCCGAGCTGTTGCGCGAGGTGGCGCGCTACGTGGTGAGACGCCGGTCGTAGCGGAGCGCGGAGCTCCAGCTCCGCATTCCGTGTGCCGACCTGGAGGTCCGCGCTTCTTTGTCGGCTCGGATCAACCTGAAGCCATCGCGCTCCTCAGAAGCGATTGAGCGGAATCTTCAGGTAGCGCACGTCGTTGGTTTCGGACTCCGGCAGGGCGCCGGCGCGCACGTTCACCTGAATCGCCGCCAGCATCAACGCCGGCAGCTCCAACGCTGCGTCGCGCTCGCGGCGAAGGCGCACGAACGCTTCTTCGCTCACATCGTTGCGAAGGTGGACGTTGTCGCGGCGCTCGGCCGCCACCGTGGTTTCCCAGGCGACGGCGCGGCCGCCGGGGGCGTAGTCGTGGGCGACGAAGACGCGCGTCTCGCCGGGCAGCGTCAGCAGCCGATGCGCCGACCGATACAACTGCGCCGCGTCGCCGCCGGGAAAATCGCAGCGGGCCGTACCGAAATCGGGCATCAGCAGGATATCGCCGACGAATAGGGCGTCGCCGATCAGATAGGCGACGCAGGCCGGCGTATGGCCAGGAGAGTGCAGCACCCGCACGCCGAGTTCGCCCAGCGCGAAGGTCTCGCCGTCGGCGAACAGCTCGTCGAACTGCGAGCCATCGGTGGCGAAGGTCTGGCCGAGGTTGTAGATGGCGGCAAAGGCGCGCTGCACCTCGGCGACGCGAGCGCCGATGCCGACGCGCCCGCCCAGGCTGATCTTGAGGTGCCGAGCGGCGCTCATGTGATCGGCGTGGACATGGGTCTCCAGCAGCCAATCCACCCTCAGCCCCTGCCCGCGCACGAGGGCGGCCATGGCATCGGCGCCGGCCGTGGACGTCCGCCCGCTGCGGGGATCAAAGCCGAGCACCGGATCGACGATGGCGCAGCGCCGCGTCGCCGGGTCGGTGACGACATAGCTGATGGTCGAGGTGGCCGGATCGAAAAAGCCGGTGACCGCGGGCGTGTTCATGCCTTCGAGGCTAATCGCTCCGCCGGGGCCAAGCGACTGTCCGCGTGGGCAGGCCTCAGTCGATTTGTCGGTACTGCCACACGCCATCCGGGCGGTCGTCGCGCGCGACGCGCCCCTTGCCCATCAGATAGTGCAGGTGCGCCACGGTCTCGCTGGCCGCGAACAAGGTCTGATGGGTGTCCAGCGGCCGGGTGAACAGCTGCTGCTGCACCTGCCAGGCGGTCGCCGGCGTGGCACAGGCGGCGATCGTCTTGGCCAGCCGCGCATCATGGTGGTGGTCGAGCTGGTCCAGCCGCCGATGCAGCCCATGGAACGGCAGGCCGTGCGAGGGCAGCACCAGCACATCCTCGGGCAATGTGCGGAACTGCGGGATCGACGCCAGATAGGTGCCCAGCGGGTCGGCATCGGGCTCGGCCGGCCAGACACCGACGATGGGCGAAATCCGCGGCAGAATGTGATCGCCGGAGATGAGGAGGTTGGCCTCGGTGCAATACAGGCAGGCATGCTCCGGCGCATGGCCGCCGCCGATCAACACCCGCCAGCTACGGCCGCCGATGTCGATGGTGTCGCCGGCGGCGATGCGATGGAACACCGGCGGGACCGGCATGATCCGCGTGCGGTAGACGTTGCCGCGTTCGGCGACCAGCTTCTGGTGCTCCTCGCCGAAGCCGGCCCGGCGGTAAAAATCGGTATGGGCCTGCACCAGCGCCGGCGTCTGGTCGACCGCCATCATCCGGCCATACAGCCACTCGCCCTGGGTCGTCCACAGGCGAATGCCGAAACGCTCGGTCAGCCACCCGGCCAAGCCCATGTGGTCGGGATGGAAATGGGTGCTGATCAGCCGGGTGATCGGCCGTCCGCCGAGCACCGGGAACAGGCGTTCCCACAGCGCCTTGGTGTCATCGTTGCCCAGGCCGGTGTCGATCAGGGTCCACCCCTCGCCATCCTCCAGCAGCCACAGATTGATGTGGTCGAGTTGGAACGGCAGCGGCATCCGCACCCACGACACGCCTGGGGCTACCGGCTTGACGGTGGCCGGTTGGGGAAGCTCGGGATGGGGATAGACGAGACTGGCGTTCACGCGTGCGACTCCTGGTTCTTGAGCGGCTGTCATCGCCGCCGGCGTCGAACCGGGGCGAAGCATGGCCGGACATGCCGGCATGAGCGGAAGGGATCAGCAGTCCGGCTTGGGCAACGGCTCGAGTTTTTCGAGGCGGGCGCGCAGCGCAAAATCGCCGAAACTCTGAACGACGTCCTTGGCGACGCCACTGCTGAAATAACGCAGGCCGACCTCGTATTCGGGGGTCGGCGCCCTTGCCGCCACTGGGAAGAACGCCATGTTCATGCGCCACGACGGCAGGTTGGTGAGGGTGTCGCCGGCCTCCTCGGGCACCGGCGGCTTCTTCGGGCCGATGATGGCGTTCACGTCGAAGGCTCCATCGGAGCCGGAACCGTCGAAGACCACGCTCGGAAAGATGCGCTCGCCCGCCTCGGCGTGTTCGATCAGCCGCAAGGTGTGCTCGGTGGGGAACATCGTGCCCTTGGGCAGCCTCAGGGTCATCGCCTGCGGCCGGGTGAACACCGCCTTGCCCCCCTGGCCGCGGCCGTCCAGGGCGGCGCTGCCGTCGACCTCATCGATCACCATGCCATCGCGCGTGCTCCGCACATGGAAGCGGTAGCGCAGGCCATCCTTGGACTCCCAGGTGACGAACTCCCAATCGGTCTGAACCTGATTGCCCTCGTTGTAGGCAAAGGCCAGGGCGGTGCGGTTCTCGACGGTCCAGCCGTCGCAGGCGTCGCTGAACTTGTAGGTCATGGTCCCGCTGGCGCCGGCAATGCCGCTGGCCGGCCGCGCGCTGTGCAGGCCCATCGTGTAGACCGCCCGATGCGGTGCCAAATCGGCGGCCGCAGCCACGCCAGGCGCGGTGGATGCCGAAATCGCCATCGCCACGGCCACAGCAACCACCGAATTCATCCACAGCCTCCCCGCCCCGACAGAACGGCCATTATACCGTCCCCCTCGCGAAGAGATAGGGGAGAGCTGAGGCATTTCCAGCAGCGGGCGCGCGGCGGTCGGCGGTGACGCTGCTCAGAGCAGCGTGTAATCACGCCGGAACTGCGTCAACGCCTGCCGATAGCGGTCGGCGCAGCGCGTGTCGCCATGGGCGCAGGCGGCGGCGACCTCCTCGATCAACGCCGCCTCGACCACACGCACGCCATCGTCGCGGTCCAGCATCATCTCGGCCCATTCGGCGGCGACCACCGGGGCCATGCGATGATGATGGGCGACGGCTTCCAACTGATCGGGTGTCAGCCCGCAAAAGCCAATGCAGTCCTGCAGGGTCAGCATGGCCATCCTCCCAGTGCCGGCGTTTCGTCTCGATGGCGGCCGGCGATCGGCGAGTCTAACAACCATGTCCCGCAGCGCAAGCGCGCTCTCGGCAGGGCCGGATGCATCCGTTGGGGCGCAAAGCTCCGGGTCAGTGGGTCATCAGCACCGGAATGGTGGCGTGGTGCAGCATATGACGGGTCACGCCACCGAGGATGAGCTGGCGCAGCCGGCTGTGGGTATAGGCGCCCATCACCAGCAGGTCGGCGCCGATGGCGACAACCTCCTTTTCCAGCGCTTCGCCGGCATTGGTGACCCCGGCGTGAAAGGTCTGGCTGGTGGCGGCGATGCCGTGCCAGGTCAGGTATTTCACCAACTCGGCGGGGCGGAGCGCCGCATCGCCTTCCGGCTCCTCGGCCGACAGGATGCGCACGCCGTCGGCGTTGCGCAGCAGGGGCAGCGCGGCGCCGATCGCCCGGGCCGCCTCGGCACTGCCGTTCCACGCCACGGCGACATTGCGCCCGAGGCCGGCGGGACTCGACGGTGGCGCCACCAGCAAGGGGCGGCCGCTTTCCATCAGCGCCGCGTTCAAGGTCATCAAAGACGGCAATTCGCTATCGGATACCGGCCGCCCGAGGACGATGAGGTCATGCAGCCGGCCGCAGCGTGCCACCACGTCCTCCTCGCGGCCGACTTCCTCGCGCCAGGCGGCGCTGAACCCGGTGCCGGCGGCGGGCAGTTGCTGCCGCGCCACTCCCAGGCCGTCGCAGCGACGCTCGAACAAGGCACGGGTGGTGGCGGCGCGCTGCTCGGCCTGCTGCTCGGCGGCGTTGATCATCTCCTCGACCATCACGCCCGACATGCCCTCGCCGACCAGCGGCACGGCGCTGCTCGGGTCGATCTTGACGTGCAGGGCCTGGACATGCGCGGCGAGATCGCGCCCCACGGCGAACGCCACGTCCAACGGCGCGGCCGCCGTCGCCTCGTCACTGACCGCAACCAGAATGGTCCTGATCTCCGCCATGACTGCCTCCCTCAGCTGACGCAACCGAGTATGCGCCTTCCCATATCGCTTGAGAACCGGCCGCGCCTCATATCCCCAATGCGCGCCGGGCCACGGCCACGGTCTCGCCCTTGCCGCCCGACGACTCGATTCGTCGCCACGCGATGTCGCCGAGGTCGTAGGTCAGTTGCTGGTGCAGCACTTCGACCGTCGCGTCGGAGACATTGCGGCGACGCCCGAAGATGCGCCCCGCCGCCACCTCGGGCCGCGATTCCAGCCACAGCCCCGTGAAGGGGACCCCGGCCCGTTGCGCCACCTCGGCAATGGCCTGCCGCTGCTCAGGCCGGGCGAACACCGCATCGGCCACCACCGCCTGCCCCGCGGCCAGAGCCTGCGCCACCTCGTCATAAAGCGCCTTGTAGGTGCGCTCGGTCATTTCGGCCGAATACCCCTCGCCAGCCAGGCGGATATCCAGGCCGACACCCATCAGACGTTTGCGCAAGACGTCGGTACGCACCACCACCGCGCCCGGCGCCCGCCCCAGATCGGGGGCCAGTTCGCGGGCCAGGAGCGACTTGCCGCTGCCCGAGAGGCCGCCGATGGCCAGCAACCGCGGCGGCACCGGCGCGAGATATTCGCGGGCCGCCGCCAGGTAGCCGCGAGCCTCGCCCGTCCGCTTGGCGCGAGCGGAGCCCGCCTCGCCCGCCGCCATCGCCGCCGCGACATGGGCGCGAATGGCGGCGCGCAATGACAGGAACAGCGGCAAAGCCCGGAGCGCGCCGAGGTCGCCCCATACCTGCTGGTAGTGATTGAACAGGTAACTGGCAAAGTCGCGCCGCCCGCGCTGGTCCAGGTCCATCAACAGGAAGGCGAGATCGTAAAGCACATCGACGCAGGCGATGGCCTCGCTGAACTCGATGGCATCGAACAGCAGCGGCCGTCCGCCGAAACGGCAGATATTTCGCAGATGCAGGTCGCCATGGCACTGGCGCACGAACCCCTGTTGGCGCCGCCGCTCGAGCAGTTCGGAAACGCCGTCCAGCGCGGCGCGCGAATCTTGCTCCAGCGCCGCCACCGCCGCCGCCTCGAACACCGGGGGGACGAAGGGCGCCATCGACGCGGCGTTGTTGGCGATGGTCCATTCGATACCGGCCCTGCCGCCGTGTTGCGGGCGGCGTTCGGCGTCGCGATGGAACGCGGCGATGGCCTCGGCCAGATCGACCATGTCCACGCGCCCCAATCCGCCGGCCGTGAGCAAGCGATCGAAGAGCGCCTCCTGCGGAAAGCGATTCATCGCCACCAGCCAGTCCACCGCCGGCCCGGCCCCATCCAGGGCCAGGCGGCCGTCGTGCCCGCGCGTCACCGCCACCACGCCGCGGTACAGTTCCGGTGCCGTGCGCCGGTTCAGCGCGTACTCGGCCTCGCAGGCGCGACGGCGGGCCTCGACGCCGGTGAAGTCGAGGAATGGCAGCCGCACAGCCCGCTTCAGCTTGAACACGCCATCGCCGGCAAGAAAAACCGCCGAGATGTGGGTGTCGATGCGCTCGACGGCCTCGCCGCCATGGGTCCGCGGGTCTGACAGGAATTCGATCACTGCGCTCTGCTCATCCGCCACCGCAGCCTCCCCGTGCCGGTTCAGCTTAGGACGGAATGACGATAGGCGGAATCGATTTGGAGCGCCGACCTCCAGCTCCGCATTCAGCCTGCGGACCTGACGCGAAAGCGGACATCCATTTTCCAGAGCCACTTCCTGCCCGCCTTGCCGGCTGAGCGGTTCGTCCCGACGCCTCTGGAAAATAGGCTTCCGCCTTCGAGCGTGTGTTTTTCCGACATCCCCGCGGAAGCGGGGATCCATATTGGATCCGCACAGTACCCGAGCAGCGATGGATTCCCGCTTTCACGGGAATGACGAAACAATCGACCGATTCCTTCACACGCTCCTTCGCGGGAGCGACGAATACGGCGGTAATGGAAAATCCCCGACAGCCATGTGCGGACCTGGCGGTCGGCGCTCCCGTTACGGCGATTCCCGATCCTGGCGCTGCTGGCGCTCGATCTGGCGCCATTTGGCGACGTTGCGGTTGTGTTCGGCCAGCGTCTTGGCAAAAACATGACCGCCGCTGCCATCGGCGACGAAGTACAGGTCGTCGGTGTCGGCCGGTTGCAGCACCGCCGCGATGGCGGCGGCCCCGGGGTTGGCGATGGGTGTCGGCGGCAAGCCATCGATGACGTAGGTGTTGTGGGAACCGGGCGCCGCCAGGTCGGCCTTGCTCAGCGGCCGGTCGAGCATGCCGGCGCCGCCCGATGCACCGTAGATGACGGTGGGGTCGGACTGCAGCTTCATGCCGCGGCGCAGCCGGTTGAGAAACACCGCCGCCACCCGCGGCCGCTCCTCGGCCACACCGGTTTCGCGCTCGACGATCGACGCCATCACCAGCGCCTCGTCCTTCGACTTCAGCGGCAGCCCGTCGGCGCGCCCCTCCCACAGTTCGTCGATGGTGCGACGCATGGCGTCGCGCATGCGTTGCAGCACCTCGGCGCGGCTGTCGCCCCACGAATAATGGTAGGTTTCCGGCAGCAGGGAGCCCTCGGGCACCGCCGCGTCGATCTCGCCGTCCAGCCCCTCGGCCTCGCGCAGCAGCGCCTTGACTTGCGCGACCGTCAGCCCTTCGGCGACGGTCAGGCGGCGCACCACCGTCTTGCCCGATTGCAACAGGGCGACGACCTCGCGGGCGCTGATATGCGCTGGAAAAATGTATTCGCCAGCCTTCAGCGGCGCACCGCCACCGGCAAGCTTGGCACCGACGGCGAGCAGCAGCGGCTGATCGACGACACCGGCCGCCGCTAATCGCTCACCGATCTGGCGCACGCCGCTGCCTTTGGCGATGACGACGCTGGTGCTGCCGGCCAGCGGCCCCGGCCGATCGAACAGGTACCAACCGAACGCCGCCGCCGCCACGCCCAATCCACACAGGACGAGGGCGAGGCGGATGATCCCGCGCACCATGGCAGCCTAGACGGCGGCCAGCACCAGGGAGGCGTTGGTGCCGCCGAATCCGAAGGAATTGGACAGCGCCACCTTCACCTTGCGCGATTGCGCGTCCTTCGGCACCAGGTTGATGTCGCAGCCCGCCGACGGATTTTCCAGATTCAGTGTCGGCGGCAGCACGCCATGGTTGATGGCCAGGATCGAATAGATGGCCTCGACGGCGCCGGCGGCGCCCAGGAGGTGGCCGATCGCCGACTTGGTCGACGACATGGCCAGCTTGTATGCATGATCACCGAACAGGCGCTTGACCGCGCCCAGCTCGATCTCGTCGCCCAGCGGCGTCGAGGTGCCATGAGCGTTGACGTAGTCGACCTGGTCGAGGCTGATGCCGGCACGCTTGATGGCGGCGCGCATCGAGCGGAAGCCGCCGTTGCCGTCCTCGGCCGGCGCCGTGATGTGATGGGCGTCGCCGGACATGCCGTAGCCGATGACCTCGGCATAGATCTTGGCACCGCGCTTCTTGGCATGCTCGTATTCCTCGAGCACGACGACGCCGGCACCCTCGCCCATGACGAAGCCGTCGCGATCCTTGTCCCACGGGCGCGACGCCTGCTCAGGCGTATCGTTGAAATTGGTCGACAGGGCGCGCGCCGCAGTGAAGCCGGCCAGGCCGATCCGGCACACGGCGGACTCGGCACCACCGGCCACCATGACGTCGGCATCGTTCAGCATGATCAGCCGCGCCGCGTCACCGATGGCGTGGGCACCGGTCGAGCAGGCGGTGACCACCGCATGATTGGGCCCCTTGAAGCCGTATTTGATCGAGACGTGGCCGGAGACCAGGTTGATCAGGCACGATGGGATGAAGAATGGGCTGACCTTGCGCGGGCCGCTCTCGTGCAGCGTCACCGCGGTGTCGGCGATGCCGGCGAGGCCGCCGATGCCAGAGCCGATGAGCACGCCGGTGCGTTCGCGGCTCTCGTCGTCCTGCGGCTGCCAGCCCGAGTCCTCGACCGCCTCTTGCGCCGCCGTCAGGCCGTAGACGATGAAGTCGTCCATGCGGCGCCGATCCTTCGCGCTGACGAAGGCGTCGACATTGAACTCGCCATCACCGGTGCCCATCGGGATCAGGCCCGCAATCTTCGCAGGCAGGTCCGATACATCGAAGCGATCGATGCGGCGGAGGCCGGAACGGCTGCTGATCAGCCGGTCCCAATTCACCTTGACGCCCTGCCCGAGCGGGCTGAGCAGACCGATACCGGTAACGACGACACGTCTCATGGAACTCTAGGCCTGTTGCTGTGGAACAGGATGCGTTGCGCCGGCAGGGCCGGCGCCGCCCGATCAGGAAGCGCGCGACTGGATGAAGTCGATGGCGTCCTTGACGGTCAGGATCTTCTCGGCGGCATCGTCGGGAATTTCGCAGCCGAATTCCTCTTCAAACGCCATCACCAGCTCGACCGTATCGAGGCTGTCGGCGCCCAGGTCGTCGATGAAGCTGGCGGGCTCCGTCACCTTCGACTCGTCGACGCCCAGATGCTCAACGACGATCTTCTTCACGCGCTCGGCGACGTCACTCATTCTCGACCCCTTGATATAGTCTTGGTTGGTTGGCTCTCGGTGGGGAGCAGCCGGCCCCCGCCCGGCGAAAAGTGCCGGTCTCGATATCACACTTTTCCGGGCTTGACCAGCGCTGTCGCGGACCCTACCGAGCTTCGAATGCAGGTTCCGAAATGGTTGATGTTGCCGTCATGGCCGTGCTCGACACGGCCATCCATGGAACTCCGCCTCGCATTTCGTCTGTGCGGCCATCGCATGGATGCGCGGGTCGAGCCCGCGCATGACGGTCAGTGGTCGTGCGGAGCTGGAGCTCCGCGCTCCATGCTTACAGCATGGCCATGCCGCCGTTGACATGCATAGTGTGGCCGGTGACGTAGGCCGCTTCCTCGCTCGCCAAATACAGTACGGCGGCGGCGATTTCCTCGGCCGAGCCCATCCGCCCCATCGGTATCGCGGTGAGGATGCGCCCCTTCTGCTCGTCGTTGAGGGCATCGGTCATCGCCGAGGCGATGAAGCCGGGGGCGACGCAGTTGACGGTGATGCTGCGCGAGGCGACCTCGGCGGCCAGCGACTTGGTCATGCCGATCATGCCGGCCTTCGATGCGGCGTAGTTGACCTGGCCGGGATTGCCGGTGGCGCCGACGATCGAGGTGATGTTGACGATGCGGCCCCAGCGCCGCTTCATCATGCCGCGCACGGCGGCGCGCGACAGGCGGAAGGCGGCGGTGAGGTTGACGTCGATCACCGTCTGCCAGTCCTCGTCCTTCATGCGCAGGATCAGCCCGTCGCGGGTCAAGCCGGCGTTGTTGACCAGGATGTCGATGCTGCCCATCGCCACCTCGGCATCCTTGGCCAACTGCTCGACCGAGGCGGCATCGCCCAGGTTGCCGGTGACGACGTGGGCGCGCTGCCCCAGTTCGGCGGCCACGACGTCCAGCGCCTCGCGCCGAGTGCCGGACAGGGTGACGGTGGCGCCGCGGTCGTGGAGCAGCTTGGCGATGGCGCCGCCGATGCCGCCGGAGGCGCCGGTGACCAGGGCGGTCTTGCCGGTGAGATCGAACATGGCGATTCCTTAAAGACTCTTGAGGAACGTCTCGACGTCGGCCGGGCCATTGACCGACTGGCCGGCCACCTCCCTGTCGATGCGCTTGGCCAGGCCCGACAGCACCTTGCCCGAACCCAGCTCGACCAGGGTGTCGACCCCCTGCTCCTTCATATAGAGGACGCTTTCGCGCCAGCGCACGGTGCCGGTGACCTGCTGGACCAGCAGGTCACGGATGGCGGCGGCGTCCACGGCCCGCGTCGCGGTGACGTTGGCCACCAGCGGTGCCCGCGGCCCCGACATGGCGACCTTCGACAAGGCCTCGGCCATGGCCTCGGCCGCCGGCTGCATCAGGGCGCAATGGAACGGGGCGCTCACCGGCAGCAGGATGCTGCGCTTGGCGCCCTTGCCGGCGGCGATCTGGATGGCGCGCTCGACCGCGGCCTTGCGGCCGCTGACGACCACCTGGCCGGGGGCGTTGTCGTTGGCGGCGGCGCAGACGTCACCTTGCGCCGCCTCCGCCGCCACCTCGCGCGCCTGCTCGAGATCGAGGCCGAGCAGCGCCGCCATGGCGCCTTCGCCCACCGGCACCGCCTTCTGCATGGCTTGGCCGCGGATCTTGAGCAGCCGTGCCGTGTCGGCCAGGCTGAAGGTGCCGGCGGCGGCCAGGGCCGAGTACTCGCCCAGCGAGTGACCGGCGACGAAGGCCGCGGTCTTGGCGAGATCGATCCCGCCCTCGGCCTCGAGCACCCGTACCACCGCCAGGCTGACCGCCATCAGGGCGGGCTGCGCGTTCTCGGTCAGCGTCAGCTCGGCCTCCGGCCCCTCGAACATCAGCTTCGACAGCGATTGACCGAGGGCGTCGTCGACCTCATCGAATACATCCCGGGCGGCGCGGAACGCCTCACACAGATCGCGCCCCATGCCGACGGCCTGAGACCCCTGCCCGGGGAAGACGAATGCACGCGACAACAGCCCCTCCTTAGAAATAGGCGACAAGGAATAGCGGCCGGAGGCCCGGTGTCAAGCGTGGCGACGCGCGACCACAATGCAAGTATTGTCGCGGCATTGGTCGCGGACATTAGCATAGGATCTCAGTCGGCCACCCCTGGCCGGCGGACCGTTCGCACTCCGGCAGCAACTCGGACGAAGAGATGGACAATTTCCGCCTTCTGTTGCCGCCCGCGGCAGACGATCCCGCCCTTGCCGGTCCGCTCATATTACCCTATACGGTTGGTCAAGTTCACAGGTTGGTATAGCGACATGCCCAGCACCGATCGCGCCAATCGCGCGGCGCCGTGACGCGTCACGGCGGGCGATGAAACGGCTGGCCTCATGCGTATCGCATTTATCCAGCCTCTGACCTATATTTCAAACGACTTTCACGTGATGAGGTTGGTATGACGCTGGCTAATAAAGCGGCAATCGCGGCCATCGGGGTGGCGATGATTTCCCCGGCCCAGGCCGATCCTCTGATTTCGGAAATCAAGGGCGGCGTACTGGCCCATGACGCCAATTTCCTTGGCTCGAGCAAGGAACACGGCGCCGACATCAATCTCGAAGTGCTGTTCGACACTCCGGACATCCTGCGTCCCTTGTGGGCGCCACGCCCGCATGTCGGCGTCCATGTCAACACCGTCGGCGACACCAGCCAGGCTTATGCCGGCCTGACCTGGACCCTACGCTCGGACAGTTTTCCGATCTGGGCCGCGGCCTCGCTCGGCGGCACGATCCATACCGGCGAAACCGGCCGCGGCGACCGCGACGAGAAGGAACTCGGCTCGCGCGCCTTGTTCCGCGAATCGCTGGAAATCGGCTACGACATCAATCAGCGCCTCAACGTGTCGCTGATTGTCGACCACGCATCGAACGCCAGCTTGGCCGACGAGAACGAGGGCCTGAACAACGTCGGCGTCCGCTTCGGCTATCGCTTCTGATCACTTAAATTCGCCGCCCGGCGGCCGCTTGCACGCCGGGGCGTTTCGTGTATAGTGCGCGCCTTTCCAGCTCCTTGCCGGCATGGGGCCGGCTATGCCTGTGCGGATTGTAAGGCAGCCCGCGTGGGAAGAGACAAGCCAGAAGGAGTCACTAATGCCTTACTATGAGTGTGTGTTCATCGCGCGGCAGGACATCGCCGGCCCGCAGGTGGATACTCTGACCGACACCTTCGCCGGTGTCATCGGCGAACTGGGCGGCCAGGTTTCCAAGCGCGAGTACTGGGGCCTGCGCAACATCGCCTATCGGGTCAAGAAGAACCGCAAGGGCCACTACGTCCTGATGAACGTCGACGCCCCGGCTGCCGCCATCAAGGAGATGGAACGGCAGATGAGCATCAACGAAGACGTGCTGCGCTATCTGACGATTCGTGTCGACGCCCTAGAGGAAGGCCCGTCGGCAGTGATGCAGAGCAAGAACCAGCGTGACGAGCGTCCGCGCCGCGACGGCGGCGAGGGCCGCGGCTACGGCCGCTGAGGAGGTGAGCGATGACTGACAACAAGCCTCTCGGCCCGGTGGTGACCCGTCCGGCCGCGGCCGGCGGCCGGCGGCCGTTCTTCCGCCGCCGCAAGACCTGCCCGTTCTCCGGTGCCAACGCGCCGCAGATCGACTACAAAGACGTCAAGCTCCTGCAGCGCTTCATTTCCGAGCGCGGCAAGATCGTTCCCAGCCGCATCACCGCGGTGACCGCCAAGAAGCAGCGCGCGCTGGCGCAGGCGATCAAGCGGGCGCGGTTCCTGGGTCTGCTGCCCTACGTGGTGAAGTAAGGGTTCGGGCTACCCCGCCCCGGCGACGAGGCGGCGGCCGGAGGACGACATGTCCAAGCAGCTCGGGCTGGCGGCCATCGCAGGACTGACGAGCGCCATCATTTTCCTGCTCGTCGGCCATGCATTGCCGCCGCTGATCTACCTGGCGCCATTCCCGCTGTTCCTTGCCGGGCTTGGGCTCGGCCTGGCGGCGGCGATGGTCGCCGCCCTGGTCGGGTTGGCGGGAGTGATCGTGGTCGGTGGCGGGACCCTCGCCCTCCCCTATGGGGTGGCGGCGGTGGTTGCGCCGCTGCTGGTGGTGCGCCAGGCCATGCTGCGGCGCACCGACGGCGCCGGCCGCACCGAATGGTATCCGCCCGGGCTGGTGCTCGGCTGGCTGACGGCCGTGGCGGTCGGCGGCTTGGCGGCGGCGGCATGGTTGCTGCCCGCGCACCCGGAGGGGCTGGAAGGCCTGGTGCGCGAGCAGGTGATCGCCGGCTTGGAGGCGCTGGGCGTCGTCGAGCCCAGCGTCAGGGACACGCTGCTGGCGCTGTGGGTGCCGTTCCTGCCCGCCATGCTCGGCGCGGCATGGATCGTCGTCTCGGTGGTCAACGCCGTGGCGGCGCAGTGGCTGCTGGTGCGCACCGGGCGCAATCTCAGGCCATCGCCCGCCTATCAGGCGGTGTCGGTGCAGGATTGGGTGGCCGGAGCCCTGGTGGCGGCGGTGATGACGGCGGCGCTGGCCGAAGGGAGTCTCGCCTATCTGGCGCTCAACCTCGCGGCGGTGCTGTTGGTGCCCTTCGTCTTCCAGGGCTTGGCGTGGGTGCATGGTGCGGCGCGGCGGCGGCCGAACAGCGGGCTGCTGCTCGCCCTGTTCTACGGGGTGTTCTTCTTGATGTTCGGCTGGGCGGTGGTCGCCGTCGCCGGGCTGGGATTGGTTAGGCATTGGACGAAGCTGCGCCGGCGGTTCGGCGGCCGCAGCCAGGAGGATGAGTGATGGAAGTGATTCTGCTCGAGCGCGTCGAGAATCTGGGCCAGATGGGCGAGGTCGTGAACGTCCGCCCCGGCTATGCGCGCAATTTCCTGTTGCCGCAGAAGAAGGCGCTGCGTGCCAGCAAGGGCAATCTCGAGGTCTTCGAGAAGCAGCGTGCCCAGCTCGAGGCGACCAACCTCAAGCGCCGCGAGGAGGCCGAGGCCGTCGCCGGGAAGATGCGGGGCCTGAAGGTCCTGATGGTGCGGCAGGCGGGCGAGGCCGGCCACCTCTACGGCTCGGTATCGGGCCGTGACGTCGCCGACGCGATCAAGGACGCCGGCTACACCGTCAGCCGCCAGCAGGTGCAGCAGGACCAGCCGATCAAGACCCTGGGCCAGTTCCCGCTGCGCGTGGCGCTGCATCCCGAGGTGGCGGTAACGGTCACCGTGGTCGTCGCCCGCAGCCAGGAGGAGGCCGAGCGCGCCCTCCCGGCCGAGGAGCCCGAAGAGAGCACCGAGGCGACGGAAGAGGCCCAGCCGGAGTAACCGGCTGGCGAATGCCCGTTCCTTTGGGTTAGGCCGGTCGAGCGATTCATGGTTGCACCCTCCCTCGCTAAACTCGCGTTAGCGAGGGAGGGTGCGCCATGCTGGTGTTTCATCTGTTTCGCAAGCTCATCCGTAGCGGTCGCCTGACCGTGATCGATGCCCACGGCCGGACACATCACTATGGCGGCCAATCGCTGGCCGGCATCGCTCCGGTCATCGTCCGTCTCCACGACCCGCGCCTGCATTGGCGGATGGGCCTGCGCCCGAGCCTGGCCATCGGCGAGGCCTGGATGGCCGGCACTCTCACCGTCGAGGATGGCACCCTCTACGATTTTCTCGCCTTGTGCGTGGCCAATCTGCGCGAGGCGCGCGGTGGCGGCAGCCAGGGCAGCCGGATCGACGATGCCACCGGCCTGCTGCGCCGCTTTCAGCAGTTCAATCCGCTTCGCCGGGCGCGCCGCAACGTCGCCCATCACTATGATTTGTCAGACGAATTCTATCGATTGTTCCTCGACAGCGACCGCCAATATTCATGTGCCTATTTCCGGCATCCGGGGGCGACGCTGGAAGAGGCCCAGGCGGAAAAAAAACAGCATATCGCCGCAAAGTTGCTGCTGCAGGACGGCCAGCGCGTGCTGGATATCGGCTGCGGCTGGGGTGGCCTAGCGCTGACCCTGGCGCGAACCGCCGATGTCGACGTCACCGGCATCACCCTGTCGACCGAGCAGCACAAGGTGGCGCAGCGTCGGGCCGCGGAAGCCGGCCTGGCCGGCCGGCTTCGATTCGCGCTGCAGGATTATCGGCTGCAGGGCGGGCGCTTCGACCGCATCGTCTCAGTCGGCATGTTCGAGCATGTCGGCGTCAACCACTATCGCACCTTCTTCGACCGCATCCGCGATCTGCTGACCGAGGACGGCGTGGCCCTGCTGCATTCGATTGGCCGCGCTGACAAGCCCGGTTCCACCAACGCCTGGATCCGCAAGTACATCTTCCCCGGCGGCTACGTCCCCGCGCTGTCCGAGGTGCTGACGGCGGTGGAACGCAGCGGCCTCTACGTGACCGATATCGAGGTGCTGCGCCTGCACTATGCCGAGACCCTACGCGAGTGGCGCCGCCGCTTCATGGCCCAGCGCGACCGCGCCGCCGAGCTCTATGACGAGCGCTTCTGCCGCATGTGGGAGTTCTACCTGACCGGCTGCGAGGTAGCCTTCCGCCATCAGGGCCTGATGGTGTTCCAGATGCAGTTGGCGCGTCGGCTCGATGCCGTGCCGCTGACCCGGGACTATATCCATGCCGAGGACACGGCCATGGCGCGCCGGCGCGCCTGAGAGGAGCGCGGAGCTCCAGCTCCGCAAAGTGGAATGCGGAGCTGGAGCTCCGCGCTCCGGGCCTCTTCGCTATTTTGGGCTATGTCGAATGGCGGCTGCGCTGGTAGCATCGCGCCATGCCGTCGCCGCTCTCGCTATCGATATCCTCCGCGACCGAGGACACTCTGCCCTATCGCACGCCGCCGCATAACTTCGAGGCGGAACAGGCGCTGCTGGGGGCGGTTCTGGTCAACAACCGCACCTTCGAGAAGGTCTCGGAGTTCCTGCGCCCCGAGCATTTCGCCGACCCGGTGCACGGGCGCATCTTCGCCGCCGCCGGCAAGCTGATCGAGCGCGGCCAGATCGCCAACCCGATCACACTGAAGACGTTTTTCGAGACCGACGGCAGCCTGGCCGAGATCGGCGGCACCCAATACCTCGCCCGCCTCGCCGGCGCGGTCGCCACCATCATCAACGCCGACGACTACGGCCGGCTGATCTTCGATCTGCACCTGCGCCGCGAACTGATCGCGCTGGGCGAGACGATGGTCAACGACGCCTTCGAGCCCGACGTCGAGATCTCGGCCGTCGACCAAATCGAGACCACCGAGCAGAAGCTGTACGATCTCGCCACCACCGGCCAGGCCGAGGGTGGCTTCCAGAGCTTCCAGAAGGCGCTGATCGGCGCCATCACCATCGCCGAGGCGGCGCACAAGCGCGAAGGCAAGCTGTCGGGCGTGCCCAGTGGCATGACCGATCTCGACGGCAAGCTGGGCGGCCTGCATCCGTCGGACCTGCTGATCCTCGCCGGGCGCCCGTCGATGGGCAAGACGTCGCTGGCCACCAACATCGCCTTCAACGCGGCCAAGGCCTACCGTGAGGAGGCCGACGCCTTGGGCAACAAGAAGGCGGTCGACGGCGCCGTCGTCGCCTTCTTCTCGCTGGAAATGTCGGCCGAGCAGTTGGCCACCCGCATCCTGTCGGAGCAGGCCGAGATTCCCTCGCACAAGATTCGCCAGGGCGAGCTGTCGCATGAGGAGTTCGAGCGGCTGGTGGTGGCGGCGCAGCAGTTGCACAGCGTGCCGCTGTTCATCGACGACACCCCGGCCCTGTCGGTCTCGGCGGTACGCACGCGCTGCCGGCGGCTCAAGCGCCAACACGGCCTAGGCCTGATCATCATCGACTATCTGCAGCTTTTGCGCGGCACCGGCAGCCGCCAGGCCGAGTCGAACCGCGTGCAGGAGGTCTCGGAGATCACCCGTAACCTCAAGGCGCTGGCCAAGGAGCTGAACGTGCCGGTGATGGCGCTGTCGCAGCTGTCGCGCGCCGTCGAGCAGCGCGAGGACAAGCGGCCGCAGCTGGCCGACCTTCGCGAATCCGGCTCGATCGAGCAGGATGCCGACGTGGTGATGTTCGTGTTCCGCGAGCAGTACTATCTGGAACGTGCCGAACCGGGCCGCCGCCCCGAGGAGACGGAAGAGAAATTCCACGACCGCCACGCCGTCTGGCTCGAGCGTTGCGAGAAGGCCCACAACGTCGCCGAAGTGCTGATCGCCAAGCAGCGCCACGGCCCCATCGGCACGGTTCGCCTGTTCTTCGACGGCAACTACACCAAGTTCGGCGACCTCATCCAGGACGGCCGCTTCGACGATGACCACGAGTGAAGACCGCGCCGGCGCGGTGCTGACCATCGATCTCGACGCCATCGCCGCCAACTGGCGCACGCTCAAGGATCACCTGGCCCCCGGCGCCGATTGCGGCGCCGCGGTCAAGGCCGATGCCTACGGCCTGGGCGTGGATCGGGTCGCGCCGGTGCTGTTCGGCCAGGGCTGCCGACGCTTCTTCGTCGCCACCATCGACGAGGGCATCGCGCTGCGCGGCCTGCTGCCGGCGGCCGAGATCTACGTCCTGTGCGGCCCCCTGCCCCGCACCAACGCCGCCTTCGTCGAACATGGGCTGCGCCCGGTGCTCAACACGCCCGGCCAGATCGCGCAATGGGAGGCAGCGGCGGCGCTGCCCGATGCCCCGCCTTGTGCGTTGCACATCGACACCGGCATGAGCCGGCTGGGGCTGGCCGGCGACGAGCTTGCCGCCCTGGCCGCCGAACCGCGCACCGTCGCCGGCTTGCGCCCGGCCCTGGTCATGAGCCATCTCGCCCGCAGCGAGGACGAGGACGCGCCGATGAACGCGCGCCAGCTCGCCGCCTTCCGCGCCGCCCGCGCCATGCTGCCGGGCCTGCCGGCCAGCCTGGCCAATTCCGGCGGCATCCTGCTGGGAGAGGCCTACCACCTGGACCTGGTGCGCCCGGGCGCCGCCCTCTACGGGCTACCGCCGCGCCCCGACGCAGCCGCCATCATCGCCCAAGTCGTTCGCCTGCAAGGGAAAATCATCCAAGTGCGCGACGTTGACACTCCTATGACCGTTGGCTATGGTGCCAGCCATCGCATAGGGCGAAAGGGTCGTTTGGCCACCGTCGCCGTCGGTTATGCCGATGGCTACCTTCGCTCGCTCAGCAACCGCGGGCATGCCGTCGTCGCCAGCATGCGCGTGCCGATCGTCGGGCGGGTTTCCATGGATCTGATGACCATTGATGTTACAGAAGTGCCGGAGGCGCTGGCGCGGCCGGGCGATCTCGTCGATCTCATCGGCCCCGGTTACACCGCCGACGACATGGCGGCCGACGCCGGAACCATCGGCTACGAAGTGCTGACCAGCCTGGGCCGGCGCCATCACCGCCGCTATGTCGGCGGCGTCGCCCGATGAATCTGCTCGCCATCATCGGCCGCCTGTTCCTGACCTTCCTGGTCCATGCCGGACGCCTGACCATCT
Organism: Rhodospirillaceae bacterium; assembly: GCA_036675815.1. Classification (GTDB taxonomy): domain Bacteria; phylum Pseudomonadota; class Alphaproteobacteria; order Rhodospirillales; family Magnetospirillaceae; genus JAKFEE01. The sequence continues at coordinate 90,754 of JAKFEE010000050.1, forward strand.
TCGCCGCCGTGTCGCTGTCGCACTGTCTGCGGCCGCCACTGTATCCGCGGCTGATCGTGCGGCAGATGATCAACATCGGCTATTTTTCGCTGCCAGTGGTCGGTCTCACCGCCATCTTCACCGGCATGGTGCTGGCGCTGCAAAGCCACACCGGCTTCACCCGCTTCGCCGCCGAGGGCGCCGTCGCCACGGTGGTGGTGCTGTCGATGACGCGCGAATTGGGGCCGGTATTGGCCGGGCTGATGGTGGCCGGGCGCATCGGCGCCGCCATCGCCGCCGAGATCGGCACCATGCGCGTCACCGAGCAGATCGATGCGCTGACCACCCTGTCGACCAACCCGTTCAAGTATCTGGTGGCGCCGCGGCTGATCGCCGGCATCCTGATGCTGCCGCTCTTAGTGCTGATCGCCGACATCATCGGCGTGTTCGGCGGCTATCTCATCGGCACCTACAAGCTGGGCTTCAACCCGGCCGTCTACATCAGCCGCAGTTGGGAATTCCTCGAGCCGCTGGACGTCATCTCCGGTTTGGTCAAGGCCAGCGTGTTCGGCTTCCTGATCACGCTGATGGGCTGCTATCACGGCTATTACTCGCGCGGCGGTGCCCAGGGCGTCGGCAGCGCCACCACCAATGCCGTGGTCTCGGCCTCGATCCTGATTCTGACCTCCAACTACATCATCACCGAACTGTTCTTCGCCCGATGAGACGGACTCCCAAGATCGCGCTGAGCGGCATCCAGAAAAGCTTCGGCCCCAAGGTCGTGCTCGACGGCATCGATCTCGAGGTGTTGCCGGGCGAATCGATGGTGGTCATCGGCGGCTCGGGCACCGGCAAGTCGGTGATGCTGAAATGCATCCTCGGCCTGATCGAGCCCGATGCCGGCAGCGTGCGCATCGACGGCGAGGACATCACCCATCTGCCGCAGGCCAAGCGCGTCGCCCTGCTGCGCCGCTTCGGCATGCTGTTCCAGGGCGCCGCCCTGTTCGACAGCCTTCCCGTGTGGGAGAACGTCGCCTTCGGCCTGCTGCGGGGCAATCACCTGTCGCGCCGCCAGGCCCGCGACAAGGCCATCGAGAAGCTGGCCGCCGTCGGCCTGGCGCCCGAGGTCGGCAACCTGTCGCCGGCCGAGCTGTCGGGCGGCATGCAGAAGCGCGTGGCCCTGGCCCGCGCCATCGCCACCGACCCCGAGATCATCTTCTTCGACGAGCCGACCACCGGCCTCGACCCGATCATGGCCGACGTCATCAACGACCTGATCGTCAAATGCGTCAAGGAGTTGGGGGCGACGGCGGTGTCGATCACCCATGACATGGCCAGCGTGCGCAAGATCGCCGACCGCGTCGCCATGCTCTACAAGGGCCGCCTGATCTGGATCGGCAACGCCGCCGACATCGACCGTGCCGACAACCCCTATGTCGACCAGTTCATCCACGGCCGCGCCGAGGGGCCGATCACCATGGAACTGCGCAAATAAGGCGCTCGCCTCCCGTCATTCCCGCGAAAGCGGGAATCCATTCCGCCGGCGGCACGACCTGCGGTGCTGTGGCCGGCACTCACCACGATTTCGATGCTGAAGCGCCGGCGGAATGGACCCCCGCTTCCGCGGGGGTGACGGAGAACGGGATCCCTTCACATGCTCTTTCGCGGGAATGCCGATAGTAGCGGCGATCGCTACTCCGCCCGTGCGGTAGATCTCGTGGCCGTCCTCCGCCTCTCCACTCCCTCATGGCCAAACGATAAGCGGCCAGCACGGGGGAAGTGCTGGCCGCTTGTTCCGACCGGGGGGCGGTCGGGCCGTCTCTCTACACGGGGGGAGTGCAGAGACGGCGGTCAACGGGTACCGGGGAAGGCCGGGACCTGGCTGCCCTGGTCGTTGAAGGTTTGGGGCAACTGACCGAAGCTGGCGGCCTGCACGGGGGCGGCGGCCATCAGGGCGGCGAAAGCAACGGCGAGAGCGATGGTCTTCATGATGGTGTCTCCTGCGTTTCGCGCGGCCCTTATTTCGTAATTCGGTACCGCTTTGCTGATTTGAGGATGCAATAACTCACCACCTGGATCAACTACTTTTTTTGTGAGGCTTTTCGGGGTTGGAAAAGCGAGCGGCTTGATCCACCGCTTAGCCAAACGATAAGCGGCCAGCACGGGGGGAGTGCTGGCCGCTTGTGCCGACCGGGGGGCGGTCGGGCCGTCTCTCTACACGGGTGGGGGGGTGAGAGACGGCGGTTAAGTCACCGGGTACCGGGGAAGGCCGGAACCTGGCTGCCCTGGTCGTTGAAGGTCTGGGGCAGCTGGGCGAAGCCGGCGGCCTGCACGGGGGCGGCGGCCATCAGGGCGGCGAAGGCAACGGCGAGAGCGATGGTCTTCATGAGGGTCTCCTGCGTTTCGATGCGGCCCCTATTTCGTAATTCGGTACCGCTTTGCTGATTTGAGGATGCAATAACTCATCAGCCGGATCAACTACTTTTTTTGTGGGGCTTTCGTGAGGGCTCGAAACGGTTAGGCGTTACCCGTCATTCCCGCGCAGCGGGAATCCATTCCGGCGCCGGCCGCGCCAGCCGACAAGCCGCGGAATGGGCTCCCGCTCGCGAGCTTGTGAAGAAATGCCGTTATCTGCCCTTCGTCGTCACCCCCGCGGAAGCGGGGGTCCATTCCTGTGCGCCCCGCGGAGGCACTTCCGCCGGCGGAATGGATTCCCGCTTTCGCGGGAATGACGGATCGGGGGCATTTCACGGGCTCGCGAGCGGGAGTGACGACGAGGCGAGGCTGGGCCGGCAGGAACCGCGCGCGCCACCCCACACGCGGTCGTCGGCGCCCCCCTACTCCGCCACGCGGTAGATCTCGCCGCCGCCGTCGCGGAAGGCCTTGGCCATCTCGAACATGCCGGCTTCTGCCGTGGCGCGCACCTCGTGGGTCAGCTTCATCGAGCAGAATTTCGGCCCGCACATCGAGCAGAAATGCGCGACCTTGTGCGCCTCCTTGGGCAGGGTCTCGTCGTGGTAGGCCTGGGCCGTCTCCGAATCGAGGGCCAGGTTGAACTGATCCTGCCAGCGGAAGTCGAAGCGGGCGCGGCTCATGGCGTCGTCGTGGGCGCGGGCGCCGGGATGGCCCTTGGCCAGGTCGGCGGCGTGGGCGGCGATCTTGTAGGTGATGACGCCGGTCTTGACGTCGTCGCGGTCGGGCAGGCCCAGATGCTCCTTGGGCGTCACGTAACACAGCATGGCGCAGCCGAACCAGCCGATCATGGCGGCGCCGATGCCGCTGGTGATGTGGTCGTAGCCCGGCGCCACATCGGTGACCAGCGGCCCCAGGGTGTAGAACGGCGCCTCGCCGCACTCGCGCAGCTGCTTGTCGACGTTCTCCTTGATCTTGTGCATCGGCACATGGCCGGGGCCCTCGATCATCACCTGCACGCCCTTGTCCCAGGCGATCTTGGTCAGCTCGCCCAGGGTCTCCAGCTCGGCGAACTGCGCCTTGTCGTTGGCGTCGGCGATCGAGCCGGGGCGCAGGCCGTCGCCGAGCGAGAAGGCGACGTCGTAGGCGCGCAGGATGTCGCAGATCTCGGCGAAGCGGGTATAGAGGAAGCTCTCCTGGTGATGGGCCAGGCACCACTTGGCCATGATGGCGCCGCCGCGGCTGACGATGCCGGTGACACGACTGGCGGTGAGCGGGATGTAGGCCAGGCGCACGCCGGCATGGACGGTGAAGTAGTCGACGCCCTGCTCGCACTGCTCGATCAGCGTGTCGCGGTAGATCTCCCAGGTGAGGTTCTCGGCGATGCCGTCCACCTTCTCCAGCGCCTGATAGATCGGCACCGTGCCGATCGGCACCGGCGCATTGCGGACGATCCATTCGCGCAGGTTGTGGATGTTCTTGCCGGTCGACAGGTCCATCACCGTGTCGGCGCCCCAGCGGATCGACCACACCATCTTGTCGACTTCCTCGCCCACCGACGAGCCGAGGGCGGAATTGCCGATGTTGGCATTGATCTTCACCAGGAAATTGCGGCCGATGATCATCGGCTCGACTTCCGGATGGTTGATGTTGGCGGGGATGATGGCGCGGCCGGCGGCGATCTCCTGGCGCACGAACTCGGCCGTGACATAATCGGGCAAGTTGGCGCCGAAGTCCTCGCCGTCACGCGCCAAGGCCTCACGGCAGGCCTCGCGGCCGAGATTCTCGCGCACGGCGACGTATTCCATCTCGGGCGTGACGATGCCGGCGCGGGCGAATTCGAACTGGGTCACCGGGCCGCTGCCGTCGCCGCGGCGCGGCCGATGGCGCACCGGGAACGGCGCCACCCCCTCGTCGGCGAAGGTGAGCTTGCTGTCGTAAGCGACCAGGCCCGGCCGTTGCGCCAGCCATTCCTCGCGCAGGCGCGCCAGCCCCTTGGTGATGTCGATCCTGGCGGCGGCGTCGGTGTACGGCCCCGAGGTGTCGTAGAGCTTGAGGGCGGGCTCGTTGGCCAGGGCGATCTCGCGCATCGGCACGCGCAAGCCCCCCAGGTGAATCTTGCGCGATCCGGGCAGCGGGCCGGTGGTAACGGATATGTCGGGCGACGTCGAAACAGTGCTCACTTGGACCTCCTGCGGGCGGAGATCCGGGGCAACGGTGGAACGGATGGACGTATGGCGCCGGTTTCCTTTCCCTCCGCCGGCATGACCCGGATCAGGTTCAAAGGGTCACCACGCCGCATCGGCCAGGCCGACGCCGGTGGTATCTCAGTCCCCTCGCGGGACACCCCTCGGAATGACGGGCATCCTGGAGATTTGCGGCGGCGGCGTCAATGAAGTCGATGCGGCATGGGGCACCCCCCACCTCTGGCCGGATGGCATGGGGCTTTCGAGGCATCTCCCCGCGGGCTGATGGCCTCTATACTGCCCTCCAGCAACGACAGCGCCGGATGACATTGATGACCGCCGACACAGGAAAGGCCGCCTCCGAGATCCCCACCCCGACCGAAGCGATCACGACCCTCGGCGACTATACCGCGCGAATGCAACGCGTCTTCCTCGATTATGTGGAGCAGCGCACCGGCAAGAACGGCTTCGAGCTGCCGGATCCGGCGGTGGCGGTGGAAGTGTTCGTCGACGCCGCCTTCCGCCTGTGGTCCGATCCGGCGCGGATGGCCCAGGCGCACGCCCGCCTGCTGACCGACTATGCCCGGCTGTGGCAGGCCGAGGCCGAGCGCCTGCGCGGCGAAGCGCCCGAACCGGTGGCGGCGCCGGCACTCGGCGACAAGCGCTTCGCGCATGAGGCGTGGACCGAGGAGGTGGCCTTCGATTTCCTGAAACAGGCCTACCTGCTGACGGCGCGCTGGCTGCAAAGCACCATGCACGAGGCCGGCGGCGGCGATGTCCACAAGACCGAGATGATCGATTTCTACACGCGCCAGTTCGTCGACGCCCTGGCGCCGTCGAATTTCCTGCTGACCAACCCGCAGGCGCTGCGCGCCACCGTCGACAGCGGCGGCCGCAACCTGCTGCGCGGCCTCGACAACCTGCTCGGCGACCTCGAGCGCGGCCGTGGCCGGCTGGCTATCCGCATGACCGACGAGACCGCGTTCCGCCTGGGCGAGAACGTCGCCACCACACCGGGCAAAGTCATCTTCCAGAACGAATTGATGCAACTGATCCAGTACGCGCCGACGACGCCGACGGTGTTCAAGCGGCCGCTGCTGATCGTGCCGCCGTGGATCAACAAGTTCTACATCCTCGATCTGCGGGCGAAGAATTCGCTGATCCGCTGGCTGGTCGAGCAGGGCCACACGGTGTTCGTCATCTCGTGGGCCAACCCGGACGAGAAACTCGGTCACAAGCGCTTCGACGACTACATGCTGGAAGGGCCGTTGGCGGCGATCGACGCCATCGCCCAGGCCACCGGCGAGAAGACCGTCAACATCGTCGGCTACTGCATCGGCGGCACGCTGACCGCCTGCACCCTGTCCTATCTTGCCGCCAAGCGGCGCAAGCCGGTGGCTGCGGCCACCTTTCTCACCGCATTGGTCGATTTCGCCGAGGCCGGCGAACTCAAGGTCTTCATCGACGACGAGCAATTGGCGTCACTCGAGGACCATATGCGGCGCACCGGCTATCTCGAAGGCCGGCACATGGCCAACGTGTTCAACCTGATGCGCGACAACGACCTGATCTGGTCGTTCGTCGTGCAGAACTACCTGCTGGGCAAGGAGCCGTTCCCCTTCGACCTGCTGTACTGGAACGCCGACGCCACGCGCATGCCGATGATGATGCACTCCTTCTACCTGCGGAACATGTACCAGCAGAACAAGCTGCGCGAGCCGGGCGGCATCAGCCTCGACGGCGTGCCGATCGACCTGCGGCGCCTGACCGTGCCGACCTATCTGCTGTCGACGCGCGAGGACCATATCGCGCCGTGGCGCGCCACCTATGCGGCGACCCAGCTCTATGGCGGCCGCAATACCTTCGTGCTGTCGGCGTCGGGCCACATCGCCGGCATCGTCAATCCGCCCTCGGCCAAGAAATATTGCCATTGGACCAATCCCGAACTGCCGCCGGACCCGGAGGCATGGCTGGCCGGCGCCGAGCGCCATGACGGCTCGTGGTGGCCGCATTGGCAGGCGTGGCTGGCGGAGAAGGCCGGCAAGCAGGTTCCGGCGCGCCAGCCCGGCGACGGCGCCTTGGCCGCCATCGAGGACGCCCCCGGCAGCTATGTGCGCGTGCGCGCCGGCGGCTGAGCCGGAGCAGCGATCCCACCGTCATGCCCGCGAAAGCGGGCATCCATTCCGCGGCTCCGCGAAATCGGCGTCGGAACGGACTCCCGCTTCCGAGTTTGTGAAGGAATCCCTTTCTCCGTCACCCCCGCGGAAGCGGGGGTCCATTCCGCCGGCGCTTCAGCATCGAAATCGTGGTCGGAGGCCGGCCAGAGCACCGCAGGTCGTGCAGGCGGCGGAATGGATTCCCGCTTTCGC
>JAKFEE010000019.1:0-96725 GCA_036675815.1 Rhodospirillaceae bacterium
CGCATCCCTTCCCGTATTCACTTCTCAAACAGCCGGGGGCCGAAGCCCCGTTCCCCTCAGCGGGGAGGCCGGCGTTATAGGTCGCCAACCGAACCCTGTCAAACCCTTTTTCGCGGCCCCCTCTGCGGGGCCGCGGCCCCTTCCGGGACCCCCGCCGCACCGATCGCTCGGCCCGCGGCAGGACGGCCTATGTAGGCGCCGCGGCTCAGCCGGTCAAGGGGCCTTTTCCCGCGAATGGCAGGCGCCGTGGGCACAAACTGCCGTTTGTTGGCATCGCGGACTTGCCAATCGGCGTTGGCGCTGCGATAACGCGAAATATATGGGTGCTTCGTCACTCTTTGGGGGGAGATAATCCGCGGGCTCACGCCAGCGGACGTCCGGCCAGGCCGGTCGGCGTAGATGGGGGCTTACCGACATCCATCAAGACTTTTCTCAGGTCGAGGGACTAGGACGGCTCGACTCCTGATTGCCGTGGCCGACTGGCCGAGGGATCAAGGACGCAGACGGCGATAGATTAGTGCAATTATTGGAGAGGATCCGGATGACGAAGACGCGATTGGCCCTCATGACCACCGCCCTTTGTGGGCTCCTGGCCGTCGGCATCGCCTCTTTCGGTCAATCCTTCCCCCGTCCATCGTCCCTTGTCCCTGCGGAGATGTCGCGTGCTGCCACGCCGCCCCCCGAGGAGAGCCCGCTGATCGTCGAGGCCGAGACCGACGGCGACGAACCGCGGGTGGTCGCCGCGCGCAGCGACAGCGAGATCGAAACCGAGGCGCAACAGCCGATCCGCCGCGTCGTCCAGGTCGACCGTGGTGACACCTTGATGGACTTGCTATTGCGCGCCGGGGTCGATCGCGGCGATGCCCATGCCGCACTGGCGGCGTTGCGCGAGGTCTACAACCCGAAACACCTGCGTATCGGCCAGGAAGTCACCGTCACCTTCGAACGCCCGGCCGACGGTGTGGGCTCGGGCCTGTTCCATGCCGTGTCGCTGCAACCCGAGGGCGACCGCCAGGTCAGCGCCCGCCGTGATACCGACGGCTTCGCCGCCCGCGAGATCAAACGGCCGACCAGTCGCGAAGTCATGCGCTACTCGGGCACGATCGACAGCAGCTTGTTCGAATCCGCCACCGCCGCCGGCATCCCGGTGGCGGCACTGGTGGAAGCGATTCGCGCCTTTTCCTATGACGTCGACTTTCAGCGCGACATCCAGCCGGGCGATCGCTTCGAGTTGATGTTCGAGCGCTTCCACGACAACAAGGGCCAGGTGGTGCGCCTGGGCGATCTGCTCTATGCCCGCCTGGAGATTTCCGGCCACGCCACCACCGTCTACCGCTATGTCGACGCGGCCGGCAACGCCGGCTATTACGACGCTTCGGGTGATTCGGTCCGCAAGGCGCTGCTGCGAACCCCGGTGGACGGGTTCAGGCTGTCGTCGGGGTTCGGCCGCCGCAAGCACCCCATCCTCGGCTACACCAAGATGCACACCGGCGTCGACTTCGCGGCGCCGCGCGGCACGCCGATCTATGCGGCGGGCGACGGCGTCGTCGAGATGGCCGGCGCCAATGGCGGCTACGGCTACTATGTGCGCATTCGTCACGGCCAGTATTCGACCGCCTATGCGCATCTGTCGCGCTTCGCCCAAGGGGTGCGCAAAGGCAAGCACGTCCGCCAGGGCCAAATCATCGGATATGTCGGCTCGACCGGCCGATCGACAGGCCCGCATCTGCATTACGAAATCCTCGCCAACGGCAAGCATGTCAACCCCCTGGGCGTCAAGTTTGCCGCCGGGACGAAGCTCGCCGGCAAGGAACTGACGCGCTTCATGGCGTCGGTCCAGCGCACCGACAAGGCCTTCGCCAGCCTGCCGGAAAGCTCGCACATCGCCAGCCTCGCCGTCGAGGCCCGGGCCGAGTGAGCTGATCGCACCCTGACCACCCACGCGACTTAGAAGTCCGGTTGCGCCCGGTTGCCATTTGGCGGCTCCGCCCGTACCATCGGTCGAAACAGGTGCAAAAACAAACAATTGCACCGATACGATCCGGAGGGAGGATCCGCCGATGGCTAGCATCAAGACTCGCGCCACGGTGATCACCATCATCCCGCTCGTCGGGATGTTGGCGGTCGCCGCCTACAGCTTCAGTGACCGCTATTTTGTCGCCGAACGAATGGCACACGCCGAGGAGTTGGCGCACCTGTCGATTCGCGTCAGCGACCTGGTCCAGGAGCTGCAGCGCGAGCGTGGGGCCGCCGCCATCTATCTGGCCAGCGGCGGCATGAGCTTCGCCATGGAACAAATGGACCAATGGCAGGCGACCGACAAGGCGGTGGCGACCTTCCGTGCCGCCGTCGCCGGGGCCGGTGCCGAGACCGCCGGGCAACTAGGCGACCCGCTGGGCGCCCTGGCGCCGCTGGCCGAGTGGCGTGCCCAAACCGAGCGCCAAGACCTGGGGGCGACCAAGAGCTATCGGAACTACACGACGGTGATCGCCGGCTATCTCGACCTGATGGCCCGCCTCGGGCGCGCGGCGACCTCCAGCGAAACGGCCACGCTGCAGGCCGCCTACGAGGCTTTGGTCAAGGCCAAGGAGCGCGCCGCGCGCGAGGTCGCTCTGGGCGCCGGCATCATCAGCAAGCGTGCCTTCGAGAGCGAGAGCTATCAGCAGTTCGTCGCCGCCGGCGCCGCCGAAGGCACGTTCCTTGCCGAATTCGTCAGTCTGACCGACACCGCCGAGCTGCGCCGCCATCAGGAGGCATTGCGTGCCGCCACCACCGCCGAACAGACCGGGTCGGCGGCGGACATGCGCGCACAGCTGCTGGCGTTGCCGAACACGCGCGATGTCGGCGCGCTGATGGCCGACCTGTGGTACGAGGCCGGCGCCAAGCGCACCGACGCCCTCAAAACCGTGGAGGACACCGTGGCCGGGGCCTTTGCCAGCCGCGCCGCGCAGCTGGGCGAGCAGGCCTGGCACAGCTTCCTCATGCTGGGGGTCGGCGTGGCGGTGCTGACGTTGCTCACCGCCGCGGTGAGCACCTGGCTGGTGCGCGGCATCGTCGGGCCACTCGGCGCCGTCGTCGCCAGCACGGTCCGCTTGTCGCGCGGCGAAACGGTGCCGATCCCCTCGACCGAGCGCAAGGACGAGATCGGCGAGGTCGCCCGCGCCGTCGCGGTGTTTCATCAGGTGCAGGAGGATGCGCGGCGCCTGCGCGAGGATCAGGAGCGACAGCGCGCGGACTTGGCGGACGAGCAGCGCCGCCAACTCGTCGCCCTCGCCGACGACCTCGACAGCAAGGTGAGCTCGGCCGTGGCCCTGGTCGTGAATGGCGCCGGGCAGATCAGCGAAACCGCCAACACCCTTGGCGGCAAAGTCGACGATTCGACCAGCCGCTCGTTCGACATGGCCGGAATCGCCGATCGCAGTGCCGCCAGTGTCCAGACGGTGGCGGCCGCCGCCGAGGAACTCGCCGCCTCGATCGAGGAGATCGGCCGCCAGGTCACCCATTCGACGAGCATTGCCGCGGACGCCGTGTCCGAGGCCGAACGCCTCAACCAGCGCATCACCGGCCTTACCGATGCCGCCAGCAACATCGGCGAGGTGGTCAACCTGATCACCGACATCGCCAGCCAGACCAATCTGCTGGCGCTGAACGCCACCATCGAGGCGGCCCGCGCCGGCGAGGCGGGCAAGGGCTTCGCCGTGGTCGCCAACGAGGTGAAGTCGCTGGCCAACCAGACGGCCACGGCCACCGAGAGCATCAGCGGCCAGATCGTCAGCATTCAGCAGGCCACCCAGGCGGCGGCCGAAGGCATCCGCGCCATCGACCGCACCATTCGCGGCATCAGTGAAATCGCCACCGCCATCGCCTCGGCCGTCGAGGAACAGGGGGCGGCGACGCAAGAGATCGCCCGCAACGTGCGCAGCGTCAGCGCCGATTCCCAGTGCGTGCGCGAAAACGTCCAGGAGGTCAGCCAGTCCTCGGCCTGGGCCTACGGCTCGGCGATCCAGGTACTGTGGGCGGCGGACGACCTCGCCGCGCCGGCCGAACGCCTGCGCAGCGAGTTCGACACCTTCCTGGCCTCGTTGCGCACCGCTTGAGCATGGGGTCGGCAGCCCCGGGCGGAGCGCAGACCTCCGTCCGCATAGGCGTGCGGAGCTGGAGCTCCGCGCTCCGGGGGGTCAGGCCGCCTCGGCCAGGAAGCCGTTGATCAGCAGCCCGCCCTCTCCGGCCGCGACCTTGACCACCTCGCCGTCGGCGATGCGCCCTTCGAGGATCAGGCTGGCGAGCGGGTTCTGCAGGGCGCGCTGGATGACGCGCTTCAACGGCCTAGCGCCATAGACCGGGTCATAGCCGGCATCGGCCAGCCACACCTCGGCCGATTCGTCCAGTTCCAGCGTGATCTTGCGATCGTCCAGCAGCTTCTGCAGCCGGCGCAGCTGGATGTCGACGATGCCGGCCATGTTGGCCCGGGTCAGGCGGTGGAACAGCAGGATCTCGTCCAGGCGGTTGAGGAACTCGGGGCGGAAGGCGGTGCGCACAACCTCCATCACCTGGTCGCGCACCGACGACGAATCCTGGCCCTCGGGTACCGCCGCCAAGAATTCCGAGCCGAGGTTGGAGGTCAGCACGATGATGGTGTTGCGGAAGTCGACCGTGCGCCCCTGGCCGTCGGTGAGGCGGCCGTCGTCGAGCACCTGCAGCAGCACGTTGAACACATCCGGGTGCGCCTTCTCGATCTCATCGAACAGGATCACCTGGTAAGGCCGGCGCCGCACCGCCTCGGTCAACGCCCCGCCCTCCTCATAACCGACATAGCCGGGCGGCGCGCCGATGAGGCGGGCGACCGTGTGCTTTTCCATGTATTCGGACATGTCGATGCGGATCATCGCCTGTTCGTCGTCGAACAGGAATTCCGCCAGCGCTTTGCACAGCTCGGTCTTGCCGACGCCGGTGGGGCCGAGGAACAGGAACGTGCCGATCGGGCGGTTGGGGTCCTGCAAGCCGGCGCGTGAACGGCGCACCGCGTTCGATACCGCAACCACCGCCTCGTTCTGGCCGATGACGCGCCGGCCCAGGTTCTCTTCCATGTGCAGCAGTTTCGCCCGCTCGCCTTCCAGCATTTTGTCGACGGGGATGCCGGTCCAGCGCGACACGATATGGGCGACATGTTCCTCGGTCACCGCCTCGTCGAGCATGGCGTGGCTGGCGCTGTCGGCGGTGGCAAGCTTGCGTTCCAGATCGGGGATGACGCCGTATTCGAGCTCGCCGGCCTTGGCCCAGTCGGCATTGCGCTTGGCCTGGTCGAGCTCGATCCGCGCGTTGTCTAACCGTTCCTTGATTTTCGTCGCCTGTGCCAGCTCTTCCTTCTCGGCGCGCCAGCGGGCGGTCATCTCGGTCGATTCGGCCTCCAACTCGGCCAGTTCGGTCTCGAGCTTGCCCAACCGGTCCTTCGACGCCTGATCGGTTTCCTTCTTCAGCGCCTCTCGCTCGATCTTGAGCTGGACGATACGGCGATCGAGCTCATCGAGCTCCTCGGGCTTCGAATCCACCTCCATGCGCAGCCGGCTCGCCGCCTCATCCACCAAGTCGATCGCCTTGTCGGGCAGGAAGCGATCGGTGATGTAGCGATTGGACAGAGTAACCGCCGCCACCAAGGCCGAATCGGTGATGCGCACGCCGTGGTGCAACTCATACTTCTCCTTGATGCCGCGCAGGATGGAGACGGTATCCTCGACCGTCGGCTCGGAGACGAACACCGGCTGGAAACGCCGCGCCAACGCGGCGTCCTTTTCGACATGCTTGCGGTATTCGTCGAGGGTAGTGGCGCCGACGCAGTGCAATTCGCCGCGCGCCAGAGCGGGCTTCAGCAGGTTCGAGGCGTCCATGGCGCCCTCGGCCTTGCCGGCGCCGACCAGGGTGTGCATCTCGTCGATGAACAGGATCACCTCGCCCGCGGCGGCGGTGACCTCGTTGAGCACCGCCTTCAGACGCTCCTCGAACTCGCCACGGTATTTGGCGCCGGCGATGAGGGCGCCCATGTCGAGGGCCATCAGCCGTTTGTTCTTCAGCGATTCCGGCACGTCGCCGTTGACGATGCGCTGGGCCAGCCCTTCGACGATCGCCGTCTTGCCGACGCCCGGCTCGCCGATGAGCACTGGATTGTTCTTGGTGCGCCGCGACAGCACCTGGATGGTGCGCCGGATCTCGTCGTCGCGGCCGATCACCGGATCGATCTTGCCGTCGCGTGCCGCTTCAGTGAGGTCGCGCGCGTATTTCTTGAGCGCGTCATACTGGTCCTCGGCGCTGGCCGAGGTCGCCTTGCGCCCCTTGCGCACTTCCTCGATGGCGGCATTCAGGCCTTGCGGGGTGACGCCGGCGTCCTTGAGAGCCCGGTGGGCCGCCGTACCGGCCGCCATGGCCAAGGCCAGCAAGAGGCGCTCGGCGGTGACGAACGAATCGCCCGCCTTCTCGCTCATCTGCTCGGCCTGGTCGAGAACCCGCGCCAGGCTCTGGTCCATGTAGACCTGGCCCGCGCCCGGCCCTTCGACCTTCGCTATCTTGTCGAGGTCGGCCTCGACGGCGCGCAGCGCCCGTGCCGGGTCGGCGCCGGACGCGCGCATCAGATTGGCGGCCAGCCCCTCCTTGTCGTCGAGAAGGACCTTGAGCAGATGCTCGGGCATCAACCGCTGATGCCCCTGGCGCATCGCCAGGGTTTGGGCGGCCTGCAAGAAACCGCGCGAGCGTTCGGTGAATTTCTCCAGATCCATGGCTGTCCCTCTCATCAGGCGACGGCACGCGCCAGCCCCTCGGAGGCCGCCGGCGGTGCTCTACCAGCACTGATATAAAGGGGAATTTCGCCGCCGCAAGCCCGCGCCGGGGCCTACTGGCGCGCGGCGCGGCTTTGGCACAATATGTACTTGCGGTTGGATTAGTTCTGGCCGCAAACGCGAAAGGAGGTGACGCGGTTATGAAACTCCTGAAGTGGCTCCGCTGCTTCTGGCTCAAGGTGAAGATCGAGTTCCAGCTTGGCTTCAACCGGCACCAGAAGTAGGAGCCGTGCGGGTGAAGCCGGGAAACCGGCTCCACCCTCAGGAGGGCGTAGGCCGCGTCACCTCCTTGAGCACCAGATTATCACGCCATCAGGGGGTTTCAACCATCACTTGCGGCGCGTCTGCTCCATGAACTTACGCTGCTGTTCCGGCGACGGCAGGGTGACGTTCTTGTACTCGTCGTAGATCCAGCCGGCGATCGCCACCAAATCCTCGCGTTTGAGCCCGGGGAAGCTCTCGCCGATGGCCGGCATGAGGCCGAAACGCTGAATCGCCATGGGCTCGACGCTCTTTTCCGGCGACGGCGCCCGGACATAGTCGACGACCTGCTTGATGAAGGCGTCGCGATCGCCGCCGGTGGCGACGCGCACGTGTGCCGACAGCATGTCCATGGGCGGGGCCACCATTTCGGCCATGCGCGCCGGATCGCGCTTGGCGAAATGGCAGGTGGCGCAGGTGCGCGCGAAGAGGTCTTTGCCATCGACCTCGGCCATGGCCGCCGTCGGCGCCAACACCAGGACGGCAGCCGCCATAGTCAGAAGCTTCACGGTGTTCTCCTTCGTTTTTGGTGGCGTTACGCGCAACTGTCGCCCCGATCGGGGCAATCGGCCCGCTCGAGCTGAATGACGCTGTGATGCAGGGCAAAGCGCGCCGCCAGTTCCTGTTTTACCGCCGACAGCACCGCGTCGGTCGCGGCCCCATCGGTAACGGTGGCATGAAGCGTGACCAAGGCTTGGCCGCTCGTCAATGACCAGGCATGGATGTGATGGACGTTGCTCACCCCCGGCAGGCTGGACAGGGCGAGGCGCACCCGTTCCTCGTCGAAGCCCTCCGGCGTGCCCTCCAGCAGGATATGGGCGGCGGCGGCGATCAGCCGCAGGGCGCTGCCAATGATCAGAACGGCGACGCCGATGGACAGGATCGGGTCGATCGGCGTCCAGCCGGTCCACAGCACGACCAGCGCCCCCACCACGGCCGCCGCCGAGCCGATCATGTCGCCCAGCACGTGCAGCGCCGCGCCTTTCAGGTTCAGGTTGTCGTGGGCATGACCCTGATGCAAAGAACGCAACACCAGAACGTTGACCAGCAACCCCACCCCGGCCACCGCCAGCATCGGCAACCCCAGAATGGGCTGCGGTTCCTTCAGCCGGGCGGCGGCCTCCCACACGATCCACACGGCCAGGCCGATCACGAGGATGCCGTTGGTCAGCGCCGCCAGCACCTCCAGGCGATGATAGCCATAGGTGCGACGTGGATCGGCGGCCCGGCGCGACATGCGGAAGGCAAGCCATGCCAGCGCCAGCGCCAGCGCGTCGGTCAGCATATGTGCAGCGTCGGCGATCAGCGCCAACGATCCGGCGAACAGCCCCCCCACCGCCTCGACCACCATGAAGCCTGCGGTGAGCACGAAAGCCCTTAGCGTCAGGCTTTCGGGGCCGGCACCGCGGTGACCGCCGTGATGGTGGTGGTGGTAGTGATGGCGATGAGGCTCGCCGTGCCGATCACGATCCGCCATGATGACATTGACTCTAGCGGTGCATCGGCGGCATCGCCAAGCGGCTCATCGTCCGCCGCGGGACTCCAGCAACGCCGCGACCGCGGAGCTGACGGGTTTCGGCCAATCCCGGGCCATGGCTTCGAGAGTCTGCTGCACGCGCGGATGCTCGCGCGCCAGCGATGACAGAGAGCCGGCGGCGGTGCCGGCGAGCAGCGACAATTCGAAGGCCTTGCGCGATTCGTCATCGTCGGCACGCGCCAACTCGCCCATGCGTTCCTTCGACAGAAGGTAAGGCAGGAACTGGGCGACGAAGGCGACATAGTCGGTGTCGCCGGTGGCGAAGAACGCGGCCCACAGGATGTCGATGTCGTGGGGCGAATGGACGGCGAAGGTGTCCTTCGAGAACGGCTGGATCCCCTGCAGCCGTTCCATGCCGTTGGCGCCGAGGCCGCCGGCGTCGGCGAGGCGTTGGACCAAGGCATTCTTCTCGGGATGATCGGCCATCCAGATGGCCAGGGCCGCCGCAAGGGCCGCCGGCGCCGGTGCGGCCAGCGCCGCATCGGCCAGCGTGCCGGCCAAACTCGGGTCAGCCTTGACGACGTGCAGGTAAAAGGCGGCGAAGATATCGACGGCGCCTGCATTGGCAAACGCCGCGGAGTCCATCGCCGGCAGCCAAGCGATCGCGGCACGCGGATCCGGCTGCTCGTAATAGTGCATCATGCGCCGGCCGGCCTCGCGGCCGTCGAGGGGCTCCGCCATCGCCGGTATCGCCAACGCCCATACCAGCAGCGACAGCAAGCATGCCGCTCGACGAAACAAGCTCCTTGGCTGCATCGAGGGGGCGACGCCAGCCCACGCGAAGCCGGAAACCACGATCAGGCGCTGACGGCCTGGGTTTGGCCTTCGTCGCCAGTGGCCTCGGAGCTGGCTTCCTCGCCGTCGTCCATCTCGGTCGGCACGGCCTGATCCTCGGCCGGCGTCTGTGCCGGGCGGCGATTGCCCTGGTTGTTCGAATTGCTGTTATGGGCGCTAATTACCCGGAAATAATGCTCGGCATGCTGATAATAATTCTCGGCCGCGATCCGGTCGCCCTGCGATGACGCATCGCGCGCCAACGCCAAATACTTCTCCATTACCTGATGGGCATTGCCACGAACACGTATGTCCGCATTGCCGCCATCATAAGACTGACCACGCTGTGGCATATGCTTCTTGCCGCCCATATTGTTGCGGCCGCGCGGACGCTGCTTTCCACTTGGAGAACTTGGCTTCATGACACCTTCGAAGATATGGTTACCCATTGACCATCCCCTATTGCCGGATGACCGGCGGCGCTATGGCGCTTGACTGCGACGTTGGGATGAATAACGGCGGCGCAGACAGCAGAACCTAACCCAGGTCCATGAAAATTCAGAGTGTCGCGCTGATGGGGCTCAACCTAGTCTGGAACCGGGTCGTTTCCAACATTTTTTTTCGCTGCGGCGCATTGCGCCACGCTACGGGCCAGCACACACCGATCAACGCCGGCAAGGTCCCTTCGTGTGCCCGTCACCCCGAGTCCGGCTGCCGCCAACATCCCCGCAACTGCCGCTGCCTGGCCGCGGCCAACCTCGAAGACCACGTTGCCACCGGAAGCCAGAAGCCGTGGCAACTGCGGGGCTATGATGCGATAGCAGGCCAAGCCATCATCGCCAGCCGCCAGCGCCGCCCGCGGTTCGAACTGTGCCACCTCGGGCTGCAGTGCCGCAGTCTCGGCAACCGGTATATAGGGCGGATTGGACACGATTACATCAAAGCATCCGTCGAGCCCGCTACCCCAATCGCCCAGGACGATCGAAACTCTTTGGTCGAGGCCCAGGCGGCGGGCGTTGTCGCGCGCCACCGCGCAGGCCGCCTCGGAGGTATCGACACCAACACCGCTGGCGTTCGGCATCTCGTGAAGAAGCGACAGCAGGATACATCCGGTTCCCGTGCCGAGATCAAGCAGCCGCAGCGGCAATTTCCTGTCCGGCACCAGCTCCAGTACCGCCTCGACCACCGTCTCGGTATCGGCCCGGGGGTCGAGGGTGTCCGCCGTGACACGGAACGGCAGGCTCCAGAATTCGCGCCACCCGGTGATGTGGCTGAGCGGCTCGCGGCGCTCCCGCCGCGCCACCGCACTCTCGTAACGCACCACCTCGTCGGCACTCAGGCGGCGCTCGGGCCGCGAGAACAGGGTGGTGGTTTCGACGGCGAGGATGTGGGCAAGCAGGGCGCGCGCGTCAAGGCGCGCTGAATCGACGCCGGCGGCGTTCAACCGCGTGGCGGCGGCGGCCAAAGCTTCGGCGACCGTGGTCACGCCATCTCCGCCAGCCGCGCCGCCTGGTCATGGGCGATCAGCGCCTCGACCAGTTCGTCCAGCGCATCGCCCTCCATCACCTTGTCGATCTTGTAGAGAGTCAGGTTGATGCGATGGTCGCTGACGCGGCCCTGCGGGAAGTTGTAGGTGCGAATGCGCTCGGAGCGGTCGCCCGAGCCGACCTGGGTCTTGCGACTGGCGGCACGCTCGTTGTCCAGGGCCTCGCGCTGCTGCTCGTACAGCTTGGCGCGCAGGATCTTCATCGCCTTGGCCTTGTTCTTGTGCTGCGACTTCTCGTCCTGACAGCCGACGACGATGCCGCTCGGCAGGTGAGTGATGCGCACGGCCGAGTCCGTGGTGTTGACGTGCTGGCCGCCGGCACCCTGCGAGCGGAAGACGTCGATGCGCAGATCCTTGTCCTCGATGTGGACGTCGACTTCCTCGGCCTCGGGCAGGACGGCCACGGTCGCCGCCGAAGTGTGGATGCGGCCGCCCGCCTCGGTGACCGGGACGCGCTGCACCCGATGCACACCCGACTCGAATTTCAGGCGCGAGAACACGCCGCGACCGCTGATGCTCGCCACCGCCTCCTTTACGCCGCCGATGCCGGTGTCGTTGAACTCCAACGTCTCGAACCGCCAGCCGCGCGTTTCGGCGTAACGCTGGTACATGCGGAACAGCGCCGCGGCGAACAGCGCCGCCTCCTCGCCGCCGGTACCAGCCCGCACTTCCAGGATGGCGTTCTTGTCGTCCGCCTCGTCCTTGGGCAGCAGCATCAGCTGCACCTGGCGCTCGAGCTCGGGCAACTTGTCCTTGAGGGCGTAATATTCCTCCTCGGCCAGGGCGCGCATCTCGGCATCGGCCGACGGATCGGCCCTCATCGCCTGGGTCTCCGCCAGTTCGGCCTTGCCGCGGCGCAGATTGGCGATGGCCGCGACGATCGGATCGAGGTCCGACAGCTCCTTTGACATCTTCTGAAAACCGAGGGCGTCGACACCGCCCTCGGCAAGGGTAGCACGCAATTCGTCGTAGCGGTGAAGGACGCGATCGAGTTTGTCGTCGAAATTCATGGGGACTCTGGGTTTGTGGTGATCCTCCCTCCGCAGGGGCGAAGGGATCGCGCCGCCGCTATCCTTCCCGCTCCAGCCGGAACAGGCGGCGGATGGTACGTTCGGTGGCGTCCCAATCGGCCCGCGCGGCGTCGCCGATGCCGGCGATCTCCTTCATGACCTCGCTGGGATCGTGCAACAGGCGATTGACCAGCAGCCGCGTCGCCGCCTCGGCATCACCACCGGCTTCCGTCACCGCCTGCGCCCGCATCGCCTCGAAATGGTGGCGTAGCGCCACGATAGCCGGTACGGCGGCACGGGCGGCACGGCCGCGAGCGAAGGTCGAGACCTCGCCATCGACGATCTGCCAGGCGCTGCGCGCCGCGGCCTCGCGGGTGGCGCGACCCTCCATGGCGACGCGCTCGAGATCGGTGAGATCGTAAAGGAAGGCACCCTCGACGCGGTTGACCGCCGGATCGACGTCACCAGGAATGCCGGCATCGATGACGAACACCGGTTTCCGACGACGCTTTTTCAATGCCGCCTGGATCGCCTCCGGTGTCAGCAGCGGCTGCCGGCCGCCGATCGCGGTGAGCACGATATCGGCATTGGGTAGCGCCTCGGCAAGCCTCTCGAACGGCAGCGCCGAGGCGCCCAGAGCCGCGGCCAGCGCCTCGGCCCGCGCGCTGCGCGGCGCCATAACCGTCATTTGGCGCAGGCCGGCTGCCAGGAAGGCTTCGGCCACCAACTCACCCATGTCGCCCGCGCCGATCAACAAAGCGCCGCAGCGGTCGAGATCGCCATGAAGATCGCGGGCGAACTGCACGGCGGCAGCGGCGATCGACACCGGCCGCTCGGCGATGCGGGTCTCGCTGCGCACCCGCTTGGCGGCGGCGTAGGCCGCCTGCAGCAGCGCCTCGAGCTCGGGCCCCACCATGGCGGCGTCGCGGCCGAGGCGATGGACCGTCTTCACCTGGCCGAGAACGTGCGGTTCGCCGATCACCAGGCTGTCGAGCGAGGCGGTTACGGCAAAGCAGTGCCGCACCGCATCGACGCCGACGTGGGTGTAGAGCTGCGCCCGCAGCGAATCGACGGCAAGCCCGGCGCGTCGCGCCATCACCGTTGCGGCGATGGCGGCGGCGCGTTCCGGCTCGGCGCCAGCGGTGAGGATCTCGACGCGGTCACAGGTGGACAACACGACCGCCTGGACGAGCCCCGCCTCGCGCAGCTCGGCCAGTATCGCCGGCACGGCCGCGTCTTCGACGAACAACTGATCGCGCAGCGTCAGCGAACTCGAGCGATGGTTGGCTCCGACGATGACGATCTGCGCGATACCAAGGGACGCCGCGGTCATCCCCTCATCCGAATGCTGCCAGACGCTGCTCCAGGGCAGCGAGAGCGATCTCGTCCTGGGTGCCGCTGTCGAGGTCGCGTACCGTGACGGCGCCGCGCTTCGCCTCGTCCTCGCCGAGAATGACCGCGGCGCGGGCCTTGGCCTTGTTGGCGCGCGCCATCCGCTTTTTCAGGTTGCCCGAGAAGCCGAACTCGACCGCGTGGCCGGCACGGCGCAACCGATGGGCTATGGCCAGCGCCTGCGCCTGGCTCTCGCCCATGGGAATGACCGCGATCGGCCGCTGCTGGTCCGGCACCGCCTCCAGCAGCATCGCCAGCCGCTCGACGCCGGCAGCCCAGCCGATTCCCGGCGTGTGCGGCCCGCCCATCTGAGCGATCAGCCCGTCGTAGCGGCCGCCGGCCATCACGGTGCCTTGGGCGCCGAGGGCGTCGGTGGTGAACTCGAAGGCGGTGTGCATGTAGTAATCGAGGCCGCGCACGAGGCGGGGATTGATCTTGTAGGCGATGCCCAGCGCATCCAGCCCCTCGCGCAGGCGTTCGACGAATGCGCGCGACGGCTCGTTCAGATAGTCGCTGAGGATGGGGGCATCGACGACGACCTGCCGGTCGCCCTCGTCCTTCGAGTCGAGCACGCGCAGCGGATTGCGCTCGAGCCGCGCACGGCTGTCCTCCGACAGTTTGTCGTAGTGCCCGCGCAGGTACTGGACCAGGGCCTCGCGATAGGCGGCGCGGCTGTCCGGGTCGCCCAGCGAGTTGAGTTCCAGGGTGATGGCGCCGCGCACGCCCAATGCTTCGAGGATATGTGCGCCCATGGCGATGCACTCGGCATCGGCCAGCGGATTGTCGACGCCCAGGAATTCCACGCCCACCTGGTGGAACTGGCGCAAGCGGCCCTTCTGCGGCCGCTCGTAGCGGAACATCGGGCCGCGGTAGAAGAACTTCAGCGGCAGGTGCTGCGACAGCCCGCCCGAAATGAAGGCACGCGCCACGCCGGCGGTACCTTCCGGCCGCAGGGTGATCTCGTCGCCGCCGCGATCGGTGAAGGTGTACATCTCTTTGGTGACGACGTCCGAGGTCTCACCCAGGGTGCGCGAGAACACCTCGGTGAACTCGAAAATCGGCGTCTCGATCTCGCCGCAACCGTAGCGCTCGGCGACGGCGCGGGCCGTTTCCTCGACGTGACGATGATGGCGGGCCTCCTCCGGCAGCAGGTCATGCGTGCCGCGAACCGACTGTAACGAAGCCATGTCAGTAATCCGTCCTCATCGCGGCGCTCAAAGTATGTCCGTCGTCATTCCCGCGAATGGGCGTGTGAAGGAATCGGTCAATATGGACCCCCGCTTCCGCGGGGGTGACGGAAAAAGGAATTCCTTCACACGCTCGAACGCGGGAATCCGTTTTCCAGAAACCTGAGTTAATGGATTGCCGCTTCCGCGGGAATGACGGCCGTAGGTGCGGCATGCGTTCGTGGACCGGTTGCGTGCCCATCAGCCCACCTTCCCCGCGTCGATCTCGGCGACCTTCTTCTCGACCAGGCCGATGATGTGCTCGACCATGCCCTCGGTCGTGACGTTGTGGTCGGGGGTGCCGGCGACATAGACCTTGTGGCTGTCGCCGCCGCCGCCGGTGATGCCGAAATCGGTTTCCCGGGCCTCGCCGGGGCCGTTGACGATGCAGCCGATGATGGAAACCGTAACCGGCGTGGTGATGTGCGCCAGCCGCTTCTCGAGGATCTCCACGGTCTTGATCACGTCGTAACCCTGGCGGGCGCAGGTCGGGCACGAGACGATGCGCACGCCGCGGCTGCGCAGGTCGAGGCTCTTCAGCATGTCGAAGCCGACGCGGATCTCCTCGACCGGCGGCGCCGACAAGGAAACGCGCAAGGTGTCGCCAATGCCCTGCATCAGTAGCATGCCGATGCCGATCGACGACTTCACCGTGCCGGCGATCAGCCCGCCGGCCTCGGTGATGCCGAGATGCAGCGGGTAGTCACAAGCCTCGGCCAGCCCCTTGTAGGCGGCGACCGCAAGGTAGACGTCCGACGCCTTGACGCTGATCTTGAAGTCGAAGAAGTCGTTGTCCTCGAGCAGGCGCGCATGTTCCAGCGCGCTCTCGACCATCGCCGCGGGATTGGGCTCGCCGTATTTCTCGAGCAGATGCTTCTCCAGCGAGCCGGCATTGACGCCGATGCGCATCGAGCAGCCGTGGTCCTTGGCCGCCCTCACCACCTCGCGCACGCGCGCGGCGGAACCGATGTTGCCGGGATTGATGCGTAGGCAGGCGGCGCCGGCCTCGGCCGCCTCGATGGCGCGGCGGTAATGGAAATGGATGTCGGCGACGATCGGCACCGACACCTGCTCGACGATGTGGCGGAGCGCCGCCGTCGAGTCTTCGTCCGGGCATGAGACGCGCACGATGTCGGCGCCGGCTTCCTCCAGGCCCTTGATCTGGGCGACGGTCGCCGCGACGTCGGTGGTCAAGGTATTGGTCATCGACTGCACGGAGATCGGCGCATCACCGCCGACCGGCACCTTGCCGACGAAGATCTGGCGGCTCTTGCGCCGGTTGATGATGCGGTACGGACGGACGCTCATGAAAATGTCTCAATGGTACAAGGGACAGACCACGGGGGCCGTGGTCACTGGTGCTCGATCAGTTTTTCGGGGTCGAGGGCGATGTCGCGGCGCACGGCACCAATCGGCCCCAGCGACGGAATGGCCCGGCCGTCGACCATGATTTCAAGGGCACCGGCCGAGCCGGTCATCAAGGTCACCCCGGATCGATCGGGAACCCGATAGGTGTCGCCCTTGCGCATCAGCCGCTTCAGCAGCATCGTTTCGCCGTCGCGCACTTCGATCCAGGAATCACCGATGGCTTTCAACACCACCCGAGAGCCGGCATTGTCCTGCCCATAGGCGCGCGCGTCGCTGCCGGCGTTCGGCAGTGCCGCCGGCGCCGGTGGCGGCGCGGCAACGGCGGCCTCCACGACGGGTTCGGCGGGCGTGTCGACCGTGGCCGGGGCAATCACCGGAGCGCCCGCCACCGTCATGGCCACGGGTGTAGCCGCGGCCGGTGCGGCTGCCTGCGTCATCGGTTGAGACGGCGGAGCCGCAGCCGGCGGCGCAGCCGGAACGGCAGGGGCGGCAGCCGGCTCGGGTTCCGCCACGACGGTCTCGGTGCTTACCGGCAGATCGGCCGACGCCGGGGCCGCGCTTGTCTCGGGCGCGGGAGCTTCCGCCGGCTCGGGCTCGGCGGGCGGCACGACCTCGCCGGGGGCTGCCGGCGTAATGGGCCCGGCGCCTGCCGGCTGCTCGCCCAGCAAAATCCGCAGATTCTCGGGCAGGCTGGGCACCATTTCGGTCAGTGAGATGTCGCGGCTCGACGTGTAATACCAGCCGCCATAGGCGGCGCCGGCCAGAATCAGCCCGAGAAAGAGGATCGCGCCGCCCGGAACGCGGCCTTCGGACACCGGCGACGGAAACACCAGTTGCGTCCGCGTGTCGATGCCGCCCGCGGTCTCCTGTTTGAAGCGCTGGATGATCGCAGCGGGATCGAGGCCGAGTGCTTCGGCATAGGCGCGTATGAATCCCAACGCATAGGTCGCGCCCGGCAGATCGCCATAGCGCGCGTCCTCGATCGCCTGCAGATAGGACGGCCTGATGCGCAGTCGTTCCGCCATGTCCGCCAAGGCATAGCCAAGGCGAAGGCGCTCGGTCCGCAAGACGGCCCCGATCGAAGACTCGGTCGCCGAATTCCCCTGCTCCGGCGGATCAAGCTTCACAGTCACGCGGTTCTCCCCCGTTCACAGCGTCGAAACCACCATCGTGGCGCGGCTAAACAATTAACAAACAACGGAACATCGGCGCAATGCCGCGCTCAGACGGCCACCCCATGATCGAGGGCGTATCCCTTGAGTTTGTTGCGCAAACTGTGGTCCGGCGAGTCGTAGAGACACTCCAGGTAAGCGGCGAGCCGGCGGATGTCGAGGCTGCGCAGCATCGTCTTGACCGGCCCGATCGACCAGGCCGCCATCGACAGCGTACGCACGCCCATGCCCAGCAGCACCATCGCCTCGAGCGGCCGGCCGGCCATTTCACCACACACGCTGAGCGGCACCCGATGAGCATTGCACTGCCGAACGATATCACGCAAGAAGCCCAGCGACGCCGGCGACAGGACGTCGTAACGGTCGCTGACCCGCGGATTGCCGCGGTCGCTGGCAAACAGGAACTGCGTCAGGTCATTGCTGCCGATGGAAATGAAGTCGACGCGCGGCAGGAGGGCCGGCAATTGCCAGGCGAGCGCCGGCACCTCCAGCATCGTGCCGCACAAGACGCGCTTCGGAAGGGTGCCGCCGCGCGCCTTCTCGCGTTGCAGTTCCATGTCCAGCAGGGTCTTGGCGCGGTCGAACTCGGCCACCTCGGCGATCATCGGAAACATCACCCGCAGTTCGTGGCCGGTTGCCGCGCGCACCAGGGCGCGCAGCTGCTGCCGCAGGAGGGCGGGACAATCCAGCGTGATACGGATGGACCGCCAGCCCAGCGCCGGGTTGTCCTCTTCCGAGGATCTCCAATAGGGCAGGACCTTGTCGCCGCCCACGTCCAGCGAACGGAACACCACGGGCTTGTCGCCGGCCTGTTCGAGGATCTTGCGATACAGCACGGCCTGCGCCTCGACGTCCGGCAGTTCGGGGCGGGCCATGAAGGGGATTTCCGTGCGATAGAGGCCGATGCCGTCGGCCCCCATCAGATGCAGATGCTGAAGATCGATCTGCAAGCCGGCGTTCAGCATCAGTTGCACCGGCTGGCCGTCGCGCGTCACCGCGGGGACGTCGCGCATGGCCACATAGGTGGCCAGGCGCTGCTCGCGCATCTTCATGGCGACGCTGAACGCTTCGATCAGGTCTTCGGACGGCCGGATGAAGACCTGCGCGTTGTCGCCGTCGACGACCACCTGGTCAAAGGGCTCGATCTTGGCCAGCGCGTCCTTGACCCGCCCGACCACCGGGATGTCGAGGGCGCGGGCGACAATGGCGACGTGCAGCGTTGCCGAGCCTTCCTCGAGGATCAGGCCGCGAATGCGCTTCCGGTCGTAATCGAGCAACTCGGTCGGCCCCATCGACCGGCACACCAGAATGGTATCCTCGGGGAGTTGACTACCGGCGGCGGTGCCACCCTGGCCGGACAGATGGCTCAGCAGGCGGTTGGCCAAGTCCTCGAAATCGTGCAGGCGCTCGCGGATGTAAGGATCCGACACCTGGCTCATGCGCACGCGGGTGTCCTCATGCACCTTCTGCACCGCCGCTTCCGCGGTGAGGCCAGAACGAACCGCCTCGGCGATGCGGTTCATCCAACCGGCATCATCGGCGAACATGCGGTAGCTTTCGAACACGTCGTGATGCTCGCCGGCCGCATCCAAGTCGGAGGCCGCGAACAACTCGTCGAGGGTCGTGTGCAGATGCGCGACGGCAACGCGGACGCGCTCCAACTCCAATTCGGGGTTTTCGGCGACCAGTTGCTTGATGTGAATGCGCGGCTGGTGCATCACGGCGACGCCGATGCCGATACCGCCGTTCAGGCGAACGCCGTCGGCACGCAGCGGCAACAAGGCATTGCCGTCGACCGGCGCCAGTTCCTCGCGCCGGATCAGTTCGCCACTGGCGACCAACTCGGCGAGCACCATGGCGACGGTTTCGAGAGTTTCGATTTCCTCGTCGATGTAGTGCCGCTTGGAGCGGTTCTGCACCACGATCACGCCGATGACGCGACCGGAACGGATGATCGGGGCGCCGACCAGCGAATGGAAGATTTCTTCGCCGGTTTCCGGGCGATAGACGAAATTGGGGTGCGATTGGGCGTCCGACAGCGCCAGCGGCCGCGCGTGGGCGGCGATGTGGCCGACCAGGCCCTCGCCGACGCGCAGGCGGGTCTTGTGCACCGCCGACTTCTTCAAGCCCTCGGTGGCGAACAGCTCCAGCACTTCGCCGGCGCGCATGACGTAGCACGAGCACACCTCGGCCACCATGTCGACGGCGATCAGCTTGACCACCTTGTCCAGGCGCTCCTGTGCCGTGCCTCCGCCGGCCATCACGTCGCGCAGCTTGGCCAGGAGCCGCCGCGAGACCGTGGAGGCGGAGGCCGCGTGCATCAGCCCGTATCTCCGTGTGCGCTCCGCGCCGTCAGCGCCGCCACCGCCTGCTCGACCAGTTCGGCCAGGATGTCGGCGCAGGGCTGCTCGCGCGTCACCATACCGACGCTCTGGCCTGCCATCAGCGAGCCGTTTTCGACGTCGCCATCGATGACGGCGCGGCGCAGGGCGCCCGCCCAGAAGTGCTCGATCTCCAGCTGCGCCTGCTCCTTCTGGAGCTCGCCAGCCCGCCAGCGCCCGATCACCTCATGCTGGAGCTCGACAAAACGGCGGGTGCCGGCATTGGCGATGGCGCGTACCGGAATCACCGGGAATTGCGGATCCACCTGCGCCGTCGGCACGGCCTCGCGGGCCGAGGCCTTGATGAAGGCCCGTTTGAAGTTCGGATGGGCGATGCACTCGCTGGCGCAGACGAAGCGGGTGCCGAGCTGGCAGCCCGCCGCCCCCATCTCGAGATAGGAGAGGACCGCCTCGCCGCGGCCGATGCCTCCGGCCACGAACACCGGCACGTCCTTTATTTCCGGCAGGATTTCCTGCACCAGGACGCTGGTGGCGACGGGACCGATGTGGCCGCCGGCTTCCGAGCCTTCGACCACCAGGGCATCGGCACCCGAGCGCAGCAGCTTCTTGGCCAGAACCAGCGCCGGGGCAAAGCACACCACCTTGGCGCCGTGGTCCTTGGCGCGCTTGATGGCGGCACTCGTCGGCAAGCCGCCGGCCAGAACGACATGCCCGACCCGCAGCCGCCCGCAGACGTCGATCAGCGCGTCGAGCTGGGGATGCATGGTGATCAGGTTGACGCCGAACGGCTTGTCGGTCAGCGCCTTGGTGGCCTCGATCTCCGCGGCCAGTTGGTCGGCATTCATCGAACCGCAGGCGAGAACGCCGAAACCGCCGCCATTGGAGATCGCCGCCACCAGATGGCGCTCGGACACCCAGGACATGGCGCCGCCCAGGATGGCGTAGTCGGTGCCCAGGAATTGCCGGCCCCGTTGCCACAGGCGTTCGAGGCGGGCGCGGGCGACGCTCCGGCTGGTGTCCACGACGTTCATCAGGCGGCGTCGAGTCCGTAGGCGCTGTGCAGGGCGCGCAGAGCGAGTTCGATGTATTCCTCGGCGATGAGCACGCTGATCTTGATCTCCGAAGTCGAAATGACCTGGATGTTGATGCCCTTGCCCGCCAGGGCGCGGAACATGGTCTGGGCAATGCCGGCATGGCTGCGCATGCCGACGCCGACCACCGACACCTTGACCACGTTCTTATCGGCCAGCAGGCGCTCGTAACCCAGTTCGGCCTTGTTGTCCTCCAGCGCCTTCACCGCGCGGTCGAAATCCGACTTGCCGACGGTAAAGGTGAGATCGGTGCTCTTGCCGTCCTCCGACACGTTCTGGACGATCATGTCGACGTTGATCGCCGCCTCGGTCAGCGGCCCGAAGATGGCGGCGGCAACGCCGGGACGATCCGCCACCTTGACCAGGGTGATCTTGGTCTCGTCGCGGCTGTAGGCGACGCCGCTCACCAATTCCTTTTCCACGATCTCATCCTCATCACATACAAGGGTACCCGGCGCCTCGATGAAGCTGGACAGCACCTGCACCCGAACGCGGTGCTTCATGGCCATCTCGACCGAGCGGGTCTGCAACACCTTGGCACCCACCGAGGCGAGCTCGAGCATCTCCTCATAGGTGATCTTATCGAGCTTGCGCGCCTTGGCAACAATCCGCGGGTCGGTGGTGTAGACACCATCGACGTCGGTGTAGATGTCGCAACGGTCGGCTTTCAGCGCCGCCGCCAGCGCCACCGCCGAGGTGTCGGAACCGCCGCGCCCCAGGGTGGTGATGCGGTTGTCCGGCCCCAGGCCCTGGAAGCCAGCGACCACCGCGACCTGGCCCTCGGCCATGCGCGCCAGCATGTCCGACGTATCGATGGTTTCGATCCGCGCCTTGCCGTGCACGTTGTTGGTGCGCACCGGAAGCTGCCACCCGCACCATGAGCGAGCCGGAACCTCCAACTCCTGTAGGGCAATCGCCAGTAACCCGATCGTCACCTGCTCGCCGGTGGCGACGACCGTATCGTACTCGCGTGCGTCATGCAGTGGCGAGATCTCGGTGCACCAGCCCACCAGCTGGTTGGTGACGCCGGACATCGCAGAAACCACGACCGCCACCTCGTTGCCGCGATCGGCCTCGGCCTTGACCCGGCGCGCGACATTCTTGATGCGTTCGACATCGGCGACCGACGTGCCGCCGAACTTCATGACGATGCGAGCCATCTCACCTCACCTGACGCGCGCCGCGCCCGAAGGCACCGGAATGCGCGCAACAACGATCACTCCGGCCGCCGGCCGGAAGGCGCGTATTCATACTCTGCCGATTGTGGCGAAGCAAGCGCGGCTGCCGTCCGGCGGCGTCGCCTATCCCGCGAGCGACGTGCCGCGATAGATGGCGGCCAGCGGCAGGGGCAGCTCGAGCGCCGACAGCGTCAACACCGCCTCGAGGCCGGTCGCCTTCACCGGCTGCCACGACCCGTCCTGGCGGGTGAACATCTCGACAAGGACCTCGTCCTGGGAAATCAGCAGGTAATGCTGGAGCGACGGCAGCGATTGATAGGCATTCCATTTGATATTGCGGTCTCGATGGCCGGTCGACGGCGACAGCACCTCGGCAACGAGGACCGGATGAGTCAGAATATCGCTTTTCTCGTCGATGGCGCCGCAAGCGACGACGACGTCCGGATACATCACGCTCGAGGACGCCGCCACCTTCGGCCCCTCGCCAAAGACAAAGCAGCGAGTGTGATCGAGGGCGACGCTCAGCCTACTGGCCAAGTTCGTCGCCAGAAGGTGATGGACGAGAGTTCCGCCCACCATCATGGTGATGGTGCCGTTCACATACTCGTAGCGTTCCGCCTGGCGTGTCTCCCAGGCGACGAACTCCTCGACGGTCCAGGGTCTGGCTGCGGCTTCGGCCATCGGCGCCTCCATCACCATAATGTATCCTCGGCGCGGCAGTTGGCAATTGCCGCTTGCGGGTGCTGCCGCCATACTCCGCCGCGCCAAACGGAGGGAAACATGGCCGTCAACACCGCCAGCGCCGAGGAAGTCGCCCGCTTCACCGCCATGGCCGAGGAGTGGTGGGATCCCGAAGGCAAGTTTCGCCCGCTGCACCGTTTCAATCCGACGCGGTTGCAGTTCATCCGCGACTGCCTGATCCGCCAGTTCGGCCGCGATGCCAGCGACCTGCGCCCGTTCGAGGGCCTGACCCTTCTCGACGTCGGCTGCGGCGGCGGCCTGTTGTCCGAGCCGCTGGCGCGCATGGGCTTCACCGTCACCGGCATCGACGCCGGCGACAAGAACGTGGCTGTGGCCAAGATTCATGCCGAGCAATCGGGCCTGGACATCGACTATCGGGTGGCCACGCCCGAACGTCTGGCCGGCGACCAGTTCGACGTGGTCATGATCATGGAGATCATCGAGCACGTTCCTGACGTCGCCGAGTTCCTGGCAGCGGTGGCGCCGCTGGTCAAGCCTGGCGGCGCGCTGCTGGCGGCCACGCTGAACCGCACGATGAAAGCCTACGCGCTGGCGATCCTCGGGGCCGAATACGTGCTGCGCTGGCTGCCGCCCGGCACCCACGACTGGAACAAGTTCGTGAAGCCGTCGGAACTCGCCGCGGGCCTGCGCCGCCACGGCCTCGCCGTACACGAGCAAAGGGGGATGACCTACAGTCTCTTCAGCGACGAGTGGGCGCTGACCCGCGACCTGTCGGTCAATTACATGGTGCACGCGGCCAAAGGCTGACCCTGGCATGGCAGATGCGCCCAATGATGGCGCAAATGCCCCAATCGGCGCATATTGCCGCCGTGAGCCGGCGGCACAGTGTCACTCGCCTCGGACTGTTGAGGCGTCTATCTTAGGAGTGGCACATGAAGTCCGTGAAGTCCGCCATCGCCGTTGTTGCCCTGGCCATCGCCGTCCCCGCCGCCGCCGGTGCCGCCGAACCGGCCAAGGCGAGCGCAACCAAGGCTGCGGTCGAGCAGACGCTCAAGGATGCCGTGACGGAGGCGACCGGCAAGGAAGCCGCCGTGAAGGAGGCGGTGGGCAGGGAAGCCGCGGCCACCGAGGCGGCCGGCAAGGGGATCGCGAAGGGGATCGCCAAGGGCGCCCCCGCCAGCCCCGTCGCCACCCAGGCGCAGGATGCCGATCATGCGGCGAAGCCGAACCTCGACATCAAGACGCCCGAGAGCCCGAAGGCTTCAATGAAACACTAGTCTGGCGCAGCGGCGGCGCGGCTTCTCCCGGACGCGCCGCCGGTCCCCGTTGCAGGCGACGCTAATTGTCGCCGCGCGGCAGCCACGGGATGGCGGCGACGTCGATACCTTCGTCCTCGAGGGCCTCGGCCTCCTCCTTGGTGGCCTCGCCGTAGATCCCGCGCGCATCGGTCTCGCCATAGTGGATCTTGCGCGCCTCTTCGGGGAATTTGTTCCCCACATAGTCGCACTTCTCCTCGACCTGGCGGCGCAAGTCGCCCAGCGCGCGCGTCACCTCGGCCATCACCTGCGCCCGGCGCTCGACGGCATCGCCGCGCGCCTTGACCAGGCGCGGCGCCATCGGCGCCTTCTCCACCTTGGTGTCGCCACAGATCGGGCACGCGACCTCGCCCGCCGCCGACTGCGTATCGAAGGCGTCACCGTTCTTGAACCAGCCCTGGAACGGGTGGTCGTGCCGGCACTTGAGGTCGAAGACGATCATTGCGCCCCTTTACAGGAGGTGTGTGGCAGTTACAAGACTGTCTGAGTCAGAGTTAAGATCAGGACAAACCCATGCCAGAGCCGGGACATCCCTACCCCGACAAGCCGTCGCCCTGGGTGATCCGTTTCACCCCGCTCATCCGCCCGGAGGGCAGCGTCCTCGACGTGACCTGCGGCGGTGGGCGGCATGCGCGCTATTTCGTGGAGCGCGGTTTCCGGCTGACCACTGTCGATCGCGACGTCTCAGGCGTCGCAGACCTGAACGGGCGAGCCGAAGTGGTGCGGGCGGATCTCGAGGACGACAGCCCCTTGCCCCTGCAAGGGCGCCAGTTCGACTCCGTGATCGTCACCAATTACCTGTGGCGGCCGCTGTTTCCGCAACTGTTCGCCTGGATCGCCGACGGCGGCGTGCTGATCTATGAAACCTTCGGCCGCGGCAACGAACGCTTCGGACGGCCGCGCAATTCCGACCACCTCCTGCGCCCCGGCGAACTACTGGACCTGGTCCGCGGCAAGCTCCAGGTGGTGGCTTACGAGGAAGGCATCACCACGAAGCCGGCGGTAGTGCAACGCATCTGCGCGATGAAGGCGGAAGACCCGGTACTGTTGCCCGCGATGTAACCACTGAGGCACAGAGACACCGAGACAACCCGGAGAAGGGGTTTCTGCCGGCATTGCCGGCAACAATCCCTCCTTTCTCTCAGCGAGTTCTCTATGTCTCTGTGCCTCTGTGGTTACACTGTAAAATCGCGGTCGTGGCTGAGCGCCGGCACCTGCCGCCGCGCCTCGGCCACCAAGTCGGTGTCGATATCGGCGATGACGAAGCCCTGGGCCTCGCCGGCATCGGCCAGCACTTCGCCCCAAGGGGCGACGATCAGGGCATGACCATAGGTTTCGCGGCCGGTTTCGTGCTTGCCGGTCTGCGCCGGGGCGAAGATGAAGCAGCCGGTTTCGATCGCCCGCGCCCGTAGCAGCACGTGCCAGTGCGCCATGCCGGTGACCCGCGTGAACGCAGAGGGAACGCTGATGAAGTCGGCACCGGCCTTCGCCAAGGCGCGGAACAGCTGCGGAAAGCGCAAATCGTAGCAGATCGTCAGGCCCAGGCCGCCCCAGGATGTCGGGGCGACCACGGCGCGATCGCCGGCGACGAAGGTGGCTGATTCGCGATAGCTCTCGCCGTTGGGAAGGTCGACATCGAACATGTGGATCTTGTCGTAGCTGGCGACGACCTCGCCATGCGGATCGATGACGAACGCCCGATTGGCGACGCGGCCGTCGGCCGCCAGGATCGCCAGCGTCCCCGCGTGCAGCCACAGCCCCGTCTCCCGCGCCAGGTCGCGAAACGCGGCCAGCGCCATGTGCTGGGCCTCGGGCATGGCCTTGGCTGTGATCTTGGCCCGCCCCCATTCCATCATCGCCACGTTCTCAGGCATCAATACGAGATCGGCGCCGGCGGCACGCGCCTCGCGGGCCAAACCGCAGGCTGCCTCGATGTTGGGCGCCATGTCGCGGCCGGCGGTGACCTGGATGCAGGCGGCCTTGAACTTCACTTCTGCCCCGCGAGCAACGGGTCGAGCCTGCCATCGCGGTCGAGGGCGTGCAGATCGTCGCAGCCACCGACATGGAAATCGTCGATGAAGATCTGCGGCACGGTGGTGCGGCCATTGGCGCGGCGCGTCATCTCGTCGCGGCCGCCGGTGCTGACGTCGTATTCCGTGAAGACGACGCCCTTCGCGTTCAACAGCTTCTTGGCGCGGGTGCAATAGGGGCAGTAGTCGGCGGTGTAGATTTCAACGAGCGGCATACCTGTCTCCTTGTGACAGCCGCTAAATATAATCGTCCTCAGCCAAATGGCTAGCTGGCGCGCACCACGCGCGCCAAGGTCAGCACGTCGACGGCGGTGGCGCCGGCGGCCAGCAGCACCCGCGTACACTCGCCGGCAGTTGCCCCCGTGGTCAGCACGTCGTCGACCAACAGCACGGTCCTGCCCACCACCAGGCGCTCGTCGCGCACGGCAAAGGCTTTGCGGACGTTACGCTGCCGCTGCGTGCGGCCGAGCTGTCCTTGTGAGGGCGTGCGCCGCTGTCGCCGCAGGGCGTCGGGGATAGCCGGCACCTCTGCCTGCTTCGCCAGCGCCAACGTCAGCAGGGCTGCCTGGTTGTAGCGGCGGCTGAACAGCCGGGTCCAGTGCAGGGGCACCGGCACTACGACATCGGCGCCGGCCAGCATATCGGCCCCGGCGCGCGCAAGCCAGCGGCCGAAGGTCGGCGCCATGTCGAGGCGATCGCCGTGCTTGAACCGCAGGACCAGGTGCTTGCCGTGCTCGTCGTAGCGAAAGACGGCGCGCGCCCGCCGGAACGGCGGCGGTTCGCGAATGCAGCCGCCGCACAGCGCCTGCGGCCCGGGGTCGATGTCGAACGGCACGCCGCAGCACGCGCACAACGGACTGTCGATGAAGCTGATCGACTCCCAACAGGTCGCGCACAGGGCTCCCGGTTCCGACACCAGAGCATTGCAGCCCAGGCATTGCGGGGGAAGCACGGCGTCAAGGGCGATACGCCCCGCCCGCCGCATGGCCTCGAGCACCTGCATGCTTTCGACCTTTCACGAGATCAGTCCTCCCTCTATATACCGTGCCATGCCTGATCCCGTGCACATCTTCGACAGGCGGGCGCTGCGCCGCCACCGTGACCGCGCCGCCGCGACACTCGCCGATCACGACTTTCTGTTTCGCGAAAGCGCCGAACGCCTGGCGGACCGCCTGGAGGATGTGACGCGCCGCTTTCCCGTGGCGCTCGACCTTGGCTGCCATGGCGGCGAATTCGGCCGGATCCTGGCCGACCGCGGCGGCATCGAGACCCTGGTCCAGGCCGACCTGTCGCCGGCGATGGCGCGGCAGGCCGGTGGCTTGGCTGTCGCGGCGGACGAGGAGTGGCTGCCTTTCGCCGACGGCAGCTTCGATCTGGTCGTCAGCAATCTGTCGCTGCACTGGGTCAACGACCTACCCGGCACCCTGGCGCAGATCCGCCGCATCCTGAAGCCGGACGGCCTGTTGCTGGCGGCCCTGCTGGGCGGCGACACGCTGATCGAATTGCGCCGCGCCTGGATGGAGGCCGAACTGGCCGAGGAAGGCGGAGCCGGGCCGCGTATCGCCCCCTTCGCCGATGTCCGCGATTGCGGGAGCCTGCTGCAGCGGGCGGGACTTGCGCTGCCGGTGGCCGATTGCGACACCATCTCGGTCAGCTACGCCGATCCGATGCGATTGCTGGCCGATCTGCGTGGCATGGGCGAGAGCAACGCCGTCGCCGGGCGCCGCAAGGGCTTCACGCGCCGCGCCACCATGCTGCGGATGCTCGCCAGCTACGGCGATCTGTTTGCCGGCACCGACGGCCGCATACCGGCGACGTTTCAGATCGTGACCCTCACCGCGTGGGCGCCGCACGAGTCGCAGCCTCGGCCGTTGAAGCCGGGCAGTGGTAAGATCAGCCTGGCCGACGCCCTCACCGACACCTCTCCACCACGCACACAGTGACCACCGTAACGCGATGGTCCGCAGCCTTGATCGCCATCGGCGTGGCCAGTAATGTCGGGCGATGCAGTTTTCCGCCCCTTTGATCCGCGGCACGCTCGTGCGGCGCTATAAGCGCTTCCTGTCCGATGTCCTGCTCGATACGGGCGAGACCGTCACCGCGCACTGCGCCAATTCCGGGCGCATGATCGGCCTGTGCGAGCCGGGTACCGAGGTGTGGCTGTCGCGCTCGGCCAATCCCGCCCGCAAGCTGCCCTACAGCTGGGAAATGGTGGGTCTCGCCCATGGCCTGGTCGGGATCAACACGATGCACCCCAATGCCTTGGCCGAAGAGGCCATTCGGAGCGGGCAGATTCCCGAACTGGCCGGTTACGCCAGCCTGCGGCGCGAGGTCAACTACGGGCGATGTTCGCGCATCGACCTGTTGCTGGAAGGCCCGGACCTCCCCAAATGCTTCGTCGAAGTGAAGAACGTGCACCTGCGGCGCGGCGAGCGAGCGGAGTTTCCCGACGCCAAGACCGAACGCGGCACCCGCCATCTGGCGGAACTGCGGGACATGGTGATGCAGGGGGCGCGCGCCGTTATGCTTTACTTGGTGCAGCGCGGCGACTGCCGCAGCTTTGCCATCGCCGCGGACATCGATCCGGCCTATGCTGCCGCCTTCAAAACGGCAACCGCGGCCGGGGTCGAGGTCCTTTGCTATGATTGCCGCTTGACCCTCGACGGCATCGCCATCGGCCGGCCCCTACCGGCGGCGTGAGCCACATGCAGAATAGATGATCGAGATGGAACACGACGAAATCGCACTCTCCGGCAACCGCGTTCGCCTCCACAGCCCCGGCGACTTCGAAGGCATGCGTCGCGCCGGCCGCCTGGCCGCCGAGTGCCTCGACCTCGTCACGCCGCACGTCGGCACCGGGGTAACCACCGAGGAACTCGACAGGCTATGCCACGAGTTCATTCTCGCCGCCGGCGCGGTGCCGGCACCGCTGGGTTATCGCGGCTTTCCCAAGTCGATCTGCACCTCGGTCAACCACGTCGTCTGCCATGGCATCCCCGGCGACAAGGTTCTGCGCGACGGCGACATCGTCAACATCGACGTCACCGTCATCCTCGATGGCTGGCACGGCGACACCAGCCGCATGTATTTCGTCGGCAAGCCGAGCATCAAGGCCAAGAACCTCGTCGACGTCACCTACGACGCGATGATGAAGGGCATCGAGGCGGTGCGCCCGGGCGCGACCCTGGGCGACATCGGCCATCTCATCCAATCCCATGCCGAGGCACACCGGTGCTCGGTCGTGCGCGACTTCTGTGGCCACGGTCTCGGCCGGGTGTTCCATGAGCCACCGAACGTCATGCATTACGGCAAGAAGGGCCATGGCCTCGTCCTGCATGAGGGCATGTTCTTCACCATCGAGCCGATGATCAATGCCGGGCGTTACGAGACCAAGATCCTCGCCGACGGATGGACGGCGGTGACCAAGGACAAGTCGCTGTCGGCGCAGTTCGAGCACTCGATCGGCGTCACCGCCGACGGCTGCGAGATCTTCACGCTGTCGCCGAAGGGGCTGCATCGGCCGCCCTACGGCATCGAATGACGGATCTCTTCCCCAACGAAGAGATCGCCCGCGGGGCCGAGAAACCCCATTACCTGGGGCACCGCCAACGCCTGCGCGCCCGTTTCCTGGCATCGCCCCAGACCTTGCCGGATTACGAGTTGCTGGAGTTGCTGCTGTGCCTGGCGGTGCCGCAACGCGACATGAAACCGCTGGCCAAGGCCTTGATGACGCGTTTCGGCAGCTTTGCCGCGGTCATCTCGGCGGACTTCGCCGAGCTTACCGCGGTCGAAGGCGTCAAGGAAAACACCGCTGCGGCCCTCAAACTGGCGCGCGAAGCGGCCATGCGCCTGACTCGCCAGCAAGTGCTCAACCGACCGGTGGTCTCGTCGTGGGACGCATTGCTCGACTACTGCCGCGCCAACCTGGGGTTCGATGCCACCGAGCGCTTCCACATCCTGTTCCTCGACCGCAAGAACGCGCTGATCGCCGATGAGCAGCAGCAGAAGGGGACGGTCGACCACACCCCGGTCTACCCCCGTGAGGTGGTGAAGCGCGCCCTCGAACTGTCGGCCTCGGCCATCATCATGGTGCACAACCACCCGTCGGGCGACGTCAAGCCGTCGCGCGCCGACATCGAGGTGACCAAACAGGTGCGCGATGCCCTCAAGGCGGTGGGGCTTGCCCTGCACGACCACCTGATCATCAGTCGTGCCGGTCATACCTCGCTCAAGAGCATGGGGCTCATCTGAAAACGTCGGATTGCTCCACTGGGCAATCGCTTTCCAGTTGCCGGACTACCCCTTTTGGCAATATGCTCCGCCGCGTGAGCGAATCATATTACAACATCGTCAGGCTCATCGAGCGCCTGCACCGCCATTTCCTCGATGTATTGCGCAGCGAGCTGCGCAAGATCAACATCGAGGACATCAATGCCGTCCAGGCGTTGCTCCTCTACAATGTCGGCGAGGCGGAAGTCGTCATTCGCGACCTCAAGGACCGCGGCTACTATCACGGCTCCAACGTCTCGTATAACATCAAGAAGCTCACGGAATTCGGCTACATCACGCAGGAACGCTGCTCGCACGACCGCCGTTCGATCCGCCTCAAGCTGACCGAGAAGGGCATCCAGCTGTGCGGCGTGGTCGGCGACTTGCAGAAGCACTTGGCGGTCAAGGTCACCTCCACGCCCGATTCCGAGGCCGAACTGGACAATGCCGGCCGCGCCCTGCAGCGGCTCGAACGCATCTGGACCGACTACATCCGCTACGGCCGCGACTAGCCGGCGGATACCCCGGCCGAAGGCTATCGTCGTGGCAGCCTGACGACGCCGCCTTCCCTTGCTAGGATGACCATCCCACAGCCGGAGCCGCCCATGCCCCGCCACGGCCGCCTGTTGGCGATCCTTGCGCTTGTCGTGCTGGCCCTGACGCCGGTGCTCCCGGCGCATGCCACAAAAGACCAACTGGTCATCGGCCTGACCCAGTTCCCGTCCAGCTTCAATCCGCACATCGATTCGATGCTGGCCAAGAGCTACGTTCTCGGCATGACGCGGCGGCCGATCACCGCCTACGACGCCCAATGGCAGCTGATCTGCATGCTGTGCGTCGAGCTGCCGACGCTGGAAAACGGCCTGGCCAAGGTCGAGGACCTGCCCGACGGCAATAAGGGGGTAGCCCTGACCTACACCCTCCATCCCAAGGCGGCGTGGGGCGACGGCACGCCGGTATCCTCGGCCGATGTCGCCTTCACCCTGGAGGCCGGCAAGCATCCGCAGAGCGGCTTCGGCAACATCGAGTTGTTCAAGCGGGTCACCAAGGTCGACATCAAGGACGAGAAGACCTTCACCATCCATCTCGACAAGCTGACCTTCGACTACAATGCCATAGCGCTCGAGGTGCTGCCCGCGCACATCGAGAAGCCGCGCTTCGCCGAGCCGCTCGACTACAAGAACAAGACGGCCTTCGACACCGACCCCACCAATCCCGGCCTGTATTTCGGCCCCTATCGCATCACCGAGATCTCGCGCGGCGCCTACATCGTGCTCGAGCCCAACCCGACCTGGTACGGCGAGAAACCCCATTTTCGCCGCATCATCATCAAGACCATCGAGAACACCGCCGCCCTCGAGGCCAATCTGCTCTCGGGCTCCATCGACTATATTGCCGGGGAACTGGGGCTCAGCCTCGATCAGGCAATTGCCTTCGAAAAGCGCCACAAGGGCGCCTTCGACGTGGTCTACAAGCCGGGGCTGGTCTACGAGCACATCGACGTCAACCTGTCCAATCCCGTATTGGCCGACCGGCGCGTGCGCCAGGCGCTGCTCTATGGGCTCGATCGCGGTGCCATGTCGAAGCAGTTGTTCGACGGCCGCCAACCGGTCGCACACACCAACGTCAATCCCCTCGATTGGATCTTTTACGAAGGCGTCA
This sequence comes from Rhodospirillaceae bacterium, assembly GCA_036675815.1. Lineage (GTDB taxonomy): Bacteria > Pseudomonadota > Alphaproteobacteria > Rhodospirillales > Magnetospirillaceae > JAKFEE01. The sequence goes on from JAKFEE010000019.1 coordinate 31,704, forward strand.
AGACCTATCCCTATGACCCGACCAAGGCCGGCGCCTTGCTCGATTCCGCCGGCTGGGCGCTCTCCGGCGGCCAACGCCGCAACGCCAAGGGCGAGCCGCTGGTGGTCGAACTGATGACCACCGCCGGCAATCGCAGCCGCGAGCTGGTGCAGCAGGTCATCCAGAGCCAGTGGCGCAAGCTCGGCATCGAGACGCGGGTGCGCAACGAGCCGGCACGGGTGTTCTTCGGCGAAACGGTGACCAAGCGCCGCTTCCCCAGCCTGGCCATGTTCGCCTGGTCCAGCGCCCCCGAAAGCGTGCCGCGCACCACTTTGCATTCGGAAGCCATTCCCAGCGAAGACAACAATTTCGCCGGCCAGAACTATACCGGCTACAGCAACCCGCGCATGGATCAGTTGATCGATGCCATCGAGCTCGAACTCGACAAACCCGAGCGCGCGGCGCTGTGGCACGAGCTCCAACAGCTCTATGCCGAAGACCTGCCGGCGCTGCCGCTGTACTTCCGCGCCGACCCGTACATCCTGCCGAAATGGCTGAAGGGCGTGGTGCCGACCGGCCATCAGTATACCAGTTCGTTGTGGGTGGAGCAGTGGCGGGCGGAGTGAAGCCGTGATCCGGCATCTGCTGTACCGGCTGGCGCAGGCGGCGCTGGTGCTGCTGGTCATGTCGTTTCTGGTCTACATGCTGATCGGGCTGATGCCGGGCGACCCCATCGACGTGATGATCGCCACCCTGCCCGACCTGTCGCCGGCCGACGCCGAGCGGTTGCGCGCCATCTACGGCCTCGACCGGCCGCTGCCGGAGCGCTACCTGAACTGGCTGCTGGCGGCGGTGCAGGGCGATCTCGGCTACTCGCGCCTGTTCGCCCGCCCCGTCCTCGACGTGCTGTGGCCGCGCCTGGGCAACACCCTGATCCTCATGAGCCTGAGCCTGGGCCTGGCGCTGCTCGTCGCCCTGCCCATCGGCATCGCCGCGGCCTTGCGCCCCGGTGGCTGGTTCGATGGCGCGGTCAATCTGATGGCCTTCGCCGGCATCTCCATGCCCACCTTCTGGCTGGGCCTGATGCTGATCGTCCTGTTCGCCGTGCAACTGGGCTGGTTGCCGGCGGGCGGTGTCGAGACGGTGGGCGGCGGCGGCCTCGGCGACCGCGTGCGCCATGTCCTGCTGCCGGTGGCGACGCTGGCCCTGGCCAGCAGCGGCCAGTATCTGCGCTATGTCCGTGCCTCGATGCTGCAGACCCTGCGCCAGGACTACGTGCGCACCGCGCGGGCCAAGGGCGCCGGCTGGGTTCGCGTCGTCGTGCATCACGCCCTACGCAATGCCCTGGTGCCGGTGGTGACCATCCTCGCCCTCGACCTGGGGGCGCTGTTCTCGGGCGCCCTGATCACCGAGACGGTGTTCGCCTATCCCGGCATGGGCAAGCTGATCTACGAATCGGTGATGGGCAACGACTTCAATCTGGCCTTGGTCGGCTTGCTGCTGGCCACGCTGCTGACGCTGCTCGGCAACATCCTCGCCGATGTCGCCTACGCGGTGCTGGATCCGAGGATCAGCTATCGATGACGCCACCTTTTGTCATTCCCGCGAAAGAGTTTGTGAAGGAATCCCCTTCTCCGTCACCCCCGCGGAAGCGGGGGTCCATTCCGCCGGCGCTTCCGCATCGAAATCGTGGTGGGATGCCGGCCAGAGCACCGCAGGTCGTGCAGGCGTTGGAATGGATTCCTGCTTTCGCGGGAATGACGGACACAGGGGGAATTGGCCGATGACCCCCGAACGTGCCGCCCTCACCCGCTTCGCCCGCCATCGGCTGGCGGTGCTCAGCCTCCTGCTTCTGCTGGCCATCGGCGGCCTGGCCCTGGCGGCGCCGCTGATCGAACGGGCGCTGGACCTCGACCCCGAAGCCGTCGACCTGCTGGCGCGGATGGCGCCGCCCTCGTCCGAGCATCCGCTGGGCACCGACGAGCTCGGCCGCGACGTGCTGGCGCGGTTGCTGCGCGGCGGCCAGGTATCGCTGACGGTAGCGCTGATCACCGCCGCCGTGGCCACGGTGATCGGCAGCGCCATCGGCCTCGTCGCCGGCTATCGCGGCGGCCTGCTCGACGCGGCGCTGATGCGCCTGACCGACGGCGTCATCGCCCTGCCGCTGCTGCCCTTGCTGGTGGTGCTGGCCGCCGTCGACCCCGCCAAGCTGGGCCTGCCGCCCGAGGCCCTGCAGGGGCCGGGGGCGGCCCTGGCGCGCATCGTCGTCATCATCGGCGTGGTCGGCTGGACGACGGTGGCGCGGCTGGTGCGCGCCGCCACCCTGAGCGTGCGCGAAGAGCTTTACGTCAAGGCGGCGCAGGCGGTGGGCGCCGGCCCCGGGCGCATCATGCTGCGCCACATCCTGCCCAACGTCGCCACCCCCATCATCGTCGCCACCACCTTGAGCATCGGCAACATCATCCTGCTGGAAAGCGCCCTGTCATTCCTCGGCCTGGGCATTCAGCCGCCGCTGGCCAGTTGGGGCAACATGCTGACCGGGGCGCTGGAACTGATCTGGTCGGCGCCGGCCCTGGCGGTGTGGCCGGGCGCCATGATCTTCGTCACGGTGCTGGCCTTCAACTTCCTCGGCGACGGCCTGCAGGAGGCGCTGGATCCGCGGGCCGGCAGCGGCGGTCGCTTCTAGGCTTCAGCCGCGGGTGGCGAGCGCGACCCCCGCCACCGTGGCCGCCATGCCGGCGATCGCCATGCCACTCAGCGTCTCGTCGAACAGCAGGAACGACATCAGCGCCGTGGTCGGCGGCACCAGATAGAACAGGCTGGCCACCTTGGCGGCGCTGCCGGCGCGGATCAGCCGATACAGCAGCGTGATGGCGCCGACCGACAGCACCACCACCAGCCAGGACATGGCAAAGACGAATTCGCCGGTCCAGGTGATGTCCATGGTCTCGAAGGCCATGGCGAAAGGCAGCATGACCAGCAGTGCGGCCACGTATTGGATCACCGCCCCCGACCGCAGGTCCATGTTGCCGCAGCGCCGCTTCTGGTAAAGGGTGCCGGCGGTGATGGCCACGACCGCGCCGAAGGCGAAGGGCAGACCGGCCTGCCCGGCACTGACGTCGACCTTGTCCCAGACGACCAGCGCGACGCCGCCCAGGCCCATGACCAGTCCCAGCCATTGCCGCCGCGCCACCGTCTCGCCGAGGAACACCGCCGCCGCCGCCGCCGTCAGCAGCGGCTGCAGCCCGGTCACCAGCGCGGTGACGCCGGCGGGCAGGCCTTTGGCGATGGCGACGAAGACCCCGCTCAGATAGCCGCCGTGCACCAGCATGCCGGCGATGGCGATATGCAGGATTTCCCGGCGGCTTTCCGGCCACCGGGCCCTGGCCAACAGCGCCACCGCCAGCAGCAAGCCCGCCACGAGGGTGAAGCGCAGCGCCAGGAAGGTGAGCGGCGGAGCATAGGGCAGGCCGAATTTGGCGCCGATGAACCCGGTGCTCCACAGTATGACGAAGAGCCCCGGGGCGACGGCGGTGATGGCATCGCCGCGGGCGGGCACGGCGACGCCGGCGGTGGGCTGGGTCATGCGATCAGTGCGACATCAGGACGGGCACGGCGGTGTGGTCGAGCACGTAACGTGTCGCGCCACCCAGCACCACCTCGCGCACCCGGGAGCGGCCGTAGGCCCCCATCACCAGCAGGTCGGCGCGATCGTCGGCGACGCACGCCATCAGCTCCACGCCCACATCGTCGCCCGAGCGCGTCTGCGCCTCGGCCTTGATGCCATGACGGGCCAGGTGCAGGCAAATGTCGGCGCCGGGGACGTCGCCGTGTCCCGTACGCCCACCGACGGGATTGACGGCGACCACCGTCACTTTCTTCGCCCGCTGCAGCAGCGGCACCGCGTCATTGACGGCGCGGGTAGCCTCGCGGCTGCCGTTCCACGCCACCACGACGGTTTCGAACGGGGCGGTGAAGGTGCCCGCGTGCGGAATGACGATGACCGGGCGGCCGGTATCGAACACCAGATGATCGGCGAGCGGCAGATCTTCGTCGCTATCCGGGTCCTGCTGCCCGACGACGGTCAAGTCGGCATAGCGGGCATGGAGGGCGACGACCTCGAACGGGTCGGCTTGGTCGGTGCGCCAGCCATGATTGATGCCGGCGCCCGCCACCTTGCGCTCGAATAGGGCTTCGGCCTGGGCCGCCGCCTCGTCGGCATAGCGCTGTTGCAAGGCAATGAGTTCGGGGCCGAACTGGGCGCGGACGAATTGCGGCATACGCGGGAAGGTACGCACGAACAGTCCGGTCAGATGGGCTTGGTACTGGGCGGCCACGGCCGCCGCCGCCTCGATGCGGCGCTCACAGGACGGCAGGTTGTCGACATGAACAAGGATGTCTCTCAAGGCCATGGCCGTCTCTCCTGGTGCGCAGACAGGGCGCCGAAGTCTCTGGGGCGGTGATGATAGCCCAGGCGCAAGATGTTGGCACTACCAACGTTTCAGTAGGGCCCATCCCAACTGGCGGGCGATCGCCTTGCTCATCCCGCAGCCTGAGGTTACGCTGCCATGGATGCAGGAGGGGCATGGAGGGGGCATGGCAGGCAAGGTGCGTTCGGTGATCATCAAGGATATCGAGGATCACGTCGCCAAGAACGGCGGCGGCTTCGGCGAATGGTACGTGGGCGTCACCGCCAACCCCAAGCACAGCCTGTTCACGCAGCACCGCCTGCGCAACTCGGGCGACGCCTGGATCTCGCGGCGGGCGGTGGACGATCTGCAGGCCGCCGAGGTCGAGGACTATTTCAAGTCGGTGCGCCGGACAAAAGGGGGTGGGGGGCGTACCAGCCTGGACGACGTCTACGTCTACGCCTATCGCATGAAGGCGCATACCCGGCCCTAGGCACCACTTGCGCACTTGCCGGGGCACTAGCACTTGAGGGTAAACTCGTCTCCCTCGTAAGGGCAGCATCCGGATCGTCATGCAGCGCGGAAACTCGCCGGCCAGCCGCGACAAGGCCTACCACCTGCACGGCTACACCAACCTCAAGCGGCATGAAAACCTCGGCCCGCTGGTGATCACGCACGGCAAGGGCGTGCGCGTTTACGACGACAGCGGCAAGGACTACATCGAGGGCATGGCCGGGCTGTGGTGCACAGCCCTGGGCTGGGGCGAGGAGCGCCTGGCCGAGGCGGCGGCGCGGCAGATGCGCACCCTGCCCTTCTACCATGGCTTCACCCACAAGAGCCATCCGCCGGTGATCGAGCTGGCCGAGCGGCTGGTGCGCATGGCGCCGGTGCCGATGTCCAAGGCGTTCTTCGCCAATTCCGGCTCGGAAGCCAACGATACGGCGATCAAGTTGGTCTGGTACTTCAACAACGCCCTGGGGCGCCCCGAGAAGAAGAAGATCATCTCGCGCATCAAGGGCTATCACGGGGTGACCGTGGCCACCGCCAGCCTCACCGCCCTGCCCAACAATCAGCGCGGTTTCGATCTGCCCATCGCAGGCATCCTGCACACGGACTGCCCGCACCACTACCGTTTCGGCCGGGCCGGCGAGAGCGAGGAAGAGTTCGCCAGCCGCTGCGCCGCCAGCCTCGAAGCCCTGATCCTGGCCGAGGGGCCGGAGACGGTGGCCGCCTTCATCGCCGAACCGGTGATGGGCGCCGGCGGGGTGATCGTGCCGCCCGCGACCTATTTCGAAAAGATCCAGGCGGTCCTGGCCAAATACGACGTGCTGCTGATCGCCGACGAGGTGATCTGCGGCTTCGGCCGTACCGGCCACATGTTCGGCAGCGAAACCTACGGGCTGAAGCCGGACATGATGACCATGGCCAAGGGACTGTCGTCCGGTTATCTGCCGATCTCGGCACTGCTGATCTCGGACCGCGTATACCAGGCCATCGCCGATGAAAGTGACCGCATTGGCGTGTTCGGCCACGGCCTCACCTATTCCGGGCACCCGGTCTCGGCGGCGGTGGCATTGGAGACGCTCAACATCTACGCCGACACCGACATCGTCGGCCGCGTGCGCGAGGTGGCGCCGGCGTTCCAGCGCGCCCTGAACGGCTTCGCCGAGCACCCATTGGTGGGCGAGGCACGCGGAATTGGGTTGATCGGCGCGTTGGAACTGGTCAAGGATAAGTCCTCTCGCGCCCCCTTCGACCCGGCGCTGGCCGTCGGCTCGAGGGTTGTGGCGCGGGCGCAGGAGATGGGTGTGATCCTGCGAGCCATGGGCGATTCCATCGCCTTTTCGCCGCCGCTGATCATCGGCACCGACGAGATTGACGAGATGTTCGGCCGATTCGCCCGCGCCCTTGATGAAGCTCATGGCTGGTTGGGCGCCGAAGGTTTACTCGGTTGACGCGAGGGATGCCCCCCCTCACCCGAAGGCACGGTTCCACCACCGCTACCGGAGCCTATGGGAGTTGGACGAAGCGGTGGGAGGCCGCCATGGATTACGAACAGTTCTTTGCCCAAAGGATCGCAGATTTGAAGGCCGAGGGCCGCTACCGGATCTTCGCCGATCTGGAACGGCAGCGCGGCAGGTTCCCGATGGCCAAGAACTACCGCGACGGCGGCGTCTTCGACGTGACGGTATGGTGTTCGAACGACTACCTCGGCATGGGTGAGAACGCCGAGGTCCTGGCCGCCATGCATTCCGCACTCGACCAATGTGGCGCCGGCGCCGGCGGCACCCGAAACATTTCGGGCACCAATCACCACCATGTGCTGCTCGAGCGGGAACTGGCCGACTTCAACGCCAAGGAGGCGGCCCTGCTGTTCACCTCGGGCTATGTCGCCAACCAGACGACGCTCTCGACCCTGGGCGCGAACATTCCCGGCCTGATCATCTTCTCGGACGAGTTGAACCACAACTCGATGATCGAAGGCATCCGCCACGGTCGCTCGGCCAAGCATGTGTGGCGGCACAATGATCTGGCGCATCTCGAAGATCTGCTCAAGGCCGCCGATCCCGCCGCGCCGAAGCTGATCGCCTTCGAGTCGGTCTATTCCATGGACGGCGACATCGCACCGATCGCGGCGGTCTGCGACCTGGCCGAGAAGTACGGCGCCATGACCTTCCTCGACGAGGTCCACGCCGTCGGTATGTACGGCCCGGGTGGCTCGGGTGTGGCCGAACGCGACGGCCAACGCCACCGCATCACCTTGATCCAGGGCACCCTGGCCAAGGCCATCGGCGTCGTCGGCGGCTATGTCGCCGGGTCGGCGTCGACCATCGACTTCATCCGCTCGTTCGGGCCGGGGTTCATCTTCTCGTCGGCGCTGCCCCCGGCCATCGCCGCCGGCGCGCTGGCCAGCATCCGCCTCCTGCGCCGGCATCCGGAGATCCGCGACCGCCATCAGGAGCGCGCCGCCACCCTCAAGCGCCGCCTCGGCGAACTCGGCCTGCCGGTGCTGCCGTCGGCCAGCCACATCGTGCCGGTCATGGTCGGCGATGCCGCCCTGTGCAAGCAGGCTTCGGATCAGTTGCTGCGCCGACACAACATCTACGTACAGCCGATCAACTATCCGACGGTGCCGAAGGGGGCCGAACGCCTGCGCATCACGCCGACCCCGCTGCATGACGACGCGATGATGGACCGCCTGGTCGCGGCGCTGCTCGACGTGTGGTCGCAGTTGGGAATCCGCAAGGAGGCGGCCTGAATGGCGCTTCGGGGCGAAACCCGCGGGGATCTTGATCCCCTCCCGCCGACACCCTCCCGCCGATCTTGATTTCCGTGCGCGTTTAACGACATCAGCCGGCGTGACCATACACACATCGAGCAGCGGCGGCGCCGCAACCGGGCCGCGGACGTCGGAATGCTTGCTGCCCTTGGCGTGTGGCAACCGCGAGCGCCTTGCCGTCTCTGACATCCTGTCCGCCCTCGGCGATCGCGGCTTTGGCCTGCTGCTGCTGGTATTCACCCTGCCCAACGCCATCCCGTTGCCCGCCCCGCCCGGACTGTCGGCCATCCTGGCCTTGCCGCTGATTCTGGTGGCGACCCAGATGATGTTGGGGCTCGAGCGGCCGCGGCTGCCTGGCCTGCTCCAACGCCTGACCTTCTCGCGCACCCTGCTGCAGCGTGCCCATCCGCACCTGGTAAGGCTCGAACGCCGCCTGCGGCCGCGCCACGCCGTCATGGCCTCGGAGCGCATGCTAGGCATACCCTGCCTGGTTCTAGCCATCGTATTGGCGATGCCGATCCCGATGGGGAACGTGCCGGTGGCGTGGGCGGTGCTGCTGATCGCCATGGGCGTGCTCGAGCGCGATGGCCTGTTCGCCATGGCCGGGCTGGTCGCCGGCGCCGCCGCCGTCGCCTGGAATGGCGTCCTGATCTTCGCCGGCAGCCAGGCGATCGCCCACGTGACGCGGTTGGTATCCGCCGTGTTCTGAAGGATTTTCGGCGGAACTTCCCGCGCCGTGCCGGGTTTACCGGTAGAGCCTGCAACGGAGGACGCCATGAAGATCAACGAACTGATGAGCCGTGACGTCGAGATAGTCGATCCGGACATGTCCGTCACCGACGCCGCGTGCAAGATGCGCGACCTCGACACCGGATTCCTGCCGGTTGGCGAAAATGACCGGCTGGTCGGCATGATCACCGATCGTGACATCGCCGTGCGGGCGGTGGCCGAAGGTAAGGATCCCAAGACCTGTCACGTCCGCGACGCCATGACCAAGGACGTCATCTACTGCTTCGAGGATCAGGATTGTGATGAAGCGGCCGAACTGATGGCCGAGCACCAGGTTCGGCGCCTGCCCATCCTGAACCGCGACAAGCGCCTGATCGGCATTCTGTCTCTGGGCGACATCGCCCTGAAGGACACGGGCACTTCGGCCACTGCCATGCGTGGCGTGTCGCAGCACACGCATCACGAGCCGGGCCGCGCCTGACGCGCCGACAGCCCAACGCCCGAGCCGGCGCCCATTCCGGGCGGCCGGCTCTTTGCGTTAAGCCGGCTCGCCGGCGCGGCGTTAGGCCGGCTCGCCGGCGCGGCGTTAGGCCGGCTCGCCGGCGCGCTCGCCGAATTGCAGTTCGGCCAGCCGCGCATAGAGGCCACCCGCGGCAACCAAGCTGGCATGGGAGCCTTCGGCAACGATGCGTCCGCCATCCATGACGACGATGCGCCCGGCCTTCTGCACCGTCGCCAGGCGGTGGGCGATGACCAGGGTGGTGCGCCCCGCCATCAGGCGTTCCAGCGCCTGCTGCACCACCCGCTCGCTTTCGGCATCCAGCGCGCTGGTCGCCTCGTCCAGCAACAGCAGCGCCGGATCGCGCAGGATGGCGCGGGCGATGGCGATGCGCTGCTTCTGCCCGCCCGACAGCCGCACGCCCTTCTCGCCCAGGAAGGTGTCGAACCCCTGCGGCAGGCGCTCGAGAAATTCCGTGGCATGCGCCGCCGCGGCGGCGGCGCGGATGTCGCCCTCGCTGGCCTCCGGCCGTCCGTAGCGGATGTTGTCCCAGCCGCTTGCGGCGAACACCACCGGATCCTGCGCGACCAGCCCGATGTGGCGGCGGAAGTCGGCCGGGGCCAGCTCGCGCAGGTCGATCCCGTCGAACATGACGCGGCCGGCTCGCGGGTCGTAGAAGCGCAACAGCAGCTGGAACACCGTCGTCTTGCCCGCACCCGACGGCCCGACCAGGGCGACGGTGTCGCCGGCGGCGATGCGCAGGTCGAACTGTTCGAGCGCGGCGCGGTCGGGGCGCGACGGATAATGGAAAGTGACGCCCTCGAAGGCCACGGCGCCGGCCGGGCGCTCGGGCAGCGCGCGCGGCTGGGCCGGCGCGGTGATGTCGGGGGGCATTTCCAGCAACTCGACCAGCCGCTCGGTGGCGCCGGCGGCGCGCTGCATGTCGCCGACCACCTCGGAGATGGCGCCCACCGAGCCGGCGACGACCACCGCATAGAAGACGAAGGCCGACAGCTCGCCGCCGGTCATGCTGCCGGCGATCACCATATGGCCGCCGAACCACAGGATGACGCCGATGGCGAGGAAGGTCAGCACCATCACCGACATGGACAGCAGCGCCCGCGCCCGCACCCGCCGCACCGCCACGGCGAAGGCCGCCTCGACCCGCTCGGAAAACAGGCGGCGGTCGTGCGGCTCATGGGCGAAGGCCTGCACGGTGCGGATGTTGTTGAGGCTTTCTTCGAGATACGAGCCGACATCGGCAACCCGATCCTGGCTGGTGCGCGACAGCCGCCGCACGCGACGGCCGAAGACGACGATCGGCACCAGCACCGCCGGCACCAGCACGGCGACAAGGCCGGTCAGCCTGGGGCTGGTCACCGCCAGCATGACGGTGCCGCCGATGAACAGCAGCAGGTTGCGCAGCGCGATGGACACCGAGGTTCCCACCACCTGCTGCAGCAGGGTGGCGTCGGCGGTGAGGCGGCTCATCACCTCGCCGACGCGGGTGAGCTCGAAGAACCCGGGGCTCAACGCCAGGACACGGTGGTAAACGGCGCGACGAATGTCGGCGACGACCCGCTCGCCGATCCACGACACCAGGTAGAAGCGGCCGAAGACCGAGGCGCCCATCACCAGCACGACGGCCAGGAGCAACAGCAGCGCCTGATCGAGCAGCACGGCGTCGCGCTGGGCGAAGCCGCGGTCGACCATCATGCGCACGCCCTGGCCCAGCGCCAGCCACGTCGCCGAAGCGACCAGCAGCGCCGCCGCCGCCCCGGCGATGTGCAGGACGTAGGGGCGGAGGAAACCCATCAGGTGGCGCAGCTGGCGCAGGTCCTTGCCCGGCGGCCGCTCGGGCGTGCTGAGGCGTGGCGGCATCGGAACCTCTGGTTGTCGTGCCAGATATGGGGGTCCGTCGCCGCGCGCCACGCCCACCCTCCCCCGCCGGCAGGAGAGGCCCGTCTCTTACTGAACAGCACCTACTCCGCTGCGTGTTTCCAGCGCAGCCGGGGCAACGGTGCCATCAGAGCCTGTCGGCGAAAGCCTCGAGCCAGGTCAGCCGGCTCTCCAGGAGCGCGATGTCGTGGTCGAGCCAGGCCAACAGATGGCCATCCTCACCGGCATGGTGCTGGCGCAGGTCGATCAGGCGGGTCAGTTCGCCCTCGGTCGCCTCGACCAGCATCTCGGCCTGGGCGCGCTGGGCGCCGCGGCCGAGCAGGTGCAGGAAGCGGAACTTGAGGGCGATGACCAGCTTCGACAGGTCACTGCCGGGGCGCAGGCGGGCGGTCAGCAGGTTGTCGAGCTCGCGGCGGCCGGCCTCGGTGATCGACAGCAGGGCATCGTCCTCCATGCCCTCGCCGTCGATGGCCGCCACCAGCCCCTCGTATCTCAGGAGCTCGACCGACAGCCCCAACAGGTCCAGCGACGGCCCGGCGATGCGGCTGAGGAAATGGCGTACCGAGCCCGCCAGCACGCTGTAGCGTAGCGGCGCGTCGGCAACCAGCCCCAGGGCGCATAGGCGCACGGCTTCCTTGGGCGTCAGGGTGTTGTCGGCAAACATGTCGACGGCCTCCTCTCGAAGGCCACGATATAATGATTGAGCTGACGATTACACCGGTTTACGCAATCCAGAAGGCGGGGCCGGCGCCACCACTATCGGACAAGGGATTTCCGGCCCCCCGAAGATCGATAATCGAGCAATCCGTCCACAATCCAGGCAGCCAATTCAGGAGGCGTGATGTTGCAGGGTAAGGTGCTGGTGGCCCAAGGCGGCGGGCCGACCGCGGTGATCAATCAGTCGATGGTGGGAGCCGTCCTGGAATCCCGAAAGTTCCGCAACGTCGATCTGGTCTATGGCGCCTTCCATGGCGTACGCGGCATCATCGACGAGGAATTCCTCGATCTGACCCAGGAGACCACCCACAACCTCGAACTGGTCGCGGAGACGCCATCGTCGGCCCTGGGGTCGACCCGCGACAAGCCCGACCTCAAATACTGCCAGGAGATCTTCAAGGTCCTGCAGGCGCACGACATCCGCTATTTCTTCTACATCGGCGGCAACGATTCGTCGGACACCGTGCGCATCGTCAACGAGGAGGCATGCAAGGCAGCCTACGAGTTGCGCTGCATCCACATTCCCAAGACGATCGACAACGATCTCGTGCTCAATGACCACACGCCAGGCTTCCCCTCGGCGGCGCGCTTCGTCGCCCAGTCGTTCATGGGGGCCAATCTCGACAACTGGTCGCTGCCCGGCGTCTACCTCGGCGTCGTCATGGGCCGCCACGCCGGCTTTCTCACCGCCGCCTCGGCCCTGGGCAAGAAGTTCCCCGATGACGGGCCGCATCTGATCTATCTGCCCGAACGCACCTTCAAGCTCGACAGCTTCCTTGGCGACGTGAAGGCCACCATGGAGCGGTACGGCCGTTGTGTCATCGCCTTGTCCGAGGGCGTCCACGATGAGGGCGGCGAGCCCATCGTCACCAAGCTGGCCAAGCAGGTCGAGCGTGACGCCCATGGCAACGTGCAACTGTCGGGCACCGGCGCCCTCGCCGACCTGCTGTGCCAGCAGATCAAGGACGAGCTGAAGTTGAAGCGGGTGCGCGGCGACACCTTCGGTTATCTGCAGCGCTCGTTCGTCGGCTGCGTCTCCGACGTCGACCAGCGTGAGGCCCGCGAGGTCGGCGAGAAGGCGGTGCAGTTCGCCATGTGGGGCGACGCCGACGGTTCGGTGGTGATCGAGCGCACCGGCTTCTATTCGGTGGACTACCGGCTGGTCCCCCTCGAAGCGGTGGCCGGCAAGACGCGCACCATGCCGGACGAATTCATCGATGCCAGCGGGACCGACGTCACCGACGCGTTCCGGCTGTATCTGCGGCCACTGCTGGGCCGCGGCATGCCCGATGCCTACCGCTTGCGCCGCAACCCAGTGGCGAAGATTCTCAAGAAATAGTATGGGAAAGCCGGCGACCTCCTTGGCCGCCGGCTCCTTCGCCGCGCCCGGAGCGGCCGCAAAAGCCCACCCTGCCCCCCTCATACCAAAACGCCGCCGCCGTCTGCCCAAAGAGGGTGGTACGGAGGGGCTATGGACAGGTCGGGGGGTGACTGCAATATTCCACAAAGAAATTAACGCTGTAGCATTTAACCGGGGGCTAGCGGTTGCCCTGAGCTCGCGACGGAGCGCGTCCGACGGCTGAGCGGCCGCGGGGGACGGACGCCCATCCCGGCGGAGAACGATCGCATGGCGGTTGCACTCGAGCGCCTGCTCGCCCAGGGCGAGATCTATGTTGATCCTTCCAGCGTGGTCGTCTGGGAACAGGCCGAACCCAATCGCCCGTGGTTTCCAGCCCACCTTCTGAGCGTTCCCGGCCTGCCGCGCGACAACATGCTGAAGCTGTCGCGCTCCGACGTGGCGCATGTGGCGCTGTGCGGCGTGTGGCTTAAGGAGTTGGCGCTGAGCAAGACCACCGAAGCCGGCCTGCTGGGCCGGCCTTGCGGCGAGGCGATGCGGGCGCTGCAGGAGATGCGCGAGGAGGCGGGTCACGCCCTGCTGCTGCTCAAGCTCATCGAAATGAGCGGACTGAGCGAATCGGCGCTGTCGGGCGATTTTGCCGGCCTCGAACGCTTTAGCAGGCATATGCGCCCCGACGGTGCCGCCTTCTGGGCCTGGATCTACCTGGGCGAGGCGGTGACCGACACCTTTTTGCTCAAGGCCCTGCGCGAGGGCGATGACCTGTGCCCGGTGGTGCGGCAGGTGATGCAGTTGCACCACCGCGAGCAGAGCCGGCGCCTGAACGTGTGCAAGGCGATCCTGATCGAAAAGCTCAAGGCCACCGGCGCCTTGCGGCGCCGCGCCATCGCCATGGTGCTGCCGGTCATGCTGCGCCGCTATCTGCGGGTGATGCTGTTCCCCACCGCCGCGACCCTGGCGGCGGTCGGGGTGGCCAGCCCCCATGGCACGGCGCGTGCCCTGCAGGGCAATCACGGCCGCCGCGCCCTCGGCTCGGGATGCGCGGCTGCCGCCGTCACCGTGCTGCGTCGCGCCGGCCTGCCGATCAAGGCCGGCACCAGCTATCCCTGGTGAGCGAACCGGGTCGACTCCCGCCTTGCCGACGGTCGCGTAGGGCCGAGGCGTGATGCGGCGAAGGCCACGAACACCACGTGTATCCCGCCGAGATAGACGAACAGCGCCCCTGGCCCGAGGAGTTGCATCAGCACCGAGGCCACCAGCGGGCCGACGATGGCGCCCAGGCCGAAGACCAGGAGCAGCCCGCCCGTCGCGGCGACGCAACGTCGGCGGCCCAGCAAATCATGGGCATGAGCGACGCATAGCCAGTAGACCGGCAACACGCACGCCCCGAACAGCGCCACGGTGGTCAGGATCATCGCCGGCGATTGCGCGGACGCCATCAAGAGATCGACCGCGACGGCCGCCACCAGCGTACCGATGATCACCTTGCGGCGATCGATGCGGTCCGAGAGCCGCCCCAGCGGCCATTGCGCCACGGCGCCGCCGATGACGACGACGCTCATGAAGATGGCGATGGTGGCAACCGAAAGGTTTCGGCCCTGGGCATAGGCCGGCGCCAGTTGCCAGAAGGCACCGTTGCCGAGCCCCAGGAAGAAACAGCCGGCAAGACCGATCGGGGCGACGGCGTAAAGGCGCCGCAGGCTCAATCCCATGCTGCGCTCCGCCGGTCCGATCTTGGCGAGGCGCACGGGCAGCGCCGACAGCAGCAGGGCAAGGGCGATGCCCCAGAACAGCGCCGAACCGCGGGGATCGGCGGCCGACAGCAGCAACTGGCCGGCAGTGGCGGCCATGGCGCCGGCAATCGAGTAGATGGCCAGCGAGCGGCCGCGGCCGCTGTTGCTGGAACAGGCGTTGACCCAACTCTCCACCACCGTCGACAGCCCGGCCATGCACAGGCCGGTGGTGAAGCGCAGCAGCAACCAGGCCCAGGTGGCGTTCGCCGCCGGATACCCGATGGCGGCGGCGGCGGCGATGCCTGCCAACAACCCAAAACTGGCGACATGGCCGATGCGCCGCACCAATATCGGCACCAGCACGCAGCCGGCGACAAAGCCGACATTGTGCGCCGAGCCGACGATGCCGGCGGCCAAGGTGGAAAAGCCTTCGAGACTGACACGCACCGGCAGCAGGACGGTCTGCAAGCCGGTGCCGACGGAAAGCACGATCGCGCCGATCAGCAGGGCGAGAGGCATGATGCGAGCCCGATGATGAGGAGAGGCCGCACTGCACACCGCTGCCGCTGAAGGAATGGTAAACGGCATCACCGCGCCTTTGGCGCTGCCGCAAAAAATTCAGCCGTGGCGCCGTTTTGCCGCTATCATGGCTCCCATGCGAAAATTTCTGGTTTCATGGATGATGGCGCTGTGGGCGGTGCTTGCACCGGCCGCCATGGCCCAGGATACGGCCTTGGCCGAGCCGAAGCCGGATTGGGACAATCCGCGTCGGATCATGCTGCAACTGACCGAGGATGACCCGCAGAAGGTCAACGGCGTGCTGTACAACGCGGTCAACCTGCAGAAATTCTATGGCCAGGACAATGTGAAGATCGCCGTGATCACCTATGGCCGCGGCGTGCGCGCACTGATGACCGAGACCTCGCCGGTCAAGGAACGCGTCGACAGCCTGCGTCAGTACGGCATCGAATTCGTCGCCTGTGGCAATACGCTGCAGACCATGGGCAAGGCCGAAGCCGATCTGCTGCCTGGCATCGAAGTGGTGACCACCGGCATCGCCGAGATCGTCGAGCGACAGCTCAAGGGCTGGGCGTACATCGTACCGTGAGGGAGAGGGACATGCTTCGGCTGGTCGCGTCGCTGCTTGCGGCGCTGTGGCTTTCGACGACCTCGACGGCGCGGGCCGAGGGGTTGATCAACGACGACGGGTTGCATACCCAGGCGTGGTTTGCCCAAAGCCTGCTCGACCTGCGCGACGATTTGGCCGAGGCCAAGGCGGCGGGCAAGCGTTTTGTCGTCATCTGGGAGCAGAAGGGCTGCCCCTATTGCCGTGACCTGCACACGATCAATTTCGCCGATGCGAAGCTCGCCGACTGGATCCGCCAGCGCTTCCACATCCTACAGCTCAACCTGCGCGGCGATCGCGAGGTGACGGATTTCGACGGTACCGCCATGCCCGAGAAGGACCTGGCGCGCAAGTACCGCATCACTTTCACCCCCACCATCCAGTTTTTCCCCGAGGATGTGAAAGAGGGCGCGGGCAAGAGCGGCATGGACATCGAGGTGGCGCGGATGCCGGGCTATTTCCGGCCGTTCCACTTCATCAGCATGTTCGAATACGTCTGGGACAAGCGCTACGCCGGCTCCCAGACGTTCCAGGACTACATCGTCGAAAAATCAGCCGCCGGCGGCAAGTGATGGAGCGCGGAGCTCCAGCTCCGCCTGGGTGTTGCGGAGCTGGAGCTCCGCGCTCCCTCAAGGCAGCAGCGGAGCGATGGCGGCGAGCACGCGCTGCAAGGTGCCGGCTTCGGCCTCAGCGAAGGCGCGCGCCGCCGAACCTTGGTGGCGGCGGGCTTCGGGATCGTCGAGCAACGTCCCGACCGCCCGCGCCAGGGCGGCCTCGTCGGCGACCGTGACGGCGGCACCGGCATCGACCAGCGCCGCCGCCGTCTCGGCGAAATTGCCCATGTGCGGGCCGTAGAGCACGGCACAGCCGAGGCGTGCCGCCTCCAGCGGGTTCTGGCCGCCGCGGCCGACCAGCGACTTGCCGACGAAGGCAATGGGGGCAAGGCGATAGAACAGCCCAAGCTCGCCCATGGTATCGGCCACATAGATGTCGCAGCCGGCCGTCGGCGCTTCGCCCGCCGCGCGCCGTGCCACTCGAAGGCCGGCGCTTCTCAGCTCGGCGGCGATTTCCGGCCCCCGCCCGGCGTGCCGCGGCACGATCACCGTCAGCAACCCGGGGCGGGCAAGGCGACGGTGCACGGCGGCGACTGCTGCTTCCTCGCCGGCGTGCGTGCTTGCCGCCAGCCAGAGCGGACGTGTTCCGATTTCGGCGCGCAACGCCGCCAAGGCCCTCTCGTCGGCCGGCAGCGCCGCCGCCGCCGCCTTGAGGTTGCCGAGGCAGGCGACGTCGCCGGCGCCAAGCCGCCGATAGCGCCCGCCGTCGGCCTCCGACTGGGCCAGGCACCTGGCGAAGGTCGCCAACAGCCAGCGGATGGTGCCGGGTGCCCAACGTATCCAGCGCCGGCACGACGTTTCGGACATGCGCGCATTGAGCAGCACGGCAGGGACTTGGCGGGCGCGTATCTCGGCCAGCATGTTGGGCCACAACTCGGATTCCAGCCACAGCACCAGATCGGGCCGCCAGTGGTCGAGGAAGCGGCGCACCCAGAGTGGCCGATCCACCGGCACGTATTGGTGGACGACCCCAACCGGCAGCCGCTCGCCCAGGATGGCCGCCGAGGTGACGGTGCCGCTGGTAACCAGGATCTGCAGTTCAGGCCGGTGATGGCGCAAGGCGTCGATCAGCGGCAGTGCCGACAGGCTCTCGCCGACGCTGGCGCCATGCAGCCACAACAGCGGCCCGACGGGGCGCGGCTGCCCGGCGCGGCCCAGGCGTTCGCCGAACCGCGCGGCATCCTCCTTGCCCCGCCGCAAACGACGATCGAGATAGATCCGCAGCGGCAATGCCGCCGCATGCGTCGCGGTGCGATAAAGGACGAGAGGAAGAGGATACACGGCGGCCAGAGATTTCGCGCTATAGGTATGGACGGTAGACATTGTATAGAAGCCAGCCTGCGGCATCGCAAGCCGCGCTCTGGTCCGCTGGCGCCAACAGGAAGGTCCGCATGACTATCGAACGCGTTCGCCAGGCCTTCGCGGTTTCGGCCCGCAACTTCGAGACGCTGATGGAATCGGCGCCGCAGGTGGCGGCGGCCGCCGACATCATCGGCCAATCGTTGCGCGGGGGCGGCAAGGTCATGTTCTGCGGCAACGGCGGATCGGCCTCGGACGCGCAGCATCTGGCCGCCGAACTGGTGGGGCGCTATCTGCTCGAGCGCAATCCCCTGCCCGGCCTTGCCCTTACCGCCAACAGCTCGACCGTGACCGCAATCGGCAACGACTATGGCTTCGACGACATCTTCGCCCGCCAGGTCCGGGGCCTGGGCCGGCCCGGCGACGTGCTGATGGCATTGTCGACGAGCGGCAACAGCCGCAACGTCGTCGCCGCACTCGAGGCCGCACGCAGCATCGGCATCCGCGCCATCGGCCTGACCGGTGCCGGCGGCGGCAAGATGGCGGAGCTATGCGACCTGTGCATCCGCGTGCCGTCGGACCACACGCCCCGCATCCAGGAGATGCATATCGCGGTTGGGCACATGATCTGCGAGCTGGTCGAGTGCGCCCTGGTATGAACCGCCGCCCCGCCGTATTCCTCGACCGCGACGGCGTGCTCAACGTCGACAGCGGCTATGTTCACCGGGTCGAGGATTTCGCCTGGGTCGATGGGGCCCTGGAGGCCATCCGCCGGTTCAACGAGCTCGGCTATTGGGTGTTCGTCGTCACCAATCAATCGGGCGTCGCGCGCGGTTACTACGACGAGGCGGCGGTCGATCGCCTGCATCGGTGGATGGCCAAGGAGGCTGGCCGCACCGGAGCCCGCATCGATGATTTCCGCTATTGCCCGCATCATCCCGAGGGCAGCCTGGCCGCTTACGCCCGGGCCTGCGCCTGCCGCAAGCCGGCCGCCGGAATGCTGCATGACCTGATGTCGGCGTGGCCGGTCGATCGCGAGCACAGCCTGATGATCGGCGACAAGGCCAGCGACATGGAGGCGGCGCGTCAAGCCGGCATCGCCGGCCATCTCTTCGGCGGCGGCGACCTTGGCCGCTTCGTCGGTGAATTGCTGGCGTCCCAGCGCTGAAACCATCAGGTGAAGCGCGGACCTCCAGGTCCGCATTCCGTGTGCGGAGCTGGAGCTCCGCGCTCCGGCAAGCCTACCAGCGGCGCAACGCGGCGATCGTCACGGCGGCGGCCTCGTCCAGCGCGGCGGCCTGACGGCGCGCCTCGTCGAGGGCGCCGGACCGCCCGGCCTGCTCGACGGCGGCCGCCACGGCACCCAAGTGACGGCATCCGTGCATGGCAGCAAGGCCGGCCAGGCGGTGCGCGGCTTCAGCCACTTGCGCCGTATCGGACCTCTCCAATTGAGCTTTCACATCGCCAAGATGTTCGGCAAGCGCACTTGCGGCGCGCCCAATGATCTCGTTCAGTTGCTGGCGGGGAAGCAACTGGAGCATCTCGTCCAGCCAGTCGCCGGCGAGGACGTCACCGCCGCTCGGCGCCACCTCAGGGCGCGCCGTAGCGTCGATTTCCTGGCTGGTCGCGTCGGCGAGGATCGCGCGGAGCATTGAGAGGTCGAGCGGTTTGACCAGAAAATGATCGATGCCGACGGCTGGATGGCGCCCCTGGGGATCGACCTCGGCGGTCAGGCCGATGATCGGTACCCGCGCCACACCCGGGTCCGGCAGGCTTCGAATGCGCCGTGCCGCCTCGATACCGTTCATCTCGGGCATGTTGATGTCCATGAGAATGGCATCGAAAGCGCCTACGGCGGCGGCCGCGACGGCTTCGGTTCCGGTTGCCACCACCACGAGATGGTGGCCTTCGCATTCCAACAGGGCCTGGAGGACCCGCCGGTTGTAGTCCACGTCCTCGGCAACCAGAAGCGACAGCGGTCGTGGTGCCGCCTCAACCATCTATTTTCGCGGCGAAACGATAGCCGTAGCCGCGGCATGTCTTGATCACCGCCGCTTCATCACCGTCGACCGCCAGTTTCTTGCGGATGCGGCTGACCAGCACGTCGATGTTGCGCGGGTTTGGGCCGGCCACGTTGACACCCAGGAACGCGGCGAGAGTCTCGCGTGAGACGATCTGGCCGGGGCGGTCGGCCAGCACGCACAAAAGGTCGAACTCGGCGCGCGTCAGACCTGCCGCATCACCACTGTCTTGGCGGCTCAACAGTCGATTTTCCTTGTCGAGTACCCAACCGGCAAAGCTACGGCCGGGGGCGCGACGCGGCCGTTTTCCGCGTTCGAACACGTTGCGCACGCGCGCCAGCAGTTCGCGTGGATACACCGGCTTGGCGATGTAGTCGTCGGCGCCGGCCTCCAGCCCGCGCGCGCGCTCATGCGGTGCGCCGTGCGACGACACCATGATGATGCCGATGTCCGATTTCTGCCGCAAGGCCCGGGCCAAGCCCAAGCCATCGGCGTCCGGCAGACGGAGGTCGAGGAGGACGACGTCAAACCTGCCGGCGTCCATGGCCTGCCGCATTCCCCGGGCATCCGCCACGCCGGTGGCGGAGTAGCCCCCGGCTGCGAGGCTGGCCACCAGCAGGGCCTGGACCTCATGCACATCTTCCACCACCAACACCCGCCCCTGCGCGATCCCCTCCATGCCTCCCCCCTTCAGCAGACCGGATCCGATGCGCTCCCCAACTCATAGTAATGTTCATCCCGGCAAGCCGCAACCAATGCATGAAGCGATCCGAAACATTCGCGATGCGCCGCCGCCGCGCGGAGCCGCCGGGAACCGTGCGACCGCGCCACCTGTTTTCATTCCACTAAAGGCGCGCATGGGCGCCATCACGCATGGACCGAAATGACCAAAGAACTTGCGACCGCCAATATTCGCGGCAAGCCTGAAGCCGAGGCGTTCTACGCGGAGAGCTTGCGGCAATTGAAGCAGTCGCAGATCCCGTTCCTCCTGGCCGGCACCTATGCGCTGTCGTGCCATACGGGCATCCAGCGCCCGACGAAGGACATCGACGTCTTCTGCCGCGCCGGTGATTTCCCCCGCATCCTCAATTATTTCCAGGGCCTCGGCTACGAGACCGAAATCGAGGACGAACGCTGGCTCGGCAAGGTGCGGCAAGGATCGCTGTTCTTCGACGTGATCTTCAACTGCACGACCAACATGGCGCCGGTCCACGATCAATGGCTCGACAACGCCCAATCTGCAGATGTACTGGGCATCCAGGTCAAGATCGTGTCACCGACCGAGCTCATCTGGTCGAAAGCCTTCGTCCAGGATCGCAACAAGTACGACGGCGCCGACGTGGCCCACATCATCCTGAAACAGCACGCCAAGGTAGATTGGGAGCGGCTGCTGAAATACATGGACCAATACTGGGAGGTCCTACTCATACACCTGCTCAACTTCCGTTTCATCTATCCGACCGAACGTGATGCCGTGCCGCAGTGGCTGCTTGACGAGTTGCTCGACAGACTGCACCAGCGCGCGGCGCTGCCCATGTCGCAGACCAGGATCTGCCGCGGCCGACTGTTCTCGCGTGTCGATTACGAGATCGATGTGACGGAATGGGGCTTTGCCGATGTCGCCGGCGAAGGAAAGCGGCGTGGCTGACGAGGAGCGGCGGCCCTTGCGTGTCGCCGCCATCGGCGACCTGCACATCTCGGAAGCCAAGGCCAACCCGCACCGCGAACTGTTCGCTGAACTTTCGGATCGCGCCGACCTGCTGGCGCTGTGCGGCGATCTCACCAACCACGGCAAGCCGCGCGAGGCGGAGATATTGGCCGAGGGCCTGCGCACCTGTCGCATCCCGATCGTCGGTGTCCTCGGCAACCACGATTACGAATGCGGCCACACCGCCGAAGTCGCGCATATCCTGCGCGAGGCCGGGCTGAATCTGCTCGAAGACGAGCCGTTCACGATGAACGGCGTCGGCATCGTCGGGGTCAAGGGCTTCGCCGGCGGCTTCGACGCGCACATGCTGGGGGCATTTGGCGAAGACGCGATCAAAACGTTCGTGGCGGAGGCCATCAACGAGGCCATGCATCTCGAAAACGACATCCGCGCCCTCACCACCGGCCGCGTACTGGTGGTGCTGCACTATGCGCCGATCGCCGCCACCGTCGAAGGCGAGCCGCGCGAGATATTCCCGTTCCTCGGCTCATCCCGCTTGGCCGACGCCATCGACCGCTTTCCCAACGTCTGCGCCGTCGTCCATGGCCATGCGCATCATGGCAGCTATTCCGGCCATACCACCAAGGGTGTTCCGGTGTTCAACTGCGCCTATGACGTCGCCAAGGATGGCGGCCGTCCCTACGCCCTGATCACCGTCTAGTGGTGGCCCCCAAGGGCCTACGCAGCCATGGTCGGGACGCCAGTTGCCGCGCATCATCCAGCTCGGCGAAGAACCGCACCAGAACGGCGGCCGCGTCGTCGCCATGGCTGGCATCGAGCGCGCCATCATCGAGCGCGGCGCGCAGCTGCCCGTAGAGGTCATCGAACAGGACCACGGCCATCGGCCGGGTCAGTTCCCAGCGGGTGTCCCAGCGGCCCGGCCTCGCGGCACCAAGCCGACCGTTGACCAAGGCGACGAAGCTGTCGAGATTGTCCACGAAGGCCCCGTCGAAGCGGCGGGCAAGTGCCACCAGCGCGCCATCGACGATGCGAAGGATGTCGCCGTTATCGCGCAGGGTGGCTTTGTCCTCGGTGTCGGCGACGCGACGGGCGGCCAAGTCGTATTGGCGGAAGCTCTCGGCGGTCAGCAATCGCGCGAGGGCAAAGGTCAAGCCGATGACGACACGGCGGGACAGCCGCCCCTCCCCTTCCACGTCGAAACGGGCATCAATACGGTCGATCAGCGCGCGTTCGAACGGCCGCATGCGCCTGGAGCGATGCGACAGCGAGGCCGTGCAGAAGGCGGCGAAGGCATCACGGATATCCTCGGCGGCGAGTGGGTGGTGCGCCGCCAGGGCAACCAGTTG
The DNA here is from genome assembly GCA_036675815.1 of Rhodospirillaceae bacterium. Classification (GTDB taxonomy): domain Bacteria; phylum Pseudomonadota; class Alphaproteobacteria; order Rhodospirillales; family Magnetospirillaceae; genus JAKFEE01. The sequence goes on from JAKFEE010000019.1 coordinate 54,381, forward strand.
CTCCATGAAGCGCTCGGCGCTGCGCAGGCCCCGGCCGCAACCCCGCTCGCCCTCGGCCGCAGCGGTCACCGGTGCCGAATCGTGCTCTGCCATGTCGACCTCCCGCCACCTGCCGCGATTATAGGCTACCGTTCGCATCAAAGGAAATGTCACCATCACGCGGTTGCGAGTCGGTCGCGCATCGGCTGACATTAAGGCCCCGAGATGAAGAGGATCGAGGATGAGCGAGTCTTTCCGCCGCCCGCCACATCAACCGAAGGGCCGGCAGACCGACCCGGGGTCGCGCGCCGAGGTGGCAGCGCTGCTGGATGCGCGATCGTTGCGGCGGGACCTGCTGATCGAGCATCTGCACGCCATCCAGGACCGCTGGGGCCGCCTCGCCACCCGCCATCTGGCGGCGCTGGCTGAACTGATGCGACTGCCCATGGCCGAGGTTTACGAAGTCGCGACGTTCTATGCGCATTTCGACGTGGTCGAGGACGACGCCGAACCAGCGCCGGTGACGGTACGCGTGTGCGATTCGCTGAGCTGTTGCCTGGCCGGCGGCAACCAATTGCGGCGACAATTGACAGCCTCCGCGCCTGATGGCGTGCGCATTGTCGGCGCGCCGTGCATGGGGCGCTGCGACCACGGGCCGGCGGTCATGGTCGGGCGCAACGCCATCGCACCGGCCACAGCAGAAAACATCCTTGCCTTGGCGACGGAAGCCAGGACCGAGGCCGCGCCGTTCCCCTATCCCAATCTGGTCAGCTACAGCCTGCAGGGCGGCTATCAGCTGCTGCGCGCCTGCCTCGATGGCCGGCGCTCGCCCGACGAGGTCATCCGCATTCTGACGCAAAGCGGCCTGCGCGGCCTGGGCGGCGCCGGTTTTCCCACCGGCCAGAAATGGCGAGCGGTGCGCAGCCAACCGGGGCCGCGGCTGCTGGCGGTCAACGCCGACGAGGGCGAGCCGGGCACCTTCAAGGACCGTTTCTATCTCGAGACCGAGCCGCACCGCTTCCTCGAGGGCATGCTGATCGCCGCCTGGGCGGTGGAGGCCGAGGCCATCTACATCTATCTACGCGACGAATATCCCCACCTGCAGGCGATGTTGCGCAAGGAAATCGACGCTCTACAGGGCTGCGGCCTCGCCGACCGACCGATCCACCTGCACCGCGGCGCCGGCGCTTACGTGTGCGGCGAGGAGTCGGCAATGCTGGAGAGCATCGAAGGCAAGCGCGGGCTGCCGCGCCATCGTCCGCCTTACGTCGCGGAGAAGGGGCTGTTCGGCCGCCCCACCCTGGTCAATAACGTCGAGACGCTGTACTGGGTGCGCGAGATCGTCGAGCGCGGGCCGGATTGGTTGCGCTCCCATGGCCGGAACGGCCGGCAAGGGCTGCGCAGCTTCTCGGTGTCGGGCCGGGTGCGCGATCCCGGCGTCAAGCTGGCCCCGGCCGGCATCACGGTGCGCGAGCTGATCGACGAGTTTTGCGGCGGCATGGCCGAAGATCACACCCTGGCCGCCTACCTGCCGGGCGGCGCCTCGGGCGGCTTCCTGCCGGCCAGCCTGGCCGACGTGCCGCTGGATTTCGGCACCATCGAGGCGCATGGCGGTTTTATCGGCTCGGCCGCCATCATCGTGCTGTCGGATAAGGACGACCTGCGCGCCGCCGCCGTCAATCTCGCCCGCTTCTTCGCCGACGAAAGCTGCGGCCAATGCACGCCCTGCCGCGTGGGTTCGGCGCGCGCCGCCGCGATGCTGGCGGAAGGCGACTGGGACGAGCGGCGGCTGGCAGACCTCACCCAGGTCATGCGCGACGCCTCGATCTGCGGCCTCGGCCAGGCGGCGCCCAATGTCTGGGCCAGCCTGTTCCGCCATTTTCCGGAGGCCGTGCGATGACCAAACCGGTGAGTTTCACCCTCGACGGCCAACCGGTCGCCGCCAGCCCCGGCGAAACCATTTGGGAGGTCGCCCGCCGCGTGGGCGTCGCCATTCCGCATCTGTGCCACCGCCCCGAACCCGGCTATCGCGCCGACGGCAATTGCCGCGCCTGTGTCGTCGAGGTCGAGGGGGAGCGCACCTTGTCGGCCTCGTGCGTGCGCATGCCCAAGGACGGCATGGTCGTGCATACAGCCTCCGCCCGCGCCGAGAAATCGCGCGGCATGGTGTTCGAGATGCTGGGGCTGGAAGCCCCTCTCCCGCCTGCGGGAGAGGGAGGGGCCCAGCGCAGCTGGGAGGGTGAGGGCGGCGCCATGGCTTACGGAGCGCGGCCCTCACCCCGACCCTCTCCCGCAAGCGGGAGAGGGGGCACCGACATCGACTTGTCCCACCCCGCCATCGCCGTCGACCTTTCGCGCTGCATCCAGTGCGGGCTATGCGTGCGCGCCTGCCGCGAAGTGCAGGGCAACGATGTCATCGGCATGGCCTTCCGCGGCCGGGACGAGCGCATCGTCTTCGATTTCGCTGATCCGATGGGCGCCAGCACCTGCGTCGGCTGCGGCGAATGCGTCCAGGCCTGCCCGACCGACGCTTTGATGGAAAAGACGCTGGCCGCCGGCATCGAGCCCGACCGTTCCGTCGATTCCCTGTGCCCCTATTGCGGGGTCGGCTGCCAGGTCATCTATCACATCGCCGACGAGCGCATCGTCGCCGTCGACGGTCGTGACGGCCCGGCCAACCACAATCGCCTGTGCGTCAAGGGCCGCTTCGGCATGGATTATGTCCACCATCCACATCGCTTGACCGTGCCGCTGGTGCGCAAGGACGGCGTGTCCAAGCGCGCGGACGACGTCATCGATCCGGCCAATCCCTGGACGCATTTCCGCGAGGCGAGCTGGGACGAGGCCCTGGACCTTGCCGCCGGCGGCCTGCGGCGCATCCGCGACGCCCACGGCGGCGCGGCGCTGGCCGGCTTCGGCTCGGCCAAGGGCTCCAACGAGGAAGCCTTCCTGTTCCAGAAGCTGGTGCGCACCGGCTTCGGCACCAACAACGTCGACCACTGCACAAGACTGTGCCATGCCTCGTCGGTGGCGGCGTTAATCGAGACCATCGGTTCCGGCGCCGTCACAGCCCCTTTCATCGAGTGCCTGAACTCCGACGTCATCGTCGTCATCGGCTCCAACCCCACCGTCAATCATCCGGTGGCCGCCACCTACATCAAGAACGCGGTGCGCTGCGGCGCCAAGCTGGTGGTCATGGATCCGCGCGGCACGGCGCTGGCCCGCTACGCCACCCACATGCTGCGCTTCCGCCCCGGCACCGACGTGGCGCTGCTCAATGCGCTGATGCACGTGATCGTCACCGAAGGCCTCTACGACCGCGACTACGTCGCCGCCCGAACCGAGGGGTTTGACGCCCTGGCGGTGCATCTGGCCGATTACGCGCCCGAGCGCATGGCGCCGATCTGCGGCATCGACGCCGACACGCTGCGTCAGGTCGCCCGCCTCTACGGCGGCGCCAAGGCGGCATTGATCTTCTGGGGCATGGGCATTTCGCAGCACACCCACGGCACCGACAACGCCCGCTGCCTGATCTCCCTTGCCCTGCTGTGCGGCCAAATCGGCCGCCCCGGCGCCGGACTGCACCCCCTGCGCGGCCAGAACAACGTCCAGGGCGCCTCCGACGCCGGGTTGATCCCCATGGTCTATCCAGACTACCGCCCGGTCGAGGACGCCGAGGTGCGGCGCTTCTACGAAGAGCTGTGGGGTCAGCCGCTCGATCCGCGCAACGGCCTGACCGTGGTCGAAATCATGCATGCCGCCATCGCCGGCCGCATCAAGGGCATGTACATCATGGGCGAGAATCCGGCGATGTCCGACCCCGACCTGTCGCATGCCCGGGAAGGCTTCGCCGCCTTGGAGCATCTGGTGGTACAGGACCTGTTCCTCACCGAGACCGCGTTTCACGCCGACGTCGTGCTACCGGCCTCGGCCTTCCCCGAGAAGACCGGCACCTTCACCAACACCGATCGTCGCGTCCAGCTCGCCCGCCAGGCGCTGCAGCCGCCGGGGGCGGCCCGCCAGGACTGGTGGATCATCCAGGAGATCGGCCGGCGCCTGGGCCAGGACTGGGGCTATGGCGGCGTTGCCGACATCTACCGCGAGATGCGGCGATGCATGCCGTCGCTGCAGGGCATCGGCTGGGAGCGGCTGCAGCGCGAGGGCGCCGTCACCTATCCCTGCGAAGCCGAGGATGCGCCCGGTCGTGAGATCATCTTCGGCGACGGCTTCCCGACGCCGAGCGGCCGCGGCAAGTTCGTGCCGGCGGCGTTCCTGCCGCCCAACGAAAGTCCGGACGCCGCGTTTCCCCTGGTGCTGACCACCGGCCGCCTGCTCGAGCATTGGCATACCGGCGCCATGACGCGGCGCGCCGCGGCGCTCAACGCCATCGAGCCCGAGCCGGCCTGCCACCTGTCGCCCCGTCGCCTCGACGCGCTGGGCATCACCGCCGGCGCCAAGATCAGGGTCAGCACGCGACGCGGCAGCATCGCCCTCACCGCGCGCGTCGACCCCAGGCTGCCGGACGAGTTGATCTTCATCCCGTTCTGCTTCGCCGAGGCGGCGGCCAACCTGCTCACCAATCCGGCATTGGACCCGTTCGGCAAGATCCCCGAGTTCAAGTATTGCGCGGCGCGGGTGGAAGCGGTGGCGTAACGACACCGGAGCGCGGAGCTCCAGCTCCGCATCGCTTGGCGGACCTGGAGGTCCGCGCTCCAAGCGGAGTAGCCGTTCGACCAATTGCAGGCAGCGGTGGTTGCCGCTAATCTCATGACCGTAGGAGGTGACGCGCCCTCCGTCTCCCGAGAGGTGAGGCCCGGTTTCCCGGCCTCACCCTTGGCCGCTACCTCGGGTCATCGTTGAAGCCGGCTTGGATTTCCAACTTCAACCTCAACCAGAAGCGGCGGAGCCATCTCAGGATCGTCATCGGCGCGTCACCTCCTTTCATTCGCCCGGACTCAGAGCCCGCGGCGAGTTCAACCTAAATTCAACTTATGCAGCCGCCTACTAGCGCAACGGCTGTGTCTTCCCTTTGGTCGAGGTGAGCCCCGCAAGCGGGCGCGTTCTGCTTGGCCGGGCATTGGCACCTACTGACCGCCCGGAGTAGCCGTTCGGCCAATTGCACGCATCGGTGGTTGCCGCTAATCTCATCGCCGTAGGAGGTGACGCGCCCTTCGCCTCCCGAGAGGTGAGGCCGGTTTGCCCGCCCCACCCTTGGCCGCTACCTCGGATCATCGTTGAAGCCCGCGTAGAATTCAAACTTCAACCTGAACCAGAAGCGGCGGAGCCATCTCAGGAACATCATCGGCGCGTCACCTCCTTTCATTCGCCCGGACTCAGAGCCCGCGGCGGGCTCAACCTAAATTCAACTTATGCAGCCGCCTACTAGCGCAGCGGCTGTATCTTCCCTTTGTCGGGGGCCGTCGCCATCTCTGTTCCGATGGACAGGAGGGTGGAAATGGACGTCAAAGCGGCGGTGGCCTTTCGCGCCGGGGATCCGTTGCAGATCGAGACGGTGCAACTCGACGGGCCGAAGGCCGGCGAGGTGATGGTCGAGATCAAGGCCACCGGCGTCTGCCATACCGACGCCTTCACCTTGTCGGGCGCCGATCCGGAAGGACTGTTCCCGGCGATCCTGGGGCATGAGGGCGCCGGCGTCGTCGTCGAGGTCGGCGCGGGCGTGACCTCGGTAAAACCCGGCGACCACGTCATCCCGCTGTACACGCCGGAGTGCGGCGTGTGCAAGTTCTGCCGCTCGGGCAAGACCAATCTGTGCCAGGCCATCCGCGCCACCCAGGGCCGCGGCGTCATGCCCGACGGCACCAGCCGCTTCTCGCTGGCCGGCAAGCCGATCCTGCACTACATGGGCTGCTCGACCTTCGCCAATTTCACCGTGCTGCCCGAGATCGCGGTGGCGCGCATCCGCGCCGACGCGCCGTTCGACAAGGTCTGCTACATCGGTTGCGGCGTCACCACCGGCATCGGCGCCGTGCTCAACACCGCCAAGGTCGAGGCCGGCGCCACCGTCGCCGTGTTCGGCCTGGGCGGCATCGGCCTCAACGTCGTGCAGGGGGCACGAATGGCCGGGGCAAGCACCATCATCGGCATCGACCTCAATCCGAAGCGCCGGCCGCTGGCCGAGAACTTCGGCATGACGCATTTCCTCAACCCGAGCGAGGTCGGCGACATCATCGCCGCCGTTGCCGACCTCAGCGACGGCGGCGTCGACTACTCGTTCGAATGCATCGGCAACGTCAAGCTCATGCGCCAGGCCCTCGAGTGCTGCCACAAGGGCTGGGGCAAGAGCGTGATCATCGGCGTCGCCGGCGCCGGCGAGGAAATCTCGACGCGGCCGTTCCAGCTCGTCACCGGCCGGGTGTGGACCGGTTCGGCCTTCGGCGGCGCCAAGGGCCGCACCGACGTGCCCAAGATCGTCGACTGGTACATGGAGGGCCGCATCAATATCGACGACCTCATCACCCACACCATGCCGCTCGCCGACATCAACAAGGCCTTCGACCTGATGCATGCCGGCGAGTCGATCCGCAGCGTGGTGCTCTATTAATGATCGAGACCATCGAGGAGCACGCCTGCTTCGGCGGCCGCGTCGGCATCTACCGCCACGACGCTCCCTCGACGGCCTGTGCCATGCGCTATTCGGTGTTCGTGCCGCCCCAAGCCGCGCATGGCCCTGTGCCGGTCGTCACCTGGCTTGCCGGCCTGACCTGCACCGAGGAAACCTTCATGATCAAGGCCGGCGCCCAGCGTGTCGCCGCCCTTCTCGGCCTGATGCTGGTCGCCCCCGACACCAGCCCGCGCGGCGCCGGCATACCGGGCGAAGGCGACGATTGGGATTTCGGCACCGGCGCCGGCTTTTACGTCGATGCCACCGAGGAACCGTGGTCGACGCACTACAACACGTACAGCTATGTCAGCCGTGACCTGCCCGATGCCGTCTTCGCCAATTTCCCCGGCGACCGGGCGCGTCAGGGGCTATTCGGACATTCCATGGGCGGCCACGGCGCACTGGTGATCGGCTTGCGCAACCCGCAGACATATCGCTCTCTGTCGGCTTTCGCGCCGATTTCCTCGGCGATGCGCTGCCCGTGGGGTGAGAAGGCGTTGACCGGCTATCTTGGCCCCGACCGCGCCAACTGGCGCCAGTATGACGCGGCGGAACTGCTGGCCGCCGGCTATCCGCGCCCAGTCCTCGTCGACCAGGGCCTGGCCGACCAGTTTCTTGAGTCGCAGTTGCACCCGCATCTGCTGGAGCAGGCCGCGGCAGCCGGCGCGGTGAACCTCGTCCTGCGCCGCCATGCCGGCTACGACCACGGCTATTACTTCATCCAGAGTTTCATCGAAGACCACCTGCGCCACCACGCCGCCTTGCTTGGAGCGCGCCCTTGACCCTCATCGGGGCCGTCGCTAGGGTTCAGCGTCTTCACGAAAGCCTCAGCACGGCGGTTTCTCCATGGCGCAAAAGCCAAGTTTCCAGCAGATCATCCTGACGCTGCAGAATTTTTGGGCCGACCACGGCTGCCTGATCCTCCAGCCCTACGACATGGAGGTCGGCGCCGGCACCTTTCACCCGGCGACGACGCTGCGCGCGCTGGGGCCCGAGCCGTGGGCCTGCGCCTATGTGCAGCCGTCGCGGCGGCCGAAGGACGGGCGCTATGGCGAGAACCCCAACCGCCTGCAGCACTATTACCAGTACCAGGTGCTGATCAAGCCGTCGCCCGACAACGCCCAGGAGCTGTATCTGGAAAGCCTCAGGCGGCTGGGCATCGACGCCAGCTACCACGACATCCGCTTCGTCGAGGACGATTGGGAGAGCCCGACCCTGGGCGCCTGGGGCCTGGGCTGGGAGGTGTGGTGCGATGGCATGGAGGTGACGCAGTTCACCTATTTCCAGCAGGTCGGCGGCATCGAATGCGACCCGGTGGCCGTCGAACTGACCTACGGCCTCGAACGCCTGGCCATGTACATCCAGGGCGTCGAGAACGTCTACGACCTCGACTTCAACGGCCGCGGCGTGTCTTACGGCGACGTCTTCCTGCAGGCCGAGCGCGAGTATTCCGCCCACAATTTCGAGCACGCCGACACCGAAATGCTGTTCAAGCACTTCTTCGACGCCGAAAAGGAATGCCAGAACCTGCTGGCGGCCAAGCTGGCGCTGCCGGCCTACGACCAGTGCATCAAGGCCAGCCATCGCTTCAATCTGCTGGACGCCCGCGGCGTGATCAGCGTCACCGAGCGCCAGGCCTTCATCGGCCGCGTCCGCGCCCTGGCCAAGGCCTGCTGTGAAGGCTGGCTGGCCTCGCGCCAGCCGGTGGAGGCGTGATCATGGCCGAACTTCTGCTCGAGCTGTTCTCCGAGGAGATCCCGGCGCGCATGCAGTCACGCGCCGCCGAGGACCTGCGCAATCTGGTCGTCGCCGGCCTCGAAAAGGCGGGCCTCGCCTGCGATCAGGCGCGCACCTTCGTCACGCCGCGCCGGCTGGCGCTGGTCGTCAATGGCCTGCCCATCGCCCAGCCCGACGTCAGCGAGGAGCGGCGCGGCCCGCGTGTCGGCGCACCACAGGCCGCCATCGACGGCTTCCTCAAGTCTGCCGGCGTCGCCTCGCTGGACGCCTGCGAACAGCGCGACACCGGGAAGGGCGTGTTCTATTTCGCCGTGATCAGCCGCAAGGGCCGGCCCACCGCCGAGGTGGTGCGGGAGGTCGCCGAGGGCGTGCTGGCCAATTTCCCCTGGCCGAAGTCGCAACGTTGGGGGACCAACCAGATCCGCTGGGTACGGCCGTTGCACCGCATCGTCTGCGTGTTCGACGGCGAGGTGGTGCCGGTCGGCTTCGGCCCGCTCACCGCGTCGGACGAAACCGAGGGCCATCGCTTCCTGGCGCCCGAGCCGTTCAAGGTGGCCGGGTTCGACGTCTATGCCAAGCGCCTGCGCGACGCCAAGGTCGTGCTGGACCAGGACGAGCGCCGCCAATTCATCCGCACCGAGGCCGAGCGCCTGGCGCGCCAGGAGGGTCTGGCTCTGCACCAGGACGACGGACTGCTCGACGAGGTCACCGGGCTAGTGGAGTGGCCGGTAGTGCTCATGGGCAGCATCGACGCGGCCTTCATGGACGTGCCGGCCGAGGTGCTGATCACCGCCATGCGCTCGCACCAGAAGTATTTTTCGCTGCGCCATCCCGACGGCAGCCTGGCCCCGCGCTTCATCGTCGTCGCCAACCGCGAGACGGCCGATGGCGGCAAGTCGGTCGTCGCTGGCAACCGGCGCGTGCTGCGCGCCCGCCTGTCGGACGCCAAGTTCTTCTGGGACACCGACCGCCGTACCCGCCTCGAGGATCGCCTGCCCAAGCTGGCCGAGCGCCTGTTCTATGCCAAGCTGGGCACCATTGCCGACAAGGCGGCGCGCATGCAGACGCTGGCGCGGCAGCTCACGACCGACATCCCCGGCGCCGATGCCGCTCAGGCCAGCCGGGCGGCGCAGTTGGCCAAGGCCGACCTGTCGAGCGAAATGGTCGGCGAATTCCCCGAGCTGCAGGGCATCATGGGGCGTTACTACGCCCTCAACGACGGCGAGGCGCAGCCCGTCGCCAACGCCATAGCCGAGCATTACGCGCCGCAGGGCCCCAACGACCGCTGCCCGACGGCGCCGGTCAGCGTCGCCGTGGCCCTGGCCGACAAGCTCGACAGCCTGGTCGGCTTCTTCGCCATCGACGAAAAGCCGACGGGCTCCAAGGACCCCTTCGCCTTGCGCCGCGCCGCGCTCGGCGTCATCCGCCTGATCATCGAAAACGGGCTGCGGCTGCCCCTCACGACGGTGTTCATGTTCGCCCATGCCCGGTTCGGCGAGGGCCTGACGCGCGATGCCCAGGCAGCGGCAGCCGACTTGCTCGATTTCTTCGCCGACCGCCTCAAGGTGCACCTGCGCGAAAGCGGCGTGCGCCACGACCTGATCTCGGCGGTGTTCGCCCTGGGCGGCGAGGACGATCTGGTGCGCCTGCTGGCCCGCGTTCGCGCGCTCGAGGGCTTCCTCGGCAGCGAGGACGGCGCCAATCTGCTCATCGCCTTCCGGCGCGCCGCCAACATCGTGCGCATCGAGGAGAAGAAGGATGGCGCCAGTTACGGCGGCGCGATCGACTCCGCCCTGCTCGAACTGCCCGAGGAACGGGCGCTGGCAACCACATTGGCCGAGGTGCGCCAGCAGGCGGCCGCGCACGTACGGGCCGAGCGATTCCCCGAGGCCATGGCCGTGCTGGCGCGGCTGCGCCAGCCCGTCGATGCCTTTTTCGACAAGGTGACCGTCAACACCGACCAGCCGGCGCTCCGCGCCAACCGCCTGCGGCTGCTGTCGCAGATCGTGACGGCGATGCAGGACGCTGCCGATTTCTCCAAGATAGAGGGGTGACGCCAGGATTTTGTCGTCATTCCGCGAAAGAGTTTGTGAAGAAATGCCTGCCCCTAATCGTCACCCCCGCGCGAGCGGGGGTCCATTCCTGAGGCGCGCCCACTTAGGCATTTCCGACGGCGGAATGGATTCCCGCTTTCGCGGGAATGACGGATGGGGGCATTTCCTCACAGGCTCGAAAGTGCGAATCCATCCGGACTCCCACTTCCGTGGGGTGACGAAGAATGAGGTCTCGCATGCTCGTATGGGCATGACGGACAGTGAATTCCCGGCACAGGTAGGGGGCTGACATGGCGAAGTGGGTTTACGGTTTTGGTGGCGGCAGCGCCGACGGTCGCGCCGACATGAAGAATCTTCTGGGCGGCAAGGGTGCCAATCTGGCCGAGATGAGCAATCTCGGCATCCCGGTGCCGCCCGGCTTCACCATCACCACCGAGGTCTGCACCCACTACTCAACCGCCAGCGGCTCCTATCCCCCGGAGCTGAAGGCGCAGGTCGATCAGGCGCTGGCCAAGGTCGAGGCCATCATCGGCGCCCGCTTCGGCGACGACGACAATCCGCTGCTGGTGTCGGTGCGCTCGGGTGCCCGCGCGTCGATGCCGGGCATGATGGACACCATCCTCAACCTCGGCCTCAACGACCGCAGCGTCCAGGGGCTGGCCAAGGGCGCCAACGACGAACGCTTCGCCTACGACAGCTACCGCCGCTTCATCCAGATGTACTCGAACGTCGTGCTGGGCGTCGACCACCACAATTTCGAGGAGCTGCTGGAGACCCTCAAGGAGGACCGCGGCTACGCCTACGACACCGAACTGCAGGCGGCGGACTGGAAGCGGCTGGTCGGCGACTATAAGAAAAAGGTCGAGGAGAAGCTTGGCCGCCCGTTCCCACAGGACGTTCAGGACCAGCTGTGGGGCGCCATCGGCGCCGTGTTCGGCAGCTGGAACAATCAGCGCGCCATCACCTACCGCCGCCTGCACGACATTCCGGAGACATGGGGTACGGCCGTCAACGTGCAGGCCATGGTGTTCGGCAACATGGGCGACGATTGCGCCACCGGCGTATGCTTCACCCGCGATCCCTCGACCGGCGAAAACGTCTTCTACGGCGAGTACCTGGTGAATGCGCAGGGCGAGGACGTGGTTGCCGGCATCCGCACGCCACAGCACCTCACCATGCATGGCAAGCGTGTCAATCATTCCGAGCTGCCGGCGATGGAAGAGGTGATGCCCGACGTGTTCCGCCACCTGGACGAGGTGCGCCATACGCTCGAGCGCCACTACACCGACATGCAGGACATGGAATTCACGGTGCAGCAGGGCAAGCTGTGGATGCTGCAGACCCGCACCGGCAAGCGTACCGCCAAGGCGGCGTTGAAGATCGCCGTGGACATGGCGCAGGAAGGCCTCATCACGCGTGAGACGGCGGTGAAACGCATCGAGCCCGGCCAGCTCGACCAGTTGCTGCATCCTTCGCTGGACCCCGACGCACCGCGCACCATCCTGGGCCGCGGCCTGCCGGCGTCGCCCGGCGCCGCCGCCGGCAAGGTGGTGTTTTCCGCCGAGGACGCCGAAAACTGGTCGGCCAAGGGTGAGAAGGTCATCCTGGTGCGCATCGAGACCAGCCCCGAGGACATCGGCGGCATGCACGTCGCCCAGGGCATCCTCACCACCCGTGGCGGCATGACCAGCCACGCCGCCGTCGTCGCCCGCGGCATGGGCCGCCCTTGCGTTTCGGGCGCCGGCGAGATCCGCATCGACTACAAGGCCAAGCAACTGGCCTGCGCCGGCAAGAGCATCAAGGAAGGCGAGGTGATCACCATCGACGGCTCGACCGGCGAGGTGTTCGTCGGCGCCGTCCCCACCGTCCAGCCGGAATTGACCGGCGACTTCGGCACCCTGATGGAATGGGCCGATGCCGTACGCAAGCTCAAGGTGCGGGCCAACGCCGAAACCCCCACCGACGCCGCTACGGCGCGCAAGTTCGGCGCCGAAGGCATCGGCCTGTGCCGTACCGAGCACATGTTCTTCGATCCCAAGCGCATCATCAGCATGCGCGAGATGATCGTCGCCGGCGACGAGGCCGGCCGCCGCGCCGCCCTGGCCAAGCTGCTGCCCTATCAGCGCCAGGATTTCATCGAGCTGTTCGAGATCATGCAGGGGCTGCCGGTAACCATCCGCCTCCTCGATCCGCCGCTGCACGAATTCCTGCCGCATGGCGAAGCCGAGATGCACGAGGTCGCCGACAGCGCCGGCGTCGACGTGGCGGTGGTGAAGGCGCGCGCCGCGCAGTTGGCCGAGGCCAATCCCATGCTGGGCCACCGCGGCTGCCGCCTGGGTATCACCTATCCCGAGATTTACGAGATGCAAGCCCGTGCCATCTTCGAGGCGGCGGTGGCGGTGTCGCAGAAGGCCGGCAATCCGGTGACGCCCGAGATCATGATTCCGCTGGTCGGCACCAGGAAGGAATTCGACCTGCTGCAGGCGGTTGTCGACCGTGTTGCCGGCGAGGTGTTTGTCGCCACCGGCACCCGCCTCGATTATCTGGTCGGCACCATGATCGAGCTGCCGCGCGCGGCGCTGCGCGCCGGCGACATCGCCGAAACCGCGGAGTTCTTCAGCTTCGGCACCAACGATCTGACCCAGACCACCCTGGGCATGAGCCGCGACGATTCGGGGCCGTTCCTCGACGTCTACACGCGCAGGGGCATTTACGAACGCGATCCCTTCGCCAGCCTGGACGTCGAGGGGGTCGGCGAGCTGGTGAGCATCGGAGCCGAACGCGGGCGCAAGACCCGCCCCGACCTCAAGCTCGGCATCTGCGGCGAGCATGGCGGCGACCCCGCCTCCATCGCCTTCTGCCATGCCACCGGCCTCGACTATGTGTCATGCTCGCCGTACCGCGTGCCGATTGCGCGTCTGGCGGCGGCGCAGGCGGCGCTGGGCTCCGGCGCCCAGGCGGGGACCGCCTGAGGTTCAGCGTACGGCGGCGGTCTCGTGATTGTGCACCGCCGCCTGCCGCGGGATCCTGATGCAGAACATCGATCCGCTGCCAAGGCGCGAGGCGACGCTGACCGGATGTTCCAGCAGACGCGACAGATGGCGGACAATCGACAGGCCGAGCCCCAGCCCCTGAGCCTGGCCGCGCTCACCATTGCCGACCTGGTGGAACTCCTCGAAAATATGCTTCAGGTCCTCGGCGGCAATGCCGCAGCCGGTATCGGCAACACAGACGTCGATGCTCCCGAGCCGGCGACGGCACCCCATGAGAATGCGGCCCGTTTGGGTGTAGCGAAGGGCATTCTCAACGAGGTTGCGCACCATCTGCTCGAGCAGCTTGCGATCGCTGACGACCACCGCGTTGCAGCCGATGACCTTCAGATGCAGCCCCTTCGCTGCGGCACGCAGGCTGTATTCCGCATCCATCTGCGCCAGCAGTTCGCCGACCGGGAAGGGTCCCGGCATCGGGGTGACCCCTCCCGCTTCGAGCCGCGCCACGTCGAGAACGCTATCGAGCAACGATTTCAGGCCGGCGAGCACCATGCTCATGTGATCCAGCGTAACGGTTGCCGGATGCCCGCCCAGCTGGTTGCGGAGGACGCTGGAAAACAAGAACAGGGATTGGATCGGTTGCCGCAGGTCGTGGCTGGCCACTGCCAGGAACTTCGATTTTGCCAGGTTGGCCCGGGCCGCTGCGGCCTCCGCCGCCTCGGCCTCGTCCTTGGCGGCCTGCAACAGCACGGCGGCACGCCGCTGCTCGGCCAAGGCCTGTGCTAGACGCTTGGTCGCATCCTCCTCGCGCCCGATACTGCGGAAGACGAGCCATCCCAGTACAAAAGCGCCCGCAGTGACGACCGCGGTAAGCGCCGCGTTGCGCCATAGCCGCTGCCAGAAGGGGGCCAAGGCGTCGGAAATGGCGATCCCGGCAACCGCGTACACCGGCAGGTCCCTCACCTTTTTGTACGAAAGAATGCGATCGACACCGTCGATGATCGAAAGTCCGCGGAAGGTGCCGGCATCGCTATCACGGTGAGGCGCAATGATCATCGAACTGGTGTAGCGCTTACCCGTTACGACACCTTCGGCGGATCGCACGATCATCGCCCCATCTTCACGGAACAGAGCCAGTACCGAGCCGGGACCCAGCCCAAGCGAATTCCAGAAATGCTGGAAATAGGCCGCGGTGATGGGCGCCACCGCAATGCCGAGAAATCCGCCGGGGCCATCAATGCGCCGGCTGATGGTGAAGAGCCGTTGCCTGGTGTAGCGCCCCTCGACCAACTCGCCGACGACAAACTGAGCTCCGTCGGCATGCGCGCGGAAATATTCACGATCGCCAACGTTTACCGGCGGTGGGGGAAAGCCAAGCGAACTGAGTACCGCTTGGCCATTGGTGTCATGAACCCATACCGACCCCTGCTCAGGCAGCCTGGCCTGCAGACGTCTGGCGTGCTCATGCTGCTCGGGCGTGGTGAGACGATTCATGTCCAAGCGCCCTTCCTCGACGAAATGGTCGAGCACCAGGTCAGCAGCATCGAACGTCCGTTTGGCGTGCTCCTCGAGCAGGCGGGCCATGGCTTGCGAGAGGCGCTCGCTGAGCGCGATGGTCTGATGGTAATCGGTTGCGGTCACGCCGGCGAAGCCGGTGACGATAGCCAGCAGGACCAGCGCGAATATGGCGACGACCGGTGATCGCAGGCGCGATCGGATCTTCATTTCCATCGCCCGATGCTCCCCTGCATTTTTACCAACGGTAATCCGGCCGCACGCACGGGGAAAGCAGTGGTCGTCACGCCATAACGGGCACGTCCATAATCGCGAAAGACTATAACGTTCGCGCCCTGTTCTCACATCCTGGCCGTAAGCCATAGCGGCCAACGCAAGCACAGGGCGACTGAGTCTTGGTGTCCACGGCGGATGCCGCTAACCTACTTCTCATGAACCTGGAATCCTTGCGCGCCGGCGGCAAGCCGGCGCTGGCCCGTTCCCTTGGTCGCATCGAGGCTACGCCCGACGCCGCCGAGGTCGTCGATCTGCTGTCCGCCGCCTATCGCGAGCCGCGCGCTCATGTCGTGGGCATCACCGGCCCGCCGGGCGTGGGCAAGTCGACGCTGATGAACGCCATGATCGGCGCGTGGCGCGCCGCCGGCCGCAGCGTCGCGGTGATTGCCGTCGATCCGTCGTCGCGCCGCTCGGGCGGCGCCCTGCTCGGCGACCGCACGCGGCTGTCTACCGATCCCGAGGACCAAGCCATCTTCGTGCGCTCGATGGCGGCGCGCGACCGCCTGGGCGGCCTTGCCGCGCTGACCGTCTCGGCCATGGTGCTGATGCGAGCCCTCTATGACGTCGTCTTGATCGAGACGGTGGGCGTCGGCCAGTCGGAAACGGACGTCGTCGCCGTCGCCGACACCGTCATCTTCTGCGTGCAGCCGGGCTCGGGCGACAGCCTGCAGTTCATGAAGGCGGGGATCGCCGAAATCCCCCATGTCGTCGCCGTCACCAAGGCCGACATGGAACCGGCGGCCAGGCGCGCCAAGGCAGACGTCAAGGGCGCCATCGGCTTGGCCCACGGCGACGTCGGTTGGAAGCCGCCGGTGCTGCTGGTCTCGTCCATGCGCAGCCAAGGCGTCGAGCAGTTGATCGCCGCCATCGACGAGCACGCCGCCTTCCTTGACCAGGACGAAAGGCTGGCGCACGCTCGCCTCGCCCAGGCCGAGCAATGGCTGATCGAGGCGGTGCGCGAGCGCTTCGGCCGCGAAGGCCTGAAACGGGCGGGCGAACTCAGGCTGCGCCCCGACGAGAGCCCGTTCCGCCGCCTCGCCGAGGTGGCGGCAGCACTTTGAGGGGGACATGACCCAGGACTGCATCTTCTGTCGCATCGTCGCCGGCGAGGTCCCCAGCTTCACCATCGCCGAGGATGCTCATTCCCTCGCCTTCATGGACATCAATCCGGCCAATACCGGTCATGTGCTGGTCGTGCCCAAGGAGCATGCGGCCAACATCTTCGAGGTGTCGCCGTCGGCGCTGGCGGCGACCGCATCGACGGCGCAGCGGGTGGCAAAGGCGGTGCAGGAGGTCGTCGCCCCGGCCGGCCTCAACCTGCTGCAGGCCAACGGCCCGGGCGCGGCGCAGTCGGTGCAGCATTTTCATCTGCACGTACTGCCGCGCCGCTTCGGCGACGATCTGCCGATGAACTGGCCGTTGCGCCCGGGCGACCGCGATGCCATCGCCGCCCTGGCCGAACGGCTGAAGGCGGCGCTGGCTTAGCGCCAGAGCGCGGAGCTCCAGGTCTTGCTACGCATCTAGGCCGGCAGCGGGGCACCCTTGTCGCGCCGATTGACCCGCTGCATCGACGCCATCAGGCAGAACCCCGCCCAGACGGCAACCACCAGCCACGCCAGCAGATAGCCGCCGTCAGCCAGCAGCGTCGGCAGGTCGTGATAGAACGGCGCACGGATCAGCGTCAGCGCGTGGCTGACCGGGTTGAGGATCATCGGCACGTACAGCCAGCCCGGCACGTTGTCGAGCGGGAACAAGGCGCCCGAGAGCAGCCACAGCGGCATCAGGAACACCATCATCACCGCGTGGAAGGCCGAGGTCGAGCGCATGCCCCAGGCCAGCAGGAAGCCGAGGGCGGTGAAGCCGACGGCGGTGGCGATCAGCGCGGCGGCGAGCAGCGCGAAGCTGCCGGCCGTCAGCGTCATGCCGAGGAACGGCACCGCCAGCAGCATGATCGCCACTTGGGCAAGGGCAATGGACGAGCCGCCGACCACCTTGCCCAACACGATGGCCATGCGCGACACCGGCGCCACCAGCACCCCTTGCAGGAAGCCGGCGTCCCGATCCTCGATGATGGTGATCGACGAAAAGATGCTGGCGAACAGCACCAACATCAGGATGACGCCCGGATAGAAATACTCGAGATAGCTGACATCCTCGGCGCCCGGCATGCGGAACGTGCCGGTGAAACCGGCGCCCAGGAACACCCAGAACAGGATCGGCTGCGCCACCGTGCCGATGACGCGCTGCGGCTGGCGCAGGAAGCGAATGACCTCGCGCCAGGCCAGCGAACGGACGACGCGCATCATGAGCCGGTCCTCTGCAACTCGGCCGCCGTTGCCGCGGCGCCGTTGGTGGTGATGTGGATGAACACGTCCTCGAGGGTCGGCTGCTTGATGGCGACGCTGACGAGCTCGTCGCGGAAGCGGCCGACGATGCGTTCGAGGATGGGCAGCCCTGCCCCGTTGTCGGTTTCCTCGAGGCGCAGTTCGTCTCCGTGCCGGCGCACGTGGAGGCCCAGCTCACGCTTCAGGCTCTGCGCCAGCCCGTCGGGATCGCGCCCCTGTACCACCACCATCTCACGCCCGAGGCGCGCACGCAGCGCCTGCGGCGTATCGTGGGCCAGCAGCACGCCTCCCTTCATGATGGCGACGGAATCGACGTCCTCGGCCTCGGCGAACACATGGCTGGTCATCAGCACCGTCATGCCGCGCTCGCGCTGCAGGCGGGTGAGCGCCGACAGGAAATTGCGCCGGCTGTTGGGGTCGAGGCCGGTCGTCGGCTCGTCGAGCAGAAGCAGCCGCGGCCGCGTCAGCATGCACTTGGCGAGTTCCACCTGCCGCTGCATGCCGCCCGACAGCGTCTCGACACGGTGGTCGAGGCGATCGGCGACGTCGCTCCAGCCGACCGCCTCATCCAGCCGCTGCTGGAAAGCCGCGCCCCACAGCCCGTAAAGATCGGCGTGAATCTTTAGATTTTCGAGCACCGACAGATGCTTGTCGACGGCCGGACTCTGGAACACCACCGCCATCGTCTCGCGCACCTTGGCCGGCTCGCGTGCCAGATCGGCGCCGGCGACGGAGACCTGGCCGGTGGTGGGGCTGGCCATTCCGCAGAGAATGCGAAACAGCGTCGACTTGCCGCTGCCGTTGGGGCCGGAGAGGATGCAGAATTCCCCCTCGCGGACTCGCAGGCTGAGATCGTCGAGCGCCAGCCGGGGAGGCTGTTTGCGCGTGCCTGGATACACGTGCGTAAGATTCTGGATGTCGATCATCAGAGGTCGAGAGATCCGTGCCGGCTGTATGCGCGCGGCAGTATAAGCCATGTTCGCCACCGTACCAGTGAACAAATCTTAAGCAACGCAGCGGCCCGCGGTCGCTCCGGCGCGGCGGCAGCGCCCGCCCACCTAGCCGAAGGACATAGATGGCGAGCGCCAACGGTGGGATCAAGCCGGATGCGAAATCGAGTGCCGTACGGCTTAGAGGGTAGCGAGCTCGAAACGGTTGCCGCACCAGCGGATGAAGCTCAGCAGGTCGGCCGGTGCCAGCGTGGTGGTGGCATCGTTGCGCAGCGGATGATAGTTGACCAGCGCCTGGTCCATCATCCAGCGATCGAGGACGACGTAGACGCGGCGATTGACGTCATTGATCAACGCAAAAGGCGTCACCGCTCCCGGGATGATGCCGAGCACGTCGGACAGCAACGCGGCACTGCCAAACGACAGCCGCGCCGAGCCGATGATTTCCGGCAGCCGCTTGAGATCGATGCTTCTATCGGCCGGGGCGACCACCAGCCAAAACCTGCCCTTGGCGTCCTTCAGGAACAGATTCTTGCAATGGACGCCCGGGATGCCGCCCCACACGGCGTTGCCCTGTTCGACCGTGAACGCCGGGGCATGATGATGGCTCTCATGCGCGATACCAAGCTGATCGAGCACCTGAAACAGCGCGCGGTCATCGGCTGGCCAGACCGTGGGGCGTGGGGGTTGCATCCCACGATCCTAGACAAGGCGCGGGGCTGTGCAAAGGGCCGGCCGAGCGCCCCTGGGGTTTCGGCCTGCCGGGATTACGGACGCGCTCACCCAAAAAGTCGGGCCGCCATGGTCGACGGGCCATAGAAGTCCGGCGCGAACAGTTGCAGCGCCGATCGTGGGGACCATATCTCCATTATCACCGGTTACGCGCTGACGCCTGATGCGTGCGCGGTACGGGAATGCTCTTGAACCAGTAAAAGTGGCCAAGGGGAATCTAGCAGCACTCTCGAGCAATAAGTGCCCGAGTCCACTGAAACTTTAGCATGATTGACGCAGGCAAACGATATGCACGCCATTCCGTTGTATATTTCGCAAGTGTAAGAGCCACCCTATTTCATTCGAGTAATTACTGTAGATGGTGATTACACGCCATTTGTGGCATTATTGATCGCGTAAGTGATTGGCCTATCGCTATCACGATCGAAAAGGGCTATGCGGTGGTGGCTATTGCCACGGAGCGGCAGCCTCCTCCCCACCGCAAAGCGAGCACTAACTGGCTATGCTGCACGTCTAATTGGGAGTTGCACTGGTTACCAACATCTCGAACTTACAAAGCGGCAGTTTTGGCGAGTGCGTTGGAGATTGCTTGAGCCACCGAATCCCAGGTGCAACCGAAACGGAGTCCTTGATGTATGCGGCCGACGACCTCTTCTCGCGCTATACTCGGACCTATGAGAGCCGGCGCGAGCACGAACTGACCCTGACGGAATATCTCGACGCCTGCCGTTCCGACCCCATGATGTATGCCAGCTCTGCCGAACGCATGGTGGCGGCCATCGGCGCGCCCGAGGTGGTGGATACCGCCAAGGATGCGCGGATGGGGCGCGTCTTCATGAACCGCACCATCAAGATCTATCCCGCTTTCGAGGACTTCTACGGCATGGAGGAGACGATCGAACGCATCGTCGGCTTCTTCCGCTACGCCGCGCAAGGCCTGGAGGAGCGGAAACAGATTCTGTACCTGCTGGGTCCGGTGGGCGGCGGCAAATCGTCGCTGGCCGAGCGCCTCAAGTCGTTGATGGAGCACCATCCGGTCTATGTGCTGAAGGCCGGTCATCAGATCAGCCCGGTGTTCGAGAGTCCGCTCAGCCTGTTCGAGCCCGAGGAATGGGGGCCGGTGCTGGAAGAGCGTTACCGCATTCCCGCCCGCCGGCTCACCGGGTTGATGAGCCCGTGGGCGGTCAAGCGGCTGGACGAGTTCGGCGGCGACATCTCGAAATTCCGCGTGGTCAAGCTGCACCCGTCGAAGCTGCGCCAGATCTGCATCGCCAAGACCGAGCCGGGCGACGAGAACAACCAGGACATCTCGTCGCTGGTGGGCAAGGTCGATATCCGCAAGCTCGAGCTCTACAGCCAGAACGACCCCGACGCCTACTCGTTCTCGGGCGGCCTCAACCGCACCACTCAGGGCATCCTCGAATTCGTCGAGATGTTCAAGGCGCCGATCAAGATGCTGCACCCGCTGCTGACCGCGACCCAGGAAGGGAACTACGCCGGCAGCGAGAACATCGGCGCCATCCCCTATCAGGGCATCATCCTCGCCCACTCCAACGAGGCGGAATGGCAGACGTTCAAGAACAACAAGAACAACGAGGCCTTCATCGACCGCATCTGCGTAATCAAGGTGCCATACTGCCTGCGCGTGACCGAAGAACAGTGCATCTATGACAAGCTGATCCGCACCTCGGATCTGGCCGAGGCGCCCTGCTCGCCGGGCACGCTGGAGATGCTGGCGCGCTTTTCGGTGCTGTCGCGGCTGCGCGAGCACGAGAACTCCAACCTGTTCTCGAAGATGCGCGTCTACGACGGCGAGAGCCTCAAGGAGACCGATCCCAAGGCCAAGCCGCTGCAGGAATACAAGGACGCGGCCGGCGTCGACGAAGGCATGACCGGCGTCTCCACCCGCTTCGCCTTCAAGGTGCTGTCGTCGACCTTCAACTACGACACCAACGAGGTGGCCGCCGACCCGGTGCACCTGATGTACATGCTGGAACAGGCGATCCGCCGCGAGCAGTTCCCCGAGGATACCGAGAAGAAGTACATCGACTTCATCAAGAGCGAGTTGGCGCCGCGCTACGCCGAGTTCATCGGCAAGGAGATCCAGAAGGCCTATCTGGAATCCTATTCCGATTACGGCCAGAACCTGTTCGACCGCTATGTCGATTACGCCGACGCCTGGATCGAGGACCAGGATTTCAAGGATCCCGATACCGGCCAGTTGATGAATCGCGAGCTGCTCAATCAGGAGTTGTCGAAGATCGAAAAGCCGGCGGGCATCGCCAATCCCAAGGATTTCCGCAACGAGGTGGTGAAGTTCGTGCTGCGGGCACGTGCCGCCCACGGCGGGCGCAATCCGTCGTGGACCTCGTACGAGAAGCTGCGTGACGTCATCGAACGCCGCATGTTCAGCCAGGTCGAGGACCTGCTGCCGGTGATCAGCTTCGGCTCGAAGAAGGACCACGAGAGCGAGAAGAAGCACCACGAATTCGTGCTGAGGATGATGGAGCGCGGCTACACCGAGCGCCAGGTGCGGCGCCTGGTCGAGTGGTACATGCGCGTCAAGCAGGCCGGCTGACCGACAACGGAAGGAACGGCATGAACATCATCGACCGCCGTCTCAATCCCAAGGGCAAGAGTCTCGGCAACCGACAGAGGTTCCTGCGGCGAGCCCGCGATCAGGTGGTGAAGGCGGTGCGCAACGCCTCGTCTGGCCGCAGCATCACCGACATCAAGAGTGGCGATCACGTCACCATTCCCGCCGACGGGCTGCGCGAGCCGACGTTCCATGCTGGTTCGAGCGGCGGCGTACGCGACTACGTGTTGCCCGGCAATCACGACTTCATCCCCGGCGACAGCATCGCCCGTCCGCCCTCGGGCGATGGCGGCGGCGGCTCCGAGGGTAGCCCCGACGGCGAGGGCGAGGACGATTTCCGCTTCCTGCTGTCGCGCGAGGAGTTCCTCGACCTCTTCCTCGAGGACCTCGAATTGCCCGACCTCGTGAAAAAGAAGGTGAAGCAGACCGAGACGTTCTCGCCGATGCGGGCCGGCTTCTCCGTCACCGGGTCGCCGTCCAATCTCAATCTGGTGCGCACCATGCGCAACAGCCTGTCGCGGCGCATCGCACTGAAGCGCCCCAAGCCCGACGAAATCCTGTGGCTCGAAGGCGAGATCGAGCGCCTGACCCGGACCGGCGAGGATCCATTGCGCCTGCTCGAACTCAAGGCCGAGTACGAGCGCCAGGCGCTGCGCTCGAAGCGCATCCCTTACATCGACCCGCTCGATGTCCGCTACAACCGCTTTGAGCACGTGCCGAAGCCGGTGACCCAGGCGGTGATGTTCTGCCTGATGGACGTGTCGGGGTCGATGACCGAGCACATGAAGGACTTGGCCAAGCGCTTCTTCATGCTGCTCTATCTGTTCCTGACGCGCCGCTATCGCCATGTCGAGATCGTCTTCATCCGCCACACCCACGAGGCCAAGGAGGTCGACGAGGAAACCTTCTTTTACAGCCCCGAAACCGGCGGCACCGTGGTGTCGACGGCGCTCTACGAGATGCACAAGGTCATTCGCGAGCGCTTCCCCGAGAACGACTGGAACATCTATGCCGCCCAGGCCTCGGACGGCGACAACATGACCAGCGACAACGCCCGCGCCGCTGGGCTGCTCGAGGATGTGCTGCTGCCGATGTGCCAGTACTTCGCCTATATCGAGGTCGGCGGCGAGAACAAGGACTGGCGCGGGCGCGAAAGCGAACTGTGGCGCACCTATTCGCTGGTTGCCCGGCCCGGGGCGCCGATGGCCATGCGCCGGGTGCGCAGCCGCAGCGAGATCTACCCGGTGTTCCGCGACCTGTTCTCGCGCGAACGGGCCGAGGCGTGAGGGTGCTTTTTCTTCGTCATTCCCGCGAAAGCGGGAATCCATGGCTCCACCGACTCGGCATCCGTCGTCAGACAAGAGCCTTGCTCCGGAATGGACCCCCGCTTTCGCGGGGGTGACGAAACAAGGGGACACAGGAGCCCAGCATGATCGACACCGACACTCTGCTGTTCGACGGCGCCGACTGGGATTACGACAAGATCAAGCGCACCTATGAGGCGATCGAGGAGATCGCCTTCGACGAGTTCGGCCTCGACATCTATCCCAACCAGATCGAGGTGATTTCGGCCGAGCAGATGCTCGACGCCTATTCGTCGATCGGCCTGCCGCTGATGTACAAGCACTGGTCGTTCGGCAAGCATTTCGCCCGTGACGAGGTGCTCTACCGCAGGGGCCTGCGCGGCCTCGCCTACGAGATCGTCATCAATTCCAGCCCCTGCATCAGCTACATCATGGAAGAGAACACCATGACAATGCAGGCGCTGGTCATCGCCCATGCCGCCTTCGGTCACAACCATTTCTTCAAGAACAACACCTTGTTCAAGCAGTGGACCGACGCCGGTGGCATCCTCGATTACCTTGAATTCGCCAAGAACTACGTGGCGCATTGCGAGGAAAAGCACGGGCACCACGCCGTCGAACGCGTGCTGGATGCCGCACACGCCCTGATGAGCCATGGGGTACACCGTTATCCGCGCAAGCGGCCGCTGGATCTGAGGGAGGAGGAGCGCCGCGAGATCGAGCGTCGCCGCTATGAAGAGCAGATGTACAATGACCTGTGGCGGACGGTACCGCGCCGGCCCGAGCCGGGGGCCGAAGCCAACGCCCAGGCCGACCGCCGCCGCCTGCTCGCCTTGCCCGAGGAAAACATCCTCTACTTCCTCGAAAAGAAGGCACCCAAGCTGCAGTCGTGGCAGCGCGAGATCCTGCGCATCGTTCGTCACCTGTCGCAGTATTTCTATCCGCAGAAGCAGACCAAGGTGATGAACGAAGGCTGCGCCACCATGGTGCACTACCACATCATGCACCGTCTGTACGAGAAGGGCCTGATCTCGGATGGCGCGATGATGGAGTTCCTGCACTCGCATACCAGCGTCGTGTTCCAGCCGGCCTTTGACGATCCGCGCTATTCGGGCATCAATCCCTACGCGCTGGGCTTCGCCACGATGCAGGACATCCGACGCATCTGCCTGGAGCCGAGCGACGAGGACCGGCAATGGTTCCCCGACTTTGCCGGCAACGGCGATCCGTGGCAAACCTTGCGCTATGCCTGGGCCAATTTCCGCGACGAGAGCTTCATCCTGCAGTATCTGAGCCCGGCGCTGATCCGCAAGATGAGGCTGTTCCAGATCCATGACGACCAGGACGAGCCACATCTGCTGGTCACCGCCATCCACAACGAGCAGGGCTACAACGAGGTGCGCAAGGCGTTGGCGCGCCAGCACGACCTCGCCCGTTACGAGCCCGACATCCAGGTGGTCGACGTCGACCTCGCCGGCGACCGCAAGCTGGTCCTGCATCATCAGGTGACCAACGGCGTCCTTCTCGATGAGCGCAGCACCCGCGCGGTGCTGCGGCATCTGGCCAATCTGTGGGGCTATGACGTAAAGCTGTACGAGGTCGAGGCGGCGACCGACCGCGTGCTTAAGGAATTCGGCGACGTGCCGCCCACCCTTCGGCTACAGTAGGGCGAATTCGCATAGAGCGGGCCTGCCCCCCGGCACTGAGCGACAGGCGATATTGTTGGTAACCTGTGGTTGCGCAATGCTCCGGCGATGGAACGATCGCGCGGACCAGCCAATCCATGCCGCGCCGCCGACGCCCTCGGCTGGTGGGTGTACCTTGGTGCCCTCGCCTTTGTGGCCCTGCAGCTCGACCCCGCCGCTTTCGACCCACAGAGCCCACACTTCCTGCTGATCGTCGGCAGCATTGCCATCTGGCGATACGGCTGGGGCGGCCTTCACCTGCTGCGCGCCGCCGTTTATTTGGCATGGACCTTCCCCGAGCTTCGTCGCCAAGCCATGGCGGCGGGCGACCGCGCCTTGCCGCCGGAGATCTTCGTGGTGGTGACCAGCTATCGCGAGGCGCCTGACCGCTCGATCCAGGTATTTGGTTCGCTGTTGCGGGCCGCCGAGGCCTGCGGCGTCCCCGCCACCGTGGTCGCCGTCGTCACCGATCCGGGAGAGCAAGGTCTGGTCGAGGCGCTGGTGAGCCCAACGCCCTCGGTGCAACTGGCAACCATGGTGCAGGACGGATCGGGCAAACGCTCGGCCCTGGCCGAGGGCCTGCGACTGGTGGCCAGACGAGGGCCGCCCCCACGCGCCATCGTCTTCGTAATGGATGGCGACACCCTGCTTGACCGAGACACACTCGCCCGCTGCCTGCCATTCTTCGGAATCTTGCCAAACCTGGGAGCCCTGACCACCGACGCCCGCGCCGACGTGCCCGGCTGCGGCTGGACAGCGGATTGGCATGAGGTGCGTTATGCCCAGCGCCACGTCCTCATGTCGTCGATGAGCCTGTCGCGGCGCCTTCTGGTGCTGACCGGACGATTGTCTGCGTTCCGTGCCGACATCGCCACCCATCCTGGGTTCATCGAGCAGATCGAGAGCGACGGCCTCGACCACTGGCGCTACGGGCGCTTCCGCTTTCTTACCGGCGACGACAAATCGAGCTGGTTTTGGCTGCTGCGGCAAAAGCACGACATGCTCTATGTCGCCGACGTCGCCATCCGCACCCTCGAAGACGCGCAGGGCGCGACCTTCTTGGCTCAATCGCCGGCGATGATGCGGCGCTGGTTCGGCAACATGCTGCGCAACAACGGACGAGCCCTTGCCCTGGGGCCGCGTTGTACCGGCCCGTTCACCTGGTGGTGCCTGCTCGACCAGCGACTATCGATGTGGACGAGCCTGAGCGGCCCGGCGTTTGCGCTGTTGTGGGGCGCCTTCATCACACCGCGAATCCTGCTCGCCTATGCCGCCTGGGTGTTGGCGACGCGGCTGGTGCACACCGGCCTTCTCGCGCTGGTGCGAGGGCGATTGAGTCCGCGGGCGCCGCTGCTGCTTTATTACACGCAGGTGATCGGATCACTGACCAAGATTTACGTCGGCTTTCGGCTCAACCGGCAGAGCTGGACCCGGCAACGGATCACTCAGGACGATCGCCGACGCAGCCATGCCGTATGGGACAACTACCTGTCAGGCCTTGCCGCCGGCTGCTTCCTGTTCGGGGCGGCGATGATCGCCGGGCCTATTCACTGGCCGGAGCATATGGCGCTGGCGGCGCTGACGGCACGCGTTCCCGACCCGCCGCCCATTCCGCCATCCCGCGTCGGCGATCTGCAGCAGTTGATCGACACGGCGCCACCGGGGGCGGTCATTCGCTTGGCCGAAGGCGACTTCCACCTGACGTCGCCGCTGACCATCGATCGCAACGATATCACCATCGCCGGCAGCGGAATGGCCGCGACCCGGCTGCTCGCCGATTTCCCCGGCCAAGGGATCGCCATACTGGCCATCCGGGGGCAGCGCCACCCCCATCGGTGCGGGGCTCTCACTGCTGCGGCCACGGCCGCCGACCAACGGCTTGCAATTTCCGGCATCAAAGCCGAAGGCACCGTGATGGTCACGGCGGCCAATGACGACGGTTTCCTCGACGCGCTTGGGGCACGCGGCTGGCGGCGCGCCTCGCCGGAACTGCGGCGCACCCTGGCATGGGCCCAACCCGCCGGCGACGACGTCCTGGAATTGAGCGCGCCACTTGGACTCGATTTTCCGCGGGGCAGTCGCGTCTGCCCGATGCAGTTGCGTCGCGGTGTCGCCATACGGGATCTCGCCATCGTCTATGCGCTGCCCGGCGCGCCCGACCCCGGCCAGTATACCAATGTGCACCCCGAGGCGGCCGTCGACGGCATCCAGATCATCGGCGCCGCCAGCCCGCGTATCGCACGGGTCAGGGTGATCGCAGCCGGGCGGCATCCGCTGCACCTCGACACCGTCCTGGAGCCGGAGGTCACTGCCATCAGCCTGGAGGGGGCATGGAACAAGGGGGGCGGCGGCAATGGCTATCTGCGTCTCGCGCGCACCGTCCGCGGCCGTTTTGCCGACATCACGGTGCGCGGCCTGCGCCATGTCACGTTCCAGTGGTCGAGCCATCACAACGCGATGACCGGGCTCGACAGTGACAGCGACGTCAATTTCCACGGCGGCTTCGCCCACCACAACCGGGTCGAGACGACATGGCTGCAGCCGCGCCCCGGCCATCCCTGGCCGAGTGTCGCCCGTACCCCCGCCGATGCCGCCTGGGCGCCGCCCGACGGCCCGGCCAACACCGTCAGACTTGCCACGGGAGTACGTCCATGAGCAGCATCGGCAAGACCCCACCCTCACCGCCGGCCCCTGTGCGCGAACGCGCCAGCCGTCGCATCCGCCAGCGGCTGCGGCTGCCCCTGACACTCACCATCGACGGCCGCGATCATGTCGCCTTCGATTGGTCGGCGGGCGGCTTCGGGCTGAACGAAACGGCCCAGGCTTGGCGGCCGGGGGCACTGGTGCATGCGCTGCTGCGCGTCCCCCTACAAGACAGCCATTGGGGGTTTACCTCCATTGCCCAGGTCCGCCATGTCGCGGCGAATGGCCGCACCGGGTTTCGGTTCGTCGATCTCCAGCCGGGGCAAGTCGCCGCGCTCGAGTTCCTGATCCGCGCCAGCATTGCCGGCGAGGTGGTCACCATCGACAGCGTGCTGTCGGCGGTCAGCCAAGCCACCGCTCCACGTGCGGTGTCCGCAGAACCGCCAACCGCGAGCCGGCGCCGATTTGTCGGCTACACAGCGCTGCTGGCGGCCGGCTTGGCGCTGGCGGCAGGCCTGGCCTTGAGCATCCATTCCCGCTTCCTGGTGGTGCACGCGACGCACGTGGCCGCCAGCGTTCCCGTGGTGCGTGTCAGCGCGCCTGTCGCGGGCACCTTGCGTGGTTTGCGGCTGGGGCCCGGCAGCCTGGTGAAGAAAGGCCAGCCTTTGTTCGGCTTCGCTGACGAGACCCTGCAAAATGAAATCGAACTGGCCGATGCGCAGCTGAGCTGGTCCGCGGCACGGCTGGAAAGCTTGCGTCGCCGACAGAGCAGGCTGGACTCGTTCTTCGGCGAATATGCCCGACTGGCAATGGCCGATGTGCACCGCGGCCAGGCCGGCCTCGTGCAGGCGGAGGAAAGCCTTAGGCTGGCGCAGCGCGATCTCGCCCGAATGGAGAGCCTCGCGGCCGGCGGCCATGTCGCCGAGGCGCGGATCGATCTGGCGCTACAGAAGAAAAGCCAGGCACAAAAGGCATGGCTGGTGGCGAAGGCCGACCTCGATCATGCGCAGACGAACCTCAAGATGGCGCGCAATGGGCGTTACTTCACCGGCAGCCGCGTGGAAGACGGCGAGCCCGCGAGTTTGGCCCATGACATCCGCGAGGCCGTCGCCGCGCATGCACTGCAAAGCCGCAGGCTGGCGACTCTGCTCGACCGGCGAGACGGCATGACCGTGACCAGCCCGTGCGACTGCGTCGTCGCCCAACTACTGGCGCGTGATGGCGAATGGGTGGACGCCGGAAGCAAGATCTACCTGTTGCGCCCGCGCCAGACCGCGCCCGCGCTGCTGGCCAAGGTGCCGCAGGTGCAGGCGCAACTGCTGACCGTGGGCGGCGCGGCGGCGGTGCAATTGCCGGACGGCGAGGAAACGCTGGCCGGCACCATCGCCGCCGTGAGCCGCCTGCCCCCGGCGGAGGCGCGGCTCGGCCTGCCCGCGGCCATTGACGGCGACTTGGCCCTGGCCACGGTGGAGATCAGGATCGATCCAGGCATCGCCGAAGGCTTGGCCGCCGGCACCCCGGCGCGGGCCGCCTTCCCCATCGATGTCAGGGCGGCCTTGTTCGATTGGTGGCCGTAGGCTACGGGCAGGCGCCGCCGCCCGGCAACATCGCCGGCGGGCAGGCACAGAGAATTGGCGACGTCATGCGGTTGGTCATGCGGAACGCCCAAGGGAACAGCGATCCCGATATCGGCTCGTATTCGTAGTCGAGGACGATCTCGGCCGCTGCCGTCCCGTCGCAAGCGCCGCCGCTGCCATAGCTGAACGCGGTGCGCGACACATCGACATCGGCGACGTCGATGGCAATCAGATAATCGCCCGCCGCCGATGCCAGCTCCAGGCGGGCGCCGGACTCATCGGCCTGGGTCCGCGAGGCGTTCAGGTTGATGTAACTCCAGCGCGCCAGTTCGCCGGCCACGTGCTGCATGTCGTTGTACAACAAGAGGGCCCGCCCGAGTTCGACGATGCCGAGCAGCATCAGAATGAGAACGGGAGCGACGAAGGCAAACTCGATCGCCGCCACCCCGCGCCGGCAATGCAGCAGCGCCAGCAGTCGCGATCGGGCCCGGCGCAGCCGGCGAGGCACCATCATCAACCGCCATTCGCCTGGACGACGCGCTCGACCCGATACGCGACCTCGTCGAAGCCCGCGAACGGGAACGGCATCCGATAGTCCGCCGTCGCGCTGATGACGTAGTAAAGATAGGGCGCGACGTCTTGCCCGTCGACGACACAGGTCGAGGTGCACGAGACCCGGTTGCCGGCATCCGACAGGTCGAGATTGGCTGCCTCGGGACAGGCACAGACTCGCGCTATTCCCGGGTTGCTCTGCCCTTCGACCTCGGCGGGAAAGGTGAAACCGGCGGCGAGCATGCTGGGCCGCAGCACCTCGGTCAGATAAGTCTGGACACGCGTCGGATCGTCCTTGGCCTCGAGGATTTGCAGCTGGGCGGCGCCAATTTCGCTTTCCAGCAGCAGTTTGGCGTGGAAGGCGAAGCCGAAATCGGCCAAGCCGAGCCCGGCCAAGGCCAATACCGGTGCGGCAAGGGCGAATTCGATGGCCGAATTCCCCTTGTCGTCGAGGCGCCGCAGCAGGCGAATGGTCCTGGCGATCATCCGTAGATGCGTGGCCGCACGCGGCCGACGCCCTTCATGCTGTACGGATCGCAACTGGCCTGCCCGAAGTCGATGTTGCCGCGAATGTCGGCGGTCGCCGTGAATATCCGCAGGCACCCGCTGGCGTTGTAGGGATCGACGGTGCCTTTCACCACCAAGTCCACCTCGGGCATGTAGATCACGCCATCGACGTTCATATCGAAGCTGCCGGTAATTTCCCAGCTGCCGCCGACCGTATCGCGGTCGGCATAAAGGGCGATGCCCACCCACGGATCGAGCAGCTCTTGCACGCCCGGGGAAAGGCCGGCAATCGCGTCCTCGGTGATCGGCGTCAGGCGCAGGCCGCCGTTGCCGCCGATATGGCCGAGGTCGATGTCACTGAAAATCAGCGAGACTTCGTCGCCGATGAGGGTGCCATCGGCGTCGAAGCTGCCGCCGCCGGTGCCGTTGACGATCACGCGGCCAGGGCCGACAAAGGTCGTGTCATGATTGAAATTGCTGTCGCCACACAACACTACAGTGCGATCGGCATAGCCGCCGAGGTCGATCGTCTCGCCATCGATGCTGCCGCCCGGCCCGGCCAGATCGTTGAAGGTGCATCCCGGGTTGCTGTCTTCCAGGGACAACTCGGCATAGGGGTCGTTGTAGGGCTGAATCGCCGGCCTGGCGCACACCTCCGACGGTGCATCGCAGCTCTCGCCCGTATAGGTGACCTCGATGCCACTGAGGTTCGGGTTGCCGTTCATATAGACGCCAGAATTGGAATGGATGTTGCAGCCGGCAGGCACCGACCAGGCGCTGCCCTTTGTCGAAACCGAATGCGGGGCGCTGTGATTGAGGCCGGCCAGGCAGACATTGACCGTATCCAGCGCCGCCGCCGCCAGGGACGTGGCGTCGATCTCGGTTTCGGCAATGCCGAAAGCCGATGCGAACAGCGTCGGTTTGGTTTGGGCCAGGGTCACGCGCACGCCAAGGTTGGTGAGGCCGCCCGGCAACGGCTGGCCGGACACCACAGTCACATCCGCGTCCTCGGTACCGCTGCGCTCGACACCCGCTTGCGCCGTGGCGGCGAGTTCGTCGCTCGCGATGTATGGGTCGTGATAATAGGCGATCGAGGCCGCCCAGGCGCCGGCATCGGCCGAATTCTGCAGCGCCTGGCGGGTCATGTACCAGTCGCCGACCTCGACGCCGAGGCCTATGAACCCGACGACGATGGGCAAGGTCAGCGCATAGATCAGCGCCGTGCCACCCCGGTCGTCGGCGTGGAAGGCGCGGGCGCTTGGCACCAGCTTGTCACGAAATCGGGCCATGTTCTCCTCCAGGCCCTCGATCTTCAAGCAAGATTCATGGGGCGGCTGTGACGACGATCACGGCGAAGGGTCATTGCGGCGGCGGCGGCGCCGGCTCGGGCGGCGGCGCGAGAGGCTCGGGCGGCATGCTGCCGGACGGCACCGCCGTTGGCACGAGCCCGGTCTTGGTCTGCGCACAGTTCC
The DNA here is from genome assembly GCA_036675815.1 of Rhodospirillaceae bacterium. Classification (GTDB taxonomy): domain Bacteria; phylum Pseudomonadota; class Alphaproteobacteria; order Rhodospirillales; family Magnetospirillaceae; genus JAKFEE01. The sequence goes on from JAKFEE010000019.1 coordinate 85,917, forward strand.
GGCCGCCGCAGGTGTAGGTCGTTTCGGCGGCGCCGATGCCGCCACGCACCGGGCTGTAAACGTGAACACTGGTGTTCCGGCGGTCGGGCAACACGACCACCGCCGTCGACAGGATTTCCTTCCGGCTCGAATCGAGGATGATCATGTTCGTCTGACCCAGTTCCTTGCCGAACAGGACCAGCACGCGCGGCTCTTCGATCGTGACGTCGAAATAGGCCGGGTTGCCGATGATGACGTTGTCGGCATCCTGCTGCAGCCGCACGATCGTGGCGCGGTCCTGAGTCACCACCACCGGCTGGGCCACGGCGATTGCCGGCGCCGCGATCAGCGCCGCCGTCATCCCGATCGCACCAAAACGCATGTCGCTCTCCGTTTCCCCACCTCTCCGGTCCGACGGTACTGCAAAGGGGAATTGCCGGCAATGACCTTGTAATACTGCCGACTCTTGCCCGTCCCGGGCACAAAGTTTATAAATTCCCAATGGGTACTTGCGGGGATGGAGTCAGTCTTGCAGCAGCCTTCTTTCGTCTTTACTTGGCCGAATCTTCGTGGTGTCGTTGCCGGCGCCGGCCTCGTCATACTTTGCGGCTGCACGGCCACCACCGGCGAGGTCTCCGGCCAGGACGGCAAGCTCCAAAGCATCATCGAACCGTCGCTGCTGGCGGCGGCAGCGGCGGCGGAGTCGCGCTATGATTACGAGACGGCGGCCAACAGCTACCGGTCGTTGCTGCAGCGTCACCCCGACGATGGCGCCATGACGCTGCGCCTGGCGCAGGCCCTGCGCTACAGCGGCAAGGCTGACCAAGCCATCGCGCTGCTGACGCCGCTGGCGGCGGAGAGGCCCGAACCCGCCGCTTTGATCCAGTTGGGTAAGGCGCATCTTGCAGCCGACCACCTCGATCTGGCGCTGCGCTATCTGGATCAAGCCCGGGAGCTGGCGCCTGGCGACTGGGAAGCCCATTCCGCCATCGGCGTCGCCTACGACTACCAGGGGAAGTTCGACAAGGCCGAGGCCGCCTACCGTGAGGCGCTGCGCCTGTCTCCCGACAATCCGACCGTCTTGAACAATTTGGGGCTATCGCAGGCCCAGGCGGGCAATCTGGCGGCCGCGGTCGAAACGCTGCGGAAGGCCGCCAACCAGCCCCAATCTCCGGCCCAAATTCGACAGAACCTTGCGTTGGTCCTGGCGCTGAGCGGCGACGCCGAAGGGGCCGAGCGCTTTGCCCGCATGGACCTGCCGCCCGCGATTCTGCGAGACAATGTCGCCTATTACCGATCCCTGGCCGATCGCTACTAATCCGCGGCCTGCTTAGGGCAGCTTCATCACACGGATGACCGCCGGGCCGGCGATGACCAGGAACAGCACCGGCAGGAAAAACACGATCATCGGCACGGTCAACTGCGCCGGCAGCGCCGCCGCCTTCTTCTCGGCGGCGGCCATGCGCTGATCGCGCACCTCCTGGGCGATGACGCGCAGGGCGGTCGAGATCGACGTGCCGTATTTCTCGGCCTGGGCCAGGGCGGTGGCCAGCGATTTTACCGCCGGCAGGCCGGTGCGCTCGGCCAGATTGTCATAGGCCGACTTGCGATCGGTCAGGAACGCCAGTTCGGCCGCGGTCAGGCCGATCTCCTCGGCGATTTTGGGGTTGCTGTGCGCCATCTCCTCGGTGACGCGGTTGAACGCGGCCTCGATCGACAGCCCGGCATCGACGCAAATCACCATCAGGTCAAGGGCGTCGGGAAAGCCGAGCGACAGCGCTTTCTGGCGCTTGGTGATGGTGTTCTTGAGCAGAATCGCCGGCAGGTAATAGCCCACGGCCGCCGCCCCGGCGCAGATCATCATCTTGACGGCGAAGGTCTTGCTGGCGAACCCCGGCGACGACGAGACGAAGACCAGGGTGATGATGGTGAGGACCACCGGGGTGGCGATGCGCGAGAAGATGAACGTCACCGCCGCCGAAGGGCGCCGCCATCCGGCCTGGGCCAGTGAGCGCTTGAGGGTCTTCGCCTCGATCAGATTCTGCAGCTTCAGGCGGTCGAGCACCGCCCGCATAACGCCGACGTGCCGCTTCGGCTGGAAGCGCGTCCGCTGCTGGAAGGCTTCGCGCTGTTTCTGGCTGAGCTCTTGCCGCTTGGCCGCCACCGCCTTCAGCCGCGCCCCCAACTGCCCTCTTTCGACGAAGGGCAGGCCCAAGGCCAGCACCGAGACGAAGGCGCCGGCAAACGACAACAGCACGATGACGGTTTCGACGTTCATATCTCGAAATTGATCATCTGGCGCATGACGAAGATACCGAGGCTCATGACACCGAGCCCGAGGCCGATGAGCAGATAGCCCGTGGTCGTGGTGAACAGCAGGGCAATGTATTCGGGCGACACCACGGACAGCAGGCCCGAGACGATCACCGGCAGCGATCCGATGATGGCGGCCGACGACTTCGCCTCGCTGGACATCGCCTGGACCTTGTCGCGCATGCGCTTGCGCTGGCGCAACACGTCCGACAGCTTGGCCAGGGTGTCCGCGAGATTGCCGCCCGTTTGCTGCTGGATCAGCAACACGATGGCGAAAAATCGCAACTCGGGATTGGGGACGCGCTCGGTGGTGCGCCGCAGCGCCTCGTCCAGGCTGACGCCCAGGCGCTGCGCTTCGCTAATGAGGCGGAACTCGCTGCCGACCGGTTCGGGCATCTCGCGCCCAATGACGTTGATGCACTCACCCACCGGCAGGCCGGACCGGATGCCGCGCACGATGATGTCCAGGGCGTCGGGAAACAGGGCCACGAATTTCTTCACCCGGCGGCCGCAGCGAAAGCGCAGGAAGGCCTTGGGCAGGCCGACGGCGGCGGTCAGCAGGAAGAACGGCGCGCCGATGGGGGGCAGGCTCAGAACGAGATAGACGCCCGTGGCCGCCAGGGCGAAGACCAGCGACAGCGAGAGAAAGCGCCTGGGCGAGACCGCCAGGCCCGCTTGGCCGATCTCATCGCGCAGCCGGGCCATATAGCCCTTCCGGTCTCCCTGTTCGCGATCCTTGAGCTTGACCTGCACGTGACGCCGGCGCGGCGACCCCGCGCCAATGCCGGCTTTCGCCTTCCTGACGCCAGTCCCGGCAATCGTGGCGACCCGGCGCTGCAGGCGGGCGCGAGGGCCGAATGCCAGTTGGTAAAGCAGGCCCCCGAGCGCCGCCATCAGCAGGATTAGGCCGACGATGATCGCCAAAACCGCGGGCGGCAAGCTGACAAGAGCGCCGCTAGACACGAGCGCCTTCTTCCAGGGCCTCGGCCAAGTCGCGCTCGAGGCCGTAGTAGCGCGCCTTGTCCCACAACGCCGGCCGGAGCCCGGTGGCCCTCTGGCGACCGATGATGCGGCCGGCGGTGTCCTCGCCCATGAACTCGAACACGAACAGGTCCTGCAGTGTCACCACCTCGCCTTCCATGCCGACGACCTCGGTGACATGGGTGATCTTGCGCGAGCCGTCGCGCAGGCGCGATGCCTGGACGATGACGTGCACCGCCGAGGAAATCTGCTCGCGCACCGCCTTGGCCGGCAGGCTGTAGCCGCCCATGGCGATCATGTTCTCGATACGCGAGATTGCTTCGCGCGGGTTGTTGGCGTGGATGGTGCCCATCGAGCCGTCGTGGCCGGTGTTCATCGCCTGCAGCAGATCGAACGCCTCGGGGCCGCGCACCTCGCCGACGATGATGCGCTCGGGGCGCATGCGCAGACAGTTCTTGACCAGATCGCGCATGGTCACCTGGCCGATGCCCTCGAGATTGGGCGGGCGCGTCTCCAGGCGCACCACATGCGGCTGTTGCAACTGCAACTCGGCGGCGTCCTCGCAGGTGATGATGCGCTCGCTTTCCTCGATGTAGCGGGTCAGGCAGTTGAGCAGCGTCGTCTTGCCCGAGCCGGTGCCGCCCGAGACGATGATGTTGCAGCGCGAGCGCGAGGCGATCTGCAACACCTTGGCGCAGGCCGGGGTCATCGATCCGAAGCCCACCAGCTTGTCCATGGTGAGCTTTTCTTTCTTGAACTTGCGGATGGTCAGCGCGGCGCCGTCAATGGCTAGGGGCGGCGCGATGACGTTGACGCGCGAGCCGTCGGCCAGGCGGGCGTCGCAGATCGGGCTGGCCTCGTCGACGCGGCGGCCGACGGCCGAGACGATGCGCTGGCAGATGTTCATCAGCTGCGCATTGTCGCGGAATTTGATGTCGGTCAGCTCCATCTTGCCGTCGGCTTCGATGTAGACCCTGTGGGCACCGTTGACCATGATGTCGGCGATGTCGTCGCGCGCCAGCAGCGGCTCGAGCGGGCCGAGGCCGAGCACGTCGTTGCAGATGTCGGTGATGACCGCCTGCTGCTCGGCCGCGGACAGCACCAAGCCGCGCATGCTGATGATCTCGGAGACGATGTCGCCGATTTCCTCGCGCACCGCCGCGGCATCCAGCCGCGACAGCTCCGTCAGATCGACGGAATCGATGAGGTCGTTGAAGATGCCGACCTTCATGTCCGAGAGGCGACTATCGGGCTCGGATGATTTCACCGCCGCGCGCGGCGGGGGTGCCGGTGGCGGCGGGGGTGGTGCACCGGCGCGCGACGGCGGCTCGGCCGGAGAAGGCGCCGCAACCGTCTGGGGATCGGGCGAGCAATCCGGCGATTTGGCGCGCTTGCCGAACATCAGGCCCGCTTCTTGCTCATCAGGTCCGCCTTGAGCCGCGCCATGAATCCGGCCGGCTTGCGCACCGTCGGCACCCGACCCGCCATCTGCAGGGCCAGTTGCCTCACGCTATCTACGATCTTGTGAGTCTTGGCCGCCTCGCCCAGCATCTGGCCGTTGTTGGCGGCGGTGCCGAACAGGTTGGGCTCGAACGGCACCGACAGCACCGGCGCGAAGCCGATGGTTTCCTGGAAATCCTTGGCCGAGAGCTGTGTTTTCTTGTAGGCATCGACGCGATTGAGCACCACGCGAGAGGGCAGCGACTCGCCACGGCGCGAGATGACGGCATCCACCAGGTTCTTGGTGTCGCGCAGATTGGCGAGATCGGGCAGCGCCACCACCACCAGGTCATCGGCATGGCGCAGGATGAATTCGCTCCACGGCGCCCAAACATGCGGCACGTCGACGATGACATAGGCAGCCATCTGGCGCGCCACCTCCAGCACCCGCTCGACGCCGCCGATGTCGAGACCGGCCGCAGCGCGCAGGTCGGCGCCCGACATCATCACTTGCAGACGGTCGCCGTATCGAACGAGGAAGCGTTCGAGCAACACCGTATCGACGCGCTCGGGTTGCGCCAGCACCTCGGCCACGCTTTGCTTGACGTCCAGGTTGAAGGACAGCGATGAGGTGCCGAAGGAGAGATCAAGATCGATGTAGATGACATCGTCGGCGATCGTCTCGGCCAGGCTCCAGGCGGCATTCTGAGCCAACGTACTGACGCCGACCCCGCCGCGGGCACCATAGAAGGCAAAGAGCTTTCCGCGTGGCGGCGCCGCCGGATCGGCAAAGATGGCCCGCAACGACTCGAGAATCTGATGCCCGGTGACCGGTGCCACCAGATAATCGCTCACCCCCTGGGCGATCAGGGTCCGGTACAGCCCGATATCATTGAGGTGGCCGACGACGATGACCTTGGTTCCCGGCTCGCACACCTCGGCCAGTTGGCCAAGGCTATGCAGCAGTTCCTCGTCGCTGCCGGTCTCCTCGACCAAGATCACCGGGGCCGTCGGGTTCTCAGCGTAATGGGTGATGGCCGTCGGCAGCCCGCCGGGCCGCACTTGCACGCGCGACTTGGCGAGGTCCCGATGCTCCTGGGCCTGAGCCAGCGCCTGGGCAAGAGCCTCGTCGGCAACGAAGGCTTCGATGTGCAGTTTGTAGATCACCGCTGCAGGTCCAGACTCTGGAATTCGATCGTGTAGGTCTTGGTTTCCTCGCCGCGGCGATAGCGCGAGATGACGCGATCGCCGACGTCGCCGAGGCGAGGCTCGCTATCGGCAGGCCGCACCAGGTCGCGGGGATTGACCATCATCATCCCGATATTGCGCTGGGTGCTGCAGCCGAAATTGGGCGAATTGGCGTTGTGCGGGTCGATCACGGTATTCTGCGACCAATTCCCGCACTCCGGCACCACCGCTGCCCACTGGCGATACTGCAGCATCGCCGTGCCTGGCGCGATGGTATCACTGCGTACCACCACGCGCGCCGCGATGCTGTCGGCGGCAACGCCGGCGGCGGCAAGCTGGCGGATGATGGTCTTGCCGGCGGCAGTGGCGCTCGGCACGGCCGCGTCGGATGACGCCGCGACCATCAGGTCGAGTGCCCCCTCACCGCGTTTGACGTAATCGGCGGCAAAAGCCTCCATGCGCGCCGCATCGGATGCCGACAGCCGACCTGTCGGCGGCAACTCCAGCACCAGCACCGCTGCCTCGGCCTGGGCCGACAGCGGGTGTGCGAACCGGTGGTCGTACAGCGCGGGATCCGGCGCCTCGCCGCTGCAGCCGGCGACCTGCATCGCCACTGCCACCGCCAGCAGACGCCCGCCCTGCCTGAAGACGCTCATGTCATCCTCGCGGTCATTGAACGATATATCCCACCGGCCCTTGCAGCACGTCGCCCCGCACCGGCAACGCCGGCTTCTCATACACCTCGTGCAGGCGGCCCAGGAGGTAGCGGTCGAGATCGCTGGCCGGGGCGAAGCCGTCGGAGGGCAAGGCGAGCTGCTTCGGCGAGGTTGGCTGGACGATGAAAGCCTCGACCGTCACCACCAGTTCGCTTTCCCGGCGATCGAAGGACGAACTGCGGAACAGGGCACCGAGGACCGGTATGTCCATGATGCCGGGTACCCCCTCCATGCCGCTGATCATGTCGTGGGTCAGCACGCCCGCGATCATCATGCTGCCGCCGCTGGGGAGTTCGACCGCCGTGGCCGCGCGCCGGGTCGAGAAAATCGGGTTCCCTTGCACGTCCTGGTTCGTCACGGAGCCGACCTCGGTGGTCATCTTGAGGCTGATGCGACCGGGTCCCACGACGACGGGGATGAAGGTGAGCGAAACGCCCACCGGTCGGTACTCCACGGTCGGGACGTAAACGCCGCCCGAGATGGTGGCGGTAACCACGGGAATGTCCTGGCCGCTGAATACCCGCGCCTCTTCACCCGACACCGCGGTCAGGGTGGGCTCGGCCAGGGTCTTCGCCAGCCCCTCCGTCTCGAGCGCCGAAATGTCGATGGACATCGGCAGCGTATGCGAGAACGACACGCTGCCGAGAGCATTGCTCACCCCGGCCCCGCCACCGATGATCGGCCCGATGGTGGCACCGCCCTCGTCGAAGGGCCCGAAACTGGTCTGCGCATCCAGCTCCTTCAGCACCTGCCTGGATACCTCGGCCAGGCGCACCCGCAGCAGCACCTGCTGCTCGCCTGCCACACGCAGCAGACTGATCACCTGGGCATCGGCCTGCACGAAACGGCGCGCGATGGCGCGGGCCTGCTGGGCGATTTGGTCACTGGCGACGGTGCCGTTGAGGGTGATGGTGTCACCGAAGGCGCTGACCTCGACGTATTCGTCGGGCAGGAGCTGGGCGAGGACGGTGCGCAGCGTCTCGACGTCCTGATGCACCGCCACCTCGACGCGACGCACCAGCCTGCCGTTGGCGTCAATGAAGAAAACGTTGGTGTCGCCCACCGCTTTGCCCATCAGGAACACCTGATTCGGCGCGCGCACGAGGACGTCGGCAATGTCGGGATTGCCGACGACGATCTCGACGGCATTGCGCGGCAAGTCGAGGGGCCGCGATTTGTTGACAGGCACCTTGACGACGCCGGCCGACACGTCGGCGGCGGAACCCGGCACGCCTCGCCTCGGCGTCACGGTGTCTGCGGCGTCCAGGGTGATGACCTTCATCCGCGGCGCGGCGATGGGTCCCGGCGATTCGGCCGGCCCTTGCGCCGGCGGCGTCAGCGGTAGCGGCGCCGCCACCGGCACCGCGCCCGTCGTGGCGCCACGCTGGTTTTCGGCGAAGGCGGCGCCCGAGCAGGTGCAGAACGTCAGGGCAGCGATGGCGGCGAGGCGCAACGGGCGGGAGGTCATCAATTGGTGAAATTCCGGATCTCGATGATGCCGGCCCGGTTCAGCTTGACGCTGCGGCCGACCAGCTCGACGGGGAGATCACCGCCGTCGTCCTGCCCAGGGGACCCGAAGAGGCCCAGGCGCGGCGCCAGGCTCGAATAGGCCTGCATCGCCTTGCTGGCGGCGACATTGTTGTGCAGGCGGTCGCTTTCCAGCGATTCGCCCGCCGTCCGGCTGCGCAGGACGAGGTGGAGGCTTCCGGTGACGCCGGCCAACAACAAGGATTCGGCATCGCGCGGCGTCACCTCCAGCGTCGCCGTCTTGCCTGGAGCGGCGGCGGTGCCGGTCTTGAGATTGTTGTCGATGGCCAGCACGCGGACGTCGCGCAGCAGCGTCTCGGTGACTCGAAGCTTCTGATCATCGCGGCCGCGACGCTCGCCCGAGCGGTCCTGGAACTGCGTCAACAGCAGCACGTCGACGCGATCACCGGGCGTCACGAAACCGGCCACGGCATTGGTCGGCGAAATGGCGAGACTGACCGCGCGCATGCCCGGCCCGAGCATCCCCGACAGCAGCCCGGCCTCGTCCTGGCGGAACACGCTGGAGCCGGACAACGGTTCACCGGCCAGGATGCGGCGAGCGGCCGTCGTGCCCAACACCTTGGCACGCGGGTCGTCGGGGCCACCCTGCACCAGGAAACGCTTGTCGACGAGATGGGCCGGCCATTCCTCGAAGCGCAGATCCTCCTCCACCAGGACGGTGCCGGCGCCGATCTCACGGGCGGCGACCAGGACCCGCTGGATGTCGCTGCGCGCAACCGCTGCGGGAGCATGAGCCGGCCGACTCATGAAGTTGCGCGCAAGAAATGCCGTCACGCCAGCGATCCCCAGTGCGGCAATGACGAGGACAATCATCAATGGACGCATTCCGCACTATGCTCCAACATATCAGGATCACACCAACGCCCCCCGCTGATCCTTTACAAGACAGACATGACAAAATGTCCGCGGCGCCACTGCTAGCTTAAACCTGGCAACTACCGTGCCGTCAATCCCCGGGAGGAAACGTAGAAATATTTTTACTTGAACCAACAAGTAGGATTCAAATCGTCGAAAATTTTATCTGAGAGTTGATCCGAACCGGACTGGCTTTGCCAAGCGATTTAACCGAGGCGGAATGGGCGTTGCTGGAACCGTTCCTGCCACCGCCATCGCCTGTGGGGCGTCCACGCAAATGGCCGATGCGCCGGATTGTCGAGGCGATCCTCTATCTGCTGCGCGGTGGCCTGCCGTGGCGCATGTTGCCGCCCGGTTTCCCGCCGGTCTCGACGGTGCGACGCTGGTTCTACCTGTGGCGCGACAATGGTCTGTGGCAGACGCTCAACCATATCCTGCTGATGACGGGGCGCGAAATTCATGGTCGGCAGGCCTCGCCCAGTGCGGGCGTCATCGATAGCCAGAGCGTGAAAACCACCGAATCCGGTGGGCCTCGGGGCTACCATGCCGGCAAGAAAGTCACGGGACGCAAGCGCCACATCAGTCCTCGCTGCGCCAGCCGCATGAACCGGGTGCGTGGCCGTTTCCATTGCCGCCACAGGATGCAGCGCAACCGGCGCCGCAACCAGCCATCCAGTTCCTCGAGTATCCCCTTGCCTTCGGTCAGCCGAAAATGGGCGATCCAGCCGCGCAGGATCGGGGCGAGGTCCTTGATGGTGGCGGCAACGGCGCGACCGCGCCCGGCTCGAAAGAAGGCCCTCAGCTTGTCCCGCAACCGCGCCACGCTTTTGGCCGCAATCCGAAGACGCGGCACTTTATGGGCGCTCATGGTGTAGCCGAGGAAAGCCCGCTTCCACGGTCGGTCCACCGCGCTCTTGGCGCCGTTGACCTTGAGCTTTAGCCGCTCGGCCAGAAACCGGATGAGCGAAGCCATGACCCGCTCACCGGCGCGCTGTGACCGTACATAGACGTTGCAGTCGTCGGCGTAACGGCAGAAGGCATGGCCACGCCGCTCCAGTTCCTTGTCGAGGTCATCGAGCAGGATGTTCGACAGTAGCGGTGAGAGCGGTCCGCCTTGCGGCGTGCCCTCGCTTCGAACTGTCTCGATCCCGCCCTTCATCAACCCGGCCTGCAGGTAACGGCGGATCAGCCGCAGCACCCGCTATATCGGTCCTGCCGTGATGTTCGATGCACCCGATGCCTGCCCTCGCGGCTTCCGGCCGCTGCTCTCGGCATGGGCACGGGGCATGTCGGCCCCGTTTTCTGCAACTTGTCCCACCATCGAAAGACCGTTCTCCGTCCGGCACTCCATGTTCGGCCCTTCGCCGGTCGGTTCGGCTACTACGGCCTCTGCTGATTCCTGCCGCCCATCCCGACGCCTCTCGGCGCCGGTAGCACACCCGAGACCGGGGGCAGGCCGGCAGGCCTCCCAGGGTAAGACGCGTGACCTTCGTGCCATATACCCGGCGCATATACGGCCGCATCCTCCGGGTGATATCGGGCTTCGGGTCTTTTGGCCCCCTCGCCCGGATGCGGACGCCTCGTATGCGCTTCCTGTTCGTCAGGCCGGCACTTTGCTTACAGCTTCCTTCAGACCCCGCCTCGCGACGACGCCCTTGCTGTTCGGCTAGATGTTTAGTCCCGGCATTTGATGGTGCATCCTATCCCAAAGATTGGAAGGAGGCACTGTGGGCCAGGTTCTTCACGGCAGCGCCACAACGACAGAGGCGGTCCGTCGAGCAATACAGGA
>JAKFEE010000017.1:0-95689 GCA_036675815.1 Rhodospirillaceae bacterium
CCACCCGGTGTTCGCGGAAGTGGTGGCGGAGTTCCTGGAATTTATCGCCGACGCGCCGCTAGTAATCCACAATGCCGAATTCGACATGCGGTTCATCAATGCCGAGTTGAAACAACTGGGCTTCCCGGCGCTGCCGATGTCGCGCGCCACCGACACCTTGCTGATCGCCCGCCAACGGTTCCCTGGTGCCCAGGCGACGCTCGACGCGCTGTGCCGTCGCTTCGATATCGACAACACGTCGCGCACCAAGCATGGGGCGTTGCTCGACGCCGAGCTGCTGGCCGAAGTTTATCTGGAATTGGCCGGCGGCCGCCAGCCGGGCCTTGCCCTGGCGGCGAACCGCAGCCAGGACGGCACCAAAGTTGAAATCCGGCGTGAGCCCAGGGTGCCGCGGCCACATGCGGCCAGCGAGGCCGAGCTCGCCGCCCATGCGGCCTTCGTCGCCAAGCTGAAAAAGCCGCTGTGGCGGGCCGAGGATGCCGATCAGGCGGTGGCCTGACCGCCGGCCTCTTTCTCCATGCGCTGGCGATAGAGCGCGACGAAGTCGATCGGCTGCATCATCAGCGGCGGGAAACCGCCGTCGCGGGTGAGATCGGCGATGACGTTGCGCGCGAACGGGAACAGCAGGCGCGGGCACTCGATCAGCAGCACCGGCTGCACATGGTCCTGCGGCAGGCCGCGCAGCGTGAACACGCCGGCATAGGACAGCTCGAGGATGAAGGCGGTCTTGTCGCCGGCCTTGGCTTCGACGTTGATGGCCAGGACCACCTCATAGGTCTCCTCGCCGAGGCGGCTGGCCTGGATGTCGATGCCGATCGGGATCTCCGGCGCCTGGCGCAGTTCCGCGAAGATGGCCGGCGCGTGTGGTACCTCGAAGGACAGATCCTTGATGAACTGGCCGTTGACCGCGAGCGACTGAACCGGGGTGTCCTGGGTGTCCGTCATGAGGGCGCCTCCTTGTGGGAGGCACACGGCTATCACGGAATGGCAGGCGTCACAACCGCCGTCAGCGCCCCCGTCAGCGTCGCGGCGGCTCGCCCGGTTCGACGATTTCGGTGTAGTCGGCCTCGATGACGGTGGGGCCGCCGCGCGGCCGCTGCGGTGCCGCCCCGCCGACAACGACCATCCGCCGGGCGAGCAGGTGCCGGAGCAAGGCGCGCACCGGCGGCAATAGTAGCAACAGCCCGACGACGTCGCTCATGAAGCCGGGCAGCAGCAGCAGTCCGCCGGCAAGCAGCAGGCACATCCCGTCGAACACCTCCGCCACCGGCATCTGGCCGCGATCGAGGGTCTGTCGCGCCCGCAGCGCGGTCTGTAGCCCCTGATGCCGCCATAGCGCCAGCCCGGCGATGCCGGCGACCACCGCGGCGGCGATGGCGGGCAGGATGCCGATGGCGTCCACGGCTTTGACGAAAATGGCCACTTCCAGCAGCGGCAATGCTATGATCGATAATAGAATGAACCAGCCCATGCTTGCCCTTTTTCCAGCTACGCCTTATTTACGGTCAAGGACCTGCACAACGGGCCTTTCACCGGAACGGTTCGGAAATCCCTACGGCGCCTTTCGTTTATACACCATCCGTGGCCCGGTCCGCCGATCTGTTTCCGGAAAGTGGGAACCATGAACGACGGTTTTCAATTCATCGACATCATTTTTTTCGCGATGGTGGCGGCCTTCCTGGTGCTGCGCCTGCGGAGCGTGCTCGGGCGCCGCACCGGGCAAGAGCGGCCGCGCGACATCTTCGGCCGTAGCCCCAACGCGCCTTCGGGCTCGCCCGACAACGTCGTCGAGTTGCCCGATCGGCGCCGTGCGACGGCGGCGGGAGCAGCGGAGGAACGCTACGCCGGCACGCCGGTCGGCGCCGGGCTGAGCCAGATCCGCGACGCCGATCCGTCGTTCAACCCCGAGCGCTTCGTTCAGGGCGGGCGCGCCGCCTTCGAGATGATCCTCGCCGCCTATTCGCGGGGGGACGATGCGGCACTGCGGCCGCTGCTCAATGACGAGGTGTTCGGCAACTTCCAGAAGGCCATTGCCGAGCGGCAGCAGGCCGAAGAGACCCTGGAGACCGAGCTGGTCGGCATCAAGTCGGCGGAAATCGCCGAGGCGACGCTGGACGGAGGCACCGCCCTGGTGACCGTGCGCTTCGTCAGCGAGCAGGTCAACGCGGTGCGCGACGGCAAGGGCGAGGTCGTCGACGGCGATCCCAATCGCGTCGCCGAGGTCATCGACCTGTGGACCTTCGCCCGCGACACCCAGTCGCGCGATCCGAACTGGGCGCTGGTGGCGACGCGCAGCCCCGAGGAATGAGGGGAGGCAAGACACGCGCGGCGGCGGCACTGGCCGCCACGCTGGCACTGGCGGCCTGCGCCGAGCCGCCTGCTGCCGACCGGCTGGCCCTGTCGGCGGTCAGCTATGACGACCTTCCCGGCTGGCATGAGGATGCCGCCGCCGAGGCGCTACCGGCGCTGGTGCGTTCATGCGCCACCCTAGCCAAGAGAGCTCCCGATGCCTCCGTCGGCCGCGACGGGACCGGCGGTGTCGTCGCCGACTGGCAAGGCCCCTGCGCCGCCGTCCGTCGCGTTCCCGCCGGCGACGACGTGGCGGCGCGCCGTGTTCTCGAACAGTGGTTCCAGCCCTATCGCGCCGCCGGCGACGGCCTGTTCACCGGTTATTACGAAGTCGAGCTCGATGCGGCCAGCCAGCCGATCGACCGCTTTCAGCATCCGATCCATGGGCGGCCGGGCGATCTCGTCACCGTCGATGTGGCCGAATTCGTCTCCGATTGGAAAGGCGGCGACATCGTCGGCCGCATCGTGGGCGGCAAGCTTAAGCCTTATCCGCAGCGGCGCGACATTGCACAGGGTGCACTCGACGGCGCCGCCCCGGTGCTGCTGTGGGCAGCCGACCCAGTGGACGTCTTGCTGCTGCACATCCAGGGGTCGGGCCGCGCCCGCCTCGAGGACGGCCGCTGGCGCCGCATCGGCTTCGCCGCCAGCAACGGCCACAAATTCGTCGGCATCGGCAAGACGCTGCTCGACAAGGGCAAGGTGCGGCGCGACCAGGCGTCGATGCCGGCCATCGCCGCCTGGCTGCGCGCCCATCCCGACGAGGCGGCGCCGCTGATCGACGAGAATCCGCGCTACATCTTCTTCCGCTTCATCGATGGCGATGGGCCGGTCGGTGCCCAGGGCGTGGCGTTGACCCCGGGGCGCAGCCTGGCCGTCGACCCCGCCTATGTGCCGCTCGGCGTGCCCATCTGGCTCGACACTCAGGATCCCGACGGCCGGCCGCTGCGCCGCCTGATGGTCGCCCAGGACACCGGCGCCGCCATCAAGGGGCCGGTGCGCGGCGACTTCTTCTGGGGCCACGGCCCGCAGGCCTTCGACATGGCCGGGCGCATGAAAAGCCGCGGCAGCTACTACCTGCTGCTGCCGCGCCAGCGCAGCGGCGAGGACGGCGCAGCCCCGCGGCCGTCTTGACCCGCGACACACCGCGGCAGCTACTTGCGCGGCGCCGTATCCGCCCCTATTATCCGGGGGCCGCGCGGGTGTAGCTCAATGGTAGAGCAGAAGCTTCCCAAGCTTACGACGAGGGTTCGATTCCCTTCACCCGCTCCAAGCACCTTCGGTGCGGCGAGGGCCAACCGGTGGGCAGCCCTAGAGCGCCGAGTTGCTGCGCGAGCACCATCGTATTCCCCTTCCCGCTGACAGCCCAGGTCAACCGCCCGACCGGCGTCCGGCTCGTGTACCGGCCGGGTAGTGTCAGGCGGCGCCGTTCAGCAGCTCGGGCTGGTCGCCGTCCCGTTGCGAGCGGAGTTCCCCATCGCGCAAGAAGCGGGCGATGGCATGCGCGCCCAGAGTGGGGGCCGGCGTCGCCATTTCCGGGAAGGCCTCGGCCGCGGCTGCCTGTTGGGCGGCGGCAAAGGTGGCCTGCCACGCCGTCCGCGTGGCGAGCGTCCGGTCGAGATCGTCTTGTCGTTCGATCACCGGCCCAAGATGCCACGAAGCGAAATCGGCATCGCCGCGCCAGGCGAGGTTGCGGGGATTCAAAAAGATGCATGGGCGCGGTCGAATGATGAATTCGAACACCTGGCTGCTGATGTCACCCAGGTAAACATCAGCGCCCAGGGTGTAGGTCATGTCGACGCTGCGGTCCGACCCGAGGTCGATGATCACGTGGTCGAGGCCCATGAATTCGTTAAAGGCCTCGTATTTCCGCTCCGGTGGATCAAACAGGCGAACGTGCGGGGCGAAGACGAGGTTGTAATCGGTCTGTTTGGCGAAATGCTCCAAGACCTGCCGGCCGCATGCGACCCACGAGGACTTATGCTCGGCGTGATGCGGATTGTACAAAACGACCGGGCGGCCGTTGGCAAATAGCGGTGGTTGCGAGCTTCCGATGCGACGCACGAGATCGAGCTTCGAATAGCCGATCACGGCGGCGTGGCCGGGCCTCACCGATCCAGTGCCGGCCAGCCGCTCGAGGCGTTTGGCGCTCGGCGCCAGCAACAGGTCGAAAAGGGCGAGACGTGGGTCGTCGGTGCGGTCATGACCGCTCGAGCCGTGAAACGTGTGAATGAATTTCGGCCGCGTGATGCCGTAGCGTCGGAGGCGCAAGCTGGTGCGTTCGGGAACCACCAGTGCATCAAAGCTGGCCAGTCGACGTCGATTGGCCAGAAGGATCAGTGACTTGGTTCCGGGAAGCCGTTTGGGAAGGCGCAGTGGCACAGGGACGTTCAAGATTTCGAACTGCAGCCGGTGCCCCGGATAGAATGCGGCAAGATCGCGGGCCAGCGCCCGTTGCGCCTCGGTGCGCGCGAGAACCACGACCTGGCAATCGGCATACAGGCGGGACAGCTCGCAGGCGATCGGCAAGCTGTGCAGGATGTGGTGGCTTTGGGCATTGTAGAGGAACCCGACGTGCGTCACGCTTTCTCCGTCATGTGCTTGGCTAAACGCCTGCACAGTGTAGTGCGGGAAAACCCGTGAGCGCCACAGCGATCGGATTGGCGCAGTTCACGACTTGGGCGCCTGTTTCAGGGAGAACCGCCGGGCCAATCGGGTGTTCACCCCAGCGTTCGTCATCGGCGACGGGAAGGAGGCATCGATGACCGGGTGGGGCAGGATGCAATGGGCCGTCGCCGAGGGATATATCCCGAGCCAAAGCACGGGCGAGGGCCGCGCCTTCGAGAGTCATGAGACCCTGTGCTTCCTCAATCCCGGCGATCGCGCGGCGCATGTCGAGATCACCGTCTATTTCGCCGAGGAGGAGCCGTCCGGGCCCTATCATGTGACGGTCCCCCCGCGCCGTACCCGGCATGTGCGGTTCAATGACTTCACCGATCCGCGACCGCTGCCGCGCGACACCGATTTCGCCTCCATCATTACCTCGGACGTGCCGATCATCCTTCAGCATACCCGCCTCGACAGCAGGCAAAGCGCGCTGGCGTTGATGACCACCATGGCCTTTCCCTTGGACTGAAGCGACGGGTTCCGGGCTGGGGCAACATTCCGCGGTCGCGAGCGTTGGTCCCCATATGGCGCGCCAACAACGGAGGGCACCATGGCGGATACGGCTGGCGACATCCTGATTGAAACCATCATCGACTGGGGCGTGGACGTCGTCTTCGGGCTGCCCGGCGACGGCATCAACGGGATCATGGAGGCGCTGCGGCGGCGTCAGGACCGCATCCGCTTCGTCCAGGTCCGCCATGAGGAAGCGGCGGCGTTCATGGCCTGCGGCTATGCCAAGTTCACCGGCCGCCTTGGCTGTTGCCTGGCGACGTCCGGGCCGGGCGGCATCCATCTGTTGAACGGCCTTTACGACGCCAAGCTCGATGGCGCGCCGGTGTTGGCGCTGACCGGCCTGCAGTTTCACGACCTCGTCGGCACGCATACCCAGCAGGACGTCGCCCTCGACCGATTGTTCATGGACGTGGCGGTCTACAACGAGCGCATCATGGGACCCGGCCATGTCGAGTCGGTGGTCGACCTCGCCTGCCGCACCGCCCTCGCCTATCGCGGCGTCGCCCATGTGACCATGCCGGTCGACCTGCAGGAGAAGCCGGTGGACCGCAAGATGCTGTCGAAGCGCAACATCGCCGGCCATAGTTCCGACGTGTTTGCCCGCGGCGGTGGGTTGCCGCCGCCCGAAGCCGTGCAGAAGGCGGCCGAGATCCTCAACGCCGGCAAGCGGGTCGTTATCATGGCCGGCCGCGGCGCCATCGGCTGCGCCGCGCAACTCGAGCAGATCGCCGAGGCGCTGGGCGCGCCCATCGTCAAGCCGCTTCTCGGCAAGATGTCGGTCCCGGACACCAGCCCCTACACCACCGGCTCGGTCGGCCTGCTCGGCACGGCGCCGTCGCAGGATGCGCTGGAGAGCTGCGACACCCTGCTGGTCGTCGGCTCCACCTTCCCCTACATCGAGTATTACCCGAAGCCGGGCCAGGCCCGCTGCGTGCAGATCGACATCGACCCGCAACGCATCGGCCTGCGCTATCCGATCGAGGTCGGGCTGGTCGGCGACAGCCGCAGGGTGCTGGGCGTGCTGGCGCCCCTCCTGCGGCGCAACGAGGACCGATCGTTCCTTACGGCGGCGCAGGACGGGATGAAGCGGTGGTTGTCGCTCATGCAAGAGCGTGGCACCCGCCCCGACAAGCCGATGAAGCCGCAGGTGGTCGCCTGGGAACTGAATCATCTGTTGCGCGACGATGCCATCATCACCTGCGATTCCGGCACGGCCGCCACCTGGTACGCTCGCCAGATCATGGTCCGGCCGGGGCAGATGTGCAGCCTGTCCGGCAATCTGGCGACCATGGCCAACGGCTTTCCCTACGCCATTGCCGCGCAGATCGCCTTTCCCCGGCGCCAGGTGGTCGCCCTGGTCGGCGACGGCGCCTTCACCATGCTGATGGGCGAGTTCGCCAACTGCGTCGCCCAGGATCTTCCGGTGAAGATCGTGGTCCTGAAGAACAACACCCTGGGCCAGATCAAATGGGAGCAGATGGTATTCCTCGGCAATCCCGAGTTCGGCTGCACCCTGCATCCCATCGATTTCGCCATGTTCGCCCGCGCCTGCGGCGGCAAGGGCTATACGATCGAGGATCCGGCCGAATGCACGCGCACCCTCCAGCAGGCGTTGAGCGAGCCGGGGCCGGCGGTGATCGAGGCGGTGGTCGACCCGCACGAGCCCCCCATGCCGCCCAGGGTCACCGCCGAGCAGGCGCTGAAGTTCGGCAAGTCGCTGGCCAAGGGCAGCCCGGATCGCATGAAGATCGCCCTCACCGTGCTCAGCGACAAGGTGCGGGAGATGATCTGATGGTGCGGCCGACGGCACCGGTCGACGCCGTGACGGCGCGGGCTTACCGGGTCGAAACCGACTCGCCCGAGGCCGACGGCACCTTGGCCTGGAGCGCCACGACCATGGTGGTGGCGATGGTGCGCGCCGGGGGGAGCCACGGCCTGGGGTACAGCTACACCGATGCGCTGGCGGCCGGCTTGATCGAGCGCGTGCTGGCGCCCGGCGTGCTCGGGCGGGATGCCATGGACCTCGCGGGCATCGCCCTCGCCCTGCGGGCGCAGGTCCGCAATATCGGGCTGGCGGGCCTGTGCGCAACCGCCATTTCGGCCGTCGACGTCGCCCTGTGGGACCTCAAGGCCAAACTGCTGGACGTGTCGCTGTTGCGGCTGCTCGGCGCCGCCCGCGATAGCGTGCCGGTCTACGGCAGCGGCGGCTTCACCAGCTATGACAAGGGTCGCCTGCAGGAGCAATTGGCCGATTGGGTCGGCGGCGGTATCGGCATGGTGAAGATGAAGGTGGGCCGCCATCCCGAGCGGGATGTCGAGCGTGTCGGCTGGGCGCGCCAGGCCATCGGCGACGATGCACGATTGTTCGTCGACGCGAACGGCGCCTATCAGCCGGCGCAGGCCCTGCGCATGGCGGGGGCCTTTGCCGAACACAGCGTTTCCTGGTTCGAGGAACCGGTAACCGCCGACGACATCGCCGGGCTCAGGCACGTCCGCGGGCGAGCGCCGCCGGGCATGGCCATCGCCGCCGGCGAGTACGGCTATACCGACTGGGATTTCCACCGCCTGCTACAGGCCGGCGCCGTCGACGTGCTGCAGGCCGACGCCACCCGCTGCTGCGGGATCAGCGGCTTCCTGCGCACCGCGGCGCTGTGCCAGGCCTGGGGCATACCGTTGTCGGCGCATACCGCGCCGTCGTTGCACGCGACCGTGTGCTGTGCGGCGGCGCCGGCCATTCACGTCGAGTATTTCCACGATCATGCCCGCATCGAGCGGATGCTGTTCGACGGCATGCCGCCGCTGGACGGGGGGCAGATACGTCCCGATACGTCGCGTCCGGGTCTCGGTCTGGCACTGTCGGGCGAGGCGGATCGCTATGCCATCAGGGCTTAGCCGGTCCGGCAATCCCTTCCGGCCGGACACGGCCGCGACGCTCGAACGCGACTTGCGCTACCGGGTGATGGGCGAGGTTCGCTTCGATTCCGGCAGCCGCGCCCTCTACGCCACCGACGCCTCCAATTACCGTCAGGTGCCGATCGGCGTGGTCATTCCCCGGTCGGTGGACGACGTTGTCGAGACGGTTGCGGTGGCGCGCCGGCATGGCGCGCCGGTTCTGCCGCGTGGCGGTGGCACGAGCCTGGCCGGGCAATGCTGCAACGTCGCCGTGGTAATCGATTTTTCGAAGTACTTGAACCGCATCGTCGCGATCGACCCCCAGGCGCGCACGGCCACGGTCGAGCCCGGCTGCGTGCTCGATTCGCTGCGTGAGGCGGCCGAGGAGCATCACCTGACCTTCGGCCCCGATCCGGCGACGCATTCGCACAACACCCTGGGCGGCATGATCGGCAACAACTCCTGCGGGGTGCACTCGGTCATGGCCGGCCGCACCGCCGACAACGTGCGCGCCCTCGACATCCTGACCTATGATGGCCTGAGGCTTCGCGTCGGTGCCACCACGGACGAGGAACTGGCCCGCATCGTCGGCGACGGCGGCCGTCGTGGTCAGATCTACGAGCGGATGCGTGCCCTGCGCGACCGCTATGCCCAACTGATCCGCGACCGCTTCCCGACCATCCCCCGCCGCATTTCGGGGTACGGCCTCGACCAACTGCTACCGGAGAACGGCTTCAACGTCGCCCGCGCCCTCGTCGGTACCGAGGGAACCTGTGTCACGATACTGCGGGCGGAACTGGATCTGATCCCCAGCCCGCCCTGCCGCAGCCTGTTGGTTCTCGGCTATCCCGACATCGCGGCCGCGGCTGACCAGGTGGGTGATCTGCTGCGCCATCGCCCCATCGGCCTGGAGGGCCTCGACGAGGTGCTCACCGCCGACATGCGCAAGAAGCGGTTGCACGTTGAACTGCTCGATCTGCTGCCCGAAGGTGGCGGTTGGCTGCTTTTCGAAACCGGCGGCGATACGCAGGGAGAGGCCGACGAAAACGCGCGTGCGGTCATGGGATCGCTGAACGGCGACAAGGCGCCGTTCATGAGCTTGTTCTCAAAGAAGGAGGACCAGGACAAAATCTGGGAAATCCGTGAGTCCGGATTGGGCGCGACGGCCAACGTCCCCGGCGAGCCGCTGACCTGGGAGGGATGGGAGGATGCGGCCGTGCACCCCGAACGCCTGGGCGATTACCTGCGCGAATTCCGGGCGCTGTTGCGGCGCTACGACTACCGCGCCGCCCTTTATGGCCATTTTGGCGACGGCTGCGTGCACACGCGCATCCCCTTCGACCTGTTCACCCGCAAGGGCATCGCCCGGTATCGCGACTTCGTTGGCGAGGCGGCCGATCTGGTCGTCCGCCATGGCGGCTCGTTCTCGGGCGAGCACGGTGACGGCCAATCGCGCGCCGAATTGCTGCCCAAGCTTTACGGCCCCGAACTCGTCGCGGCGTTTCAGGAATTCAAGGAGATCTGGGACCCTGACAACCGGATGAATCCGGGCAAGGTGGTTTATCCCTATCGGCTGGACCAGAACCTGCGCCTTGGCGACGGCTTCCGGCGGTCGGCTCCGCGTACCGCCTTCTCGTTTGCCGGCGACCAGGGCAGCTTCGTTCAAGCCACCCTGCGCTGTGTCGGCGTCGGCAATTGCCGCCGGCTCCACGGCGGCGTCATGTGCCCCAGCTACATGGCGACGCATGAAGAGCAGCACTCGACGCGCGGGCGCGCCAGGCTGCTGTTCGAGATGGTCCAGGGCGAGGTGATTGCCGACGGCTGGAATAGCCAGGCCGTCCACGAGGCGTTGGACCTCTGCCTGTGCTGCAAGGGGTGCAAGGGCGACTGCCCGGTCAATGTCGACATGGCGACGTACAAGGCCGAGTTTCACCACCATTACTATCACCGCCGACTGCGCCCGCGCGCGGCCTACACCCTGGGATTGATCCACTGGTGGAGTCGCGCCGCCGCCTACGCGCCGCGTTTGACGAACATGGTGATGCAGGCGCCCGGCCTCGCCGGCGCCACCCGATGGCTCGCCGGCATTCATCCCCGGCGCCGCCTGCCCGCCTTCGCCATCCGCAGCTTGCAGGAGGAGGCGGCGCGGCGCGGCATCCGCAATTCCGGCAAGCCGCGCGTCGTGCTGTTTCCCGACACCTTCAACAACTACTTCCGCCCCGCCACCGGCGTGGCGGCCATCGAGGTGCTGGAGGCCGCAGGCTTCGAGGTGGTGGTGCCGCTGCAGCCCATCTGCTGCGGTCGCCCGCTGTATGCCTGGGGGATGCTCGACCTGGCACGCCGCAACCTGTCCGGTGTCATCGATAAGCTCTACCCCTATGCCGCCGAGGGCGTACCCATTGTCGGACTCGAGCCGGCATGCCTGACCACGCTCATCGACGAGCTTCCGGGCCTGTTTCCGAACGATCACAGGGCCAGGCGCATCGCCGAACAGAGCTTCCCTTTCCCGAAATTCCTCACCGAGCATGCGCTGGCGTCACTGCCGACGTTCAGCGGCCAAGCCCTGGTCCACCCGCATTGCTACGAGCAATCGGTGCTGGGCAATGCGGCGCTGAAGGCGGTGCTGGGGCACATGGAGCTGGATGCCCGGTTTTCGTCCGGCTGCTGCGGCATGGCCGGGTCCTTCGGCTTCGAGCGCGAGCATTACGACGTGTCGATGGCCTGCGCCGAACAAACGATCCTGCCGCAACTGCGACAATGGCCGAAGGACGCTCTGGTGGTCAGCAACGGCTATAGCTGCCGCGAACAGATCGAGCAGATCACCGGCCGCGAGGCCCTCCACCTGGCCGACCTGATCAAGCGTGTCTCGAGTGATACCGAGAGCAAGGAGCAACAGGCATGAACGAGCAAAAGCAGCCGACGACGACCGCCATTACCCAGGCAGACGAGCAGGCCGTGGCCGATGCCGCCTACGACAAGATCCGACGGCGCGCCTACGACATCTGGGAAAAGGAAGGCCGCCCGACAGGACGCCAGCATGAGCATTGGGCACAGGCGGAGCGCGAGATCCTTACCGATGCCGGCATTGCCGCCGGCCCCGGCACCCTGGAACGGCAGTAGCCAAGGGTGGGATATCAGCGAGGCGTCTGCTGATCGTCGAGGTGCGCGACCGGCATGATCACCAGGTCGTGCAACCGCCAGTCGAAGCGCTTCGCCGCCTCGACGGCCTCATGGATGCGCCTCGGCAGGTCGTCGGAGACGCGCGGCACCACATACGCTTCGCCGAAAAAGACATGCCCGGCCTCGCGCAGCCGCACGGCTGCCGCTTCCACCCAGTCGAGATCTTCCAGCAAACGCTTAACCTCGTCGGGCAGGGATTCGAACTCCGAGCGATCCGTCTTCTTGGGCCTCCGCTCGGTCAGGTCGGACATGGCTACTCCGACGTTCGCGACGCCGTCCTTGAGGATGTCCAGCGATACGATGGCGGCGGCCAGCGGGTCGAGCCACCAATAGCCGAAACCGGCACCGACGACGCCGACGGCGGTGGCCAGCTCGGCCATCCAGTCGGCCTTCATCATCTTGGCGTCGGCGTACAGGATCTTGTCGTGGATCTGCGGCGCCAGGCTCGCCTTGGCGCGGCCGAACAGCACGCTGGGGATGCCGGAGTAGGCCACCGCCACCAGCATCGGCCAGCCGGCCCAAATCGTCGTTCCGAACAGATGCATGCCGCCGATGGTGGTGCGCTCGCCGGCGATGACCTTGGCCGCCGCTTCCCCCAGCAAGAACAAGCCCATGCCGCACAGCGCCAGGCTGGCGATCAGATAACCGATGCCGACGGCGCCGTGCAGGCCGTAGGGGAAGCTCTGGCTGGGGGCGCGCAGCGCGATTCTCGTACAGACGAGGAAGGCGATGCCGGGAACCACGCTGATTACGTCTTCCCAGAAGCTGGTGCGCATCGCCTGCGACGTGCCCATGGTGACGTACAGGAACGCGGCCGCCGAGGCGATGTAGACGACACTCGCCCATTCCAGGCGCCGCGCCCTGGTCAGCACGGCCTGCTGTTCCGGCGGGAACTCGAAATCCCTGGTCGGTTTCACCGTGCCGCCTCTTTCGCGGCAAGTTCCCGCAGCCGTCCCCTGTCCAAGCTCCCCAGATACTTGTCGAGGGCGAGCAGAAACGCATTCTCGCCGGCGCTCACCGCCATCACGTGCTCCTCGGTCGCCAGCACCGGCTCGGCGAACTGCAGGCCAGGCGCCTGCAGTTCGAACTCGTAACCGGCCACCGGCAGCGCCCTCCATTCACGAAGTTCCACTGGCTGGGCTCCTTGCTCGCGCAACAAGGCCGGCAGGTCGACCCGGCCCGGCTTTATGGCGACGCGCAGGCCTTCCCAATCCTCCGGCGGCGCTTGCGCCGCGGATACGGCGATCCGCACCCTGGTGGTCAGGTAGGGCTGACTGAGGCCGAGCTTCGATTTGAAGGGCGTGCCCGATTCCAACCCGGCAACGAGGAGATCGATTTCGTGGCGATCCAGCGCCTCGACCAGCTCGCGCATGCCGCCCCTCACCCACGTCACCCGTGCGCCCAGCCGTTGCGCCCAGCCGGCGACCAGTGTCGGTTCAACACCCTCGCCCCGGCCATCGGCAATGCGGACCCACGGCGCGTTCTCGATGATGCCGACCCGCAGCTCGCCGCCGCGGACCCGCTCCAGCGTGCCGGCGCCGTCCTTAGGAAAGTCGCACGCCCCCAGCAGCAGGAGGGCAGCGGCCATCGCCCGAATCCCTGGCATTCGATACCCCCGAGTCACTCTCTGGTGTCAACGAACTGAGCAGCAGCTGGTTCGGTCAGGACCCTCGGGTCGAACCAATGCCCGTCCTTGATTGTTCTACAGCGGCAAGGAGGAGATCGCGGCGTGGGCAAGCTTGATGGAAAGATCGCCATCGTCACCGGATCGGATTCCGGCATCGGCAAGGCAACGGCGGAGGTGTTCGCCGCCGAAGGTGCCGACGTCGTCGTGACCTTCTTCCGCGATCGCGAGGGTGCCGAGGACACTTGCAGCCGTGTCGAGGCGCATGGGCGCCGCGCGCTGCTCGTCAGCCTCGATCAGCGCGACCCCGCCGCCGTCGCGCGGGCCTTCGACGAAACGGCGCGGCGGCTGGGCACGCCATTCATCCTGGTCAACAACGCCGGCATCGATGCCAAGGGCAAACAGGTTGCCGACATGTCTCTGGAGGACTGGGACGACGAGATCCGTACGAACCTCCATGGCCCATTATATTGTTGTCAGCGGTTCATCCGCGCCCGGCGCGCCGACGGCGGCCGCGGCAAGATCATCAACATTACCTCGGTCCATCAGCACATTCCGCGTGTCGGCTCTGCCGGCTACGATTCTGCCAAGGCAGGGCTGCACATGCTGACGCGCACGCTGTGCCTCGAACTGGCGCCCGACCGCATCAACGTCAACAGCATCGCACCGGGGATGGTCCTGACCGAGATGAACCGCCCCGCCATCGAAGACCCCAATGTCCTGGACCAGCAGGTGCAGAACATCCCGCTGAAACGGGCGGCCGAGCCGTGGGAGATCGCCAAGTTGGCGCTGTATTTGGCCTCGCCGGATGCCGATTACGTCACCGGCCAGGCCTTCGTCATCGACGGCGGATTGGAAATGAATATGGGGCAGGGCGCCTAGCCGCCTTTCCCCGGTGCCTATTCGCGGTCGGATGGGCACCTCCTCCAGCGGCACGATCGTCATGTCGTTTTGGCCAGAGAGCGGCGGTGCAGGCAAGGGGGGCGGATTCGTCCCGTGGTTCCTGGGGATTCTCGTCGCCTTGGCCGTGGCCTGGACTCTGCGCGCCACCACGCTGGTGACGATGCCGGTGGCGGCGGCATTCTTCCTGGCCATCGGCGTGTGGCCGGTGTGTCGCTGGGTTCGCGAGCGGGCGCCGCCGCGATTGCGCTGGCTGGGCTATGCGGCCGCCATGCTGGTGATCGTGGCGCTGCTGTCGATCTTCGTCGCGGCGCTATGGTTCGCCGCCGAGCGCGTCTCCGCCGAACTCCCGAAATACGGCCATCAGCTACAGCAATTTTGGGAGCGCCTTGCGCCCTGGCTCGACAAGGCGGCCCCCGCGACACCGGATGCCTCCAATGGACCGCCGCGAGACTCGGGCGACGCTGCCTCATCCGATCCGGTCGCGAGGTTCCTTCCGTCGGTCGCCAGTTTGGCCTGGCACACCGCCTCGACGATCATCCTCATTCTGTTCCTGACCCTTCTCATGCTCATCGAGGCGCCGATCTGGGGCGGCAAGATCGCCAACACCCTGACGGGGGAGGCGCGCCTGGCATGGCTCGAGACGGTCACGGCCGTCGCCCAGCGGTTCCGGCGTTTCGTCGTGGTCAGCACCATGCTTGGCCTTGCCACGGGGGTGCTTTATGGGGTTTGGCTGTCGGTGTTCGGACTCGACCTGGTGCTGCTGTTCGCACTGCTTGCCTTCGTGCTCAACTACGTCCCGATGGTCGGCTCGCTCGTCTCCGGCATTCTGCCGGTGCTGTTCGCGCTGTTCCAGCAGGGAGCGCAAACGGCCGCCATGGTGGGGCTCGGCCTGCTCGTCATCGAGCAGGTAATGGGCAACTACGTCGCCCCACGCCTCGAGGGCAGGCACGTGACCATTTCGCCGTTGGTCGTCCTGGTGGCGCTGTTGGTCTGGACCTGGATCTGGGGTATCGCCGGGGCGCTGCTGGCCATCCCGATGACCGTGCTGATCGCCATTACACTCGGGCGCATCGACGCGCTGAAACCGCTGGCCCTGTTCCTCAGCGACGAACATGAGCCGGACTGCCTGCAGGAACGCATCAAACCGGACTGATCGGCCTGCCATCCATGCCCCTTTCTGATGCTCACGACTACCCCATCTGGCTGAACGCCCTCCTTTTCCTTGTCGCGGCCGTGCTGGTGTGGCGTGCCGGCGCACGCCTCACCCATGCCATCGACGGAATTGCAGCACACACCGGCCTGGGCGAGGCGTTTGCGGGAATGCTGCTGCTCGGCTGCATCACGTCGTTGCCCGAGGTCGCCAACGCCATCACGGCATCGGCGATCGGCAATCCTGCCCTGGCCATCAACAACGTGCTGGGCAGCGCCGCCATCAATCTCGTGCTGATCGCCCTCGCCGATGCCTTCACCGGCCGCGGTGCCGTGACCTCGGTCGTTGCGACGCCGTCGACTTTGATGATGGCGACGCTGTGCATCATGGTTCTCATCGCGGTGCCGATCGCGATCATCACCGGGGATGTGCTGGTGTTCGGGGTGGGCCTCTGGACCATCGCCATATGCGCCATGAGCATCGGTGGATTCTGGCTCTCCTCGGGTTATGAGCGGCGCGCGCCTTGGGTGGTCAGGAACGGTTACGACGACGTGGCATCTGCCGAAGAGGATATTCCCGAAACCCCCCTGCGGCTGTTGGTGAAGCGGGTGGCGACGACCGGCCTGTTGATTTTCGCCGCAGGGTACGCCTTGTCGCAGACCGGCGACGCCTTGGCCGAGCAGACCGGCATTGGCACGGGGATGGTGGGATTCGCCTTGATCGGCGTCGCCACCTCGATGCCTGAACTCAGCACGATCGCCACGGCACTGCGAATCCGTCGCTACGAGATGGCGTTCGGCCAGGTGCTTGGCACCAATTTCGTCAATCTGACGCTAATTCTGCTGGCCGATGCCGTGTTCGTCGGCGGCCCCGTGATCGGTGAACTGGGTGGGTTCGAGATGGTATCGGCATTGCTCGGCGCCTTCCTGACCGGCATCTTTCTGGTCGGGCTGCTCGAGCGTCGTGATCCGACGGCGATGCACATGGGCTATGATTCGCTCGCCGTGATCATCGTGTTCGCGGCCGGCCTCGTCCTGCTCTACACGGCGTTCTGAGGGCGCGCGGGCTTACACGATCAGCCGGTCCCAGGCGCCGTAATGCTCCTTGCTGCGCGTGCCGCGCGGCAGGCTGAGCCCGATCAGCGCCAGCCCGATCACGACGTCGCCGATCGTGCCGACGGCGCCGGCACCGTCGAACACGAACGGCGACACGGCGACGGCCGCGCCGAAGGCTATGTTGAGGAAGCGGACGACGCGCGCCACCTCGGCCATGGCGGTGATGGCGACCAGGATGACCATGCACCCAAGGACGTGGTCGCTGTAGTAGACCGGGGCCTGGGTGCCGAACACCAGGGGCGTGCACATGAGGAACACCCCCAAGGCGGTGCTGGCAACCAGCGTCCAGGGAAAGGTGACGCCGCCGGTGACGAATTCGCGCAGCACCGTTGCCGGCGGGCGGTCGAGATCGCGCTCGGGTGTCTGGTCCTCCGACAGGGCGGGGCCGCCGCTCCAGAAGGTGCGCCAGAACGGCTCTCCCGCCCTCGGGGCGCGCATCAGGTATTGGCAGGTTGCCAGCACCTCGTCGATCGAGTACGGCACCAGCACCACGGTAACCGCTGCCTGCACCAGACAGAGGGCGCACAGTGCCCCGATGAGCGGCGGCTGGATGATGATGAAGGTAACGCTGACCACGCCGAGCGGAACGATCAGCAGGCCGAACAGCAGAACCATCCATGGCATGGTGCGCCAGCGCCGCTGGTCGCCGATGGCGCCGGCCAGGATGTCGAGCGCGTAGGCGAAAGCACCGAGGCCGGCGTCGGCGATGGGAAAACCCTTGGATACCCATGACGTCACCACGGCCTCGCTGCCGTTGGCCACCGGTGCGCCGCCGGGCCCGAAGAACGGGTCCCACAGCCCGTCGATATGCCCGAGCTGATAGGCGGCGAGATAACGCGAGACGAACAGGCCGATGAGCGCCAGGGCGATGATGGGGATGCGCTGCGTGAAGGTCGACGGTGAATAGGTCCATCCCAGCGGCCGGTCATCATCGGCGGCGAGCGCGCGGCGCCGGATCCCCGGCGTTGGCGGGATCATCACGGCGAAGGCCACCACCAGCATGCCGATCAGCGTGTCGACGGCGTAGGCGGCCGCGCTGGTCGTCCAGAACACCAGCGGCGCCAGAAGGACCCAGGTGCCGACGGCAGCGGTCAGCCACTGCATCCACCGGCGCTGCCGCCCCATTCCGGCCAAGGCGAAGATGGTGATGAGGACTCCCGAGGCGATCTCGCTGTAGCCCATCCAGGCATTGCGTATCTCGGGCGGAGCGATGGCGTGGCCGAGCGCCGGAGGGACCGCCGCGCCGGGCGCGGGATCGAACAGGCCATAGGCCATGGGCGAGGCGACCAGCCAGATCCCGAACGCGGCGTTGAGCAGCGGCGCCCACAACGTCGACATCCGGTGCCGCGCGAGCTCGGAATCGACCTCGCCAACGTCGCGTTCCAGCAGGCCGCGCAGGCGCTGCCGCGCTTGCTCCAGCTCGGGGGCGGAGGCCGCCACCGCCGGCGGATCGAGCTTGTTCGTCGCATACCAATCGGTGGGGTCGGCCTTCAGGTGATGGATCATCTCGGGCAGGGTGCCCATCAGGCTGTGGCGTGGCTGCCAGCCGAGCAGCGTGCGGGCACGTGAGGTATCGAGCTCGTAATGGTCATCCGAACTCTCGATCATCCACGCCTTGACGTCGGTGTCCTCGTCCAGCACCTCCTCCTGCATCCAGGCACCGAGCCGGGCGACGCCCTTGGGCAGACTGAAGGTGCGCCAGTGCGTCTCGCCGTGGACCAGGCGGCCGATACGCTGCTGCATCTCGGAATAAGACGGGGTCTCGTCCTCGCCGATCAGCAGCGTCGTGTGGTCCGGCAGCCGCGTGCGCCGGTCGACGGTGCGCACGACGGCGTCGACCATGTCGTCACGGTGGACATAAGGCTGGCCGTGGGTGATGTCGCCGGTGAAGAGATAGGCCGTCGGCAGTCGCTCGAAAATGCGGGCGATCTGCTGGGCGATGAACGGGGCGCGGCACTGCTCGTCATAAACTCCGGCCAGGCGAAGGACGACGACCTTGAGCCGCCCGCGGCGCTCGGCAATCAGGGCTTCGGTGTCGACCTTGGACCGGGGATAGGCCCAGGAGGGGGCCAGCGGCGATTCCTCGTCGATCCTGACGCCCTTGGCGGGGCTGGGAGCATGCACCAGCATGGTGCTGGCGAAGACGAATTGCTCGGCGTCGAAGGTGTGGAGCTGGTCGAGCAGCCGGCGCGTGCCCTGGATCGTCACCGCATCGTATTTGGGATTGTCCTTGCCGGTGGTGTCGTAATAGGCGGCGAGATGAATGACCGAGGCGATGCGGTTGTCGACGCGCTGGCCGACCTCGGCCATCGCCTTGGCCACCGCCTCGTCCGAGGTCAGGTCGATCTTGATCGTCTCGACACCGGCCAGCGGCCGTTTCGGCGGCATGACGTCCAGGCCGATGATCCGGTAACGATCCAGCAAACCGCGCGCGATGGCCTGGCCGAGAAAGCCACTGGCGCCGGTGATGAGAACGGTCGGTAAAGGCGCCTGCGGCATGGCTGTTCCGGAAAGCTGGTTCGTTGGGCGAACACGGCTGGGGTCGCCGAGGTTCCCTCCTGGCCGGTCGGCACGATATCCGGCCAGTCGGCCACGAATTAGTGGGCCGGCGAAACCCTTTGGAGCCGGCGCCGTTCACTTGGGCAGCATTTCATAGGAGGTGAAGGATGATCAGGACGGTGGCGGTTTGTCTCGCGATTGCGGTTGGTGCCGGTACGGCGTTTGCCGCCGGGACCGAGTCCTCGGCCCAACAGAAGAGCGCGGTTTCCACCGACCAGTCGGCGTCTCAGCAGTTCAGCGAGGGTGTCGTCCGCAAGGTGGAGGAGAACCTGAAGCAGAATGGGCACGAGCAGGTGGAAGTGGATGGCCAGTTGAGCAAGGCGGAACAACAAGCGCTGAGCCAATTTCAGCAGGAGCACAATATCGAGGCGCGCGGGCAACTCGATGTGGAAACCATCAAGAAGATGGGGATCGAACAGACGGCAGAGATACCCGAACTGCCCAGTGCCGATCAGGCACCAAAGAGCCAGAACCAATAAGGCGAACCGCGGAGCTTGGCGTGCACACCGTCAAGCCAAGCTCCGCCATACCAATGGTGGCGCGTGCGCCGCGGCGCACGCGCCTAGATTCTGCGACACGCGGCACTCACGCCTGCGTGATCCTCGACGGCGGATGACGCGCGGCCCACAGGTCCCAGGCCGAGAAGGCGACGATGAGCACGCCCAAGACGACATGGGCGGCCACGGCGGCGCCCAGGCCGGTAAAGCCCAGCACCCACGGCGCGATGATCACCCATAGGCCGAGCAGGCCGTTGACCCAGTCCGTCCACTCGTCGAAGCGCAGGATGGCGGCCAGTGCCGTCGCGGCGATGATGATGCCGCAGATCCAGGCGTTCCACGCGGCGACCGGACCGACATCGGCAGCGTCCGGCATGGTGCCGACGGCGCCGCTGGCGAAGCCCAGCGCCCAGGGAGAAATCAGCAGCAACAGACCGAGCACCAAGTCGGCCCATTCCTGCCAGTGGCTCGACAGGCGATCCATGACGATGCTCCTTTGCTTCCGTTCACCACGGCAGCCTGAAGCGGAAGCGACGTCCCCCCGGCGACGGGCTGCCCCGATCGAGACCGCACGCTCGCCGCGATCCGTCCGTTGGCCTCAGGCCGGACCGCCGGGCTGCATCCGGGCGGGATCGAGGTTCAGGCGGGCGGCCAAGTACTGCAGGTAGGAGCGTTCAGCGGTGCTGTCAGGCTCGATGGCCATCTGCGACGCGACATAGACTTGCTCGGCGGTTTCCTCGTCCCCGACGTTCTTGAGCAGGCTGTCGATCGGCTGTGGCGCGGCGAGTTCCGCTTCGAGGACCCGATTATCCTCGTCGCTGGCGCCGGCCTCATCGAGGCGCGAGAGGATGCGCTGACGCTCGTCGGCACCGATCTCGCCATCGGCCGCCGCCGCCGCGACCATCGCCCGGATCAGCAACAGGGCCTTTTGATCGCCCATCTCCGCCTGCCCCTCGGCCTGCGGCTCGGATTGCAGGGCCTCGGTCAACCGGCCGAACAGCGATTTGCCGCCACCGCCACCGCCGGCGGCCTCGCCGGCACCCCTGCGCTGATGGTCGGTATAGGCCTTGTAGGCAAGGTAGCCCAAGGCCGCCAAACCCGCGGTCTGCTTGAACGACCCCCCACCTGCCTTGGCGGCGAAGGACGGCCCGCGGCGACTGCGGCCGGCCATGCCGGTCGCCAACATGGTTCCGAGGATTCCTGTGAGATTGGCCATCACCCCCACCTCATGCTGGTACACCCGGCTAACAGCATCGACCCGCAGGGGTTCCCCGAACCCGACGCGGTATCAGGAGTCGCGTTGCCGTGACCTCACCCCCGCTTGACCAGGGGGCAATCGCTTTCAGACAGCGGACGGAAGGCTTGCTCGGCGGGTATGGTGCGCAGGACCCTGTGCAGATCCCATTCCCCCTTGGATTCTTCCGGCTTTTTGACCTCGACGAGCAGCATGTCGTGGACCATGCGCCCATCTTCGCGGACCTTGCCATTCTTGGCGAGAAAATCGTTGACCGGCAGTTCGCGCATCTTGGCCATCACCGCTTTGGCTTCCTTGGTGCCGGCCGCCTGTACTGCCTTCAGGTAGTGCAGCGTCGACGAATAGACGCCGGCCTGGATCATGCCGGGCATGCGCCGGTTGCGTTCGAAGAAGCGCTTGGCCCAAGCCCGCGACACCTCATCCTGATCCCAGTACCAGGCTTCGGCGAAGGTCAGCCCCTGGGCGGTGTCGAGGCCCAGCGAGTGCACGTCGGAAATCACCAACAGCAGGCCCATCAGTTGCTGGCCGCCTTTGACGATGCCGAATTCCGCCGCCTGTTTGATGGAGTTGATGGTATCGGCACCGGCATTGGCCAGCGCCACGCCTTGCGCGCCAGAGCTTTGCGCCTGCAGCAGGAAGGACGAGAAGTCGGCGGAGTTGAGCGGGTGGCGCACGGTGCCGGCCACCGTGCCGCCGCCTTCCTTGATGACGCGCATCATGTCGCCTTCCAGCGCATGGCCGAAGGCGTAATCGACGGTGATGATGAACCAGTTCT
This sequence comes from Rhodospirillaceae bacterium, assembly GCA_036675815.1. GTDB lineage: Bacteria > Pseudomonadota > Alphaproteobacteria > Rhodospirillales > Magnetospirillaceae > JAKFEE01. The sequence goes on from JAKFEE010000017.1 coordinate 21,477, forward strand.
TCACCCCTTCGGCCAGCATGGCGCGGCCGGCGCCGACCGCCTGGGAATAGGTGTCGTAGGCCCAGTGGATGCCGGTCGGCGAGCAAGCGTCGCCGGTCAAGCGTGCGGTGGCGGCGCCGTTGGCGATGGTGATGCGGTTCTTGTCCTGGGCGATCTTCTGCGCCGCCAGGGCCACGGCGGAATTGGTGAGGTCGCCGATCATGTCGACGCCCTCCAGGTCGATCCATCGATTGACCGTCGCCGCGGCGATATCGGGCTTGTTCTGGTGATCGGCCGCGATCAATTCGATCGGTTGGCCCAGCACCGAGCCGCCGAAGTCCTCGATGGCCATGCGGGCGGCGTCGACCGAGGTGACGCCGCCGAAATCGGCGTAGGGTCCGGACTGATCGTTGAGAATGCCGATCTTGACCGGTCCTTCCTGGGCGCCCGCGGCGGCCGGCATGAGCGCGAGGCCAAGCACCAACGCCAGCAAACTTCTCCGCTGCATCGCGTGATCCTCCGAACATTTTCGAGGGCGTTCCCCGCCCACCTTAGGGGTTGCCCGGCCCGCGAACCATACGACCAAGCGCATGGACGATGGCGCCATCTTGACGTGGACCGATGCGACCCAAGCTTCCTCAACGACACTGCCGCAAACCTCGTCAGGAGAGGATCATGGCCCGCGAGCGCGCCCCCGAGCCCGACAACACCGAGCCGCCAGATCTCGCCACCTCGCTCGAAACCCTGTGCTATATCATCGTCAAGGCGCGGGAATATGACGCCAAGGAAGGCGTGGTCGAGCCCGACCCCGGCTCCAATCCCAGTGACGACAAGGGTGTCGAGATCCTCGAAGACTATGCCGAGGATCCCACGCTCGAGGAACTGAGCGCGGCCATCGACGGCCTCAATGACGACCAGCGCGTCGAGTTGCTGGCATTGACCTGGCTCGGGCGCGGCGACTACACGCCCGAGGACTGGACAACGGCGATGGTCGAAGCCGGCACGGTACACGATGCCCGCGAAACCTCGTACCTGATCGGCCTTCCCAATCTCGGCGATCTCATCGAAGAGGGCCTGGCCGTGTTGGGCTATTCCTGCCAGGATTTTTCCGTCAACCGGCTGTAGCGGGATCGGGTGGCCTGGTGCGGGCAGGCCACCCGAACGGCTCACTGCCCCGTCTTGATCTCGATCTTCTTTTGCTGCTTCTGCGCCTGCGGTGCCTTGGGCACGGTGATCATCAGCACGCCGTTCTTGAGGTCGGCGGTGATCTTTTCCTCATCGACGCCCTGCGGCAGGCGGAAGCTGCGCGTGAACGACCCATAGCGGCGTTCGGACAGGCGGAAATTCCGCTCCCTTTCTTCCTTTTCCTCCTGGGACTCGCCGCGCACGGTCAGGCAGCCTTCGGCCATCGAAATGTTGATGTCCTTGGCCTCCATGCCGGGCACGTCGACACAGATCTCATAGGCATCGTCATGCTCGACCACATCGGCATTGTGACGGGCGCCGCTTGCGCCCCAGGCCCACTGGTCGAATGGATCCATTTCCATGAACCGCCGGCGGAATGGCGACAAGGCCATGAAGTCGTCGAACAACCGATCGATCTCGTGTCGCAGGCCGACGAACGGGCGCATTACTTCCGGGCGGCCCTCGGGTGTTTTTGCGGGGGGTGAGGGTTGGTCGGCCATTGTGCTCTCCACGGTGCTGGTTTGACATCGCGGGCCAGTCTGCAAACCGGCGTAAGTCGCCGCTTTAACTTGGTTTAAGCCAGTGCGCTGCCAGATGGGGCAGGGTCAGGCGCCGCGCGCCAAGTCGAGCATGCGGTCGCTGAGCGGCCGCGACGGCCGCCTGGGCCGATTGGCGCCGCGACGGCTGCGCAGGGTGGCGATGGCCAGGGCGAGCCAGCTCGCATGGAAGACGACGCCGGCCAGGAGCACCAACAGCCCTGGGACCGGGCCGATGGTGGCGCGCGCCAGGAATTCGTCGATGCCGGCGATGGGCTCGGGATGGATGAACAGCTTGCCGACATAGGCGGCGGCCTGGATCAGGAAGATCCAGCTGTAGTTGCGGCGCAGGCGGCGGCCCGTGGCTTCGAGGAAGGTGATGTGGAGATTAGGGGCGCGATAATCCTGATACAGCACCTCGTTCCAGCCGTTGTCGGTGCGCACGCCGTTGCCGCGCAGGATCGGCCCGAAGAAATGCACCTCCAGCACGTGGGCACGCATCCGCCAGAAATCGAAGAAGCGGTAGCGGCGCGCCTCGATGTAGAGGAACACGACCACCAGCGGGCCAACCAGGATCAGCGGCAACGGCGAGGCGGCCGCGCTGCTGTAGGACAGCGACAGCGCCAAGCCGGTGGTGACCACCGCCCAGTTGGTGGTGGCGTCCAGCCGGGTTCGCCAGATCGTGCTGCGATACAACTCGCCGCGATACAGATGTGACAGGGCGGCGATGTCGGCGGGCCGGAACGTCGGTTCGCTGCCTGGGGTGTCGCCGTCGCTCATCTGATCCTCCCTTTGCGCAGCACCATCATCAAGAGTCATGACGCCGCCCCTCTGCGCCAAGATGGCGAAGGGCGGCCTGTCCCTTTGGGCATAAGGGTAGGCAGGTGGCGCTCGCCCCATTCGGGGGATGCGATCGGGGTGCGCGCCATGGATGTAATGGTTATTTCCTGCACGCGATAAGTGCAATAACATTGCCGCCACCACCACCAGGAGACGTCCCATGACACTCCCGCGCCTGACGGCCTTGATGTTGCCGCTGACCCTGTTGGGCTCCGGCTGTGGCGGTTCCGCCGACGTCGTAAAATCGACGCCTGCCGAGATCACCCTCAGTCCCGACCCCTACCGCGTGAATCCCCACCACTCGACGGCGGCGGACTCGGCCGCAGTAAAGGCAAACTGCCCGAAACTATCGCCGGTAACGGACGGCAGGAGGACGTACAGCCTTGGTGCTGGCTTGCTGGCGGTCGCAGTGTTCGAGCCGCTGGTCAAGGTGGTGGTAAATGCTTTCGACAGCCAATTGAAGACGGAGCTCGAAAAATACACGGAAACACATCGGGCTAATTTCGTGGCAAATGATTTCTACGCTCCCCGCCACGTGCCGCTGTTCCCCTGCTTTCATTTGAAGCGCGAGCCGCTGGCGGAGAAAGGCGGGCGTGGGGCGATGGAATTCGTCGGCATGATCGAGCCGGCCGGCCCCCGCGTCCTGCGCGTCAAGCCGCTATATCTCAGCTACCCCAATCAGCCGGCGGCGGAACTCGGCCCGGACGGCGTTCTTGGCCTGTCGATCAACCTCAAGATGGACGCCTTCTGGCAGGGGGACGCGCAGGGGGTTGGCGGCACACGCTTCGACGTGCCGGTGCTGCAGCAAAGGATTGCGTTCGAGCCGGGCAAGCCGTTCGAGCGGGACTATATCGGCCACCACGGCGTGCTCGTGCCGCTGCTGCCATGGGCGGGTGGCAATTCGACGGCGATCTATACCGTCACCGTCAACGAGGTCGGCAAACCATCGCAGGTGCTGACATGGCTGCAGCGGGCGGCGGCCGACAGCAGGGACAAGGTGACGTCGGAGATCGTCGACGCGGCCAAGGCCGGGCTGTGACCGCCGCGGACGCGGCAAGCGGCCCAGCTCCGTTCACCCGTGGTCGCCGGGCGTCGCGACGAGGAAGGCGGCGACAGCCGGGTTGCGGCGCAGCTCGGCGAGGTCGGCGTCGTCTGGCAGCCGTGGCTTGTCGCGGGTGGCGTTGACCATGCACAGGAAGCCCAGCGGCTCGCGGCCGGTGGCGCGGAACTGGTGCCAGGTCCAGGCGGGAATGGTGACGAGGTCGTGGGGCCGCACCCGGCGCACCTCGTTTCCCAGCAGGCAATGGCCGAGGCCGCGCAGGACCATCACCGCATGCATGTGTTCATGGCGCTCGAGCGTCGAATGGCCGCCCGCCTGCATTTCGAAATAGCGCAGCTCGCAGCCCAGGGCGGGGTCGGCGAACAGCACCTGGCGCGAAATGGCCTTGAACGGCGCCGCGCCCTCTTCCTTGTACGGCAGCGTGGCGACCTCGTCCCAGCGGAAGCCTTCCCGGAACAGGCGAAACAGCGGGGAATCGCTCATGGCGCACCATAGGGATGGGCGGCGACGGCGCCGACGAAGGCGGCCGTCTCCGCCGTCAGGCGCTCGCGCGCCGCCAGCAGGCCCCCGCCGATCAGCAACATGACGTCGCGGCCGTAGAAGTCGAGCATTTCGGCGACTCGCGCCGTGGTCATGCCGCCGGCCGGCACCGGTACGGTCGGGCGCAGGCCCAACCACGGCGCCCGGGCGGCCTCGGCCAGCACCCCGCAGGTCCCCGGCGAATAGCCGAAGCGGCCGCCGTGGTTGGGGAATACCGTGGCATCGGCGCCGAGCAGCCGGAACAGCTTGCCCAACAATAGCGGCGGCGCGATACGCGCGGCGCCGGCCATGGCCGGGTGGGCCATGAAGGCCACGCCCGGATGTTCCTGGCGCAGGATGGCGAAGGCCGGCAGCCCGACCACCATGGGTGCGATCAGAAGCATATCGACGCCGGCTTCGATGGCCGTCGCCGCCTGCCGGCGAAGCTGGTCGAGATTGCCCGACAGGCTGGGGAGGTAGCGGGTGCGCCCGCCGGTCGCGGCATTGGCGCGCGCCACCGCCTCGGCGCAGGTGGCGACGCGGTCGGCGAAGCGGCTGTAGGGCTGGTCGGCCAGGCCGTGATCGTCCTTGATGAAGTCGATGCCGCCCCGTGCGAAGCGCTCGGCCAGTTGCGCCAGGCCGGCCGCCGGCAAGCCCTGGGGTTTCAGCGCCGAGCAGGTCAGCGCACGGCCTTCGGCCCCTGCCCGTCGGCGCAGCCCCGGCAGGCCGAGATTGGGGCCGCCGAACGTCGCTGCCAGTTGCGGTGGGAAGACCACATCCTGCAGCACAACGTCGTCGTGGATCGAGGTGTTGCCGAACAGCATGTTCATCATCTGCCCGGCCTCGAGGCCGGTGGTCGCCAGGGCGAGGCCGACGTGCACGTCGAATAGGCCTTCGCTCCTGTCGTCGATGCGCAGAACGCGGCCGACGATGTTCGACAGCACGAAGGGGTCGTCGATCGCCTCGACCGGCATCTCGACGCTCTGCTCGGTGGCGATGGTGCGGGCACGCGCCTCGATGGACCGGACATCACTGCGGACACGGTAGGTCGCGACCATCGTTTCGCTGTCGGTAACCGGAACCGGGGTGGTGGCGGCGTCGTTCATCGGCGTCCTCAATGTCCTTCGCGGGAAAGACACGGCACCAGCGCGTCCCAAGTCAACGGAAAATGCTGCGGTCGGTGAGCTAGCGCGTGAACGCGATCTTTCCCTCGGGCAGCAGATACAGCACCAGTGCCCGGCCGCCGGTCACCGTCGGCCGATGCGCCGAGTTGGGGCCGTAGACGCACCATCCCCTGCCCTTCCCGTCGAAGCGCGCGTCGGCGCTCACCGGCATGGTCAGGCAGATCTCGCCGTTGGGATGGCTGTGGTGGGGACCGACGACGTCAGTCAGGTCGACGATGTCGACACTGAGATCATGGCTGTCGGCAGCAGGCTGGATGACCCGGCCGTAGCGCCGTCCCGGCGCGCCTTCGGCGCACATCCAGCCGGCGGCGATCGCCTCGTGGCACGCGGCCTCGATCTTGCCGACGACCTCGCCATCGCTGGGAAAGGTGGCATTCAGGTGATCGGCAAGGGTGCGATCGACGAGGCGGCCGGCAATCTCGCTGGCAATCGGCAGCATCAGCGCACGGAACTGGTCGGGAGTCATGCGGTTCCTCTTGAGTTATTCTTATTTCATCTTAGCAACCGGGGCATCAGATCGCTACTGCGCCGGGTGTCACCTCGAGATTGAACGCCGCTGCCAGCAAGGCGCGGGTGTAGTCGGTGCGTGGCGCGGCGAAGATGCGGTCGGCGTCGCCGGCCTCCATCACCTTGCCGTCCTTCATGACGATGAGGTCGTCGGCCAGGGCGCGCACCACGCGCAGGTCGTGGCTGATGAACAGATAGGCCAGTTTGTAGCGCGCCTGCAGGTCGCGCAGCAGGTCGACGATCTGCGCCTGGACCGAGACGTCGAGGGCGCTGGTCGGCTCGTCGAGCACGATGAACCTCGGCCGCAGCACCAGGGCGCGCGCGATGGAAATGCGCTGGCGCTGGCCGCCGGAAAACTCGTGCGGGTAGCGGTCCTGCATGCCCGGCTCCAGCCCGACGTCGATCAGCGCCTGGCCGACCAGGGCGCGCCGTTCGTCACGATTGCCGCCCAGGCGGTGGACCAACAGGCCCTCCTCGACGATCTGGCCGACGGACAGGCGCGGGCTCAGGCTGCCATAGGGATCCTGGAACACCATCTGCATGCCCCGCCGCAGCGGCCGCAGCTTCGACGCCGGCAGCCGGCGGATGTCTTGGCCCACGAACACCACCGGCCCGTCGCTGTGGATCAGGCGCAGCAGGGCCAGCCCGAGGGTGGTCTTGCCCGAGCCGCTTTCGCCGACGACGCCGACGGTATGGCCTTCACGGACCGCCATGGTGATGCCGTCGACCGCCTTGATGTGGCCAACGGTGCGGCGAATGACGCCGCGCCGGATGGGGAACCACACCTTGAGATCGGTGGTTTCCATGATCACTGGCGCATCGGCCGCCGCCTTGTTGGGCTTGCCCTTGGGCTCCGCCGCCAGCAGGCGCTGCGTGTAGGGATGGCGCGGCCGCGCGAAAATGCTCTCGGTCGGCCCATGTTCGACGATCAGCCCGTTGTTCATCACACACGTGTGGTCGGCCATCTTGCGTACGATGCCCAGATCGTGGGTGATCAGCAGCAGCGCCATATGGAACTGCTCCTGCAGATCCTTGAGCAGCTTCAGGATCTGAGCCTGGATGGTGACGTCGAGCGCGGTGGTCGGCTCGTCGGCGACCAGGATGTCGGGTTCGTTGGCCAGGGCCATGGCGATCATCACGCGCTGGCGCTGCCCGCCCGAGAGTTCATGTGGCAACGCCCCCAGCCGCCGCTCGGCCTCGGGCAGGCCGACCAGGTGCAGCAATTCGATCACCCGCGCCCGAACCTGAGCGCTGCCCATGCCGCGATGGATCTCCAGGACTTCGCCTACCTGCGCGCCGATGGGCTGCAGCGGGTTGAGCGACGTCATCGGCTCCTGGAAGACCATGGCGATGCGGTCGCCGCGGATCTGGCGCAGCTTGCGTTCGGGGGCGCCGACCAGTTCCTCGCCGTTCAGACGCACGCTGCCGGCCGGATGATGGGCCAGCGGATAGGGCAGCAGTTGCATCAGCGACAGCGCCGTCACCGATTTGCCCGAGCCGGATTCGCCGACCAGGGCCAAGGTCTCGCCTTTGTCGAGATCGAACGAGACGCCGCGCACCGCCTGCATCTCTTGTGGGCCGTGGCCGAAGGAGACGTGCAGGTCGCGGACTTCGAGCAGCTTGGTCATGCGGTCGTCTTCCTGGGGTCAAAGGCGTCGCGCACTGCCTCGCCGACGAACACGAGCAGGGACAGCATCAGCGCCACGACGACGAAGCCGGTGATGCCCAGCCACGGCGCCTGTAGGTTCTCCTTGCCCTGGCGCAGCAGGTCGCCCAAGGACGGCGCTCCTGGCGGCAGGCCGAGGCCGAGGAAATCGAGCGCGGTCAGCGCGACGATCGAGGCGTTGAGGATGAACGGCGTGAACGTCAGGGTGGCGACCATGGCGTTCGGCAGGATGTGCTTCCACATGATCTGAGCGTCGCCCATGCCCAGGGCGCGGGCGGCGCGCACGTAGTCGAAGTTGCGCGCGCGCAGGAACTCGGCGCGCACGACGCCGACCAGGCTGGTCCAGTGGAACAGCGCCAGGATGAGCAGCAGGGTCCAGAATCCCGGGGTGACGATGCTGGCCACGATGATCAGGATGAACAGCTGCGGAAGCCCGCTCCAGATCTCGAGGAATCGCTGGAACACCAAGTCGGTCCACCCGCCGAAATAGCCTTGAACGGCACCGGCGGCGATGCCGACCACCGAACTGACCAAGGTCAGGGCCAGCCCGAACAGCACCGAAATGCGGAAGCCGTAGATCAGCCGTGCCAGCACGTCTCGGCCCTGGTCATCGGTGCCCAGCAGGTTTTCCGACGACGGCGGCGCCGGTGCCGGCACCGGCAGGTCATAGTTGATGCTGCGGTGGTCGTAGCGGATGGGCGGCCACAGCATCCAGCCGGCTTCGGTGATCTTCTCGGCGATGTAGGGATCGCGATAATCGGTGTAGGTCTCGAAGTCGCCACCGAAGGTGGTTTCGGGGTAGTCGACCAGAACCGGGAAATACAACTCGTCCCGATAGCTGATGATGATGGGCCGCTCGTTGGCGATGAACTCGGCGAACAGACTGGCGACGAACAGGAACAGGAACAGCCACAGCGACCAGAAGCCGCGGCGGTTGCGGCGGAAGCCGGCAAGGCGCCGGCGCGTCAGCGGCGTGATGCGAAAGCCCAAGAACCGCGCGCCGGTGACGTCTGCCCTCCGCATCACGATGCGCGCCCCTCGAAATCGATGCGCGGATCGACCACGTGGTACAGCAGGTCGCTGACCAAATTGAGCAGCAGCCCGATCAGGCTGAAGAAATACAGTGTGCCGAACATCACCGGATAATCGCGGTTGAGTGCCGCCTCGAAGCCGAGCAGGCCGATACCGTCGAGCGAGAAGATCACCTCGATCAGCACCGAGCCGGTGAACAGGATGCCGACCAGCGCGTTGGGGAAGCCGGCGACGATCAACAGCATGGCGTTGCGGAACACGTGGCTGTAGAGGACGCGCCGCTCCGACAGCCCCTTGGCGCGGGCGGTGACCACATACTGTTTGTTGATCTCTTCGAGAAACGAGTTCTTGGTCAGCATGGTCAGCCCGGCAAAGCCGCCGATGACCAACGCGGTGACGGGCAAGGCAATGTGCCACAGATAATCGACGATCTTCTCCCACCAGTTCATCTGTTCCCAGCCCAGCGAATAGAGGCCGCGCAGTGGAAACCATGAGACGAAGCTGCCGCCGGCGAACAGCACCACCAGGAAGATGGCGAACAGGAAGCCTGGGATCGCATAGCCGACGATCACCATCCAGCTCGACACCACATCGAAGCGTGAGCCGTCGCGCACGGCCTTGGCGATGCCTAGCGGTATCGACACCAGATAGATGATCAGCGTCGACCACAAACCGAGTGAGATCGAGACGGGCAGCTTGTCCAGAACCAGCGCGGTCACCGCGCGGTCCCGATAGAAGCTGTTGCCGAAGTCGAAGGTGGCATAGTTCTTCATCATGTCGACGAAGCGCTCATGCGCCGGCTTATCGAAGCCGAACTGGCGCTCGAGTTCCTTGATGAAGGCGGGATCGAGGCCGCGGGCACCGCGATAGGCGCCGCCTTGCTGCCCGACCGCCTGCGGGGCCTGGGCGCGGCCCGCCTCCTGGCCGCCAGCCCCCGAAACGCGCGCCGTCGCCTCGACGGCCGTGCCCTGCAGCCGGGACAGGATCAGTTCGACCGGGCCGCCGGGGGCAAACTGCACGATGATGAAATTGACCACCATGATCCCGAACAGGGTCAGGGGAATGAGCAGCAGGCGGCGGATGACATAGGCGAGCATCGTCTCAGTTCTTCTCGGCGGCCGTCGGGACGGCGGCACGCGCGCCCGCCGCGGCCTGGGGTGCTGCGGCGCTGGGCTTGATCCACCAGCTCATGAACTGCGTGCCCTGCGTCGGGGTTTTCTCCGGGCGGCCGAACTTGTCCCAATAGGCGATGCGGTCGTAACCGATGTGCCAGTGGGGGATCACGTAGTGGTTCCACAACAGCACCCGATCGAGCGCCCGGGTGCGCTCGATCAGCGCATCGCGATCGGGTGCGGCGATCACCAGCTCGACCAGCCGATCGATCGCCGGGTTCGAGATGCCGACCAAGTTGCGGCTACCCGGGGTTTCGGCTGCGCCAGAGCTCCAAAAGCTGCGCTGTTCGTTGCCTGGGGACAGCGACTGCCCCCACACCTCGACGATCATGTCGAAATCGAAATTGTCGGTGCGGTTCTTGTATTGCGTGGAATCGACGGTGCGGACGGTGGCGGTGATCCCCAGACGGCGGAGATTCCTGGTGAAGGGCAGGGTGATGCGTTCCCAGATCGGCTGTTCGATCAAAATCTCGAACTCGAACGATTGCCCGGTCGCGGCGTTGACCAGCCGGCCGTCGTGCACCTCCCACCCAGCCTCCTTCAGCAGGTCCATCGCCTTGCGCAAGTTTGGACGAATATTGCCGGAGCCGTCGCTTTTCGGCGCGCGGTATTCCTCGGTGAACACCTGCGGCGGGACCTGATCGGCCAAAGGTTGGAGGATCGCCAGCTCGCCTTGCGACGGCAGGCCCCGCGACGCCAGCTCGGAATTGGAGAAATAGCTCTCGGTACGCGTATACTGGCCGTAGAACAGGTTCTGGTTGGTCCATTCGAAATCGAACGCATAGGCCAAGGCCCGGCGCACCCTCGGATCCTCGAACAGCGGCCGGCGAAGGTTGAAGGCGAAGCCCTGCATGCCGGTGGGGCGATCGTGATCTATCTTCTCTTTCTTGGCCCGCCCCTCGCGCAGCGCCGGGAAGTCGTAGGAGATGGCCCAGGCCTTGGCCGAGTTCTCGAGGCGCCAGTCGTAAAGGCCGCCCTTGAACGCCTCGAGAGCCACGGTCGTGTCGCGGTAATAATCGTAGCGGATACTGGCGAAATTGTACTGGCCGCGGTTGACCGGCAAGTCCTTGCCCCAATAGTCCTTCACCCGCTCGTAGACGATGTAACGGCCCGGCTCGAAGGCGCCGATGCGGTATGGGCCGCTGCCCAGCGGCGGTTCCAGGGTCGTCTGGGTGAAGTCGCGGCCTTCCCAATAGTGCTTGGGCAGGATCTGCATCTGCCCGATGATCAATGGCAGTTCGCGGTTTTCCCCGGGTTTGAAGGTGAACTTGACCTTGCGGTCGCCCGTCTTTTCGGCCTTCACCACGTCGGCGTAGTACAGGCGGAAGGTGGGCAGGCCCTTAGTCTTCAGCGTCTCCAGCGAAAAGATCACGTCGTCGACGGTGATCGGCCGGCCATCGTGCCAGCGGGCCTCGCGCCGCAGCGTGAACTCCACCCATGAGCGATCGGCGGGAACGGTGATGGTTTCGGCGATCAGGCCATATTCGCTGAAGGCCTCGTCGGCGGAGCTGGCCAGCAGCGTGTCGAACGGCATCAGCGATCCGGCCGCCGGCTGCCCTTTGATGGTGAACGGGTTGAGGTTGTCGAACGTGCCGATGGCGTGCAAGCGGGCATCCCCGCCCTTCGGCGCGTTGGGATTGACATAATCGAAGTATTGGAAATCCGGCGGGTATTTGGGCTCGCCATGCATCGCCAGGCCATGCACCGCGCGCACCTCCGCGTCGCCCTCGGCCAAGGCGGGAGCGCCAAGACCAAGCGTGATCAGTGCCGCGGCGAAAATGGTCTTGAACATGCGCCTTCCTGTCGTTGGACCCTATATTGGGGCACGTGGTGGCGGTGTCAGGCCTGTTCGCTCGCCAGAAGGTGCAAGGCCTGCGCGTGGGTGCGACGGTCGCCGCAGGCCAGCACGCGCCCGTCGGAGTCCAGGCCCAGCGATTGCCCCCGCCAATCGGTAATGATCCCGCCGGCACCCTCGATCACCGGCACCAAGGCGCAGTAGTCGTAAGGCTTGAGCGTCGTTTCGACTACCACGTCGACGAAGCCGATGGCGAGCAGGCCGTAGGCATAGCAGTCGGCGCCGTAGCGCGGGTGCTTGACCGCGTCGTGAATGCGCGCCCACGGCGCGACGTCGTCACCGACGAACAACTCGGGCGCGGTCGTATAGAGATAGGCGGCATCGAGCCGCGGGCAGGCCCGCACCTGTGCGTGCCGCCCTTGGAATGTCGTCGGCATGCCGGCGACGCCGACCCAGCGCTCGCCGATGATCGGCTGGTCGATGATGCCGAGCACCGGCCGCCCTTGGTGCAGCAGGGCGATGAGGACGCCGAACGACGGTTTTCCGGTGATGAACGCACGGGTGCCGTCGATCGGGTCGAGCACCCATACGAATTCGGCATCCAGCCTGTCCGAGCCCTGCTCCTCGCCGAACACCCCATGCTGGGGCTGATGCGCCGCAATCAGGCGGCGCATCGCGGCTTCGGATTCGCGATCGGCGATGGTGACGGGGCTAGCGTCGGACTTGTCGTCGATGGCGATGGGCGTGCGGAAATAGCGTCGCAGCACCTCACCGGCGGCATTCGCCAAGCGGCCGGCGAAGGTGATGAACTCCTGCGGGCACACCGTGCCATGTCCGCTCATGCTCGCTCCTTTGACTTCATCCCGCCGCCGGCCCCACTCTCCGCACAATCGCCTCCACTGACAAGTACGCAGACGCCCGTCAGCCCTGGGGCGGCGGCGCCGCAGGGCTGATGCTGCGCAGGTAGGCGATGAGGTTGGCGCGGTCCTGCGGGTCGGGTACGCCGGCGAAGGTCATCTTGGTGCCGGGCACCGCCTCCGACGGCTTCGTCAGGAAGGCGCTCAGGGCCTCGTAGGTCCACGTGCCTTCCTCGGCACTCAGCGCGCTGGAGTAGCGGTAGCCCTCGTGCGTGGCAATGTCGGCCCCGACGACGCCAAACAGGTTTGGCCCGACGCGGTTGCCGCCGCCGTCGTCGAAGGTATGGCAGGCGGCACATTTCCTCGCCACGCTTTGGCCGGCCTGTGCGTCCGCCGTGGCAATCAACGCCAGTGCCGCATCACCGTTCGGCGCTGCTCCGCCTTCGTCGGCTGGTGCCGCCTCTCCCTCGGGTGCGGCGGCCTGCTGCTCCTCGCCTGCGGGCGCAGCCTCCTCGCCCTCGGCTGCCGGGGCCTCTTCGCCTTCGGGCGCGGCGGCCTGCTGTTGCTTACCCTCCGGCGCGGCGGTCGGGGCCGTCGCATCTTCGGCAACGGTCTCTGACGGTTCGTGCCCCGAAGGGGTGATCATGTCGCCCGCGATGTTGATGCCCACCACGAGCATCAGCGCCACCAGAATGGCTCCTATGATGTTGGAAAAGGTGCTGCCCATGCGTGCTCCCGTCGGTCGTGAAATCAAAAATTCGAACGCACTCTAGCGGCATGTGCTTGTCAGGTCCAACCCGCCCGATCGGGTGGCGTCGGCGGGCGCAACCCGATATATGTGGCACGAGCCAGCCAGGAACAGGTGTCGATGTCCACCGCAATCGCCGCATCCCGCCCCCTCGTCGTCATCCCGGCCCGCCTGCAGGCGACGCGCCTGCCGGGCAAGCCGCTGGCCGATATCCATGGCGAGCCGATGATCGTCCATGTCTGGCGCCGGGCGTGTGAGGCCGGTATCGGCCCGGTCATCGTTGCCTGTGCCGAGCCGGAGATCGCCGCGGCGATCGGCCGCGCCGGCGGCGAGGCGGTGCTGACCCGGCCCGACCATCCGTCGGGCTCGGATCGCGTGTTCGAGGCGGTCGAACGCTGCGACCCCGAACGGCACCATGATGCGGTCGTCAACATCCAGGGCGACCTGCCGACCATCGACCCGGCCGCGGTCCGCGCGGTGTTCGCCCCACTGGCGCAGATGGGTGTCGACATCGCCACGCTGGTCACCGAAATCACCGTGCCCGCCGAACGCGACGACCCCAACGTGGTGAAGGCGGTCGTGTCGATAAGCACTGGCCAGCGCAGCGGCCGTGCGCTTTATTTCAGTCGCGCCGCCGTGCCGGCCGGCTCCGGCCCGCTCTATCACCACATCGGCCTCTATGCCTTTCGCCGCGAGGCCTTGGCGCGCTTCGTCGCCCTGCCGCAAGGCGTGCTCGAGCGGCGCGAAAAGCTGGAACAGCTCCGCGCCCTCGAAAACGGCATGCGCATCGACGCCGCCCTCGTTGACACGGTTCCCCTGGGGGTCGATACTCCCGCCGATCTCGACCGCGCCCGTGCCATGCTGGCGCCCAACGGTGCCGCCAGCCGATGACCACAGATCCCGCCAACGCCATCTCGTTCCAGGGCCTTCCGGGCGCCTACTCGCACCTGTCGTGCCGGGTTGCCTATCCCAAGATGGAACCGCTGCCGTGCCAGTCCTTTGAGGACGCCTTCGCCGCGGTGCGCGAGGGCATGGCGGCGCTGGCGATGATCCCCATCGAGAATTCCGTCGCCGGCCGGGTGGCCGACATCCACCACATCATGCCCGATTCCGGCCTGCACATCGTCGCCGAGCATTTCCAGCGGGTAAATCATCACCTGCTGGCGCCCAAGGGAGCGACGATCGAGACCGTGCGCACGGTGCGCAGCCACGTGCACGCGCTGTCGCAGTGCCGCAACCTCATCCGCGCCTTCGGCTGGAAGGCGGTGGTCGCCGCCGACACCGCCGGCGCCGCCGAGGAAGTGGCGCAGAAGAACGACCCCACCGTCGCCGCCATCGCCTCCGAGCTGGCCGGCGAGATTCACGGTCTGGTGTCGCTCAAGGCCAGCATCGAGGACGCCGAGCACAACACCACCCGCTTTGTCATCATGGCGCGCGATCCGGTGCGGCCCGACCCGCAGCGGGGGCCGATCGTCACCAGCTTCGTCTTCCGCGTGCGCAACGTGCCCGGCGCCCTGTACAAGGCGCTGGGCGGGTTCGCCACCAACGGCATCAACATGACCAAGCTGGAGAGCTATCAGATCGGCGGCCAGTTCGTGGCGACGCAATTCTTCGCCGACGTCGAAGGCCATCCCGAGGAGCGCGGCCTGCGCCTGGCCCTGGAGGAACTGGATTTCTTCTCGCGCGAGGTACGCATCCTCGGCGTCTATCCGGCGCATCCCTTCCGCTTCCGCAGCCGCGCCCTGGCGGCGGAGGATTAATCCAGCTTAGAGGCGGACGGAGCGCGGACCCCAGGTCCGCACGCGGAATGCGGAGCTGGAGCTCCGCGCTCCGTCCGCGCCTTAAACCTGCCCGCTCATTCCTCTCTCGTCGCCGTCCCGGTGGGCCACAGCGCCAGGACGCGCTCGGGGTCGAGTCGCTCGTCGAACCAGCTGACGCCCCAGTGGAGGTGCGGGCCGGTGGCCCGGCCGCTGGCGCCGACGCGTCCGATCAGCGCACCACGCTCGATCGCATCGCCCTCGTGTACCGTCGTTGCCGACAGGTGGGCATAGATGCTGGACAGGCCGTGCCCGTGGTCGATCATCACCGTCTTGCCGGTGAAGAACAAATCCCGGATCAGCGACACGATCCCGGCGGCGGCGGCGCGCACCGGCGCTCCGGCCGGCGCGGCGATGTCGCTCCCCGAGTGCGGCGCGCGCGGCTGGCCATTGAGAATGCGTTGGCTGCCGAAGACGCCGCTGACCACGCCGTCGGCGGGTGCCATGAATCCACCGGCAAACGACACGGTGGCGCTGTCGCGGCGCCGGCGCTCGGCCACCAGTTTCGCCTCGTCGCGGATTCGCTTCAGTTGTTGCGGATCGGGGGCGACCTTTTCCTCCGGCAGGCCATCGATGCGCTGGGTCGGCCAATCACGCGGCTCGATGGCAAGCACGCGCTCGTCGACCACTCCGCTGGGGGAGCGCACCGACAGCCGAGCCTGTGACTTGGCGTTGCGGCCGAAGCCAATGACGAAGGAGCCGTCAGTCGCGACGCGCACCGGCGCGCCATCCAAGCTGACGCTGCTGCCCGGATCGGTGCGCCCGAGCACCAGGCCGCCCTGCTCGAGCCTCCCGGTCAAGCTCACCTCGGCTGCCGCCGGTGCGGCCCACATCAGCAGCGCCGCCGCCGCGAGCGCCCGCATCAGAACAGATCGCCCTGACGGCCGTTGCCGCGCTTGCCCGGGCCTTTGGGCCGCTTGGCGGCGTCACCGGTGACCAGCACGCCGATCTTGCCGTCGCAAAACTCCACCGTCCAGGCAGCGCCAGCATGGGCCTGGGCGGCGCTGCTCACCGCTCCGCCGGCGTCGTGCACCAGGGCGAAGCCGCGCTCGAGAATGCGTTCGTAAGAATAGCTCTCCAGCAGTTCGCCGCAGCGCTCCAGCCCGCCGGCCCGCTCGGCCAGCAGGCGCGGCATGGCCGCCCGCAGGCGCAGGCCCAGGCGATCGAGATCGCCGCGGTGACGGGTGATGGCGTCGACCAGCGGCTGATGCCGCAGGCGCCCGGACGCCCGCTCCAGCACGTGCCGCCGCTGCAGCAGCAGGGCCGCGGCACTGTGGTGCTGGCGAGCCACTAGCTGATCGAGGGCGTGGCGCTTGTCGGTGATCTGCTCCCGCGGGCTCTTCAGCCGCGCCGCCAGCCGGTGGACCTCGGCATCCTTGCGGTGCAGGTAATTGGGCAGGGCGTTGGTCAGGCGTTCAGTGCGGTCGTCGACGCGCTGCCAGCCGTCCTCGACCATTCGGCCGAGGTTGGGCAGGCGTGCGGCAAGCCCGGCCAGGCGCAGCCGCCGTTCGTCGAGGCCGCGCAGCAGGCCGGCGCTCAGGCGGTTGCCGCGATCGGCGACGCCGGCCACCAAGTCCAGCCTTACCGGTACCGCCTTCTCCGCCGCTCCCGTCGGCGTCGGTGCGCGCAAATCGGCGGCATGGTCGATGAGGGTGGTGTCGGTCTCGTGGCCGACCGCCGAGATCAGCGGTATGCGCGAGGCCGCGGTGGCGCGCACCACCACCTCCTCGTTGAAGGCCCACAGGTCTTCCAGGCTGCCGCCGCCGCGGGCGACGATGATCACGTCCGGCCGCGGCACCGGCCCGCCGGGCGGAATCGCATTGAACCCGGCGATGGCCGCCGCCACCTGTTGGGCCGCGCCCTCGCCCTGCACCGCCACCGGCCACAGCAGCACGCGCCGCGGGAAGCGCTCGTCGAGGCGATGCAGGATGTCGCGGATGACGGCCCCAGTCGGCGAGGTGACGACGCCGATGACCTCGGGCAGGAACGGAATCGGCTTTTTGCGCGCGGCGTCGAACAGGCCTTCGGCCGCCAGCTTGCGCCGGCGGTCCTCGAGCAGCTTGAGCAGCGCCCCCTGGCCGGCCAACTCCATACGCTCGACGATCATCTGGTACTTGGAGCGGCCCGGATAGGTGGTGAGCCGCCCGGTGCACACCACCTCCAGCCCGTCCTCCGGCGAAATACCCAGCCGCTGCGCCTGCTGGCGCCAGCAGCAGGCGTCGAGGACGGCATCGGTATCCTTCAGGCAGAAATACAGGTGGCCCGAGGAATGGCGCTTGAACCCCGAGATCTCACCGCGCACCCGCACCAGATCGAAGGCGCCCTCGACGGTGCGGCGCACCGCCGTCGACAGCTCGGATACCGAATATTCCTTGAGGTTGCCGGCCGTCTCGGCCGGTGCGCTGGCTGCTTTCATGGCGCCATTATGCAGGTTTCCGGCGCTACGGTAAGCATGGCTTGTAGGCGTTCACGGCGAAACGAATCCGGCTTTTGTCGCCGTGGAGGGCGGTTTCGACCGCCGCGGCGTTGAACCGGCGATGGCGTCGCGCTACAACCCCGCTGCGACGGCGATGGCGACGGCGAGGAGGGGACGATGAAGGTGCTGGTGGTGGGATCGGGTGGGCGCGAGCATGCGCTGTGCTGGGCATTGTCGCGCTCGCCCCTGTGCAGCGGCATTTATTGCGCCCCCGGCAATGCCGGCATCGGCAGTGTCGCCACCTGCGTCCCGGTGGCGGCCGACGATGTCGACGGTCTGGTGCGCTTTTGTGCCGACAACGGCATCGGCTTCGTCGTCGTCGGCCCCGAGGTACCGCTGGTCGCCGGCCTGGTCGACCGGCTGGAGGAGGCCGGCATCCCCGCTTTCGGCCCCAGCGCCGCCGCCGCCGCCCTCGAGGGGTCCAAGGGCTTCATGAAGGACCTCTGTGCCAAGTACGGCATTCCAACTGCCGCCTATGGCCGCTTCCGCGATGCGGCGGCGGCCAAGGCCTTCGTGCAGGAAAAGGGTGCGCCGATCGTGGTCAAGGCCGACGGCTTGGCCGCCGGCAAGGGCGTCATCATCGCCACCAATGCCGCCGAGGCCGAGGCCGCCATCGACGAGATCATGGCGTCGCGCAGCTTCGGCGCCGCCGGCGACGAGGTGGTGATCGAGGAGTTCCTCGACGGCGAGGAGGCGAGCTTCTTCGCCATCGTCGACGGCGAGACCGCCTTGCCCATGGGCAGCGCCCAGGATCACAAGCGCGTCGGCGACGGCGATACCGGCCCCAATACCGGCGGCATGGGTGCCTATTCCCCGGCCCCCGTGGTCACGCCCGAGATGGCCGACGAGGTGATGCAGCGCATCATCCTGCCGACGGTGCACGGTATGGCGGCCGAGGGGCGGCCGTTCAAGGGGGTGCTGTTCGCCGGCCTGATGATCGATGCGGCCGGGCCCAAGCTGCTCGAATTCAACACCCGCTTCGGCGATCCCGAATGCCAGGTGCTGATGACGCGCCTGAAATCGGACCTGCTGCCGCTGCTGATGGCGGCGCGCGACGGCCGGCTGAGCTCGCAACGGATCGACTGGCATGAGCACGCCGCGCTGGTAGTCGTCATGGCGGCGCAGGGCTATCCCGGTGCCTATGCCAAAGGCACCGCGATTACGGGGCTCGACCGCGCCGAGTCGGTCGAGAATGTCGTCGTCTTCCACGCCGGAACCGCCCGCGCCGAGGACGGCCGTGTGGTCGCCGCGGGTGGCCGCGTCCTCGGCGTCACCGCCACCGGTGCCAGCGTGGCGGACGCGCAGCGCAAGGCCTATGCGGCCGTCGACCGCATCGATTGGCCGGAAGGCTTCTGCCGCCGCGATATCGGCTGGCGCGCCCTCGGCCGCTGATTACGGGGCTGCGTTTGCCGTCACTTCTCGCCGTCATGCCCGCGGAAGCGACGGTTGCGCGGGGGTGACGGAAGGGAGGAAATCGGGAACACGAATTGAACACGAAGACACACGAAGGGGATGATCCTCATTCGTGTTCATTCGCGGCCATTCGTGTGCATCCGTGTCTCTCGGCCCGGCCCCTGGTGCCGACGGCCGAGGCGCCGCCCTCACCCCGGCGGAGGCGCGTGTGAAGACATGCCCCCTATCCGTCGTTCCCGCGAAAGCGATGCTTTCGCGGGAACGACGAAACAACTGACTGTTTCCTTCACACGCTCTTTCGCGGGAGCGACGACTCTGAGCAAAACGCAGGCCGTATCACGGGGCGGGGTCGCTGGCCGCGGCGGCGGCCACGATCATGTCGGCGAACTCCCGCAGATAGACCGAGCCCTTGACCGTCCGCTGCACCAGGATGCTGCGGCGGTCGGTCTCGTCGGTCTTGCGCTTGATCAGGCCCAGTTGGCTCAGGCGGTCGAGGGCGCGGGTGATGGCCGGCTTCGATACGTCGAGTGCGGTGGCGAGGCCGCGGACGGTATGCGGCGGTGGTGTCAGATAGACCGTCAGCAGCAACGCCATCTGACGGGCGGACAGATCGGGAGCGTCCCGGCGGACGCTTTCGACGATGGCGCCGCGCCACAGCTCCAGTGCCTGGTTTGCCCTCAGATCGACGCCCATCACGCTGTCCGGTTTCGTTGCGCCGACGAAATTAGCCGAGGGCTGAGGGTGGGGCAATCGGTTATCGGCGTCATGCGGCGTAGCGCGCCGCCACCGTGGCGAACAGCGCGCGCAGCCCCATGGCGTCGCCCCCCTCGGGCCGGCCGGGCCGGGACGAGCCGTTCCAGGCGTAGAGATCGACATGCGCCCATGGCGTCGTCGCCGACACGAACTCCTTCAGGAACAGGGCGGCGGTAATGGCGCCGCCAAACGTGCTGCTGGACGCGTTGCTCAGGTCGGCGACCTTGCTGTCGAGCATACGCCGATAGGGCGCCCACAATGGCAGGCGCCACAGGGGGTCGTGCTGCTCGCGGCCGTGGCGAAGGATCTCGTCGGCCAACCCATCGTCGTTGGCGAAAAGGGCCGGCAGTTCCGGCCCCAGGGCACTGCGGGCTGCGCCCGTCAGGGTCGCCAGGTCGAGCAGCAGGTCGGGTTTTTCGGCGTCCGCCTCGGCGAGTGCATCGCACAGGATCAGCCGGCCTTCAGCGTCGGTGTTGCCGATCTCCACCGACAGCCCCTTGCGCGTGCGCAGGACGTCCAGTGGGCGGAAGGCATTGCCCGAGACGCTGTTTTCCACCGCGGGGATCAGCACGCGCAGGCGTACAGGCAGATTGGCCATCATCACCATCTTGGCCAAGGCGATGGCATGGGCGGCGCCGCCCATGTCCTTTTTCATCAGTTTCATCCCGGCCGACGTCTTGAGATCGAGGCCGCCGGAATCGAAACACACGCCCTTGCCGACCACCGTCACCATGGGAGCGTCTTCCCTGCCCCACACCAAGTCGGCGAGGCGTGGGGTGCGCGAACTGCCGCGGCCGACCGCGTGGATGGCCGGGTAGTTGTCGCGCAGCAACTCCTCGCCCACCAGAACGCGGCAGCGTGCGCCATGATGGCTGGCCACGGTCTCGACGATGCCGGTCAGTTCGGCCGGCCCCATGTCGGCGGCCGGCATGTTCACGAGGTCGCGCACGAGGCTGGTGGCACAGACGATGCGCTCGACCGCGGCGCGATCCGCACCGTCCGGCCAGGCCAGGTCCGGCCATTCCGTCGCCTTTTTCCGGCGGTAGCGATCGAAGGAATAGGTGGCGAGGCACCAGGCGATCGCCGCCCAACTCGCCGCATCGCCGTCCAGCGACCGGTCAATTCGATAAGGGCCGGGCGGCAGCTTGCCGGGAAGGTGGGCGAAGGCCCAGGGGTCATCGCCGTCGCCCAGCCCGAGCACGACCCGCGCAAGCTTGCCGCGCCCGTCGGCGATCAGGCTGATGCTGCCGGCTTCGGCCTTGAACTGTGTGGCATCGAGCCAGGTGCCGATCTCGGCCGGCTGTTCCGAGCGCCAGCCGGCGAGCTCGCCTTTGGCCAGCGGAGTGAGCAGGATCGCGGAGTCATCGGTCTTGTCGGTCAGATGGGCGAGCACCGGGGCCGTTCCTTTCACCGCCAGGGATCGGCAAAGATGCCCCCGGCGGGGCGATTGCGCAACCGCGCCGCCGGCCGCATGATGGCAACCATAACGGAGGTGCTCATGTCCGATTTGGTCCTTGTCATCGGCAGCAAACGCTATTCCTCCTGGTCGCTGCGACCGTGGCTCGCCCTCAAGCAGACCGGGACACCGTTCGAGGAACTGGTGGTCACGTTGCGCCAGCCGGACACCAAGGCGTGCATCCTCCAGCATTCGCCGTCGGGCAAGGTGCCGCTGCTGAAGCACGGCGAGCTGATCGTCTGGGAATCGCTGGCCATCTGCGAATATCTCGCCGAATCCTGGCCCGAGTCCGGCCTATGGCCGCAAGACCGCGCCGCGCGCGCCGTCGCCCGCAGTGTCTCGACCGAGATGCATGCCGGCTTCATGGCGTTGCGCCAGCACCTGCCGATGGACGTCTGTGCCCTTACCCCGATGGGCTCGCTGGCGCCCGAGGTTGCGGCGGACGTCGAGCGCATCCAGCGGATCTGGCGCGATTGCCGCAGCCGTTTCGGGGGCGAAGGTCCATTCCTGTTCGGGCGCTTCTCCATCGCCGATGCCATGTACGCGCCGGTGGCCACACGGTTCACCACCTATGGCGTCGAATTGGACACCGTGTCTCGGGCTTACGTTCAAGCGATTTGGGCTCTTCCGGCGATGCAGGAGTGGAAGGCCGCTGCCGAGCGCGAGGCGGCCTAACCTCAACGGACCATGCCGTTTTCGGAGTAGTAGGCGGCGGCGCCGGGATGCAGCGGGATGCCCAGGCGTTCCGTCTCGGCATCCGGCTGGACCAACCGGCCGCGCGGGTTGCCTTGGCTCAGCAGTTCCTGCGTTGACGGATGCCACAGCGCGCGGGTGATGCCGTAGACGAGGTCGTGCGGCAGTTCGGCGCGAACCAGCAGCATGACGGGTAGATTCAATGTCGGCACCGCTGTGTCGATGCCGGCATAGGTCGCCGCCGGCACCATGCCGGGCAGCAGGAACGGCTGTTCATCGCACAGTTTCGCCGCCTTGGGCCCATCGATGGCCACAAGGCTGATCGGTGTGGTCTTGGCCAGTTCGGCGACGATCGGTGACGGCTGCCCGTCGACGATGAAAAAGGCGTCGATCTCGCCTTTGGCCAGCGCCTCGGCGGCAGCGGCGGGGGCCAGGTAACGCGGCTGCAGATTCCGTTCGCGCAGGCCGTAGGCCGCCAGGATCAGGCGGGCATCGAACAGGGTCCCCGAGTTTTTCTCGCCCAAGGACACGCGCTTTCCCTTCAAGTCCTCGACCTTGCTGATGGATGCGCCGTCACCCGCCACCAGATGCAGGGTATCGGGATAGAGTGCGGCAATGGCGCGCAGGTTGGTCACCGGCCCCTTGTTCTTGTATGGGCCAATGCCGCGTAACGCCCAGTAGGCAATGTCGGCATGGACGAGGGCGGCCTCGAGACCTTCGTCGCCCAAGGCATCGACGTTGGCTCCCGCGCCATTCGTCGACTGCGCCACCGCGATCAGCCCCGGCACGCCGCAGCTACCACCCTTGTCGCATTCGCGCGATCCCGGAGGATTGCTGATCGCGTTGGCGATGAGGCCGCCGACCGCAAAGCGGGTCTCGCCGGTTGAACCGGTGCCGATGCGGAAATAGGTGGTCTCCTGCGCCATCGGCGCGACGGCGGAAACGGCAGCAACGACCATTGCCGCGGCGGCAACACCAAGGCGGACGAGACGAATCATGCGATCAGTTATCCGGTGCCCGCCCTGTTTTGTACAGCCTTCGTACGGTTAATCGGCACGTAACCGTCATGGGTCATCATTCGGCGGAGCTGTGCCAAAGCTGATGAGCTGCGCTCGTGCCTTGCCCGCCCCGACCGGCCACGTTGGGCGAGGCACGCCACCGCGGCCCACCTTGTCCGAATAGCCGCCACCGCTTATAACCGAGGCGGCAAGGGGAGACGGATCGCATGATCGTAGTGACGGGCGGCGCCGGTTTCATCGGCTCGAACATTGTGGCGGCGCTCGAGGAGCGCGGCGAGGAGCCCATCGTCATCTGCGATCGCCTGCGTGCGAACGACAAGTGGCGCAATATCGCCAAGCGCGACCTGGCCGACATCGTCCATCCCGAACAGCTGTTCGATTTTCTCACCGCTCACCGCGACAATGTGCGCGCCATCGTCCACATGGGCGCCATTTCGTCGACGACCGAGACCAACGCCGATCTCATCGTCGCCAACAACTTCTCGCTCAGCCTGGCGCTGTGGTCATGGTGCACCGCCAACGAGGTCGGTTTCATCTATGCGTCGTCCGCGGCGACCTATGGCGACGGCAGCCAGGGCTTCGACGACGCGTTTTCGCCGGCCGAGTTGGCCAAGCTGCGGCCGCTGAACGCCTATGGCTGGAGCAAACATCTGTTCGATCGTCGCGTCGCGCGCAAAGTCGCGCAGGGCCAGCGCACGCCGCCGCAGTGGGCGGGGCTCAAGTTCTTCAATGTCTACGGGCCGAACGAGTACCACAAGGGCGGGCAGCAGAGCGTGGTGTCGCAGGTCTATGACCACGCCGCCCAAGGCACCGCCTTCCATCTGTTTCGTTCACACCATCCCGATTACCGCGATGGCGAGCAGTTGCGCGACTTCATCTGGGTCGGCGACTGCGTCGACGTGTTGATGTGGTTGCTCGATACGCCGAGCGTCAACGGTTTGTTCAACTTGGGCACCGGCAAGGCCCGGACCTTCTACGACCTTGCCGCCAGCGTCTATCACGCGCTCGGCCAGGAACCGCACATCAAGTTCCGCGATACGCCGCCGGAGCTGCGCGGCAAGTACCAGTATTTCACCGAAGCCCGCATGGACCGGCTGCGCCAGGCCGGCTATGACAAGCCGTTCACCGCGCTGGAACACGGCGTCGCCACCTACGTCCGCGATTACCTCGCCGCCGCCGACCACTATCGTTAAGGGGACGCATGGGAATCCCGTTTCCGGATATCGACCCGGTTGCCATCCACATCGGGCCGCTGATGATCCGTTGGTACGCCCTTGCCTACATTGCCGGTCTCCTCGGCGGCTGGACCTATTTGCGCTGGCTGGTGCGCCGGCCGCCCAAGGCCATGACGATGGAGCAGGTCGACGACCTGCTGGTCTGGGTGACCCTGGGTGTCGTCCTCGGCGGCCGGCTTGGCTACGTGCTGTTCTACAAGCCGGGCTATTATCTGGCCAATCCTGCCGAGATCCTCGCCGTGTGGCAGGGCGGCATGTCGTTTCATGGCGGCCTGATCGGCGTGGTCGTCGCCCTGATCCTGTTCTGTCGTCGCCACCGGCTGTCGATTCCGGCGGTCGGCGACGTCGTCGCCTGCGTCACGCCGCTCGGCCTGCTGTTCGGCCGGCTGGCCAATTTCATCAATGGCGAGCTGTTCGGGCGGCCGGCGCCGGACGTGCCGTGGGCCATGGTGTTCCCCCACGGCGGTCCGCTGCCGCGCCATCCCAGCCAGCTTTACGAGGCGGCGCTGGAAGGATTGGTGCTGCTGGTGGTGATGCATCTACTGTGGCGCCGCGAGGCCTTGCGATTCAAGCCGGGTTTCCTCATCGGGGCGTTTCTCATCGGTTATGGCCTCGCGCGCATCATCGCCGAGTTGTTCCGCGAACCCGATGCCCATCTCGGTTTTCTCGCCGGCGGCGTGACCATGGGCCAGGTACTGACCCTGCCGATGGTGCTGGCCGGGCTGGCGCTGATGGCGTGGGCGCGGCGACGCCCGGCGTGACCCCGCTGGCGACGCTGCTGGCCGAACGCATCCGGGCCGGCGGCCCCATCCCCGTCGCCGACTATATGGCACTGGCGCTCGGCCACCCGCGGTTCGGCTATTACCGCACCCGCGATCCCCTGGGCCGGGCCGGCGACTTCACCACCGCGCCCGAAATCAGCCAGCTCTTCGGCGAGATCATCGGCCTGTGGTGCGCCACGGTGTGGACGATGATGGGAGCGCCACCCCGGTTCCATCTGGCCGAGCTCGGCCCCGGCCGCGGCACCCTCATGGCCGACCTGCTGCGTGCCGCGCGCGTTGTACCAGGGTTCGACGAAGCGGCCGCGGTGCACATGGTGGAAACCAGCGAACCCTTGCGCCAGTGCCAGCGTCAGGCCCTGGTCGGCCATGAGGTCTGCTGGCATGACGATCTTTCATCTCTGCCGCACGGGCCGATGCTGCTGGTCGCCAACGAATTCTTCGATGCGCTGCCCATTCACCAGTACGTCAAGGATGCCGGGCAGTGGCGCGAGCGGCTGGTCGATGTCGAAGGCGACGGCTTCCGCTTCGTGATGGGTGCGCCGATGGCACCGGACCTGCCGGCAGCCATGGCGGCCACCGGCGATGGTGCCGTTGCCGAGGTCTGTCCCGCCGGTCGAGCCATTGCCGCAGACCTCGGCGCCCG
Source organism: Rhodospirillaceae bacterium (assembly GCA_036675815.1). GTDB lineage: Bacteria > Pseudomonadota > Alphaproteobacteria > Rhodospirillales > Magnetospirillaceae > JAKFEE01. Next base: position 46,844 of record JAKFEE010000017.1, read on the forward strand.
CATCGCCGCCGATGGTGGGGCGGCGCTGATCATCGATTACGGCCCGGCGGCCAGCGCGCCCGGCGACAGTCTGCAGGCGCTGCGGGCGCACGCCTATCACCCGGTGCTGGAAGCGCCGGGCACCGCCGACCTGACCGCCCATGTCGATTTCCCAAGCCTGGCGGCTGCCGCTGCGCCGGCGCGTGCCGAGGGTCCCGTCAGCCAGGGGCGATGGCTGCGCGGCCTGGGCATCGAGATCCGTGCCGCGCAGTTGTGCCGCAGCAATCCGGGCAAGGCCGGCGAGATCATAGCCGGATGCAACCGCTTGATCGATGCCGCGGAAATGGGCACCCTGTTCAAGGTCCTCGGCTTGGCCCAAGCCGGCCTTCCCACGCTCCCCGGTTTCGAGACGTCGTGAAGGGAATCCCCGCAAGATGATCACCGCATCGGCCCTCGACGATCTGCCGCGCATCCGCCACGGCTTCTTCACCCGCGCCGGCGGGGTTTCCGAGGGCATCTTCGCCGGGCTGAACTGCGGCTACGGCTCGGGCGATTCACCGGAAAAGGTGACGGCCAACCGCGCCCGCGCCATGGCGCGGCTGGGATTGCCGGCGACGGCGCTGGTCACCGTCTACCAGGCCCACACCGCCGAGGCGGCGACGGTTGACGATCCATGGCCGCACGATCAGGCGCCTACCGCCGACGCCCTGGTTACGGTGATGCCCGGCCTGGCCCTGGGCATCCTGACTGCCGATTGCGCCCCGGTGCTGTTGGCCGACGCCACGGCTGGCGTGATCGGTGCCGCCCATGCCGGATGGAAGGGGGCCATCGGCGGCGTGCTCGAGAACACCATCGCCGCCATGGAGGCATTGGGGGCGACGCGCCAGCGCATCACGGCCGCGATCGGGCCATGCATCGCCGGTGCCTCCTACGAGGTCGGCTCGGAATTTCCGGTGCCGTTCCTAGCCGCCGATGCGCAGAACCGCGACTTCTTCGTGCCTGCGGCGCGCGCCGGGCATTGGCTGTTCGATCTGCCTGGGTTCGTCGGCAGGAGGCTGCGCCAGGCCGGTGCCGGCGAGGTGCTGGACACCGCGTGCGACACGCTGGCCGATGAAGACCGCTTCTTCAGCTATCGCCGAACCACCCTGGGCGGCAGCACGGCCTATGGCCGCCAATTGTCGGCGATCGCGCTGGAGCCATGAAGCGGCTGCTGCCCCTTGTCGTCATGCTGGCCGTAGCGGGCTGCGGGGAATTGCCCCAGCCCTTTCGCCACACCGGCGACAATCCCCTGCTGGATCCCGGCACCCGCGCCGGCATCGTCGTCCTGCCGGTGGCGGCGGCACCGCAGCCGGCGGAAATGGCCGAAGCCGTCGCCGAAGCCTTGCGCAAGGCGGACATGCTGGCCACCACCACGGGCGGCAATGCCGGCAGCTGGCTGGTGGAAGGAAGCGCCGGCCGCGAGGGCCAGCGCGTCTTGCTCACCTGGCGCGTCTGGGACCCCGAGCACCGGCTGTATGCCAGCACCAGCCAGTCGGTCGCGGCGACGGCTCTGTCCAATACCCAAGGCATGACGCGAACGGCGGCCGAAGCGGCACCCGCATTGGCCGCGTTGATGGGCGATCATTACGTGAAAAAGGCCGCCTTGCCGCAGGGGCCGGCGGTGGTGGTGCGCGGGGTCAAAGGTGCCCCCGGCGACGGCAACGATGCCCTGGCACGGGCCATGGCGAAGAGCTTGCAGGCCTCGGGCTATCGCATCACACCCAAAGACTGGCAGGCGGCGATCGATGGCCGCGTCAAACTCGACAAGGGTCCAGCGCAGGACCATGTGCAGATCGAGTGGATCGTCGTCGCGCCCGACGGAACGGAACTCGGGCGCCTGCGCCAGGCCAACCAGGTGCCGCATGGCCAGTTGGACCGCCGCTGGGGCCGCATCGCCGGCTTCGTTGCCGAAGCCGCCGCCCCCGGAGTCACCGAACTGCTGGACCGCGTCGGAGCACCGGAATAGGCGGGCTATGTCCATTTACATTGCCCTAGGCCGACTGATACATTCCGGCCGCGTCTAATCAGGGTATCCAGCTATGAAGATCCTCGCCTGCAACAGCAATCGCCCCTTGGCCGAGTCGATCTCGAGCTATCTCAACCTGGCGCTGACCAAGGCCAGCATTCGCCGCTTCTCCGACATGGAAGTGTTCGTCGAGATCCACGAAAACGTTCGCGGCGAGGACGTTTTCGTCGTTCAATCGACCTGCTATCCGGCCAACGACAATCTCATGGAGCTGCTGGTGACGCTGGATGCCCTGCGTCGCGGCTCGGCACGACGCATCACCGCGGTGGTCCCCTATTTCGGCTATGCCCGCCAGGATCGCAAATCGGGTCCGCGCACGCCGATCTCGGCCAAGCTGGTGGCCAATCTCATCACCAGCGCCGGCGCCAACCGCGTCGTCACCCTCGACCTGCACTCCGGCCAGATCCAGGGCTTCTTCGACATCCCGCTCGACAATCTGTACGCGGCGCCGGTGTTCACCCATGACATCCAGATGCGCTACGAGGGCGACGACCTGATGATCGTGTCGCCCGACGTCGGCGGCGTCGTGCGCGCCCGCGGCATCGCCAGCCGCATCGATGCCGACCTGGCCATCATCGACAAGCGCCGCGAGCGCGCCGGCGTGTCCGAAGTCATGAACATCATCGGCGACGTGCGTGGTCGCCGCTGCATCATGGTCGACGATATCGTCGACTCCGCCGGCACCCTGTGCAACGCCGCCGCGGCACTGATGGAGGCGGGGGCCGTGTCGGTGTCGGCCTATGTCACCCATGGCGTACTGTCGGGCGGGGCGGTGGCTCGCGTCACCGCGTCACCGCTGCAGGAACTGGTGATCACTGATTCGATCCCGGCGACCGAGCCGGTGAAGCTGGCCCACAACATCCGCCAGATCTCGATCGCGCCGCTGATGGCCGAATCGATCCAGCGCATCTCGGAAGAGCGTTCCGTCTCCAGCCTGTTCGATTGAACAATCGAACCACAGAGACACAGAGGCACTGAGACGACACCGAGAAGGGATCTTTCGCGCGCGAAAGCGCGCACGAATCCTTCTCTGTGATCCCTCTGTGTCTCTGGGTCTCTGTGGTTATTTGTTGATCCGAGCACCGGGGCGGTGTAAACGACAGCGCTTCGGCGTCGGCACCCCTGGAGGCCGACGTCGTTTTCCGCATTGGAGATCTGCATATGACCGAACTCAGCACTCTGTCCGCACAATCGCGGGACCGGGCCGGAAAGGGGGCCGCCCGGGCGACGCGCCGTTCCGGCCTCGTCCCCGGTGTCATCTATGGTGCCAAGCAGGCGCCGACCCTGATCGCCCTCGAGCCCAAGCACCTCATCGCCGAGATGCACAAGTCGGGCTTCCGCACGCGTCTGTTCGAGATCGCCACCGGCAACGGCAAGAGCGAGCGCGCCCTGGTCAAGGACGTTCAGTTGCACCCGGTGACCGACATGCCGGTGCACGTCGATTTCCTGCGCGTCAGCAAGGAAAGCGTCGTTCACGTCAATGTTCCCGTGCACTTCGTCAACGAGTTGGCCTCGCCGGGCCTGAAGCGCGGCGGCGTGCTGAACATCGTGCGGCACGACGTGGAAATGGTCTGCTCGCCGGACAACATCCCGAAGGATCTCACCGTCGACCTCACCGGCCTCGACATCGGTGACACGGTCCACATGAGCGCGGTCAAGCTGCCCGAGGGCGTCAAGCCGGCCATCGCCGACCGCGACTTCACCATCGCTTCGATCGCACCGCCCACCGTGGTGCGGGTCGAGACGCCCACCGAGGGTGGCACGGAATAATCCATGCGACTGGTGGTGGGCCTCGGCAACCCCGGTGCGGGCTACGCCAAGAACCGCCACAATATCGGCTTCATGGCGGCGGACGCGTTCGTCCGCCGCCATTCCTTTGGGCCATGGCGCGCCAAGTTCCAGGGCCAACTGGCCGAGGGAATGGTTGCCGGCGACAAGGTGCTGGTGCTGAAGCCCGAGACCTATATGAACCTGTCCGGCCAGTCGGTGGCGGCGGCGATGCGCTTCCACAAGATCGCCCTGGCCGATCTGGTCGTCCTGCATGACGAGCTCGACCTGCCGCCTGGCCGGCTGCGGGTCAAGAAGGGGGGCGGCGCCGGCGGCCACAACGGCCTGAAGAGCATCGACGCCCATCTCGGGCAGGATTACTGGCGGGTGCGCATCGGCATCGGCCATCCGGGCGACAAGGATCGCGTCACCGGCCATGTGCTGTCGGACTTCCACAAGGCCGAGGAGGCGTGGCTGGCGCCGATGCTGGATGCCATGGCCGACGCCCTGCCCTTGCTGCTGGCGGGCAGTGACACGCAGTTCATGAACAAGGTGAACCAACTGACCGCGCCGCCCAAGCCGAAGAAACTCAAGGACCCGGAGCCCAAGGATGGGATTTAACTGCGGCATCGTCGGTTTGCCCAACGTCGGCAAGTCGACCCTGTTCAACGCCTTGACCTCGACCGCCGCGGCGCAGGCGGCGAATTACCCGTTCTGCACGATCGAGCCCAATGTCGGCCGCGTCGCCGTGCCCGATCCGCGCCTCGACCGGCTGGCGGCGGTGGCCAAGTCCGGCAAGATCATTCCGACGCAGCTGGAATTCGTCGATATCGCCGGATTGGTGCGCGGCGCCAGCAAGGGCGAGGGCCTGGGCAACCAGTTCCTCGCCAACATCCGCGAGGTCGACGCCGTCATCCACGTGCTGCGCTGCTTCGAGGACGGCGACGTCACCCATGTCGAGGGCAGCGTCGATCCCATCCGCGATGCCGAAACCATCGAGACCGAGCTCATGCTGGCCGATCTCGACAGCCTCGAGCGCCGCGTCGTCGCGGCCCAGAAGAAGGCCAAGGGCGGCGACAAGGAAGCCAAGGACCAACTGGCGGTGATGGAGCCGGTGCTGGTGGCGCTGCGCGAGGGGCGCCCGGCCCGTTCGGTCGAGCTCGACGACGACGGCAAGCGCATCCTCAAGCAGCTCGGCCTGCTGAGCTCGAAACCGGTGCTCTACGCCTGCAACGTCGAGGAAGCCGCCGCCGCGGCCGGCAATGCCCATTCCGTGCGCGTGTTCGAGCGCGCCGCCGCCGAAGGCGCCTCGGCCGTGGTCATCTCGGCGGCGATCGAAGCCGAGGTGGCGCAGCTGGGTGACGACGAGGAAAAACAAGCGTTCCTCGCCGATCTCGGCCTGGCCGAGACCGGGCTGGCCCGCATCATCCGCGCCGGCCACGATTTGCTCCACCTGCTCACGTTCTTCACCGTCGGGCCGAAGGAGGCGCACGCCTGGACCGTACGCCAGGGGGCCAAGGCCCCGGAGGCGGCCGGCGTCATCCATTCCGACTTCGAACGCGGCTTCATCCGCGCCGAAACCATCTCCTGCGACGACTTCGTCGCCTGCGGCGGCGAGCAGGGCGCCAAGGAAGCGGGCAAGATGCGCCTCGAGGGCCGCGACTACGTCGTGCGCGACGGCGATGTCTTCCACTTCCTGTTCAACGTCTGATTATGGGCGGAAGGCACGGCGCCTTCCGCCAAGCACCTGAATCCTACTGGCGAATGAGCACTGGACCGCGCCGGTAGTGCGGGGGCGCCTCCTGGGGGTCGAGCTGCGTCGCGTTCGGATCCCGGCCGAGGGTGAACGGATGCCCGGGGCGGATCATGATTTCGCCGCCCGGATGGAACTCGTCGTTCAGGTCGCCGTTGCTCAGCAGCCCGCTTGGGTTGTCGGCGCCCTGCTCGGGGAACTGATCTTCGATGCGGACGACAGACGCCGTCTGCACCACGCGTTCTTGACGCTCCACCACCTGGCCCTTGCGCAGGGTCTCAGAATATTGCTGATTCTGGCGCCGGGTCTGCTCGGTGTACTGCGCGGCAGCCGGGCCGGCCGTCGTCGCGATCACCGCACCAGCCACGGCCAGGTAAAGAAGTCTCGTCATCCGAACCTCCTGTTGCGAACGGGTGCGAGCGGGCGCGCGGATTGGGCGCGGCGCTCGCCCCATGCTTAATGTAGGAGCCGGCATTTGGTTCCCGAGGGAGGGCCTCGGCCATCGTTAGGGGTAACGCCGGCGAACAGGCCGCCGCGCCATCGGGGTTGCGAGATTGCGGGCGCGAGCGGACGGACGCCCATATGCGAGTCGTCACTGCCAATAAGGCGTGACGGCGTACTGCCGATGCAACTTGGCAATATCCTCGCGGCAGCAATGCGGGCTTGGGCAACGACACCTCGGCACAGACACGTCCCAACAGGAACAAAGCCGAGCCGGAGGTCGTTCACCGCATGTCATGGCCCTCGAGGAATACCGGCAGAAGCGCGATTTCAAGAAGACGCCGGAGCCGGCCGGCAGCAACAAGCACCTGCGCGCCGAAGGTGGCGGCGCGTTCGTGGTGCAGAAGCACGCGGCGCGGCGGCTGCACTACGATTTCCGACTGGAAATGGACGGTGTGCTCAAGAGCTGGGCGGTGACCAAAGGGCCCAGCTACGACCCCACCGACAAACGCCTGGCGGTGCATGTCGAGGATCATCCCCTGGAATATGGCGAGTTCGAGGGCACTATCCCCAAGGGCGAATATGGCGGCGGCACCGTGCTGTTATGGGACCGCGGTCGCTGGAGCCCGATCGGCGATGCCCACGAGGGCTACCGCACGGGCCGGCTGAAGTTTCGGCTCGACGGCGAGAAACTCAAGGGCGGCTGGGCGCTGATCCGCATGCCGCCGCGCGAGCGCGAAAAACGCGAAAACTGGCTGCTGGTCAAGGAGCGCGACGACTTCGCCGATGCCGAGGACGTGATCGAGATGCGGCCGCTGTCGGTGGCCAGCGGCCGCGACCTCGACGAAATCGCCAAGGCCAGGGACCGCGTCTGGCACTCGAAGCCGGCCGGCGTCGATGCCAAGGCGCTGCCCGGGGCCAAGCCCGGGCCGCTTCGGTCGCTCCTGGCACCGCAGCTCGCCACCCTTGCCGCCGAGGCGCCGCAGGGCAACGAGTGGCTGCACGAGATCAAGTTCGACGGCTACCGCGCCCTGTGCCGCATCGACAAGGGCAAGGCGCGCCTGTTCACCCGCCACGGCCTCGACTGGACCGACAAGTTCCGCCCGCTGGATGCCAAGGCGGTCGAACTGCCGGTGAACAGCGCCCTGATCGACGGCGAGGTGGTGGTGCTCGACGGCCATGGCGCCTCGAATTTCCAGATGCTGCAGGAAGCGCTGTCCGAGGGCCGCGGCGAGGCGCTGACCTACTTCGTCTTCGATCTTCTCCATCTCGACGGCACGGATCTGACCGAGGTACCGCTGGAGGTGCGCAAGGAGGCGCTGAAGGCCATCGTCGCTTCGGGTGGCCCGATCCGCTACAGCGACCATTTCGATGGGCGCGGCCCCGACGTGCGGCGCCGCGCCTGCAGCTTCGCCCTCGAGGGTATCGTCTCCAAGCGCCGCCATCGACCCTATCGCCCCGGCCGTGGGCGCGATTGGATCAAAACGAAATGCCTGTCGCGCCAGGAGTTCGTCATTGTCGGCTATACGCCGCCGCAAGGGTCCCGCAAGGGACTGGGGGCGCTGCTGCTCGGCTACCACGAGGACGGCAAGCTGCACTATGCCGGCAAGGTCGGCACGGGCTTTTCGGAAAAGACGCTGGCCAGCCTGCTCGGCCAGCTGCAGGGGCTGAAGCGCGAAGCGGCGCCGGTGGCGAATCCGCCCAAGGAGCGCGGCGTCCACTGGGTCGAGCCGCAGTTGGTGGCCGAGGTGGAATTCACCCAATGGACGCGCGATGGCGTATTGCGCCACCCGTCCTTCCAGGGCCTGCGCCTCGACAAGGAGCCGGCGGAGGTGGTGCGCGAGTCGGCGACGGTGCAGGTACCGCTGCGTGCGGCCTTGCAGGAGAAATTGGAAGGGGCGCGGCTGACCAACCCCGATCGCGTGCTGTATGGGCAGCAGGGCATCACCAAGAAGGGCCTGGCCAGCTACTATCTGCAGGTGGCCGACTGGATGCTGCCCCATGTCGCCAACCGCCTGCTCACCCTGGTGCGCTGCCCCAGCGGGCGTCATCAGGAATGCTTCTACCAGCGCCACGCCGGCGCCAGCCTTCCGCCGACGATCCACAGCCAGACGGTGGCCGAGCGCGAACAGTCGCAGCCCTATCTCTACATCGAGGACGTCGACGGGCTGCTCGGCCTGGTTCAGGTCGGCACGCTCGAGATCCACACCTGGGGCAGCCGCCGCGACGACAGCGAACATCCCGACATCGCCGTGTTCGACCTCGATCCCGACCCCGACCTTCCCTGGGGCCGCGTGGTCGAGGCGGCGGGCGAAGTGCGCGATTTCCTGGCCGAACTGGGCCTGACCAGCTTCGTGAAGACCACCGGCGGCAAAGGGCTGCACGTGGTGGTGCCGCTGGATCGTTCGCATGACTGGGACGAGGCCAAGGCGCTGGCCAAGGCGGTGGTCACCACCCTCGCCGAGCGCCGCCCCGAGCGCTACACCGCCAACATGGCCAAGGCAAAGCGCCACGGCCGCATCTTCGTCGACTACCTGCGCAATCAGCGCACGGCCACCTTCATTGCGCCCTATTCCACGCGCGCCCGCCCGGGCGCGCCGGTGGCGGTGCCGCTGAGTTGGGCCGAACTCGACAGCGGCATCCGCTCGGATCATTTCACCGTCGACAGCATCCTGCGCCGCTTGGCGGCGCTGCCGGCCGACCCTTGGGAGGATTTTTTTGCCGTGCGCCAGCATTTCGATGCCGCCGCCCGGCGACGCCTGGGGCTGCGCTGACAATCATGACCGGTCGAGACTATTGACGATTCGCGCGCACGAACTCATAGTAGTTCTGGTGACGCGTAAAGAGGAGGTGAACCGGCATCAGGCTGTACCTTACCCTGCAATGTGTTGCTGGCCACAATGTGGTAGCGACCCCAAAAAGGAGGGTGTGTAAAAAGCATGGAACCGCCGGGTCATTTCGCAGCCGTCATTGCGACGGCATAATCCAATAAGTTAAACGAACGATCCGCTGTTCTGCACAAGCAGAAGGTAGCGCTTTGCACCTAGGGTGCAGCTAAAGCCCCGTCGTTTCGGCGGGGCTTTTGCTTCGGGCGGCCGGTCACGTCGCTCGCCCGTTCCATTGAAACGACGGCCCGAGCACCCGATGTTCCGAGCAGCAGGCGCGGGAGGGGCGAAATGTCCAACATTGTCATCGCGGTCGGCGAGCAGTCGTTGGAGTTGCCGCTATCGGTGGCCAATCGCCATGGCCTGATCGCCGGCGCCACCGGCACGGGCAAGACGGTGAGCCTGCAGAGCCTGGCCGAAGGCTTTTCACGCCAGGGGGTTTCGGTGTTCGTCGCCGACGTCAAGGGCGACCTCGCCGGAATCGGCCAACCCGGTGCCGACAATCCCAAGGTGGTCGAACGGGCCCGCATGCTGGGCCTCGAGGGTTTCACCGGCGAGGGGACGCCGACCGCGTACTGGGATGTCTTCGGCGAGCAGGGGCTGCCCCTGCGGGCCACGGTCTCGGACATGGGGCCGTTGCTGCTGGGGCGGCTGATGGGGCTCAGCGACGTCCAGCAGGGCGTGCTGGAACTGGCGTTCCGCGTCGCCGACGACCAGGGGTTGTTGCTCCTCGACCTCAACGACCTACGGGCGCTGCTGACCCATGTCGGCGCGAATGCCAAGGATCTGACGCTGGTCTACGGCAATGTTGCCGCCCAGTCGGTGGGCGCCATTCAGCGCTCGGTGCTGGCGCTGGAAAGCCAGGGCGGCGATCGGTTCTTTGGGGAGCCGGCCCTGGACCTTGCCGATTTGATGCGCACCGAGAATGGGCGCGGCGTCGTCAACGTCCTGGCGGCCGACCGCTTGGTGCGGAACCCCAGACTCTATGCCGGGTTCCTCCTGTGGTTGCTGGCCGAGTTGTTCGAGGAACTGGCCGAGGTTGGCGACCGCGACAAGCCGAAACTGATCTTTTTCTTCGACGAGGCGCACCTGCTGTTCGAAGACGCGCCGAAGGCCGTGGTCGAACAGGTCGAGCAGGTGGTGCGCCTGATCCGGTCGAAAGGCGTCGGCGTCTATTTCGTCACGCAAGCGCCGATGGACATACCCGACGATGTCCTCGGGCAACTCGGCCACCGTATCCAGCATGCGCTGCGCGCCTTCACTCCCAGCGACCAGAAGGCGGTCCGCGCGGCCGCCGAGACCTTCCGCCCCAATCCCAAGCTATCGGCGGCCGAGGTGCTGCCCCAACTCGGGGTCGGCGAGGCTCTGGTGTCGCTGCTGGATGCCAAGGGCGTGCCCGGGGTGGTGCAGCGCGCGCTGATCGTGCCGCCGCGCTCGCGCCTGGGGCCGGTGACCGCGGCCGAGCGCCGCGCCGCGATCGACGGCTTGCCGATCGCTGCCCGTTATGCCCGTGCCGTCGATCGCGAGAGCGCCCATGAACTGCTGCAGGGGCGGGCGAAGCGGGCGCTCGCCGAAAAGAAGGCCCCGGAAGCAGCGGGGCAGGAGACCAGGAGCCGCGACCGCCCCAGCCGCTCGGCGGGCGAGGCGGTGGTCGACCAATTGGCCAAGGGGCTGGCGCGCGGCTTGGCCAGCAGCTTGGGCAACCGCACCGGGCGCGCCCTGGTCCGGGGGATTTTCGGGGCCTTGCTCCGCAGGTAGCCGGTTGGTTCTTGGACCGCAAGGCGTATATCCTCGAAAGATATGGGGAATTGAGGGCTGCGGCACTATGCCACGCGCACCGGAAGGCCCCGGCCGTGCTTGATTGGCGGCATCGCGGCCACTAATCTGCCGCCGATACGAGGAATGCGTGGACCAGCAAAGTGTCCTCCTGGCGTTGTTGGACGCCGGGATTTATCAATGCCAGGCGGCCGTCGGCGAGAATGGCACGCTGCTTCTTGGCCTGCTCACGATGGGCTTGGTCGGCAGCATGAGCCATTGCGTCGGCATGTGTGCGCCGTTCGTGCTGTCGCAGGTGACGGCGCGCCTCGAGGCGCAGCCGGCCAGCCGCATGCGCGAGTGGCATCGCCTGACCGGCGCGGCGCTGGTGCCGTATCATCTGGGGCGCGCGGCGACCTATGTCGGTCTGGCGGTCGCCGCCTCGTCGGTGGCCCAGTGGTTGCTCGACGGCCACGGCTTGCGGTGGCTATCCGCGACCTTGCTGGGCGTGGCGGCTCTGTTCATGTTGGCGCTGGCCTTGCCGGCGTTGAAGCGGTTGCTGGGCGGGCGCGGCGATGGCGAGGGCTGGTGGTCGCGCGGTATCGGCCGCGCCGCCCGGCCGCTGTTTGCCAGCCCCACCGGCTGGCGGGGTTTTGCCTTGGGCGTGTCGCTCGGTTTCATCCCCTGCGGGCTGCTCTATGGGGCGATCGCCGCCGCTGCCTCGGCGGCGGATCCCTTGACTGCCGCCCTCGGGATGCTGGCATTCTGGGCGGGGACCGTGCCCAGCCTGTTCGGCGTCGGCCTGCTCGGCCATGCCGCCGGGCGGCAATGGCGTGGGCCTTTGCTGCGTTATGCCCCATTATTGTTGATGGTGAACGCCGGCACGCTGGGCTACATGGCTTGGCGCGCGGTGATCTGAGCTTCGGAAAGAGGGTGCGATAGTGATTGCTAAGATTGTTGCCGTCGTCAGCTTGCTCATCCTGGTAGCCGTCATCAGCTTCGTCAGCGGCCCCGGCCTGTTCGGCGGCGATACGCGTTCGCCGGTGCCCGCCGCCACCATGCCGAGCATCGGCGGCGACTTCACCCTGGTCGACCAGGACGGCAAGACCGTCACCGACGAGACCTATCGGGGCCAGTATCGCCTGATGTTCTTCGGCTATACCTTCTGCCCCGACGTCTGCCCCACGGCGCTGGGCACGATCGGCGCGGCGCTGGAGCAGTTGCCGCCCGAGGTCGTGCGTCGGACCACCCCCATCTTCATCAGCGTCGATCCTCAGCGCGACACGCCCGAAACGCTGAAGGCCTACGTCGCCAACTTCCACCCCCGGACCGTGGCGTTGACCGGCTCCAAGGAGCAGATCGCCGAGACCGCCAAGACCTTCCGCGTCTATTACGCCAAGGCCGAGACCAAGGATGGCCCCTATCTGATGGACCATTCCTCGATCATCTATTTCATGGGTCCCGATGGCGAATTCATCACCCATTTCAACCACATGACGCCGCCGGAGCAGATGGCGGAGACCATCGCCAAGTTCGTCAAGGCCGGCGCCGCATCATGAGGCTGCAACCCCGCCAGCGTATCGTCCCCGCGCCATGAATGCCGATCCGCCGCCGTTCTGGAAGGCCAAGTCCCTCGCCGAAATGACGGCCAACGAATGGGAATCGCTGTGCGATGGCTGTGGCAAGTGCTGCTTACACAAGCTCGAGGACGAAGACACCGGCGAAATCGCCTACACCGACGTCGCCTGCCATCTGCTCGACGTCGGCAGTTGCCGCTGCAGCAATTACGCCCGGCGGCGTGACCTGGTGCCCGACTGCGTGCAGCTCGACGCCACCAATGCCGGCGCGCTGAACTGGATGCCCTCGACCTGCGCCTACCGTCTGCTGGCCGAGGGCAAGGACCTGCCGTGGTGGCATGTGCTGATCTCGGGCGATCCCAACACCGTGCATGAGGCCGGGGTCTCGGTGCGCGGCCGCTGCGTCCCCGAGCGTCGCGCCGGCGACCTCTTCGATCACATCGTCGACTGGCCGAGGTGACTGCCCGCCTGGAGATCGACGGCCGCGCGGTGCCGCTGCGCGTGCGCCGTTCGGCCCTCGCCGCGCGCATGAGCCTGCGCATCGACGGCCTGGCCGACGGCATCGTGCTAGTGTTGCCGCCGGGCGCGCCGCTGGCCGATGGCTTGCGCTTCGCCGCCGGCCAGCATGATTGGATCCGCCACCGGCTGGCGGCGCTGCCGCAGCGTGTCGCTTTCGTCGACGGTGCGGTGCTGCCCGTGTTGGGCACGCCGCACCGCGTGCGCCATCGCCCGGAATGCCGGCGCGGCGTGTGGGCCGACGGCGGCGAGGTGCACGTATCCGGCCATGCCGAGCACCTGCCGCGCCGCCTGGGCGACTGGCTGAAAACCCGCGCCCGCGAAGAAATCGTCGCCCGCGCCTATCCTCTCGCCCAGGCGATCGACCGCCGGATCGCCGGCATCGTCGTGCGCGACCAGCGCTCGCGCTGGGGCAGTTGCACGGCCGCCGGCCGCCTCGCCTTCTCCTGGCGGTTGGTGCTGGCGCCCGAGGCGGTGCTGGCCTATGTCGTCGCCCACGAGGTGGCGCATCTGGTGGAACTCAATCATTCCTCGGCCTTCTGGCGCCTGGTGCATCGCCTGATGCCCGGCATGGCGGCGCCCCGCCATTGGCTGAAGCTCAACGGGCAGTCGTTGCACCGCTACGGCTGAGTGGCCAAGCCCGCCCCCGCTGGTGTATGAGGACGCCAGCCATTCCCGAGGACCCGCGATGCTGAAGCTTGCCACCATCTTCATGACCGTGTTCCTGGCCGAGTTGGGCGACAAGACACAGCTCGCCACGGTGCTGTTTGCCACCGACAAGGCGCATCACCCCCTGTTCGTCTTCCTGGCCGCCGCCGGCGCCCTGGTGCTGTCGACGGCGGTGGCGGTGGCCCTCGGCACCTGGGGCGCCAGGTATCTCGAGGCCGTACCCCTCAAACTGATTGCCGGCCTCGGCTTCATCGTCATCGGCGGCTGGACGGTGTTCGATCACTTCAAGGGCGCCTGAGCGAATGGCCAAGCCGGCGCCGAATTCGCTGCCTGTGGCGGCGCTGCTCACCGGGCTCGTGGCGTTCGGTGCGGTATCGACCGACGTCTACCTGCCGTCGTTGCCGGCGATTTCCCGCGACCTCGACGCCGACGTCTCGCTGGTGCAGGTGACGCTCAGCGTCTTCGTCGCCGGTTTTGCCGTCTGCCAGCTTTTCTATGGGCCGCTGGCCGATCGTTTCGGGCGCCGGCCGGTGATCCTGGCCGGCGTGGCCACCTATATCGCCGCCAGCATCTTCTGCGTCTTCGCGCCGAGCATCGAGATGCTGATCCTCGGCCGCTTCCTGCAGGCGCTGGGCGGCTGTGTCGGGCCGGTGCTGGGCCGCGCCGTGGTCCGCGACGTCTACCCCAAGGAGCAGGCGGCGCGCGTACTGTCCTACATGGCTTCGGCCATGGCGCTGATGCCGGCGGTGGCACCGATCCTCGGCGGCTGGGTGTTCACCCTGTTCGGCTGGCGCGCCAATTTCGTCGTCCTGGCGCTGTTTGGCACGATTCTCCTGCTGGGCACGGTCTTCCTGCTCGCCGAGACCAACAAACACCGCGACCCATATGCGCTGCGGCCGCGGCGCATCCTGGCCACCTATGCCCACCTTCTCGCCAATCGCCAGTTCGTCGCCGATTCCCTGTGCCTCGCCTTCTCGTTCTCGGCACTGTTCAGCTTCATCTCCGGCTCGTCGTTCGTGCTCATCGACACGCTGGGGCTGGCGCCCGAATATTTCGGCCTCGCCTTCGCCTGCGTCGTCCTCGGTTATATGAGCGGCACCTTCGTCTCGGGGCGCCTCGGCCACCGCTTCGGCCCCGATCGCATGGTGCGCGCCGGCGTGCTGCTGGGGGTGGCCGGCGGCGGCGTGCTGGCGGGCCTGGCCTGGGCCGGCATCGCCACGATCACCGCGGTGGTGGCGCCGATGATCCTGGTTTTCGCCTCCTGCGGGCTGGTGCTACCCAACGCCACCGCCGCCGCCATTGCCCCGTTCGCGCGCATGGCCGGCAGCGCCTCGGCCATGCTCGGTTTCATCCAGATGGCGGGCGGCGCCCTCGCCGGCTATCTGGTCGGGCGCCTGCACGACGGCACCACCGTGCCCATGGCCGAGGTGGTGCTGGCGACGACGGTGCTGGCGCTGCTCAGCCATCTTTTCCGTCCGCGCCAGCCGGCGGGCTTGCCCTAGATCATTGTCGGCATCGCCGCCGAGCCGGTAACTAGAGGCGTGCGCCGCAACCGAACACTGGCCCGAGGATGAGCAAGGACGCCCTCACCGACCTGTTTCCGCCGATCGAGCCCTACGGCTCGGGCATGCTGCCGGTCGATGGGCGCCACCGCCTGTATTGGGAGCAATCGGGCAATTCCGACGGGGTGCCGGTGCTGTTCGTCCACGGCGGCCCCGGCGCCGGCACCGCCCCCGCCTACCGCCGCTTTTTCGACCCGGACCATTACCGCATCATCCTGTTCGATCAGCGCGGCGCCGGCCGCTCGCTGCCGGCCGCCGACCTCACCGACAACACCACCGACCACCTGATCGACGACATCGAGCGTTTGCGCCGCCACCTCGGGGTCGAGCGCTGGCTGGTGTTCGGCGGCTCGTGGGGCAGTACCCTGGGACTAGCCTATGGCCAGCAGCACCCCGGGCGCTGCCTGGGCTTCGTCCTGCGCGGCATCTTCCTGTTCCGCCGCCACGAGGTCGACTGGTTCGTCTACCGCATGGGCGCCTTCTTCCCCGAGGCGTGGCAACGCTTCGCCGGTCATATCCCCGAGGCCGAGCGCCACGACCTGCTCGCCGCCTATCACCGCCGCCTGATCCATCCGAAACGTGAGGTGCACGGGCCGGCGGCCGAGATCTGGTGTGGCTACGAGGAGGCGTGCTCGCGGCTGGTGCCGCGCCGCGTTGCGGCGACTGCCGCGGCCGGCGGCGGGCGGGTCTCGGCCGCGGCGGTGGCCATGGCGCGCATCGAGGCCCACTACATGATGCACGCCGGCTTTCTCGCCGAGAACCAGTTGCTCGAGCGCCTGCCGGTGCTGCACGGCCATCCGGCGGTGATCGTGCAGGGCCGCTACGACGTGGTCTGCCCGGTGGCCACCGCCGACGAGCTGGCCCGCGCCTGGCCGGGCGCCGACTACGTGGTGGTGCCCGACGCCGGCCATTCGGCGATGGAGCCGGGGCTGCGCGCCGCCCTGGTCGCCGCCACCCAGCGCCTGCGCCGCCTGTCCTGATCAGGGAAAAATCCGCCACAAGAGCCTGCCGCCGGCGCCGCGGCCATGCTATGGTCCGCCGCGGGCGCCCGTAGCTCAGCCGGATAGAGCACAGGATTCCTAATCCTGGGGCCGTGGGTTCGAATCCCGCCGGGCGCACCACTTTCCCATTTTCACTGCCCCAAAACGAAAATTTGCCGCCAATAGCCGCTGGGGCTACGCTCGACCAAAATCGGGAATGGTGAGCAGGCGACAAATAGTGAACGGCGGCTCGCCGGATGGTTGGCGCTACGCACCCTATTGTCGGAATGGCCGGAATTCGCTGAAGCGCTACGAACTGACATCGGCCCAGTGGGCGAGAATAGAGCACCTCGTGCCCGGCAAGGCGAGCGATCCCGGGCGCACCGGGACGGACAACCGGACTTCGTCAATGCGGTTCTGTGGGTCCTGCGATCGGGAGCGCGCTGGTCTGACCTTCCCGAGCGCTACAGCAAGTTCAAGACGGCCCACGAGCGCTTCACGCACTGGGCCGCCAAAAAGCGCGCCCGCGCCTTTGACGCTCGGATCTACAAGAAGCGCAATCTGGTCGACGGGCTATCAACAGGCTCAAGCAATTCCGCCGGATTGCCACCCGCTACGACCGTAAGCCCGCCAACTTCAAGGCCTTCCTTTGCCTCGCCGCCCTGCCGGCCTGGCTTCTCATGAATGTCGAACAGCCTGGCATTACAGTTGCGATGCTAGGGCAACAGCTCGGCCAGGACGGTATTCAGCAGCAGGCGACCCTGCGCCGTCGTGCGTAGGCCTTCGCCCTGCCAGGTCACCATCCCGGCCTCCTCCATCCGAACCAGGCCACGGGGATCGAGCACGTCGCGCAAGGCCCGCCCGGTCTGGCGGCGGAAGCGCATCCCGTCGATGCCCTCGCCCAGGCGCAGACCCATCATCAGCAGTTCCTCGATGCGCTGATCGGCGTCGAGGGGCGCGCTGTCCTGGGTGGCATGGCCGTCGCGCGCCACCCGCGCCAGCCATATCTCGGGCGCGCGGTGCTGGCGGAAGGCCGACATCCTGCCGCCGACCAGCAGGCGGCCATGGGCGCCGGGGCCGATGCCGACCCATTCGCCGCCCCGCCAGTACAGCAGGTTGTGCCGCGATTCCGCGCCCGGCCGCGCATGGTTCGACACCTCGTAGCCCCGCAGGCCGGCGGCGGTGCAGATGTCCTGAGTGAGCTCGTACATGCTGACCGCCGCATCCTCCGACGGCAGCACCAGCTCACCGCGCGCATGCAGCGGATGGAAAGCCGTGCCCGGCTCGATGGTCAGCTGGTACAGCGATAGATGATCGACCGCCATATCGATGGCCCGGCGCAACTCGGCAGTCCAGCCTTCGGGCGTCTGCCCCGGGCGCGCATAGATCAGATCGAAGCTGATGCGCGGAAAGACCCGCCGCGCCAAGGCGATGGCGGCCAAGGCCTCGGTCAGGTCGTGGCGTCGCCCCAAGGCGCGCAGCGCCGTGTCGTCCAGCGCCTGGATGCCCATCGACAGCCGGTTGACGCCCGCGGCGCGGAACCCCTGGAAGCGCTCGGCGTCGACGGCGCCGGGGTTGGCCTCGAGCGTGATCTCGGCGTCGGACGCAAGCGGCCAGTGCGCGGCGATGCGCTCGATGACCGCCGCTACCGTATCGGCCTGCATCAGCGACGGCGTGCCGCCGCCGAAAAAGACGCTGGAGACGGTGCGTTCGGGCACCAGCCCCCGGAAATGGTCGAGTTCGGCCAGCAAGCCCCGGCGCCAGCGATCGTGATCGACGTTGGTGGCGGCGTGGCTGTTGAAGTCGCAATAGGGGCATTTCGACAGGCAGAACGGCCAGTGGACGTAGATGCCGAAGCCGGGATCGAGGTTTGGGGACACAGGAATCACGATGAACGATGCCGCGGAGGCAAGGATATTGGTGTTCCCGCCGCCCGAGAAAATCCCCTGACGTCCCTTAAGGGAAGCACGCGGCGACGAGCTTGCGGAAGGCGTCGGCGCGGTGGCTGATCTGGTCCTTCCGCGCCGGGTCCATTTCGCCGAAGGTGATGTCGTAGCCGTCGGGCTGGAAGATGGGGTCATAGCCGAAGCCGTGGTCGCCGCGCGGCGGCCACACCACGGTGCCGTGGACCGTGCCCTCGACCGCCACCTCGGCATCATCCGGCCAGCACAGCGACAGGGCGCAGACGAAATGGGCGCGGCGATCGGCGCTGTCGCCGAGCTCGCGGTGGACGCGCGCCATGGCCGCGGTGAAATCCTTGCCCGGGCCGGCCCAACGCGCCGAATAGATGCCGGGGGCGCCGCCCAGGGTGTGGACGGCGAGCCCCGAATCGTCGGCCAGCGCCGGCAGGCCCGAGGCATGTGCCGCCGCCATCGCCTTGAGACGGGCATTGGCGACGAAGCTGTCGCCGGTCTCTTCCGGCTCGGCCAGCCCGAGTTCGCCCGCCGAGACGACCTGGGCACCATGCGGTGCCAGCAGGGCACCGATCTCGCGCACCTTGCCGGCATTGTGGCTGGCGATGACCAGCCGCCCGCCGGCAAACCTGCGCGCCGCCGTCACAGCCCTAGCGCCTGACGCTGCAGGGCGGCCAGTTCG
This sequence comes from Rhodospirillaceae bacterium, assembly GCA_036675815.1. GTDB lineage: Bacteria > Pseudomonadota > Alphaproteobacteria > Rhodospirillales > Magnetospirillaceae > JAKFEE01. The sequence goes on from JAKFEE010000017.1 coordinate 65,388, forward strand.
GCCACGCCTTTCTCGGCGAGGTCGAGCAGCTTGAGGAACTGGGCACGGGCGAACGGCACGTCCTCGGCCGTGCCCTGGACCTCGACGATGGCGCCGTCACCGGTCAGCACGAAATTGGTGTCGGCCTGGCAGGCCGAATCCTCGGCATAGTCCAGATCGAGCACCTCATGGCCCTGGTAGATGCCGCAGGACACGGCGGCGACTTGGCCGGTCAGCGGCACCGCCTTGAGCATGCCGAGGCTGACGATGCGCTGGAACGCCAGATGCAGCGCCACCCAGGCGCCGGTGATCGAGGCGGTGCGCGTGCCGCCGTCGGCCTGCAGCACGTCGCAGTCGATCTTGATCTGCATCTCGCCCATGGCGGCAAGATTGGTGACCGAGCGCAAGGAGCGGCCGATCAGGCGCTGGATTTCCTGGGTGCGGCCCGTCTGCTTGCCCCTGGCCGCCTCGCGATCGGTGCGGCTGTGGGTCGAGCGCGGCAGCATGCCGTACTCGGCGGTGACCCAGCCCTTGCCGCTGTTGCGCAGGAAGCCCGGCACCTTCTCGTCGACCGAGGCGGTGCACAGCACGTGCGTATCGCCGAAGCGGACGAGGCATGAGCCCTCGGCATATTTCGAGAAGCCCGGCTCGAGGGCGATGGGGCGCAGTTGGTCAAGAGCGCGGCCGGAGGGGCGCATGGCGGGCCTCTGCTGAAGGTCAAAGCGGCCGGCACCTTAGCCGCCGTCGCGGGCCGCGTCCAGGGAACAGCGCGTACGCGCGGATTGCCAATGGGGCGCGGCAGACGCCATAATGCCGTGAACCCATACAGTGGATTATCCCCATGCAGACGCAGAACCGGTTTTTCGACGACTTGGCGCGTGTCGCCGGCGGCGCCATCGGCACGCTCGCCGGACTCCGCAACGAGCTCGAGGCGCTGATGCGCCAGCAGTTCGAGCGGCTGCTGGCCGACATGAACCTGGTGACGCGCGACGAATTCGAGGCGGTGCAGGCGATGGCGGCAAAGGCGCGCAGCGAGCAGGAAACATTGGCCCAGCGCGTCGCCGCCCTGGAGGCCCGGCTAGAGGACGTTTCGGCAGGGCGGGGCCGGCGAAAGGGCGTGGGCGAGTCCCCGGCGCCGCAGGACTAAACGGTAAGCGCCGCAGTCGACACCGCCACCTATCGACCACCTGTCGCCGGCGCTTGCACGGGCCGGCCATTGTCGCTAGCCTAGCAAGGTGCGGCGCTTGCGCCGTCGCACCGTTTACGACCCGTGCTCAGGGGAACGGGTATATCAAGCAGGGGAGGCGCAGACATGACGTTTTCCGTCATGTTCCATGACGAACCGCCGGCCAATCCACTCGAAATCGTCGAACAGTTCGTCAGCGCCAACGACTGGCCGTTCGAGCGGCGCAATGACGACGAGATGGCGGTTGAGGTGCCCGGCCAGTGGTGTGACTACAGCCTCTATTTCGCGTGGCGCCCTGAAGTCGGGGCAATGCACTTCACCTGCGCCTTCAACCTGAAGGTGGTGGGGGCCAAGAAGCCGGCGATCTACGAGCTGATGGCCCATCTGAATGACAAGCTGTGGCTGGGCCATTTCGGACTGTGGACGGACGAGAGCGTTCCGCTATTCCGCCACTCCGTCCTGATGCGCGGCCCGGCTGGCACATCGGTCGAGGAGGTCGAGGATCTGGTCGACATCGCGCTGACCGAGTGCGAGCGCTTCTACCCGGCGTTCCAATACGTCATCTGGGGCGGCAAGAGCCCTTCCGAGGCCATCGCCGCCGCGATGTTCGACACGGTAGGCGAGGCCTGAGGTGACGCGGATCCTGCTCGTCGGCTGCGGCAAGATGGGCGGCGCCCTGCTGCAGGGCTGGCTGGATCGAGGCGTCCCGGCCGCCGACGTCATGGTCGTCGAGCCGGCGGCGCCGCATTTGCCCGTCGCCGTCGTGACAGGCAATGACGCCGTCCCCGCCGATTTCACGCCAGACATCGTCGTTCTCGCCGTCAAGCCGCAGGTGATGGGGCAGGTGGTGCCGCCCTATCGTCGTTATGCCGGCGCGGCGACGTTCCTGTCGATCGCCGCGGGCAAGCCAATCGCGTTCTTCCAACGCGAATTTGGCGAGCGCGCCGCCGTGGTGCGCGCCATGCCCAACACACCGGCGGCGGTGCGCCGCGGCATCACCGTCGCTTGCGCCCATCCCGCCGTGACCGCCGAGGCACGCCACACCTGCCAGGGTTTGCTCGAAGCCGTCGGTGACGTGGCCTGGATCGACGACGAGAGGCTGATGGATGCCGTCACCGCCGTGTCGGGCAGCGGCCCGGCCTACGTGTTCCTTCTCGCCGAATGCCTGGCCAAGGCCGGCGTCGCCGCCGGCCTGCCCGACGAGCTCGCCACCGTCCTGGCGCGGGCAACCGTCTGCGGCGCCGGCGAGTTGATGCGCCAATCGAGCGAGCCGGCGGACGTGCTGCGGCGCAATGTCACCAGTCCGGGCGGCACGACCGCGGCGGCGCTGGAGGTGCTGATGTCGCCATCGGCGCTGCAGCCGTTGCTGACCGAGGCCGTCGCCGCCGCCACCCGGCGCGGGCGCGAACTCGCCGGGTGACCATACGCCTGGAGCGTTGGAGCAAGGCCGGCCACGCGCCATACTGAAGGTTCAAGCAGACCGGGGAGCCTTCGATGGTCAAGAAGACGCAGGTGCCACAGCACATCCTCGACGCCGCGCTTGCCTTGGCCGGCGAAAAAGGGTGGGGCCGGGTGAGCCTAGCCGACATAGCGGCGCGATCGCGAATGCCGCTCCCCGAAGTCTACGCGGAATTCCCCTCGAAAGTCGCCATCGTTGACGCCCTGCTCGATCAAGTGGACCACGCCATGTTGGTCGGCCCGGTCGAGGCCGAGGGATCGGTGCGCGATCGCCTGTTCGACGTAGTCATGCGGCGCATCGATGCCATGAAGCCCTACAAGGACGGCCTGCGCGCCCTCATGCGCGACGGCGGCGGCGACCCGGTCACGGCGCTGTGCGGGGCGCGGCGCTTCCTGCGCTCGATGGCGCTGCTGCTGGAGGCCGCCGGCATCAGCGCGTCGGGCCTGCGGGGGCTGATGCGCATCGAGGGCATGAGCGTCGTATACCTGTACACCCTGCGGGCGTGGATGCGGGACGACAGCGCCGATGCCGCCGTGACCATGGCCGCCCTGGACAGGGCCTTGCGGCGGGCGGAAACGCTGGCCTCCCTGCTGTGGCGTGGCAGCGGCGGGGCGCCACCGGCATCGGCGGCGCCATCGCCTCCTTCCGCGGCGACACCCTAGACCATTGCAGAGTTGACGCCTCGCCACCGAATTTCCTACCCTATGTTGCGACGCAGCAAATGATGCCGCGCGGGTTGGATTTGGAGGGGTTGTTGATGGGCAAACAGGCAGACAGCGTCGTGGATTTCGACGTCAGCAAGTATTTCGGTGACATGAACAAGTACGTGGCGGATTTCAAGGCGCCAAGCTTCGATTACGAGGTCATGGCCGCCAGCCAGCGGAAGAATTTCGACGCCATCGTCGCCGCCAACAAGCTGGCCGCCGAGGCCATGCAGGCGATCGCCCGTCGCCAAGTCGAGCTCTTGCGCCAGGGCATGGAGGAAATCGGCACGGTGGCGCGCTCGTACGCCGCGCCCGGCCCCCTGCCCGAAAAGGCGGCCAAGCAGGCGGAACTGACGAAGGTCGCCTTCGAGCGCGGCGTCAGCAACGCTCGCGAACTATCCGAGATGGTGACGAAATCAAATTTCGAGGCCGTCGATCTGCTGCACCGGCGCTTCGCCCAGAGCATGGATGAACTGCGCGACGCCCTGACCAAGATGAAATAGGGCTGAGCAGCCACGGCATTCCGGCAACGGCCGCCGCACAGGCGGCCGTTGTTATGCCGACCACGATGAGGGTCATACGGGCAGGCGCAGACGCACCATCAGGCCGCCGAGCGATGAGTCGTCGAGCAGGATCTCGCCACCGTGACCGCGTACCACGTCGCGCGCGATGGTCATGCCGAGACCGACGCCGCCGGTGGCCTGATTGCGCGACGAATCGAGGCGATAGAAGGCCTTGAAGACATCTTCCCGCCGGTCGCGCGGAATTCCCGGCCCGTCATCCTCCACCGTCACCTCCACCCAATCGCCTCGCCGGTGTGCGCCGATGCGGACACGACGGCCATAGCGGCCAGCATTGCTCAGCAAATTGGACAGGCAGCGGTCGAAGGCATGGGGACGCAGCAGCAGTTGCAGTTCCTCGGCGGTGTCGAGTTCGACATCGGTGCCGTTGCGGCGGAAGCGGCCGATGACGTCCTCGATCAAGGCCACGAGATCGGTGAACTGCATCCGCTCGTCGCCTTCACCGCGGGCGAAAGCGAGATAGCCTTCGATCATCCGCTCCATCTCGCCGATATCCTGTTGCAACTCGGCCAGCCCTTCGGCCGCCCCCATCATGGCCACCTGCAGCTTCATGCGCGTCAACGGCGTGCGCAGATCGTGCGACACCCCCGCCAGCATCTCGGTGCGTTGCGCGATCTGGCGGCGGATGCGCTCGCGCATCAGATTGAAGGCCATCGCCGCCTGCCGCACCTCGGACGCGCCCTCGGGCTTGAAGTCCGGAATGTCTCGGCCCTTTCCGAATTCGTCGGCCGCCGCGGCCAGACGATGCACCGAGCGCACCTGATTGCGCATGAAGATCATGGCGATGCCGAACAACAGCATGGCGCTGCCCACCATCCAGATGGTGAAGACCAGGGCCGAGGAGCTGTCGACGCGCTTGCGCGTGGCCAGCACGCGCAGCACGCCGTCGCTGAGCTGGACGGCGACGGCGATCTGCTTGTCGCCGGCATCCATGTCGACCTGCAACGGCCGGCGGATGACACTGGTCAGCGTGCGGATCAGCTTGCGCTCGATGAAGCCGCCGGGGCGGCGCGGTGGCTCGTTGGGCAGGATGGCGCCGGGCTCGACGACCAGGTGCAAGCCCATGCGCTCGCCGGTAGACAGGATGAGATCGCGGTTGCCCTTGCCGGGCATGGCCCGCATCAGGTCGACCACCGCGGCGATCTCGCCGACGAAATCGTCGATGAGGCGGCCGGTGATGCGGTCCCAATGATTTTCCCAGAAGATGGCTGTGGCGATGATCTGCAGCAGCACCAGCGGCGCGACGATGATCAGGATCGAGCGGCCGAGCAGGCTGCGTGGCACGATCCCCTTGATGATGCGCCGAGCCCGCATGGCCTCAGCCCGGCCGCAAGGTATAGCCGATGCCGCGCACCGTCTGCAGGTACCGCGGCAGTCGCGGATCATCCTCGATCTTCTTGCGCAGCCGGGTGACCTGAACATCGACCGTGCGCGGATTGGCGCCATTGCCAAGACGCTGCCCCAACCGCTCGCGGCTGAAAGCCTTTCCCGGCGCCTCGGCGAGAATGGAAAGCAGCGCCGTCTCGGCCGAGGTCAGGTGCACCCGCTCGCCGGCGCGGCGGAGCTCTTGGCGTTCGAGGTCATAGAGAAATTGCCCCATGGCCACTTCGCGCATCTCGTTCACCGTCTCACGCGGCACCCGCCGCAAGATGTTGGCGATGCGCAGCAAAAGCTCGCGCGGCTCGAAAGGTTTGGGCAGATAGTCATCGGCCCCGGATTCGAGGCCGGTGATGCGCTGTTCGGGCTCGCCCATCGCCGTCAGCATGAGGATGGGCACGCTGTTCGACGGCCGCAGCCATCGGGCCAAATCCAGACCGCTCTCGCCCGGCATCATCACGTCGAGCACGATCAGATCGAAGGTCAGCCCGGTCAGCCGTTGCCGCGCCTCGGCGGCATCCGCGGCGGTGGTGACCGCATAGCCGCTGTCGCTCAGATACCTGCGCAGCAGCTCACGCAGCCGCGCGTCGTCATCGACTACCAGGATGTGACTGCGCTCGCTCACTTGACGGCCACACGGCGCGAGGGACCGCGCCAGGAGAAACGTGCGCGATCGGGCTCGTCGATCATGCCCAGCAGCACCTTGCGGAAGCCTTCGACCGCTTCGGCACCGGCCTCGCGATAGGCGGTGGCGATGCGGATCCGCTGCTTTTCGGTCAGCAGACGTTCGAGCTCGGTGCCCTTGTCGGTGAGTTCCAGCAGCCGCTGGCGGCGATCGCGCTGCCCCGGCTGCTGGACGATGAAGCCCTCCTGGACCAGATGGCCGAGTACACGCGACAGGCTCTGCTTGGTGATCTGCAGGATGCCCAGCAGCTCGCTGACCGTGATGCCGGGATGGCGGCCCACAAAATAGATCACCCGGTGGTGTGCGCGGCCGAAGCCGTATTCATGCAACAGCGCATCCGGCTCGGCGGTGAAGTCACGGTAGGCGAAGAACAACAGTTCAATGCCCTGACGCAGTTCTTCCTCGCGCAGGAACAGCGGGTTCACGGCCGATTTTACGTCAGTCATGTTGACTTATATGCCTTCAAATGCTAGCGTCTGGCAATACCTTCCACGACAATAACCCTTTGGAAAATCCCATGGCTGTCACTCCCTTTGACGATCGCGACGGGTTCATCTGGTACGACGGCAAGCTGGTGCCGTGGCGCGATGCCAAGCTGCACATGCTGTCCCACGCCCTGCATTATGCATCGAGCGTCTTCGAAGGGGAGCGCGTATACAACGGCAAGGTGTTCAAGCTGACCGAACACAGCCAGCGCCTCATCGACTCGGGGAAGGTCCTCGGCTTCGACGTGCCCTACACCGCCGCCGAACTCGACGCGGCGACGATGGCGACGATCCGGGCCAACGACATCGTCGACGGCTATGTCCGCCCCATCGCCTGGCGCGGCAGCGAGATGATGGGTGTCGCCGCCCAGGCCACCAAGATCCACGTCGGCATCGCCGTGTGGCAGTGGCCGTCCTACTTCTCGGCCGAGGCCAAGATGAAGGGGATCCGTCTCAAGTTCTCGGAATGGAAGCGGCCGCACCCGGAGACGGCGCCCACCATCTCCAAGGCCGCCGGCCTGTACATGATCTGCACCATCTCCAAGCATCAGGCCGAGAACGAAGGCTATGACGATGCGCTGATGCTCGACTGGCGCGGCCAGGTCGCCGAATCGACCGGCGCCAACATTTTCCTGGTGATCGACGGCGAATTGCACACGCCGACGCCGGACTGCTTCCTCAACGGCATCACCCGGCGCACCGTCATCGACCTGGCCAAGCGCCGCGGCCTGAAAGTGGTCGAACGGGCGATCATGCCCGACGAGTTGGCCAAGGCGCAGGAGGTGTTCCTCACCGGTACCGCCGCCGAGGTCACCCCGGTCGGCGAGATCGGCCCCTACCGGTTCACCCCCGGCAGGGTGTGCGCGATGCTGATGGCCGACTACGACAAGGAAACCGGCAAGACGCCGGCAACCACCTCGGCCTGAACCCGCCACGCACGGTATTTTTTTGGCCGGGGCTCGCCCCGGCTTTTGCTTTTCCGACTCTCTAATTTAGCGCGCAGGCGTGAGCCGCAGTATGGCGCCATCCTCCTCGTCGGTCAGCAGGTAGACGGCACCGCCTGGGCCTTGCTCCACGTCGCGGATGCGCGCGTCCATGTCGAGTTGTTCCTCCCCCCTCACCCGGGCGCCGTCGACGGTAAGGCGCATCAGGGCGCCCCGGGTCAGGCTGCCGATCAAGACGTTGCCGCGCCAAGCGGGAAAGGCATCCCCGTCGTAGAAGACCATGCCCGAGGGCGAAATGACCGGCGTCCATTGATAGATCGATGGCGCCAGGTCGGGCCGCGTCGGCGGATCGGGGATGTCCTCGCCGTCGTAGTGATTGCCCCAACTGACCAAGGGCCAGCCGTAATTGCGCCCGGCCTCGGGCAGGTTGAGCTCGTCGCCCCCACGCGGCCCCATCTCGCCGATCCACAGCTGGCGGGTTTGCGGGTGGATTGCCGCCGCCTGAACGTTGCGGTGGCCGAAGGACCAGATCTCCGGCCTCGCCGGCGCGCGGCCGACGAAGGGGTTGTCCGGCGGCGCCGAGCCGTCCGGGTTGATGCGCGCGACGGTGCCGATGTGATTCGAGACATCCTGGGCTGGATCGAACTTGTCGCGATCGCCCATGGTCACGAACAGGGCGCCATCGGGGGCGAACACGATGCGGCCGCCGAAATGCTTGCTGCCCGATACCTTGGGCTGCTGGCGGAAGACGACCGCGGTGCCCTCCAGGCCTTTCGCGCCAAGCCGGCCGCGCGCCACGGCGGTCCCGGCGCCGCCATCGCCGGGCTCGGCGAAGCTCAGATACACCAGCCGGTTATCGGCGAAGTGCGGGTCGAGGGCGACATCGAGCAGGCCGCCCTGGTCCCGCGCGTGCACCGCGGGCACGCCGGCGAGGGGGGCGGACAGGGTGCCGTCCTTCGCCACCAGACGCAGCCGTCCCGGCCGTTCCGTGACCAGCAGGCGTCCATCGGGCAGGAATGCCATGCCCCACGGATGTTCGAGACCGTCGGCGAAGGTCTCCACCGCAACGGCGCCGTGCTCGGCCCTGATGCGATCCTGCGCCGACGCCGGCGCGACGGCAACCAGGGCCGCGATGACCGTCGACGCGAAGAAGACTGGGCGCATCGGCCGCTTCCCTCTCCTGGCGCACCCCGAACGGCGCCGTATTCTGCCTTGCGCCATTGTGCCCCACGGGCGGGCGCATGAAATGACTCCTTCGGCGGGAGGCGGCATCTCATGGCGAAGCCCCCTGCCCATCCGAGTCCGTGCCAGTGGCTCCGAGTGGCCCAGCTAGGCCAGCAATTCGACCGGGGCGCGGAAGCTGAAGGCCGGCGGCGCCGCCGCCAGGACCTTACGGGCCCGCGTCAGCCGTTCCTTGAGATTGGGCGGCAGGGCATTGTCACCGACGGCCCGCGCGATGTCGAGGACGCTGGGCATGCCCTTCTCGCCGCCGGTGATCAGGCCGCCGTGCTCGTTGGCGGCGCCGGCGAGGTCACGAATGAGCTGCTTCTTGAGCTCGGCAACCGCCCTGCGCGCTTCGCCCAGCGCCTCTTCCTGGCCGTGGTCGGCGATCAGGGTCACGCGGTGGTGGGGATCGATGCCCTGCGGGCTGAGGTGGCCATAGGCCGACAGCACCACCTCGACCCGACCGGCGAAGCGCTCGGCCAGCGCCGCCACGGCGGCCCGGTAGTCGGCATAGGCGCGCAGCACCGCGCCGATCGCCGCCGTATCGCGCGGAACCTGCACGTTGACGTCGGTCGACGTCGTCCACGGGCGCAACCGCCCCGGCTGGATGACACGGGCCTGGGTACGCGCCATATCGGGGGCGCCCTCGCGGATGGCGCGGAAGATCTCCATCTCGCTTCCCGAGGAGAAGCCGATGCCGTACTCGATGCCGACGCCGCCGATGGTCTCGGTGGCCTCGTCCATCAGGGAAAACAACACCTCGTCCACCGGCATTTCCGACCAGCCGGTGATGCAGGCCAGCATGTCGGCGTTGGCATAGTCGCAGGCCTGTAGCAGGCCTTCCGCCTTGCTGCGCGCCGGGTCGGCGGCGTGGGCGACGAATTGCTCCAGCGAGCTGCGGCTGATGAGCTCGACCCCGTTGACGACGGTGCTGCCGCTGGCCGCGGTCAGCACGTTGCCGTCACGCGGGATTTCCACCTGCGTCCACGGATGCAGATAAGACAGCAGGTCGGCCACGGCGTCGACGTCGGAGCCCTGTACCGGCAGCACCAGGCCGAATTCCTGCGGCGGCACCTCGAACCAGCGCATGCGTACCGCGGTGATCAAGCCGGTCCAGCCCTGCATCCCCTCGTGATCGAGGATGGCCTCACCGGAAATGACGCGGGTACCGGCGCCGTCGGCCAGGCAGATCGCCTGCAGGTAGCTGGACGGTCGGCTGCGCAGCGGCCCCATGCCGCCGGTGGCGACGACGCCACCGATCGAGGCCGAGCCGGAACTGGTGAGGTCGACCAGCACGCGTGCCGTCTCCCCCAGCACATGGGCCAGCACCATGTTGACCTGGTCGTAGGTCAGCCCCGCCCCCACCGCCACGCAGCCGCGTTCGGCATCGAGGGCGATCTGATGCGCCCGCAGGCCCTCGAGCGGCGTATCCGCGGGGACGACCTCGGGCGTCAGGGCACCCTTGGCGCGGATCGCCACGACGTCGGTGAAGCGTTGCAGCAGCCGTGTCCGATCGTAATCGAACGAGTTGATGGCGCTGGTCAGGCCGCCGGCCGGAATCACGGCGTAACCGCGGGCATGGGCTTCAGCCACGGCGGCGGCAACATCCTCGGTAGTCACCAGGATGGCGTCGATCGGACGGCCCCCGTCGTCGGCAAGCTCGGCGCGCCGGGAAAAATCGAAGCTGGAGGCTGATACGTTCATTGCCTACCCGGCAGGTCCCAACGCGCGGCGGCCTGGTCGTCGGTGTCACGGGCGTCGACCCATTGCCCGCCGTCCGGCGTTTCCTCGAGCTTCCAGAACGGCGCCTTGGTTTTCAACCAGTCGATGAGGAAATGGCAGGCTTCGAACGCCGCCTCGCGATGCGCCGAGGCCGTGGCCACCAGGACGATGCGTTCCCCAGGCCCCAACCGGCCATAGCGGTGGATCACCAGACTGTCTTCGAGCGGCCAGCGGCGGCGCGCCTCGGCTTCGATCGCCGCCAGCTTCTGCTCGGTCATGCCGGGATAATGTTCGAGGGTCATTGCGCGGACCGCCGCGCCGGTGCCGTCGTGGCCGAGATAATCGCGGACCAAGCCGACGAAGCAGCAGACCCCGCCGATCTTGCCATTGCCCTGCGTCAGCTTGGCCATCTCGACACCGACATCGAAGTCCTCGCGTTGGACGCGGATCATCTCACCCTCCCGTCACCGGCGGGAAAAAGGCCACCTCGTCGCCCAACTTCACCGGATGGTCAAGGGGCACGTAATCCTGGTTCACGGCCACGCGTACGATCGACATATCGGCGAAGGCGGCGGCATGCCCGTCGCTGCGACGCTTGAGCCACTCGACGAGGGCGGCCACGGTCGCCACTTCGGCCGGCGGCGCAAGGTCCTCCTCGCCGGCGCCGATCTTGGCGCGCAACCAGGCAAAATACAGGATCTTCATCGCATTACCTCGGCGAACGGCAGATAAGGCACGAGATCGCCCGGGGCAATCGTCGTGACATCCTCGGCCAGGTCGATCAGCCCGTCGGACGCGGTCATCGACGACAGGATGCCCGAGCCTTCGGCGGCAAAACGCTCGACGGTCAGGCCTTGCGCGCCATCGACCAGGCGGGCGCGCAGGAATTCGCGGCGCCCGGCCTTCTTGGTGTAGGAGAAAGCCGCGGGCACCGGGAAGCGTGGCGCCGCCGTGCGCAGGCAACCCATCAGGCGCAACACCACCGGCCGAGCGAACAGGAAGAAGGTCACCATCGACGCCACCGGGTTGCCAGGCAGGCCGATGAACGGGACCTCGCCGACCTGGCCCAGCGCGATCGGCCGGCCGGGCTTGATGGCCAGACGCCAGAAGTGCAGCGCCCCTTGCCCCTGCACCGCCGCCTTCACATGGTCCTCCTCACCCATGGACACGCCGCCCGAGGTGATCAGCAGGTCATGGTCGGCCGCCGCTTCGGCCAAGCGCCCACGGATGGTGGCGAGGTCGTCGGGGAGGATGCCGAGATCGGTGACGTGGCAGCCGAAACCGCCCAGCAGCGAGGCCAGGGTGTAGCGGTTGATGTCGTAAATCTGCCCAAGCGCCAAGGGCGTCGGCGGGTCACGCACCTCGTCGCCGGTCGAGAATACCGCCACGCGCAGGGGCGCGTGCACCTCGATTTCGGCGTGGCCGGTGGCCGCCGCGATGCCGACCTCCTGCGGGCGCAGGCGTGTGCCGGCACGGATGACGACATCGCCGGCCCTGACGTCCTCGCCGGTGTGGCGGTAGTTGTCGCCCCGCTTCAGCTTGCGCGCCGATACGACGACGGTATCGCCGTCGATCCGGCAATCTTCCTGCATCACCACGGTGTCGGCGCCGGCCGGCATGGGCGCACCGGTAAAGATGCGCACGGCCTCGCCGCGCCGAACCGGCCGATCGGAGGCCTGGCCGGCGGCGATGCGGCCGGTGACCGGCAAGCGCGTCTCGCCGCCGAGGGTGATGTCGTCAAACGACACGGCGAAACCGTCGACCGCCGAATTGTCGTGCGGCGGCACGCTGACCGACGAGATGACATCGCGCGCCAGGACGCGGCCGGCGGCGGTGCCCAGGCGCACCCGCTCGGTACGGGCCAGTGGGGACACGCGCCCCTCGACCAGGGCCAACGCCTCGTCCATGGGCATCAGCCGGTCGCCGATATCGAAGCGGTCGTCCTTCAGCCAGGTCATCGGGCAGGCACTCCCAGATAGTCGAGGACGAAATCCGCGACCGCCGCGGCGTTGTCGAGATCCAGGTGCGGCACCGGCAGATCGGCCAGGGGCTGGTCGCACGCCACCGCAACCACCTTGGGATCGTCGGAGCACAGCAACGGCCGGCCGAGCGCCGGTCGGTGAACTTCGATGCGCGGGTGCGGCCAGCCGCGAAAGCCCTCGACCAGGACCAGATCCACCGGCGCCAACCGCGCCAGCAATTGCTCCATGGTGTATTCGGCGGCATCGCCGTATTCATGCATCAATGCCCAGCGCCGGGCCGAGATGACCATGACCTCGCCGGCGCCGGCGGCGCGATGCTCGTAGGAATCTTTGCCGGGCTTGTCGATGTCGAAGGCCTCGTGCGCCTGCTTGACCGTCGACACGCGCAAGCCCCGCGCGATCATCAGCGGCAACAGCTTGACCAGCAGCGTCGTCTTGCCGCTGCCCGAATAGCCGGCGACACCGAAGATGCGCATCGTCTTCCCCTCAGCCCGCCCGACGGGCAGTGCTTGCCCCCGGCGGCGGTTTGGGCGGTGCCGGATGCCCGGCGATGTGGCGGATGCCGGCCTGCAGGTAGTCGTAGCCGGTGATCAGGGTGAGGGCGGCGGCCAGCCACAGGCTGATCTCACCCAGCAGGGCGGAGGGGATTCCATATGGTGCCGCATCGCCGACGATCAGCAGCGGAATCGCCACCATCTGCACGCCCGTCTTCCATTTGGCCAGCCGCGTGACCGGCACGCTGATACGCAGTTCGGCCAGGAATTCGCGCAGGCCCGACACCAGGATCTCACGCATGAGAATGACGGCGGCCGGCACCACGGTCGGATCGCTGATCCGATCGAAGGCGGCCAGCATCAACAGCACCGCGGCGACCAACAGCTTGTCGGCGATCGGATCGAGAAAACGGCCGAGATTGGACACCTGGCCCCAACTGCGCGCGAGATAGCCATCGAACCAGTCGGTGATGGCGGCGGCGGCGAATAGGCCACACGCGACCCAGCGCGGCGCGGAGCCGTCGATGTAGAAGCAGGCGATCACCAACGGAATGGCGACGATGCGCGAGATGGTGAGAAGATTGGGCAGGCTTGTCACCATGGGACTTGCGCGGGCCTCGCTCCGAGTCGGGAATCAGCCGCGATCTTATCCGCCCGGGTGAAAGTGGTCATAGATTTTTTTGGCCATGGTGCGGCTGATTCCTTCCACGGCCTCCAAATCGGCCAAACCGGCCTGGGCAACGTCGCGCGCCGAGCCGAAATGGTGCAACAGGGCCTTCTTCCGGCGGCTGCCGATTCCGGCAATATCGTCCAACAACGACTGCCCCACCCCCTTGGTGCGGCGGATGCGGTGCGAGCCGATGGCAAAACGGTGCGCCTCATCGCGCAGCCTCTGCAGGAAATATAGGACCGGATCCTTGGGCTCCAAGGAAAATGGCGCACGGTCGGGCAGGTGAAAACGCTCGCGCCCGGCGTTTCGGTCCGGGCCCTTGGAGATCGCCGCCAGGGTCACGTCGTCGACGCCGAGGTCGGCCAGCACCTCGAGCGCGACATTCAACTGCCCGGTGCCGCCGTCGATCAACACCAGGTCGGGCCACAGGCCGCGCTCGCGATCGGGATCATCCTTCTGGGCACGGCGGAAGCGGCGGGTCAGCACTTCGCGCATCATCCCGTAATCGTCTCCCGGCGTCAGGTCTGTGCCGCGGATATTGAACTTGCGGTATTCGCGTTTCATCAGGCCTTCCGGGCCGGCGACGATCATCCCGCCGACGGCATTGGTGCCCGAGATGTGGCTGTTGTCGTAGACCTCGATGCGATCGGGGGGCGCTTCGAGGGACAAAACCTGCGCCAGCCCCTGCAGCAATCGGCGCTGCGACGCGCTTTCCGCCAGCCGGCGCCCCAGCGCCTCGCGGGCGTTGTGCAGGGCATGCTCGACCAGCTTGCGCCGATCGCCGCGTTTGGGTGCCACCAGTTCGACCTTGCGCCCGGCACGAATTGCCAGGGCTTCGGCCATCAGCCCCTGCTCGGGGAATTCGTGCGACAGCAGGATGAGGCGCGGCGGCACCTTGTCGTCGTAGAACTGGCCGAGGAACGCCTCGAGCACCTCGGCCGGCTCCTCGTTCTGCGCGTGCGCCGGGAAATAGGCGCGATTGCCGTAATTGCAGCCCGAGCGGAAGAAGAACACCTGGATGCAGGACTGCCCGCCCGCCTGATGCAAGGCGACGATATCGGCCTCGTCGAGCTTCGGCAGATTGATGTCCTGGCGCGCCTGCACCTGGGCCAGAGCGCGGATACGATCGCGGAACAGGGCGGCGCGCTCGTAGTCCATCACCTCGGCCGCCGCTTCCATCTGCCGCGACAGGTCCTGCTGGATGTCCTGGCTGCGCCCCGACAGGAACGCCTTGGCCTGGGCGACCAGCCCCATGTATTCGTCATGGTCGATGCGCCCGACGCAGGGGGCGCAGCAGCGCTTGATCTGATGCAGCAGACACGGTCGGCTGCGATTCGAAAACACCGCATCGGTACAGGAACGCAGCAGGAAGGCGCGCTCCAGCTGCGATAAGGTCTGATTGACGGCGCCGGCCGAGGCGAAGGGGCCGAAATAGTCGCCCTTGCGGCTGTGGGCGCCGCGGTGCTTGACGATCTGCGGCCAGTCGTGATCGGCGGTCACCAGAATGTGCGGGAACGATTTGTCGTCACGCAGCAGGATGTTGTAGCGCGGCGCCAGCCGCTTGATGAGGTTGGCCTCGAGCAACAGCGCCTCGACCTCGGTGTGGGTCGAGATGACCTCCATCGCCGCGGTCTCAAGCACCATGCGTTGCAAGCGGCCGGGCAGGCGATCGAGCCGGGTGTAGGCGACCACGCGCTTCTTGAGGTTCCTGGCCTTGCCGACATACAGCGCGTCGCCGCGGGCGTTGAGCATGCGGTACACGCCGGGGCTCGACGGCATGGTCTTCAACTGCGCCTCGATGACGCCAAGACCGGCTAGCAGGACGGTGTCGCTCATCGAACTTTGGTATTGCTCAAAGGTAGCGCCTGCCTCGAAGGAGGTAGAACGATATCCACGGTTTCTGTGGATAAGTGTGTTGGTAAGCAGCGGACATCTCGATCACTACCGCAGATTACCAAGGATTTACCGCGCTGCCTAAAAAAGATGCACCTGAAACGAAAGTGCTGCGAAATCAAATAGTTAGCCGATAATGCCGCTGTGACCATCCTGAGGCACGCGATTCCATCTTGACTCTGACGCGCCGTTCAGCCACCGCGGCACGCCTGTGCAAAACTCACCGCTGCCAGACGGGGCTGGCTACCCTGATTGTATAGGTGACTTGGGGCGCGGCGCGGGCCGAACCGGGCGGAATATCAGCGATGGCTGCTGAACCGCTCGATCTCGACACCGACGCTGGTGGCGTCGGGAAACACGTCCAGCTTCTCGATGCGCACGCGGGCGATCCGCACGCGCTCGTCGGACAGACACATCTCGGCAATGCGTTCGGCCAGCGTCTCCACCAAGTTGACATGGCCCATCGTGACCAGATGGCGGATGCCGGAGACGATGCCCTCGTAACAGACCACCTTGGCGAGGTCATCGGCGATGTCGCTGCCCTCGCGCACCGCCAAGTCGAGATTGATGCGCACCCGCTGCGGCTCGTCTTTCTCGTGGGAGTGCACGCCGATGGCGCAAGACAGCGTGAGATCGCGAACGAAGACGTGGCGGATCGCGGTGCCGGCATCGGCAATGCGCAATGGGTGGACGACGGTCGCCTGGGACATGCTCATTCCTCGGAGGGCGGTGCCGATACGGCCCAGCCCAGATGCTGGCCGCCATCGAGGGCTATCATTTGTCCCGTCATCGCCGGGGCCGCAAGGATGAAACGCACCGCGGCGCAAATTTCCTGCGGGCTGGTGCCGTGGCCGAGCGGCATCATGCGGCACTGGCGGTCGAACTGCTCTTCCGTCTGGCGGGCGCTGGGCAAGGTGGGGCCGGGGCCAATGCCGTTGACGCGGATGCGCGGCGCCAGGGCCATCGCCATGGTGCGCGTCAGCGTCCACAGCGCCGACTTGCTGACGGTGTAGGAAACGAAATAGGGCGTCAGGTTCCAGACGCGCTGGTCGAGCATGTTGACGATGCAGCCGCGCGCCGCCGCCGGCAACTGGCGGGCGAAGGCCTGCGTCAGCACGAAGGGCGCGCGCAGGTTGACCTCCATGTGCAGGTCCCAGGATGCGCGCGTCGCCGACAACGCGGTGTCGTGCTCGAACGGCGAGGCATTGTTGACCAGAAGCCCCAGCGGCCCCAGCGCCGCCACCGCACGCGGCATCAGCGCCTCGACCTGAGCCTCGTCGCGCAGGTCGGCACCCAGCGCCTCGGCGCGGCCGCCGCCGGCGCGGATGATCTCCGCCACCTCCTCGGCCTCGGCTGCCCCGGTGTTGTAATGCACGACCACCGCCCAGCCGTGCTGCGCCAGATCCAGCGCGATGGCGCGGCCGATGCGCCGGCCGGCACCGGTCACCAAGGCGGATTTCGGCATCAGTTCGGACATGGCGCGGAGGATAGCGGCGGCTGCGCCGCGAGTCACGGTCGACAACCAGTTGCGCCGCTTTCGATTCCTCGGGCCACCCTGCCATCCGTTGTGCCATGGCCCTTCCTCTGCAGGGCTGGACTCAGGCCTTCAGCACCTCCGCCGGGCTGATGGTGCACACCGCCTTGGGGTCGTCGAGCTTGAGAACCAGGCTTTCGAACAGGAAGAGCTGACAGTGGACTCCGTCATGCGCCGAGAAGCCGGCGGCCAGGTCTTGGCCAACGATGATGCGCCCGGCGCGCGAGTCGACCACGGCGCCGCCCTTGACCGCCGCCTTGAAGATGCCGCGCGTGCATAGGCGCGACAGATGCTCGACCTGCAGCAGGTCGGAATCGGGATAGCGCCGGAACAACCCGTTGTAGAGCCTGGGCTCCAGCACCAGGGCGTAGGGGCCGCGGTAGCCGGCATCATCCAGCGCCGTGACGGCGCCCAGGACGTCGTACAGCACCGCGTCGACGCCGCTCCAGTCGCCGCCCTCGCGCTCGCAGCGCCCCGTGGCGGTGAACAGGCCGGGCAGGCCGAAATCGGGCTGGCCGTGATAGATCAGTTCCTCCTCACGCCGCGCCACCGCCTCGGCGGCGACCTGGGCCGGGGTGAGATCGAGCGGCTGGTGGTTATCCAGGTGCCCCGCCAGGCGGCGCAGGCTGAGGCGGAACGACTTGCGGATCATCGGCACCGAGATGGCGCGGCCGAGGATCTGGCCGGCCTCCTCGGCCTCGACCTGGCGGCAGAAGTCGTCATTGCCGATCTCGATGGCGGTCAGGCCCAGGCCGAACGGCCCCTCGACGTCGAGGAAGCGGCGCGCCGTCAGCATGTCGCGCGCCGCCGCCACCGCCGCTTCCTCGATCTCGTCCCAGATGTCGCCGCCGAAGGGGGCGAGTGTGCGGTTGAGGATGTCCATGGCGGCCTCACTCCTTCTTCATCGCGCCGATGCTGAAGCGTCCGCCGCCCCTGCCACCTGCGGCCGGCGCCCCTTCCCGGTGCCCTTCCGGCACCTTGGCGGGATCGGAGGACTGGCCGCTCTCAGCCTCCTCGATCTCGGTGATCGGCCCGCCGCTGAAGAGATAGGTGCGCATCTGGTGGTCGAAGTCCTCGCCGTTGCGGCGCAGCCACTCCATCACCATGGCGGCGTGCTCGACCTCCTCACGCATGTTGTGCAACAACACCTCCTTGAGCGCCGGATCGTCGCAATCGTCGGCCCGCTGCTGGTACCAGTCGATGGCCTCCAGCTCCTCCATCAGCGACACGATCGCCTGATGCATCAGGATGGTCTTGGGCTGCAGCCGCTCGCGCGGCGCATGCAGATGTTCGCTGGCCATAACCCCTCTCGCGCTGATATCGCCAGGGATATGGGGGTTGGGGCAGGTGGCGCCACCACCGCCGGGCGGGGTAATAGCGCGAACCAAAAGCGCCGTCGCCCTCAGCCTGCCAGTGCCGCCTTGCGCTCCTCGATCACCTTGTCGGCCAGACGCCCCGCCAGTTCCTGCAGGTGGTCGAATTTCCAGCTGAATGTGCCGACGCCCATGGTCAGCGAGCGCAGCTCGATGATCAGGTCGTGCATTTCCGCCTGGGGCAGATAGGCGTTCACCTGGTCCCAGCCTTTCCAGTCCGGCTTGACGTCGTAGCCGAGGATCTGGCCGCGCCGCCCGGTGATGACGCGCTGCGCCTTGGGCGTGTACTCGCTGGGAACCGCGATCTCGACCAGCAGGATCGGCTCGAGCAGCACCGGGTCGCACTTCGGCATGCCCTCGCTCATGGCCATGCGCGCCGCCGTCTTGAACGCCATGTCGGAACTGTCGACCGAGTGGAACGACCCGAAGGTCAGGGCCACCTGGAAGTCGACCACCGGAAAGCCCAGCGGCCCCTGGTTCATCCAGTCGCGAACACCTTCCTCGACGGCCGGGATGTACTGTCGGGGGACCACGCCACCGACGATGCGGTCCTCGAACAGGAAGCCCGAGCCGCGCGGCAGCGGTTTGATCTCGAGTTTGACGTCGCCGAATTGGCCGTGGCCGCCCGACTGCTTCTTATGGCGCCCCTGCTGCTCGATGCCTTTGCGGATGGTTTCGCGGTAGGGCACTTGCGGCCGATGCGCCGCCACCTGCAGGCCGAAGCGGTTCCGCAGGCGCTCGGCGGCAACGGCCAGATGGATGTCGCCTTGGCCCCACATCACCAAGCCGCCGAGTTCGGGATTGTGCTCGAAGGTGATGGAAGGGTCTTCATCCCCGAGCTTGGCCAACGAGCCGGACAGCTTCACATCGTCGCCCTTCTTCTCGGCACGGATGGCCAGGGCAAACAACGGCGGCAGCGGCGCCGGCCATGGCGCGCCACCATCGCCGGCCCCCAAGAGGTCGCCGGTCTTGGTCAGATCCAGCTTGCCGAACGCCGCCACCTCGCCGGCGCCGGCCTTGGCCGCCTTGGTCAGCTGCCCGGCCGGCATCGCATACAGGCCCGAGATGCGCTGGCTGTCGAGCTGCTGGCCGTCGGTGAATTCACCACGCCAGATACGAGCGAAGGACAGCTTGCCGGTATGCGGTGCATGTACCGTCTTGAACACGCGGGCGCAGGCGCCGCCCTCGCCGGCGATGCCCAGGCGGGTCGCCGTCTGCCGCGGCTCGGGGCAGTCGTGACGCAGCGCCTTGAGCAGTCGTTCGATACCCTCGCGCTTTTCGGCCGATCCGAAGAGCACCGGCACGACGAAATCCTCGGCCAGGTCCTTCCGCAGGTTCTGGTAAATCTCGTCGGTCGGCGGGACGACGTCCTCCAGCAGCTCTTCCATCAGGTGGTCGTCGAAATCGGCCAGATTTTCGAGCATTTCCTGCCGGGCCATCTGTTCGTCGGCCTTCAACGCGTCGGGAATCTTGATGAGATCGGAAGCCTGCCCGGGCCGGTACTTGTAGGCGCGCTCGCTGACAAGATCGACATAGCCGGTGATCGCCTCACCATCGCGGATGGGCAACTCGCGCAGAACCAGGGGCCGCTCCGATACCGCCTGCAAAGCCTCGAGTGTCTCGCGCAGGGACACCTGGTGACTGTCGACCTTGTTGATGAACAGAAGGTGGGGAATCTTGTGGTCGTCGAGGAATTTGAGGGTCGACGACGCCATGATCGCTCGGCCGGGATCGGCCTCGCAGACGACGACGGCCGCGTCGACCACCATCAGCGCGTTGAACGACTCCTGGAGAAATTCCACCGATCCCGGGCAGTCGATGAGGGTCCACTGGTCGCCGAGATAGGTGGCCGTGGCCACGTTCAGCTCGACGCTCATCTGGTGCGCCCGCGCTTCCGGGGAGGTATCGCCGACGGTATTGCCGTCCTTGATCGTCCCCTGGCGATGGATGGCTTCGGTGGCGATCAGGATACTTTCCAGCAGGCTCGTCTTGCCGCTGGCGAACGGGCCCACGATGGCGGCGGTTCGCGGCCCCGATGCTGCTTTCCCAGGCATGTTCCTTCCTTTCCTCGTCGGGTCGAGTGAAGGGAAACGACATGCGCATGGTTTCAGCGGCCGGGGCAGCTGGCAACTGGAAAAAGGGCGTGTAGGCCGCGGGCGGCAAGGGCGTGGAGCAGAGGATTAACGGAGTTTCATGTCTGCGTAACCGGATCGACAGGTCGCGGCCGGCATAGTGGCGTCCGTGGGATGTCGGAATCCCATCGCGCGCCTCATCCCTCGGTGCGCATCTCCCAGGCGCCTCTTCCCCGGGCGTCGACAGCGATGAGACGGGCGGCCCATGCCGGGGCCGCCCGTTGCCGCTAGTAATCCGCCACCTGGAGCCCCCTTCACGGCCGCCGGGAGCAGTAAATCAATCGGTCGGCGCCGCGATCATCGGCCGGTCGCCCCCTTCGCGTTCGAACAGATCGATATCGCGCAGATGCGCCTCCCAGTGCTCGACAAACTCGAACACCGCATGCTCCAGGCACTGCTCGACCGAGCGCCCGGTGCGCTCGGCGATCACCCGCAGACGCGTGCGCAGATCCGGCGGCAGCATGACAACGAGCTCGTCCATCCCCTATCCCTCGTCCTACCCCTTTCGAAAGGGCGAGGCATCTTAGCGGCAAGGCCATTCCATGGCTACGTTCCATGATTCGGCGCAGACGTGATACAAGCCTGGCCATGAGTTCCAGTCGCCGGACCAAACGTCCCTCTGCCACTGGCGTCGATATCCGCGTCGACCCAGACGACCGCCCTCGCCCCACGGGGTCGACACAGCCGCCGAAACGCCGGCAACCCCGGCAGCCCCGGAAGAGCAGGAAGACCACGAAAAAGCCGAGGCGGTCGCTGTTGGCGCGCCTGGCCGTTTGGGCGCTGACGCTGCTGGTCTGGGTCGCCATCAGCATCGCCGGCATCCTGGCCTACTATGCGACCGACCTGCCCGACATCGAGGAAGCGACCCAGGCGCTGCGGCGGCCAAGCTTGACCTTCGTTTCGGCCGATGGCGAGGCTTTCGCCGTCTACGGCGACATCTATGGCAGTCTCGTCAGCCTGTCGGAGCTGCCGCGTTTTGTCCCGCAGGCCGTCTTGGCCACGGAAGACCGCCGCTTCTATAGCCATTTCGGCATCGACCCGATCGGCCTGGCCCGCGCCGCCATCACCAATCTGAGGGCCGGGCGCATCGTCCAAGGCGGTTCGACGATTACCCAACAGCTTGCCAAAAACCTGTTCCTGACGCCGGAACGCAGCCTGAAGCGCAAGGTTCAGGAACTGCTGATGGCCCTGTGGCTGGAGCGGCGGTTCACCAAGGACCAGATCCTCACCCTTTACCTCAACCGCGTCTATCTGGGCGCCGGCGCCTATGGCGTCGACGCCGCGGCCCGCCGCTATTTCGACCGCCCGGCCGCGCAGGTGTCGCTGTATCAGGCGGCGCTGATCGCCGGCCTGCTCAAGGCGCCGAGCCGCTACAACCCCCTCAACGATCCGGACCTGTCCCGACAGCGCACTGCCATCGTCCTGTCCAACATGGTCGCCGCCGATTTCATCACCGATCAGCAAGCGCAGGCGGCCGCCCGGACCGGCATGGGGCAGCTGCAGCGCTTCTCGCCCGGCGACCGTTATTTCGCCGACTGGCTCTACGGCCAGGCCGAAGAGGCGATCGGCGCCAGCGTCGGCGACATGGTGGTCGAAACGACCCTGGACATGCGCCTGCAACGCATCGTCGAACGCGAACTGGAAACGACCCTGGCCGCTGCCGGCTCCAAATCCAACGTCGGCCAGGGCGCGGTGGTGGTGCTGTCCCCGGACGGGGCGGTGCGCGCCATGGTGGGCGGGCGTTCCTATTCCGAGAGCCAGTTCAACCGGGCTACACAGGCGTTGCGCCAGCCCGGGTCGGCCTTCAAGCCATTCGTCTATCTTGCCGCCCTCGAGGCGGGGATCAGCCCCTACGCCATCGTCGACGACAGACCCTTGAGGATCGGCAAGTGGCGTCCCGGCAATTTCGACGACAAGTACCTCGGCCCGGTGCCGCTGCGCGACGCGGTCGCACGCTCCATCAATACCGTGGCGGTGCGACTCTCCGAGGACGTCGGCCGCCACAGGGTGCTTAAGGCTGCCAAACGCCTCGGCATCACCTCGCCCTTGCCCGATGACGCCTCGCTGGCGCTGGGCACGGGGGAGGTCTCGCTGCTCGAACTGACATCGGCCTATGCCACCTTCGCCGCTGGCGGCGAGGGCAGCTGGACCCATGGCATCCGCAGCATCCACGACGGCGAGGGCCGCGTCGTCTACCGCCGTCATGGCGGCGGCCCCGGCCGTCTCATCGCCCCCCCGGTCATGGCCGGAATGCACGAGCTGCTGAGCGCCGTGGTCGACTACGGCACCGGCCGCGCCGCCGACATCGGCCGCCCTGCCGCCGGCAAGACCGGAACCACGCAGGACTACAAGGATGCGTGGTTCGTCGGCTACACCGCCGATTATGTCGGCGGCGTGTGGCTGGGCAACGACGATGGCCAGCCGATGAAACGGGTCACCGGCGGCGGCCTGCCGGCACAACTGTGGCGGCGCATCATGATCGCCGCCCACCAGGGGCTGCCGGCGCGTCCGTTGCAGGGTGCCTCGACCTATGTCGCGGCTCCTCCGTTGGGGCGCCCCTCCGGCCCGGCGTCCGCTTATCCAGGGCAGCCGCAATACGACGCCGGTGGCCTGGAGGGGCTGTGGAACGGCCTGGTCAGGACCCTGACCGGCCGCTGACCGGCTCAGGCCT
Organism: Rhodospirillaceae bacterium; assembly: GCA_036675815.1. Classification (GTDB taxonomy): domain Bacteria; phylum Pseudomonadota; class Alphaproteobacteria; order Rhodospirillales; family Magnetospirillaceae; genus JAKFEE01. The sequence goes on from JAKFEE010000017.1 coordinate 88,483, forward strand.
CGGCAAGGCTGCGCAGCTGGCGGCCGACGACGGTGAGGATGGCCAAGTCGGTGCGGGCGGCCGCCTTCACTTCGGTGAGCAGCTGGTCGGCGCGCTCGATCGCCGGTCGACGGCCGGCGGCCCACCGCTCCAATGCCTGCTCCGGCGTGCCGCCGCACGCCGCGGCGCGCAAGGTGAGCTCGCGCTGCAGGCCGTCGAATTCCTCGACCAGCGCGCCCACCGCCAGTTTCAGCCAGTGGGCACCGGTGCCGACCCCGGTCAGCCCTTCGGCCGCGGCCCGCAGCCAGCCGAAATCAAAGCGGCCGCCGATGGCGAAGTACAACTGTGCCGCTGCCGACAGCTCGAGGTGGACCTTTTCGGCGATACGCCCGATGTCGTTGGCCGACGCCATGATGACCGTCGAGGCCACCTGGCGCGCCAGCGGTTCGGGAACACCCTGCTGGATCAGCGTATCGGCGCGCGCCGCTATGGCGGCAGCGCTATCCGTCGGCAGGACCTCGGGTATCATCCCCGACAACACCGCCACCGGCTCGGCCAGTGCCTTCCGCACGCCGGCAAACTCCAGCGGTTGCGGGCAATGGCGGAGCAGCCAGATCACGCCGCGGTCGACCAGCCGGTTTATGTCCGACAGCATCGCAGACTGGGTGGCGGCCGGCACCTTGTTGTCCAAGGCCTCGATCGCTTCCCACAGGTTGCGCAGTCCGAAGGTGTCGCGGATGATGATGTACGCCGAAGCCACATCCGGCGCCGGCATACCGGTGCGCTCCATGATGTCCGAGACGAAGGTGGCGCCGACGCGGTTGACCATGCTGTTGGTGACCTGGCTGGCGACGATCTCGCGGCGCAGGCGATGGCGGGCGATCTGCTCGGTGAAGCGGCGGCGCAGCGGCGTCGGGAAGTAGCGCTCGATATTGTCGGCCAGTTCGGGATCGTCGGGCAGACCGCTCTCGATCAACTGGTCATAAAGCCAGATCTTGGCGTAGGCCAGCAACACCGCCACCTCGGGACGGGTCAGGCCGCGCTTGGCCGCACTGCGGTCGGCCAAGGATTCGTCATCGGGGAGAAACTCGACCTTGCGATGCAAGCGTTCGCCCTTCTCCAGCATGCGCATCAGCCGATCGAATTGGCCGAGCAAGTCGGGCGCCTGCGCCTCGGCGAGCGACAGCGCTTGAGTCTGCAGGTAGTTGTCGCGCAGCACCAGGCCGGCGACCTCACCCGTCATTTCGGCCAGCAGCTCGTTGCGCTGCTTGGCCGTCATGTCGCCGTCGGCCACCACGCGATCGAGCAGGATCTTGATGTTGACCTCATGATCCGAGGTGTCGACGCCGGCGGAGTTGTCGATGGCGTCGGTGTTGATCCGACCGCCCGTCAACGCATACTCGACGCGGCCGAGCTGGGTGACGGCCAGATTGGCGCCCTCGCCGACGATGCGCGCCCGCAGCTCGCTGCCGTCGACGCGGATGGCGTCGTTGGCGCGATCGCCGACCGCCGCGTTGTTTTCGGCCGAACACTTCACATAGGTGCCGATGCCGCCGAAGAACAATAGGTCAACCGGCGCCTTCAGGATGGCGCGGATCAGTTCGGCCGGAGGCAGCGACGTCGCCTCGATGCCAAGGCGCACCCGCACCTCGGGCGATACCTGGACGTGTTTGGCATCGCGCCGGTACACCCCGCCACCGGGCGAGATCAGGGTAGCGTCATAATCGGACCACTGCGAACGCGGCAGTTCGAACAGCCGTTGACGCTCGGCAAAGGACGCCGCCGGATCGGGATCGGGATCGAGGAAGATGTGACTGTGATTGAACGCCGCAACCAACCTGGCGTGCGGCGAGCGCAGCAGGCCGTTGCCAAAAACGTCGCCCGACATGTCGCCGACACCCACGGCGGTGAACGGCGTGCGCCGGCAGTCGGTGCCGAGTTCGCGGAAATGGCGCTCCACCGACACCCAGGCGCCGCGGGCGGTGATGCCCATGGCCTTGTGCTCGTACCCATGGCTGCCGCCGGAGGCGAAGGCGTCGCCCAGCCAATGGCCGTATTCCAGCGAGATGGCGTTGGCGATGTCGGAGAAGGTGGCGGTGCCCTTGTCCGCCGCCACCACCAGATAGGGATCGTCGCCGTCGCGGCGGATAACGTTGGCGGGCGCCACACAGCCGGCCGGCGTGAGGTTGTCGGTGAGGTCGAGCAGGCCACGCATGAACGTGCGATAGCAGGCGATACCCTCGTCGATCAGCGCTTCGCGGCCACCGTCGGCCGGCGGTTGCTTGACGACGAATCCGCCCTTGGCGCCGACCGGGACGATCACGGTGTTCTTCACCGTCTGCGCCTTCATCAAGCCGAGGACTTCCGTGCGGAAGTCCTCGCGACGGTCCGACCAGCGGATGCCGCCGCGGGCGACCTTGCCGCCCCGCAGATGCACACCCTCGACGCGTGGGGAATAGACGAAGATCTCGACCATGGGCCGCGGCAGCGGCAGCTCGTCGATGCGCCGCGAATCGAGCTTGAACGACAGGTAGGGCTTCGCCGCGCCGTCGGCGTCGGTCTGGTAATAATTGGTGCGCAGGGTGCAGTCGATCAGGTTGAGCAACCGGCGCAGGATGCGGTCGTCATCGGCGCTGGGCACATTGTCGAGCTCGCGCTGCACGGCCTCCGTGGCGCCGGCTTCGTCGCGTGTGCCCAGCCTCGGATCGAAGCGCGTCGCAAACAGATGGGCCAGGGCCATGGTTGCCGCCGCATTCCGGGCCAGGGCCGCTTCAACATAGGGTTGCCCGAAGGTGGCGCCGGTCTGGCGCAGATACTTGGCATAGGCGCGTATGGCCGTGACCTGCCGCCAATCCAGCCCGTCGAGCACCAGCCGGTTGAAGCCGTCGCTTTCGGCGTCACCGCGCCACACACGGCGGAAGGTCTCGTGAAACGGCTCGCGGATGCGCCCGATGTCGATGGCGCTGCGATCGCCCGTTTCCATCATCAAGTCATGGACCCAGACGGCATCGCCCGCGGGCTGCACCCGATGCGGCACCTCGCTGATGACGCGCAGGCCCATGTTTTCGAGGACCGGCAGCACGTCCGAAAGAACCAGCGGCTGTTCGGCATTATAGAGCTTGAGACGGATTTCATGCTCGGCCCCCTCGATGGGGCGGTAAAGGCTCATGCCCAGTGTGCGGTCACTCAGCACCTGCTCGACGCGCTCGATGTCCATTGCCGCCGTCTGGGCCGAGTGGCGCTCATGATAGGACATGGGAAAGGCGCGCTGATAACGCCGCGACAGCGCCAGGCCGATATCCTCGCCATGACTGTCGACCAGGATCTCCTGCAGTCGATCGGACCAGGACCGCGCGGCTTCGCCGATGCGGGCCTCGATCTCGGCTACGGGGACATCGACGGCTTCGCCGGCGGTCCGCAGAATGAAATGCAGGCGCGCCAGCGGCGCGTCGCCGACCTGGGTGTAATAGTTGACCACCGTGGCGGCATAGGCATGTTCGAGGATCGACTGCACGGCCAGGCGCAAGGGCGTGTCATAGCGATCGCGGGGCACGTACACGATGCACGTCACGAACCGGCCGAACGGATCCCTGCGCGGAAAGACGGCGACGCGGGCGCGCTCCTGCAGATGCAGGATGCCGATGGCCGTATCGAACAGCTGTTCGGCCGGCATCTGGAACAGCTCGTCCCGCGGGAAGCTTTCCAGGATGTTGAGCAGCGCCTTGCCATCGTGGCTGGACGAGCGGAAACCGGCGCGGCGGACGCAATAGGCGACCTTGGTGCGCAGCAGCGGAATCTGGCTGGGGCTTCGCGTGTAGGCGGAGGAGGTGAACAGCCCGATCAGGGCATCGACGCTGACGAGGTTGCCTTCGGCGTCGAAGCGCTTGATGCCGATGCTGTCCATCAGCACCGGGCGGTGCACCGTCGCCACCCGATCCGCCTTGGTGATCAGCAGCAGCCTGGGTTCGCGCAGGAATTGCTGGATTTCGCCCGGCAATTGGCCGTGGCCAGTATCGAAGATGTGAAGATCGTGCCGGCGAAGCAGGCCGAGGCCGCTTTCGGTGCGCAGAACGGGCTGTTCCCCGGCCTGGGCCGCCACCGCGTAGCGTCGATAGCCAAGGAAGGTGAAATGGTCGTCGTGCAGCCAGCGCAGAAAATCACGCGCCTCGGCCAGATCGACTTCGGAGGCACCGGTGGACGGCGCCTGCAGATTCTCCAGGATGTCGACCATTCGCTCGCGCATCGGCTGCCAATCGTCGACGGCCAGACGCACATCCGTCAGCGCCGCCGCCAGCTCGCGGGCGATGTCCGGCGTCTCGCTGTCGCTTTGGCGGCTGATTTCGATGTGCATGAACGACTCGGCCGGGGCTTGCTCGCCGCGACCGGGGCTGATCTCGACGGCGGTGCCGGTGGCGTCGCGCAGCACGCCCAGGATGGGATGGACGATGAGGTGTATGGCGCAGTCGCGGCGCTGCAGGGCCATGGTCACCGAATCGACGAGGAACGGCATGTCGTCGTTGACGATCTGGACGACCGTGTGCTCGGAGTGCCAGCCGTGTTCATCGGGTCGCGGGTTGAACACGCTGATGTTCGGCGCGCCGGCCTTGCGATGGCGCGCCAACGCGCGCAGGGCCACCACCGGTCCGTATAGCGCCTCGACATCGCGGCCAAGCATGTCCTCGGGGGCGAGATGGGCGTAGAATTGCTCGATCAGGGGCTGGACGCTCTCGGCTTCGGCGCCGAGGCGCTCGCGCGCCAGTCGCTCGACCATGTCAACCAGCTCCGATTTGAGATAGTCCATCCGCCGTTCCATGGGGTCCCTTCGATGATCGCCGCGCCACACGTAGCGAGGCTAAGGCTTCCGCCGCGAATTTCAACCGCACGAATCCGCGGGTCTTGCCAGTGTTGCTCGAGGCCGATGGTCGATCGGCTGGCGGCGGGGCGCTGAGACAAATTTGGATGGACGTGTGACGATTTTTAGGTAGGAAGCGGCTTTACCTGCGGTTAAGGTTCCGACGGAGCGGGTCCGGAGCGGATGTTGAACCAGCAGGACGAGGCGATAGGCGGCGCCGTACCGCGGGCACCGGCGAACTCGGGACAGGAAACGGCGCCCGCGCGGCGCCACCCCCTGGACCTTCACCTCGATTTCGACCTGGGAAGCCGGCGATATTTCCTGAGCATCGTCGGCGGCTGCCGGCATGGCGATCCGGCCGCGGAAGATGTGCGCCGCGCGTCCCGCCTTGGCAACATTCTCTTTCTTGCCGCTGCGGGCGGCAGCCTGCTGATCGTGTGCGTGGTCCTGCTGTCGCTGGCGGGCGCCCTGCTGGAATTCTGAGGGCGCCCGCCGCGGCTCAGCGCGTCAGCGGCTTGTACTTGATGCGGTGCGGCTGGTCGGCGTCGGTGCCCAGGCGACGGTGCTTGTCGGCCTCGTAGTCCTGGTAGTTGCCCTCGAACCACACCACCTGCGAATCGCCCTCGAAGGCCAGGATATGGGTGGCGATGCGGTCGAGGAACCAGCGGTCGTGGCTGATGATCACCGCGCAGCCGGGGAAATCGACCAGCGATTCCTCCAGCGCCCGCAAGGTGTCGACGTCGAGGTCGTTGGTCGGCTCGTCGAGCAGGATGACGTTGGCGCCCGACTTCAGCATCTTGGCCAAGTGCACGCGGTTGCGCTCGCCGCCCGAAAGCTGACCCACCTTCTTCTGCTGGTCGGCGCCGCGGAAGTTGAACTGGGCGACATAGGCGCGGCTGGGCATCTTGCGCTTGCCGAGCTCGATCTCGTCGAGGCCGCCGGAGACCTCCTCCCACACCGTCTTGTCGGCGGCCAGGGCGTCGCGCGACTGGTCGACGTAGCCCAGCTTGACCGTCTCGCCGACACGGAAGCTGCCGCCGTCCGGCTGGTCCTGGCCGGTGATCATGCGGAACAGCGTGGTCTTGCCGGCGCCGTTGGGGCCGATGATGCCGACGATGCCGCCGGGCGGCAGGCGGAACGACAGGTCCTCGATCAGCAGGCGGTCGCCGAAGCCCTTGTTCAGGTGCTCGGCCTCGATGACCAGATTGCCGAGGCGCGGGCCGGGCGGCACGACGATGCTGGCCGTGCCCATCTGCTTCTCGTTGGCCTGGGCGACCAGCGTGTCGAAGGCGGTGATGCGGGCCTTGCTCTTGGCCTGGCGCGCCTTGGGGCTGGCGCGGATCCACTCCAACTCCTGGGTGATGGTGCGCTGGCGCGCCGATTCCTCGCGCGATTCCTGCTCCAGGCGCTTCTGCTTCTGTTCGAGCCAGGACGAGTAGTTGCCCTCGTAGGGGAAGCCCTGGCCGCGGTCGAGTTCGAGGATCCAGCCGGTGACGTTGTCGAGGAAATAGCGGTCGTGGGTGACGATGACCACCGTGCCCGGATAATCGTGCAGGAATCGTTCCAGCCAGGCTACCGATTCGGCATCCAGGTGGTTGGTCGGCTCGTCGAGCAGCAGCATGTCCGGGCGCGCGAGCAGCAGCCGGCACAGCGCGACGCGGCGGCGCTCGCCGCCCGACAGCTTGGACACGTCGGCGTCGCCCGGCGGCAGGCGCAGGGCGTCCATGGCGATCTCGACGTTGCGCTGCAGGTCCCACAGGTTGCCGGCGTCGATCTTCTCCTGCACCTCGCCCTGCTCGGCGATCAGCGTATTCATCTCGTCGTCGGACATTTCCTCGGCGAAGCGGGCGCTGATCTCCTCGAAGCGGTCGAGCAGGGCCTTTTGCCCCGCCACCGCCTCCAGGACGTTGCCCATGACGTCCTTCGTGGCATCGAGCTGCGGCTCCTGCGGCAGATAGCCGACCTTGACGCCCTCGGCCGACCATGCCTCGCCGCCGATGTCATGGTCGAGCCCGGCCATGATCTTCAGCAACGTCGACTTGCCGGCGCCATTGGGGCCGAGCACGCCGATCTTGGCGCCAGGCAGGAAGGCCAGGGTCAGGCCCTTGAGGATCTCGCGCCCGCCGGGGTAGACCTTCGTCACGTTCTTCATCACGAAAATGTACTGGTAGGACGCCATGGAACCTCCGATTCGGCGGAAGCGGGTCTTGTAGCGCAGGCCAGCGGGGCGGCGCAACCTGCCGACCCCCGGCGGCAGGGCTCCGAACTCAGGTTAACGCGGTTTACGGCTTGCCACGGCCGTGATTCTCTGCGTCGCCCAGATCGGAGAAGCCCCATGCCCGCGATTGCCGCAGCCTTCGGCGAGAAGTCACGCCT
>JAKFEE010000042.1:0-5024 GCA_036675815.1 Rhodospirillaceae bacterium
CCGGGGCCGGGCCCGGGTGCTGGCGCAGGCGCTGGTGCAGGAGCGGGCGCAGGCGCTGGTGCTGGCGCAGGAGCCGCAGCGGCCGGAGCTGGCGCCGGTGCCGCAGCCGCAGGCGCAGGTGCCGACAACGAAGACGAAGACGCCCCGCCCAATGAAGCAGTCGGCACCGCCGCAGCCATCGGTGTGCTCCAAACCCTGCCGGGCGGCCCCGACGTGGCGCTCGCCGAACGCATCATCAAGCTCGGATCGAAGAGCGACGCCTGGGCCAATCAGGGGGAACTGAGAGACGGCTTCGAGCGTGCCGGCTTCGACATCGAGGCGGGCGACGAGGAGATGGACCGCGTGATCGCCACCTACGGCGTCTCCGGCAGCGGCGCACTCACCGCCCAGGAACTGGCCTCGGCCATCGAAGACGGCGTGATCGAGCTGAACGAAGACGGCAGCGTCACCGTCGACACCCTGGCGCTGCAGGCGGTGCAAGCCGAAGGCGCGGCCAACATCGCCTCTCGCGTGATCGATTCAGGCGCGCGCGCCGAGACCGCCGACGGCGGCGAAGTCAGGGAGGGCTTCGGCAAGGCCGGCTACGACGCGGGCAACCTCGGAGACGACGACCTGGACTGGCTCATCGCGGCCTACGGCAATGCGCGCAGCGGGCGCATCGGCAAGGCCGAGCTGGCGCGCGCCATCGCGCAGGGCGCGGTGCTCATCGCCGCGGACGGCAGCCTCGCGGTCAACCGCAAGGCCGCGTCCTTGCCCGGGAGCGGCGGCATCCGCGACCCGCTGGTGGGCGGCGGCGGTGGTCCCGGCGTGGTCATCAACGGCCAGCCGGACGAAACCGAAGACGAGCCCGAGGACGCGCCCGACCACGCACTGGGCGGGTTTTCCTGACAGTACAAGCACCCGTTGCCTTTCGGTTCTATCAGCGGCGGGCGCAGGCCTTGAACCCGCCGGCGATCTGCGTATGTAGGCAAGCGGCTTCGTCTTGTGAAAGACCGGCGCATTCCTCTACAGCAGCCGTTCGGTCGGCGAGGCCCTGAATGACAAGCATCGACAAGGTCCACCGCGGATCGGCGGTTGGCAGACGCGTCGTGGCCGACGAGCCGGCCGCGCTGAAGGTGTCGCTCGAAGCGCTGCAGGCGGCTTTGCGCGGCGGCGGCGGCCGGGGTGATGGCGCGCGCAGGTCGATCACCCAGTCGGCAAGCACCGGCGGAGGCGACGCCGCGGATGCCCCGTCGGCGAAGGCATCGTCGGCCGCCGCGAGGACAAGCGCCGCAGCCAAAACACCCGCCGGGCAGCTCGATCTTTACGGCGACTTCGGCCTCCCGCCCAACCCCACGCCGGCACAGATCGCACGGCTCACCACCGGCATTCGCGCCGCAATCCAGGCAGACAGCCGCAAGAGCGACCGCGATCCGTCGTTGCACGACCCCGAGACCATGACGCCCTTGCAGCGCCTGCTGTTCACGGTCGTCAACGGCATGCCGCGCGAGCTGCTGGAGCAGCACCCCGAACTGCTGGCCGCCGTGCAGGACGGCTTCGCCACCGAAGGCGGACGGCAACTCGCGCTGACCGTCAACATGATGGACGGCGGGCTCGCCGGCGACGGCTCCGATCCGCTCGGATCGCAGCCCGAATGGATCAGTCTGCTGCAGCCGCAGACCATCGCCCACCTGGCGTTCGATCTCGACCCGAAGCTGCCGGCGCCGGTGAAAGCGGCCGTGATGGAGTGGATCAGCCAGGCCCAGCAGAGCGAGGCCGGGCGCGCGCAACTGGCAGCCCTGATGCAGGGGCCGCGAACCCGGATCCGGCTGGGCGGCACGCTGCCCGGTGCGCAAGTGAGGCTCACCGCCGAAAGCCGCGCGATCACGCTGAAGGCCGGCAGTTCGTCGCGGCAACTCCAGCAAGGCCTGGACGAGCTGGCGACTCGCCTGAGCGCCATGCCGAATGCGCCTGCCAGCGTGTGGAGAAGGTATCTGGATGCCGCCAAACGCCTGGCCGGAACCGGGCAGTCCGGCGAGGCGCTGCTTTCTCATGCGCTCAGGTTCGATCGAAGTGTTCCCGAGGCAGTTCGAAGAATCATTCGCGCGGCGGCAGACAACTCGCCGACGCTGCGCAAAGCGCTGGCGCGGTCGATAGCGCAGCATGGAACGATTTCGGTGTCGGTGTCCGAAACCGCGTTCGGGGCGCAGATCAGCCTCGCCGGCGGCCGAGCCAGGATCACGGTTGCGTCTGCCTCCGACGAGGCCATGGCGGAAAGCATCGTTTTCGAGCTGTGCAACGCGGCTCAGCTTCCCCTTCTGCGTGAAACCGGCCTGCCATCGGAAAGCCCGTTTTCACCATCGGAGCTCGATGCCTTGGCGGCGAAGATGTATCGCGGGGCCATGGACGTATCCGCGCTGGAGCGGAACAGATTCCTGAACTGGGCGCGGAGACAGCCGCAGGCAGACGAGTACAGGGGGCTCGGGCACAAGTCGTCAACGGTCGATAGCTTGCTGATGAAAGACCTGGGTCTGATCAAGAGCTATCTGCACACGAGTTACACCCCGAACTCCGTTCGTCAGGCCGCATTGAAGGCATTCAGGACCGAAAGCCAGGAGATGGATTCCGTTCTCCTGGTCGGCCAGATCGGGGCGGAACTCGGCGAGGCGAAGAGCCGCGGGCCGGTGGGCCGTTCGGCATCTGCGCTCACCGCGGAGGCGGTCAAGGTTTTGCAGCGGTGGACCGCGAGCGTCCAGAGTTGGGCTCGCACCGGGAACGTGCGTGCTGCTGCCGTGAACGTTCAGATCGAGGGAGGGCATACCGGCGATCTGTTTCGCCGGTACCTCCATGGACGCCATGGCACGTTCGCAAGACCCTCGGCGGACCCCGCGCTCGAAGAAGGCGCGCTTCCCGAAGCCGGCGCAACCCACCCCAACGCTGACGCCGCCCTCACCGAAGCCGGTACCGCTGCCGGCACGGCTGCCCACGCCGACCTGCGCACGGCGGTAGGCACCCACGGCCCGGCCAACCGCGCCGCCATCGCCGAAGCCGCCGAAGCCAGCCTGTGGCAGCGCTCGCAGGCCCTGGCCGCGCAGATGCTCGACCACCCCACGGTGAAGAGCGGCCTGCGCGCGACCGGGCGGGGCCTGGAGGCCGCCGCCCTGGCAGTCATGGCCTATGACCTGGCCAAGGCCATCCATACCGACGTCAAGAACGGCGACCGCAGCGCCCCGGCCACCCGCAAGGCGCTGGCCGAGCTGCTCGGTGGCGTGAGCCTGGGCGTGGGCGTCGGCGCGGCCGGCGCGGCGACCGGCGCGGCCCTGGGCAGCTTCGCCGGCCCCATCGGTGCCGCCGTCGGCGGTTTCATCGGCGGCCTGTTCGGCGGCGCGCTCGGCTTCGCCGCCGGCACCCGGCTCGTCGATCGGGCCCTGGAGAACAACAAGAAGCCTTTGGACCACCTCATCGACAGCGTCCTCGACCAGCAGGGCGACATCGCCGCCGTCAACGCCGGGGCCATCGGCGCCCTGCAGACCCTCACCGGCAGCGGCGGCGGCAGCGACGACGACCGGAGCCTGCCGGGCGGCATGCCCCAGGCCCAGCCCCAGGCCCCGGCCGAGCCCAGCCAGGACCAGCTCAACCTCGCCCAGCGCGTCGTGCAGGCCGGCTCCACCACAGACCGCTACGCCAACCGCAAGGAGCTCATCGCCGGCTTCGAGGAAGCGCGCTACGACCTCAAGGCCGGCCAGGACGGCAGCGACTTCAGCGACGCCTTCGCCGTCAACCGCCTCATCGCCACCTACGGCGCCAGCGGCAGCGGCGCACTCACCGAAGACGAACTCGCCCAGGCCATCGCCGACGGCGCACTCGTCATTCACGACGACGGCAGCGTCACCGTCGATCCGGCGGTGCTGCAGACCAAGCAACGCAGCCACGCCGGCAACATCGCCTCGCGCGTGGTCGATGCGGGGGCCAAGGCCGAAACCGCCGACGAAGGCGACCTGAGAGACGGTTTCGGCGAGGCCGGCTACAGCCTGAAGGCCAGCGGCGAAGACATCGAAGCCCTCATGCGCGTGTTCGGTGACGGCAGCGGGCGCATCGGCAAGAGCGAGCTGGCCGCGGCCATTCAGGTCGGCGCGGTGGTGATCGCGGCCGACGGCACGGTCACGGTGGATCGGGCAGTGCTGGGGCTGGCGGCGTAGCCCGAACGGTGGCGTTTCGGCAGCGACCGCGCAGGTGCGTTTTCAGGCGCATCACCATTGAAACCCAACGACCCCCGGAGTAAGTAGCTGCCGAGAGCTCATCCGAGCGCCCCGCGCCGGCGAGCTCCGCCATCACCTTCATTGGAGACCCCATGAGCACCGACATTCCAGAAGTTCGCCGCGGCAAGCCTTCCTGGGCGACGAGCAACAGCGCCCCCACGACTGAGGCCGCGCCCGACATGAAGAAGCTGACCGTCGAATACCTGACCAAGAGCATCGCGGGTGTGGCCGATGCGGGTGACCGCCTGCAATTGAAGGAGTTGCAGGACAAGTTCATGTCCGATGGCGACTACACCGACATCGAGCGCCAGTTGATCAACTGGTTGATCGGGGAGGTGAAGAAGGGCGGCGACCTCCAGATGCTCCTGTCCGGCGAAACGATGGACCTGACGAGCTCCCGGGTCGAAGACACCTCGAACGATGAGCAGTTCGAAACTCAGCGGCAGACGCGGGCAGTGCTGCTCGACGCCCTGACTTCGGGCAAGTGCGACTTCAAGGACCTCAAGCCGATCATCGAAGAGTTCCGCCGGATGTCCACGGACGGCGACGGCTTCACCCAGGATGAAGCGCGCAGCATCCAGATCATGGTGAACAACCTGGCTTGATCGAGCACGAACAAACCACTCCGGCCTGAGGCGAACGGCGGCGCGCGTGAGCGCGCCGCCGCAGAGCGGTCACGGCAAGGCGGTGAGCTTCATACCCGGCGCATCGCCCAGGTAGCGTGCGTAGAGCGACATCACCTTGGGCACATAGGCGCGCGTTTCGGCGTAAGGCGGTATGCGTCGG
>JAKFEE010000043.1:0-23580 GCA_036675815.1 Rhodospirillaceae bacterium
ACGGTGACGCCCGCCTCGGACGCCGACTTCACCCTGACGGTGACCGCCACCAGCCGCGAGGCGGCCAACGGCGCCACCGCCAGCAAGACGGCGCAGCTGCCGGTCACCGTCGACGCCGCCCCGGTCGAGCCAACCCCGAGCGAGCCAACCCCGAGCGAGCCGGCGCCCACGGAGCCGGCGCCGACCGAGCCGGCCCCGACCGAGCCGGCGCCGGCGCAGCCGGGGGACCCCTCGCTGGGCGTGGTCAAGCTCCAGGCCGCCGGCAGTGTGTCGAAGGCCATGGACGCCCCGGCCGTCGCCAGCGCCAGCGACGTGGTCGGCGTGGTTCTCGAGAACCACGGCGGCTCGACGGAAGCGGCCGGCACGCTCACCATGGGCCAGGTGTTCATCAAGGGTCAGGTCAAGCCGGGCGACAGCCTGGTGCTGAAGACCGGAACGGCGACCATCTCCGTGCAGATGGATGTCAAGGCCACGCATGCCGACGGGTCGGTGCGCCACGCCGTGCTCAGCTTCGAGGCCCCCGACCTCGCCGCAGGCTCGGCATTGAAGGCCATGTTGGCCAAGGGGGCCGCCACTTCGGCCCCGGCGCTGACGGCGCAGGACATCCTGGGTCACGGCTATGATCTGACGGCCCAGTTCACCCTGCACAGTGCCGACGGCAGCACCAGCACCAAGACCATCGACGCTGCCCAGTTGCTGCAGCAGGCGCTGAGTACCGGTGCCGCCGACGTCTGGCTGAAGGGGGCGCAGGCCACCGAAGTGCGGGTGCACACCGCGATCAACTCGCAACTCGAGGCGTATTTCGACATCCGCCTCAATGCCGATGGATCGATCCGCACCGATGTCTCGGTCGAGAATGCCTGGACCTACAAGCCGGGGATCGCGACCAACAGCTATGACGTCACCGTGCGCCACGGCGGCTCGGTCGCCTACAGTGAGCAGGGCATCCAGCACTATCGCAACACGACGTGGCACAAGGAGGTGTGGAAAGGTGACGCCTCGGATCTGCACGTCGTCCGCGACATGGACTACATGATCCAGTCCGGGGCGGTTCTGGCCTATGACACGACACTAGGCATGAACAGCAGCCAGCTCGACCATTATATGACCCAGCTGGCGGCCAGCAATACCGACCCCATGGGCGAGGCGTTGCTGCTGAAATACATGCCGCAAACCGGCGGCCGCGACGACATCGGCCCGACCACGGCCTGGGGCGCCGCCTATCTGGCCAGCCAGGACGTCCGCGCCGAGAAGGTCATGCTGGCCAACGCCGATGCCGCCGGCAGCGTGCCGTGGCACTTCCGCGACGAGGCCACCGGCGATGCCGTGCGCGTCGACCAGCACAGCAATCTGTGGATCGACGAGCGTGGCGTCGGTGCCGAGTACGGCGACGATCAGCTGCCCGAGGCCTATACCTGGACCAACGACTGGTGGTTGGACAATGCCCACCAGCCCGACCTCACCTATATTCCCTATCTGATCACCGGCAATCGCCACTATCTCGACGAGCTGCAGGCGCAGGTCAGCTATTCCTTGGCCAGCATCAACCCCTATTACCGTGACTATGCCGAGGGAAGTACCGATGTCGGGCAGTTGCGGGAGCGGGCGTGGCTGATGCGCAGCTTGACCAACGCCGAGTACATCACGCCCGACAACAGCGACATGAAGGCTTATTTTTCCAAGCTGATGGCCAACAACCTCAGCGAGTACTACGACGAGCTCGTCGTGCAGGGGGCCAACGACTCGGGCGAAATCGAGGGGTGGATCAAGGCCATCGCCCCTGAAGGGCAGACGGCGCCCTGGCAAAACGACTTTTTCGCCACGGTCATGGGTTACCTGGACCAGCGCGACTACAATTATGCCGGGGACATTGCCGACTGGCAGGCCAACTTCGTCGCCGGCCGCTTCCTCGCCGGTGACGAGGGCTACAACCCTTATAACGGCACGGCCTATTACGTCCACACCTTCGACTTCGCCTCCGACCAGAACTACACCACCTGGCAACAGGTGTCCGACACGACCTGGCCGGGGTCCAGCGACAGCACCTGGCTCGACGGTTACCCCGACTGGGGTGCCGGCTACGCGGCCATCGCCAAGGCCGGCGTCGCCAGCATCATCACGGCCAATGGCAATCCGGCGGCGGTCGAGGCGTACGGGTTCCTGACCTACAACACCACGCAGATGGTCGACGCCTATCGCAACGACTTCCAGTGGGCGATCCAGCCCAAGCTGGCCGACGGCACCGTGCTCAATCATGACCACATCACGGTGCAGAGCGGCACCGGTGATGCGGTCATGACCGGAACCGCCCAGTCCGATCTTCTGCACGGCAACGTCGGCAACGACAGCCTCAGTGGCGGCGGCGGCATCGACCTGCTGTACGGCGGCGCCGGCAACGACACGGTACATGGCGGTGCCGGCAACGATTACGTGTTTGGCAACGACGGCAGCGACCGTCTGGCCGGCGGCAGCGGCGCCGACTACCTCAAGGGCGGCCACGATGCTGACGTCTTCGTCTTCACCGAGGCCGTAGGCGGCCAGGACATGGTGTTGGACTTCGTGCCCGGCACCGACCGGCTGGAGATCAAGGCCGGCCTCAACGGTGGCCCGGCCACCGCGCAGCAGGTGATCGACGGCATGACCGCCGATGCCGGTGGCAACGCGGTGCTGCACCTCGGTAGCGACTTGGTGGTGCTGCTTGGCGTCAGCACCGACGATCTGACCACGGGCTCGATCAGCATGGTTAGCTAGGGCGACGGCGCACCGCGGTGCGCCGCCCGTGGCGGATGCGGGTGCCCGGCCGTATGGCCGGGCACCCGTTCCGTCCGTGCATTCCGAGGGTCAGAACGTCTTGATGAGGCCGACGGTCACCACGTTCTCGGTGATGTCGTCGATGCCGCCGCGCCTGGCATAGGTGGCCAGGTAGTCGGCGTAGAGCGTGGTGTTGGCGCCGAGGCTATAGCTCAACCCCAGCATCGCGTTGTAGATGTGGTCCTCGCGGCCGAGGCTGTCCCAATCGACAAAGCGATACCGCGCCTCGGCGGTGCCCCTCATCGCCGGCGTCAACTGCCGTCCCCACAGCACCGACGCGCCATAGGTCGTCTGTTCGTAGTCGAAGGCATCCGACCAGCGTTCCTCGCGAAAGGCCAGGCCCTCGACGGCGTTGCGACCGGGCCGCCAACTGACGCGCAGTTGCGAGAACCGTCGGTTGAAGGCCTGGTCGGTCAGGCCGAAGGTATTCTCGGTCAGATCGAAGGCGTAGGCGTTCAGCGGATAGGATGGCAGGCCAAGGCGGTCGTGCGCCGGCGATACGTCGGCAAGGTCGACGAGGTCGCCGCGGTCGTCGACGCCCAACTGGCCGGTCGTGCTCGCCAACAGTTCCTGCGATGTCGTCACCGACTGCTCGTGGCTGGCGGCGATGCGCAGGATCGGCGAGGGTTGCCATGCCGCCTCACCGGTCCAGAAATGGCGCTCATAGCGATAACGGTAGCGCACGGTGAGCGAGGTCAGCGGGCCGGGGCGCACGGTTAGGCCGGCGCTCCAGATCGCGCCCCCGATCTCTTCGTCATAGGTGGGGTCGTCGAAGGCCTCGGCGCCGATGCTTCCCAGCAGCGTAAGGTGGCGATTGACGTCGTAGGCCGCGTCCGCCTCCGCCCGCGTCCGCTCGACCACACGGTCGGTGGAGGCATCCTCGGACGAATAGTCGGCACGCTGACCTTCCGCTAGGAGGCCCCAATGCGTGCGAACGAACCGTGCGCCGCTCTTGATGTCGGCCAGCACGCCGTGGCTCAAGGCGCTGGCGCGGCTGTCGTCGAACGGAACGACATGGGTGAAGCCGTAGCGAAGTTCCGATTCGGCCCAGCCACCGAAGCGGTTCAGCAGATAGGGGCTGAAGCCGTAGCTGGCGACGGTGGTGGCGTTGCGCGAGGCAACCGGTTCGTTCGAGGTGTAGGTAACCGACGGATCGAGCAATTGCCGGGCAATGTAGGCCTGGGTGTCGAGGTAGAGATAGTTTTCGTAGAGTTCGGCCGTCCCCGCATGGGTCAAACTATGGAAGGCGTCGTCCTCCTCGTCGTGCTCGACGTACTTGGTCAGGTCGGCCTGATAGTCGAGATAGGCGCGGTAGCGCGGCCGCACCGCCCGCACGGATACGCCGGGGGCCAAGCCGAAGTAGACGTCATCCTCGGCATCGGCTTCGCCGTAGAGATTGTCGGTGAAGCTGACCGAGGCGCCGATGCGCGGGACGATCTCCAACGCCGGGGCCGGAGCGGGCGGGGCGGATGCGTCGAAGCGCATCTCCCGTCCCTCGCCCTCCTGGGCGAGCGCCGGCGCCGCCGCCGCGGCCGCCAGGATCATCGTATACCACGCCCAGACCGGGCAGAGGCGGGCGCGCTGTGCGTCGGTGATCATCGGCTCCGTCGCTTCTGCCAGTACTGGTCGCGCCTTTTTGAAGAAACGCGCACCAAGAATAAAGTACCGGCTAGCGCTGCTATTAACAAGAGACCGGCGAGAGGACAGGCGGTCACCTCGTCTTCGATGATACGATGGCCTGCCTGTTGCGGCGTTTATTGAGGACGAAGCTGATGTCCGGGCAGCACTCGAGCAATGCCAGCGAGTCTTCGATGGCGCGGCGTCCGGTGCGGTCGGCTTCGACCACCAGCAGAATCTGGCCGACATGCATGGCGAGGGCGCTGGTTTCGCTGCTGGCCAGCACAGGCGGTGCGTCGAAGATGACGACGCGATCGGGATAGCGCTGCGCCATCTCGGCCATGAGGTTCGCCATGCGCGGGCTGGCCAGCAGTTCGGTGCTGCGCGAATGGTGCCGGCCGGCCGGCAATATGCTGAGATTGCCGACGTCGGTGCGCAACAACACGTCGGCCAGATCCAGACGATCCTCGGCCAGCAGGTCGGTCAGCCCATGCTCGGCGGCAAAGCCGAAACGCCGTGGCATCGACGGGTTGCGCAGATCGGCGTCGACCAGCAGCACATGGGTGTCAGACTCGCCGGTGATACTGAGTGCCAGGTTTTGGGCGATGTAGGTCTTGCCTTCGCCGGGATGGGCACTGGCGATCATGATCAGGCGATTGCGCGGGCCACGCGCCGGGTCAAACGCCTTGACCAGCAGGGGGCGCTTCACCAGGCGGAACTCCTCGACGGTGGCCAGGCAGCCATGGCCGTCGGGTGTGATCATGCCGGCGCGCCGCAACCGCCCCATATCGATGCTGATCTGGCGGCGGCCGCGGTCCGCGGGCGGCGCGGCGGCCGGCTGCGAACGCGGCAGCGGCTGGCATAGCGCCACCACCGGTGGCTCGGCCCGCGTCGCCTCACCGTTCTGTTCCGCTGTCCGAGCGGGGGCGTCGGCACGTGCGGGCGGCGCGTCGGCAACGTCGCGATCGGCCTGCGGCTGAGCCAGCCGTTCGCCCGCCCGTCGGATGAGATCGAAGGCCATGGCGCGCATCCTCACAAGCTGGCGGACAGGGTTTCGATAAAACGGGCAGCGTAGCCGCCGAAAAGAAGCACCAGGCCGCCATAGGCGGCCAGCACGGCTGCCATACCCAGGCCGAACAGCATCACAGAGGCCCGCTCGTCGCGTTGCGCGACGGCGCTTACGCTGGCCGAAACGCTGCCGAGGACGGGCATGTCGAAGGCGTCGCGCAACTGCCGCGGACTGCCGAAAGCCTCGGCCTGATAGGCAAGGGCGACCGCGGCAAGGCCGCCGGCGCCGAGGCCGGCGATCAGGACCAGGGTGGCGAGCAGCGCCTTGTTGGGGCCGCTCGGGTTGAGCGGCACGATCGGCGGCTCGATGATGCGGAACTGGATGATCTTATCGGCGCGGCTGTCCATTTCCTGCGACAGGCGGGCCGATTCGCGGCGCTCCAGTAACTGCTCGTAATTTTCCTTGATGACGTTGTAGTCGCGATTCAGCGCGACATGGGCCGCCTCGACGTCGGGGGCCAATTTCGCCTTCTCCTCGATCTCAGCGACCACGACCTCCTGGTTGGCGAGACGCCGCGCCAACATCTCCACCTGAGTCTCGGCGTCGACGAGGCGCAGCTTGAGCTGCTCGTACAGCGGGTTGGGGACCTGTTCGGATAGCGGGCGGCCCCCGCCGTCCGACGGCGTCTTGCGGCGCTCTTCCATCAGTGCCGCAAGTGTGCGACGGGTCAGGATCATGTCGGGGTGCTGCTCGGTGTAGATGAGGCGCAATTCGTCGAGGCGTCGCTGCATCTCGGCAATGCGCGCATCGAGTTCCAGGCGCGGTGGCAGCGATTGGCCGGCGACGATCACCCGGGGCGCGGTTTCGACGTCGAGGAACTGCGGCACGGTGCGCAGCTGCTGTGTCAGCGCGGCCGAGCGGGTGCGGGCGTCGGCCAGTTCCTCCCGAAGGCGCAACAGCACCGCATGGCCCTCGGCGACGATGGTGCTGTAGCTGCCGTTCTCGGGCAGCAGGGCCAGATTGGCCTGTTTGAACTTGGCCAGGCGATCCTCCGCCGCCTTCAGCTTGACCTCATAGGCGCGGATCTGCTCCTCGATGAACAGGCGGGCCTGCTCCATGTCGCGGCGATTGGCGCCGAGATTGCTCTCGACGAAGATGGTCAGCAGCGACTGCACCACCCGCTTGGCCAGTTGCGGGTCCTGGTGCTCGAAACTGACCTTGAACAGATTGCGGCCGCCTTCGGCGCCGACCGCGGTGTTGTCGAGCAGGCCGAGCAGCACCGCCTCGTGCCGCGACGGCGTGTCGGCGGCAAGGTCGAGATCGGTGGCGCGCATGACGCTTTCCAGGTTGGGGCGACTGAGCAACGTCCGCTGCATGATCGCGACCTGCTGGTCGAGATTGACGTCGACGGCCATCCCCTTCATCAGTGGCGACAGCAGCGACTGGGTATCGACATAGATGCGCGTCGACGCCTGATACTTGTAAGGCAGCAGCGCAATCACCAGCCAGCCGATCATGCAGACGGCGGCGGTGATACCGAGGGCGGGCCAGCGCCGCCGCCACGCCTGGGCAGCGTAGCTGACGAGGTCAGGGGGCATTTCTTTCATCGAGGGATATTCCGAACGGCCGCTTAGAACCAGCTCTGCGGGATGACCAGGACGTCCCCAGGCAGGACGCGTCGGTTGGCGGCGATTTCGCCGTCGTTCATCAGCAGGTCGAGATTGACCGGGATCTGGACATCCTGGCCGTCGCGCTTGCGGATCAGGCTGGCGCGGTTGCCGGCGGCGAAGGGGGTGACGCCACCCACCGCGATCATCACGTCGAGCACGGACATGTCCTCGCGATAGGGCAGGGCCTGTGGCCGCGTCGCCTCGCCGATCACGCGCACCTGCTGCGAGTAAGGGCCGATGAAGCTGGTGGCGATGACGGTCACCACCGGCTCCTGGATGTAGCGGGCCAGCTCCGTCTCGATGTCCTGCGACAACTGGCTGGGGGTTTTGCCCGTTGCCACCATGTCCTGAATCAGTGGTGTCGAGATGCGTCCGTCGGGGCGGACCGGCACGGTCACCGACAGTTCGGGGCTGCGCCAGACGAACACCTGCAAGGTGTCGCCCGGGCCAATCAGGTAATCGGGATTGGCGGCGGTGGTGGCCACCGTTTCCTCCGTGGCCCCGCCGGGCAGACCGCCACAGGCGGCGAGCAATAGGGCCGGAGCGAGGGCGGCGCCGAGGAAGCGGCCGAGCTTGGGCGGGCGGGGCATGGGGGACTCCTGCAGTCGCCGGGCGAGCATCCGGTGTAGCATTCCCGGCAGACGGCACCAATCGGGCGTGGGTCCTAGGCTTGTTTGGTGGAGGTCATATGCTGTGTTCCTGGGGATATATCGAGGCGATATCAATAAAAATGATGATGCATATGCGGCGTACCAGAGAAATTACGCCAGTAATATATCGTTTTGTTTTGCTGTGACAATTTTTAGCCAACCGAGTATTGTCCAATGCGCCATTGGAGGATGATTAGCGCTTTGCAATGATGGCCCGGCCAATCGAGTTGGGCCTGTGCGGTGCCTGCCCGTGCGCGTACATCCGCCCGCTTGCCGATGCCTGGGCCGAAACGGAGAGTGCCGGATGCTCCGCGTCTTTCGCCATTACTTGTCTGCGCCCGCCATTTCTCTGCTGTGCCTCGAAACGTCCGTGCTGATCGGCGTGCTCTACATGGTGGCGCAGAACGTGACGGTGACCGCCGGCGATGGCGAGAGGCTGCATGCCGCGGCATTGATCGTGCCGGTTTCCTTGTTCGTCGCCGCGGTGCTGTGCGCCATTGGCATGTACGATCATTACGCGCTCGCCAATTATCGGCGCGCGGCCCTGCGCCTCGTCGTCGCCTTCGTCATTTGCTGGCCGGCCCTGTTCGTGCCGGCCTGGATGTTGACCCGAATGGCGCCGCTCACCGCCGCCCTCGCCAGCGGCGCGGCGATGATGGTGGCCTTCAGCGGTGTCTTCGCCGCACGGCTGGCGTGGGGGCGGGCGGCCGAGCTGGTGAATCTGCGCCGGCGCGTGCTCGTGCTCGGCGTCGGCCCCAAGGCGGCCGGCATCGAGGCGGCGTTGCGGGAGCGCAAGGGTGGGCCACTGGTGCTGGGCTACGTCCGCTTTCCCAATGAAGCGGCGGCGGTCGACCGCCGGCGGATCGTCTCGCCCCAGGAGACGCTGTGGGAGACGGCGCGCCGCCTGCGCGCCGAGGAGATCGTCGTCGCCGTCGACGATCGCCGCGGGGTGCCGCTCGAGCCGCTGCTGGAATGCCGGGCGAACGGCATCACCGTCACCGACCAGCTGAATTTCTGGGAGCGCGAGACGCGCAAGGTGATGCTCGAGGCGCTGTCCCCCGGGTGGCTGATCTATTCCGACGGCTTCCAGCTCGGCTCGTTCCTCAACCGCGGCCTCAAGCGCCTGCTCGACGTTCTCGTCAGCGTGGCCGTGCTGGTGTTGACCTTGCCGGTTACGGTGCTGGCCGCCCTGGCCATCAAGCTCGACAGCCCCGGGCCGCTGTTCTACCGCCAGGACAGGGTGGGGCTGAACGGCCGCGTGTTCACCGCCTTCAAGTTCCGCAGCATGCGCGCCGACGCCGAGCGGGATGGCGTGCCGCGCTGGGCGGCCGAACGCGACCCGCGCATCACCCGCGTCGGCCAGTTCCTGCGCATGACCCGCATCGACGAGATCCCGCAGGTGTGGAACGTGCTCAAGGGCGACATGTCGTTCATCGGGCCGCGCCCGGAGCGACCGTACTTCGTCGACGCGCTGGCGCGGCAGGTCCCGTTCTACGGTGAACGCGCCCGTGTCCGTCCCGGCATCACCGGCTGGGCGCAGATCAACTATCCCTATGGTGCCTCGATCGCCGATGCCCGCGAGAAGCTTGCCTACGATCTCTACTACATCAAGAACTACAGCCTGTTCCTCGACATCCTGGTGTTGATCGGCACCGTCGAGGCGGTGCTGTGGTCCAAGGGCGCCCGCTGATCCATGCCCGAGACGATGCTCTCCGTGGCCGCCGTCCTGGATTCAGCCGCCGCGCTGGCCTATCTGGCGCTGGCCGGTCACCTGTGCCGCGCCACCGCGACGCGGCCGCGGCACGGGCTGCTGGCGGCGGCGGCGCTGGCCACGGCGTTGTGGGCTGGGTTGAGCGTTTGGCGCGGCGTGGCGCCAGGCGGCGGCGTGGTGCCGGCCGTCGCCGTCGGTCAGGCAGTAGCCAGCCTGGCCTGGCTGGCGGTGCTGGCGGCGCTGTTGCAGCCGGCGGCGCGCTGGCGTTGGTCGTGGCCGGTGCTGCTCGCCGTCGCGTGCGCAGCGGCCTCGGCCCTGCCGATCGAGCCCTGGGGAAGCGGCTGGTGGCGTGACGTGGGCGGCGCCTTGCCCATTCTCGGCTGCCTCGGGCTGGCGCTGCTCGGGCTGGTGCTGGTCGAGAACGTCGTCCGCAGCACCGCTCCCGGCGGCCTGTGGTCGACCAAGTTCCTGTGCCTCGGTATCGGCGGCCTCTTCGCCTACGATTTTTTCCTTTATTCCAAGGCGGCGCTGTTCTGGCAGATCGATGGCGACCTGCTGCAGGCCCGCGGCGCCGTGCACCTCATCCTGGCGCCGGCGGTGGCGGTGGGCGCCGGCCGGCAGCCGGTATTGCGCGGTGGCTTTGCCCTGTCGCACCGCCTCGTCCTGCACACCGCCGCGTTGGTCGGGGCCGGCTGCTACATGATGTTGATGGGGGCGGCCGGCTTTTACGTGCGCCAAGCCGGCGGTGGCTGGGGGCCGATGCTGCAGGCCGCCTTCCTGTTCGGCAGCCTGGTGCTGCTGGCCGGATTGCTGGTCTCCGGCCGCTTCCGCGCCCTGGCGCGCGTGCTCATCGCCAAGCACTTCTTCGCCTACCGCTACGACTACCGCGAGGAATGGCTGCGCTTCCTCGCCGCCATGGCCGCCGGCGACGCCTCGGCCGGCATGCGCCAGCGCCTCATCGCCGCCATCGCCGGCGCCGTCGACAGCCCGGGCGGCGCCCTGTGGTTGCGCGGCGATGCCGGCGCCCATCATCTGGTCGCCACCTGGAACCACGCGCGGGCCGGGCTGGCAGAGCGGGTGCCGGCCGAGGCGGCGGCGGTGCTCGATCAGGGGCGAGTCCTCGAGCTTGCCGCCGCCGGCTCGGCGCAAGGCGAGGCCGCGGCGCCCGAGGCGCTGGCGCAGGCGGGGCTGTGGCTGCTGGTGCCGCTCGTGCATCGCGACGGCCTGCTGGGCTTCCTCGGCCTCGAGCCGGCGCGCGCGCCACGGCGTCTCGATTGGGAAGATTACGACCTGCTGAGGACTCTGGGGCGCGAGGCGGCCAGCCATCTCGCCGAGCACGAGGCGATGCAGGCACTGGCCGACGCCCGCCAGCTCGAGCTGTTCAATCGCCGCTTCGCCTTCGTCGTCCACGACCTCAAGAGCATCATCGCCCAGATGTCGCTGCTGCTGGCCAATGCCGACCGTCACGGTGGCAATCCCACGTTCCAGCGCGACATGGCGGTCAGCGTCGGCGAATCGGTGGCGGCGATGCGCCAGTTGCTGGCTCACATCGACGCCGAGCGCGGCAAGGCCGAGATCGTCGACGTGGCGGCGGCGGCGCGGGCGGTGGCGGCGCGCCTGCCGCCGGCGCCGCCGATGTCGGTCGAGGCCGCCGCCGCCGCCGTCGAGGTCGCGGCCGATCCCGCCAAGCTCAGGGCGGTGCTGGCGCACCTGCTGGACAATGCCCGCGAGGCCGCCGGCCCGCACGGCCACGTCGTCGTCCGCATCGCCCAGGCGGCCGGCGGCGCCGTGATCGAGGTGGAAGACGACGGCCCCGGCATGGACGGCACCTTCATCCGCGACCAGCTCTTCCGCCCCTTCACCACCACCAAGCGCGGCGGCTTCGGCATCGGCGCCTATCAGTGCCGCGAGCTGGTGCGCGAGCTTGGCGGCCAACTGGTCGTCGACAGTGCGCCGGGGCAGGGGACGACCATGCGCGTGTGCCTGCCGACCGCCGGCGGCGCCGCCTCGTCGGCGCCGGTGCCGTCCGCCCTGGCTCTCCTCGCCCAGCGAAAGGTAGCCCAGCCTTGATCCCTTCCGAAACCAAGCTGCTCATCGTCGAGGACAATCCCGGGCTGCGCCGTCAGCTGGGGTGGAGCTTCTCCGACTACGCGGTGGCGCTGGCCGGAGATCGCGCCGCGGCGCTGGCGGCGATGCGCAGCCATCGCCCCCACCTGGTCGTCCTCGATCTCGGCCTGCCGCCCGACGCCCAGGGAGCGACCGAGGGGCTGGCCACGCTCGACGAACTGCGCCGCATGGCCCCGGCGACGAAGGTGGTGGTGATGACCGGCAACGAGGATCGCGCCAACGCCCTGCGCGCCATCGCCCTCGGCGCCCACGACTATTGCCAGAAGCCCATGGACCTCGACGTCCTGCGGGTGATCCTCCAGCGGGCGCGTCACCTGCAGCTTATCGAAGCCGAGGCGCAGCGCGGCGCGGCGGCGGGCGAGGGCCATGGCGTGCCCGGGTTCCTCACCGCCTCCGGCAACGCCATGAAGCCCTGCCGCATGGTCGAGCGGGTGGCGCCGACCGACGTCACCGTTCTGCTGCTCGGCGAGAGTGGCACCGGCAAGGAGGTGCTGGCGCGTGCCCTGCACGACCTGGGTCCGCGCGCCAACAAGCCGTTCATCGCCATCAACTGCGGCGCCATTCCCGAGGCCCTGCTGGAATCGGAGATGTTCGGCCATGAGAAGGGCTCGTTCACCGGGGCCATCAAGCAGACCATCGGCAAGTTCGAACAGGCCCAGGGCGGCACCCTGTTCCTCGACGAGATCGGCGACATTCCGCAGCCACTGCAGGTCAAGCTACTGCGTTTCCTGCAGGATCGCACCATCGAGCGCATCGGTGGCCGCCAGCAGATCGCCGTCGACGTGCGCATCGTCTGCGCCACCAACCGCGACCTGCGCGGTATGATCGCCGACGGCAGGTTCCGCGAGGACCTGTTCTACCGGCTCAACGAGATTCCCATCGCCATCCCGCCGCTGCGCGAGCGGCCCGGCGACGCCATGATTCTCGCCCACTTCTTCCTCAATCGCTTTGCCGCGAAATACCGGCGGCCGCTCAAGGGCTTCAGCGGTGATGCGGCGGTGGCGATCGACGCCCATTCATGGCCGGGCAACGTCCGCGAGCTGCAAAGCCGGCTCAAGCGCGCCGTGCTGATGGCCGAGGGCGAGCAGATCGGCGCCGCCGAGCTCGATCTGGCGGCACCTGCCGACGACCAGGCGCCGCCGCCGGTATCGCTGCGCGAGGTGCGCCAGAGCGCCGAGCGGCGGGCCCTGCTCGAGGCCCTGGCCGAGGCGGATGGCAACATCTCGCAGGCGGCCAAGCGCCTCGATGTGTCGCGCCCCACGCTTTACGCGCTGATGAAGTTGCACGCCGTCAGTGCCCTCATGGCCAGAGAAGGCTGAACCCGCGAACCCGCTCCGCCTCCAGGAGGTCACGTCCATGTCGCAGCATGTCAATGCGTCTTCGTTACGGTTCGGTATGGCTGGCGCCGCGCTGGCGTCGCTTCTCGCCCTCTCCGGCGGCGGTGCACTGGCCGATCAGTCGGAGGCGGTGGAATACCTCAACGATGCCCGGTCCTATCTCGATCAGGGCGACGTGCGGGCGGCAATCATCCAGTTGAAGAATGCGGTGCGCGCCGATCCGCACAATGGTGCCGCCCGCTTCGCCCTCGGCGAAGCCTACCTCAAGGGTGGCGATGCGGCCTCGGCCGAAAAGGAGCTCGCGTTGGCCGGTGAGCGCGGCATCGCCGAGGAGCGGGTGGCGCCGCTGCTGGCTCAGGCCTTGATGATGCAGGGCAAGGTCGAGGAAATGCTGGAGATCGTGCCGCGCGGCCAGCGCGCCGCCGCCGCCGAAGGTGAGGTGCTGCTGTGGCACGGCTACGGCTATGGCGCGCGCCGTCAGGCCGATGCCGCGATGGCCGCCTTCGCCGAGGCCGCCCGCCTGCGGCCCGAGGATCCACGGCCGCGGCTCGGCCAGGCGCAACTCCATGTGCGGGGCCACAATCTCGCCGCGGCGGCGGCCGCCGCCGCCGAGGCGGTACGGCTCAGCCAAACGCCACTGGCTCGCGCCGAGGCGCTCGCCTTCCAAGGCGACATCAAGCGCTTGTCGGGCGACGATGCCGCCGCGGCGCGGCTGCTCGAAGAGGCCCTGCTGGCGAATCCGGCCAACCGGACCGCCCTCATCGGTCGCGCTATCCTCGGCCTCGCCGCCGGCAAGGCCGAGGACGCCGAAAAAGACGTGCGGCGCGCCCTCGACGGTGGCCCGCCGCATCCGGTGGCGACCTATCTGCTGGCGACGATCCAGGCCGGCCGCGGCCACCTCGATCAAGCGCTCGACACGCTGGACATCAAGATCGTGGACGGCTATGCGCCGGCGGCGTTCCTCAAGGCCACGGTCCATTTCAAGCGCAACGAGTTCGGCCAGGCCCGCAGCGCCGTCGAGCGGTACATGGCGATGGCCGGCCGCGATGCGCGCAGCCAGCGCCTGCTGGGAAGCATCATGCTGCGACAGCATGAGGCGGAGGCCGCCGTGCCGGTGCTGGAGGCGGCGGCCGCCGCCGATCCCGATGACCCGCAGGCCCTGGCGCTGTTGGCCGCGGCACACATGCAGCGCCGCGACAACGTGGCGGCGGCGCAATGGCTCGACAAGGCGATGCAGAAGGCGCCCAAGGATGCCGCCACGTTGACCCGTTTTGCCCTGGGGCAGATGCACCTCGGCGAGACCGGCGAGGCCATCGACACGTTGGAATCGGCCGCGGCGCTCGATCCGGACGCCCAGCAAACGCGGCTGCTGCTGGCGCTGGCCCATCTGCAGGGCGGCGGCTATGACGAGGCGCTGGCGGCTGCGGCCGAGCTGGCCAGACAGATGCCCGACAGCCCGGTGCCGCACAATCTGGCGGGTGGGGCTCATTTCGCCAGGAAGGATTTCGCCGCGGCGCGGGTTGAATTCGACGCCGCGGTGGCCAAAGACCCGAACTTCGCCCCGGCCATCCTCAACCTCGCCCGCCTCGAGCGCCATCTCGGCAACGATGGTGCCGCACGGGCGCTTTATGCCCGCGCCATCGAGGCAGACGGCAAGGGTGTGCGCGGCTATCTTGGCCTGGCCGAACTCGACCTGGCCCAGGGGGACACGGCCGCCGCCATGGCTTGGCTGGACAAGGCCATCGCCGCCGCACCGGCGGCGCCGGAGCCGCGGCTGCGCCGCATCGCCTTGCTGCTGGACGGGGGGGAGGCGCAGAAGGCATTGGCCGCGGCAGGGGAACTCATGCAGGTCGCCCCCGAGCAGCCGGCAGCCCTGACAGCCCTGGCCAAGGCGCAATGGGCGGCGGGCGAGCAGGCGAGCGCCATCACCACCCTGCGACGCCTGACCAATCTGCTGCCGAGATCGCCGCAGGCCCAGGTGGAACTCGGCCGCGCCCTCGCCCGTCACGGCAATCATCCGGATGCCGCCGCGGCCTTCCGGCGCGCCTCCGAGATCGACGACTCCTACCTGCCGGCCCATGCCGAGCGCGCCGCCCTGGCCTATCAGGCTGGCGACAAGGACGAGGCGGAGCGCATTGCCCGCACTTGGTCCGCGCGCCACCCACAGCGGCCGACGGGGGCCGTGTTTTTGGCCGAAGTGCTCGACCGCGTCGGCAAGGCTGACGAGGCGGTGGGCGTGCTGAAAGCGGCGGCGAAACCGACGGCGGCGCCGGTGGCGCTGCGGCTGTCGGAGATGCTGGTCGCTCGCGGCAGGGCCGACGAGGCGGTGGCGACGCTGCGCGACTGGGGCGCCGTGGCCGAAAATCCGGCGCCCGCGCGGATGGCGCTCGGCAATCTGCTGTTGCGCCTCAAGCGCTACGACGCCGCCATCGCCGAATACGAGGCGCTGGCGGGCAAACCGGAGGCGGGGCCGATGGTGCTCAACAATCTCGCGTGGCTCTATGACCGGAAGGGCGACCCGCGGGCACTGGGCCTTGCCGAGCGCGCCCACCGCTTGGCGCCCAAGTCACCTGAGATCGCCGATACCCTCGGCTATCTGCTGGTCCGCGACAAGCAGGTCGACCGCGGACTGGCACTGCTGCAACGGGCCCACGACAAGCTCAAGGCGGCGCCCGAGGTGCGCTTCCATCTCGCCGTCGCCCTCGATGCGGCTGGGCGGCGTGACGAGGCGCGTCATCTGCTCGACGGACTGGTGGCCGAGCAGGCGCAATTCGAGGAGGCGGCGGCGGCGGGGGAATTGCACCGAAGGCTGGCGCACTGAACGTGGCTGCCGGCTCGTCATCATCGGCAAGGGTGGACACCGCTTTGCGCATCCTGACCTTCACCACGCTCTATCCGAACGCCGCCCGCCCCAATCATGGGGTGTTCGTCGAAAACCGCCTGCGCCACCTCGTCGCTACCGGCGCGGTGGCGGCGCGGGTGATCGCGCCGGTGCCGTGGTTTCCGTTCGCGTCGCCGCGTTTCGGCGAGTGGGGGCGCTGGGCGCAGGCGCCGCGCCAGGAGGTGCGGCACGGGTTGGCGGTGGATCATCCGCGCTATGTCCTGCCGCCGAAAATCGGCATGGTCCCGGCGCCGCTGCTGCTCTATGCCGCGGTGCAGCCGGTGCTGAAATGGCTGCTGGCCGAGGGCCATCGCTTCGACCTCGTCGACGCCCACTACTTCTATCCGGATGGTGTCGCCGCGGCACTGCTCGCCCAGCAGTTCGGCCTGCCGCTGGTCATCACCGGCCGCGGCAGCGACCTCACCCAGATCCCCAACCACGCCTTGCCGCGGCGGATGATCCAGTGGGCGGCGGGGCGCGCCGCCGGCCTGATCACCGTGTGCGCCGCGCTGCGCCACGACCTGCTGCGCCTCGGCGTGCCGGCCGAGAAGGTGCGGGTGCTGCGCAACGGCGTCGATCTCGACCTGTTCCGCCCGACGGCGCGGCAGGCCGCCCGCGCCCGTCTGCGCTTCGACGGGCCGACGCTGCTCTATGTCGGCCATCTCATCCCACGCAAGAGCCAGGCTCTGGTCATCCGTGCGCTTGCCCTGCTGCCCGGCGTGCGTCTCGTTCTGGTCGGCGAGGGCCCGGACCGGCGGATGCTCGTCGATCTCGCCGGCCAACTCGGAGTGAGCGAACGAGTGCGCTTCGTCGGGCAGGTGCCGCATGCCGAGTTGCCCGAGCTGTATTCGGCGGCCGATGCCTTGGTGCTGACGGCGACGCGTGAGGGCTGGCCCAATGTGCTGCTGGAGGCCATGGCCTGCGGCACCCCGGTGGTTGCCACCGCCGTCTCCGGCGTGCCCGAGGTGATGACGGCGCCGGAGGCCGGGCGTCTGGTGCACGAGCCGACGCCCGAGGCGGTGGCCGCGGCCGTGCGCGCCCTGCTGGCGGCGCCGCCGCCGCGCACCGCCACCCGCGCCTACGCCGAAGGCTTCAGCTGGGAGGCCACCAGCCGCGGCCAACTCGCGCTGTTCGGCGACATCCTCGGCCGGCCGGCGTCGGCAGTATCGCCATCCCTGTCGCAGGCGAGCATCGCCTGAACCTCGAAGAGGAGTCCCATGCGTCGCACCATCCATCTCATCGCCGCCGCCCGCCCCAATTTCATGAAGGTGGCGCCGCTGTATCACGCCCTGACCCGCGCCGAATGGTGCCGGCCCGTGCTGGTCCATACCGGCCAGCACTACGATCCGGCGATGTCCGACGCCTTCTTCCGCGACTTGGCCTTGCCGGCGCCGGACTTCCACCTGGGTGTCGGCAGCGGCAGCCATGCCGAGCAGACCGGCAACGTCATGATCGCCTACGAGCGCATCTGCCGCGAGCAGCGGCCGGACGGTATCGTCGTCGTCGGCGACGTCAACTCGACCCTGGCCTGCGCCCTGGTCGGCGCCAAGCTGTGCATCCCGGTCGCCCATCTCGAGGCCGGCCTGCGCAGCCGTGACCGCACCATGCCGGAAGAGGTCAATCGGTTGGCCACCGACGCCGTATCCGATCTGTTGCTGACGCCGTCGCCCGACGCCGATGTCAACCTGCGGGCCGAGGGCGTGCCGCCGGAAAGGGTCGTACGGGTCGGCAATATCATGATCGATTCCTACGAGATGCAGCGGCAGGTCATCGAGGCGCGGCGCATCCGCGAGCGCTTCGGCCTCGACGCCCAGGGCTATGGCGTCGTCACCCTGCACCGTCCGGCCAATGTCGACGAGGCGCAGGTTCTGACGGCGCTGGTAACGGAATTGGCGGCGGTGGCGCGGCGCCTGCCGCTGGTGTTCCCGGTCCACCCGCGCACGCGCCAGCGGCTGGAGGCGTTCGGGCTGCTGGAGCGTCTGACCGCCGACGGCGGGGTTCGTCTGCTCGAGCCGCTGGGCTACGTCGATTTCATGAGCCTGGTGTCGGATGCGCGCCTCATCGCCACCGATTCCGGCGGCGTGCAGGAGGAGACCACCTATCTGGGCATTCCCTGCCTGACCCTGCGGGACACCACCGAGCGGCCGATCACCGTGTCGGAGGGCACCAACCGCTTGGTGAAACCCGCCGATCTCGCCGCCGCGGTGGCTCGTGTGCTGAACGGCGAATGGCCGCGGGGGCGCCGGCCCGAGCAATGGGACGGGCGCACCGCCGAGCGCGTATCGCTGGCCCTCCGCGCCCTGCTGGCGCCGGCCGTGCGGGAGCAGGCGGCCTGAGGGGAATGTGGCGGCGGGTCTATTCCGCCGCCAGCTCCATCCGCATTTGCGGCACCAGCCGCCCGTAAACCTGTCGATAGCGGGCGACGCTGGCGCGCCAGTTGCGCTCTTTCTCGACGAACTGACGGCCGCGACGGCGCATTGCCGGCCATTCGGCACCCCGGGCCAGGCATTCCACCACCTTGTCGGCCAGGGCCTGGGCGTCGTCGGGCCGGAACAGCCAGCCGGTGTCGCCGTCGCGAATGAGTTCGCGGTGGCCGCCGACATCCGACGCCAGCACGATGCGCTCCTGGGCCATCGCCTCCAGGGGTTTGAGCGGCGTCACCAGCTCGGTCAGGCGGATGGAGACCCGCGGATAGACCAGCAGGTCGGCCAGATCGTAATAGCGGTCGATCTCGGCATGCGGCACCCGGCCGACGAAGGTCACCCGATCGTCGATGCCCATGTCGTGCGCCTGGCGCTTCAGCGCCTGCTCCTCGGGGCCGCCGCCGACCAGCAGCACATGCACCGCCGCCCCTGCGGCCGTCAGCAGGGGGAGGGCGCGCAACAGCAGATGCAGGCCTTCGTAAGCGTAGAACGACCCGAAGAAGCCGAGCACGACCTTGCCGGCGAGGCCCAGCCGTGTCGCCAGGGCCTTATCACGCTGGCCGGCGCCACTCAGCGTGTCGACGTCGACGGCATTGGGGATCACGGTGACCTTGGCCGCAGGCACGCCGCGGGCGACGATGTCGCCACGAAGGCCCTCGCAGATGGTCGTCACCGCGTCGGCGCGCCGCAGCGCCCAGGTCTCCAGCGCCCGGATGGCGCGATAGCGGGCGCTGCCCTCGGCATGCGAGCCGTGGCTGACCCCGGCGTCCTCCCAGAAGGCGCGCACTTCGTAGACCACTGGCAGACCATGGCGGCGGCCGACGCGCAAGGTCGGAAGCGCGTTCAGCACCGGCGAGTGGGCATGCAGCACGTGGGGCCTCACCTGACCCACCAGCGCATCGAGGCGGGCCGCCAAATCATCCATCTGCGCCAGGTCGCGCACCAGCGGCAGCCGCTGCAGCGCCGGTCGCCGCCGTGCCGTGCGATGGAAATGCCAGCCGTCCGCCTGTTCCCGTTCCGGCCCCCCGGCGTGGTGGCGCGGCCCGGTCAGGTGAAAGGTCTCCCAGCCGCGCGCCCGCTGCTGCGCCAGGATGGCGACGGTGCGAAAGGCATAGCCACTGTGCAGGGGTAGGGAATGGTCGAGAACGTGAAGTATGCGCATTGGCCATCCTGAGCAAATGTAATAACAGAAAAGAATAAGGAAAAATCTTATTATGAAGGGGTCGGTAATTGGCTGCTATTGGCCAATTTGTCAGTGTCGTTTTGGCTTATTTGCTGCCCGCAAGGAAAATGGCCGAATTGGCGTTTATCGGTAAAATTGCGCCGCCCTGTCAGGAGAAGCCATGTCCCAGCGCCGCGTCTGTCTGGTCGGAGCCGGCTACATCGCCCATGTTCATGCCGAAGCGCTCAACCAGATCCCCGGAGTGACGATCACCGCCGTCGTCGATGCCCAACAAAGCGCCGCCGAGGCTTTCGCGCGCCGGTGGCGCATTCCGTCCAGCCACGCGAGCGTCGCCGACCTGCTTGCGGCGGAGAGGCCTGATTGCGCCCATGTCCTGGTGCCGCCGGACCAGCACCTTGCGGCGGCACGGCCGTTGGTTGCGGCGGGGGTGCCGGTGCTGGTGGAAAAGCCGCTGGGGGTATCGGCGGCCGACTGCCAGGCGCTGCTGTCGGCCGCCGCCGCCGCCGGCACCACGGTCGGGGTGAACCAGAATTTCGTGCACCATCCCGCCTTCCGCCGCCTGATGGCGCGCATCGATCGTGGCGACGTGGGGCGGTTGCGCGCCGTCTCGATGATCTTCAACGTACCGCTGCGGCAGATGGCGGCACGCCAGTTCGGCCACTGGATGTTCCACCAGCCGTGCAATCTTCTGCTCGAGCAGGCGGTGCATCCGCTGTCGCAGCTATTCGCGCTGGCGGGGCCGGCCGAGGACATGGCCGTGCTCGCCGATCCGCCGGTGGAGATCGCCGCCGGCGTGCCGTTTCATCCGATCGCCAGCATCGCCCTGGCGTGCCGCAAGCCGGGCGGGCGACGCGTCCAGGCGCAGATGCGGTTCGCCGTCGGCCAGGACTATCCGTTCTGGCAGATCACCGCGGTGTGCGACGACGGCGTCATCGTCGCCGACATGTACGCCGACCGCTGCTATGGTTTCGGCCGCAGCCGCTGGCCCGATTTCGTCGACGCCCCCGTGGCCGGTGTCGGCGCCGCAGGCCGCGTAGCTGCCGACAGCCTGCGCTATGGCGCCGACTATCTGCTGTCGCTGACCCGGCTGAAGCGTCGCGCGGATCCGTTCTTCCAGAGCATGCGGGCGTCCATTGCCGAGTTCCATCGAGCGCTCGACGAGGGCCGCCGGCCGTACAGCGACGGCGCCTTCGGCATGGCACTGGTCGAATGTTGCGAGACCATCGCCGCCCGCGCGTTCGCCGCCCCCGGGCCGCAACCGACGCCGCGGCCGCAGGCCGGCTATGACGTCGCCGTGCTCGGCGGCACCGGTTTCATCGGCCGCCACGTCGTCACCCGCCTGCTGGCCGAAGGGCTGCGGGTCGGGGTCATGGCCCGCAACACCCGCAATCTGCCGGCCGTGTTCGCCGCGCCGGGCGTGTCGCTGATCCGCGGCGACATCCGCCGGCGCGAGGACGTCGAGCACGCCATCGGTGCCGCACGCCTGGTGATCAATCTCGCCCATGGCGGCGGCGGCGCCAGCTTCGACGAGATCCGCGAGTCCCTGGTGGGTTCGGCGCGGCTGGTGGCCGAGAGTTGCCTGCGCAAGGGCGTGACGCGGCTGGTCCACGTGAGCTCGATCGCGGCGCTGTACCTCGGCGATGCCAACGAAACCGTCACCGGGGCCACGCCGCCCGACGCCAAGGCCGAACGACGCGGCGACTATGCCCGGGCCAAGGCGCTGGCCGAGGTGATGCTGCTCGACATGCATCACGACGACCATCTGCCGGTGTGCATCCTGCGCCCCGGCGTGGTGGTGGGCGAGGGCGGCATCGCCTTCCACGGCGGCCTGGGCTTCTTCAACAACGAGCAGCACTGCATCGGCTGGAATGGCGGCCGCAATCCGCTGCCCTTCGTGCTGGCCGAGGACGTGGCCGACGCCGTGGCCCGCGCCCTCACCGCCGACCGAGCCGTCGGCAACTGTTACAACCTGGTAGGCGACGTGCGCCTGGACGCGGGCCACTACATTGCCGAACTGGGGCGGGCGCTGGGCCGGCCACTACGCTTCCATCCGCAAAACGTGCACGCGCTGTGGTTGGCGGAACTCGGCAAATGGCTGGTCAAGCGCGCCGTCGGCCGCCGTGCGCCGGCGCCGACCCTGCGCGATCTGCGCTCGCGCGGCATGGTGGCCCGCTTCGACACCGATGACGCCAAGCGCGATCTCGGCTGGCAGCCGGCGGCCGACCGCCCCAGCTTCGTGCGAGCCGCCATCGAGGTGCATGCCGAACAGTCGCCGGCCCGCGTCGCCGCGCCGGTGGAATCGCGGCAAGCACCGGTCTTCGCCATAGCCGGCGAGCGCCGGTCATGACCAGCGCCGCGGTGCCGGCCGCGGTAGGAAGGCCACGGCGGCTGCTGCACGTATTCTCGACCTTCGACGTCGGCGGGCCGCAGGTGCGCTTCGCCCAGCTCGCCAACCGCTTCGGCCGCCGCTACGAGCATGTCGTGGTCGCCATGGACGGCGGCTACGCTTGCGCCGAGCGCCTGAACGCCGATGTTCCGCTGACACTGCCGTGCCCGCCCATCGACAAGCGGGCGGTGCTCGGCAATCCGCTGCGCTTCCGCCGCCTGCTGCAAGGCTATGCGCCCGACGTGCTGGTCACCTACAACTGGGGCGCCACCGAATGGGGCTTGGCCAATCTATCGCCGCTGTGCCGGCACATCCATGTCGAGGACGGTTTCGGCCCCGATGAGGTTCAGCGGCAGCGGCTGTGCCGTGTCCTGTTCCGACGGCTGGCCCTGGCCTCGGCGCGGCGCATCGTGCTGCCGTCACAGACTCTGTACCGCATTGCCCGCGACGTGTGGAAATTCCCGGAACGCCGCATCGCCTACGTGCCCAACGGCATCGACTGCGCCCGTTTCGACGGCACCGGCGACCCGGACCTGCGGCGCCGGCTGGGGCTGGATGCGGCGGCCCTGCTGGTGGGCACCGTCGCCGCCCTGCGCCCGGAAAAAAACCTGGGGCGGCTGCTGCACGCCTTCGCGGCGGCGGGGATGGCGCGATCGGCGCTGATTGTCGCCGGCGACGGCCCCGAGCGCGATCGCCTGGAAGGCGAGGCGGCGCGACTGGGCCTGGGCGACCGCGTACGCTTTCTCGGCCATGTCACGCGGCCGGAAGCGGTCGTCGGCATGCTCGACGTGTTCGCCATGTCCTCCGACACCGAACAGATGCCGATCGGCCTGATCGAGGCGATGGCGGCGGCGCGGCCCGTCGCCGCCACCGACGTCGGCGATGTCAAGGCCATGGTGGCGGCCGACAACCGGCCTTTCGTCACGCCCTGCCACGCCGAGGCCCTTGGGGTCAGCCTCGGCCGACTGTTGGGTGACCTGTCGCTGCGGCACCGCCTCGGGGTCGCCAATCGCCGCAAGGCCCACGCGGAATTCACGCAGGAGCGCATGACCGCCGCCTGGGACACGCTGTTCTCGTGAAAGGCTTGCCGCTGCCGTCAACCGCCATGCCGCCGAGTAGCATCGGGCGGCGGGTGCAAGCCGCGCACCGAGCTCGGGCGCTCGAAAGTCTTCTTATCTAGTGCAATTAAAGAATCCTATGGAGCGCAGTAGAAATTAATGGAAAGACTTCCCGCAAGCCTATTTCTAGATCAAAGTGCTCACACTATTTTCTTGGGGCAGTGTTGTTGTCATAGGCGGCTTGATCAGCTAAGCCGACCTTGAAGCCTATACTGATATTCCGCCGTCAAAATTGACTCCGGTGACAGGCTTCAGCTTTTATTACCTGTCTCTCGACGGCAGGGTGCGCCATGGCCAGCCACAAGCTTCTAGGGATTGAGGCGGTCCGCGGTGTGGCGGCAGTGGCGGTGGTCCTCTATCACGCGGCCCGCCATATCGAGAAGGCCAGCGGCGACGCGGTGCTCGGCAACGCCTTTCAATTCAGCCATGCCGGCGTTGATCTGTTCTTCGTCATCAGCGGCTTCATCATCCTCCATGTGCATTACGACGACATCGGCCGGCCGCGGCGGCTCGCCCATTACCTGCATCGGCGGCTCAGCCGGGTCATGCCGATCTACTGGGTGGCGCTGGCCGTCACCATCGCGATGAGCCTGGCCGGCGGCAATCCCTGGCCGTCGGCCTTCGATCTGGTGCGGTCGGCGGCACTGCTGCCGTGGG
>JAKFEE010000054.1:0-4681 GCA_036675815.1 Rhodospirillaceae bacterium
TCATGGCTGTCCCCCTGACGGTGTGAGGCCGGCTATCGGACCTCGTGCAATCCCATCAGTTTGGGGACAGCCGCCCCTATTGTCTCTTGGAGCGATGGGGCCCGATTACCCCATCTCCATCAGGCGAACAGCATGCCCCAGGGCGACAGGCGATATCTGCCGGGGCCGCCGTAATCCCAGGCCTCACCGATGACCTCCTGCGGCACCAGCCCATCGGGAAGGCTGACCTCGACGTGGCGGTCAGAGGGATTGAACAGGCAGAGCAGCCGCTCCGTCCCCAGCCGCCTCTCGAAGGCCACGATATCCTCGCCCATGTCCGACAGCCGAAGCGTGCCGGTCAACAGCGCCGGCCGGGTCTTGCGCCAGGAGAGGAAGCGCCGGGTGAAGGAAAGAAGCGAGTCCGGATCGCCCTCCTGCATATCGACGGCCAGGCGGCGATGCTCGGCCGGCACCGGCAGCCATGGCTCGGCCTCCGAGAAGCCCGCATGGACGGCGGCGGAGCGCCACGGCATCGGCGTGCGGCAGCCGTCGCGCCCCTTGAAGCGGGGCCAGAAATTGATGCCGTAAGGGTCGTGCAGCGCCTCGAACGGCAGGTCGGCCTCGGTCAAGCCGAGTTCCTCGCCCTGATACAGGCAGACGCTGCCGCGCAGCGACAGCAGCAGCGCCATGGCGAGCTTGCGGCAGGCGAGGCTGCCGTCGCCCCAGCGGCTGGCCACGCGTACGACGTCGTGATTGGAAAACGCCCAGCACATCCAGCCGTCGGTGAACCGCCGCTCGGCGTGCGCGATGGCCTGGCGCAGGCCGGGGGCATCGAAGGTGGCCTTCATCACCCGCAACGTGTAGGCCATGTGCAGGAGCCCCTTGCCGGTATAGGCATTGGCGCGGGCCAGGGCATCCGCCTCGCTGGAGACCTCGGCGACGGTCATGGTTCCCGGATAGCGGTCGAGCAGGTCGCGAATGGCTCGCATCACGCCCATGGTGTCGGCATGGGCCATGTCATAGACGTGTCGCTGCAGCCCGAACGGCTTCAGCGGCGTGCCGCCGCCTTGTGGTGGCTGCGCCGGATTGTCGCGCAGGGCCGGATCATGGGCCATGAAGTCGACCGCGTCGAAGCGGAAACCGTCGACCCCGCGGCTCAGCCAGAAGTCACCGACGCCCAGCAGCGCGTCGAGCACGGCGGGATGACGCAGGTTGAGCTTGGGTTGGCTTGAGAGGAAGTGGTGCAGGTAATACTGCCGGCGCCGCGGGTCCCAGGCCCAAGCCGGGCCGCCGAATACGGACAGCCAGTTGTTGGGCGGCGTGCCGTCGGGCCGGGCATCGGCCCATACGTACCAATCGGCCTTGGCGCCGCTGGCGTCCTCGGCGCTGTCGACGAACCACGGATGGCGATCGGAACTGTGGCTCCATACCTGGTCGATGAGGACGCGAAGGCCCAAGCGATGAGCCTCGGCGATGACCGCGTCGAAATCGGCCAGGGTGCCGAAGCGCGGATCGACATCGCAATAATCGCTGACGTCATAGCCGAAGTCCTTCATCGGCGACGGATAGAACGGCGCGATCCAGACGGCGTCGGCCCCCAGCCGCGCCACATGGTCGAGACGGCGGAGGATGCCGCGCAGATCACCGACGCCATCACCGTCGCCATCGCCGTAGCTGCGCGGATAGATCTCGTAGATCACCGCGCCCCGCCACCACTCGACCGCCGCCATCGCCTCGCCTCTTCTCCGGGACCGGAAGCCGGAGTGTGGCGGAACGGCCTTTAAGGATTTGACAACGCCCCGGGCTTGCCGATGCACCCTCGCTGCATCATCGAGGGCTTTTGACTCGCCGGGGGCGTCGAGGCTATAACCCGACGACCTTCCTCATCAGCAAGCGAGCCATGATCCGCTACAGCCTGCAGTGTGGCGCCGGCCACGTCTTCGACGAATGGTTCTCCAACAGCGGCGACTACGACGCCCAGGCGGCGGCGCAGGGCATCGCCTGCCCCGACTGTGGCGATCGTGCCATCCGCAAGGCCATCATGGCCCCCAACGTCGCCAAGGCGGCAGCGGCGCCCCCGGCACCATGCGGCGCCATGGGCTGCGGCGCCGCCGGCGGCCCATGCGCCTTCGCCAACGATTTCTAGCCATGACGCTGCGGCGATGACGCCGCTCGGCCAAACCCTGTATCTGGCGGCCGAGGGCTTCGTCGCCGAGCTGGTTGCCGAACTCGGAACCGTCGAGGCCGTCCACGGGCAACTGGTGGCCGCCGCCGGGCCGCCGCGACCCGCCGCCTGGGCACAGAATGTGTGGCTCGATCCGCACATCATCCCGGCGCCGTCGATCGGCGAGGCGGCCAAGGCGCTGCGCGCCATCCAGCGCAACTGGGTGTGCCATGCCTTTCAGCTGCACGGCCGCAGCCGCCTGATCCAGGAGCGCCTGCCGCCGCTGTCGGGCAAGCCCTTCGTCTTCGGCAATGCGCCGCCGCAAGCGCCGCTCGGCTCGTGGACGCTGTGGGATGCCGAGACAATAATCGCCTCGCCACACTGCTCCAGCCCGTTCCCCCATGGCGTGGTGAGTTTTGCCGAGGACCGGCTGGCGCCGCCCAGCCGCGCCTATCTGAAACTGTGGGAGGCGCTGACCCTCGCCGGAAAACGGCCGCTCCCGGGCGAGGTGTGCCTCGACCTCGGCAGCAGCCCCGGCGGCTGGACCTGGGTGCTGGCGCAATGCGGCGCCCGCGTCATGAGTGTCGACAAGGCACCGCTCCATCCGTCGGTCGCCGCCATGGCCGGAGTCGAGTACCGCCGCGACAGCGCCTTCGCCCTCGATCCCGCCGCCTTCGGGCCGGTGGACTGGTTATGCTGCGACGTGATCTGCTACCCCGAGCGGCTGTGGCGCATGATCGAACGCTGGCTGGCGGCGGGCAACGTGCGCAATTTCGTCTGCACCCTCAAATTCCAGGGCGGCACCGACCATGCGACGGCGGCGCGCTTTGCCGCGATTCCAGGCGCGCAGTTGCGCCACCTGTCCCACAACAAGCACGAACTGACGTGGATTTGGTCGCAATAACGGAAGAGTCCTGCCGAGGATGATCGGGTAATTGCTTGCCAGAGCAGGTAGTTACGGAGTAACCATAGGGTTGAGCACTGCTTCTGAATCGCGAGATGTCACTACCTACGCTTCCGCCACCGGTCGAGCTGAGCTCGGATACCAAACGGGCCGTCATCGACGGGCTGAAGAAAGTCATCGAGACATTCCAGGCCAAGGGCGCCCTCGAAACGGCGATCACCTACCAAGACGTGATCCACGAGCCCGAGGTGCTCTTCGGTTTCGTCCAGACCTTCCGCGCATATCGCGAACTGGTGGACGGCATCGTCGTCGGCGCCGACAAAAAGCCGGTGCGTGAAGAGCGCGTGCCGCTGGTGTGCGGCATCACCCTCGAGCAGATCCAGCAGCTTCTGGTCAAGACCTGCGCGAAGCACTATTTCGAGAAGAGTCGCGGTGAGGAGGAAACGGTCGTCGAGACCGTTACGACCAAGCGTTTCCTGTTCTTCACCAAGACCGAGCAGGTCGAACGCAGGGCGGGACCCACCGCCGACGACCGCAAGCACCGCGAGATCCTGCGCTGCATGGCCTTCGACTGGCAACTGCCGCTCTTGCAGGCGATGCGGGATGACCTCGTCTACCAGCATGTCGCCGAACTGGGCGACGACCTGATCGCCCTGCGCAGCGCGGCCGGGGTGCGGGCGATTGCGGCTCTCGATCCGGCGATCATCAAGAAGGCCAAGCAGGTGGCCGGCACCGATTTCGTCAACATCGTGCATGAACGGCCGGGGGCGATCGCCGGCGTCGCCGCCTGGAGCCGCGACCTCTATGTCTTCTATCGCAGCGTCCTTGGCCCCAAGGCGTTCGATTTCTTCAATCGCGACAAACACTTCTTCAACATCGTCGCCGCGCTCGATAAGCCGCTGGCCCGAGTCTACGGCGACGTGCTGTGCTACATCGCTCCGGAAAACCTGCTGGAGATGCAGCGGCTCAACATCGACAAGGCCGGCGTGCTGATCGAGGCGATGCGGGCGAGCCTGGGCGAACACATCCGCACCGTGCTGTCGATGCCGAGTTTTTCCAAGGACATCCTGCGCCGCCTCGTCGAGGGGCTCCTGCACATGAATCAGGAGAAGGAGCAGATGCTGGTGGCGACCACCCTCACGGTGAAGGCCATCACCCCGCAGATCGCCGAGTGGCTGGCGAAGGAGAAGGCCTAGGCGCAGTCCGGCACTGCATCGGCGGTATCTACGGGCGATGTTTCTGCTTCACCGGCTCGTCCTTCGGCTTGCCCGAATGGGTGACCGGCGTATAGGAGGGTGGATCGCTGGCGGGGAAGGAATCCTCCGACGCCTGATCGACGCAGTCCTCCTCATTGTCCGACGGGTGCTCCGGCGTACCCGCCTGCCGTGCCGGCGGCTGTTCCGCTTCCCCCGCCTTCTGCTTGGCCATGCGATGCCTCTTCGCGCTGTGGTGCTTTCCTCAATGAGGTGGGAAGGGTGCGATGCCATGGCAAGCGCTCGTGCCCGCCCCCACGAAAAAGCCCTTGGCTCGGGGAAGAGCCAAGGGCTTGTCGACGTCCTGGTTGCGGGGGCCGGATTTGAACCGACGACCTTCAGGTTATGAGCCTGACGAGCTACCGGGCTGCTCCACCCCGC
>JAKFEE010000010.1:0-22047 GCA_036675815.1 Rhodospirillaceae bacterium
CGAGGAGTTCCGCCTTGGGGTCCTCGCGCTTGATGGCGCGGAACGCGGTGGGCGCGGTGAACAGAGCCGAGACCTTGTGCTGGGCGATCACCCGCCAGAAGGCGCCGGCGTCGGGGGTGCCCACCGGCTTGCCCTCGTAGACCACGGTGGTGTTGCCGTTCAACAGCGGCGCGTAGACGATGTAGCTGTGGCCGACCACCCAGCCGACGTCGGAGGCCGCCCAATACACCTCGCCCGGCGCGATGCCGTAGACGTATGTCATCGACCATTGCAGGGCGACCATGTGGCCGCCGTTGTCGCGCACGACGCCCTTGGGCTGGCCGGTGGTGCCCGAGGTGTAAAGGATGTACAGCGGATCGGTGGCCTTGACGGTGACGCACTCGGCCGGCTTGGCCTCGGCCATCTGCTCGGCCCAGTCGAGGTCGCGGCTCGGCGTCATCTCGGCCTCGGCCTGGGGGCGGGCCAGGATCAGGCAATGCGCCGGCTTGTGCGTGGCGAGATCGATGGCGGCATCGAGCAGCGGCTTGTAGTGGACGATGCGGTTGCCCTCGATGCCGCAGGAGGCCGACAGGATCAGCTTGGGCTTGGCGTCGTCGATGCGCGTCGCCAGCTGGTCCGAGGCGAAGCCGCCGAACACCACCGAATGGATGGCGCCAAGACGGGCACAGGCCAGCATCGCGAACAGGGCTTCGGGGACCATCGGCATATAGACGATGACGCGATCGCCCTTGTCGACGCCCAGCCCGCGCAGCACGCCGGCAAGCTTGGCGACCTCGTCCTGCAGCTGGCGATAGGTGTAAGTCTTGACGGTGGCCGTGACCGGGCTGTCGTAGATGATGGCCGCCTGCTCGCCGCGGCCCTGCTCGACATGGCGGTCGACGGCGTTGTAGCAGGTGTTGCATTCGGCGCCGACGAACCAGCGGTAAAACGGCTTGTTGCCGTCGTCGAGGACCTTGTCCCATTTCCGCACCCAGGAGATGGCCTCGGCAGCCTCGGCCCAGAAGGCATCGGGATCGGTCAGCGAACGCCGATACGCCTGATCATATGCATTGGTCATGATCCGAACATTCCCCTGTCGCATTTTTTTGTGTCGTTGGGACTGTGGCAGCGTGTGCCAAGGGCCGGCGAATTGCAATCCGCCGGACGACTTGTCGAACCGGGGCACGCGCGCACGGACAACGTCTCCCCGGCGCGGATCACCGGGGTACGATACCTGTATGGATGGATGCGACTCCAAGCGGGGCGACCCCTCGGCCCTCACCGGATGAAGCTGAGGGGCCGCCGGCGCAGGGTCGCTAGTGGGTGGTCATGCGGGCCAGCTCGTCCTTGATCCGGAGCTTACGGCGTTTGAGGTCGGCGACGGCATCAGTGTCAGGATACGGTCTGCGAAACTCTTCCTGCAAGGCGGCGTCAAGTGCAGCATGCTTCGCCTTGAGCGCTTCCTGACGGTCCTGAAGGCTCATATCAAACCCTCCATCATGAGAACACCGCATGAGTATCCTATGACGCCAGATTAGGGCTTGTCAGCATGGAAAAGGCCGCAAAGACAGGGATATCCCCGGGAGAATCGGGGTGGCGCAAGGGGCTAGACCATGCCCGAAAGCGCATGATCGTGGGCATCAGCGCTGCCTCCGGCGGGGTATGCGAGGGGCGCATGCGGGCTCATGGGGGATCGCCGACATAAATGCCGAGGCCGCGCGCCGTCAGCACCAATGGCCCGAAAGGATCGACGCAGCGATAGGCGTCGACGACGTCACGCAGCGGCACATCGGCGACGCCGATGTCCTGCCAGGCCACCATGCGGTCGAAGCGACCTTGCGCCACCAAATCGACGGCATGGACGCCGAAGGCCGAGGCCAGCACGCGATCGCGCATCGACGGGATGCCGCCCCGCTGCACATGCCCCAACACCGTCACCCGGGTTTCCGCAGCCGCCAGGCGGCCGATCTGGTCGCCCAGATATTGGCCGATGCCGCCATAGCGCACTTCGCCCCCGGCGAAGGCCTGCGTCGCCTTCTCGCCGCTTTCCGTCTTCACCCCCTCGGCCACCACCACCAGGGCATGGTTGCGACCCTCGGCCGCCACCTGGCCGATCTTCTCGGCGACATGATCGAGGGTGTAGGGGATTTCGGGAATCAGAATGACGTCGGCGCCGCCGGCGATGCCGGCATTGAGCGCGATGTGGCCGGCGTCGCGCCCCATCACCTCGAGCACCATGACACGGTGATG
Source organism: Rhodospirillaceae bacterium (assembly GCA_036675815.1). GTDB lineage: Bacteria > Pseudomonadota > Alphaproteobacteria > Rhodospirillales > Magnetospirillaceae > JAKFEE01. Next base: position 2,230 of record JAKFEE010000010.1, read on the forward strand.
GCTGGCCGCGGTCGGCTGCAGGCGATCGAGGGCGTCGACCGCGACGTTGACCGCGGTATGGAAGCCGATGGAATCCTCGGTCAGATGCACGTCGTTGTCGATGGTCTTGGGAATGGCGACCATCGGGATCCGACCCATGACGCACAGCTTGCGCAGGATCTTGATCGAGCCGTCGCCACCGATGACGATCAACGCATCGAGCCCCAGCTCGCGCACGCCCTCGATGAACTCCTGCGAGCGGTCTTTCTTGCTGCCGTCGGGCATGGGAAAGGCAAAGGGATCGCCCTTATTGGTGGTGCCAAGAAGCGTCCCCCCCATCCGCAGGATGTTGCCGGTGAACAGGCCAAGCCCCAGTTCCTCGTATTCCAGCGGTCGTGTCATCAGCCCCCGCGTGCCGTCGCGTACGCCGAAAATGCGCCAGCCGTAGCCGCGCACGGCACGATAGACCGCCGCCCGGATGGCGGCGTTGAGACCGGCGCAATCGCCGCCGCTGGTCAGGATGCCCAGGCGCTTGGTCATTCCCTTAGGCCTTTCCGCGATCGATCATGCCTAAAGGCTGGCTATCCACCGCCGCTTCGTCAACAGCCATACCGTTTCCCGAAGCTTTCTGGTAGGCTCGGCCTTTAACCCACGCACGCTGCCCCATGATTGACGAGAACACGCAGGACCTGCTCCGCAAGCTCGATGAATTGCGCATCGAGCACCGCGACCTGGACGAGGTCATCCTTCACCTCGCCAATGGCAGCGAATTCGATCAGATCAAGCTGCAGCGCCTGAAAAAGCGCAAGCTGGTCCTGAAGGATCAGATTACCCGCCTCGAGGGCCTGCTACACCCCGACATCATCGCTTGAGGCGCCAGCAACCGAAGCGCGGACCTCCAGGTCCGCATCGGTATTGCGGAGCTGGAGCTCCGCTCCAGTAAGATCTGCTTGCCACACGGGGCGCCCCCCCTATAATTCCGCCCTTTCTTCACCGCCGGGCCTCGAAGGCATGGACACTCCGCGCGTCGGCATCATCATGGGCAGCCAGTCCGACTGGGAAACCATGCGACACACCGCCGACATCCTGGGCCAATTGGGCGTCGCCTACGAGACGCGCATCGTGTCGGCCCATCGGACGCCGCAGCGCCTTTATGAGTACGCCGCGCGCGCGAGAGAGCGCGGGCTGAGGGTGATCATCGCCGGCGCCGGCGGCGCCGCCCACCTGCCGGGAATGGCCGCGGCGATGACACCGTTGCCGGTATTCGGCGTCCCGGTGGAAAGCAAGGCGCTGAAAGGCATGGACAGCCTGCTGTCGATCGTGCAGATGCCGGGCGGCGTCCCGGTGGGTACGCTGGCCATCGGCAAGGCCGGCGCCATCAACGCGGCACTGCTGGCCGCCGCCGTGCTGGCGCTGAACGATGCCGACCTGGCCCGCACCCTGGATGAATGGCGAGCCCGCCAGACGGCGGCCGTTGGCGAGGCACCGCAGGATCAGTGAGCGACCGCATCCCTGACGCCCCGGCCATGCTGCCGCCGGGAAGCACCATCGGCATCATCGGCGGCGGCCAGCTCGGCCGCATGACGGCGCTGGCGGCGGCACGCCTCGGCTATCGCTGCCACATCTTCACGCCCGAGCACGACAGCCCGGCCGCGCAGGTGGCGGCGGCGACCACGCTGGCCGCCTACACCGATGCGGCGGCGCTCACCCGCTTCGCCGAGGCGGTCGACGTCGTCACCTTCGAGTTCGAGAACATCCCGGCCGAGAGCGTGCGCCTATTGGCCGAGAAGCGGCCGGTGCGCCCGCACTGGAACGTATTGCGCATCGCCCAGGACCGCCTGCTCGAAAAGGAGTTCTTCGCCGGCATCGGCGTGCCGACGGCGCCGTGGCGCAAGGTGACGGGCCCGCGCGAACTGGCGGCGGCCCTGGACGAGACCGGTCGCCCGGCGGTACTGAAGACGACGCGCCTCGGCTATGACGGCAAGGGCCAGGTCAAGGTCGACGCCGACACCCACGCGACCGAGGCGTGGCACGCCCTGAATGCCGAGATCGGCGTGCTGGAGGGTTTCGTCGATTTCCAGTGCGAGATCTCAGCCATCGTCGCCCGCGGGCTCGACGGTGCCATTGCCAGCTTCGACATCGTCGAAAACCGCCATGTGGCGCACATCCTGGACACCACCATCGCTCCCGCGGCGCTGCCCGACGCCCTGATCGCCGAGGCCCGCGGCATCGGTGAGCGCACTGCCGCGGCCATCGGTCTCGTCGGGCTGCTCGCCGTCGAGATGTTCGTCACCCGCGACGGCCGCATCCTCGCCAACGAAATGGCGCCGCGCCCCCACAATTCGGGGCACTGGACGATGGATGCCTGCCTGACCGACCAGTTTGAGCAATTAGTGCGGGCTGTCTGCGGTTTGCCGCTGGGCTCGACCGAGCGCCATTCGGACGCCGAAATGCGGAATCTGATCGGCGATGGCGTCGATGCCTGGCCGGAGATCTTGCGCGAGCCCGGCGCGCGCCTGCACCTTTACGGCAAGGGCGAGACCCGCCCCGGCCGCAAGATGGGTCACGTCAATCGACTCAAACCACGGCACGCCTGATCACCCTTCTTGAAAACCACGCTCAGTTGCCGATTGACGGCATCCGAGCCTTTCTGTGACATTGGCGCGCAAGGCAAGGACATCGGGGCGGCGTGGAAGAGTTTCTCAGCACCTGGGGCTATCTCGGGATCATCATCTGGACCTTTTTCGAAGGCGAAACGGTGGTGATCATCGCCGGGTTCCTGGCGAGTCAAGGCGTCATGGACGCCTGGTTGGTCATGCTGTCGGGGATGTTCGGCAGCTTCTGCGGCGATCAGATCTACTACTACATCGGCCGTCGCTACGGCACGCCGCTGCTGGCGCGCTGGCCCACCCTGGGCCGCAAGATCGAGTGGGCGTTCAGGCTTCTGCGCAAATACGAAACCGCGTTCATCCTGTCGTTCCGCTTCATCTACGGCGTCCGCAACGTCAGCCCGTTCGTCATCGGCATCAGCGGCGTGCCACGCCTGCGCTTCCTGCTCCTCAATCTGATCGCCGCGGCCATCTGGGCCAACGCCTTTACCTTCGGCGGCTATTTCCTCGGCCATGCGCTCGAGACCTATCTCGGCGAATACAAGTTCCATGCACTCGGCGCCTTCGTTGCCCTCGCCGCCCTGGTCGGGGTGGGGCAGTGGCTGCGCACGCGCCGCCAGCTGCGGCGGATCGCCAAGGATACGCCACCTTGTGCCAGCGACAGTGACGACGACGGCGACGGCGGCGCGCTGGCCCTGGCGCCGGGCGTAACCGCGACGGGCGACTGCCGGAGCAGCGGCAACGCCGCCGAATGTCGCCTGCAGCCGCAGCCGACCTGACGGAGCGCGGAGCTCCAGCTCCGCAACACATGCGGGCCTGGAGGTCCGCGCTTCAGTTGAATCGGGACGCGGTCAGGCGATGACGAACGAGAGGGGGAGCGGAGCTGAACCCATCACGCCCCACTCTAGGCGGGCGGCTCGCCCCGGGGCACGGTCACGCAGAACAGCGAGCCATGCCCGACATGCGATGCGACGTTCACCGGATGAGCCAGGACACGGCACAGGCGGGCGACGCTGGCCAAGCCGAGCCCCAGCCCGCCCTCGATGCCTTCGGCCGTCTCGGCGCGATAGAAGTCCTCGAAGATCAACGACAGCTGATTGTCGGGAATACCGATACCGGTGTCGGCGACGTCGATGCGGACACCGTCGCCACGGCGCCGCGCGCCCAGCAGCACCTTGCCGACCCGCGTGTAGTGAACGGCATTGACCGAAAGGTTGCGCAGGACGCGGGTCAGCATCGCCTTGTCGCTCGTCACCCACAAGGATGTCGGGACCACGCGGAAGCCCACCCCCTTGTCGCCCGCCACGACCTCGCCCTCGCACGCCAGGGCCTGAAAGATTTCCTGCAGGGGAAAAGTCTCGAGCTTGACGCGCACCACGCCGCTGTCGAACGCCGAGATGTCGAGCAGGCTGTCCAAGAGATTCTGGCTCGATTCGATGGCCTCGGCGAGCTTGCCGAGAATCAGGGTCTGCCTGGCGCCGGTGAGTTCCGGCTTGAGCAGGTCGAGGAACAGCCGCATCGCCTGGAACGGCTGGCGCAGATCGTGGCTGGCGCGGGCGATGGATCGGCTATTGGCGGTCACCGCGGCCTCGGCCTTGTCGCGCGCCGCCCGCAACCGCCGCTCCGCCGCCTGATGGCGGGTAATGTCGACGCCGACCTGGACGATGCCCTCCACCACGCCGGCGGCGCCGATCCGCGGTTCGAAATAGCAGTCGAGGACCAAGTCGCCGGCGGGGGTCGGCACGGTCAGCACCTGGCGCGCCCCGCGTCGGCTCGCCATCACTTCGCGCTTGATCGCTTCCACCGCATCCGCGATTTCGGCCGAAACCAGATCGTGATCGGTGCGGCCGAGGATCTGCTCGGGAGGGATCATCCCAAACGGCTTGAATACCCAGTCGTAGTACAGATCGCGGTCGGTGGTGGCGACGGCGACGCCGGCGGTGGTGAGGGCGGTGCGCAGGTACTGCTCATGGCGCAGGACGTCGCAAATCACCGCGGCGATCTGGTGTTTCGACAGGTTGTCATAGCCGTACTGAGCCAAGTCCGCCCGCAGTTGGGCCACCAGCCCCCGCCGATCCCGCGCGCGACGCCCACCGACCTCCAGTGGCCCTTCCCTTTTCACGCGCATGCCCAGGCCCAATGCTGCAATCTGCAATAGACAAACATATGCGTGGGCGCCCGCGCCGACAAGCGCCGGGACAGCATTTTTCATCCGGCGCAGGACTTACAGCAGCAAAATCGACGCCAGACCGAGAAAGATGAAGAAGCCGAGGACGTCGGTCGTCGTCGTCAGGAACGGGCCCGCCGCCAGTGCCGGATCGATGTCCAGCCGAGCGAGGGTCAGGGGGATGAGCGTGCCGGCGATGCCGGCCCACAGCATGTTGAAGACCATGGCCGCCGCCAGCACCATGCCCAGTTCGGGGTAGCCGAACCACAAGGTGGCGACGCTGCCCATGATCAGGGCGAAAACCAGCCCGTTGAGGCCGCCGACCACCATTTCCTTGGCGATGACGCGCCACATGTTGGCCGGGCCGAGCTCCTTGGTCGCCAGGGAGCGCACGGTGACGGTGACCACCTGCATCCCGGCATTGCCGCCCATGGCGGCGACGATGGGCATCAGCACCGCCAGCGCGACGATCTTCTCGATGGTGGCGCCGAAATGCGAGATGACCCAGGATGCCACCAACGTGTTGCACAAGGTGATGCTCAGCCAGCGGATGCGCCGCCAGGCGGTGCCGAACGTCGGAATGTGGATGTCGGAATTGCCGACGCCGGCCAGGCCCATCATGTCGTGTTCGGCCTCTTCGTCGATGACGTCGACGACGTCGTCGACGGTGATGGTGCCGACCAGGCGCCCGGCGGCATCGACGACCGGCGCCGAGACGAGATTGTGCTGGCGGAACAGGAAGGCGACTTCTTCCTGGTCCATGGTCACCGGCACCGGCTGCAACTCGCCCTGGATGATGTCGCGCAGGCGGATCGGCCGCTTCGAGCGCAGCAGGCGCGCCAAGCCGACCCGGCCGACCGGGCGGTGGCGGGGATCGACGACGTAGATGTCGTAGAATTCTTCCGGCAGCCCCCGCGAATCGCGCAGATGGTCGATGGTCTCGCCGACCGTCCAATAGGCCGGCACCGCCACCATCTCGCGCTGCATCAGGCGCCCGGCCGAATATTCGGGGAAGGCCAGGCCCTGCTCGATCAGGGTACGGCGCTCGGGCGGCAGCGCCTCGAGGACCCGATGCTGTTCCTCGTCGTCAAGCTGGTCGAGGAGGTAGACGGCGTCATCCGAATCCAATTCGCCAACCAGGGTGGGCAGGCTGGCAAAGCCCAGGCGGGCGATGACCTCGTCACGCACCGGCTGCGACAACTCGATGAGGATGTCGGCGTTGAACTCGGGGCGGAGAAGCTCGACCAACTGGCCCCGCCGCTCGGGACCGAGGTGCTCGAGCAGGTCGGCCGCGTCGGAATAATGCAGAGGCAGCGCCAGGGTCAGGACGTCTTCGGTGCGCCCCTCGTCGAGCGCCTCGTGGATCGCCCGCACGAGTTCGGGCTTCAGGCCGTACTCCTCGTCGGCCTGCACCTCCTCGAAGGCTTGGAAGCGCCGCTCCTGTTCCACAGGTCTACTCCGCCTGGCCCGCGTCGAGGCGAATCGGCCCAGGCACGCTGGCGCGCCGCTCCGTGGTCATGCTCCGCCTCCCGCGACATTCCGATATGCGTGCTGCCGGCCCGGCCGGATGGCGCGAGCCTGCGGGTCTGCCCCTAAAAAAGCCTAGGCCCGCCGCGGCGAACCGGGCGGGCCTATGAGTGGTGCGGTCGAGAAGACTCGAACTTCCACGGGAGTTACCCCACAGCGACCTCAACGCTGCGCGTCTACCAGTTCCGCCACGACCGCAATCTCTATTGGCTTCGCCCCGAAAGTCTTGACCGTTAGGGTCTGGAGCAAATAGCAAATCGGCTGAGGCGGATCAAGCGCCGTTTGAGGGAAACGATGAGATCGATGATCGAATGGCGGATCAGCGACGCGCGGGTGGCCTATCCCGAGGCGCTGGCCGAGATGGACCGCCGCGTCGCGGCCATCCACGCCGGCCGGGCCGGTGAACTGGTGTGGCTGCTGGAGCACCCGCCCCTCTATACGGCAGGCACCAGCGCCAAGCCCGAAGACCTGCTGGAGCCCGACCGCTTCCCCGTCTACGCCGCCGGCCGCGGCGGCCAATACACCTATCACGGCCCCGGCCAGCGCGTGGCCTATGTGATGCTCGATCTACAGCGCCGTGGCGCCGACGTGCGGCGGTACGTTCGCGGCCTGGAGGAATGGCTGATTCGCACCCTCGCCCGCTTCAACGTCGCCGGCCTGCACCGCGACGGCCGCGTCGGCATCTGGGTCGAGCGCGGCGGCGGGCGCGAGGACAAGATCGCCGCCATCGGCGTGCGCGTGCGCCACTGGGTCACCTTCCATGGCGTCGCCCTCAACGTCGATCCCGATCTGTCGCATTTCGCCGGAATCGTCCCCTGCGGCATCCGCCAGCACGGCGTCACCTCGCTGTGGGACTTGGGCCTGAGCCCGACCATGGCCGAGGTCGACCTCGCCCTGCGCGACTCCTTTGGGGAAGTGTTTGCCACCAATGGCGAAATTCACCCCGGCTGGTGAGCCCTACCACCCGTCGGTAGTGGTTTCTATCCCCACCGGCGTGCCGCTGCCCCCTTTATAGCCGCCTTGGCCGGCGGGGGCTCATGACAGACTGGCCCAGCCATGATGCCTTCCGCCTCTTACCAGGAGAGATGCGTGCCCCGGCAGATCGACGAACTGGCGCTGCAGCAGTTGGAAACGACCACTGTCGAGCATCTGAAGTGGTTGAAGCGAATCCACGCCGCCTTGCTGTTCGGCGAAGCCTGCGACCCGCACCCCGCCGAGATTCCGGCCCTGCTCCAGGACTGGATGGAAGCTGCCGAGGTGTCGCCGTCCATCGCGCGCGAACGCGACGAGGTCTATGCCCGCCTGCACTGGGCCTGGCAGCTCATGGCGAGCCGCGCGGCGCTGCTCATGGAGCGGGTGGCGCGGCGCGCGGGCGCGGCCTCCGAGGACTACCATGCCTTCATGGCCGGTGTCGAAGCCTACGGCTGCAGCCTGCATCGCCTGGAATCGATGCTGCGCCAGTGTCTGGCCGAGACCGACCCGCTGACCGGCGTCAACAATCGCCTGGGCATGCGGCGCGATCTCGAGCGGGAATGGCAACGCGCCGTGCGCACCGGGCAGCCCTGCTCCATCGCCCTGGTCGATCTGGACCATTTCAAGCGCGTCAACGACCGCTTCGGCCACGCCGCCGGCGACACGGTCCTGAGTCAGGCCGCCGAGTTCTTCATGCGGCGCCTGCGCCCCTACGACCGCGTTTACCGCTATGGCGGCGAGGAATTCCTGTTCGTGCTGCCGAACGCCGACTTGGCCCGCGCCCGCCGCGTTCTCGAGCGCCTACGTACGCGCCTGGCGCGGCTTCCCATCGCCCTCGGTGACAGCACGTCGCTGCAGATCACCTGCTCGATCGGCGTGGCCGACATGTCGACTCCGGCGTCGACGCCGGATGTGGCCGTGGAATTGGCCGACGCCGCCGTATACATGGCCAAGGAAGCCGGCCGCAACCGCATCTGCCTCAGTTGCGATGACACCTTGGACGGTGCGGAAACGGATCAGGTCAAAGGCGCGGCGGCCGACCCCAGGCCGGAAGTCGGCTTCGCCCTTCACGTGCCGCCGGCACGCGAGCTGCGCGGCTAGAGCGCAATGGATTTGGCTTCGCGCTCCGGCTGAACCGTCAGATGGAGCGCGAACCTCCAGGTCCGCACGCGAAATGCGGAGCTGGAGCTCCGCGCTCCATCTTCATTCCGCTCTTGGCATCAGCCCGTCGCATGCTGATGGAACCCGGCGCCGTCGGGCGGCGGGCATGGGGTGACTTCGATGGCGGTGACGCGAGCGGCCGGCGGCCCGGCGCGGCAGTCCTCCAACATCGCGTCCACCTCGGCCTCCGGCCCGCTGAACACCGCCTCGACCGCACCATCGCGGCGATTGCGGACCCAACCGGACAGGCCGCGTCGGCTGGCTTGGTCCACCGTCCAGCCCCGGTACCAAACCCCCTGGACCCTGCCTTCGATTCGCACGCGGACGCTTTTCTCGCCCATATTCGGAGCCCTCGCCGCTGCCTCCCCATGAAGTGCTGAATATCGGCAGGCCCCCAACGCGGTCAACCCCGCGCGGCAGCCCGCGCGGGGTTGGCCTTGCACCCTGCCGTCAGTAGGTCTCGACGTGGAAGCGGCCTTGCCGGCGCATCTCGGCCTGCAGAGCCGGCCAGTCGAGGCCGCGATCGCGGCAGATCTCGACGAGCGCCTCGTCGCAGCCCTGCTCCATGCCCTTGAGGCCGCAGATGAAGACGAAGGTGTGCTCGCTGGCCAGCAGCGCCGCCAGATCATCGGCGCGCTGGCGCATACGGTCCTGGACATAATGCTTGGGCTCGCCCGGCACGCGCGAGAACGCCAGGTTGGTGTCGATCAGGCTGGCCGGCAGTTTGGTCAGCGGCCCGAAATACGGCAGTTCGCCGGCGGTGCGGGCGCCGAAGAACAGCATCAGCTTGCCGGTGGCGTCGCGCATGGCCCGCCGCCGGCGCTCGGTGAAGGCGCGGAACGGCGCCGCACCGGTGCCGGTGCAGATCATGACGATGTTGGCCTCGCGGTGGTTCGGCATGAGGAAGGCGTCGCCGAACGGCCCCGTCACCTGCACGGTGTCGTCCTTCTTGAGGTCGCAGACGTAGTTCGAGGCGACGCCGCCGGCGACCCGCTTCACCGTCAGCGACAGGTTGTTGTGGTCGGGGCGCTCGCCGTCGCGCGGGCTGGCCACCGAGTACAGGCGCATCATGTGCGGGCGGCCGCGCGCATCCTCGCCGGGCGGGATGATGCCGATGCTCTGGCCCTCGAGCACCGGAAAGGCCTGGTGGCCAAAGTCGAGGACGATGTGGTGGATGTCCGACTCGGCCGCGGCGTCGGTGATGCGGTAATTGCCGGCGACGCGCGCCACGGCCGGCCGCTCGCGGGTGTAGAGGTTGACGTAGGGGTGGGCGGCCGAGAACGGCGGCGGCAGCCGGCTGCCGGTGGCGCTGGTGGCCACCTCGCGGATGGCCGCCACCTCGCCGGGCTCGGGCTCGGCCGGCGCGTCGGCCGAGGGCGTCTCCTGCGGCGGCAGGTCGTCCCACGAGAACTGCTCCTCCAGCGTCCACGGCCGGCTGACCAGGTGCCAGTTGTCGATGGCCCCCGTCGGGCACGGCGACACGCACAGCCGGCACTCCTCGCACTTGTCGAAATCGACGACGTAGTTGTTGGCGTCGTGGGTGATGGCGTCGATCGGGCAGGTATCCTCGCAGGTGTTGCAGCGGATGCAGATGGCCGGATCGATGAGATGCTGGCGCTTCATGGTCGTGGCGTTCATGGCGGCTGCTCCTGCGTGATCTAACTGCTCTGGCCTTCTTCGTCATTCCCGCGAAAGCGGGAATCCGTTCCGTCTGCCGGCGGACTGGACCCCCGCTTTCGCGGGGGTGACGAAAAAAGAGCGGCGGGGCGTGTACTGACTACGAAAACCGGACGTACTCGAACTCGACCGGCTGGTTGTTGATGCCGCGCGCCGGCGGGGCGATCCAGTTGGCGAATTTGCCGGGATCGATCACCGGCGCGGTCATCAGCGACTGCACATAGGCCTTGTCCTCTTCGGTCGGCAGCCACTGCGGCGCGCCCTGCTTCCACGCCTCGGCCGAGACGACCTTGCCGTCGGGGGTGACGTTGAGCTCGGAGAAGTGGCCGATGGCACGGTGGAAGGCGATATGCGGCAGCTTGAAGCGGAAGTCGATGCCGTATTTCTGCGGAATCTTGTTCCAGCGCTCGACGCCCTTCTGCACGTCCTCGACCCAGTCGAGGCGCAGCCGCTCGTTGAGGGCGTTCAGCGCCGGCACCTCGATCGCCTTGAAGCCGCCGTCGACCGGATGCAGCACGGAATAGGTGGTGCTCTCCAGCTCGTGGTCGTCCTCGATCTTGGTTTCCTGGAAGCGGCCCTTCAGCCCCATGTTGTAGCTGTTGGCGGCGTTGGTCGACACCTCGGCGCCGTAGAGGTCGGCCGTCACCGAGTAGTGGAAGTTCAGGTACTTCTGGATGGTCGGCAGGTCGATGACGCCGAACTTGCGCACGTCGTCGGTGCGGTTCTCCTTCATCACCTGACAGGCGCGCTCGATGATGCGCCCGACGCCGGTCTCGCCGACGAACATGTGGTGCGCTTCCTCGGTGAGCATGAAGCGGCAGGTTCGCGCCAGCGGGTCGAAGCCGGATTCGGCCAGCGAGGCGAGCTGATACTTGCCGTCGCGGTCGGTGATGAAGGTGAACATGAAGAACGACAGCCAGTCAGGCGTCTGCTCGTTGAAGGCGCCGAGGATGCGCGGCTTGTCGGCATCGCCCGAGCGCCGGGCCAGCATCTCCTCGGCCTCCTCGCGGCCGTCGCGGCCGAAATAGGCGTGCAGCAGGTAGACCATCGCCCACAGGTGGCGGCCTTCCTCGACATTGACCTGGAACAGGTTGCGCAGGTCGTAGAGCGACGGGCAGGTGGCACCGAGCTGGCGCTGCTGCTCGACCGAGGCCGGCTCGGTGTCGCCCTGCACGGTGATCAGGCGGCGCAGGGTAGAGCGATATTCACCGGGCACCTCCTGCCACACCGGCTGGCCCTTGTGGGCGCCGAACGAGATCTTGCGATCCTGCTCGGGCGAGGCCAGGAAGATGCCCCAGCGGTAGTCGGGCATCTTGACGTGGCCGAACTGGGCCCAGCCGTCGGCGTCGGTCGAGATGGCGGTGCGCAGATAGACGTCGTACTGGGTGGTGCCGGCCGGCCCCATGTCCTTCCACCAGTCGAGATAGTGCGGTTGCCAGGACTCCAGGGCGCGCTGCAGCTTGCGGTCCTCGGAGAGGTTGACGTTGTTGGGGATCTTGTCGAGATAGCTGATGCTGGTCATGGCTTAGACCCTCTCCTCGTTGTAATCGGCCCGCTTGCCGGTTCCATACAATTTCAGTGCGCCGCCCTCGCCCACCGCGTTGGGGCGCTGGAAGATCCAGTTCTGCCAGGCGGTGAGGCGGCCGAAGATCTTGGTTTCCATCGTCTCCGGGCCGGCGAAGCGCAGATTGGCCTCGAGCCCGGTGAGCGCGTCGGTCGAGAAGCTGGCGCGCTCCTCGATGACCAGGCGGATCTCGTCCTCCCAGTCGATGTCGTCAGGGGCGGCGGTGACCAGGCCGGCGCGCTCGGCATCGCCGGCGTCGAGATCGTCGCCGATCAGGCTGCGCGCCCTCTCCAGCGTCTCGGCCTCGCCGAGGAAGCGCGTCGCCAGCCGCGACAGGCCGTTGCCCATCGGGTAGAGGCCGAAATTCGACTCGGTGAGGCTGATGCTCGCCGGCGCCTTGTTGTCGCCTTCGAAGGTGCCTTCCAGCATGTAGGAGCGGTCGGCGGCGAAGGCGATTTCCAGCAGGAAGCCGACGAAGCAGCTCCCCGGCTCGATCAGGGCGAACAGCGAGCGCGACGAGGTGTCGAGGCGCTTCATCACCCGCTTCCAGAACAGCACCACCTCGCGCACCAGCCAATCGTCGCCGGCCTGGCGCAGCAGCGCGTCGTAGCCGGCCACCCGCGCCGCGTCGCCTTCGCTGCGCAGCACCCATGAGGTGACCTTCGGCTCGTTGAGGCGCAGATGCAGGATGGCGTCGTCGAGCTCGCGGGCGAGCTGCAGCGGCCAGAACTTGTCGGCCTGGGCGGCGACCGCGGCGGCGGCGGTCGGGGCATCGGCCGCCGGCCCCTTGATGGTGAAGGCGGCGCTACGGGTGCGACGGTCGATGGCGACCTGCACGTATTGATAGGCAACGCCGTCGGCGCCGATGTCACGCTGGAGCGGCGTCAGGGTGACGCCCTTGGCCCCGCGCGGGCGGTCGGAGGTGCCGGCCAGTTTCTCGGCGCGCTGGCGCACGGCGTCCTTGAAGCCCGACGAGGCGACGACCTCGTCGACCAGGCGCCAGTCGACGGCGCGCTTGCCCTTCACACCCTCCTCGATGGTGCAGAAGATATCGGCGCGGTCGCGGCGCACCTTGCGCTTGTCGACGACGCGGGTCAGGCCGCCGGTACCCGGCAGCACCGCCAGCAGCGGCACCTCGGGCAGCGACACGGCACTGTTGCCGTCGTCGACCATCATGATCCAATCGGTGGCCAGCGCCAGCTCGTAGCCGCCGCCGGCGGCGGTGCCATTGACCGCGCACAGGTATTTCTGACCGGAATTCTCGGAAGCGTCCTCGATCGACAGGCGCGTCTCGTTGGTGAACTTGCAGAAATTGACCTTGTGGCCGTGGGTGGTCAGCCCGAGCATGCGGATGTTGGCGCCGGCACAGAAGATCTTGTCCTTGGCCGAGTTCATCACCACCGCGCGTACCTCGGGGTGCTCGAAGCGCAGACGCTGGATCGCGTCGTGCAGCTCGATGTCGACCGAGAGGTCGTACGAGTTCATCTTGAGCTCGTAGCCGTCGAACAGGCCGCCGTTGGCGTCCACGTCCATGGTCAAGGTGGCGATCTCGCCATCGAAGGCGAGCTTCCAATGCTTATAGCGGTCGGGGTGCGTCTGAAAGTCGATCATAGCGCCTGCCTTCGCAACGTTTCTGAGCTGCACTATAATGCACGTTGTTGCGAGCTACAATCAGACAAACTGCATTAAGCTGCCTTAGCCGTTGATGAAAAAGCAGTATCCCACATACCAAGGTTTAAGTTTAGGCGAGCAAAGGGAATAGGCGCGGCGGCGGGCCAATGACCGCGGAGCGCGGAGCTCCAGCTCCGCAACACAAGGAAGCGGACCTGGCGGTCCGCGCTCCAAGTGGTGGCGGAGCGCGGTCAACGTGGGATTTGAACGAGGCGGCTGCCGCGAGGCGCCTTCAATCGGCGGCGGTGCGCAAGCCGACGGGGACGATGCCCTGGATGAACGTGGTCATCCGTTCCAGCGCCTTCTCCGGCTGATCCTTGTGCGGCGAATGGCGGCAGTCGGCGAGCACCGCCACCTCGCACGGGCCGCCCACCTGCGCCTTGATCGCCTCGTACTGGCGGGCGGTGCCGTACTCGTCGTCGCGGCCCTGAATGACCAATAGCGGCACACCGATGCCGGGCAGGAACTCTTCGAGATTCCAGTGCCAGAAATCGGGGTCCAGCCACGCCCCATTCCAGCCCCAGAACGCCACGTCGACGTTGTCGCCGTGCAGGCGCTTCAGCTTGTCGCGCAGATCGGTGGTTTCGTACGCCACCTTGGCCTGGCGAATCGAGGCGACGCAGACCTCTTCGTTGAACACGTGCGGCGCCTCGCAGATGACGCCGATCACGCGGTCGGCCTTGCCGCTGCCGGCGTGGATCAGCGAGATCGAGGCACCGTCGGAGTGGCCGACCAGAATGACGTCGCGAAGATCCAGCCGTTCCAGCAGGCGCGGCAGCACCTGCAGCCCCTCGTCGTGCATATAGCGCAGCGGCCGCGGCAGGGGCACCGGCGAGGACTTGCCGTAGCCGGCGCGGCTGTAGACCAAGGTACCGCAACCGGTGGCCGCGGCGACACGATCGGGGAAGTCGCGCCAGATCCCGACGCAGCCCAGCCCCTCATGCAGGAACACCAGGGTCGGCCGCTCGGCCGCCGCGGGCGGAATCCAGCGATACTCCAGGCGCATGTCGCCGAGATCGAGCAGACCTTCCTTGTCCAGCCGCATGTCTCACCCCGTGCATTTTTGCGAGTCAGTAGCAGTCTAACGCGATGACGGCGGCGAACAGAAGCACTATATTGCAGGTTCCCGGCACGATCACCGCTGGGGTAGCCCCAAGACCGCCCGTTGGATAGGTGGGCGCCCAGAGCATCATGTTTTATAATGCCTGACGACCAGCAAGGATCATGCACAAATGCCAAGACTGCCGATGGTCGCCGACGCACAAGTGATGACTCCGCGAGGCGGCGTCGAGGGCAATGGCGAGCTTGCCCATCTGGTGCGGCGGCTCGGCGAGCGCATCAAGAAACTGCGGGCGCGGCGCGGCATGTCGCGCAAGGTGCTGTCGCAGCAGTCCGGCGTGTCCGAGCGCTATCTGGCACAACTGGAGACCGGCCAGGCCAACGTCAGTTTTCAGATCCTGTGGGCGCTGGCCCAGACCCTGGACACCGAGGTGGCGGCCCTGGTCGAGGATCGTGCCGACGAGGCCCAGGAACTAATGCTGAGCAAGCGCCTGCTCGAGCGACTGTCCGCCGACGAGGTCGCCGGCGCCTACGCCTTGCTGCGCCAGCGCTTCGGCGGCCGGGCGGCGACCGGGCGCGTCGCCCTCATCGGCCTGCGCGGCGCCGGCAAGACGACCTTGGGCCGCATCCTCGCCCGCCATTACGAGGCGCCGCTCATCCGCATCACCCACGTGGTCGAGCAGATGGCCGGCATGGACATGCCAGAGATTTTCATGGGCATGGGCCAGAAGGGGTATCGCCGGCTGGAATACAAGGCGGTGCAGGCGACCCTGGACCAGAACCCGCGCGCCGTCGTCGAGACCGGCGGCAGCCTGGTGTCGGAACCCAAGACCTTCGACCTTCTCTTGTCCGGCTGCTTTACCGTATGGCTGCAGGCCAGCCCGCGCGAGCACATGCAGCGCGTCTACGCCCAGGGCGACGTGCGGCCGATGGAAGGCCATCGCCAGGCCATGGAAGACCTGGAAACCATCCTCGACGCCCGCGGCAGCCTGTACCGCCGCGCCGACGCCATCCTCGACACCTCGGGCCGCAGCGCCGACGACTGCGCCCGCCAACTGATCGACCTGTGCGCCCCGGTGCTGGCGGTGCCGCAGGTGGCGTGACGCTTCATGGAGCTCCGCGCTCCATTAGGCCTGGAAAACCGCCGCCGCCGTCGACGCGCCACCGCTCATCCTTGAAATGCCCCCTTAACCGAAAGAACACCATTCGGCCTAGTGACGCGGAATTAGTTTAAGCCTAAACTATATTCCAAGGACGCCGGATGACCGGCGCGAGGGCCTTCGGGAGGGGCGCCATGACCGCATACGACCGTTTTGCTGGGGATCACCTGCCGCCGCGTCATCTGTGGCCGGAATTCGATTTTTCGGGGGTGGGCGAGCTCGCCTATCCGCCGCGGCTGAACGCGGCAGGCGAGCTTCTCGACCGCATGGCCGAACGCCAGCCCGAGCGTCCCGCCTTCTGGTTCGGCGATGCCGTTTGGAGCTATGACCAACTCGAGGACAAGGTCGATCGCATCTGCCAGGTGCTGGTCGAGGAGATGGGCGTGGCGCCAGGCAACCGCGTGCTGATCCGCGGCTTCAACAATCCGATGATGGTCGCCTGCTGGCTGGCGGTGGCCAAAATGGGCGGCGTGGTGGTGGCCACCATGCCCCTGTTACGCGCCGCCGAACTGTCCTACATGGTGGAGAAGGCCCAGATTGATCATTGCCTGTGCCAGGCCACGCTGCTGGACGAGGTCGAGCGCACCCGCCAGCAGACGCCGCGGCTGCGGTCGGTGATGAGCTTCACCGCCCTCGGCGACGGCGACGGCACGCTCGACCGAGCCATGGCCGAGCGCGCCGGCGGCTTCGAGGCCTACGACACCGCCGCCGATGACGTGGTGCTGATCGCCTTCACCTCGGGTACCACCGGCAAGGCCAAGGGCACGATGCACGTCCATCGCGACTGCCTGGCCATCTGCGACACCTTCGCCCGTCACGTCGCCAAGATTCGCCCCGACGACATCTTCACCGGCACGCCGCCGCTGGCCTTCACCTTCGGCCTCGGCGCGCTGGCCTTGTTCCCGATGCGCTTCGGCGCCTCCAGCGTGCTGGTCGAGCAATTCGGCCCCACCACCCTGCTGGAGACCATCCAGCGCTACCGCGTTACCGGCCTCTACACCGCGCCGACCGGCTTTCGCAGCCTGGCGCCGATGACCAGGGATTATGACATCAAGTCGCTGCGCCTGTGCATCTCGGCCGGCGAGCACCTGCCCAAGGCAACCGCCGAGCTGTGGCGCGACACCACCGGCATCCGCATCATCGACGGCATCGGCTCGACCGAGATGCTGCACATCTTCATCTCGGCCGCCGGCGACGACATCCGCCCCGGCTCGACCGGCAAGGCCATTCCCGGCTACCGCGCCCGCATCGTCGATCAGGACGGCAACGAGCTGCCGCGCGGCGAGCAGGGCTGGCTGGCGGTGCAGGGCCCGACCGGCTGCCGCTATCTCGACGATCCCGAGCGCCAGCAGGTCTACGTCAAGAACGGCTGGAACCTCACCGGCGACATCTATCGCCAGGATGAGGACGGCTATTTCTGGTACGTGGCCCGCGGCGACGACATGATCATCTCGGCCGGCTACAACATCTCGGGGCCGGAAGTCGAGAACGCCCTGCTCGGCCATCCCAAGGTGGCGGAATGCGCCGTCATCGGCACGCCCGACGCCGAGCGCGGCATGATCGTCAAGGCCTTCGTCGTGCTGCACGACCCCGCCCAGGCCAGTGAACGCACGGTCGGCGAGCTGCAGACGCACGTCAAGAACACCATCGCGCCCTACAAATACCCGCGCGCCATCGAATTCCGCGACGCCCTGCCCAAGACCGCGACCGGCAAGCTGCAACGCTTCCGCCTGCGGGAGGAGACCAAGGCATGAGGAACGGACACTTGGAGCGCGGGTCGCCAGACCCGCACATCTCGCCTGCGGGCCTGAAGGCCCGCGCTCCTCATTACCGAACCGGAGCCAGCCCATGAACATCGTCTGTGTCGGCGGGGGCCCCGGCGCCCTCTATTTCTCGCTGCTCGCCAAGAAGGCCCATCCGGATTGGCGCATCCGCGTGCTCGAGCGCAACCCGGCGGACGTCACCTGGGGCTTCGGCGTCGTCTTCTCCGACGAAACCATGTCCGGCTTCCGCGATGCCGACCCCGAGACCTTCGATGCCATCACCGCCAGCTTCGTCCACTGGGACGACATCGACGTCCATTACCAGGGCGACGTCGTCACCTCGCGCGGCCACGGCTTCGCCGGCATGCAGCGCCTCAAGCTGCTGCAGATCCTGGAGGCGCGGGCCAAGGCGCTGGGCGTCGAGGTCATCCACGACGTCGACATCAAGAACCTGGACGACTTCGCCGACGCCGACCTGATCGTCGCCGCCGACGGCGTCAATTCGTTCATCCGCCGCGCCCGGGCCGACGCCTTCGGTACCGATGAGGTGTTCCGGCCCAACAAGTTCGTGTGGCTGGGCACGGCCAAGCGCTTCGACGCCTTCACCTTCTACTTCGCCGAGACCGCGCACGGCCTCTACCGCGCCCACTGCTACAGCTACATGCCCGGGGTCTCGACCTTCATCGTCGAGTGCACCGAGGACACCTGGCGCCGCGCCGGCCTCGACAAGGCGACAGAGGCCGACACCATCCGCCACTGCGAGCGCGTCTTCGCCGAGCAGTTGTCGGGCGAGACGCTGATCGGCAACAACTCGATGTGGCGCAGCTTCCCGCGCATCCGCAACGAACGCTATTACGACGGCAACGTCGTGCTGCTGGGCGACGCCCTGCACACGGCGCACTTCTCCATCGGCTCGGGCACCAAGCTGGCGATGGAGGACGGCATCGCCCTGGCCGGCGCCCTCGACAAATATCGGCGGCTCGATGACGCCCTGGCCGCCTATCAGGCCGAGCGCCAGCCGGTGGTCGATTCGCTGCAGCGCGCCGCCCAGATCAGCATGGAGTGGTTCGAGGAGACCGAGCGCTATTTCGGCCGGCTGGAGCCGATGCAGTTCGCCTATGCGCTGCTGACCCGCTCGATGCGCATCAACCACGACAACCTGGCCCTGCGCGACCCCGAGTTCATCGAGCGCTTCGACGCCTGGTTCGCCGAGCGCGCCCTGGCGCACGCCGGCGCCGCCCCGCATCCCTCGGGCAAGACGCCGCCGCCGCTGTTCACGCCGTTGCGCCTGCGCGACCTGACGCTGGACAACCGCGTCGTCGTCAGCCCGATGTGCATGTATTCGGCCGAGGACGGCGTGGTCGGTGACTGGCACCTGGTGCATCTGGGCAGCCGTGCCATGGGTGGTGCCGGCCTGGTTTATGTGGAAGCCACCGCCATCAGCCCCGAGGCACGCATATCGCCCGGCGATACCGGCATCTGGGACGATCGCCACGTCACGGCATGGCGGCGCATTACCGGCTTCATCCACGCCCATACCCACTCGAAGACCTGTGTGCAGCTATCGCACGCCGGTCGCAAGGCGTCGACGTGCAAGCTGTGGGAGGGCATGGATCGACCGTTGCCCGAGGGCAATTGGGACGTGGTTGCGCCCTCGGCCCTGGCCTATGCCGACTACTGCCACATGCCGCGCGAGATGAGCCGCGCCGACATGGACAAGGTGCTCACCGACTACGTTGCCGCCGCGGGCAATGCCGATCGCGCCGGCTTCGACATGATCGAGCTGCATTTCGCCCACGGCTATCTGCTGTCGACCTTCCTGTCGCCGCTGACCAACCGGCGCAGCGACGAATACGGCGGCGCAATCGAGAACCGCATGCGCTACCCGCTGGAGGTGTTCCGGGCGGTGCGCGCCGCGTGGCCGGCGCACAAGCCGATGTCGGTGCGCATCTCGGCCACCGACTGGAAGGAGGACGGCTTCTCGCACGAAGACGGCGTCGCATTGTTGACGGCGCTCAAAGAGGCCGGCTGCGACATCGTCGACGTCTCCGCCGGCCAGGTGGTCGCCGACCAGCGGCCGGTCTATGGCCGGCTGTTCCAGACGCCGTTCTCGACCCGCCTGCGCCTCGACGCCGGCATGGCGACGATGAGCGTCGGCAACATCCAGAGCTTCGGCGACGCCAACGCCATCATCGCCGGCGGCCGCGCCGACCTGGTGGTGATCGCCCGCATGCATCTGGCCGACCCCTACTGGACCCGTCACGCCGCCTATCAATACGACTGGCCGCTGGAATGGCCGGTGCAGTACCGCTCGGTGGCCAGGTACACGCCGCGCTGGTCATAACGGTGAAACCGAGCGGAGGGCGGAGCTCCAGCTCCGCCCTCCGCTTGCGGACCTGGAGGTCCGCGCTTCTCTAATCGGGCCTTTGTTGTCAATGGGGCTTCTCCTGCGGTTGGTGGCGAGGCCGGCGCGGAGCTCCGCCATCAAGCGGAGCGATGGCCTCGCCCG
>JAKFEE010000032.1:0-19753 GCA_036675815.1 Rhodospirillaceae bacterium
GGAGCTCCGCGCCGGCCTCGCCACCAACCGCAGGAGAAGCCCCATTGACAACAAAGGCCCGATTAGAGAAGCGCGGACCTCCAGGTCCGCAAGCCCATGCGGAGCTGGAGCTCCGCGCTCCGGCCCGAGAGCCACCCGCCCGAGGCGGTTACTGCGACAGGCGCACCGCCTGCTGGCGCATGCTGGCGAGCAGCCCGTCCACGCCCGAGCTGCGGACGACCGCGGCATAGTCCGCGCGATAAGTGATGGCCATGCTGACGCCGTCGACGATGATGTCGGTGACCTTGAGGTCGTTGCCGATGTCAATGAGGCGCCACTGCACCTGCGTGGGTTGACCCCTGGGTCGATGGACCAAGCTGTCGACCTCGAAGCCGCCGGGGGCCGGGCGCACCTGGGTGACTTGCAGCCGCTCGCCGCTGTAGTCCTGGAACCGTCTCACCCAGGTCGCCACCATCAGGTCTTCGAACAGAGGCACGAACGCCCGGCGTTGCTCCGGCGTCGCCGTGCGCCAATGCCGGCCGAGAACGAAGCGGGCGATGCTCGGCATGTCGAAGGACTCGTGCAGCATCCGGCGAAAACGCTGCTCCTTGGCCGCGTAGGAGAGGGATGGCGAGGCCATGGCAATGGCCGGCTGCTCCAGTCCCTGGACCACGGCCCGTGCCCGTTCCGCGCTGGCGGCGCCGGCCTGGCCCGCGGCCCAAAGCGGCGCCAGCAGCGCCAGGCCCAGGATCACGCGGCGATGCAACATCATCATTCGCTCCATGTTCGTTGAGCTACGCAAACACAGGCCAACATGGCACGGCTGCGAGCGATTTCCTACAGGAGTGGCAGTGAAAGCTGTTCACCGGGACGGGGCGGCGGGCGGAACAGGGTGGCATCGAGGTGAAGCCGCCTGTTCTCGAGGCCCTGTCGTTTCAGGGCGAGGCGGAAGCGCTGGGCCAGGACTTCGGCCTCGGCGCCCGTGCCGGTGTAGCGCAGCCCGCGCGTGGCATCGTAGAGTTTGCCACCCCGCATGCGGCGCAGGGCATCGAGCACGCGCTCCTTGCGTTGGGGCATATGCTCGGACAGCCACGCCTCGAACAGTTCCTTCACCTCGAACGGCAGGCGCAGCAGGATGTAGCTTGCCGCGGTGGCACCCGCCTGCTTGGCGGCGGCGATGATCGCCTCGAATTCGTGATCGGTGACGAAGGGGATCACCGGCGCCACCATGCACGCCGTGGGAATGCCGGCGGCATTCAGGCGGCGGATCGCCTCCAGCCGCATCGCCGGCACGCTGGCCCGCGGCTCCAGGATACGCGACAGATCGCGGTCGAGCGTGGTCACCGAAACCGATACCGCGGCCAGCCCTTGCGCCGCCATGGGCGCCAGGATGTCGATATCGCGCAGCACCAGAGCCGATTTGGTGGTGATGGTGACGGGATGACGAAAGGCGCTCAGCACTTCGAGAATACCGCGCATCACCCGCCGCTCGCGTTCGATCGGTTGATAAGGGTCGGTGTTGGTGCCGATGGCGATGGGGGCGCAACGGTAGCGGGGGTGGCGCAACTCCGCTTCGAGCAGCCGCGGCGCATCGGGCTTGGCGAACAGCCGCGTCTCGAAGTCCAGGCCCGGCGACAGTCCGAGATAGGCATGGCTGGGGCGCGCGAAGCAATAGACGCAACCGTGTTCGCATCCGCGGTAAGGGTTGATCGAGCGGTCGAACGGGACATCGGGCGAATCGTTGCGGGTAATGATGCTGTGCGTCGCATCCACCGTGACCACGGTTTTTGCCGGCGGCAGGTCGTCTTCGCCCTGCCAGCCGTCGGTGAATGGTTCCGGTCGCCGTGTGTCGAAGCGGCACGGTGGATTGGCCGAGGTGCCGCGCCTCGTTGCCCGGATGTGGTTCATTCCCGCAATCTGGCGATGCGATCGGAACGAATCAAGAACGTTCGTTGGTCGCTCGCTTTGATTGATGGTTACAATCGGAACTGGTAATAAGCCTACCTCATCGCCTGCCAGTCTACTCATGAACATCGATCTCGCCCGCACCTTTCTCGAAATCGTCGAGACCCGCAACTTCAACAAGGCGGCGGATCGGCTGTCGGTGACGCAGTCGACCATCAGCATGCGCGTGCGGGCGCTCGAGGAGGAGCTGGGGCGGCCGCTGTTCGTGCGCGGCAAGACCGGGGCCGAGCTCACCAGCGCGGGTCAGCAGTTCCGCCGCTATGCCAGCACGCTGGTGCGCGTTTGGCAGCAGGCACAGCAGGAACTGGCGCTGCCGCCGGGGTTTCGCACCGTTTTGAACGTCGGCGGCCAGTTCTCGCTGTGGGACCGCATGCTGCCGAAATGGATCCCCTGGATGCGCAACGCCTGCCCCGATGTCGGCATTCGCGCCGAGGTCGGGCTCTCGGACGGCCTGATGCGCCAATTGGCCGAGGGCCTGCTCGACATCGGCGTCATGTACTCGCCGCAAAGCCGGCCGGGGATGACCATCGAAAAGCTGCTGGAGGACAAGCTGGTCCTGGTGGCGACCAAACCGCAGAGCCTCGAGCGGTTGGGCAGCGACTATGTCTTCATCGACTGGGGGCCGGAATTCCGCAGCGCCCACAGCCAGGCATTTCCCGACATGCAGACGCCGTCGGTGGCGGTGGGGCTGGGCGCCCTTGGCCTGCAGCACATCCTGGCCAATGGCGGGTCCGGCTACTTTCCGGCGCGGGTGGTCCGCTCGTTCCTGGCGGACGGCCGCCTTTACCCCGTCGTCGGCGCTCCCGAGTTCCACCGCCCGGCCTTTCTCGTCTTTCCCGTCCAGGAAGAGCCGCCGGAATGGCAACGCACCGCCTTGCAGGGATTGCGCTGGGTGGCGTCGCTCGAAGCGGAAGACTGACGTATCCCAGGCGGCGCTCCGTCTTTCGCACCGATTGACGACATTTTAGAATCGCTCGCAAACTTGGTCTTTCCCAAGGAGGAGAGGCCATGCGCAGCATCATTGCCGCTGGGTTCGTCGCCGCCTTCACCGTTGCCGCGGCGCCGGCCTTCGCCGAGTGCTCGGGTCACGTGAAGCAACAAAGCGTGCAGGCCCCGTCGACGTCGACCACGGCCACGGAAACGACCACCCCGACCAAGCCCAAGGGCTAAGCGTTGCACCAAGCCTCGGCGGCCGCAGCCGCCGGGGCAGCCTTCGTCTGCGGCGGGCGTCACCGCAGTTCTAAGGTACTATTGCGGTGGTACTATTGCGGTATCCTTGAAACTGAGAGTTGATCAACGGCAGTTTCGCGCCGAAACTACACTTACTAGAAGAAGAACAGGCCCCCAGGGGAAGCCGCATAGGAAGGCACGATTGGATCGGGACTACATCATCGAAACCCGCGGGCTCTCCAAGGAGTTCAAGGGCTTCGTCGCCGTGCGGGACGTCAATCTCAAAGTCCGTCGCGGCGCCATCCACGCCCTGATCGGGCCCAACGGTGCCGGCAAGACGACCTGCTTCAACCTGATCACCAAGTTCCTGCCGCCCTCCCAAGGCACCATCTTCTACAACGGGCGCGATATCACCGGCGCCAAGCCCGCCGACATCGCCCGCTTGGGCATGGTGCGCTCGTTCCAGATCTCGGCGGTATTCCCACACCTGACCGTGATGGACAACGTGCGCGTCGCCCTGCAGAGCAAACTGGGCAACCCCTTCCATTTCTGGCGTTCCGACAGGGTTCTCGACCAGTACAACGAGCGGGCGATGGCGCTGCTGGTCGATGTCGGCCTTGCCGAATACGCACCGGTGGCGGCCGCCGAACTGCCCTACGGCCGCAAGCGTGCCCTGGAGATTGCCACCACCTTGGCGTTGGACCCCGAGATGCTTCTGCTCGACGAGCCCATGGCCGGCATGGGCCGCGAGGACATCGACCGCATCGCCCATCTCATCAGGCGCGTCGCCACCAACCGCACCATCCTGATGGTCGAGCACAATCTCAACGTCGTCGCCGATCTCTCCGACACGATCACCGTGCTGCAGCGCGGCGAGATCCTTGCCGAGGGTACCTACGCCGAGGTGTCGAGCAACCCCGAGGTCGTCGACGCCTACATGGGAACCGGCCATGGCTGAGCTGCTCGACGTCAGCGATCTGCACGGATGGTACGGCGAGTCGCACATCCTGCACGGGATGAGCTTCGACATCCGCCGCGGCGAGGTGGCGACGCTGCTCGGCCGCAACGGCGCCGGCAAGACAACCACCCTCAAGGCGATCATGGGCATTCTAGGCCAGCGCAAGGGCTCGGTAGTGTTCGAGGGGACCGAAACCATCGGACTGCCGTCCAATCGCATCGCCCGGCTTGGCCTGGCCTATTGCCCAGAGGAGCGCGGCATTTTTGCCTCGCTCAACGTGCGCGAGAATCTCGAACTGCCGCCGGTGGTGCGCCCCGGCGGCCTCACGGTGAATGAGGTGCTGGACCTGTTCCCGCGGCTCCGCGAACGCGGCGGCAGCCAGGGCACCAAACTGTCCGGCGGCGAACAGCAGATGCTGGCCATCGCCCGTATCCTGCGCACCGGCGCCTCGCTGCTATTGCTCGACGAACCCACCGAGGGCTTGGCACCGGTGATCGTGCAGCAGATCGGCGCCATCGTCCGCCAACTCAAGGAAAAGGGCTTCACCATCCTGCTGGTGGAGCAGAACTTCCACTTCGCCGCCACCGTCGCCGATCGCCACTACGTGGTGGAGCATGGCCGCGTCGTCGACATGATCGCCAACGATCAACTGGCGGCGAACAGTGGGAAATTGCAGGGCTACCTTGGGGTGTGACCTGCCGAACGACAAACAGGGAGGACGTCTGATGAACAGCAAGACATTCATACCCGCTGTTGGTTTGGCCGCGTGGGTTGCGGCCGGTACGGTCCACGCCCAGGAGATCTCGGATGACGTCGTCAAGCTCGGCGTGCTCAACGACCAGTCGGGCGTGTATGCCGACCTCGCCGGCACCGGGTCGGTCGAAGCGGCCAAGATGGCGATCGAGGATTTCGGCGGCAAGGTGCTGGGCAAGCCGATCCAGCTCGTCTTCGCCGATCATCAGAACAAGCCGGACGTCGGCTCGGCCATCGCCAACCGTTGGATCGATGCCGAGCAGGTCGACGTCATCGTCGACGTTCCCACCTCGTCGGTGGCCCTGGCCATCCAGGAAATCACCCGCAACAAGAACCGCATCCACCTGAACTCGACCGGCGGCAGCTCCGACCTCACCGGCAGGGCCTGCTCGCCCACGACGGTGCACTGGACCTACGACACCTATGCCCTGGCCAACGGCACGGGATCGGCGATGGTCAAGGCCGGCGGTGACACATGGTTCTTCATCACCGCCGATTACGCCTTCGGCCATGCCCTGGAGAAGGACACCGCCAACGCGGTCGAGAGGGCAGGGGGCAAGGTGCTGGGCAAGGTGCGCGCGCCGTTCCCCAACAACGACTTCTCGTCGTTCCTGCTGCAGGCGCAGGCCTCGGGGGCCAAGGTCATCGGGCTGGCCAACGCCGGCGGCGACACGATCAATGCCATCAAGCAGGCCCGTGAGTTCGGCATCGTCCAGGGCGGGCAGAAGCTCGCCGGCCTGCTCACCTTCATCAGCGACATCCACTCGCTCGGCCTGGACGTGACCCAGGGGCTGGTGCTGACCACTGGCTTCTACTGGGATCGTGACGAGGAATCGCGCAAATGGTCGCAGCGCTGGTCGGAACGCATGGGCGGCCGCATGCCGACCATGGTGCAGGCCGGCGTCTATTCGGCGGTGATGCACTACCTGAAGGCGATCGACGCGGCCAAGACCGACGAGGCCAAGGCGGTGATGGCCAAGATGAAAGCGACACCGGTCAACGACTTCTTCGCCAAGAACGGCAAGATCCGCGAGGACGGGCGCATGGTCCACGACATGTTCCTCGCCGAGGTCAAGAAGCCGTCGGAGTCGAAGGGGCCGTGGGACTATTACAAGATCCTGCGCACCATTCCCGGCGACGAGGCGTTCCGGCCGTTGGACGCGGGCGGCTGCCCGCTGGTGCAGGCTAAGGCGCAATGATCTGACGGTTGCGAGGAGCGATGATGAGCATTTTCGGCATCCCGACTGCCGCCCTGTTCGGGCAGCTCCTGCTCGGGCTCATCAACGGCGCGTTCTACGCCGTGTTGAGCCTGGGGCTGGCGCTGATCTTCGGGCTGCTGAACATCATCAACTTCACCCATGGTGCCCAGTACATGATGGGCGCCTTCGTGGCGTGGTGGCTGCTGAGCTTTGCCGGCCTCGGCTATTGGCCGGCGCTCATCGTCGCTCCCATCGCCGTCGGGATCACCGGCGTCGTCATGGAACGCCTGTTCCTGCGGCGCCTGTATCACCTCGATCACCTCTACGGCCTGCTGCTGACCTTCGGGCTCGCCCTGATCATCGAGGGCGCCTTCCGCCAGATGTACGGCATCTCGGGCATGCCGTACCAGGTGCCGCAGTCGCTGACCGGCGTGTGGAATTTGGGCTTCATGTTCCTGCCGGTGTATCGCGGGTGGGTGGTCCTCGCCTCGTTGATCGTCTGCATCGGCACTTGGCTGCTGATCGAGAAGACCAAGCTGGGCGCTTACTTGCGCGCCGCCACCGAGAATCCGACGCTGGTGCAGGCCTTCGGCATCAACGTGCCGCGCATGGTCATGCTCACCTACGGCTTCGGCGCCGGGTTGGCGGCGCTGGCCGGGGTCATGGCCGCCCCCATCTATTCGGTCAATCCGCTGATGGGCTCCAACCTGATCATTACCGTCTTCGCCGTGGTGGTCATCGGCGGCATGGGCTCGATCATGGGCTCGGTGCTGACCGGCTTCGGCCTCGGCCTGGTCGAGGGCCTGACCAAGGTGTTCTATCCAGAAGCCTCGTCGACGGTGATCTTCGTCATCATGGCCATCGTCTTGCTGATCAAGCCGGCCGGCCTGTTTGGACGGGCCTGACGCCATGCTGTCTTCGCGCAAAACCGGCTGGATCGTCATCGCCGCCCTGCTGGTGCTGGCGGTGTTGGCGCCGTTCCTCGGCTTCTACACCGTCTTCCTGATGAAGATCCTGTGCTTCGGCCTGTTCGCCGCGGCTTTCAACCTGCTCATCGGCTATGTCGGCCTATTGTCGTTCGGCCACGCCGCGTTCTTCGGCATGGCCGCCTACGTTACCGGGCACAGCGCCAAGGTCTGGGGGCTGACGCCCGAGCTGGCCATCCTCGCCGGCACCGCCACCGCCGCCGTCCTCGGCACCGCCTTCGGCTGGCTGGCCATCCGGCGCATGGGCATCTATTTCGCCATGGTCACCCTGGCCCTGGCGCAGATGGTGTTCTTCTTCTGCCTGCAGGCGCCCTTCACCCATGGCGAGGACGGCATCCAGGCCATCCCCCGCGGCGAGCTGTTCGGCCTGATCTCGCTGCGCGACAACGACGTCATGTACTATTTCGTGCTGGCGATCTTCTGCTTCGGCTTGTGGCTGGTGTGGCGGGCGGTGAATTCGCCATTCGGCCAAGTGCTCAAGGCCATTCGCGAGAATGAGCAGCGGGCCGTCTCGCTCGGCTATCGCACCGAACACTACAAGCTCGTTGCCTTCGTCATGAGCGCCACCATCTCGGGGCTGGCCGGCGGCACCAAGGCGCTGGTGTTCCAACTGGCGTCGCTGACCGATGTCCACTGGCACACCTCGGGCGAGGTGGTGCTGATGTCGCTGATGGGCGGCCTGGGCACGGTGTTCGGCCCGGTGATCGGTGCCGCGCTGGTGGTCACCATCCAGAACAAGCTGGCGCAGTTGGGTGCCTGGGTGACCATCATCCAGGGCATCATCTTCGTCGTCGTCGTGCTGCTGTTCCGCCGCGGCATCCTGGGCGAGCTGCAGGCGCTGCTCGATCGGCGCAAGGCCAAGGCGGGCGGCTGATCCGCCCGTCGGCCGTCTCGCTCCGTCAGCCGCCCCGTTTGTCGCGGGCGCGGCGGGTGGTGACGCTGTCGCCACCGATGCCCCAGTTGTCGGTGTCGACCTCGTCGATCACCACCATGGTCGTGGCGGGATTCTTGCCCAGCACGTCGACCAGCAGGTCGGTGACGCCCTTGATCAGCGCCGCCTTCTGCTCGGGTGTCGCACCCTCGCGGGTGATCTTGATGTTCACGTAGGGCATGGGTCCTCCTTGGCTGTGGAACGGATGGCGAAGGGAATCAGCGCGGCCAACGCGGCGCCGGCGACCACCACCGCCGCCGCCAGCCACAACGCCGGGGCGAAGCCGCCGAAGCGGTCGGTGAGCAGGCCGGCGATGGGCGGCGCCACCACCTGGCCGACGCCGTAGGCCGCGGTGAGGCCGGCGATGGCGCGGCTGGAGTGGCCGCCGGCGATGGTATTGCCCAGGCCGAGGGCGATGCCGACGATGCCGATGAAGGTGCCGCCGAACAGCAGGGCGGAGACGACGATCAGCGCCGGATGCGGCGCCAGCACCGGCAACACGATGCCCGCCGCCTGCACCACATGCGCCGCCACAAGGGCCGGCACCTGGCCCATGCGCGCGGCCGCCAGCGACCATAGCAGCGCCGAGGGCGCCGCCGCCAGGCCGACCACCGTCCACGACAGCTCGGCCCACGGCGCCAGTGCCGGCGTGCCGCGCACCATGGCCACCAGGAAGGTGCCGGTGACGATGTAGCCGGCGCCCTCGGCGAAATAACTGGCACCCAGCAGCAGCATCGGCAGGCCGAGGCGCCCGCGGGCATGCGTCGCCGATGGGGACGGTGCCGCATCGTGCGGTAGCCAACGCCAGGCCAGCAGCGCGAGCATGCCGCCGATGACGGCCAGCCAAAGCCAGCCGGCGCGCCACCCGTATGGCGGCACTACCGCGCCCACCAGCACCCCGGACAAGGCGATGCCGACGCCGACGCCGGCGAAATGCACGCCGGCCAACCCCGGCCGGCGCTGGCCGGCGAGATACGCCACCACCACCGCCGACGCCAGGATGAAGACGCCGGCGCTGGCCAAGCCCGACAGCAGGCGGACGATGCCCCAGGCGAGAATGCCGTCGGTGACGGCCATGGCGGCGATGCTGATCACGGTAATCAGCAGTGAGGCCAGGAGCAGGCGCCGGCGCAGCCTGGGGGCGGCGATACCGACGAGCAACAGAGCGCCGGCCAGATAGCCGAGGTAATTGAGCCCGGCCAGCCAGCCGCCAGTGGCGTGATCGAAGCCTTCCGCCGCCTGCATCCAAGGCAGCAGCGGCGTATAGGCGAAACGGCCGAAGCCCATCGCCACGGCCAGCGCCGCCAGCCCGCCGAGCACGGGCTTGAGGATCATCGGCTGGTCCGCCGTCGTGCCGCCGCCGGCATGGCCGCATGGGTGGGGATGGGCAGGCCGACTCGCGCATGGACGTGCGCGTCGTCCATGCCGATATGCGAACAGGTGGCGTGCGGCAATGGCGACATCGACTCCTCCGGCGGCAGCATTCTGACCACACCACCAGCGGATGGCCAGACGAGAAAACATATGTCGAGACCCGCGATCATCGCTGTCGCCATCACCGGCTCGGTGCCGCGCAAGAAAGACAGCGCGGCCGTCCCGGTGACACCCTCGGAACAGATCGAATCGACTCATGCCGCCTTCGAGGCCGGTGCCTCGCTGGTCCACATCCATGTGCGCGGCCCAGACGAAGCGCCCAGTTCGGATCCCGGCCTGTTCGCGGCGGTGCAGGAGGGGGTGCGGCGGCATTGCCCGGGCATGATCTTGCAGTTCTCCACCGGCGGGCGCGGGCGCTCGGGCGCGGAGCGCGGTGCCGCACTCCATCTGCGGCCCGACATGGCTTCCCTGGCCACCGGCTCGGTCAATTTCCCCACCATGATCTACGAGAACCCGCCGCAGCTAATCGACGAGCTGGCCGCGGCCATGATCGAGCTGCAAATCAAGCCCGAAGTCGAAATCTTCGATCTGGCCATGCTCTACAATGCCAAGGGGCTGGTCGAACGCGGGCTGCTGAAGCCGCCGCCGCATGTCCAGTTCGTATTGGGGATTCCCGGGGCGTTGCCGGCACGGCGTCGGGTGCTGGAGTTCCTGGTCAGCGAACTGGTCGAGGTCCTGCCCGGCGCCACCTGGACCGCCGCCGGCACCGGCCGCCACCAGTTGGAGGTCAACCATTGGGCCCTGGAACTGGGCGGGCATCTGCGCACCGGCCTCGAGGACAATCTGCGCTTCGACAAACAGCGGCTGGCGGCCAGCAATGCCGAACTGGTGGCCAGGGTTGCGGCACTCTGCGCCGGTTATGATGCCCACCCGGCTATCCCTGAGGAAGCGCGCAGCCTGCTCGGGCTGTCACCTTGACCCGAACGCTGCGCCTTGCATTTGCCCTCGGTTGAGGCATCCTGGACCAAAAGGGGAGGGGCCGGCCAACGATGTCATTCCTGGACCTGTTTCGAGGCGCGCCATCCGCTGCGGCGGCCGTCGACGAGCCCGACGATCCACAGTGGTGGCGCCCATCCGGCGGCTATTACTTGCGGCTGCTGTCGATCCAGCTCGATCTGGGGGCATTGCGCGGCATCGGCGGCGTCTATGTGCTTTGGCACCGCGGCGTCAAGCCCGGCTGGCTCTACGCCGCCGCCACCGCCGACCTTGGCCGCTCTTTGGCGGAATGCCGCGACCACCCCGCCATCCTGTCCTATGAATCGCGGGGCAGCGTCTATGTCACGTGGTCGCGGGTCGCGCCGAAATTCCGGGCCAGCGTGGTCAATTATCTGCGCGACGCGATGTCGCTCGAGTTCGGCGAGTCCATGTCGTGGGACGATCCGGCGAAAAAGGCCGCGCCGTTGGCGGTGAAGTTTCCCAGCTAGATGTGGAATGAAGACGGGTCTCGGGGCCGGCCGGAGCGCGGAGCTCCAGCTCCGCATTCCGCGTGCGGACCTGGAGGTCCGCGCTTCTCTGGTGCCGATCACAAATCCCGGCGAGGACGACCTCGCCGCAGACGAGGCAGCGGGTGGGGACGACCCTGCCGTTCATTCGGGAGGATCTCATGGCCTGGGTTGTCTTGTTCGTGGCGGGATTGTTCGAGGTCGGCTGGGCGGTCGGGCTGAAATATACCGAAGGCTTCACCCGGCCGTTGCCGACGCTGCTCACCGCCGTCGCGATGATCGTCAGCCTCGGCCTGCTCGGACTGGCCCTGCGCGGCCTGCCGCTGGGGACCGCCTACGCGGTGTGGACCGGGATCGGCACGATCGGCACAGCCAGCGCGGGGATGATCCTGTTCGACGAATCCACGGCGATGCTGCGGCTCTTGTCCATCGGGCTGATCGTCGCGGGGATCGTCGGCCTGAAGCTGGTCACCCCGCAATAGCCCCGGCACCGCCGCGACGCTTCCCCCGTCGCGGCGGTGTAGGCTGAATCACGCGGCCCGGCTGGCGCCGTCGATGAGGTCGACGATGTCGCCCATGATGGCGGTGATGTCGTAGTCCTTGGGCGTGTAGATGCGGGCGCAGCCGGCGGCCAGCAGCGTCTTTTCGTCCTCGGGCGGGATGATGCCGCCGGCGATGACCGGGACGTCGCCGAGGCCGGCGGCACGCATGCGCTCCAGCACCTCGGTCACCAGCGGCACGTGGCTGCCCGACAGGATCGACAGGCCGACGACGTGCACGCCCTCTTCCAGGGCGGCGTTGACGATCTGCGCCGGGGTCAGCCGGATGCCCTCGTAGACCACCTCGATGCCGGCGTCGCGGGCGCGCACGGCGATCTGTTCGGCGCCGTTCGAGTGGCCGTCCAGGCCGGGCTTGCCCACCAGCATCTTCACCCGGCGGCCGAGCTTGCCCGACACCGCCTCGACACGCTCGCGCACGCGCTGCAGGCCGGCACCGCCGCCCGCCGCGGCGCTGCGGCCGACGCCGGTCGGCGCCCGGTATTCTCCGAACACCTCGCGCAGCACCTGGGCCCATTCGCCGGTGGTGACGCCAGCATGGGCGCAGGCGATCGACGGTTCCATGACGTTGCGGCCCTCGACGGCGGCGCGGCGCAGTTCCTCGACCGCGGCATTGGCCTTGGCGGCGTCGCGGCCGGCACGCCACGCCTGCAACGCCTCGATCTGGTCGCGCTCGGCCTTGGGATCGACGGTGAGAATCGAGCCGTCACCGGCGGTGAGCGGGCTGGTTTCCGCCTCGGTGAACTTGTTGACGCCGACCACCACCTGCTCGCCGGCCTCGATCGACTGGATGCGGCGGGTGTTGGATTCGACCAGCTTCTGCTTCATGTAGCTGGACTCGACCGCGGCGACGGCGCCGCCCATGCCCTCCAACCGCGCCAGCTCATCGCGCGCCTGGACCTTCAGTTCCTCGACCTTCGCGCCGATGGCGTGCGAGCCGGTGAAGATGTCGCCGTATTCCAACAGATCGGTCTCATAGGCGACGATCTGCTGCAGGCGCAGCGACCACTGCTGGTCCCACGGGCGCGGCAGGCCCAGGGCCTCGTTCCAGGCCGGTAGCTGCACGGCACGGGCGCGGGCGCCCTTGGACAGCACTACCGCCAGCATCTCCAAGAGGATGCGATAGACGTTGTTTTCCGGCTGCTGCTCGGTGAGGCCCAGCGAGTTCACCTGCACGCCGTAGCGGAAGCGCCGCATCTTGGGGTCCTGGATGCCGTAGCGGTCGCGGCAGATGTCGTCCCACAGTTCGGTGAAGGCGCGCATCTTGCACAGTTCGGTGACGAAGCGGATGCCGGCGTTGACGAAGAAGCTGATGCGGCCGACCACCTCGGGGAACTCGGACTCGGGCACCTGGCCGCCGGCCTTCACATGGTCGAGGACGGCGATGGCGGTGGCCAGCGCATAGGCCAGCTCCTGCTCCGGCGTCGCCCCGGCCTCCTGCAGATGGTACGAGCACACGTTCATCGGGTTCCACTTCGGCACCTCCTTGTAGGTGAAGGAGATGACGTCGGTGGTCAGCTTCAGGCTGGGCTCGGGCGGGAAGATGTAGGTGCCGCGCGACAGGTATTCCTTGATCAGGTCGTTCTGCGTCGTGCCGGCCAGCGAGGCGCGCGCCGCACCCTGGCGCTCGGCGACGGCGATGTACAGCGACAACAACCACGGCGCCGGGGCGTTGATGGTCATCGACGTGTTCATCTTCTCGAGCGGGATGTCGTCGAACAGCGTCATCATGTCGCCGATGTGGGAGACCGGCACGCCGACCTTGCCGACTTCGCCGCGTGCCAACACATGGTCGGAGTCATAACCGGTCTGGGTGGGCAGGTCGAAGGCGATCGACAGGCCGGTCTGGCCTCGCGAAAGATTCGTGCGGAACAGATGATTGCTCTCACGCGCCGAGGAATGGCCCGAGTAAGTGCGAAAAAGCCAGGGTTTATCGCGCTTTACGGCCTCGGTACGCCCGCCGGCGGCGGTGCTTGCGGTCATTTCCTGCTCCATTCTTGGTCAAAAACTGTCGATGCAATGCCGTCGCACAGCCGAATCTTAAAACAATATTGCTTTCGCCTTCCGACACGCGAAAGAAACTATCATTTTGTGCATTGCGAAGAAAGCGCTAATGCGCTAAATCCGTCTTGCCCAAATCGCGCTCGCGCCGTGTCCCGCTGCGGCGCACAATAGTGCGCGCGGAAGACGCCAGCAATGGTCGAGCGCTTGCCCGCGGGCAGGAGACTTGGAGTTATCGGATGACGGAGGCTTTACGGTGATCGATCTCAAGCCGAACCAGGCGCGGAAGGATCTTTACGAGATTGGCGAGATCCCCCCGCTCGGTCACGTTCCGCAGAAGATGTACGCCTGGGCCATCCGCCGCGAGCGCCACGGTACGCCCGACAAGGCCATGCAGTTGGAGGTGGTGCCGACGCCCGAGATCGATCCGCACGAGGTGCTGATCATGGTCATGGCGGCTGGCGTCAACTACAACGGCGTGTGGGCCGCGCTGGGCAAGCCGATCTCGCCCTTCGACGGCCACAAGGCCGAGTATCACATCGCCGGTTCCGACGCTTCGGGCATCGTCTGGGCGGTGGGCAGCAAGGTCAAGCGCTGGAAGGTCGGCGACGAGGTCGTGGTGCACTGCAACCAGACCGACGGCGACGACGAGGAATGCAACGGCGGCGACCCGATGAATTCGCCCAGCCAGCGCATCTGGGGCTATGAGACCCCCGACGGCTCCTTCGCCCAATTCTGCCGGGTGCAGGCGCAGCAGGTGATGGCGCGGCCCAAGCATCTGACCTGGGAAGAGGCTGCCTCCTATACGTTGACGCTAGCCACCGCCTATCGCATGCTGTTCGGCCATCGCCCGCACATCCTGCGCCCCGGCCACAACGTCTTGGTGTGGGGTGCCGCCGGCGGTCTCGGCTCCATGGCCATCCAGCTGATCGCGGTGGCCGGCGCCAATGCCATCGGCGTCATCTCGGAAGAGGACAAGCGCGAGTTCGTCATGGGATTGGGCGCCAAGGGCGTCGTCAACCGCAAGGACTTCGACTGCTGGGGCCAGTTGCCCGACGTCGACGGCGACCAGGAGGCGTTCAAGGACTACATGAAGAAGGTCCGCGAGTTCGGCAAGGCGATCTGGGACATCACCGGCAAGGGCAACGACGTCGATTTCGTATTCGAGCATCCCGGCGAGGCCACCTTCCCGGTGTCGTGCAACGTGGTCAAGCGCGGCGGCATGGTGGTGTTCTGCGCCGGCACCACCGGCTACAACCTGACCTTCGACGCCCGTTTCGTGTGGATGCGCCAGAAGCGCATCCAGGGCAGCCACTTCGCCAACCTGTTGCAGGCCAGCCAGGCCAATCAGTTGGTCATCGAGCGGCGCATCGACCCGTGCATGTCCGAGGTGTTCTCGTGGGAGGACATCCCGCGCGCCCACATGAAGATGCTGAAGAACGAGCACAAGCCCGGCAACATGGCGGTGCTGGTCCAGGCCAAGCTGCCCGGCCGCCGCACCGTCGAGGATTGCATCGAGGGGTAATGCCGACCGGGGCGGCCGAAGGGTCGCTCCTCAGCGTCATACCTTCTTCTGCGTCACCCCCGCGAAAGCGGGGGTCCATCTTGGGGCGAGACAGACTCTCCACACCGAGGATCGTACGCCACCGCCATGGATTCCCGCTTTCGCGGGAATGACGCCGGAGGAGGCCATACGTTCAGTTCAGGAAAATGGAAACGCCGTTCATGACCACCGTCGTCTTGCCGAATCTCCTCAACGCTTGCGCCAACGCCCTGGTCGCCGTCCAGGACCTCCATGCCGCCGTCAAGGACGGGGTGACGAAGAAGGTCGGCCGTGACGGCAAGATCGATGCCAAGCTGTTCGAGCAGCACCAGTTCGCCGCCCACGGCTTCGCCTGGTTCACCACCTATGTGGCATCGCTGGAGCAGATGCTGGCCTGGGCCAGGCGCCTGGATGTCGCCGGCCGCCTGGGCGAACTGGAAAGCCTGATCCTGCAGGCGGCCTACGGCGAATACCTGAACCAGATCTTCGGCGGCCTGCCGATGAGCCAGGGCGAGGTGGTGCGCCTGTCGGACTTCGGCGTCGACGCCGGCCGCCAGCAGCCGCAAAGCGCCGACATTGCCCTGCTGCGCGAGCAGGGCAACAGCGAGGCGGTGCGCTCGCGCATCGGGACCATGATCCAGGACGGCCATCACTTCGGCGACGCCGCCATCGGCGACGAGACGCTGGAACTGGTGCGTGACCAGTTCCGCAAGTTCGCCGAGGCCGAGGTCATCCCCTTCGCCCACGAATGGCACCTCAAGGACGAGCTGATTCCGCTCGGCGTGGTCGAGCACATGGCCGAGATGGGTGTGTTCGGCCTGACCATCCCCGAGGAATACGGCGGCCTCGGCATGGGTAAGATGGCCATGTGCGTGGTGACCGAGGAGCTGTCGCGCGCCTATATCGGCGTCGGCTCGCTGGGCACCCGCTCGGAGATCGCCGGCGAGCTCATCCGCCTCGGCGGCACCGAGGAGCAGAAGCAGGAGTTCCTGCCCAAGATCGCCTCGGGCGAGATCCTGCCCACCGCCGTGTTCACCGAGCCCAACACCGGCTCTGATCTCGCCAGCTTGCGCACCCGCGCGGTGAAGAAGGGCGACGTCTACGAGGTGACCGGCAACAAGACCTGGATCACCCACGCCGCCCGCTCCGATCTGATGACGCTGCTGACGCGCACCAACCCCGACGAGAAGGGCTACAAGGGCCTGTCCATGCTGCTGGCGCCCAAGCCGCGCGGCATCGAGGACAACCCGTTCCCGGCTCAAGGCATGACCGGCGGCGAGATCAAGGTGCTCGGCTATCGCGGCATGAAGGAATACGAACTCGGCTTCGACGGCTTCACGGTGCCCGCCGCCAACCTGCTCGGCGGCGAGGAAGGCCAGGGCTTCAAGCAACTCATGGCCACCTTCGAATCGGCGCGCATCCAGACCGCGGCGCGCGCCGTCGGCGTCGCCCAATGCGCGCTCGAGGTCGGCATGCGCTATGCCAACGAGCGCGTGCAGTTCGGCAAGCCGATCTATGCCTTCCCGCGCGTCCACGGCAAGTTCGCCTGGATGGTGGTCGAGACGATGATCGCCCGCCAGCTCACCTATTTCGCGGCGCGCGAGAAGGATAGCGACCGCCGCTGTGACATCGAGGCCGGCATGGCCAAGCTGCTCGCCGCCCGCGTCGCCTGGGCCAATGCCGACAATGCCCTGCAGGTGCATGGCGGCAACGGCTATGCCGAGGAATACCCGATCAGCCGCATCCTGTGCGACGCCCGCATCCTCAACATCTTCGAGGGCGCCGCCGAGATCCAGGCCCAGGTGGTCGCCCGCGGCCTACTGGAGCGCCGCAACTAGGCCGGGAGCATGATGGCTCAGCCGGCGCGCGGGGCGTGGCTCTCGGGCCGCCCGGAGCGCGGAGCTCCAGCTCCGCATTCCGCTTGCGGACCTGGAGGTCCGCGCTCCGCCTGACGGCTTGTGCGCTGGAGAGGGGCGCCACGGCCGAGCCGGCGGCGTAGGAACTCCCGTGTCCGCTGCTGCCCCGGGGTGCCGTCCCCCAGCCATACCGCCAGAGTCGCCAGGAACAGGGCCGAGAGCCAGACCTCCTCGGCCTGCCGGCGCACGCCACCGGCATCGAGCCCGGCGGCGTCGCGCAGCCAGTGCACGGTGCGCGACAGATTGAAGATCATCGGTACCCAATGGTGGGGATGCGACGGATACAGCTTGGTCCGTATCATCTGCCCGGTAACCCGGCGGTGCGGTGCCAGGGCGTCGAACCAGGCCAGCATCCGCCGCTCGAGGCGTTCGCCCGCGGCTCGCGTGCGGGCCTCGTCGGACGGCACCGCCAGCATCGCTTCCCAGCCGCGTCGGAACCAGGCATCGGCGACGGCGTCGAGATCGCGAAACCGCGCCAGCACGTCATTCGACGACAGGTCGAGTCGTCGCGCCACCAGGCGCAAGCGCACGTTCTCCCACCCGACCTCCTCGGCCTCGGCCACCGCGGCCTCGACGATACGCGCGGCGAGAGAATCGCTGTTCATGATCAGGTATCCGGCCGCCTGTTTTCCCACGTCAGCACATGGGGGTGCCAGGCCGGCGCGGCGAGGCGCGCCACGGTCGCTTAGACTTCCGCGTTGCTGCCGGGCTGTTCGAGAGGTCAGCCGTCTTCGTAATGGAACAGCAGGCCGAGGCCGGCGAGGCCGGTGACCACCGGCGGGCTCCAGGCCGCGAGCAGCAGGGGCAGTGTCTGCGACGAGCCGAGGGCGTTGATCACGTTGGAGAAGAAGAAGAACACCAGGCCGGCGATGACGCCGCCGCCGAAGCGCATCAACATGCCGCCCGAGCGCATGTTGGGCTGCAGCGCGAACACTGCGGCCACCAGTACCATGGCGCACAGCAGCAATGGCGAGGCCAGCAGCGATTGGAAGTAGAGCCGCTGCTTGTGCGCCGAGAAGCCCGAAGCCTCGAAATAGGCGATGTATTCGGGAAGTTGCCAGAACGAGATGCTCTCTGCGGCGGCGAAATTGTCGTTGATGCGACTGGGAGTCAGCGACGTTGCCAGCCGCATGGTGTCCCGGCGCAGCGCCGGCCTGCCGGGATACAGCTCCCAGGCCTGGCGCAGGTGGAAGGTGCCGTCGCGCAGGGTTGCCTCGGCGGCTTCGACGCGATGACTGAAGTCGCTGTCGGCGTTTTCGAAGATGATGCTGAGCTCATGCAGGCGCAGGTCGGCGCCTTCCTGGCGCACCCGCGCGGCATGGACCACCATGACGCTGTCGCCCTGGCGCTCGCGCAGCCACAGCCCGTTCTCGCCCAGCGACAGCGGGCTGTTGTCGCGGATCGAGAAACGGTCCTCCATCGCCTCGAAGCGGCTGTGCAGGGCCGCGGCCAGCGGATTGAAGGCGGTGACGTCGATCACGCCGATGAGGAAGGCCGCGGTCACCACCGGCGCCAGGAACTGCCATACCGAAACGCCGGCCGCGCGGGCCGCCACCAATTCGTGTGACCGGCTGAGCCGCCACAGGGCCACCATGCTGCCCAGCATCACCGCGAAGGGCATGGCGACGTGCATCATGTGCGGCAGTTTCAGCAGCGCCATCATCAGCACCGTCAGCAGGCCCGCCCCCTCGCGCGAGGCCAGCCGCCGCAGCAGCTCGATCGAATCCCCCAGCAGGATCAGCCCGACGATGAAGGCGAGCATGCCGAGGAACGAACCGAGGAACGTCCGGCCGACATAGCGGGTGAGGATGGGGGAGAGGCGCATCGGCTCAGGTTCGCTCCGGGGCACGCCATGCTCGCATGCCGGCGCCGCTCGCGCTATATGAAGGGCGGTTCCGGCGACTGAATGGAGCATGCATCATGGTCAAGCTCACCCGCATCTACACGCGTGGCGGCGACAAGGGCAAGACTTCTCTTGGCGATGGCAAGCGCGTCGACAAGCACGATCTGCGGGTGGACGCCTTTGGGACGGTCGACGAAGCCAATGCGGTGGTGGGGCTGGCCCGCCTGCATACCCAGGGCGAGACCGACGCCATGTTGGCGCGCATCCAGAACGATCTGTTCGACTTGGGCGCCGATCTATGCCGGCCGCAGCAGGAAGGCGAAAGCGGCTGCCTGCGCATCGTCCAGGCGCAGGTCGATCGGCTCGAACACGAGATCGACACGATGAACGCCGACCTGCAGCCGTTGAACTCGTTCATCCTGCCTGGCGGCGCCCCGGCGGCCGCCCATCTGCACCATGCCCGCACGGTGGTGCGCCGGGCCGAGCGCCTGATCACCGAACTCGCCGCGACCGAAAGGGTCAATCCTCTGGCCGTCGCCTACACCAATCGGCTGTCCGACCACCTGTTCGTGTTCGCGCGCCACCTCAACGAGCGCGGCGCCAGCGATGTCCTTTGGGTACCCGGTGCGAATCGTTGAAAGGCCCTAGAGGCGACGTTGACATGGTTTCTGCGAATCCATATTGTGCAGTGCAATACTATCTACGCATAGGCCTGCCGATTTAGTGGCGTCGTCGCCGTCCTGACCGGCTGGAATGCACTCATGCAGGGATTGCCATGAAGGTCCTGGTCGCGGTCAAGCGGGTCGTCGATTACAACGTCAAGATCCGCGTCAAGGCGGACAGCACGGGCGTCGAGACGGCCAACGTCAAGTTCTCGATGAACCCCTTCGACGAGATCGCCGTCGAGGAGGCGGTGCGGCTCAAGGAAAAGGGCGTCGCCACGGAAGTGGTGGCGGTGTCGCTGGGCGCCGCCGCCTGCCAGGAGACCATCCGCACCGCCCTGGCCATGGGCGCCGACCGCGGCATCCACGTCGCTTCCGACGCCGAGCTGCAGCCCCTCGCGGTGGCCAAGCTGC
>JAKFEE010000030.1:0-18991 GCA_036675815.1 Rhodospirillaceae bacterium
CGCCGCCGGCCATCCAGCCGCCGCCGGCGGTGGTCACGCCGCCCAGGCCGTCGCCGGCCGAGGTGGTGCCGGCCAAGCCGCCGGCGGCCGCGGCCATGCCGCGCTGGCAGCAGCTGGCGGTGACGCCGCCCGTGATCGCCGGCCGGCCGATGATCGCCATCGTCATCGACGACCTGGGCGTGGATCGCAAACATTCCGATCAAATCGTCGCCCTGCCCGGGCCGTTGACCACCGCCTTCATGTCCTACGCCAAGGACCTGCCGCGGCAGGCCGCGGCGGCACGCGCCGGCGGCCACGAACTGCTGCTGCATATGCCGATGGAGCCGCAGGGCAACGGCTATGACCCCGGCCCCGGTGCCCTCATGGTGGGCTTGCCGGCGGCCGAGCTGCGGCGCCGCGTCGCCTCCGGCCTCGACCGCTTCGAAGGGATGATCGGCCTCAACAACCACATGGGCAGCAGGTTTACCGAGGACGCCGCCGGCATGGCGGTGGTGATGGAAGAGCTGCACCGGCGCGGCCTGGTCTTCCTCGATTCCTTGACCACCGGCCGCAGTGTCGGCATCGCCACGGCCGAGCGTCACGGCGTGCCCACGGTGAAGCGTGACGTCTTCCTCGACAACGAAGAGACGCTGGTCCACGTGCGTGCCCAACTCGAACGGGCCGAACGGCTGGCGCGCCGGCAGGGCCACGCCGTCGCCATCGGTCATCCCTATGGCGTCACCGCCGAGGCACTGGCCGAGTGGCTGCCGACCCTGGCGGCCAAGGGCCTGGTGCTGGTGCCGCTCAGCGCCATCATCAAGGCCCAGGTGCCGACCGGCTAAAAAAAAGCGGAAGCGCGGACCTCCAGGTCCGCCATGCGAGTGCGGAGCTGGAGCTCCGCGCTCCGGGCGATCCTGCTTGACCTTCCCGCCGCGGGAAGCCTTATGAAGGACCTGTCAACACCAGCGGGAGAGGGACGATGGCCAGGACGTATCGGGTGGACGGCATGACCTGTGGCGGCTGCGCCGCCTCGGTCGAGCGGGCCATCAAGGCGGCGGTGCCGGGGGCGTCGGTGTCGGTCGATCTCGGCAAGAAGGCGGTGACCGTCGACGGCGCCACCGACGAAGCCACCGACGACGGCCGCATCCGCCAGGCGGTCGAGGCCGCCGGCTTCACCTACGAGGGTGTCGCCGCCTGAGGCGGCGACCACGCGACGTCAGGCGTGGCGGGCGGCGAAGCTGACCGCCTCTTCGGCGGCGCGCACCAGCGCCTTGGCCTTGTTGACGCTCTCCTGGTACTCGGCTTCCGGGTCGGAATCGGCGACGATGCCGGCGCCGGCCTGGGCGTACATCACCCCGTCCTTGACCAGCGCCGTACGCAGGGCGATGCAGGTGTCCATCTCGCCATCGGCGCCGAACCAGCCGATGCAGCCGGCATAGAAGCCGCGCTTCTCCGGCTCGAGCTCGTCGATGATCTCCATCGCCCGCACCTTGGGCGCACCCGAGACGGTGCCGGCGGGGAAGCCGCCGAACAGCGCGTCCATGGCGTCGTGGCGGGCGGCGTCGAACTCGCCCTCGACGTTGGAGACGATGTGCATCACCTGGCTGTAGTACTCGATGCGCATCTGCTCGGTGACCTTGACGGTGCCGACCTTGGCGACGCGGCCGACGTCGTTGCGCCCGAGGTCGAGCAGCATCAGATGCTCGGCGCGTTCCTTGGGGTCGGCCAGTAGATCGGCGGCCAACACCTCGTCCTCGGCGGCGTCCTTGCCGCGGCGCCGCGTGCCGGCCAGCGGCCGGATGGTCACCTTGCCGCCGCGCAGGCGCACCAGGATCTCGGGGCTGGAGCCGACGATGCTGAACCCGCCGAAGTCGAGGTGGAACAGGAAGGGCGACGGATTGGTGCGGCGCAGGGCGCGGTACAGCGCGAAGGGCGGCAGCCGGAACGGCACCGAGAAGCGCTGCGCCAGCACCACCTGGAAGATGTCGCCGGCCAGGATGTAGTCCTTGGCGCGGCGCACCATGGCGTGGAACTGCTCGCGCGTCATGTTCGAGGCCGGCACCGGCAGGTCCTGGTGCTCGTTCGTCGCATCGCGGCGATAGGGCAGGCTGCGCTCGAAATCGGCGACGATGTCGGCCAGGCGCTCACCGGCCTGTGCGTAGGCGGCCTGGGCCGACACCCCGGGCTGCGGCCGCACCGGCGTCACCACGGTGACGATGTTGTCGATGTTGTCGAACACCGCCATCACCGTCGGGCGCATGAACACGCCGTCGGGCACGCCGATGGGATCGGGCTTGGGCGCGGGCAGGCGCTCGGCCAGCCGCACCATGTCGTAGGCCATGTAGCCGACGACCCCGGCCGCCATCGGCGGCAGCCCTTCCGGCAGTTTGAGGCGGCTTTCCGCCACCAGGGCGCGCAGGCTGGCCAGCGCCCCTTGCGCCTCGCCGATGGGGCAGGGGGCGAAGGCATCGCGGTCGGTGCGGGCGCGGCGGTTGATCTCGGCGCGATTGCCGAAGCAGCGCCAGATCAGGTCGGGCTTGAGGCCGATGATCGAGTAGCGGCCGAGATTGGCGCCGCGCTCCACCGATTCCAGCAAAAAGCTGTTCGGCCGGCCGTCGGCCAGCTTGAGCATGGCCGAGACCGGCGTTTCCAGATCGGCGACCAGCGTGGTCCATACGACCTGGGCCTCCCCCGCCTCGTATCGCGGGGCGAAGGTCTCGAACGCCGGCGCGGTCCTCATCGCAGGCGGCTCTCGATGACTTCGCGGTTGACGCTGG
The DNA here is from genome assembly GCA_036675815.1 of Rhodospirillaceae bacterium. Taxonomy (GTDB): domain Bacteria; phylum Pseudomonadota; class Alphaproteobacteria; order Rhodospirillales; family Magnetospirillaceae; genus JAKFEE01. Next base: position 2,757 of record JAKFEE010000030.1, read on the forward strand.
CGCCGTGCGCGGCGTTGAGGGCGCTGACGTACTGGTCGATCACATCGGCCGAATAGCCTTCCGACAGGGCGGCGCGCAGTTCGGCATAACCCGTAGCGTCGGCCTTCGGATCGGCGGGCTGGACGTCCTCGAGTTGCGCCACCATCGCCCCCTTCGGCGTCGATACCGTGGCGACGCCGCCCGGCTGCAAGGTGAAGGCCTGGCTCACCAGTTCCACCGGCAGGTCGCGGCCGGTGGGCGTGCGGGTGAAGGGCTGGCTGACTTGCGGCTCGATGCCCATGGCGGCGCCGACCGCGGCCACGGTCTCGCCCTGGCGCAGGCGCTCGGCGGCCTGCTCGGCCTGCGTGCGCGCCGCCGCCAGCTGCTGCTCGGCCTGCCACGACGCCAGCACCTCGGTCTTCACCGTGTCGAACGGCTTGACGGCGGGGGCGATCACCTTGTCGACGCGGGCGATGAAGAAGCCGTTGTTGTTCTCCATCTCGGTCATGCGGGTCTCGACCCCCTCTTCGGCGGTGAAGGCGGTCGACAGGAATTTCTCGGACTGTGGCAGGTCGGGGACGGGCTGGCCCTTGGCGTCGCGGCCCTGCACGTCGACCGCGTCGGCCTTGACCAGGCGCAGGCCGAGTTTGTCGGCGGCCTCTTCCAGGCTGGCGCCGCTGGCCAGGGTGTCGTCGACCTTGTTCGCCATCTCGTACAGGACGTCGATCGCCCGCTCCTGGACGAGGTCCTGCACCAGCTGATCGCGCACCTCGGCCAGGCTGCGGCTCTCGCCCGGCTGGACCTCCCTCACCTGCAGCAGGTGCCAGCCGAGGGATGTCTGCACCGGCTGCGCGACGGTGCCCGGTTGCGCGGTGAAGGCCGCCTCCGCCAACTCGGCGGCCAGCACCTCCAGCGATTGGCGGTCGACCCAACCCAACTCCAGCACCTGCTGGCCCATCTCCTGCGCGATGGCATCGAGGTCTTTGCCTTGCTGGGCCAGGGCGCCCGCCTGCTTGGCCGCCGCCTCGTCCTGGAACAGGATCTGGCGCGCATTGCGGCGCTCGGGCTCCTGGAACTCGGCGAGACGCTGCTGGTAGGCCTCCTCGACCATCGCGTCGGTCACGGTGACCTCGCCGGCAACGTCGCTGGGGCGCAGGATGATCGCGGTGAGAGCGCGGAATTCCGGCGCCATGAACCGGTCCTGGTGGGCCTCCCAATACTGTTTGAGCACCTCGTCCGTGGGGGTCGGCGGCGCCGGCATGCGCGAGGCCTCGAAGGTCAGGCTCTCGACCGTGCGCTTTTCATTGCGATACTTGTAGATGGTCTCGGCCACCTGTGTCGGCGGCTGCATGCCTTCGGCAACGGCGCCGATCAACTGGCCGCGCAACAGGTCGTGGCGGGCCATCTCGATGAACTGCGGCTCGGCGAAACCGGCCTGGGCGATGGCCTGACGGAACAGCTGCGCATCGAACTGCCCCATGGCGTTGCGGAAGGCGGGATTGTCCTGAATACGCTGGCGCACCGCCGTGTCGGGCGCCACCATGTCGAGGTCGTTGGCCGCGTGGTCGAGCAGGCCGCGCGCCACCATGTTGTCGATGGTGCGTTCCAGCAGGCCCATGCTGCGCGCCTGCTCCTCGGTGAAGGCGCTGCCGAACACGCGTTGCAGGCGGTTGACCTCGCGCTTGTATTCCGCCACCACGGCGTCCGCCGGGATCTCGACGTCGCCGGCGGTGATGGCCGGCGCGTTGCTGACGCCGACGTTGACCATGTCGCCGACGCCCCACACGGCGAAGCTGAGGACGAGGATGCCGAACAGGATCTTGGCGATCCAGGTTCGCGAGGCTTTGCGGAATACTTCGAGCATGCGGCAGTTGGCGTCCAAAAGGGCCGCCGAACGCGGCGGCAAAGCCGGCATGATAAAAGTGCCGCCCAGGTGCCGCAACGGGAAAAGGCCGGGGGGCGGCGAGCCGTTGGGCCAACTGTGTTTCGTCATGGCCGGGCTTGACCGGCCATGACGATAAGGGGCTTTCCCCAAACACATACACCCGGTGAGTTCAGGCCGCCGCCAGGGCCTCGCCGGACAGGGCGGCTTCGCCGGCCAGGGTCGCGGCGACGGCATGGACGACGGCGCCGATGCGCACCGCCGCCTGGATGGCCTCCTTAGGCATACCATGCTGGCGCAGGGCCTTTTCATGGCTGTCGATGCACATGCCGCAGCCGTTGATGGCCGAGACCGTCAGCGACCACAGTTCGAAATCGGCTTTGTCGACGCCGGGATCGGCCATGGCGTTCATCCGCAGCCGCGCCGGCATGGTGCGGTAGTCGCCATCGCCGACCAGGCGGGTAAAGCGGTAGTAGACGTTGTTCATGGCCATGATGGCGGCGGCGGTCTTGGCGGCGGTGACGGCCGCGGGGGCGAGGCGCTGGCGCGCCTCGGCCTCGATGGCTGCGATGACCGCGGGGTTGCGCGCCGCCAGGGCGGCGGCCAGCAGCGCCCCCCAGCGCTGCTGCTCGCTCAGGCTCTGCTCGCCGGCCACCGACGACAGGTTGAGCCTCAGGTCGCGGGCGTAGTCGGGCAGGGCGCTCTTGAGGGCTTCGATGCTCATCGTCGATCTCCGGTCAGGCGGCCGCGAGGGTGTCCTGGCCCTTCTGCCAGTTGCACGGGCACAGTTCATCGGTCTGCAGGGCATCGAGCACGCGCAGCACTTCCTGCGCGTTGCGGCCGACGTTCATGTCGGTCACCGAGGCGAAGCGGATCACCCCCTCGGGGTCGACGATGAAGGTGGCGCGTTTGGCGACGCCTTCGACATCGAGGATGCCCAGGGCGGTGGTCAGGTCCTTGCGGATGTCGGCCAGCCACGGATAGGGCACCGCCGCCAGGTCCTCGCGGCTCTTGCGCCAGGCGAGGTGGACGAAGTCCGAGTCGGTCGAGGCGCCGATGAGCTGCGCGTCGCGGTCCTTGAACTCACCGTCGAGTTCACCGAAGGCGATGATCTCGGTCGGGCAGACGAAGGTGAAGTCCTTGGGCCAGAACACATAGACCTGCCACTTGTCGGCATGGCTCCGCTCGGTCAATTCGGGGAAGTCCGCCTCGGTGCCGTAGACTGCGTTCAGGCGATAGGCGGGGAATTGGTCACCGACGGTCAACATCGCTGCTCCTCCATGGTTCGTCGTTGCAGACCCACAGATAGCGGCGCTAGAGTAATCGATCCAACGAGTAATATCGCTGATAGTGATCGAGTTAGACGATGAAGCCGCTGCCGACCTTGCGTCAGTTGTCCTACCTCGTCGCCCTGGCCGACCACCGCCATTTCGGGCGGGCCGCCGATTCCTGCCTGGTGACGCAGTCGACGTTGTCGGCGGGAATGCAGGAACTCGAGAGCGTCCTGGGCGTCACGCTGGTCGAACGCACCAAGCGGCGCGTGATGCTGACGCCGTTGGGCGACGACATCGTCAGGCGTGCCCGCGCCCTGCTGCGCGATGCCGAGGATCTGGCCGATGCGGCGCGGGCCGCGGCCGAGCCGCTGAGCGGGCTGCTGCGGATGGGCGTAATTCCGACCATTGGGCCTTATCTGCTGCCGCGGGTCCTGCCGGAGCTGCGCCGGCGCCATCCGCGCCTGAGGCTGCACCTGCGCGAGGATCAGACGGCGCGTCTGCTCGAATTCCTCGAGCGTGGCGAACTCGACGTGGTGTTGCTGGCGCTGCCTTATGCCAGTGCCGACCTCGTCACGCAGGACATTGCCGAGGATGCGTTCCTGCTGGCCTGCCCGCCCGACCATCCGCTGGCGCAGGCACCGGCGGTGGGGCCAAGCGAGCTGGGCACCGTGGACTTGCTGCTGTTGGAGGAGGGGCACTGCCTGCGCGAACATGCGCTGGCCGCATGTCATTTGCCGGCCAGCCGTGCCGGCGAGGGTTTGCAAGCGACCAGCCTGCACACCTTGGTGCAGATGGTGGCCAACGGCCTGGGCGTGACGCTGCTGCCACGCATGGCGGTGGAGGCCGGGGTGACTCGCGGCACCGATCTCGCCCTGCGCCCGCTGGCCGACGAGACGGACGCCCGGCGCCGGATCGGCCTGGCTTGGCGCCGCTCGACGCCGCGCACCGGCGAATACCGCCTGCTGGCCGGCCTGTTGCGCGAGCTGATGTCGGTGCAAGAATAAACGCTATTATCAACCCTTTCCCGATGAGTTACCCTCATCGGCAAGAGCAGTAATCGGAGGGGGCGGACTGTGGAGTACGCGATCAGGGACACGGGCCGCGACGTCGAGGTCGATGTAAAGGGCCAACTGACGTTCAGCGATCACAAGGCCTTCCGCGATGTCGTAAAGTCTCTCGACGGGTACCGCGACAAGAACTGGATCATCGACCTCTCTGGCCTGGATTTCATTGATTCGGCCGGGCTGGGCATGTTGCTGATCGTGCACGACACCGCCGCACAGCACGGCAGCAAGGTCACCTTGCGCGGGATGCGCGAGCAGGCAGGGCGCCTGATCCGGGTGGCGCGGTTCGATAGCCTGTTCGCCGTCGAATAACGAACCGCCGGCGAGGCCGGCCGGCATCATGGCGCCCAAGCCGTGGGCGCTTGTTTCGCCGGCGATCGGCAGCCGGGTACCGTCCTGTGCCTAGGCGACGCGATGGCTCACGGGCGGAGGCTGCCGCGTCCGGCGCACTGCCGGGAAAGCCTGAATTGTCAGCCGCTTGCGCGAGTTTCGTATCCCCGCGGCCGAATGGTCGGGCGCGCCGTTGCGGCGCCGGCGAATTGCCTCGGATTTTAATTGCTGGGTACCAAACAATTTGGCATCCTTCGAAAGGGGTAGCGGAAGAGAGTTGCACCGCAGCCTGGATGCGAAGATAATCGGTAAAACGGTACCGAAATACCGGAGAGAGAGGGATGCACATCGTCGTCTGCGTGAAGCAGGTTCCGGACTCGAGCCAGATCCGAGTCCATCCCGTTACGAACACGATCATGCGCCAGGGCGTGCCCGCCGTGGTCAATCCGTATGATCTGGTATCGCTGGAAGAGGCGTTGCGGCTCAAGGACCGACTGGGCGCCAGGGTCACCGTGCTCAGCATGGGGCCGAAAATGGCGGCCGAGTCCCTGAAGAAATGCGTGGCCCTCGGCGCCGACGCCGCGGTGCTGATCACCGATCGCGTCTTTGCCGGTTCCGACACCCTGGCCACGTCCTATGCGCTGTCGGCGGCGATCCGTCGCATCGGCCAGGACGAGCCGGTGGACATGGTGTTCTGCGGCAAGCAGACCATCGACGGCGACACCGCCCAGGTCGGCCCGGGAATCGCCCGGCGCCTCGGCCTGCAGCAGCTCACCTATGTGTCGCGCATCGAGACTGTCGACCCCGCGGCGCGCGAGATCGTCGTGCACCGGCGGGCCGAGGGTGGCGTGCAGGTGCTGCAGACGAAGCTGCCCTGCCTCGTCACCATGCTGGAAGGGGCCAACACCCTGCGTTTCGCCAGCATGGACGACATGTTCCGCGCCGCCCGCTACGACGTCGTCGAGTGGGACCACAAGGCGGCCGGCATCACCGAGGTCGACCGCTGCGGCCTCAAGGGCTCGCCCACCGTGGTGAAGAAGGTCTTCGCGCCGCAGCCGCGCGCCATCAAGGCCGAGATGCTCGATGCGACCGGCAAGAGCGCCAGCGAGACGGTCGACGCCTTGCTGTCCACCCTGTTCGCCAAGCACCCGAACCTGGAAGCGGAGATCCGCCAATGAGCGCCGAGGAGACGAATTCCGCCGCCGCGCCGCGTCGCGCCGGCGGCATCGATCTGGGCACCTGGAAGGGCGTCTGGGTCAATGTCGAACTCGAGCGCGGCCGCGTCCACCCGGTCTCGTGGGAGTTGCTGGGCGAGGGCCGCAAGCTGGCCGATCACCTCGGCGTGCCGCTGTCCGGCGTCGTCCTCGGCCCCGACGACGCCGCCACCGGCGAGGCCTGCGCCGAGGCGTTCCGCCACGGTGCCGACACGGTCTATGTCGTGCGCCACCCGGTGCTGGAGCACTACCGCACCGATCCCTACGCCAAGGTCTTCACCGAATTGGTCGAGCGCCACAAGCCGGAAATCCTGCTGCTGGGCGCCACCACGCTGGGCCGCGACCTCGCCGGCGCCATCGCCACCACCCTGTCCACCGGCCTCACCGCCGACTGCACCGAGTTGCGCATCGACGACGAGACGCGCAGCCTGGCGGCGACGCGCCCGACCTTCGGCGGCACCCTGCTGTGCACCATCCATACCCTGGAATACCGGCCGCAGATGGCGACGGTGCGTCCGCGGGTGATGGCCATGCCCAAGCGCGACGAGGGGCACTCGGGGACCATCGTCACCGAGTCGGTGACGCTGGCGGAAGAGGACGTCGTCACCAAGATCCTGTCCTACATCCCCGACGCCAATGCCGACAACGCGCAGCTGGCCTATGCCGACGTCGTCGTCGCCGGCGGCCGCGGCCTGGGCAAGGCCGAAAATTTCCGGCTGGTGCGCGAGCTGGCGGCGGTGCTCGGCGGCGAATACGGCGGCTCGCGCCCGGTGGCGCAGGCCGGCTGGGTGTCCGGCGATCGCCAGATCGGCCAGACCGGCAAGACCATCCGGCCGAAGCTCTACATCGCCGCCGGCATTTCCGGCGCCATCCAGCACCGTGTCGGCGTCGAGGGCGCCGACGTCATCATCGCCATCAACAACGATCCCAAGGCGCCGATCTTCGATTTCGCCACCTATGGCGTCGTCGGTGACGCGCTGCAGATCCTGCCGGCGTTGACCGAGGCCCTGCGGGCACGCCTCGGGCATTCCGCCGCGGCCGAGTAGGCAAGGAGACAGAGCATGGCCGAAAAATTCGATGCCATCGTCGTCGGCGCCGGCCCTTCGGGCAATGCCGCCGCCTATCTGATGGCCAAGGCAGGCATGAAGGTGCTGCAGCTCGAGCGCGGCGAATACCCGGGCTCGAAGAACGTGCAGGGGGCCATCATGTACGCCGAGGCGCTGGAATCGGTGATCCCCAACTGCCGCCGCCAGGCGCCGATGGAACGAGCCATCATCGAGCAGCGCATGTGGGTGATGGACGACAACTCCTATGTCGGCTCGCATTACCGCGGCACCGGCGATGCCGGTGAGCAGCCGAACCGCTACACCATCATCCGCGCCAATTTCGACAAGTGGTTCTCGAAGAAGGTGCAGGACGCCGGCGCCCTGCTCATCTGCGAGACCACGGTGATCGAGCTGTTGAAAGAGGGCGAGCGCGTGGTCGGCGTGCGCACGGACCGCGCCAACGGCGAGATCTTCGCCGATATCGTGGTGCTGGCCGATGGCGTCAACTCCCTCATCGCCACCAAGTCGGGCCTGCGGCCGCCGGTCAAGGCGCAGGACGTGGCGCTGGCGGTCAAGGAGATGCACTTCCTGCCCAAGCAGGTGATCGAGGACCGTTTCAACATCTCGGGCGACGACGGCGTCGTCATCGAGATGTTCGGCAAGATCACCAAAGGTATGGTCGGCACCGGCTTCCTCTACACCAACAAGGAATCGATCTCGCTGGGTATCGGCTGCATGGTCGAGGACTTCAAGAAGTCCGGCGTCAGCCCCTATCAGTTGCTCGAGGACATGAAGAACCACCCGGCGGTCAAGCCGTTGATCGCCGGCTCCGAGGTCAAGGAATACTCGGCCCACCTGATCCCGGAGGGTGGCTACAACGCCATTCCCACCATCCACGGCGACGGCTGGGTGATCTGCGGCGACTCCGGCGGCTTCGTCAACGCGGTGCACCGCGAAGGCTCGAACCTGGCCATGACCACCGGGCGACTGGCGGCCGAGGCCATCGTCACGCTGCGCGACGAGGGCAAGGATTATACGGCGGCCAACCTGCGCCGCTACCGTCAGGCCCTGGAAGAAAGCTTCGTGATGAAGGACCTGAAGAAGTATCGCGATATGCCGCAAATCCTGCACGGCAATCGCCAGTTCCTCACCGCCTACCCCGAGCTGCTGACCAATGCCGCCCACACGCTGCTCAAGGTCGACGGCGTCGACAAGCTGAGCAAGGAAAAGCAGATCAAGCGGAACTTCGTCGCCCGCCGCTCGCGCTTCGGGCTGGTCGGCGACGCCATCAAGCTGGTGAGGGCCTTCCGATGAGCATCAAGATCGAAGAGAAGCTGTTCGAGAACCGCTACCGGGTCGACGAGGGCCGCGCCCACATCGCCATCACGACGCCCGACATCTGCCGTGACAAATGCGCAGTCCCGGCCTGCACATGGTGCTGTCCGGCCGGCTGCTACACCAAGGGCGAGGACGGCAGCGTCGTCCTCGCCACCGACGGCTGCCTGGAATGCGGCACCTGCCGCCTGCTGTGCAGCGAGCACAACAACATCGAATGGTCGTATCCGCGCGGCGGCTACGGCGTGCTCTACAAGTTCGGCTGAGGAGGCGACGGAGCGCGGAGCTCCAGCTCCGCGCTCCGTGCTTAAGTCTAGCGGTTCAGCAGCCCGGCGCGGCGGGCACGGCCGATCACCCACACGGTATAGGCGGCCTGCCACGCCGCAAAGGGCAGGAAGACCAGCAGGCGTCCCCAACCCTCGATGCGGATCAGGGTGAAGGCGCCCACGCCCTGCGCCAGGGTCACGGCGTAGTGATAGAGCGCCACCCGGCGGTGGCCGTAGCCCAGCCGATTGAGCAGTTGATAGAGATGGGTGCGATGCGCCCGGGCGATGTTGTCGCCGGCCTGCCAGCGGCGCAGGATGGTGAAGCCGGTATCCCATAGGAAGTGGAAGAACAGCAACGGCATCACCAGCAGCGAGGTGTGGCTGGCGTCGTAGCGCATGGCGATCACCGCCATCACGGCGAAGGCGAAGCCGAGGAACTGGCTGCCGACGTCGCCCATGAAGACGCTGGCCTTGGGATAGTTGAACACCAGGAAGCCGACGCAGGCGCCGACCACGACCCAGCTCGTCAGGTAGACGACGTGGCTGCCTTCGACGAAGGTGACGATCATGAACAGCACGGCGACCAGCGCGGCGGTGCCGGCCGCCAGCCCGTCGAGCCCGTCCATGAAGTTGAAGGCGTTGCTCATGGCGACGATCCACAGCAACGTCAGCACATAGCCCCACACGTCCAACTCGACACGGCCGACGAAGGGGACCGGCAGCACGTCGATGACGATGCCCGAGGCCAGGGCGAGGCCGGCGCAGCCGGCCTGGGTCAGCAGCTTGGCGCGAAAGCCCAGGTTCCTGACGTCGTCGAACAACGACACCCCGACGAGCACCACGGTGCTGAAGAAGAATCCCAGGAAATAGGGCTCGGCGACCTGCACGGTCTCGCCAAAGGCGTAGAGCACGCTCATGCCGACGAAGAAGGTGGCGACGATGGCCAGGCCGCCCGATTTCGGGGTAGGCCGGCTGTGCGACGACCGCTCGTTCGGCGTATCGATGATCCCCAGGCGATGGATCAACAGCCAGGTCAACGCCGCCGACAGGGTGGTCAGCATCGCGCCGAAGCCGGCGTGACTGAGGAAGGCGGCGAAGGTCATGTCAGGATGCCGCCGATACGGCGGGGTTCGCTTGTGGCGCCGCCGAGGCGATCAGGGCGAACAGGGCGCTCACCGTCCGCGCCTCGTCGCCGGCCGCCGCCATCGTGTCCAAGGCGTCCAACTCCGGTGCCAGCCGAGGCCAGTCGAGGAATTGCTCGGCGCCCATGACGATGCGCGGATGCGGCGTCCGCTGCACGTCGGCCGCAATGAACATCTCCTCGAACAATTTTTCGCCCGGACGCAGGCCGGTGATCGTCACCGTGATGTCGCCGTCCGGATGGGCCTCGTCGCGCACCGTCCGGCCCGACAGATGGATGAGGCGCTGGGCAAGCTCGTAGATGCGGACCGGTTCGCCCATGTCGAGCAGGAACACCTCGCCGCCGCGCGCCATGGCGCCGGCCTGCAGCACCAGGTTGGCCGCTTCGGGAATGGTCATGAAATAGCGGACGACGTCCTCGTGGGTGACGGTGACCGGCCCGCCCTCGGCAATCTGCTTGCGGAACAACGGCACCACCGAGCCGGTGGAATTGATGACGTTGCCGAAGCGCACCATGGCGAACACCGTGCGGCAGCCGCCGGCCGCCAGGCCCTGCAGCACCATTTCGGCCAGCCGTTTCGAGGCGCCCATGACGCTGGTCGGCCGCACCGCCTTGTCGGTCGAGATCAGCACGAACTTCTCGACTCCGGCGGCGATGGCCGCCTCGGCGGCGGCGCGGGTGCCGACGACGTTGTTGCGGATGCCCTGCAGCGGGTTCGCCTCGACGATGGGGACGTGCTTGAAGGCGGCGGCGTGATAGACGGTCTGGATACGGTGGTGAGCGAGCGCGGCTTGCAGATGGCGGCCATCGCAGACGTCGCCGAGGACGAAGCTCAGCTCCGTGTCGTTGTCGATGGTGCCGGCGAGGGCACGCAATTCGCTCTCGATGTTGTAGAGCGCCAGTTCGCTCTGCTCGTAGACGACGAGGCTTGCGGGGCGCAGTGGCAGAATCTGCCGGCACAGCTCGGAGCCGATGGAGCCGCCGCCGCCGGTCACCAGCACGCGGCGGCCGGCGACATCGCCGGCCAGCAGCACCGGATCGGGCGCCACCGGCGGCCGCCACAGCAGCTCCTCGGGCAGCACGTCGCGGATCTGGCCGACGTCGACCCGGCAGTCGATGATCTCGGATAGCGGCGGCAGGGTCTGAACCTTGACCGGGAACTCGCCGATCCGCTCGAGGATCTGCCGCCGGCGCTCGGCGCTGGCCGCGGGCAGTGCCAGGACGACACGCTTGATGCGCAACCGGCCGACCAGTTCCTCGAGGCCCGCCGGGTCGAAGATGGTGCAGCCGAGGATGTGACGGCCGTGCAGCTTCTCGTCGTCGTCCAGCAGCGCCACCACCTTGTGATCGAGACTGGAGCGCAGGGCCTGCAGGATCTGGACGCCGGCCCGGCCGGCACCGTAGATGGCGACGCGCTCGCGCTCGTGGGTCTGCTCGGCGCTGACCACCTTCTTGATCGCCCAGTAGAGCATGAGGCGGCTGGCCATCGTGCCGAGCAGCAGCCCCCCCCACAGCAGCGGCAGCAGCGACAGTGGGAAGGTTTCCGATGCCAGCAGCAGTGTGATTGGCACCAGCAGCAGTGTCACCACCGTGACGCCGCGGGTGATGAGCATCAGCACCCACTGGCCGCCATAGCGCACCAGGGCCCGGTAAAGGCGGAAGCCGACGAACACCGGAACGGTGATCAGGACCACCGCCGGCACGTACCAGGCATCGGCACCGACGATGATGGCCGGCCACGCGTCTCCCAGACGCAGCGCCAGGACGGCATAGGCGGTGAGGGCGCTGACCAGCACGTCGATGGCGCCCAGCGACAGCGCCCGGAGGCGCGGCGACAGGTGCATCAGCCGACGAATGACCCGCACGAATGCCGTTTGCACCGATGTCGATCCCATCTCGTTCCCCGCTCAGAACCTATGCCAGCCCCGACAGGCAGGCAAGCTCAGGTTGTCGGGCAGGATAGATACCCAACTCGCCGAGGACACGATCGCCAACTCCCTTCTATCTCTTTCGGCCACTACCTCGTAGATATACGGACCTTGCGCAAAATCGCTTTCGAGGCTACTGGCCGTCGTTTAGGCTTTATTGTTCTCCATCCCGTTTCGGCCGGGCATGCCGGTTCGGGCCTTCACGGCGAAACAAAGGGAATCCGATGAAGATCGCCATACTCAAGGAACGGCGCCCCTATGAGGCGCGCGTGGCGGCCTCGCCCGACACGGTGAAGAAATTCGTTGGCCTCGGCTTCGATGTGGTGGTCGAGACCGGGGCCGGCGAGGGCGCCGCCATTACCGACGCCATGTTCGCGGAAGCCGGCGCTACCAGCGCCCCGCACGCCGCCGACGCCCTCCGCGACGCCGACGTCGTGCTCAAGGTGCAGCGGCCGTTGACCGAGGCGGAAGGCCTGGACGAACTGGCGCTGTTCAAACCGGGCGCCGTGCTGGTTGCCGGCCTGTCGGCGCTGCAGAACAAGGAACAGGTGGCCGCCTATGCCCAGGCCGGCATCGTTGCCTTCGCCATGGAGATGATGCCGCGCATCACCCGCGCGCAGAGCATGGACATCCTGTCGTCGCAGTCGAATCTCGCCGGTTACAAGGCGGTGCTCGACGCCACCGCCGAGTACGGCCGCGCCCTGCCGATGATGATGACCGCCGCCGGTACGGTGCCGCCGGCCAAGGTCCTGGTGCTCGGCGCCGGAGTCGCCGGCCTGCAGGCCATCGCCACCGCCAAGCGCCTCGGCGCGATCGTCTTCGCCACCGACGTGCGGCCGGCGGTGAAGGAGCAGGTGGAAAGCCTGGGCGGCAAGTTCCTGGTGGTCGATGCCGACATGGAGAAGGAGGCCGAGACCGCCGGTGGTTACGCCAAGGAAATGCCGCCCGAATACAAGCAGAAGCAGCAGGAAAAGGTGGCCGAGCAGCTGAAGAAGACCGACATCGCCATCTGCACGGCGCTGATTCCCGGGCGCCAGGCGCCGGTGCTGATCTCGGAAGACATGGCCAAGGGCATGCGCCCCGGTTCGGTCATCGTCGATCTCGCCGTCGAGCAGGGCGGCAACTGTCCGCTGTCCGAGCTGGGCAAGGTGGTGTCCAAGCACGGCGTGAAGATCGTCGGCCATGCCAACGTGCCCAGCCGCCTCGCCGCCGACGCCAGCGCCCTCTATGCCAAGAACCTGCTGAATTTCCTGCAGCTCTCGGTCGACAAGGAGACGAAGGGCAAGCTGACGTTCAACTGGGATGACGAGATCGTCAAGGGCACCTGCCTGACGCGCGACGGCAAGGTCGTGCATCCGGCCCTGAGCGGCGAAGGAGTGGAGTGATGGACCAGCAGCAGCTCATCGATCAGGCCGCCCGGCTCGCCACCCAGGCGCAGGACGTGGCCCGGCAGGCCGCCGATCTCGCCCATCAGGCGACCCAGGTCACCACGACCGCCGCGCAAGGGCCGTCGACCTTCGTGTTTCTGCTCATCGTGTTCGTGCTGGCGTGTTTCGTCGGCTACTACGTCGTGTGGCGGGTGACGCCGGCGCTGCACTCGCCGCTGATGGCGGTGACCAACGCCATTTCGTCGGTGATCATCGTCGGCGCCATGCTGGCCGCCGGTTCGGCCGCCTTCGGCGTGTCGACGGTGCTGGGCTTCATCGCCGTGGCCCTGGCCGCGGTCAACATCTTCGGCGGCTTCCTGGTCACCCAGCGCATGCTGGCGATGTTCAAGAAAAAGCAGAAGGCCTGAGGGGAATCGACATGACTTTGGACGTCGCCATCTTCCTCTACCTGGTCTCCTCGGTGTGCTTCATCATGGCCCTGCGCGGGCTGTCGAGCCCCGAGACGGCGCGGGCCGGCAACCTCTACGGCATGGCTGGCATGACCATCGCCATCCTGACCACCGTGACCATGGTCAAGCCGACCGGCTTCGTCTGGATCGTCATCGGCCTCGCCGGCGGCGGCGCCGTCGGCTACTACGTCGCCAAGAAGATCCAGATGACGGCGCTGCCGCAACTGGTCGCCGCCTTCCACTCGCTGGTCGGCCTCGCCGCCGTGCTGGTGGCGGCGGCGGCGCTGTTCAGCCCCGAGGCCTTCGGCATCGGCACCGTCGGCAACATCCATGCCGGCAGCCTGGTCGAGATGAGCCTGGGCACCGCCATCGGCGCCATCACCTTCACCGGCTCGATCATCGCCTTCGCCAAGCTCAACGGCAACATGAGCGGCAAGCCGATCATGCTGCCGATGCACCACCAGATGAACGCCGCCATCGGCGTCGCCCTGGTGCTGCTGGTCGTGTGGTTCGCCGCCACCGGCAACTACTTCGCCTTCTTCCTGATCGTGCTGCTGTCGCTCGTCCTCGGCCTGACTCTGATCATCCCCATCGGCGGTGCCGACATGCCGGTGGTGGTGTCGATGCTCAACAGCTATTCGGGCTGGGCGGCGGCCGGCATCGGCTTCACCCTGCGCAACCCGGCGCTGATCATCACCGGCGCGCTGGTGGGCTCGTCGGGCGCCATCCTGTCCTACATCATGTGCAAGGGCATGAACCGCTCGATCTTCAACGTCATCCTCGGCGGCTTCGGCGGCGAGGCGGTGGTCGGCGGCGGTGCCGGCGGGCCGAAGGGCGCGGTCAAGGCGGGGGCGGCCGACGACGCCGCCTTCATCATGAAGAATGCGTCGAAGGTCATCGTCGTCCCCGGCTACGGCATGGCGGTGGCGCAGGCCCAGCACGCGCTGCGTGAACTGGCCGACCTGCTCAAGGAAGAGGGCGTCGAGGTCAAGTACGCCATTCATCCGGTGGCGGGGCGCATGCCCGGCCACATGAACGTGCTGCTGGCCGAGGCCAACGTGCCCTATGACGAGGTGTACGAACTCGAGGCGATCAACCACGAGTTCACCACCGCCGACGTCGCCTTCGTCATCGGCGCCAACGACGTCACCAATCCGGCGGCCAAGACCGACCCGGCCAGCCCCATCTACGGCATGCCGATCCTCGACGTCGAGAAGGCCAAGACGGTGCTGTTCATCAAGCGCTCGATGGCCTCGGGCTATGCCGGCGTCGAGAACGAGCTGTTCTATCGCGACAACACCATGATGCTGTTCGGCGACGCCAAGAAGGTCACCGAGGAACTGGTGCAGGCGCTCGGGCGCTAAAGCCGGGAGCGAGGACCGTCAGGTCCGCCAGCGGAGCGCGGAGCTGGAGCTCCGCGCTCCGCTGGCGTGAGTTTCTTGACGACGGCCGATTACCGGCCCACCTTTCGACATAAGTGGAGGCAGCAATGCCGGAGCTGGTGAGGTGGGGCAGCGTCATCTTACAGGTGTTTTTCAACGACACGGGCAAGCACCACCTGCCGCATTTTCATGTCCGCACGTTCATGTCCGCACGCCCGAGGGGCGCTTGGTGGTTTCGATCGCCGATCTCACGGTGATCGCGGGAGATGAATCGGTCTGCGACATGAAAAAGGTGAGGCGTTGGGCCACCGACAATCGTGCGCTGCTGATCGCCGAGTGGAACCGATGCAACCCCGACCTGCCTGTAAGGAGTGGTCAATGACCAAGCACCTCCCCCGCATTGAGACTGCCAAGGTCATGGCCCCCTACACATTGCGTATCGCTTGGCGGGACGGGCGCGTCGATACCGTGAATCTGGAAGGAATGATCGCCGACTTCGCCCCGTTCGCGCCGCTGCGTGAACCGGCTATGTTCGCCACCGTTCGAGTCATGGACTACGGCGACGGTCTCGAATGGGAGGGCGGCTTCGACTACGGCGCCGACACTCTACGCCAACTGGCCGATGACCAGCGGGTCCGGGCTAGCGAAGACATGACTGTGTCGGACCGAGGAACCGGTATAGGCCCTCGGGCATCAGACTAGTCTAGCACCGCCCGCCTGGGCGCGCGTCAGCCGCTGGGGATGAGAGGGGCTGTACAAGGCCCTGTCTGGCCAAGGCAATCCGAGCTTCGCTACCGTCATGAAGATCGCCCGCGCCCTCGGCCTCCAGATAAGGTTCCAGGTGCCGCATGGCGATGGAGCGACTTAGGCCGCCTTGCCGGTGTGCCATTTGCCGCTCGACAACGCCCTCGAGGCCTTACCCGGCTTGATATGCCGTGATAGCCTCCCGCCGGTTGGATTGGCCGAGGCAGGAAAGGGACGCCCGTGCGAAAGAGGACGAAGTATATAGCGGCGGCGGTCGCCGCGACGGCCGGCCTGTTTGCCGCCTTCACCTTCTCGGCGGCGGACACTTTTCTCGTTTGCGAGGGCGCGGTCGAAACCGAGGGGGCGCCGCCCGCCGAAGACAAGGCCTATCTGTGGCTGAGCGAATACCGCTGGTGGGCCAATCTGTGGTCGGACAGCCAGGGCTACGCCACCGTCCGCTTCGACAAGGCGCCGTTCCAGCTCTACTTCGATGGCCTGCGGCGGGTCGGCGAAGGCGGGCAGGCACGCTACACCCTGCTGCGCGGCGACCAGCCGGCAGGTGATTTCCGGGCCGAGGACAACACGATCCTCATCAGCGTCCCCAACCAGGCATCGTCGTTCACGGGGCGTTGCTCCGCGCAGGCCCCCGCCAACAGCCGCGCGTCGCGAAGCTACGGCAGGTAGGGACCGGGAGATGGGGTAATCGGGCCCCATCGCTCCAAGAGACAATAGGGGCGGCTGTCCCCAAACTGATGGGATTGCACGAGGTCCGATAGCCGGCCTCACACCGTCAGGGGGACAGCCATGAAACAT
>JAKFEE010000008.1:0-74658 GCA_036675815.1 Rhodospirillaceae bacterium
AGGCGTGACTTCTCGCCGAAGGCTGCGGCAATCGCGGGCATGGGGCTTCTCCGATCTGGGCGACGCAGAGAATCACGGCCGTGGCAAGCCGTAAACCGCGTTAACCTGAGTTCGGAGCCCTGCAGTCCCGCCGTCCCGGATTGACGGCCGAGGGTCGCGGCGCATAGGGTTCGGCCTTCGTCAAAGGAAGTGCCGATATGTCCGAGATCCGAGAGCTTGCCCGAACCGCCTCCGCCTGGCCGCTGCAGGAGGCCCGCCAACTGCTCGACGAGCGCCTGAAGGGGCAGAAACCAGCCAAGGGCTATGTGCTGTTCGAGACCGGCTATGGTCCGTCGGGGCTGCCGCATATCGGCACCTTCGGCGAGGTGGCGCGCACCACCTGGGTGCGCAATGCCTTCAAGCTGCTGGCGCCCGAGATCCCGACGCGCCTGTTCGCCTTCTCCGACGACATGGACGGGCTGCGCAAGGTGCCCGACAACATCCCCAACAAGGAGCTGGTGGCGCCGCATCTCGGCAAGCCGCTGACGCGCATCCCCGACCCGTTCGGCACGCATGACAGCTTCGGCCATCACAACAACGCGCGGCTGCGCAGCTTCCTCGACAGCTTCGGCTTCGACTACGAGTTCCAGTCGGCCACCGACTGGTACGGCCAGGGCCGCTTCGACGAGGCGCTGCTGCAGATCCTGCGCCACTACGACGAGGTGATCAACGTCGTGCTGCCCACCCTGGGCGAGGAGCGCCGCCAGACCTACAGCCCGTTCCTGCCGGTCTGCCAAAAGACCGGCAAGGTGCTGCAGGTGGCGGTGGTCGAGCGCAATGTCGACGCCGGCACCATTGTCTACAAGGACGAGGACGGCAGCCTGGTCGAGACGCCGGTTACCGGCGGCCGCGTCAAGTGCCAGTGGAAATGCGACTGGGCCATGCGCTGGTATGCGCTCGGCGTCGATTACGAGATGAGCGGCAAGGACTTGATCCCCTCGGTCGAGCTGTCCTCGAAGATCTGCCGCATCCTCGGCGGCACGCCGCCGATGAACCTGACCTACGAGCTGTTCCTGGACGAGAAGGGCCAGAAGATCTCAAAGTCGAAGGGCAACGGCCTGGCGGTCGAGGACTGGCTCAAATACGCCATCCCCGAAAGCCTGGCGCTGTTCATGTTCCAGCAGCCCAAGCGGGCCAAGCGGCTGTATTTCGACGTCATCCCCAAGAACGTCGACGACTACCTCACCTTCATCGAGAAGTTCCCCGGACAGGAGCCCAAGGCGCAGCTGGACAACCCGGCATGGCATATCCACGCCGGCACCCCGCCCAGCGAGGAAGCGCATCTATCGTTCTCAATCCTGCTCAACCTGGCCAGCGTCTGCCATTCCGAGGACAAGGCGGTGCTGTGGCATTACATCAGCCGCTATGCCCCCGAGGCCACGCCGGAGAAGGCGCCGACGCTGGACAAGCTGGTCGGCTATGCCATCACCTACTACCGCGACTTCGTCAAACCGACGAAGAAGTACCGCAAGGCCAGCCCGGCGGAAGCCGCCGCCCTCGCCGATCTAGCCACTGCGCTGCGGGGCAAGGACGCGCACGCCAGCGCCGAGGAGTTGCAGAACGAGGTCTACGAGGTCGGCAAGCGCCACCAGTTCAGCGAGCTGCGCGCCTGGTTCAAGGCCCTCTACGAGATTCTGCTCGGCCAGGACCAGGGGCCGCGCATGGGCTCGTTCATCAAGCTCTACGGCCTGGACGAGAGCATCGCCCTGCTCGACAAGGCGGCGCGCGGCGAGGATCTGGCCTAGCGGTGTCGGCGCGCGCCTATGGTGTCACATGGACTCGCACGGGCGCGGTGCCGTCGGTGAGGCCGATCCGATCGGCGGCGGCTTCGGAGAGGTCGATTATCCGGCCGCGGACGAACGGCCCGCGGTCGACAATTTCGACCTGCGTCGCCTCCCCGGTCTCGAGATTGGTCACGGTGGCGGTGGTGCCGAGGGGCAGCTCTCGGTGGGCGGCGACGAGTTTGTCCTGATCGAAGCGCTCGCCGCTGGCCGTCTTTCTCCCCTCGAATTTGTCGGCATAGATCGAGGCCTCGCCCTGCTGCACGAAGGTACGCTCCGCCGACGGCGGCGTGCCGGGAGCACAGGCCGCGATAACCCCGAGGAGCAGGGCAGCGCCGCAAAGCACCGGTACGCGCATGTTCGACCTCCACATCCTCGGCTCGAACAATGCCTTGGCCGCCATTCGGTTCCGGTGACCAAATGACGAGGACCCTACTGGCTGGCCCACAGGATTCGTGCCTGCCATTCGACCTCGTCGAAGGGTAGGCTCACGGGCTCCGCCGGCGGCGTCGACAACTGGCGGAAGGTCAGGCGGCGCCCGCTGCGGCGCAGGAACTCGCCGACGGCGACGCTGCTCGTCGCCAGGTGCATCAGGACGCGGTCGCCGCGGCGCACCTCGGCTTCGGGTGAGACGATGAGGATGTCTCCCTCGCGGTAGATGGGCTCGAGCGCCGCATCCGCGACCTCGACCGCGAAGGCGCCCTCGACCTTTTCGCCGAAGAAGATCTCGTCGTGCTCGCGCCCCGCCGCCCAGGCGCGATCGCTCGCCGGCTTGGCCAAGTGGATGGCGTTGCTGCTGACCAATGGCAACAGGTGGTCCTTGTTCAGCGACGGTTCCTCGGGCAGCAGGGCCAGGAAATCCTTGAGGCTGGTGCCGGTGGCATCGAGGATCTTGGCAATGCTCTCGGTGCTCGGCCACCGCGGCTTGCCCTCGCGGGTGACCCGCTTGCTCTTGTTGAAGGTGGTGGGGTCCAGCCCGGCACGCCGCGCCAAGCCGGAAGCCGTCAGGCCGCGGTGATGGGCCAGCCGGTCGATGGCGCTCCAGATATCGCTGTGACGCAGCATGGGCCATGGTCGTACAGGAACGATTTCTCTGTCATCAGGAATAAAGTCTTAGATATCCGAAACGCGGAGTTCCAGCTCCGCCAGCCGTGCGGACCTGGACCAAGCCGCCGGATTGCCATTGCTTGACAGCGCCGCGCGCTGAGTGGGATCGTCGCCTCTATGTCTGGAAGTGCCGCTCCCCTTAGCCGCTACGAGCTGTTTCGCACGCAGGACCTCGATGAAGCGAGGGAACTCGTCGCGCGTATCCTGAGTCCGCACCGTCTAATCGCACCAGACCGACATAGCGCCTTCGACGTGCGCTATCAGTACGTGAGCCTTGGCGATACCTCGATAATGTATGCCGAATACGGCAGCGAGATCATCATCGACCCCGGCGCGCTCGAAAGCTTCTATCTCGTCGGTATGCCGCTGGCGGGGACGACGCGCCTGCGCTGCGACGGGCAGGATCTGCTGTCATGCCCCGGCTTGGCCTCCGTTCAGTCGCCGACGCGGCCGCTGCGCACCGAGTGGTCGGTGGGGTGTCGCAAGATCACCGTGAAGATCGGCCGCCACGCCCTGGAACGGCATCTCGCCCGGCTCGTCGGCCATCCGGTGCGCGAACCAATCGAGTTCACCATGGGCATGGATATTGACCGCGGCCCCGGCCTGAGCTGGCGCCACATGGTCGATTTTCTTCTGCGCGAACTGGCTTGTGATTCGGCGCTGCTGGCGCTGCCGGAAGCGCGGCAGCGCATCGACGAACTGCTGATGACGACCCTGTTGACGGCGCAGCCGCACAACTACAGCAGCGTCTTGATCGCCCCGTCCAGCCCGGCCGCCCCCGCCTGCGTGCGCCGGGTCGAGGAATATATCGCTGCGGACCCCGGGCGACCGCTGAATTTGCAGGTACTTGCGCGCGTGGGCGGCACGAGCGTGCGCAACCTGCAGGAAAATTTCCGGCGATTCCGCGACATGTCGCCCATGACCTTCGTCGTCGAACACCGTCTTAACCACGCGCGTCGTGCCCTGGCGCACGGAACGCAGGAAGACAGCGTGACCGACATCGCGCTGCGCTGCGGGTTTCTCCATCTCGGCCGCTTCGCTCAGCAGTACAAGGCGCGCTTCGGCGAGGCCCCGTCGCAGACCTTACAACGCGGCCGGGCGCGATGAATTGGGCGCGGGCGTCGGCCCGCGCCCTCTCGGTGGCATCGCCCTATTGGGCGGCCGTGACCACGATCTCGACACGGATGTCGGGGTGCGCCAACGCGACGGCGCAGGTGGCGCGGGCCGGCGGGTTTTCGGGGTCGACCCAGCCTTCCCACACGGTATTGACCGCGTCGAAATCATTGATGTCCGCAAGCCAAAGCTGCGCCGACAGCAGTTTCGAGCGGTTGCTGCCGACTTCGGCCAACAGACGGTCGATCCGCGCCAGCACCTGACGGGCCTGCTCGGCCACCGGTGCCGCGAAGTCATCGGGCACCTGGCCGGCCAGATGGACCACGCCATTGTGCACCACCGTCTGGCTCATGCGGGGGGACGGGTGGTTTCGCTGAATTGTCATCAAAGCCTCTACTTACGTTGATTACCTGAGAATTCCCGGCAGCCACGTGGCGACTTCAGGAAACATGAGAACGACAATGATCGCCACCGCCGAAACCCCGACGAAGGGGAGTGCCGCGCGCCACATCTCGGTGGTGCGCAAGTCGTCCATGATGCTTTGAATGGCGAACAGGTTCATGCCGACAGGCGGGGTGATCATTCCCAGTTCCAAGATCATGACCAACAGGACTCCAAACCAGATCGGATCGAAGCCGAACGCCGTGATGACCGGGAAGATGATGGGAACGCTGATCAGCGTGATCGAAATGGGGTCGAGGAAGCAGCCAAGCAGGGTCAGCACCAGCAGAAGGCCGATCAGGATCAGCATGGGCGGCAGCGAGAGAGCGACCACCGCCGCCGTGATCTGCTGCGGAATCTGCAGGATGATCATGGAGTGGCCGAGCAGCGACGAACCGATGACGATGCTGAGCAACCGCGTCGATGTTTCGACGGTGAGCCGCACCGAACGCCACAGCGCGCCGAGATCGAAGTCGCGATCGGTGAGGAAATTGACGGCGATGACATAGATGGCGCCCACCGCCGCGGCTTCGGTGGCCGTGAAGACGCCACCGTAGATACCGCCAAGCACGATGATCGGCAGCGCCAAGGCCCATCCGGCGGTGAACAGCGCCGATAGCCGCTCGTTCCATGACACCGCCGGCTGCGACGCGGGGATACGGGCCATCACCAGGAGAAACAGGATGAGCAGGGCGAGTTGCAGCAACCCGGGCATCAGTCCTGCGGCGAACAGGTCCCGCACCGAGGTGTCGGTCAGGGCGCTGTAGAGGATGAAGGCCAGACTTGGCGGAATCAGCATTCCCAGCGTGCCGCCGCTGGCCACCAGGCCGGCGGCCAGCCCCTTATCATAGCCACGGGCCCGCATTTCAGGAATGGTGATACGCCCCAGCGTCACGGCATTGGTCATGCTGGATCCCGAGATGGCGGCAAACACGCCGCAACTCGACACGGTGGCGATGCCGAGACCGCCACGCATGTGTTGGGTCAAGGCGCTGGCGCTGCGGTACAGGCGCTGGCTGATGCTGCCGGCGGCAAAGCTCTCGCCCAGCAACACGTAGAGTGGCAGCGCCACGAGAACGAAGGAGTCGATCGACTTGAAGCCAGCAATGGCGAGCTGGGTGGTGTCGTAGAGATTGCCGGTGTGGATCAGCAAGAGGGCGACCGCCGTTGCCCCCAGCGCGAAGGCGACCGGCAGGCCGAGCATGAGCAGGAGGATGAGCCCCCCGAAAGCCAGGACGTGCTCCATCACGCGTCTCCCCGTAGTGCCTTGGCGAGTTGGGCGACGCCCTCGCAGACGAGCAGCAGGGCGCCCAACGGCACGGCCGCTTGCGGTATGAACATCGGCACTTCCACGGAAGTGAACGACATGTTACCCAGTTCATACGAGCGCCAGGCCACCTGGGTTCCTCCCCAAAACAGGGCGATGAAATACACCTGGGCGATACACAGCGCGACGATGTTGGCGACCCGACGCGCACGGGGCGACAGATTGAGTAGCAGAACATCGACGACGATATGCTGGCGACGTCGGAAGACGAAGGCCATGGCGGTGAACGCCAGGGTGATGTTGAAAAAGGTGGGAAAATCCGACAGCCAGCCCGGGCTGCTACCGGCAGTCGAGCGGATGGCGACGTCGGCGCTGACCGACAGCGTCATCGCCACCACCGCCACCGCCGATATCGTAAAGAAAAACAACTCGATCATCTCAAGCGACCGGTCGAGAACGCGCCACATGCTTCCCCTCCCCAACGATGCACCGCCTTACATCTCTTACTGGGCCTCCGCCGCCAGACTGAGCAGCTGTTGCCCGGTGGCCCCCAACTGTGCCGCGAATTTAGCATGGACCGGCATCAGCTTTTCCCGCCACTGGCGGATTTCTGCGGCCGGGACCTCGTGAACGACGATGCCGCCCGCCGCCATCAGAGCGATCGCCTTGGCGTTTTCGGCTTCGGTCTGCGCCGCGACGGCCTCGCGCAGGCTGCGGGCCTCCTCGCGGACGATGGCCTTGATGTCCGGCGGCAGCGATTCGAGGGCGTGCGTATTGGCCGTGAGGATATGGACCGGCCGTGCGATGTCGACGACGGTCAGGTACTTCTGGGCTTCATGCAGTTTCCGCGTCGACATGCTGCTGGGCCCCACCAGGATGCCGTCGACGATATTGCGCTGGAGGGCCAGATAGTGGTCGGCCGGGGGCGTGGTCACCGGCGTGCCCCCCAGGGCAGATATGGCGTCGGCAAACAGACCGCCGGGAACGGTGATACGTAATCCCTCAAGGTCCGCCGGTTTTTTCACAGGGCGGCTGCCGGTCAGCAAGTTCATCGGCCCGTAGTCGATCCACGCCAGATGTGTCATGCCCTTGGCGGCCAATTCGTCGATCACTGTCTTGCCGAATTCGCCATCGAGTAGACGGAACGCCGAGGCGCTGTCAGGAGCCAGCATCGGCAGGTCGAGGGCGGCCACCGTTTGCGCATAGCCCGAATAGCCGACATCGGCGGCCATGCCTAATTCGATGGCGCCGTTGACCACCGCCTCGGGTATTTCGCGCATGCCGAAGAGCTGGCCCGCCGGATACATGTCGATGTGAAGCCGACCTCGCGTGCGTTCCTCGATGCGCTTGACGAAGTCCTCGGCCGCCCGGTGGTAGACGTGAACGGTCGGCCACTGATGAGCCATTTTCCAGCGATAGTTGTCCTTCGCCTGTGCATCGGCAGGGCCGACCAGAACGGCGGCGAGGCCGATGGCGATGGCTGCGAGGCCGGAGATCTTCCAGGTCATGGCATTCCTCCCATGCTTTGTTTGTTACGCGCAGGCGGTCTAATAGTACTCGGAGGATTCAACTCGGACGTCGACAAGAACCGGCGCCTCCAGAGCGAAGGCGCGCTGCAAGACATCAGTCAGTGTCGCCGGATCGTCGGCGACCATTGCCGAGATTCCCAGGCCGCGCGCGATGGCGCCGAAATCGATGGCAGGTTCGTTCAGCAGACTGCCGGGGAAGCGGCCGGAACGAACCGCGGCTTGGTTCAATTCGCCAAGGCCCCGGCGCACCGCCATGTAGCCACCATTGTTGACGACAATGAATACCACCGGCAGCCGCATGTGGGCGGCGGTCCACAGCCCCTGAATGCTGAACATGGCGCCACCGTCGCCCACGAAAGCGGCGACGCGGCGATGGGGCACACCCAGTTGTACGCCCAGTGCGGCCCCGAGGCCCCAACCTAGGCCGCCGCCGGCTGTGCCGAAATAGCTGCGTCTCCCGCCAAGCGGAAACTGGCGCTGCACGAGGAACTTGGAGAGGACCGACTCGTCGACGATGATGCCGTCGGACGGCAGGGCCGCATCGAGCGCACTCAGCAGGTCACCAAGGTGGACGCGGCCCGGTGGCAGATCGCCCGCCGCCGTCCCGAACGCCGCCCGGTTCGGTGTCGCCGACAGGCGCTCAGCTTGGTGGCGGCGCTGCATGGCCCGATCCGGGGATGGTTCGCCCAGTCCTGGTCGGATCATCGCCAGCATGTCCTGCAGCGCGAGGTCGACCGAGCCCAGGAGTGCCTGTTCGGCGGCGTAGATCTTGCCGAACTCCCGTGTATCGCTGCCGATCTGTATGAGGCGGACACCGGGGTGCAGATGGGGTTGGGCGGGGTAGGCGTATTCCATGAATAGGCGCGCGCCGATCGCGACTACGAGGTCGCAATTGCGAACGACCGGCAGCACCGGCGAGAAGCAGCCGTGGTAGTAGGGGTGATCGGTGGGGAAGTTGACGGCGCTGGTGGTGAACACCTCTTCGCCGACGACGGGCACGGCCAGGCGCTCCGCCAGTTCCTTCAATAGCCCGGCGCAGCCGGCCTGCCCGATCTCGTTGCCGGCGATCAGCAGCGGCCGCTCGGCACTCGCCAGCGCCTCCAGCACACGGCGCAGATCGCTGGGATGGACGCGGCTGACGGCACGACTGATCGGTCGGGCGAAGGCGCCACGCACGTCGTCGGGCAGGGCCGCCCCCATGTAATTCTCGGGAACCGCCAGGAAGGCCGGCCCTTTGGCCGGGGTCGAGGCCTCCTTGAGGGCGCGGTGCACCAGCTCGGGGAATTTCTCCGGCATAGTGACCCGCCACGCCGCCTTGGTGACCTGACGCGCCAGCCCGGCAATGTCGGGAACTTCCACGAAGCAACCGCGGCCGGTTAGCCGGTCATCCTTGTCGCCCGCCATGACCAGCAGCGGCATCCGGTCACAATAGGCGTTGATCACATGAACCAAAGTATTGGCAGTCCCCACCGAGGTGTGCACCAGCACCACTCCGGTGGTGCCGGTGGCCCGGCCGTAACCGTCGGCCATCGCGGTGGCCACGCCTTCGTGCAGGCATAGGTGGAAAGCGATGTCCTCGCTAACAAAGCCGTCGAGCAAGGGAAGCTCGGTGGTGCCCGGGTTGCCGAACACGCGGTCAATCCCGTTGGCTCTGAGGACGGCAAGAGCTTCTTTGGCAGCGGTTGTCATCATTCCCCTAATGCCTTGAGGTGTCTTGGGGAAGCGTGACGCATCAAACTGGGCAGCGGCTATCCGGATCGCGCGAGGACTATCCATCCTACGCGGCAAAGTGTTGGCGGCCCCGGAAAGCCCGCGCTCCGCTCTCTGACGGCTCAGCTAATCCGGCGGCGCCAGCGGCTGCACCACATCCGGCAAGTGCTCGCGCACCAGCGCGGCGAACAGGCGGAATTCGTCGGCCCGCGTGGTGGTGCGCCGCCACACCAAAGCGATGCGGCGCCCCGGCACCGGAGCGGCGAAGGGGCGCACCGCCAACTGGTCGTCCTCGAAAGCCTCCTCCTTGACGTAGAGCGCCGGCAGCAGCGTGGCGCCCAGGCCGGTAGCGGCCATCTGGCGCAAGGAGTCGAGACTGGTGGCGCGGAAATCGGTTTCCTCCTCGGCACCGGCACTTTCGGCCAAGGCCAGGGCCTGCTCGCGCAGGCAGTGGCCTTGTTCGAGCAGAAGCAGCTGCTCGCCGGCGAGATCGTCGGTCGACAGCCGCGACGCGCTGGCAAGGCGGTGGCCCAAAGGCATGGCCAGCCAGAATGGCTCGAAGAACAGCGGCAGACTCACCAGCGCCTCCTCGCGCCGGGGCCACGAGACCAACAGCAGGTCCAACTCGCCATGTTGGAGCTCGACCAGCAGGCGATTCGCCGGTTCCTCGCGCAAGTACAGGCGCAGGTCGGGATATCGGCTGCGCAGGGCCGGCAGGATGTGGGGCAGCAGATACGACCCGAGGGTCGGCAGCACGCCGAGGCGCAGCATGCCAACCAGCGGCTGGTCGCGCCGGCGCGTCAACTCGCGCAGTTCCTCGACATCGCGTAGGATGCGCTTGGCGCGCTCGGCGACGTCGCGCCCCATCGGGGTCATCAGCACACGCCGGCGCGAGCGCTCGACAAGAACGGTGCCCAGCGCCGCCTCGAGCTGGGCGACCTGCGCCGACAGCGCCGGCTGGGTGATGTGGCAGCGCTCGGCGGCGCGGCCGAAATGCAAGGTGTCGGACAGGGCGGCGATGGAGCGCAGCTGCTTCAGGCTGATCATGGCTCAGTGATAACATATCCTTATCTTTAACCTAAGAATTATCCATTGGACCTATGATGATCAGGCCATCATCCTCACTGTCACCGACGGCTTGGCCGTCGCCGTGAACAGGAGGACACAAGATGCAGACCTCGCCCAATGCCGCCGTTTCCGCCTATGTCGCCCAGGCGCGGCGGATTCCGGTGCTGGCGGCCGAGGAAGAGGCCGACCTGGCCCGCGCCTGGCGTGATCACGGCGACCACGCCGCGGCACGCAAGCTGGTCGAGAGCCATCTTCGGCTGGTGGTGCGCGTCGCCTATGGCCTGCGCGGCTATGGGGTGCCGCTGGCCGACATGATCGCCGAGGGCAATCTTGGCCTGGTGCAGGCGCTGCGCCGCTTCGACCCCGATCGCGGCCTGCGCTTCGCCACCTACGCGGTGTGGTGGGTGCGTGCCGCCATGCTGGAGGCGGCGATGCAACAGGCGACGCCGGTGAAGGTGGCCTTGACCGCCGAGCGCAAGCGCATCTTCTTCAAGCTGCGCACCTTGACCGCGCGGCTCAAGCCGGGCGGCGGCTGGCTGTCGCATGACGAGGCCGGCGCCATCGCCCGCGACCTGTCGGTGCGGCGCGAACACATCAGCGAGATGGAGGCGCTGCTGGCGCCCGATTACTCGCTCGACGCGCCGCGGCAGCCCGGTTCCGCCGCCACCTGGCAGGAAACCCTGCCCGACGAGCGCCCCGACCCTGAGAGCGACTTCGCCGCGCGCGAGGAAAGCGAGCAGCGGCGCCAGTTGCTGGCCCAGGCGTGGAAGACGCTGAGCGAGCGCGAGCAGACCATCGTTGCCGACCGCTGCCTGCGCGACAAGCCGCTGCGCCTCGAGGACCTGGCCCAGCGCTATGGCATCTCGCGCGAGCGCGTGCGCCAGATCGAGGCCTCGGCCATCAAGAAACTGCGCAAGCTGATCGGCGGCGATCTGGTGCAGCAGGGCGCATGATGCGTGGCGGTCGCGCCTTAGGCGCGACCGCCGGCCCCGGGCCACAGCCGGCGGATGTCCTCGGGCAGCGCCGCGCAACGTCGTCGCATGTCGCGTCCCTGACGTCGACCGCGCGGATGTCGTGCAACTCGTCGCGCACCCTTTGCAGGAACTCACCCTGGCTGCCCAGCCCCGAGGGCTGGCGGGCTGGCTTCCAGCCGTCGTAATAGATGCCGCGGACCAGGACCGGGCAGTTGGTCGCCCGGCTCGGCGGCCTCCTCGACCGGCAGCCGGTCCCTGAGGGCGTGCAGCACGGCGCGCAGCGCCCGATAGGCCACCTGGCGGTCGGCCCCCACCGCCGCCTCGACGTCCTGCAGCCATTCGTTGGTGGTCTGCACCGTGGTGTCGAACAACGCCAATCCCAGCCTGCTCATCGCTGCCTCCTCATGGGCGTCAATGGCGCTCGTAGATGCCGACCAGCGCCGCCAGGCGGAAATGGTAATGATGGACTCCGTGGCCCCGGGGCGGCTCCGGCCCGTCCCAATCGCGCCGGCCAAAGTCGTTGACGGCCCGACCCAGCGCCGCGCCGGCACCTTCCGGCAACTCCTGGCGATCGCCGCCGATGCCATAGACGCCCCAGTGGCGGAATGTGCCCCGCGGCGCGTCGGGATCCTCGACGATCAGCGCATAGCTGCGGGTGCCCGCAGGCGGGTTCTCCCACTGCAGCGGCGGCGCCATGTTGGCGCCCTCGTGGCTGTATTTCCTGGGAATCGGCGAGCCGTCGGCAAAGGCCGGGCTCCGCAACAGAAAATTCATGCTCCTCGCTTCCGCACGGACGGCGGGCTGCGGCCGCCTTCAATCGCACGCCCTGCCCTGTGCGGGTCCCAGTCTTTGATCTGGCATGGCGCCGATCGCGATGAAGGGCTTTCCCCGAGCGCAGGGGAAGGCACCCCGACGACGAGGAGAGATGGCGAGGACGCTGGCTGGGGAGGCTGGCGGCATGGAGACGGCTCCAGGGCCGGCGCTCTGGGTTGCTGCCCGCCGATGCGTTGTCAGATCTCGATCTGCTCGCCCAGCTCGACGACGCGGTTGGCCGGCAGGTGGAAGAACTCCATGGCCGAGGCGGCGCTGCGCGACATCCAGGCGAACAGCGTCTCGCGCCACATGGACATCCCCGGCGTGCGGCTCGGAATTAGGGTCTCGCGACCAAGGAAGTAGGAGATGGTCATCGGCTCGTAAAAAAAGCCCAGGTCCTCGGTGCGGGCGTTGGCCAAGGCACGGGGCACATTGGGGTCTTGCATGTAGCCATAGCGGAGGATGACACGGTGGAAACCGTCGCGCAGCACACGCGCCTCGACCCGCTGCTCCGACGACACGAACGGCCTCTCCTCGACCTTCACCGTCAGCAGCACCACACGCTCATGCAGCACCTTGTTGTGCTTGAGATTGTGCAGAAGCGCCGCCGGCACGCCGTCCGACGCCGTGAGGAACACCGCCGTGCCGGCGACGCGCGCGGCGCGGTCGGAGAGGGAGGCGAGGAACGCATCGATGGGCAAGGTCGCATCGCTCTGACGCGCTGCGACGATCTGGCGCCCACGCTTCCAGGTCGTCAGCAACACGAACACGCCGACGCCGATCGCCAGCGGGAACCAGCCGCCATGGGGAATCTTGGTCGCGTTGGCGAGAAAGAACGCCGCGTCGATGAGGCCAAAGACGGCGATCAGCGCAATCATGCGCCACCCGCGCCAGTTCCAGATCAACACCATGACCAGGGCCACCAGAACGGTATCGATCAGCATGGTCCCGGTTACCGCGATCCCGTAGGCGGAGGCGAGATTGCTGGAACTACCGAAGCCGAGCACCAGGGCGATCACGAACACCGCCAGGCTCCAATTCATGAACGGGCTGTAAATCTGCCCGATTTCCTTTTCCGAGGTGTGAATGATGCTCATGCGCGGCAGATAGCCGAGCTGAATCGCTTGGCGCGTCACCGAGAACGCACCCGAGATCACGGCCTGCGAGGCGATCACCGTGGCGCAGGTGGCAAGCGCCAGCATGGGGAAGCCCGCCCACGACGGTGCCAGGTTGAAGAACGGATTGGCCACTGCCTCCGGCCGGGTCAACAGCAGCGCCCCCTGGCCGAAATAGTTCAACAGGAGCGCCGGCAGCACCAGCCCATACCATG
This sequence comes from Rhodospirillaceae bacterium, assembly GCA_036675815.1. Classification (GTDB taxonomy): domain Bacteria; phylum Pseudomonadota; class Alphaproteobacteria; order Rhodospirillales; family Magnetospirillaceae; genus JAKFEE01. The sequence goes on from JAKFEE010000008.1 coordinate 13,173, forward strand.
CGACGCGGATCGGCCCACGACCGAAATGCCCCATGTCGGTGTAGAGGGCTTCGGCGCCGGTGACGGCCAGCACCACCGAGCCGAGGGCAAGAAAGGCGGTCACGCCGTCATGCACGAAGAACATCACCGCGTGGTGCGGGCTCAGCGCCCACAGCACCTCCGGCATCAGCATCAGGTTTCGCGCACCGAGCAGTGCCAGGACGGAGAACCACAGAATCATCACCGGCCCAAACAGCACCCCCACGGCGGCCGAGCCATGGCGCTGGATCATGAACAAGCCGAGCAGGATGGCGATGGTGATCGGCACGATCCACCGCTCGAGCTGCGGCGCCACCACCTGCAGGCCCTCGACCGCCGACAGCACCGAGATGGCGGGGGTGATCATGCTGTCGCCGTAGAACAGGGCACCGGCGAAGATGGCGAGTGAGCCGACCAGTGTCACCAGCTGCGGCCGCTTCGCCGTGGCCTGGCCGAGGAGCGCCAGAAGCGACAGGGTGCCGCCCTCGCCGCGATTGTCGGCGCGCATCATCACCAAGACGTATTTGACGGAGACGACGAGAGTCACCGACCAGAAGATGAGGGAAAGCACGCCCAGCACATGGGGGCGGTCGAGCGGCAGCGGATGCGGCCCGGCAAACGTCTCCTTCATCGTGTAGAGAGGGCTGGTGCCGATGTCGCCGAATACCACGCCCACGGCGGAAATCAACAAGGCGACTGCCGAATGGCGTGGTGCCGAGCTTACATTGGGCGACGTCATCGTTGCATCCAGGGTTGCTTCCACGTGTCGCGGTTACGCCGATGACGTCCACCAGTCAACCATGCTCGATCCGAACCAACGCAACGCCCTCGCCTGTTTGCGGCACCACGTCATGCCTCCGGACAGGCCATGAACGCGTGTCTGCATGCAGTGTTGCATCGCCTGGCGGGAGCTGCGGGGAAATTGACGAACGCAGGCTTTCGTGAGAGCGGGGATGCCATATCTGATACGGAAAAAACCCCGCATCAGCAGGGCTCGAAACTTGCTTCGCCTAAAAAATGATGGCTGGGGGACTAGGATTCGAACCTAGGCTGGCGGAGTCAGAGTCCGCTGTCCTACCGCTAGACGATCCCCCAGCAGAGGCAGGTCGCTTATGTAATCGGTCGCCTCGGCCCTGTCAACAGCCTCGCGATCGCCCTGCGATGGACCCTGGCCGCGGCGGCCACCCTCAGTTTTGCTCCAGTTCGACGTCCCAGTACAGGAAGTCACGCCAGCTCTCGTGCAGGTAGTTGGGCGGGAAGGCGCGGCCGTGGTCCTGCAGCTCCCAGGTGCTCGGCTGATACGGCGGCACCAGCGGGAGCATGCCGCAGTCCTTGGGCAAACGGCTGCCCTTCAGCAGGTTGCACGGGGCGCAGGCGGCGACGACGTTCTGCCAGGTGGTGCGGCCGCCGCGGGCGCGCGGGATGACATGGTCGAAGGTGAGGTCATGCGACGAGAGCTGGTCGCCGCAGTACTGGCAGGAGAAGCGGTCGCGCAGGAACACGTTGAAACGGGTGAAGGCGGGGCGGCGGGCGGCGGGAATGTAGTCCTTGAGCGAGATGACGCTGGGCAGCGCCATTTCCCAGCGCGGCGAGCGGACGATGCGGTCGTAGACGGCAACGACGTTGACGCGCTCGGAGACGACCGCCTTCACCGCCTCCTGCCAGGACCACAGCGACAGGGGGAAGTAGCTCAGCGGCCGGAAATCTGCGTTCAGCACCAGGGCCGGACAGCCTTCGAGTGCCAGAGACGTCATCCATGACCTCGCTTTCGCGCGTCTGGCCGTCATATATAGACGAATGGCGTGCGAGGCTCAGCAGGAAATTCTTGAACCGTGCGAAAAAGCGGCTCACAGGGTCGGCCGCATTACCTCGGCGAGGAAGCGGATGCCGCGCTCGATGCCGGTGTCGTCGATGCCGTGGCCGAGATGCGGAATGGCCTGGCTTTGCACCCTCACCCCCACTCCCTCCAGCGCCTGCACCGCCAGGCGCAGGTAGTCCACCGGCACCACCTCGTCGGCCTCGCCATGGATCATCAGCACCGGCGGATAGCAGGCGATCTCGGCATCCAGACTCTCGGCAGCGACCAAGGCGCCCGAATAGCCGAGGATGCCGGCGCACGGCCGCACGCGCCGCAAGCCGACGTGGAGCGCCATCATCGTGCCTTGCGAGAAACCGACCAGGGCCAGGTCCTCGTCATCGAGATTGCGCTGGCGCAGTTCGGCATCGAGGAAGGCATCGAGGATCGGCGCGGCGATGCGTACGCCGTTGGCAACGGCATGCGGGCTGCGGTCCATCAGGCTGAACCACTGGTGACCGAACGGCGCCATGTCATAGTGGAACGGCGCATGCGGCGCCACGAACTCGGCATCGGGCAGGGCCCGCGCCAGGATCGGCGCCAGCGCGATCAGGTCGTCGCCATCGGCGCCGACGCCGTGCAGCAGCACCACCAGCTGGCGCGGCTTGCGGCCGGACAGCGGCGGATGCGTCGGCCCGGAAAGGGTGGCCATGCGTCTTCTCCTCGTCATCGGAGACTTAAGCCCGCTCGGCGGCGACCGCAGCCCGTATTTGGTGGTATCTTGCCGCCATGACCGCCCCCGCCCCGCCCTCTGCGCCGCGCGGCGCCGCCGCGACGGTGACGCGCTTCGCCCCCAGCCCCAGCGGCCATCTGCACCTCGGCCATGCCCATTCGGCGCTGTTCGGCCACGCCGAGGCGCGGCGGACCGACGGCGCGTTCCTGCTGCGCATCGAGGACATCGACGCCGGGCGCTGCCGGCCCGAATTCACCGCCGCCATCATCGAGGATCTGGCCTGGCTGGGCGTCGTTTGGGACGGCCCCGTGCGCATCCAGTCGGCCCATACCGACGAGCACGCCCGCGCCCTGCGGGCGCTCGACGCCCAGGGCCTGCTGTACCCCTGCTTCTGCACCCGCCGCGACATCGCCGAAGAGGTGGCGCGCGCCGGGGTGGCTCCTCATGGCCCCGACGGCGCCATCTATCCCGGAAGCTGCCGCGGCCTATCCCGGGCCGAGCGTGAACGCCGCCACGCCGCCGGCCGGCCCTATGCGCTGCGCCTCGACATCAGCCGCGCCATCGCACGGGCCGGAGCACTGACCTGGCGCGACCGCCGCCGTGGGCTGGTCACCGCCACGGCCGAGGTGTTCGGCGACGTCGTGTTGGCACGCAAGGATACGCCCACCAGCTATCACCTCGCCGTCACCGTCGATGACCATACTCAGGGCGTGACACTGGTGACTCGCGGTGAGGACCTGTTCGAAGCGACGCACATCCATCGCCTGCTGCAGGCCCTGCTCGGCTTCGACACGCCGGAGTATCACCATCATCCGCTGCTCACCGACGAGCACGGCCGGCGCCTGGCCAAGCGCGATCGCGCCCTGACCCTGCGGGCGTTGCGGGCCGCCGGCCTGTCGGCGGCCGAGGTGCGGGTGATGGCCGGCTTTGCCGCCTGACGGCGCTCAGGTCGGCGGCAGCGCGCCCGGAATGGCGAACAGCGGGAGCTCCGGCCCGGTAGCGGCGTGAATGCGGTTCCGTCCCGCTCGCTTGGCCTCGTACAGCGCCGCGTCGGCACGGATGACGAGTTGCGACAGCGGCTCGCCCTGCCGCCGGAGGGCGACGCCGCCCGATACCGTCACCTTGAGCGGCCGATCGCCCACCGCGAATTCGGCTCCTTCCATCTGCTGGCGGATGCGCTCGGCAAAGCTGACGGCGTCCTCGATGCGGGCGCTCGCCAGGAACACCGCCACCTCCTCGCCGCCGAAGCGCACCGGGACATCGGTGGCCCGCGCCGCGTCGAGCACCACGGCGGCGAAGGCGCCCAGCACCTGGTCGCCGGCATGGTGGCCGTAGGTGTCGTTGACTTGCTTGAAATCATCGAGATCGAAGATGACCAGGGCGACGCCGGCAAGGCTGCCCCGGTCGTGCCCTTCCAGCATGCGCCCGACCACGTCGTTCATGTAGAGTCGGGTGTAGAGGCCGGTGAGCGGGTCGCGGATCGCCGCCTCGTACAGGTCGCGTACGTGCCGGCGGCGCTGATTGACGTAGCCCAGCATTACCCCGGAGAACGCCAGGCCCAGGATCACGAGCAGGACGTTGACGAGGACTTGTCGTGTGCGGGCGCTGATGTCGGCCAGCACGAACAGCTGCCAGCCGGCGCCAATCAACTGTTTCGAAGCGACCGCGTATTCCGCCACGGTGGCGACGGGGTCGGCATCGCTCAACCGCGCCACGGCGGGATCGAAGGTCACGACGCGAACGCCGTTCAACCGAACACTCGAATGCAAACGCAAGGGCCGCAACGGCCGAGCGCCGTACTGGCGGGGATCGACGGCACGCGAAGGGGGCTGGCCAAGGGCATCGGCCCGCTTGAACAGCAGCGATGCCTCGTTCGCGGCGAAAATGACCCCGTCGCCGCCGGCGACCAGCACCCTGTCCTGCCCCTCCCGCCACGGCACCAGCGCATCCAGCCCCCATTTGGTCACCACCACACCGGCAACCCGCCCGTCGATCACCACCGGCGCCGAGGCATAATAGCCTGCGACATGCGACGTGCTGCCGATGGCGACGTAACGACCGCGGCCGCGCGCCATGGCCGCAGCGAAATAGGGCCGGAACCCGTAGTTGTTGCCGACAAACGAAATTGGGCTTTGGTGATTGCTCGAGGCGAGGGTGAGCCCGGTAGGGTCGATGACGTAGGCGACGGCGGCGCCGCTGGTTTCGGCCAGCAGCTTCAACTGCATGTTGGCCTGGGCCAGGCTGGCCCGGCCGTCCGGGTTGGCCAGCGCCGACCTTACATGGTGATCGGCCGCCAATATCTCGGACAGGAGCGCGTAGCGTTTGAGCTCGCTCTCGATGTAGGCGGAATAGAGCTCGAGCTTGCGCTCCAACTCGGCGCCGGCATCTTCGATCGCCGCATCCTCGGTCAGCTTCACCGTGAGACCGAGCAGGAGCAGGACCACGGCCACGGCCGCCACCAGCAGCACCTCGTAGCGCCCAAAAGCCTGCTCGTCGCTCGATGCCGTCGTCATCTGCACTCGAACATCCCGCCGAGATATTCGCCCAGTGTAACGCGACGGACACCTCATACCAATCTGCGGTGTGGATTGGTCTCTGCGCGATGGGCTATGTCCATCGGCGGCTTTTGTGCTTTATTACGGCCCCCAGCCGCATGCTGTTGCGAAGGAACGATGGCCATCAACACCTACCGCGCCGGACCCGACGAGCGTGGCCATTTCGGCATCTATGGCGGACGCTTCGTCGCCGAGACCCTGATGCCGCTGATCCTCGAGGTCGAGCGCGCCTACGCGGCGGCCAAAGACGACGCCGCCTTCGTCGCCGAGTTGCAGGATTATCTTGCCCACTACGTCGGCCGGCCGAGCCCGCTGTACTTCGCCCGGCGCCTGACCGCCGAGTTCGGCGGCGCGCGCATCTACCTCAAGCGCGAGGACCTCAACCACACCGGCGCCCACAAGATCAACAACTGCGTCGGCCAGATCCTGCTGGCGCGACGGATGGGCAAGCGGCGGGTGATCGCCGAGACCGGCGCCGGCCAACACGGCGTCGCCACCGCCACCGTCTGCGCGCTGTTCGGCATCCCCTGCACCATCTACATGGGCGCCACCGACATCGAACGACAGGCGCCCAACGTCTACCGCATGAAGCTGCTGGGGGCCGAGGTCAAACCTGTGACCTCGGGCGCGTCGACCCTCAAGGACGCCATGAACGAGGCCATGCGCGACTGGGTGGCCAACGTCGACACCACCTACTATCTCATCGGCACGGTCGCCGGCCCCCATCCCTATCCCATGATGGTGCGCGACTTCCAGGCGGTGATCGGCCGCGAGACGCGCGAGCAGATCATCGAACGCGAGGGCCGCCTGCCCGACAGCCTGGTCGCCTGCATCGGCGGCGGCTCCAACGCCATGGGCCTGTTCCACCCGTTCCTCGACGATGCGGAGGTGCGCATCATCGGCGTCGAGGCGGCGGGCCACGGCATCGCCACGGGCCAGCACGCCGCCTCGCTGACCGCCGGCAGGCCGGGCGTGCTGCATGGCAACCGCACCTATCTGCTGCAGGATGCCGACGGCCAGATCACCGAGGCGCACTCGATCTCGGCCGGGCTGGACTATCCCGGCATCGGCCCCGAGCACGCCTGGCTGCGCGACATCGGCCGCGTCGAATATGCCTCGGTCACCGACGACGAGGCACTGGCCGCATTCCGGCTGACCACGCGCCTGGAAGGCATCATCCCGGCGCTGGAGTCGTCGCACGCCATCGCCCACGCCGCCAAGATCGCCCGCGATCTCGGCCCCGACCACATCATGACCATCTGCCTGTCCGGCCGCGGCGACAAGGACATCGCCACGGTGGCCAAGGCGACGGGAGACACGCTGTGAGCGGCCGCATCGCCCGACGCTTCGCCGCCCTGCGCGCCGAGGGCCGCGCCGGCCTCGTCACCTTCCTCACCGCCGGCGATCCCGATCCCGCCATCGCGGCCGGCCTGCTCGAGGGCCTGCCGGCGGCCGGCGCCGACCTGATCGAACTCGGTGTTCCCTTCACCGACCCCATGGCCGACGGGCCGGCGATCCAACTGGCGTCGCAGCGGGCGCTGAAGGCGGGCATGACGCTGGCCAAGGTGCTGGACATGGTGCGCGATTTCCGCGCCGGTGATGCCGATACGCCGATCATCCTCATGGGCTATTACAACCCGGTCCACGCCTACGGCCCCGAGCGCTTCGCCGCCGACGCCGCTGCCGCCGGCGTCGACGGCCTGATCATCGTCGACCTGCCGCCCGAGGAGGCGGACGAGCTGCTGGTGCCGCTCAACGCCCACGGCATCGACTTCATCTTCCTCACCGCCCCGACCACCGACGCGGCACGCCTGCCGACGGCGCTGGCGAAGGCGTCGGGCTTCGTCTATTACGTGTCGATCACCGGCATCACCGGCACCGCCTCGGCCTCCGAGGACGCCGTCGCCGCGGCGGTGGCTCGACTGAAGCGGCAGACGACGCTGCCGGTGGCGGTGGGCTTCGGCATCAAGACCCCGGCACAGGCTGCCGCCGTCGCGCGTCATGCTGACGCCGCGGTGGTGGGCTCGGCGCTGGTGCAACGGCTGGCCGACAACATCGGCAAGCCGGACCTGGTGACGGCGGTGCTGGACGACGTTCGCGCCCTGGCGGCCGGCGTGCGCGGGGCGCGGACGTAGACATTGGTTAACCACGGAGGCACAGAGACTCCTTTCGTCATTCCCGCGAAAGCGGGAATCCATTGACTCAGGCCTCTGGGACATGGATGCCCGCTTACGCGGGCATGACGAAGGGCAAACCTTCTCCGTGCGCTCTCTGTGTCTCTGTGCCTCCGTGGTGAAATAGTTTTGACGGGGTAGAACGCGATGAACTGGCTGACCAATTTCGTCCGGCCGAAGATCCAGCAATGGGTGCGGCCCAAGGAAGTGCCCGAGAATCTGTGGCACAAGTGCCCCAATTGCGATCACATGATCTTTCATCGCGATTTCGAGGCCAATCATGCCGTGTGCCTGCATTGCGGGCATCACATGCGGCTGTCGGTGAAGGCGCGGCTGGAGCTGCTGTTCGACGACGGTGCCTACCAGCGCATCGAACTGCCCAAGGTGGTCGAGGATCCGTTGAAGTTCCGCGACCAGAAGCGCTATGCCGACCGCCTCAAGGAGACGCGGAGCAAGACCGGCGAGCAGGACGCCATCATCGTCGCCCACGGCCAGATGGGCGGCATCAACGTGGTGGTGGCCGCCTTCAACTTCGGCTTCATGGGCGGCTCGATGGGTGTGGCGGTCGGCGAGGGCATCGTCGCCGCCGCCAATCTGGCCGTGCTGCAGGATGCGCCGCTGATCGTCATCCCGGCCTCGGGCGGCGCGCGCATGCAGGAGGGCATCCTGTCGCTGATGCAGATGGCGCGCACCACCGTCGCCGTCGAGATGGTGCGCGAGAAGGGCCTGCCCTACATCGTGCTGCTGACCGATCCGACCACCGGCGGCGTTACCGCCTCCTTCGCCATGCTGGGCGACATCGCCATCGCCGAGCCGGGTGCGGTGGTCGGTTTTGCCGGCGCCCGCGTCATCGAGACCACCATCCGCGAGAAGCTGCCGGAAGGCTTCCAGCGCGCCGAATACCTGCTCGACCACGGCATGGTCGACATGGTGGTGCCGCGGAACGAACTGCGCGGCACGCTGATCCGCATCATCGACCTGCTACGCAACCGCAGCCCGGCGGCCGAGATCGTGCCGCTGGCGATGGACACGGCGCCGCGACACGAGGACGTCGGCGACCGTGCTTGACGCCGTCCTCGGGCGACTGCATGGGCTGCATCCGCAGACCATCGACCTGTCGCTCGAGCGCGTCGAGCGCCTGCTCGCCGATCTCGGCAGCCCACAGGACCGCCTGCCGCCGGTGATCCATGTCGCCGGCACCAACGGCAAGGGATCGACCGTCGCCTATCTGCGGGCAATCTTCGAGGCGGCGGGCCTTCGGGTCCACGCCTATACCTCGCCGCATCTGGTTCGCTTCGCCGAGCGCATGCGCGTTGCCGGCGCACTGATGGAGGATTCGGCGCTGGCCGAGCTGCTCGCCGATGTCGAGGCGGTGAACGCGGGCCGACCCATAACCTTCTTCGAGATCACCACCGCCGCCGCCTTCCTGGCGTTCTCGCGCGTCCCCGCCGACGTTACCCTGCTGGAGACCGGCCTCGGCGGGCGCCTCGATGCCACCAACACCGTCGAACGGCCGGCGCTCACGGTGCTGACGCCGATTTCCATGGATCATGAGCAGTTCCTGGGCGGCAACCTGGCATTCATCGCCGCCGAGAAGGCCGCGATCATCAAGCCGGGGGGCGATTGCGTTTCTGCGGACCAGGCGCCAGAGGCCGATGGGGCGATCGAGGCGCGGGTGCGCCAGTGCGGTGCAACCCTGTACCGGGAGGGCCGCGACTTTTCCGTGCGCCCTCATTCGGGCGGCATGCTCTATCAGGGCCGCCACCGCTCGTGGGCCTTGCCGATGCCGGCCCTTGCCGGCGCGCATCAGATGCGCAACGCCGGGCTGGCGCTGGCCTGCATCGACAGGTTGCGCGACCGCCTTCCGGTACCCGAAGGGGCGCTGGCGCGGGGACTGGAGACCGTGCGCTGGCCCGCACGCCTGCAGCACCTCTCGCACGGGCCGCTGGTGGCGACCCTTCCGCCCGGCTGGGAGCTGTGGCTCGACGGCGGCCACAATCCGGATGCGGCGAGGGTACTGGCCGTACAGGCGCAGTCGTGGCGGGAAAAGCCGCTCGACCTCGTCGTCGGCATGCTTGCCGACAAGGATGTCGGCGGATTCCTGCGGCCCCTGGCGCCCTTCATCCGGCGCCTGCGCGCCGTCACCATTCCCGACGAGGCACGCAGCCTATCGGCCGCCGAAACGGCCGAGGCGGCGACCGCCGCCGGCATCGCCGATGCCGCCCCGGCCGGCGATGCGATGGAGGCGGTGCGGGCGATCGCCGGCCGACAGCCGCCGGGGCGCATCCTGATCTGCGGCTCCCTCTATCTGGCCGGGCACATCCTGCGCGACCACGGCTGACCCGGCGCTACTCGGGGTCGGCTTGCTCCTCGATCCGCGCCATATCCTCATCCGACAGGCCGAAATGGTGACCGATTTCGTGGATGAGCACATGCCGCACGATGTCGTTCAAGTCTTCGCCGGTTTCGGACCAATAGTCGAGAATCGGCCGGCGATAGAGGAAAATCATGTCCATGTCGGCCGGCGTGTCGAGGAAGCTCTTGCGGTCAATCGAGACGCCGCGATAGAGACCCAGGAGGTCGAACGGGCTGTCCAACTCCATCTCGACTTCGGTCTGTTCGTCGGGAAATTCCTCGACTCGGATCGGCAGGTCCGCGACGAAGCGGCGAAACTCCTCAGGGAGGCGCGCCAGCTCTCGGCGGCCGATGTCGGTGATGTCGTCAAGGCTGGGGGGGACGATGGATTCCGGGGCGGTCATGTTGAGAAGGTAGCGTCGCAATCGATCCGGGCCAAGCCCCAGTCCAATGGCGTAGTCCGGCAACACCGCCGAATTGCCTTCGTGCTTCCGAGCGGCGGATGACAAGCCGGCGTCTCCCGCCTATGATGCGGCACCCTTTCTAGGTAGCATCCTCGCAAATGAGATTTCTGGCTCTGATCACCATGCTTCTGGCCTGGCTGCCCCTCCACGCCATGGCCACCGAGCTCCCGCGCACTTACCGCGACGTCGCCAGCGCCGCCCGCCAGGGCGACGCCGCGGCACAGCTCGAACTGGCCATTCGCCACGCCCATGGCAGCGGCGGGGCGCGCAAGGACGAGACGGTGGCGGCGGAGTGGTTCCGCAAGGCGGGCGAGCAGGGCCTTACGGAAGCTGCCTATCAGCTGGCGCGGCGGCTCGAAGACGGCATCGGCGTGCACCGGGATCTCGATCAGGCGGCGGCGTGGTATCGACGGGCCGCCGATACCGATCACCACGATGCCCAGGCGGCGTTGGGTGCCCTGCTGCTCCGCCGCGATGGTGCCCACTACGACCCGGCACAGGCGGCCCAATGGCTGCATAAGGCGGCCGACGCTGGCGTGGTGCAGGCCCAGGTGATGCTGGGCCGCCTCCATGAACGCGGTGAGGGCGTGCCGCAGGACGCCAGGGCGGCACAAGGGCTGTTCCTGGCCGCGGCCGAACAGGGTGATGCCGCCGGCCGCACCCAGCTTGCGCAGATGCTGCGGCGTGGCAACGGCATCGACAAGAACACCATCGAAGGCATGAAATGGCTGCAGGCTGCGGCCCAGCAGGGATACGCCCCGGCGTTGTTCCACCTTGCCGAGGCCCATTTCAACGGCGTCGATGCTCCCCTGGACGTCACCCAGGCCATGCACCTGATGACGCGGGCGGCCGATGCCGGACATCCGCCGGCGCTGCTGGCGCTGGGCCGATTCTATCGCGACGGCCAATCCGTGCCCCGCGATCCGGTACGGGCGCTGACCTATATCACTCTGGCCAGCCAACTCGGCAGTAACGACGCCACCGAAGATATGAAGCAATTGGCGGCGAATTTGGCGCCAAAACTGGTGGCCGAGGCACACAAGCAGGCCAAACAGTGGCGCGCCTTACGCGGGATACAGTCCTGAGAACACCACATTTTACGTAAATGCCGTGTTTTTTATTTGTTGCATATGAGCTAGGTTGATAAAATACTTGGGCGTTCACCCCTGGGGGCAACGCCATGTTCGGATTCGGAAAATCCGGCGGCGCGGTCGACAAAGAGGTCATTGACCGCCTTGTCACCGAGTGCCGCCGGGAACTCGCAAAAATGAGCGGCATGACGCCGGAGGAAGCAGCACGCCAGGGCGAGCGGCTCAAGGACATGCTGAAGGACAATCGGCTGCCCTTCGACTTCCGCCGCGATGCCGCCGAGCAGGCCCGGCGGCTGGAATGCCAAGCGAACATGCGGGCCACGGATCAGGCCCTGCATTGGGCGGCGGTTGCCGCCCGCGCCGAGAAGATGGGCGAACGCGCCAAGTACCTCGGCGAGGCCCGGAAGTATTTGAGCAAAGCGGCGACGCTGGGCTGCGGCAAGTCATTCCAGCGCGCCAGCCAGCGCGAGATGGAAGCCATCATGCTGTCGGGCGGGGTGGTGCGCCCAGGCCCCAGTCGAGCCAAGCCGCTGAGCACCGCCCCGAAAAACCCGAACAGCGCGAAGAATTGAGGGGCCGGTACGGGCACGGCCCCGCGCGCCTTCACTTCTTCAAGTAATCCTGCGCCAGCACCTCCGCGATCTGCACGGCGTTCAGCGCCGCGCCCTTGCGCAGGTTGTCGGCCACGCACCAGAAGGCGAGGCCGTTCTTCACCGTCGGATCCTTGCGGATGCGGCTGACGAAGACGTTGTCCTCGCCGGCGCATTCCACCGGGGTGACATAGCCCTCGTTGGCCCGATGATCGATGACCGAGATGCCGGGCGTTTTGCGCAGCGCCTCGCGCGCCTGCGCCTCGCTGATCGGCTTCTCGCACTCGATGTTGATCGCCTCGGAATGGCCGATGAACACCGGCACGCGCACGCAGTTGGCGGTGACGGCGATCTCCGGGTCCAGGATCTTCCTGGTCTCGGCGGTCATCTTCCATTCTTCCTTGGTGTAGCCGTCGTCCATGAACACGTCGATGTGCGGGATGACGTTGAAGGCGATCTGCTTGGTGAACTTGGTCTTCTCGACCGCGTCGTTGACGTAGATGGCGCGGGTCTGCTCGAACAGCTCGTCCATGCCTTCCTTGCCGGCACCCGACACCGACTGGTAGGTCGAGACGACGACGCGCTTGATCTTGGCCAGTTCATGCAACGGCTTCAGCGCCACCACCATCTGGATGGTCGAGCAATTGGGGTTGGCGATGATGCCGCGCTTCTTGTAGCCGGCGATCGCCTGCGGGTTGACCTCGGGCACCACCAGCGGCACGTCGGGGTCCATGCGGAAATGGCTGGTGTTGTCGATGACCACGCAGCCGGCGGCGGCGGCGCGCGGGCTGTGCACCGCCGAGATCTTGGCGCCGGGCGACGACAGGGCGATGTCCCAGCCGGTGAAGTCGAATTTGGCGAGGTCCTGCACCTTCAGCACCTGGTCCTCGCCGAACGACACCTGCTTGCCGACCGAGCGCTCGGACGCCAGCGCCGCGACCTCGCTGACCGGGAACTGGCGATCGGCCAGGATCTGCAATATCTCGCGCCCGACATTTCCGGTGGCGCCGATCACCGCGACTTTGTAACCCATTCCCTCAAATCTCCATGCTGTGGCCCATTTCGCCCGCGCCTTCAAACGAAAGGGCCCGGGAGAGTATCCACGGGCCCTTTCGTTTGATCACATGCGACCAGCCCGCGTCATCCCACCGTCTTGGTGGTGGTCGTCTTGGTAGTGGCCTTGGTGGCGGCGACGGAAACAGCCGCGCGCCCGCCGATGCGGGCGGCGTCTGGGCAAATGGCCGTGAAGCCAGGCAGCGCCATGGGATGAACCTCCGTCAGGGCGGCAGCAATAGCCGACTCGCCGCCAGTTTGCAAGCGTCAGTGCCGGGTCGGCTCCTTGGTTTCGCGCTCGCGCAGGTAATCGTCGGTGGTGCGCGGCAGCGGGCGTGGCCGGCCGGCCAGCGGCTGCGGCATGTCCATCTGCGCGACGACGCGGCAATCGGAACACATCTTCAGCAGGTCGAGTCGCCCGGGAGCGCTGAACATCGGATGGCCGCTGAGCTTCTCCAGCATCTTCTCCAAACCCGAGCGCGTGCCGAACGGCTTGCCGCAGCGGATACAGTGGCAGGGCTCCTCCTCCTTCAGCACCCGCCGTTCGGCGGCGCGCGTGAAGTCGAGGCGCGGCTCCAAAGTGATGGCGGCCTCCGGGCAGGTACTCCGGCACAGCCCGCACTGCACGCAACTGGCCTCGACGAAGCTGAGCTGCGGCTTGTCGGGGTTGTCACCCAGGGCCCGCGTCGGGCAGGCGCCGACACAGGACAGGCACAGGGTGCATTTGGCGGAATCGACGAGCACGGCGCCGAACGGCGCTCCCGCCGGCAGCGCCATCTGGTCGACCGGCGTCGGCGCGTGGGCATGGAGATGGCGCAACGCCACGCTCTGTACCGAACGCCGGCCGCCGGCCGGATAGAATTCCGCAGGTGAGCCCACCGCCTCGGGCAGGCGACGGTAGAGCGCCGTCTCCAGGAGATCGGGATCCTCACTCCAGTCGAGCAGGCAGCGGCCCTCGCCATAGCCCAGCCCCGCGGCAATCGCCGATGCCAGCTCCGCCGCCTGTTCCAGCGCCGCCGTGTGGCCACGCTGCTCCGGCCCGACCAGCAACCGCACCTCGACGGCGCCATAGGCCAAGGCGCACAGCAGTGCGTCGAGGCCGAGCTGCGTCACCTGGTTCACGGCCAACGGCAGGACGTTGGCGGGCAGGCCGCGCCCGTGGCGGCCAATCGCCTCGATGAGCTCGGCGCCGCGCCCGGTATCATGCACCAGCAGCGCCGGCCGCTCTCCGCCGGCCCGCCGATAGGTGTCGAGCAGCGTCCTCAGCCGTTGGTACAGGCCGTCACCGCCGGGCATGTCATAGGCGATGGCTCCCGTCGGGCAGGCGCTGGCGCAGGCGCCGTGGCCGCTACACGCGAAGGGGTCGACGGCCACCGCGTCACCATCGGGCTGGATGGCACCGCTGGGGCAGGCCTCGAGGCATTTGGTGCAGCCGATCTTGCTGTTGCGCGAATGGGCGCAGATTGTCGGATTGACCCGTACGTAGCGCGGCTTTTCGAACTCGCCGACCATATCGGCCACATCGAGGATGGCCTTCTGGACCTGCGTCTCGCTGCCCGGGTCGGCGCGGTGATAGCCATCGCGGCCATGGAACAGCGGGCGATCGCCGGTGAGGTCGAGGATGACGTCGGCGTTCATCGATGCGTCACCACTGGGGCCGAAGGCCAGCACCGCGCGCGATGACGGCAGCGCCGCGCCGCACTCGGCGAACTCGACGGCGAAGGCACCGAGATGGCCGCCGACCCGATGCAGGCGGCCACGGAAAATGGGGAAAGCGGCAAGGCTGGGTGGCGCCACCTCGACCGCGCCGAGAAGGACCAAGGTCACGCTCAGCCGCTGCGCCAGTTGGCGCGCCGCCGCCACGGCGACCTCGTCACGGCCGAGCACCAACGTCACGCCCGTCGACGACAGCGGCACGGTCGGCGTCGGCTGCAGGTCGAGGGCCGCCTCGGCCAGCAGTGCGGCGATCTTCGGCGTGGCCGCCGTGGCCTGCTCGGACCATCCGGCACGCTCGCGGATATTGACGTAGCGCACCGCGGCCTCGGGGGCGGCCTCCTCGGCGGCGGCATCGAACACCGGCGCCTCCTGGGTGCAGGCCACGATCACCGGCTCGCCTGGCGCCACGGCATCGACGAAGGCCTGGCGTTGGGCGCGGCACAGCAGGTGATGGATGGCCGGGCGGTCGCTGCCCAGTGCCATCGCCAGCTTGGCCGCGTCCAGCGGCATGGTCCCGGCGCAGTTGCACACCAGCACGCGCTTGCCGTCGAGCTTCATCGCATCGCTCCCGAGATCCTCGTTCTTTTGGTCCTACCATACACGGCGGCCGCCGCCGGCCAACCCCCCTCCTTTCGGATAGACCGGAGGGAGGAGCTTGCGGCACTTCCGTCGCGCGTCCCATAATTCGGCCATGGATCGCGACGTCCCCGACAAGCTGATGCTAGGCGTGGTCATCGAACGGCGCGCCGCCGCCAACCCCTGGCAGGACCATCTGTGGCGGCCGGTGGAGGTGATCGCCGGCGGGCCGGAGGTCGCGGCATGGCTGGTCCTGGGCGAGGGCGAGGGCTGGACCAGGTTCTATGCGGGCGCCCTGCCGCTGGAGCTGTTTCATCGCGAGACCGAGGGCTACCGGCGCAATCTGTCGGGCGAGCCGCCGGTCGTCTACGTGATCCTGCGCCCGGGCGACACCGGCCGCATGGTGCCGTTCCACGTCACCGTCTGCCCCTACGAGGCCGGCGCCTACCAGATTTCCGGCGACGAGGTGGTCGAAGGCGTGCCCATGCCGCCCGCGGTGGGGGCGCTTGTCGAGGCCTTCGTCGCGCGCTGGCATGTCGACGAGCCCTTCGTCAAACGCAAGCTGAAGCCGCAGGGAGAGGAACGCCATGGATGAACCGGGCGAACCGTTTTTGGCGCGTTGGTCGCGGCTGAAGCAGGGCATGCCGGCGGAGCCGCCGCGCGCCGACGACACCCCAGCGGCAGGCGCCGAGACGCTCCCGATGCCGCCCGCAGTGCCGGAACCGACGCTGGAGTTGCCCGACATCGAGTCGCTGACCAAGGATTCGGATTTCTCCGTGTTCCTGCGCGCCGAGGTACCTGCGGATCTTCAGCGGCAGGCCTTGCGCAAGCTGTGGGCCAGCGACCCGATCTTCTCCCACCACGACGGCCTTACCGATTATGCCGATGACTACCGCAACGTGCCGATGGGCGAGGCGGTGAAAACGGCCTGGAAAATCGGCAAGGGCTTCCTCGATCTTGTCGAAAGTGCCGAGGCTGCCCCGCAAGAGGGCGCCGCCGTACCACCTGCCGCGCCCGCCAAAGCGAAAAAAACAGACAAGAATGCTTAAAACCTATGGGGTAAGCCCTTCTCCGCGTTGACAGTCGCGGCAGCGTCCCCGATCCTCCTGGTAGGACCACCCAAGTAGGTCTGGTCCTTCACCGATTTTGCGGTGCAATAGCAACGAGCCCTCGGGCATCGCCCGCGGGCAGCGCTGGGAGGATGGCGCCTTGAGCGCAGCGGCAAGCGACGCCCGGAATCTGCCCGAAGAAGATGTCTTGCGCGCGCGGCTCTACGCCCTTTTGGCGCGTGTCCTGGGCGCCGCGCCCGATGCGCCGACTCTGCGGATGCTGGCCGGCCTCGGCCGCGACCACACCCCGCTCGGCCGGGCGCTGGGCGACACCGCCGATGCCGCCGCGGCGACGGTGCCGGAGGCGGCGGCGCGCGAATACGAAGCGCTGTTCATCGGCCTCACCGAGGGCGAGGTCAAGCCCTATGCCTCCTTCTACAAGACCGGGTTCCTGTTCGAAAAGCCGCTGGCCGAGCTGCGGGACGACCTGCGCGCCCTCGGCATCGTCGCCGACGATGGCTTCGCCGAGCCCGAGGACCACATCGGCGCACTCTGCGAGGTCATGCACGGCCTCATCCTCGGCGGTTTCGGCGCGCCGGCGCCCTTGGCCGCCCAGAAGCGCTTTTTCGACGCCCATCTGGCGCCGTGGGCGGCACGGTTCTTCCGCGATCTCGAAGCCGCCGAAGCGGCGGCCTTGTATCGTCCGGTGGCGCGCGTCGGCGCCGCCTTCCTCGCCATCGAAGCCGAGGCCTTCGCCATGGCCTGAAGCCAGGAGCACCACGATGACCCGAAGCAAGAGCGTCAGGAAAGAGACCACTTCCGCCATCGATCGGCGCGGTTTCTTACGTACGGTGGGCGTCGGTGCCGGCGCCGCCGGGGTTGCCGCGGTGGTCGGCGGCAGTGCCGCGCCGACGGCGCAAGCCGCCGCGCCGGCCAGCTCCGGTTATCGCGAAACCGAACACGTCCGCCGCTTCTACCAGTTGGCGCGGTTCTAGGAGGAGAACGTCGATGCTCATCCGCAAGACCAGGGGCACCGCCGCCCGGACACCCTTGACCACCGCCCTCTCCGGGTCGGTCGGCGGCACCGTCGACCGCCGCACCTTCCTCAGGACCTCCGGCCTCGCCGCTGGCGGCGCCGCCCTGGCCGCGACCCTGCCGCTGGGCCGCGTCGCGCCGGCCAAGGCTGCCGATACCCCCGAGGCCGGCAAGATGGAGCAGATCAAGACGGTGTGCACACACTGTTCCGTGGGCTGCACCATCATGGCCGAGGTCCAGAACGGGGTGTGGGTCGGCCAGGAACCGGGTTTCGACAGCCCGTTCAATCTCGGCTCGCACTGCGCCAAGGGCGCCAGCGTGCGCGAGCACGCCCACGGCGAGCGCCGGCTGAAATACCCGATGAAGCTGGAAGGCGGCACCTGGAAGCGGCTGAGCTGGGATCAGGCGATCGATGAGATCGGCGACAAGCTGCTGCAGATCCGCGAAACCTCGGGCCCCGAATCGGTCTATTGGCTGGGCTCGGCCAAGCATTCGAACGAGCAGGGCTATCTCTTCCGCAAGTTCGCCGCGTTCTGGGGCACCAACAACGTCGACCACCAGGCGCGCATCTGCCACTCGACCACCGTCGCCGGCGTCGCCAACACCTGGGGCTTCGGCGCGATGACCAATTCCTACAACGACATCCACAACTCGCGGCTGATGCTGCTGATCGGCTCCAACCCGGCCGAGGCGCATCCGGTGGCGGTGATGCACCTGCTCAAGGCCAAGGAGCAAAACAACGCGCCGCTGATCGTCTGCGACCCGCGCTTCACCCGCACCGCCGCCCATGCCGACGAATACGTGCGCTTCCGCCCGGGCACCGACGTCGCGGTGATCTGGGGCATCCTGTGGCACATCTTCGAGAACGGCTGGGAAGACAAGGAATTCCTGCGCCAGCGCGTCTGGGGCATGGACCAGGTCCGCGCCGAGGTGGCCAAGTGGACGCCCGAGGAGACGGAGCGGGTCACCGGCGTGCCCGGCCGCCAGATGGAGCGCGTGGCGCGGCTGATGGCCAACAACCGCCCCGGCACCCTGATATGGTGCATGGGCGGCACCCAGCACCACAACGGCAACAACAACACCCGCGCCTACTGCGTGCTGCAGCTTGCCCTGGGCAATGTCGGCGTCGCCGGCGGTGGCACCAACATCTTCCGCGGCCATGACAACGTCCAGGGCATCACCGACATCGGCGTGCTGTCGGACTCGCTGCCCGGCTATTACGGGCTGGCGGAAGGAGCGTGGAAGCACTGGGCCCGCGTGTGGGACGTGCCGCACGACTATCTGGTCGGCCGCTTCTCCGACAAGAAGCTGATGGAGGCCAGCGGCATCCCGGTGTCGCGCTGGATCGACGGCGTGCTGGAGAAGAAGGAGAACATCGACCAGCCCGACAACATCCGCGGCATGATCTTCTGGGGCCATGCCCCCAATTCACAGACCCGTCTGCCCGAGATGAAGAAGGCGATGGAGAAGCTGGACATCCTGGTGGTGGTCGACCCCTACCCCACCGTGTCCGCCGTGCTCCACGACCGCACCGACGGCGTCTACCTGCTGCCCGCCGCCACCCAGTTCGAGACCTATGGCTCGGTCACCGCGTCGAACCGATCGCTGCAATGGCGCGAGCGGGTGATCAAGCCGGTGTTCGAATCGCGGCCCGACCACGAGATCATGTACCTGTTCGCCCACAAGTTCGGCTTCGACAAGGAGATGTTCAAGCACATCCAGGTCAACGGCACCGAGCCTCTGGTCGAGGACCTCACGCGCGAACTCAACCGCGGCATGTGGACCATCGGCTATACCGGCCAGTCGCCCGAGCGCATGCGCGAGCACATGAAGTACCAGCACACCTTCGACAAGACGACGCTGCGCGCCAACGGCGGCCCGCTCGACGGCGAGTTTTACGGCATGCCGTGGCCGTGCTGGGGCACGCCGGAGATGAAGCACCCGGGCACCGCCAACCTTTACGACACCTCGATCCCGGTGGCCGAGGGCGGGCTGTGTTTCCGTGCCAATTTCGGCCTCGAGCGCGACGGTCAGAACCTGCTGGCCGAGGACAGCTATCCGGCCGGCTCGGAGATCAAGGACGGCTATCCCGAGTTCACCATGGCCATGCTGAAGAAGCTGGGCTGGGACAAGGACCTGAGCGAGCAGGAACGCGCCACCATCGACAAGCTGGGCGGCGACACAGTCAACTGGAAGATCGACCTGTCGGGCGGCATCCAGCGCGTCGCCATCCTCCATGGCGCCGCCCCGTTCGGCAACGCCAAGGCGCGCGCCGTGGTGTGGAACTTCCCCGACCCGGTGCCGCTGCACCGCGAGCCGCTGTACACGCCACGGCGCGACCTCGTCGCCAGCTATCCCACCTACGCCGATCGCAAGTTCTACCGTCTGCCGACGCTCTATGCCTCGATCCAGCAGAAGGACTTCTCCAAGGACTTCCCGATCATCCTGACCTCGGGCCGTCTGGTCGAATACGAGGGCGGCGGCGAGGAGACCCGCTCCAACCCGTGGCTGGCCGAGTTGCAGCAGGACATGTTCGTCGAGATCAACCCCTGGGACGCCAACAACAAGAACATCCGCGACGGCCAGGACGTGTGGGTCATCGGCCCCGAGGGCGGCCGGGTCAAGGTCAAGGCCATGCTGACCGAGCGGGTGGGGCGCGGCGTCGCCTTCATGCCCTTCCACTTCGGCGGCCAGTTCCAGGGCAAGGACCTGCGCGACAAATATCCCAGTGGCGCCGACCCGTTCGTTCTCGGCGAATCGTCGAACACGGCCCAGACCTATGGCTACGACTCCGTCACCCAGATGCAGGAGACGAAGGCCACCATGTGTCGGATCGAAGCGGCCTAGGCGGAGGAGACTGAGCAATGGCACGCATGAAATTCCTCATCGACGCCGAACGCTGCATCGAGTGCAACGCCTGCGTCACCGCCTGCAAGAACGAGCATGAGGTGCCGTGGGGCATCAATCGCCGCCGGGTGGTCACCCTCAACGACGGCATGCCCGGCGAGCGCTCGGTGTCGGTCGCCTGCATGCACTGCTCGGATGCGCCGTGCATCTCGGTGTGCCCGGTGGACTGCATCTACGACACCGAGGACGGCGTCGTCCTGCACAACAAGGATCTGTGCATCGGCTGCGGTTACTGCCTGATGGCCTGTCCGTTCGGGGCGCCACAATATCCGCAGGCCGGCGCCTTCGGCAGCCGCGGCAAGATGGACAAATGTACCTTCTGTTCGGGCGGCCCCGAGGAAACCGGCTCATCGGCCGAGTTCCAGAAATACGGCCGCAACCGCCTGGCCGAAGGCAAGCTGCCGCTGTGTGCCGAGATGTGCTCGACCAAGGCACTGCTGGCCGGCGATGCCGACCAGATCTCGGACATCTATCGCGAGCGGGTGGTGGCGCGCGGCTTCGGTTCCGGCGCCTGGGGCTGGGGCACCGCCTACCGCTTGAAGGAAAAGGGATTGTGAGAAAGGCGCTCACCGTCCTGGCCTGCCTCCTCGCCGCCGGCGGCCTCGCCGCCTGCGACGAGGACGAGCAGGGCAGGCCGTTGTCCTTTACGGGGAGCTATCAAGGCCCGCGCAAGCCGGCGTTGGACGGCGGCAAACTCGACCAGCTGGCGCGCCGCGTCGAATTCCAGCGCGGCCTCGCCAGCGCCGCGGCGCCGGCGGGCCCGCGACTGTCGCCGGGGGCCCGGCCGGGCGGCTCCCCCTGGGGTGCGGGCGCCAACGTCCGCGTGGCCCCGACGGACTGAGTGCCGGCGACGCGAGGAGCTCGTGATGTCTCATCTTCGTCTAGTGGCAACCGCGCTCGTCACCGCCGTCCTGGCGGCGGCGACGCCGCCCGCCATCGCCCAACAGTCGACGCCGACGCCGGCGCCGATGCAGGCCGAAGACTACAAATCACCCTTTGCCGACCCGGCGTGGCAGGCGCCGGCCAACACCCTGGGCGGCCAGAGCGACGCCGACATTTGGCGCCAAGTGCACGATGGGGAAGCGGGTTACGTCAGTATCCCCGACACGCGCGCCGCCGTGATGATCCAGACCCGCGGGTCGGAATGGCGGGCGCGGCGCAATGGCCCGCTCAGCGTCTACGGCGCCTGGGCGCTGGCCGGCATGCTCGGCCTGCTGGCCCTGTTCTTCCTGGTGCGCGGCCGCATCCGCATCGAAGGCCAGCGTACGGGGCGGCGCATCCTGCGCTTCTCGCTGATCGAGCGCGCCGGCCACTGGCTCACCGCCGGCTCCTTCATCGTGCTGGCGCTCACCGGCCTCAACCTGCTGTACGGCAAGCACTGGCTGATGCCACTGATCGGCCAGGACGCCTTTGCCGCCATCAGTGCTGCCGGCAAGCTCGCCCACAACTGGATCGCCTGGCTGTTCATGGCCGGCCTCTTGCTGATTTGCGTGCTGTGGGTGCGCGACAATCTTTGGGACCGGTATGACTGGCGCTGGATCCGCCAGGGCGGTGGCCTGTTCCGCAAGGGCAGCCACCCACCCGCCGGCAAGTTCAATTTCGGCCAGAAGGTGATGTTCTGGGCGGTGATTCTGGGCGGCGCCGCCGTGTCGGCGACCGGGCTGAACCTGCTGTTCCCGTTCACCCTCACCGACCTGTCGGGCCTGCAGACCATGCAACTGCTGCACGCGGTGGCGGCGCTGGTCCTTACCGTGCTCATCCTCGCCCACATCTATATCGGCTCGCTCGGCATGGAGGGCGCCTTCGACGCCATGTCGAGCGGCATGGTCGACGAGACCTGGGCGCGCGAGCACCACAGCGCCTGGGTAGCGAAACAGCGCGGCGAGCGCCCGCCTTCGGCCGAAGCCGGATCCGGCGGCCTCGGCCCGCAGGTGGCGGAGTGATGGCGATGCGGTGCCTGCCATTGCTCGGGGCACTATTATTGGCGGTGCCGGCTGCCGCGGCGGAGCCCGATGCCATCCGCAGCCGCCTCGAACAGTTGTTCCCGGTGCAGGTGCTCGAACTGACACCGGCCGAACACGATGGCCGGCCCGTCTATGTGGCCACGGTCATGGTGCGGCCCGGTAACTTCAACGATGCCCTGCGGGTGGAGCGGCTCCTGGTCGATGCGCAGAGCGGCGCGCTGATCAGGCCCTCAGGCGGCGGCATCGACGCCGCGGGCACCGATTATCAGACCCATCAGGAGGGGCTGGAAAAGCTCGCTCCGCCCCGACGCCAGCAATGAACGAGGATGCCCCAATGATGCGCATCGCTTTTGCCGCCGGAGTAGCCGCCCTGCTGCTGTCGACGCCGGGCATGTCCGCCGAGCAGGCCGACGTCGCGGTCACTCTCATCGGTGAAGACGGCACCGGGGCGTCGATCGGGACGATCGCCGTTTCGGATGGCCCGGAGGGGCTTCGCTTGACCCCCAACCTGACCGGATTGCCCCCGGGGACGCACGGTTTCCATGTCCATGAGAGCGGCAATTGCGGCCCCCAGGAGAAAGACGGCAAGATGGTGCCTGGCGGTGCCGCCGGCGGCCATTGGGACCCCGAAGGCACAGCGCGCCACGCCGGGCCGTCCGGCAATGGGCACAAAGGTGATCTGCCACCCCTCGCCGTCATGGCCGACGGCACGGCCACGGCGCCCGTCGTGGCGCCGCGGCTCAAGGCCACCGACCTCAAGGGCAAGGCCTTGATCATCCATGCCGGCGGCGACAATTTCAGCGACCAGCCGTCGCCGCTGGGTGGTGGCGGCGGCCGCATTGCCTGCGGCGTCGCCCGCTGAGGCGCGCACCCGCCCGAAAACCCATTCCCCTCCAGTCGAAGATTCGCACCGGCGTAATTGCGCCGGATTTCGTTGCTGCTACTCAAAAAGAAAAAAATTTTTGCTGTGCAGCAAAAATGCGTTGCCTCCAATGCCCCAAGCGAGCCACATAATAGGACCTAGGAAGTACCACTTAGGTCAGGAGGCATCGGTGCTGTACCATATGCATGAATTGCAGCACGTCAGCGTTGCACCACTACGGGTCGCGGCGGAAGCAACCCGCCTGATCTTTAGCAATCGCCTGCTTCCCGTGTCCCAGACCGGGATCGGGCGCGCCATTGCGGCCAGCTGCGAGATGATCGAGCGCACCACGCGCCGCTATCCCAAGCCGGAGTTCAATCTGCCCCACACCACGATCGACGGCGAACAGGTGGCGGTGCGCGAAGTCCTGGCGCTGCGCAAGCGGTTCTGCACGCTGCTGCACTTCGAACGCGACACCCAGCGCCAGGACCCGAAGGTCCTGCTGGTGGCGCCGATGTCGGGCCATTTTGCCACCCTGCTGCGTGGCACCGTCGAAACGCTGCTGCCGGACAATGACGTCTACATCACCGACTGGCGCGATGCCAGCAAGGTGCCGGTGTGGCACGGCCTGTTCGACCTCGACGATTACATCGACTACATCCGCGACTTCATCCATTTCCTGGGCCCCAACACCCATGTCATCGCCGTTTGCCAGCCGTCGGTGCCGGTCTTGGCCGCGGTGTCGCTGATGGCGGCGGAGGACGATCCGTTGCAACCGGCGTCCATGACCCTCATGGGCGGCCCCATCGACGCCCGCTGCAGCCCCACCAAGGTCAACGACGTGGCCGCCGACCATCCGCTGTCGTGGTTCCAGGGCAACGTCATTCAGACGGTACCGCTGACGCATCCGGGCGCCGGCCGCCGCGTCTATCCTGGTTTCCTGCAGCTCAGCGGCTTCATGAGCATGAACATCGACCGTCATGTCGATGCCCATTTGCGCATGTTCCAGCACTTGGTGCGTGGCGACGGCGACAATGCCGAGCAGCATCGCACCTTCTACGACGAGTACCTGTCGGTGATGGACCTGACCGCCGAGTTCTATCTTCAGACCATCCGCACGGTCTTCCAGGAATATCTGCTGCCGCGCGGGCTGATGACCCACCGTGGCACCCCCGTCAAGCCCGCCGCCATCCGCCGCACGGCCTTGATGACGGTGGAAGGCGAGAACGACGACATCACCGGCGGCGGCCAAACCCTGGCCGCGCACGACCTGTGCTCGGGCCTGCCCGATGCGATGCGCCGCCATCACCTGCAGCCGCAGGTCGGCCACTACGGCGTGTTCAATGGTCGCCGCTGGCGCACCGAGATCTATCCGCAGGTCCGCAACTTCATCCGTACCCACGACCGCGCCGAAACGTTGGTGGCGGCCGAATAGCCAGGGCCACGGCGGCGCACCTGGCCCCGCCGCCCATTGCCGATCCGATGCAGGGGGGAACCCCTGCATTCCCGCTGCACGTTCCCGCACGAACCGGTGCCGAGGGCGCGACGGCGCAACCGATGCGTTGCGCCCCTCCCGGCTTGGTGCTTTGATCGATTCATGACTACCGAGGACATCCGGTCGCACCTGCTGGCGGTGCTTGGCCCCGCCGGCGTCGTCGCCGAGGCCGACGAAGGTCCCTATCTGGAGGAAGAGCGCGGCCTTTATCATGGCCGGGCCCGTGCCGTGGTCCGGCCGGCCAATACCGCCGAGGTCGCCGAGGTCGTGCGGCTGTGCGCCGCGGCCGGCGTGGCCATCGTGCCGCAAGGCGGCCGCACGGGCCTCGTCGGCGGCGGCGCGCCGTTCGAACATGGCGGCGAAGTGGTCGTCAGCCTCGAACGCATGAACCGCATTCGCGCCTGCGATCCGCTCAACTACACCATGACCGTCGAGGCCGGATGCGTCCTGGCCGCGATCCAGGCCCAAGCCGCAGAGGCCGACTGCCTGTTCCCACTCAGCCTCGCGGCCGAGGGCTCGTGTCAGATCGGCGGCAATCTGTCGACCAACGCCGGCGGCGTGAACGTTCTCCGCTACGGCAATGCCCGCGAACTCGTCCTGGGGCTCGAGGTGGTGCTGGCGGACGGCCGCATTTGGGATGGCCTTCGCATTCTGCGCAAGGACAACACCGGCTACGACCTCAAGGATCTGTTCATCGGCGCCGAAGGCACCCTGGGCATCATCACCGCGGCCGTGCTCAAGCTGTTTCCGCGCCCGCGGGATGAGCAGACGGCGATGGCCGCAATTCAGGATCTCGACCAGCTGCCGGCCTTGCTGGCCCGCGCCCGTAGCGCCTCGGGCGACGCGGTGACCGCCTTCGAGCTGATCCCGCGCATCGGCCTCGAACTGGCCGGCAAGCACGTCGATGGGGTTGTCGATCCCTTCGATCAGTCATACCCCTGGTATGTTTTGGTCGAACTCTCGTCGTCGCGCGCCGATGGCGGCTTGCGGGCCGCGATCGAGGGCATGCTGGGCGCAGCCCTGGATGACGGCGTCATCAGCGACGCCGTCGTCGCCGAGGCGCTGCAACACCGTGCGGCGCTGTGGAAGATCCGCGAGTCGATTCCCGAAGCGCAAAAGCGCGAGGGCGGCAGCATCAAGCATGACATCGCCGTCCCCGTCTCGGAGGTGCCCACCTTCATCCGCACGGCCAGCGTTGCGGTGGCGGAAGCGGTACCGGGCGCCCGTGTCGTGGCGTTCGGCCACATCGGCGATGGCAACATCCACTTCAATCTCAGCCAGCCAGCCGGGGCCGACAGGCGGGCCTTCCTGGAGCACTGGCAGGCGTGCAACCGCATCGTTCACGACATCGTCGTGGCCATGGGCGGCTCGATCAGCGCCGAACATGGCATCGGCCGCCTCAAGCGCGATGAACTGAAGCACTACAAGAGCCCGCTGGAACTCGAACTGATGCGCCGCGTGAAACAGGCGCTGGACCCGGCCGGCATCATGAACCCGGGAAAGGTGATCTGACCACACGCGGCCATTCCCGAGACACGTTTGCCAGGCCCGGCGAGTCCGGCTATGACAGCGCTCGACGCGATAGGAGTTCCCATGCCCAACTACGCTGCCCCGGTCCGCGATATGGCCTTCGTGCTCAACCGGCTCGCCGGTTTGGAGGCGATCGCCGCGCTGCCGGGGTGCGAGGAGGCCTCGCCGGATCTCGTGGCGGCTGTGGTCGAGGAAGCGGGGCGTTTCGCCGCCGATGTGCTGGCCCCGCTGAACCCGGTCGGTGATCGAGAGGGATGCGAGCGGCTCGGCGACGGTTCGGTGAAGACACCCGCCGGCTTCCGCGATGCCTATGCCCGTTTCGTCGAGGGTGGATGGAACGCCCTGCCCTTCGAGGCGGAGTACGGCGGCCAGGGCCTGCCCTGGCTGGTATCGACCGCCGTGACCGAAATCTGGCATGCGGCCAACATGTCCTTCGCCCTGTGCCCGATGCTCAATCAGGGCGCGGTGGAACTGCTGCAGGCCCATGCGGCACCGGGATTGCGGCGGCGCTACCTGCCGAAGATGGTCTCGGGCGAATGGACCGGCACCATGTGCCTGACCGAGCCCCAAGCCGGCTCAGACCTGACGATGTTGCGCAGCAAGGCACGGCCGGCGGGTGACGGCACCTACCGGATCAGCGGTCAGAAGATCTTCATCACCTATGGCGAGCACGATTTCGCCGACAACATCGTTCACCTCGTGCTTGCCCGCCTGCCCGACGCACCGGCCGGCACCAAGGGCATCTCCCTGTTCCTCGTCCCCAAGGTCCTGCCCGATGGCAGTCGCAACGATGTCCAGTGCGTGTCGCTGGAACACAAGCTCGGCATTCATGCCAGCCCGACCTGCGTCATGGCCTTCGGCGAGGGTGGTGGCGCCATGGGTTGGTTGATCGGCGAGGAAAATCAGGGCTTGGCCTGCATGTTCACCATGATGAACAATGCCCGCCTGACCGTCGGCCTGGAAGGAGTCTCCATCGCCGAGCGGGCCTACCAGCGGGCCCGCGCCTATGCACGCGAGCGGGTGCAAGGGCGCGCGGCGGGTGGCAGGGAGCCTGCAACCATCATTCATCACCCCGATGTCCGCCGCATGCTGATGATGATGAAGGCGCTGACCGAGGCGGCACGGGCCATCGCCTATTACACCTCGGCCCAACTCGACATCGGCAAGCATCACCCCGACGCGGCCACACGGCGCGCCGCCCACGGACGCGTCGACCTGTTGACGCCGGTGGTCAAGGGCTGGTGCACCGAGGTTGGCATCGAGGTCGCCAATCTCGGCATCCAGGTGCACGGGGGGATGGGGTTCATCGAGGAAACCGGTGCCGCCCAGCACCTGCGCGACGCGCGCATCGCCGCCATCTACGAGGGCACCAACGGCATTCAGGCCCTCGACCTCGTTGGCCGCAAGCTCCTGCGCGACGGTGGTGCCCAGGCACGCGCCATGATGGACGAGCTTCGGGCGGTCGAGCGGCAGCTGGCGACAATCGGTTCGACGGATGGGACCGTGCTCCGCAGGGCCCTGGCCGACGGCCTTGCGCATCTCGACTCGGCGACGACGTGGCTGCTGCACAACCGCGGAAACGAAACCGAGGTCGCCGCAGCGGCGACCCCCTATCTGCGCCTGTGGGGCCTCGTATGCGGCGGCTGGATGATGGCCCGCGCGGCGCTGGCAGCGCAGGACGACCTGTCGGCCGGAAGGGGCGATCCGGAGTTCCTCTCGGCCAAGATCGCGACGGCCCGGTTCTACGCCGAGGCCATCATGCCGCAGGCGGGAGGCGTGGCCGCGGCAGCCATGGCCGGGGCCGAGGCGGTGATGGCCCTCCGCGAGGAGCAGTTCTAGCGAAACACCCCCGCGCGGCGGGGTCTTGTCTTTTCCCTACCTTGCGCGAAAAGCCATGATTATAATCCGCGGCGCATGATGGGGATATCGCGCTACGTTCTTCGACAACTGCTTGTCGGCCTGGTCCTGACCGGTCTAGGCTTGGCCAGTATTCTATGGCTCACGCAGTCCCTGCGCTTCATCGAGCTCATCGTCAACAAAGGGTTGTCGATTCCGGGTTTCCTTTGGTTGACGGTGATGTTGTTGCCGAATCTGCTCGGCTACATCGTGCCCGTTTCCTTGTTCGCGGTCGTTTTGTTTGTTTATAACAAAATGATTACCGACCGTGAGTTGGTCGCCCTGCGGGCCGCCGGCTTGTCGCAATGGGGTTTGGCGCGGCCGGCGATCATTCTGGCCACTGCGGCCACCGTGCTGGGCTACATGGTGAGCCTGTGGGTGGCGCCGATCAGCAACTCGGCCTTCAGGGACTATCACTGGAGCATTCGCCGCGACCTATCGACGCTGTTGATCCAGGAAGGCAGCTTCAACCACATCGCACCGGGCCTGACGCTGTTCGTCCGCAACCGCAGCGGCGCCGACGAATTGATGGACATCTCGCTGTATGACGACCGGACGCCGGGAAAGGCGGTGACCACCATGGCACGACGCGGCGTGTTGGTGGACGGGCCGAGCGGGCCGCGGGTCGTGCTCGAGAACGGCAACCGCCAGGAAGTGACGCGTGACACGGGCGAGATGTCGATGCTCTACTTCGACACCTATTCCCTCGATTTTGGCTTGGCCAACGCCAAGAACCAACGCAACCTCGATGCACGCGAACGACCGCTCGCCGAGTTGCTCACCGCGCAACCCGGAAAACTGTCCGAAACCCAAGTCCGGGAGTTCCGGGTAGAGGCGCACCAGCGCTTGAGCGCACCGCTGCAGCACCTCGGCTTCGCCATCATCGCCCTCGCCTGCCTGCTGTCGGGAACCTTCAATCGGCGGGGGCAAACCGGGCGCGTGTTTCTCGCCATCGGGCTCCTGGTCGCCGCCGAGGCTTCCGCCTTGGTGGTCGCCAATCTTGCCGTTCGTTCGACCACCTTCTTACCGTTGCTCTACGTCAACGCCCTGATACCGCTGGTCGCGGGCGGCTATGTGCTCCTGGGACCGCCGGCACGGCGCCTTGGATTCCTGCCGCGCCAGACGGCCCCCCTGCAAGGATGATCACTGTGAGGCTGCACCTCTCCGCCCTAATACTGGCGATGGCCATGGTGCCGTCGGCTTCGGCCCAGGTCCCCTCGAAGGCGCCAGCTCTGCTCTCGGCCGAACAGATGATCCACGACCAGGAACGCAATCTGGTCACCGCCGCGGGTGCGGTGGAGGTCAGCCAGGGCGGTCGGGTACTGCAAGCCGACAAGGTTACCTACAACCTCAACACCGATCGGATTTTCGCCAACGGCAACGTGTCCCTGACCGAGCCGACCGGCGAGGTCATCTTTGCCGACGAGATCGAGGTCACCGGCGATCTCAAGAATGCGCTGGCCCAGGACATCCGGGTGCTGCTGACCGACCAGGCGCGCATCGCGGCGGCCGTCGGCCATCGCACCAGCGGTACGGTTACCGAACTGGAGCGAGCGGTATACTCCCCCTGCCTGCCCTGTCGCGAGGACCCGGAACGGGCACCGCTGTGGCAGGTCAAGGCCCTGCACGTCGTTCACGACAAGGAGACCCAGGACATCGAATATGAGGATGCCTGGCTCGAAATGTTCGGCATCCCGGTGGCCTACACGCCCTACCTGACTCACCCCGATCCCACCGTCGAGCGCCGCAGTGGCCTGTTGGCGCCATCCTTCGGCCAGAGCGAGAATCTCGGCACCACCCTGTCCGTTCCGTACTACTACGTCATCTCGCCGCATCAGGACCTCACCCTCACGCCGACGATCACCACCAGCGAGGGACCGGTCCTGGACGTCGAGCATCGCCGCCGCTTCACCTTCGGCGAAATGAAGACCAATGGCAGCATCACCCGAGACAGTGAGGGCGAAACGCGCGGCCACCTGTTCGCCGACGGCCGCTTCGACCTCAACGATACCTGGCGCACCGGGTACCGCATTCGGCGCACGACTGACGACACCTACCTCCGCACCTACGGGCACGAGCTCACATCCAAGCCCTATTTGAACTCGCGGGCGTGGGCCGAAGCCTTCACGCCGCGCAGCTACGGGCTTATCGAGGGCTTTGCCTTCCAAAACCAATATCCCGGCGTCGACAATGGCGAGTTGCCGGTGGTTGCGCCGCTGCTGCAATACAACTACGTGGGCACGCCCGACGCCCGCGGTGGCCGCTGGAACGTCGATGCCATCGCCGCGGCACTGACGCGCTCCGACGGGGAGGACAGTCAGCGATTGTCGATCCGGCCCTATTGGTCGCTGCCCTACAACAGCCCTCTCGGCGACGTCTACACCCTCACCCTCGGTGCGTACGTCGCCGGCGCCCATGCCAGTGACGTCACGAACGGAACGGATACATCATCCGGTCATATCGTACCCGAGGCGTCGCTGGAGTGGCGCTTCCCGCTGGCCCGCACCGACGGCTCCATCAGCCAAGTGATCGAGCCAATCGTCATGGGCGTGGTGAGTCCGACCTGGGATGACGACAATTTCCCCAACGAGGACAGCCTCGATATCGAGTTCACCGAGGAGAACCTGTTCACCACCAATCGCTACACCGGATTCGATCGCCTCGAGACCGGGCCACGCGTCAGCTATGGCTTGAAGTACGACGTGTATGGGGCGAGCACCGGCCATTTCGGCGCTTTGGTCGGCCAAAGTTATCGGATGGAGTCCGATGACGACATCCCCGACGCCGCCGGCTTCGAAGACAACTTCTCGGACATCGTCGGCCGCTTCGTTGCGTCACCGAGCGACGTCTTCGACCTCTATTACCGTTTCCGGCTCGACAAGGACAATTTCGAGTTCCGGCGCAACGAAGTCATTGCCGCAGCGGGCGTGCCCGCCTTGCGCACGTCGATCAACTACACGTCCATTGACGAATCAGCGAGCGCCGGCGAGGACGAGGACAGATCCGAGGTCGGCATAACCCTGTCCTCGGCCATCTCGCAGTACTGGCATGTGAGCACGTTCCTGCGCCGCGACCTCGAGCGCGACAAGCTGGTCAATTCCGGGATCACCGGCATCTACGACGACGAGTGCTTCACCTTCGCCTTAAGCTATGTCAATAGCGGCACCAGCGATCGCGACCTCGATGCCGGGCAGACCATCATGGCCCGGGTCGTGTTCAAGACGCTGGGCGAACTACCGTTGAATCTGTACTGAGGAACATCGAGCGATGGCGAGCCTGCGAATCGTCTTGTTGGCGGCTGCCCTGCTGGGCGGCGCGGCTGCGACCCATGCCACCGCCCACGCCGAGGTTGTCGACCGGGTGGCGGCCGTGGTCAACGACGAGGCGATCACCGCCCTCGAGTTGGAAATGCGCCTGCGTCTGACGCTCCTATCGTCGAGATTGCCGGACAAACCGGACATCCGACAGAGGGTCCTGCCGCAGACCCTTCGCAAGCTCGTCGACGAGCGCCTGCAATTGCAGGAAGCAACCCGCCTCAAGATCGCGGTGTCGACCGAGGAGATCACCAAGGCCATTGCCGCCATCGAAAGCCAGAACCGCATGCCGGCCGGTGGTCTCGAGAAGGTGCTCAGCGAGGCCAACATCCCGCTGTCGACGGTCGAGCGCCAAGCCAAAGCGGAGCTCTCATGGCGCAAGGTCGTCCGCCAGACCATGATGTCCCGAGTCAAGGTCGGCGATGACGAGGTCCAGGCACGGATCGAGATGCTGCGCGCCAACCTGGGGCGCCCCGAATACCTCGCCGCCGAGATCATGCTGGCCGTCGACGACCCCGAGTCGGAGGCGGACGTACGACGCCTCGCCGATCGCATCTTGGCCCAATTGCGCGAGGGTGTCCCCTTCCAGATATTGGCCCGCCAGTTTTCGCAGAGCGCATCGGCGGCCGGCGGCGGCGACCTCGACTGGCTGCCCGAGAATTCGCTGTCGGCAGACGTCGCCGAGACATTGGGTTCCATGCGGCCGGGGACCGTCGCCGGCCCTCTGCGTACCGAGGAAGGCTATCAAATCCTGCTGCTGCGCGACCGGCGCATCGCCGGCCAAGCCAGCAGCACCGAGGGCGCCGTGGCCCTTGCCCAGGCCATCGTGCCCATGGGCGAGGATCGCGCCGCGGCCCGCAAGCAAGCCGAAGAGATTGCTGCGACGGTGAAGTCGTGCGCTGATTTCGATGCGCTGGCCAAGACGCGCGGCCTGCCGCAGTCGGGACGCATCGGCACCATCGAGCTTGCCGATCTGGCGGACGGCCTGCGTGCGATCATCGCCGGGCTGGACATCCTCGAACCATCGCCACCGATCGAGGATGCGAACGGCTTTCGCGTCCTCATGGTATGCGGCCGCACCGGCGGCGCGGTTCAGAATGCCGGCTTGCCCAGTCACGAGGAGATACAAGATCAACTGGTGCAGGAACGCCTGGAGTTGATGGCGCGACGCTACCTGCGTGAGTTGCGTCGCTCGGCTTTCGTGGAGGTGCGATTGTGACCCTGGTGCCGATGCACCCGTCGGCAGATTGGCGGCGGCCCTTGGTGGTGACCATGGGCGAGCCGGCGGGCATCGGCGGCGACATCGTGATCAAGGCTTGGCTGGCGCGGCATGAGGTGCAAGTGCCCCCGTTCTTCGTCATCGACGACGCCAAGCGCCTGAGCCGTCTGGGGACGCTGATGGGGGCGCGACTGCCGATCAGGCTGATCGCCGAGGCGGCCGAGGCGGCCGGGGTATTCCCTGAAGCGCTGCCGGTCATGGAGCAGCACCTCGCGACGCCGGCTGTGCCCGGCCGCCCCGATGCGCGCAACGCCGCGGCGGTGCGCGATGCCATCACCCGGGCGGTAACGCTCGTATCGACCGGCGAGGCCGCCGCCGTCGTCACCAACCCGATTCACAAGGCCACCATGTATGCCGGCGGATTCGGCTTTCCCGGTCATACGGAGTATCTCGGTGCGCTGGCCGGCAGTGGTCGCCCAATAATGATGCTGACGTGCCCCGGCCTGCGCGTGGTGCCGGTGACGGTACACATGTCCTTGCGCCAGGCGCTGGACCGGCTATCGGCGGAAGAGATCGTCGCCGCCGCGACCATCACCAACCAGTCCTTGCGCACAGACTTCGGCATCGCCAATCCGCGCATCGCCGTCGCCGGCATCAATCCCCATGCCGGGGAGGATGGCAGCATGGGCAGCGAGGAAGTGAGCATCATCGCGCCAGCCATCGCCACCCTTCGCGCCGCCGGCATCGATGCTTTCGGTCCGCTACCGCCCGACACCATGTTTCACGCCGAAGCCCGGGCGCATTACGACGTCGCGCTGTGCATGTACCACGACCAGGCGCTGATCCCCTTGAAGACCATCGATTTTGCGCGCGGCGTCAATGTCACGCTTGGTCTGCCTTTCGTGCGGACCTCGCCCGATCATGGTACGGCCGTCGACCTCGCCGGCACCGGCCGCGCCAGTGCCAGCAGCCTTTTCGCCGCGCTCCGCCTGGCGGACGAGATGGCCGCCCGCCGCTCCGCGGCAAACAGCATCAATGGCTGAACTGCCCCCCTTGCGCGACGTCATCGCGGCTCACGGCCTGGCGGCACGCAAATCGCTGGGCCAGCACTTTCTGCTCGATCTCAATCTCACCGGCCGCATTGCCCGCGCCGCGGGACCGCTGGCGCAGGGAACGACCATAGAAATCGGGCCAGGGCCCGGCGGCCTGACACGGGCACTGCTCGAAGCGGGGGCGCATCGGCTCATCGTCATCGAGCGCGACGACCGCTGCATCGCCGTCCAGGAGGAGATCGCCGTGGCCTATCCCGGGCGACTGGAGATCATCGCCGGCGACGCTCTCGAAATAGAGGCCGACAAGCTCGGTGAGGCCCCCAGACGCATCGTCGCCAATCTGCCCTACAACATCTCCACCGCCCTCCTGCTACGCTGGCTGCATCGCATCGAGGCGTTCGAGAGCCTGACGCTGATGTTCCAGCGCGAGGTGGTCGATCGCCTCGCAGCAAAGCCACGCAGCGGCAATTACGGCCGTTTGTCGGTGATCACGCAATGGCTGTGCGAGGTGCGCCCCCTGTTCAATATCGGCCAGCGCGCCTTTACGCCGCCGCCGAAAATCGAATCGTCGGTGGTGAGCCTGGTGCCTCGGCCGCAGCCGCTCGCCCCGGCGACGTTCAACGCCATGGAGCGCGTCACCGCGGCCGCCTTCGGCCAGCGCCGCAAGATGCTGCGCTCGAGCCTGAAGTCGTTGGGACATGCCGACGCGCTCTTGGCGAGCACCGGGCTCCCGCCGACGGCGCGCGCCGAGGAACTGTCGGTGGAGGATTTCTGCGCCCTCGCCCGCGCCTTGGCCGCCGTCGAAGCGGGAAAGGTCACAGTTCAGCGCGGTGAGGCCGCGGGCGGCACCGATTCGCGGCGCAACTGATCGGCGTGGACGGGCTTTTTTGCCTCACCAGCGGCCTCGACACATTGCGGGTCGCGGCTTTCGGGCGGGCAATCCTTGCCCTGGCCCAGCTCCGTCGCCTGGCCGCTGCGCCCCGTCTGCTGTTTCGTTTGCTGCGGATCTGTCGCCTGCTGCTGCTCCGATTCGGGGAAGGCCGACGGAGGCAGTTGGCCCTGCCGCGGATTCCAATCCTGCTGCCCCGCCCCTTGACCACCAAGGCCACCCGAGGCCTGATTTTCCTGCCGGCTGAGGCCTTGGGCGTCGAGACTGCCCTGCGGCTCGTTGATCTGTGCACTCGCACAAATGGGCAGCGCTGCCACGGCAACCACGGCTAGAACTTTCGTCATGCCAATCATCATGTCCTCCGTTGCCTCCCTTGCAATTGGGCGGCCCGGGCACGGGGAAAAGCGCCTGTTTGCGGTACTCCTTCGCGCCTTACCTTTGTCATAAGAGGGGATGCCGCGCACCGTGATAGCCTGCGGGGCATGAGAGCTCACATCGCAGTGGCCGCCCTTGGCCTGATGGCTGCCACCACCGCTGCCGTCAATGCGGCGGAGCCAGCAGACGAAGGGGCGGAGCCAGCGCCTGAAGCGACGGAACCCGCACACCGGGGCACGTTCAATCTGTCGATCGAAAACGACCTCTTCTACGATCGGGACCAGCACTACACCAACGGCTTCCGTGCCGGTTGGACGACCCATCGCGACGCGGTGCCGCATTGGCTGGTCGAGGCGGCGCGAGCGCTACCCTTCTTTCCCGCCACCGGGGATATGCGCGCCAGCTTCGCCTTCGGGCAGAACATGTACACCCCCGATGACATCACCGTGGTCGATCCCCCATCCGGGGAACGCCCCTACGCCGGATGGCTCTACGTTGCCGCCGGCTTGGTCGCCGACACCGGCACACGCCTCGACAGCGTCGAACTCAGCCTGGGTGTCGTCGGCCCCTGGTCGCTGGCCGAGGAGACCCAGAAATTCGTCCATTCCATCACTGGATCGGACAAGCCGCGCGGCTGGGACTCGCAGATCAAGAACGAGCCGGCATTCCTGCTGACCTGGCAGCGGGCATGGCGGGCGTACTACACCCGTGATTTGTTTGCGGGGCTCCAACTCGACGTCACCCCGCATGTCGGCCTTGCCCTCGGCAACGTCTTCACCTATGGCAGCGGCGGGGCCATGCTGCGCTTCGGCCATGGGCTGCCGCACGACTACGGCCCGCCACGCATCCAGCCCAGCCTGCCCGGCAGCGGCTTCTTCCTGCCGCACGATGGCTTCGGCTGGTATGTCTTCGCCGGGGTCGAGGGGCGTGCCGTCGCCCACGACATCTTCCTCGACGGCAATACTTTCGGCGGGCGCGGCACCAGTATCGACAGGAACGTTGTGGTCGGCGACGCCCAGTTGGGCATCGCGGTGACATTCGGCGATGTCCGCGTTGCCTATACGCATGTGCTGCGCACGCCTGACTTTGAAGAGCAGAACGGGCTGGACAACTTCGGCGCGATCAGCATCAGCACCCGCTTCTGAGGCCGGTGGCATTCAGCCATACCCGAGGCAAAATAGTACGAATGCAATGGAGTTCTTGCGCTCCTCTTTACGGCAATTGCCCTCTACGCAATTCTTACTGACAGCGCCGGCGCAAGCCTGCTACCCTGGTCTAGGCGCATCTTGCAAGGAACTGCCATCATACGTGGCCCTGCATCGATACCCACCTGTCACCAACGCGTCCCCGACCGGCGACGCCAGGTGGATCTCGGCGCCGCTCCGCTCCCGTATCTCGAGGCCTCCGCAATGGGGGCCTTTTCGTTTTCTCGGACCCTGGAGGGGCGAAATGGCGAAGCATTCCCCGCGTCAAGAACTTGCCAGTCCCGGTCCCGTGCTGGCCCGATTGTTCGAGGGTGACCCGGCCTGGGACCCGCTGGTGGGCCAGCGCGATCAGAGCTATGTCCGCAAGGTCCGGCCCCTGGGGGTGAACCAGCGTGCTTTGATGGAGGCCATGGCGACCAGCAGCCTGACCCTGGCGCTCGGGCCGGCCGGCACCGGCAAGACCTATCTGGCCATCAGCGCTGCGGTCGAGGCGCTCGAGGACGGCCGCGTCGCCCGCATCGTGCTGACGCGGCCGGCGGTCGAGGCCGGCGAAAGCCTGGGCTTCCTGCCCGGCGACCTGCAGGAGAAGCTGGCGCCATATCTGCGCCCGCTCTACGACGCCTTGGGCGACCGGCTGGGCGGCAAACGCCTGAAGGCGCTGATGGGCGATGGCTCAATCGAGGTGGCGCCCATTGCGTATATGCGCGGCCGCACCCTCAACAACGCCTTCGTCGTCATCGACGAGGCCCAGAACTGCACCTACAACCAGCTGAAGATGCTGCTGACCCGGCTGGGTTGGCACGCGACCATGGTGATGACCGGCGACCCCGACCAGACGGATCTGCTCCCGGGTCTTTCCGGGCTGGCCGATATTGCCCAGCGCCTGCAGTCGCTGGATGGCATAGCGGTGGTGCATCTCGACGAGCGCGACATCGTGCGCCACCCCCTGGTGGCCAGCATGTTGACCGTCTTGTAGGAGGCTAGGCCAACAGAACGACGCCCAGCAGGTAGAGGCAATAGGCGGCGCCCATCACGGCGACATAGGGGCCGACGATCAGGGTGCCGCCACGACGGGAAACGATGACGAACAACAGCAGCACCGCCGCCAGAAAAACCAGATGGATGGCATAAAGCCCGCTGTCGGCGAGCGGCGCCTCGACGGCGCCAAGGGCGAGGAAGGCGATGGTCAGCGAGGCGGTGCCGTCGGCCATGGCGCCGGACACCGCCGCCGTTGCTTGGCCACGCAGCGCCAGATGCCAGGCGGCGAAGGATTCCGGTAGGGCGCAGAGCAGGCCGGTGAAGAACAGCCCGCCGATCAGCGGCGGAATGCGAAAGTGCTCGACGAGGTAGTTGCACGACAACACGGCCAGCAGGGCACCACCGGCGACGGCAAAGGGCGCCGCGAGCATGCGCCAGCGGTCGCCGCGGCCGAACAGCGGGCAATCCTTGATGCCGGGGCGCTGCCCATGCACCAGCGCCCAGGTCACATAGGCCGCGTAGGCACCGGCCAGGATCACGGCATCCTGCCACTGCAATCCGCGCAGCGGCGGCGGCAGGGTCAAGGCCGCCAGCAACAGCACCACCGCCAGATAGGGAGCCGCCTGGATGTGGCCGGTTTCCTGCTTGACCGCGATGGCGGAGACATCTTCGGGGGGCGTGCGCCGGCCGGCCAGCCACGACAGCAGGAAGATGAGCGGCAATGCCGGAACGTTCGAGCCAAGCGCCGTGCCCAGGCCGATGTCGGGCCAGCCCAGCGATACGGCGGCGACATTGACGGTGATTTCGGGGCTGGCGGTGGCCAAACCCAGCAACGTGGCCCCGCCCACCGCCGTCAGCCCGACCCGCCGGCAGAAGTTGCGGAACATGCCGGCGAAGGAGCTGGCCCCCCAGTGCATCGCGCCAACGGCCAACACCAGCAGCGCGAAGGCCAGGATCCACATCTCCACCGCCCATCCGCCATGCACGCGACACCCGCCGCCTCAACTGGCAAACGGCGCGGACTTCAATGGGTTCCTAGCCACGGGCCAAGCGGAAGAAGACATGCCCGCCAAAAACCCTCGGGGCAGTGGCCTTTGCCCGCGCCCATGATGGCCTCAGATCCTTGCGGTGAAAATACAGGGCTCCGCCGGTAGGATCGGCGGCGGGATTGCCATAGACTTCGGCGGCGTTGCGGAACGCGCGCCACCACTCGGCATAATCTTGCGGCGTATCGGAACGGCCGTCACACCACCAACTGAATTGGCACGGCGGCTCCGGGCCGTGCTGCGTGACCACCGAACAGATGTCCGAAGGGAAGCTCGCGGCGCGCACGCGGTTCATGACGACATGCCCGACCGCCTTCTGCGCCAGGTCGCTTTCGCCGCGGCCTTCCCAGTAGAGGGTCAGGGCCAGGCAGACCACCGGGTCGTCCGAAAGCCGCTGAGCATCGATCTGAGGCAGGGCCAGCGCCACCTGGGTGTACGGGGGCGTCTGGTCGCTGCCGGTGAGGCGCCCGCTGGCATCCGCCGTCGGAGCGCCGGTAATCATCCCCAGGATGATCACCGCAATCGCCGTTGTCCTCATCGTCGAGGATGATGCCGGTGCCGGCCGTGCCGGCCAATTGTCCTTGCGGACGGATCAGAAGCCGCAAAGGCGGTAGCGGCCGCTGTCCAAGTGGAGGTGATCCTGATGCAGGCGGTCGTGATTTGGGGTGAGAACCACGGCAAAGCGCCCACATGCACGCTGGGCCAGCGCGTGCAGGAACTGCGCTTTGCGGTCCCCACGCGACCAATCCCGGCTGACATCGACGACGGTGCCGTCGGCCAGCTCGAAACCGCGGATGTCGATGGCGCGGCCGAAGCCGTGCTCGGACGTCCGCCCGGTCAAGCCACCGTTGCGTTTGCGGCAGCTATAGGTGCCCATGTGGTGTAGGCGGCGGATCGGCTGGCCGAATATTTCCATGGCCAGCGGCTGCATGACCGCCGTTTCGAAATCGGTCAGGGTCTCGGCGAAGGGGCAACTGACCACCCCCGGGCGCGCCCAGGTCACGCCACCTTGGCTCATGCGTACGGCCGCCTCCACCGCGCAGCCGCCCTCGCCCTTCATCTCGGCCAGGCGGTCGTAGAGGACCTGACGTTTCGCCAAACGTGCGTAGCAGGCCTCGGCCGCCTGCTCGGGGGATGGCTGGCTGGCGCAGGCGGTCAACACCAGCACCATAGCCACCGAGAGAACCCGCCGCATGCCCGCACCCACTGCGCTTCCATGTACCCCTGAAGGTATGTACAGGAAGCAGCGTAGGGTCACCAGCGGCAAGCGGCGGAAAAAAATGCGTGATTGACCGACGGACGGATGGGGGAGCCCGGCGTCAGCGCCCCCTGCCCCGCGCCTTGCCGGTCTTGGCCGGCTTGTGCGCGGGCCGCGGCCTTGGCGCGTGATCCGTGGGAAGTTCGAGGTCGCGCGCCTCCAGGCGCTTGATCTCGTCGCGCAGCCGCGCCGCCTCCTCGAATTCGAGATCGGCGGCGGCGGCGCGCATGCGCTTGTCGAGTTCGGCGATGGTGGCGCGCAGATCCTTGCCGACGAATTCGGCGGCAGATTCGCTGGCGCCGATGGTGACGTAATCCTGCTCGTAGACGCTGTCCAGCACGTCCGAGATCTGCTTGCGCACGCTTTCGGGCGTGATCCCGTGCTGGACGTTGTAGGCCTGCTGCTTCTCGCGGCGACGATTGGTTTCGCCGATGGCGTAGTCGAGCGAGCCGGTCATGGTGTCGGCATAGAGGATGACCCGGCCCTCGACGTTGCGGGCGGCGCGGCCGATAGTCTGGATCAGCGAGCGGCCCGAGCGCAGGAAGCCTTCCTTGTCGGCGTCGAGGATGGCGACCAGGGCACATTCGGGGATGTCCAGGCCCTCGCGCAGCAGGTTGATGCCGATCAGCACGTCATAGGCGCCGAGGCGCAGGTCGCGGATGATCTCGATGCGCTCCAGCGTCTCGATGTCGGAATGCAGGTAGCGCACGCGCACGCCATGTTCGTGCAGGTATTCGGTCAGGTCCTCGGCCATGCGCTTGGTCAGGGTGGTGACCAGCACGCGCTGGCCCTTGGCGGCGCAGGCCTTGGCCTCGCCCAGCAGGTCGTCGACCTGGTGCTCGACCGGGCGGACCACACATATGGGATCGACCAGCCCGGTGGGGCGGATCACCTGCTCGACGAACACGCCGCCGGCGCGCTCCATCTCCCAGTTGCCGGGGGTGGCCGAGACATAGACCGTCTGCGGCCGCATCGCCTCCCATTCCTCGAATTTGAGCGGGCGGTTGTCGATGCAGGACGGCAGGCGGAAGCCGAATTCGGACAGGCAGCTCTTGCGATTGAAGTCGCCGCGATACATGCCGCCGAGCTGCGGCACGGTGACGTGGCTTTCATCGACGATGAGCAGCG
Organism: Rhodospirillaceae bacterium; assembly: GCA_036675815.1. GTDB lineage: Bacteria > Pseudomonadota > Alphaproteobacteria > Rhodospirillales > Magnetospirillaceae > JAKFEE01. The sequence continues at coordinate 53,495 of JAKFEE010000008.1, forward strand.
CATCCTCGGGCAGGTACTCGAACAGCGTCGGCGGCGGCTCGCCCGGCGCACGGCCGGTGAGATAGCGGGAATAGTTCTCGATCGACTTGCAGTGGCCGGTGGCCTCGAGCATCTCGAGGTCGAAATTGGTGCGCTGTTCCAGCCGCTGCGCCTCCAACAGCTTGCCGTCGTCGTTGAAGCGGCGCAGCTGTTCGGCCAGCTCCAGCTTGATGCCCTTGATCGCCTGGGTGATGGTCGGGCGCGGCGTGACGTAGTGGCTGTTGGGATAGACGACGATCTCAGCGAGATTGGCGGTCTTCTCGCCGGTCAAGGGGTCGAATTCGCCGATGGATTCGATCTCGTCGCCGAACAGCGACAGCCGCCAGGCGCGATCCTCGTAGTGGGCCGGGAAGATCTCGATGCAATCGCCGCGCACGCGGAAGGCGCCGCGGACGAAGGCCTGATCGTTGCGCTTGTACTGCAGTTCGACCAGTTGCTTGAGCAGCATGCGCTGGTCGATCTCCATGCCGGCCTGCAGCGGGATGGTCATGCGCGAATAGCTCTCGACCGAGCCGATGCCGTAGATGCACGACACCGAGGCGACGAGAATGACGTCGCGGCGCTCGAGCAGGGCGCGCGTCGCCGCGTGGCGCATGCGGTCGATCTGCTCGTTGATCGCCGAATCCTTCTCGATATAGGTGTCGGTGCGCGGAACGTAGGCCTCGGGCTGGTAATAATCGTAATAGGAGACGAAGTATTCGACGGCGTTGTCGGGAAAGAACGACTTCATCTCGGCATAGAGCTGCGCCGCCAGCGTCTTATTGGGCGCCAGCACCAGCGCCGGACGCCCGGTATTGGCGATGACATGGGCCATGGTGAAGGTCTTGCCCGAGCCGGTGACGCCGAGCAGCACCTGGTCGCGTTCGCCGGAGGTGACGCCGGCGGTGAGTTCGGCGATGGCTTGGGGCTGGTCGCCCGCCGGCTGGAACTCGCTGACCAGCTTGAAGCCCGCGTCACCGGGCAACGGCGGCCGCTTCGGCGGCACGAACAGGACGGGATGCTGCATCTCGACTCGCTTTCGGGCGCATTATATGCGCATTCCGCCGGGCCGGCACCAGCCCGTAGCTGCACGCGCCAAGGCCTTGCCTCCACCGCGGCAGCGGCGTAGTGTCGCGCCGGTTTTTTCGTGTACGAGGGTCATCATGCCGTTCATCGCCTCGCGTTTGTCGCTGATCAAGCCGTCGCCGACACTGGCCGTCACCAACATGGCCGCCGAGCTCAAGGCGCAGGGCCGCGACATCATCGGCCTCGGCGCCGGCGAGCCTGACTTCGACACGCCCGACAACATCAAGGCCGCGGCCAAGGCGGCCATCGACCGCGGCGAGACCAAGTACACGCCGGTGAACGGCACCATGGCGTTGCGCAAGGCGATCTGCGCCAAGTTCAAGCGCGAGAACGGCCTCGACTACACGCCCGAGCAGGTCACCGTCGGCTGCGGCGGCAAGCAGGTGATCTACAACGCCATCATGGCCACCGTGGATCCCGGCGACGAGGTGATCATCCCGGCACCTTTCTGGGTGTCCTATCTCGACATCGTGCTGTTGGCCGAAGGCAAGCCGGTGGTGGTCGAGTGCCAGGAAAAGAATAGCTTCAAGCTGCAGGCCGCCGAGTTGGAAAAGGCGATCACGCCCAAGACCAAGTGGCTGATCCTCAACTCGCCGTCCAACCCCACCGGCGCCGCCTATTCCTGGGACGAGATGAAGGCGCTGACCGAGGTGCTGGTCAAGCATCCGCATGTCTGGGTCATGGCCGACGACATGTACGAGCACCTGGTCTATGACGGCTTCAAGTTCTGCACCCCGGCGCAGGTCGAGCCGAAGCTGTACGAGCGCACCCTGACCATGAACGGCGTGTCCAAGTCCTACGCCATGACCGGCTGGCGCGTCGGCTATGCCGCCGGGCCGAAGCCGCTGATCGACGCCATCAGCAAGATCCAGTCGCAGTCGACCACCCACACCTCCTCGGTCAGCCAGGCGGCCTCGGTCGAGGCGCTGAACGGGTCGCAGGGCTTCATCGCCGAGCGCGCCGAGGTGTTCCGCCAGCGCCGCGACATGGTGGTGGCGATGCTGAACGAGATCCCCGGCATCAGCTGCCTCAAGCCGGAAGGCGCCTTCTATGTCTATCCGAGCTGCGCCGGCGCCATCGGCAAGAAGCGCCCCGACGGCAAGGTGATCGAGAGCGACGGCGACTTCGTCACCTTCCTGCTGGAAGACCAGGGCGTGGCCGCGGTGCAGGGCGCCGCCTTCGGCCTGTCGCCCTATTTCCGCATCTCCTACGCCACCTCGACCGAGGCGCTGAAGGAAGCCTGCAACCGCATCGCCAAGGCGGTCGCCAAGCTGAGCTAGGTTAGGAACAGGTCGAACCTGGAGCGCGGAGCTCCAGCTCCGCAAGGTGCAGGCGGAGCTGGAGCTCCGCGCTCCGGTTACATTACGTCAGCGGATGCCGCTTTCGGCGATCTTGCGGACGAGGAAATCGCGGAACACGGCGATGCGCTTCGAGTGGCGCAGTTCCTCGGGATAGACGAAGTACGCATCGAAACGCGGCCCGCGCAGTTCCGGCAGCACCTCGACGACGTTACTGACGTCGCGGCTGAGATAATCGGGAATGGCGGCAATGCCGAGCCCGGTCTGCACCGCGCGGATGATGCCATAGATGCTGTTCACCTTGAGCACCGCCTTGCGCGGCTGCCCCGGCGGGCGGCCGATCTCCTGCAGCCAGTTCACGTTGGTCACCGGCGCCCGGGCATCCTCGCCGTAGACGACCAGGGCATGGTGATCCAGGTCCTCCACCGCCTGCGGCATGCCGTGCTTCTTCAGGTATTCCGGCGCCGCGAACAGATGATAATGCATGGTGACGATGTGGCGCTGCACCAGTTCGGGCTGGCGCGGCGGCATCATGCGGATGGCGACGTCGGCCTCGCGCATGGCTAGGTCGAGCTCGCCGTCGTTCAGCACGATGGTGAGCTGGATGTCGGGATACTGCTCGAGAAACTCATGGATGCGCGGCGTCAGCCACAGCGATCCGAAGGCCACGGTGGTGGTGACCTTCAGCGGCCCTTGCGGGCTGTCCTTGCTCTCGGATAGCTGCGCCTCGGTCATGGCCAGCTTGGCGAAGACCTCGCGAGCGGTGCGGAACAGGAGCTCGCCCTGCTCGGTCAGGATCAGGCCGCGGGCGTGCCGGTGGAACAGCGGCACCCTCAGGCTTTCCTCGAGGGCGCTGATCTGGCGGCTGACCGCCGACTGGCTGAGATTGAGGCTTTCGCCGGCATGGGTGAAGCTTCCGGCCTCGGCGACCGCATGAAACACCCGCAACTTGTCCCAGTCCATCGGCTTCCCCCGGCCCGTCGCCCCCTCGGCAGTGCCGCCCTGCCGCTACTCTGCCGCAGCCACGGTCTCGTGTCCATGATGCGCAAGGAAGCGATCCGCCTCCAGTGCCGCCATGCAGCCGGTCCCGGCAGCGGTCACCGCCTGCCGATAGATCTTGTCCTGCACGTCGCCCGCGGCGAAGACGCCGGGCACGTTCGTGATGGTCGAGCCGGGCGCGGTGAGCACATAGCCCTCGCCATCCATGTCGAGCTGCCCCTTGAACAGTTCGGTGTTCGGGGTGTGGCCGATGGCGATGAAGACGCCGTCGACCTTGATCTCGGAGAGTTGGCCGCTCGTGGTGTCCTCGAGGCGCACGCCGGTGACACCGGGCGGGTTGTCGGTGCCCAGGATTTCATCGATGGCGCTGTTCCACCTCATCTCGATCTTGGGATTTCGCATCAGCCGTTCCTGGGCGATCTTCTCGGCACGCAGTTCGTCGCGACGATGGATCAAGGTGACCTTACTGGCGAAGTTGGTGAGGAAAATCGCTTCCTCGACGGCCGAGTTGCCGCCGCCCACCACCGCCACCTCCTTGCCGCGGAAGAAAAAGCCGTCGCAGGTGGCGCAGGCCGAGACGCCGAAGCCCTGGAACTTGGCCTCGCTGGGCAGGCCCAGCCAGCGCGCCGAGGCGCCGGTGCAGATGATCAGGGTGTCGCCGGTGTAGACGTCGCCCGAATCGCCCCAGCAGGTGAAGGGCCGCTTCGACAGGTCGACACGGACGATGGTGTCGTTCATGAAGCGCGTGCCGACGTGCTCGGCCTGCTGCTGCATCTGCTCCATCAGCCATGGCCCCTGCACCGCCTCGGCAAAGCCGGGGAAGTTCTCGACATCGGTGGTGATGGTCAATTGACCGCCGGGCTGCAGCCCGGCGACGAGAATCGGCTCGAGATTGGCCCGGGCGGCATAGATCGCAGCGGTACAGCCGGCCGGCCCCGACCCCAGAATGAGAACCTTGGTGTGATGCTTGGCCATGCTGCCCTCGTCTCCAGCGCGCGTTTCGGACGTAACATTAAGAAAGCCGGACGGCGCAGGCAAGCCGCCGTCCGGCTTCGGGTCAAAGGTGGCGGTATAAAGGTGGCGTTCCCGCCACCATGCCATCATAGGGCGTCGGCGTGCCGTGACAGATATTGGGCGACGCCGTCGGGCGACGCCGTCATGCCGCTTTGCCCCTTCTGCCAACCGGCCGGGCAGACCTCGCCGTGCTCCTCGTGGAACTGCAGGGCATCGACCATGCGCAACGCCTCGTCGACGTTACGGCCGAGCGGCAGGTCATTGACCACCTGGTGGCGGACGATGCCGGCGCGATCGATGAGGAAGGTGCCGCGCAAGGCCACCGCGTCGCCGACGAGCACACCATAGCTGCGCGCGATCGACTTGGTGAGGTCGGCCACCATGGGGAACTGCACGTTGCCGAGGCCGCCCTTCGCAACCGGCGTGTTTTTCCAGGCGAGGTGCGAGAAATGCGAATCGACGGACACGGCCACCACCTTGGTGTTGCGATCGGCAAAGGCGGCCATGCGATGGTCATGCGCCAGGATCTCGGAGGGGCAGACGAAGGTGAAATCCAGCGGATAGAAGAAGACGATGCCGTACGACCCGCTCAGGTATGAGTGCAAGTTGAAGGTCTCGTTGATCTCGTTGTCCCCCATGATCGCCTTGGCGGTGAAATCGGGGGTGGGGCGACCGACAAGCACACTGGGGTACAAAGCGACGTCGCTCATTGATGCATTCTCCTTCGGGGCGTGGTTTAGCCCAGAGAATAGCCCGACAGGCGAGCCGCGACAAGCCGGAATTGTTCCAATTTAACCCACAGGTCACTACCATGGCTGGATATTCTATCAGCCCCAGGCCAACTCGTTCAGCTTGTTCTCGATCAGGCGGCGGGCCTCAATGGTCCACGGCACGCCGAGGCGCGGATTGGCGGAGACCGAGGACGCCAGCCATTGCTCGGCGCCTCCCCGGAAGCTCACCGCACCGAAGTCGTCGGGATGCCGGCGCAGAAAGCGGCACAAGCCCATCAGGCGTTCTTTGGTCACGTGATTGGGCACGAGGGTGCGGTAGTCCAGGCCGCGCTTCTTGACGAAGTCGAAGGGATGTACGAGGACGACCACCGGCGAGACCTGTTGGCGCCGCGCCTGCCACAGCAGCGCCTCGATCTCGCGGGTCGAACTCGCCATGATCGTCAGGCAACGCGCCCGCGTCGCACCGCGCAGGCGCGTCGCATAGCTCAGTACCGGCACTTCGAGCACGCGGCCGATGCGATGGCGGCCGCCCGCCAGGTGCAGGAAGGGCTCGGTCGGGCTGTAGATGCCGACGCCGATATTCGACGACAGCGGCAGCCCGAAATCCCCAATCACGTCATAGACTTGCCCGTCGACGCGCAGGCCTCCGGTGCGCAAGGCGATGGGGCGCGGCACCCCCCAGGCGGCAAAGGTGGCCAGTCCGTCGCGGATGAAGCCGGCAACTTCATCGCGGTCGCGCCCGGGAAAGTCATCGTTGGGCGGCGCCACCGCCAAGCGCTGCTGCCAGTCCGGCTGCTTGAAGTAGGACCAGCACGGATGGAGATGAAGTTGCACGTCATGCCCGGCCTCATGTATCCGCCGTGCGATGCCACCCATAGGCTCGAGCCCGAAATAGGCGGTGTTCAGCGCCTCGACGAAAAACGTGGCCTGCAACGCGTTGTCGCCGAGCACATCGAGAATGAAACCGAGGCCATGTTCCTGGCCGGCTATTCGACATTCGGCTGCCTGTATGCTGACCGGGCGATTGCGGATAGGGTCGCGGAAGGCGCCGCCGATACTGAATTCCACATCCACAGTGATGCAAACATCGGTCGGAGATCTGTTCGTCATTAGCCGCGTCGATCCCGCATCAATGGCCAATTGCGACGGATGACCGCGAACAGCGGCCATGCGCGCCCGTTGTTGGCCTAACACGTGACAATGCTACCTCCAAGCCCGCATCCGTTCTGCATCCTCTGCCATAGGAGGGGCCACCCGCCGGACGCGCAAAGGGTGAGAGGCCGCTCACTGCCTACCTCGACTGCCCCCGGTGTTTCCGCCCGGCCGTGGTCACACATGAAACCCATCGACAGCACGAAAGGTGCCATGGCTCTCCGCGCGTCCTGGACCGGACACCTCAAGATCTCGCTGGTCACGATCCCGGTGCGGCTCTACAACGCCGTCTCCTCGACCAGCCGCGTATCCTTTCACCAGTTGCACAAGGATTGCGGCGAGCGCATCCGCTATGAGTTGACCTGCCCGATCCACGGCCACGTCGAACGTGACGAGGTGGTGAAGGGCTACGAATACGAGAAGAACCGCCACGTCGTCATGGACGAGGAGGACCTGGAGAAGGTGTGGCTGGAGACGAGCAAGGTGATCGAGTTGGCCCATTTCTCGCCCGTGGCCGACATTCCGCCAACCTATTTCGATGCTGCCTACTACCTTGCCCCCGACGGCCGTATCGCCGCCGATGCCTTCGCCACCTTCCGCGAGGCGATGCAGCGGTCCGGCCGCGCCGGCATCGGCCGCGTGGTGCTGGCGGGGAAGGAGAAGATCATCGCCTTGCGCGCCTATGACCGCGGACTGCTGATGAATACGCTGAACTATCCGCATGAGGTGCGTAAGCCCACGGCCTATTTCGAAGACGTGCCCGTTCAGGTCAGCGAGGGCGATCAACTCGCCCTCGGCGACATGCTGATCGAGCGCATGTCCAAGCCGTTCGAACCGGAAGCCTTCACCGACCGCTTTCAAGAGCAGGTTTTGGAGATCGTGCGCGCCAAGGTCGCCGGCCGCGAGCCGGCACTGATGGAACAACGGCCCACCGCGGACATCGTCGACCTCATGGAGGCGCTGAAGCGCAGCCTCGATCAGGAAGGCGGCGCGCCGGCCGCAGCGCCCAAGAAAACCGCCGCCAAGAAGCCGCCGGCACCCAGCCGGGCGGCGGGACGCGAGCGCAAGAAGAAGTCCGGTTAGCAAATCCGTAGGATTACCGCGGCATCATCGCCCCGAACGGTGCTGATTACCTGGGGCAATCGATGTACGTGGCAGCCTTTGACGAGTGGTTCACCATGGCCGCGCGCCTCGAGGGCGAAGGCCGCCACGCGGAGGCGGTGGGCGCCTATCGCAATGCCCTCTCCTCTTGTCCCGACGACGCCGAGGCGTGGTTCAACCTGGGCAATGTCCTGCGCCGCGCCAGGCAGACGGCCGAAGCCGAGGACGCCTACCGCCAGGCCGTGGCCCATGCTCCCCGCTTCGCCGACGCATGGTTCAACCTTGCCCACATGCAAGACGATTTGGGCAAGGTCATCGACGCCATCCACAGCCTGGAGCGGGCCATCGCCATCGCCCCGGATTTCGCGGATGCGCATTTCAATCTGGCGCTGTGTCATGAGCAAGCGGGCAACTGGGCGCCGGCTAAGCGCCACTGGCTGCATTATCTCCGCCTGGAATCCACCGGCGATTGGGCCGACATCGCGCGCAGCCACCTGTAGAAGCCGCGTCAGTCGGAACTCTCGGCAGTGGCGTCGCCGGCCAACTGAATGGCCCTGGCCTTCAACCGCGCCAGATAGTGGTCGAAGATCGCCCGTTCTTCGTCGCTGAACACCGACATCAGGTCGGCCTCGCGCTCGAGCACCAAGGGCACGATGCGCCGATAGACGCGCTCGCCCTGCGACGTCAGGCGCACCAGGATGCGCCGGCGGTCCAGATCGTCATGCCGGCGCGACACCAGGCCGCGGGTCAACATGCTTTGGATGCCGCGACTGACCTGCACCTTGTCGAGGCTGGATTGGGCGCAGATATCGTTGGCCGGCATGGGTTGCGCGGCGGCACCCAGCACCGCCATCACCCGCCACTCGTTGCGATTGAGCCGGAAACGCTGGGCATAGAGATCGGCCAGCGCCTTGCTCACCTGCAGCTGGGTCACCGACAGGCGATGGGGGAAGAATTCGGCCAGTTCGAGGCGCGGGGTGCGCGCCGCCGTCCGGGCCGACGGGCGAGGGGCTGAGGTGGGCAAGTCGGGCACCGGGGCGTTAATGTTGGAGTCGTGCCAATGTCGACGCATACGCCTTGTCCGAAACCAGGATATGGCTGACCAGCCAGTTCTTGAGGAAGGCGACCACGCTGTCGTTGATCAGGAGCGACGCGGCGCCGCCCAGGCCGTAGGCGGACTGCACCGCCTTCAGCCAGTCGACGAACACCTGATGCTCGCGGCGGTGCTCGGCCAAGTCGAGATAGCCGGCCTGTTCGAGCAACACTTCCTCGGTGCGGAAATGGTCCCGCACATAGGCGCGCAGCGCCTCGAACACCTCGGGCATGACATCGCCGTCGTGGTCCGCCGTCTGCAGTCGGTTGATCAGGTCGACCAGGCTCTTGTGCTGCCGATCGAGCTGCGGGACACCGACGCTGTAGGATGTCTTCCATTCAAGGGGGGGCATCGCACACTCACTCGATCATGGAGGGAAGCCACAGCGACAGCGCCGGGAAGGCGATGATCAGCGCCACGCGGGTCGCGTCTGCAGCAAGGAAGGGCAAGACGCCACGGCTGATCGTCCCGATACTCAGACCGGGGCTGGTGGCGATGATGACGAACAGATTCATCCCGACCGGCGGCGTGATCAGGCCGATCTCCACCACCGAGATGATGAGCACGCCAAACCAGATCGGATCGAGGCCCAGCGACAACGCCAGCGGATAGACGAAGGGCAAGGTGAGCAGGATCATGGAGAGGGCATCCATGAAGCAGCCGAGGATGACGTAGAAGACGACGATCATCAGCACCATGGCCAGGGGCGGCCAGCCGAGGTCGGTGACGTAGTGCACCAGGAGCTGCGGCAGGGTCGTCGTCTCGATGAAATAGTTGAACAGCTCGGTGCCGATCAGGATCATGAAGATCATGCCGCTGGTCGAGGCCGTCTCGCTCAAACAGGCCTTGAACACCTTGAGGTTCATCGCGCCCTTGGCCAGCGCCAGGGCGAAGGCGCCGAAGGCGCCGATGGCGGCGGCCTCGGTGGGCGAGAACCAGCCGACATAGATGCCGCCGATGACGACGACGAACAGCAGCGCCACCTGCCAGACGCGCAGGACCGCGCGCACCCGCTCGCCCCAGCCGACATGATCTCCGGCCGGCGCCAGCCGCGGATTAAGCCGCGTCTGGACGGCAATGGCCGCCATGTACAGCAGCGCGGCGAGCACACCGGGGATCATCGATGCGGCGAACATCTTGCCGATGGACTGTTCGGTCAGCAGGGCATAGATCACCGCGATGACGCTGGGCGGGATGAGCACGCCCAGCGTGCCGCCGGCGGCGATGGTGGCGGACGATAGCGAGTCGTTGTAGCCGCGGCGGCGCATCTCGGGCATCGCCACGCGGCACATGGTCGCCGCCGTGGCCAGGCTCGAGCCGCAGATGGCACCGAAGGCGGCGCAGGAGCCGACCGTCGCCATGGCCAATCCGCCGCGGAGATGGCCGATGAAGGCGCCGACGGCATCGTAGAGGCCGCGCGACAGGCCGGCGTGGGCGGCGAACACGCCCATCATCACGAACAGCGGTATGACCGACAGGCCATAGGGAAACACCGCCTGGAACGGCGACGAGCCGAGGATGAAGCCGACGCTGTCGGCCCCGTTCAGCACCAGGCCGCCGACGGCGCCGATGACGCCCATGGCGACGGCGACCGGCACGCGCAGGCCGATGAGAACGAGCATGGCGGCGAAGGCGACGAGGCCCATGATGGGAGCGGACATGGCTGTGCCTCCTATTCCGCCGTCATCGCGGTGGCGGCCGGCAGTTCGGCCGTCGAGGCACCGCAGAACAGGGCGGCGAAATGGCGCGCGGCCGCCAGCACGCAGACCAGGGTCGACAGCGCCGAACCTACGACGAGCGGCAGCCAATACCAAATCTTGGGGATGCCGATGGTGAGCGACATGTCGCCGTAGCTCCACTCGCGCAGGGCGGTGTCAGAGCCGTACCAGGTCACCGCGGCCATCAGGCCGGCCGACAGCAGCGCCGCCCACAGTTGCGCGACCAACTGACCGGCCGACGACAGGCGCTCGGTCAGGATCGCCACGGCGACATGGCCCTGCGTGGCAAAGGCGTAGGGGATGGCGGTGAAGGCGCAGACCATGACCGTCAGCTGCGTGATGTCGACGGTACCGGGGATCGAAAAATTGATGGTCTTTCGCAGCGCCACGTCGGCGGTGGTGATGCACACACCGGCCATGAGCACGATGACCCCGGACCAGGCGAACCAGCGGCTGAGTCGATGGGCCAGGCGAGTGATTTGGGACAGCAAGGACATGGCGGAAACCTATCGGGCGCGAACGCGGAAAGGTGGGGCCGGCCATCGGGCCGACGCCAGGCCCCACTATTTCTCGTACTGCGAGACGAGGCGCTGGGCCTCGGCATAGAGGCCTTCCGGGTCCTCGACCCCCTGCTCCTTCAGGCTGGCCAGATACTCCTTGATCACCGGCTGCAGGGCCTCACGCCACTTGGCACGCTCGGCGTCGTCCAGGGTGGTGATGGGGTTGCCCTTGGCCTTGATCGCCTCGAGTCCGGGCTGGTCCCATTTGTTCCACCAGTCGCCGAACTTGGCGACCAGGACGTCGCCGCTGATGTCGTCGATCGCCTTGCGAACGTCGGCGGGCAGGCTGTTGTACTTGCGCTCGTTCATGACGAAGTAGAAGGAAGTCGTATAGACGCGCGCATCGAGATGGTGCCCGAGCACCTCGTGCAGCTTGAATCCGCTGATGGCATCGTAGGGGAACACGGTGCCGTCGATGGCGCCTTTTTGCAGGTTTTCATAGACCTGCGTCGGCGGCAGCCCCACCGGCGTCGCCCCCAGGTGCTTCTCCATCATGGCAATGGCGACGCTGGGGAAACGCAGGCGCAAACCCTTCAAATCCTCCATCGTGCGGATGGGTTTGTCGCGGGTATGGATGAGGCCGGCATTGTGGGCATGCAGGGCCAGGACCTTGAAGCCCTTGTATTCCGGCGCCAGCCATTTCGGATAGAGCGCCCACAGCGTCTTGCTTGCGGCGTCGGCGGTCTTCACCAGGAACGGCATGTCGATGATGGTGGTGCGCGGCAGGCGGCCGCGGGGGATGCCGGTCAGGCCATGGGCGATGTCGACGACGCCGGCCCGCACCTGATCGAGCTGCTTCTCGACATGGCCGAACGCCGAGCCCGCCGGGAAAATCGTCACCTTGACCTTGCCGTTGGTGCGCGCCTCGAGCTCCCGCGCCCAGGGCTCGAGGAAGTCGCGATGCGACGGGTGTGTCGACGGCAGGAAGTGGCTGAGCTTGAGTTCGATCGTTTGCGCCATGGCCGGCGTGACGACCCAGCCGGCACAGAGCGCCAGTCCGGCGGCGAGCAATCGCTTCATCGTGTCCTCCCAGACAGTTCTTTCTACAAGTCGTTCTACAAGGCGGCGCCGTGTTCCCGGCGGTCGCGCGATTGCCCATTGTTGAAACGCGATAGTTACGTTTGCAACAAAAAACCCGCACATCCGCAACGACTTATACTGAAGTATAGAAGCCGACGAATTCCAATTGCGGTTGGTTTCAAGTGAAACTAATGTCGCTACGACCGCTGCGCATCCGCCGCGGCTAGGCCACGAACGCTGTCGCCAAAAGACGGCCCAAGATGGGAGCTCAAGGGAGATGAAACACTGGATCAGCTTTCCGAAGGTCGAGGGCACTGCCACCCGCCAGGCCCACTGCGATCTTCCCGCCGGCACCTATGAGCGCGAGATCGGCCGCGAAGGCTTTTTCGGCCCGGCGACGCAGCTCCATACCAAGCATCCGCCGGTCGACTGGATCAGCTATGACGGGCCGCTGAAGCCGCGCGCCTTCGACCTCACCAAGCTCAAGGAATTCACCGGCAGCCCGTGGGGCGCCACGACGCTGCTGTCCAACGCCGTCACCGCCGTCCGCCTGTGGAAGATCGAAGGCAAGATGGACCATCTGGTGCGCAACGCCGACGGCGACGACTGCCTGTTCTTCCACGAAGGCAGCGGCGACTTGTTCTGCGATTACGGCCACCTCGCCTATCGCGACGGCGACTACATCGTGCTGCCGCGCGGCACCCAGTGGCGCCTCGAGCCGGCGTCGCCGACCACCGTGCTGATGATCGAGGCCACCAACGATTCCTACAAGCTGCCGGAAAAGGCGATCATGGGCGCCCACGCCATCTTCGACCCGGCGATGCTCGACACGCCGCAACTCGACGAGGCGTACAAGGACCAGATGCACGAGCGCGAGACCCGCGTCGTCATCAAGCGCCAGGGCCAGTTGACCACCGTCACCTTCCCCTTCAACCCGCTCGACACCATCGGCTGGCACGGCAATCTGGCGCCGGTGCGCATCAACTGGCGCGACATCCGGCCGCTGATGTCGGCGCGCTATCACGTACCGCCATCGGCCCACGCCACGTTCTTGTCGAACCGCGTCGTCATCTGCACCTTCGCCCCGCGGCCGATCGAGAGCGATCCGGGCGCGCTCAAGCTGCCCTATTTCCACTCCAACGACGACTACGAGGAATTCCTGTTCTATCACCGCGGCGAATTCTTCAGCCGCGACAACATCCATCCCGGCATGTGCACCTTCCACCCGGTCGGCTTCCCCCACGGGCCGCATCCCAAGGCGTTCAAGACGGCCGAGCAGCACAGCCGCAAGGAGACCGACGAGGTGGCGGTGATGGTCGACAGCCGTGACCTGCTCAACGTCCACGAGCTGCCGGCCGGGGTGGAGTGGGTCGAGTACATCGATAGCTGGAAGGCGAAGGGCTGAGCCATGAAGCTGGCGACGCTGAAAGGCGGCGGGCGCGACGGCATTCTTGCCGTCGTCTCGCGCGACCTGCATCGCTGCCTGCGGGTGCCGGAGATTGCCGGCACCCTTCAGGCGGCCCTCGACGACTGGGCTCGCACCGAGCCGCTGCTGCGTCGTGTCTACGAGCGTCTGAACGCCGGCGACGCCGCCGGCGTCGAGCCGTTCGAGCCGCAGCGGGCGGCGGCGCCGCTGCCGCGCGCCTATCAGTGGGTCGACGGCTCGGCCTACGTCAATCACGTGGAGCTGGTGCGCAAGGCCCGCGGCGCCGAGATGCCGGCGAGCTTCTGGACCGATCCCTTGATGTACCAGGGCTGCTCCGACGGCTTCATCGGCGCCAGCGACGACGTCCTCGCCGCCAGCGAGGACTGGGGCATCGATTTCGAGTCCGAGGTGGCGGTGATCACCGACGACGTGCCGATGTCGGCGACTCCCGCCCAGGCGGGCGGCCACATCAAGCTGCTGATGCTGGTCAACGACGTCTCGCTGCGCAACCTGATCCCGGCCGAGCTGGCCAAGGGCTTCGGCTTCCTGCAGAGCAAGCCGGCCAGCAGCTTCGCCCCGGTGGCGGTGACACCGGACGAGCTGGGCGACGCCTGGGACGGCGCCAAGGTGGCGCTGCCGCTGGTGACCTCGCTCAACGGCGAGCGCTTTGGTGCCCCCGAATGCCATGTCGACATGACCTTCGACTTCCCCACGCTGATCGCACACGCGGCGAAGACGCGGTTCCTGGCCGCCGGCACCATCGTCGGCTCGGGCACCATTTCGAACTATGACCGCTCCAAGGGCTCGAGCTGCCTGGCCGAGCGACGCATGCTGGAGATCATCGAAAGTGGCGCGCCGAAGACGCCGTTCATGCGCTTCGGCGACCGCGTGCGCATCGAGATGTTGGACCAAAATGGCGCCTCGATCTTCGGCGCCATCGACCAGAAGGTCGCCAGATACGAGGGGGCGCGATGAAACTCCACGGCTACTTCCGATCCTCGGCCGCCTATCGCGTCCGCATCGGGCTCAATCTCAAGGGCCTGGCGTGGGAGCATGTCGGCGTGCACCTGCTGCGCGATGGCGGCGAGCATCTGAAGCAGCCGTTCGCCGCCCTCAATCCGCAGAAGCTGGTGCCGGTGCTGGAGGATGGCGCGGTCCATCTCAACCAGTCGCTGGCCATCCTGGAATACCTCGACGAAACCCACCCCGAGCCGCCGCTGCTGCCCAAGGACGCCGTCGGCCGGGCGCGGGTGCGGGCGCTGGCCCTGGCGGTGGCCTGCGACATCCATCCGATCAACAACCTGCGTGTGCTGAAGTACCTGACGCAGGTGCTAGGCGTGAGCGACGAACAGAAGAATACCTGGTACCGCCATTGGGTGGTGGCGGGCTTCGAGGCGGTCGAGGCGCAACTGGCGGCAAGCGAGCAGACCCGGCGTTTCTGCCACGGCGATACGCCGGGGTTGGCCGACGCCTGCCTGGTGCCGCAGGTGTTCAACGCCCGCCGCTTCGACGTCGATCTCGCGCCCTATCCGACGATACGGCGCGTCACGGATGCCTGCGAGGCGCTGTCGGCTTTCGTTGCCGCCCGCCCCGACCGGCAGCCGGACGCCGAATAGCAAAAGAGAACCGGGAGGTTCGGCCAAGATGTTGCAGACCTATGAGTACAAGGAATTCCCCTTCGCCCCCTCGGCCGATCAGCAGTCGGGCAAGACGGTGCGGCGGCCAGTGGTGGTGCTGGGCGGCGGCCCGGTGGGCCTGACGGCGGCCCTCGATTGCGCCATCCACGGCATCCCCGTCGTCGTCATCAATCAGGGCATGACGGTCAGTATCGGCTCGCGCGCCGTGTGCTACGCCAAGCGGGCGCTGGAGGTGTGGGATCGCCTGGGGGCCGCCCAGCCGATGGTCGACAAGGGCGTGGTGTGGAAGATCGGCAAGGTGTTCCGCGGCGACCGCCAGGTCTACCAGTTCGACCTGCTGCCCGAGGCCGACCACAAGACGCCGGCTTTCATCAACCTGCAGCAATATTACCTCGAGGACTATCTGATCCAGCGCTGCCAGGCGCTGGGCATCGAGATCCGCTGGCAGGAGAAGGGCATCAGCCTGCACCAGCGCGACGATCATGTGCTGCTGCGCCTGGAGACGCCGGCCGGCGTCTACGACCTCGAATGCGACTGGCTGATCGCCGCTGACGGCGCCCGCAGCTTCACCCGCAAGGCGCTGGGCCTCGATTTCCTCGGCCAGGTGTTCCAGGACCGCTTCCTCATCGCCGACGTGGTGATGAAGGCCAACTTCCCGCCCGAGCGCTGGTTCTGGTTCAACCCGCCGTTCCATCCCAACCAGTCGGTGCTGCTGCACATGCAGGCCGACGACGTGTGGCGCATCGACTTCCAACTGGGCTGGGACGCCGACCCCGAGGAGGAAAAGAAGCCCGAGCGCGTCATCCCGCGCCTCAAGGCGATGCTGGGCGAGAACACCGAATTCGAGCTGGAATGGGTGAGCGTCTACACCTTCCAATGCCGGCGCCTCGACAAGTTCAACCACGGCCGCGTGCTGTTCGTCGGCGACTCCGCCCACCAGGTTTCGCCGTTCGGCGCCCGCGGCGCCAATTCCGGCGTGCAGGATACCGACAACCTGATCTGGAAGCTGAAGCTGGTCATGGACGGCAAGGCGCCGCCGGCGCTCCTCGACAGCTATTCCGAGGAACGGGTGCTGGCGGCCAAGGAGAACATCGGCCACTCCACCTGCTCGACCGACTTCATCACACCAAAAAGCCCGATCTCGCGCGCCTTCCGCGACGCCGTACTGGACCTTGCCGAAACCTGCCCCTTCGCGCGCCGCCTGGTCAACAGCGGCCGGCTGTCGACGCCGACGACCTATGTCGAGTCGTCGCTCAACACGCCCGACACCGATCCGTTTACGGGCCAGATGATCCCCGGCGCCCCCTGCGCCGATGCGCCCATAACCACTGACGGTCGCCACGGCTGGCTGCTCAACCGCCTGGGCAACCACTTCGTCGGGCTGTATTTTCCGCCGGCCGAGGGTATGGCGGCCGACACGGCACGCGCCTTCGCCGCCCTG
This sequence comes from Rhodospirillaceae bacterium, assembly GCA_036675815.1. Classification (GTDB taxonomy): domain Bacteria; phylum Pseudomonadota; class Alphaproteobacteria; order Rhodospirillales; family Magnetospirillaceae; genus JAKFEE01. The sequence continues at coordinate 69,789 of JAKFEE010000008.1, forward strand.
GCCGACGCGCCGGTGCCGGTGGAGACCATCGTCGTCGGCCGCGATCTGGTCGATGCCAGGGGCCTGCTGGGCCAGCGCTACGACGGCAAGCCCGGCACCTATTACCTGATCCGCCCCGACCAGCACGTCTGCGCCCGCATGCGGCAGTTCGACGCCGAGCGCGTGCGCGCCGCCGTCGATCGCGCCACCTGCCGGCAGTGACCCGGGAGACCGACCATGAAACTCAACATCGAACCCAATCTCGACCGGCCCGACGACGTCTACGAGATGCTGATCGATGCCTACCGCGACCTGTCGGACGAGCAGGTCCAGAAGATGAGCGCCCGGCTGATCCTGCTGCTCGTCAACCACATCGGCGACCCCGAGGCGCTGGCCGAAGCGCTGTGCATCGCCCGCGCCGACATGACGGCGTAATCCCGAATACGAACAACAACACGCCAGGAGGATTCCCCGTGACCAAGACCTTCGCATCCACCGGTGATCTCGGCGAAAAAACGGTGACCTTCGCCAAGCTGGCCGAGGGCGCCTATGCCTACACCGCCGAGGGCGACCCCAATACCGGCGTCATAATCGGCGACGACGGCGTCATGGTCGTCGACACCCAGGCCACGCCGCTGATGGCGCGCCGCGTGCTGGCCAAGATCCGCGAGATCACCGACAAGCCGGTCAAGTACGTAGTGCTCAGCCACTATCACGCCGTACGCGTGCTGGGCGCCGCCGCTTACGAGCCGGAAAACATCATCGCCAGCCGCGGCACCTACGACATGATCGTCGAGCGCGGCCTGCAGGACTACGAATCCGAGGCCGGCCGCTTCCCGCGGCTGTTCCAGGGCATCGAGTCCATTCCCGGCCTGACCTGGCCGACTATCGTCTTCGACGGCCGGCTCACCGTCGATCTCGGCAACCGCAAGGTCGAGATCTTCCATCCCGGCAAGGGTCACACCCAAGGCGATACGGTGGTGTGGATGCCCAAAGAGAAGGTCCTGTATTCGGGCGATCTGGTCGAGTACGGCGCCACACCCTACACCGGCGACGCCCATTTGGCCGACTGGCCGGCGACGCTCGATGCACTGCGGGCGCTGAAGCCCGGGAAGCTGGTGCCTGGGCGCGGCGATGCCCTGACCACGGCGGCGCAGTGCGAAGAGGCGATGCGCCTGACCCAGGCCTTCGTCACCGACCTGTTCGATTGCGCGCAGGAGGCCAAGCGCAACGATTGGACGCTGAAGGAGGCCTTCGACCGCACCAAGGCGCGGATGGACGCCAAGTACGGCCAGTGGGTGATATACGAGCACTGCATGCCCTTCGACGTCGCCCGTGCCTACGACGAGGCCCGCGGCGTGACCCGGCCGCAGATCTGGACGGCCGAGCGCGATCGCGACATGTGGTCGGCGCTGAACAACTGAGCCAGGCAGCGCCGCTGCAATGCCCGCGAAGCTTCGGCTTGGCGGGCATTTCCTTTGGGCGCCCAACTGTTGACACCAGAACGATCCGGGTCGAATATGGCCAGCTAAAGAATTGCGTAATGTTGGATTCTGCGCAACGGCCTGTGGGTGACTAAATGAGCGGCAAAGCTTCTTCTGGTTTGTTCAGCAGCCTGACCATTGGCATAAAAGTAAATTTTATTGGCGCTGTTGCCGTTGCCGGATTTGCGCTCATCGGCACCATATTTTATTTCAGCATGCTGAAACAATCTGCTGCCGAGCACGATTATCAGCTCGCCACCGCCAATCTGCAGCTGAGCGGCGATATTGCCGCAGGACTTCTTCACGCCCGCCAGTATGAGAAGGCGTTTATTTTAGAGGCCGACGAAAAATATCTGGCGTTGCATGCGGAGGAAGCCCGCAAGGCGGCGGATGCTTTAAAAGCCCTGGCCGGGCGCCTGATTGATGCGGAAGCCCGCAAGCAAGCCGCCGCCGCCGCGGAGGGAGTCAGCCGCTATGGCGCCCAGTTCGTCGAGGTCGGATCCCTGCGCAAGATCGTCGGCCTCGATGCCAATAGCGGGGTTCGCGCCGAGCTCGCCGCCGACGCAACGGCCATCGAGCAGGCCCTGGCGCCGTTCTACGAGCCCGAACTGAGCATCCTGATGTTGGAGATGCGCCAGCATGAAAAGGATTTCATCGCGCAAAACGACGCCAAATACGTCAAGCGCTTCAAGGAAGCGGCCACGTTCTTCGCCGGGCGCCTGACGAATTCGAGGATCGGCGCCGAGGATCAGGCGGCCATCGCCAAGCTGCTTGGCGCCTACCAGGATGCCTTCCTGACGCTGACCGGAGCGCTCGAGCAGAGCAACGAGGGCGGCCGAAGGCTGGTGCAAATCCATGCCGAGGTCGCGCCGTTGCTCGACACCGTCGCCGGGCGGGTCAAGGATCGCCAAGCTGCAGCCAAGGCCGAGAAGACGCGCATTTCGCAGCAGATGACGTCGACGGTCTACGCCGCGGTCGCGATCATCGCGGTGGTGGCGTTGATCCTCGGCTGGTTCATCGGCCGCGGCATCGCCCGGCCGATCATCGCAGTGACGGCAACCATGCGCGCATTGGCCGCCGGCGACAACACCGTCGACATTCCCGGCCTCGGCCGACGCGACGAGATCGGCGCCATGGCCGATGCCGTGCAGGTGTTCAAGAACAATGCCCTGGCGATGGCGCAACTTCAGGCCGAGCAGCAGGAGGCGGTGCGGCGCACGGCCGAGGAGAAGCATCGGGCGATGCAGGAATTGGCCGATCGGTTCTCGGCCAGCGTCGGTGGCGTGGTCGACATCGTCACCTCCTCGGCCACCGACATGCAGACAACCGCCCGCGGCATGGCACAGACCGCCGACGATACGTCGCGCCAATCCACCACGGTCGCCGCCGCCTCCGATCAGGCAACCGCCAACGTGCAGACGGTGGCCAGCGCCACCGAGGAACTGTCCAGCTCGATCGCCGAGATCAGCCGTCAGGTCACCGAATCGGCGCGCATCGCCGGCCATGCGGTCGAGGAAGCGACGCGCACCAATGATCAGATCAGGGCCTTGGCCGAAGGGGCGCAGCGCATCGGCGATGTGGTCAGCCTGATCACCGACATCGCCAACCAGACCAACCTGCTGGCGCTCAACGCCACCATCGAGGCGGCGCGCGCCGGCGAGGCCGGCAAGGGCTTCGCCGTGGTGGCTTCCGAGGTGAAGAACCTGGCCAGCCAAACCGCCAAGGCCACCGAGGAAATCACCGCCCAGATCGGGGCGATGCAGTCGGAGACCGGCAAATCGGTGACGGCGATCGAGGGCATCAGCGACGTCATTTCGAAGATCGCCGAGATCGCCACCACCATTGCCTCGGCGGTCGAGCAACAAGGCGCCGCCACCCAGGAGATCGCCCGCAACATCCAGCAGGCGGCAGCCGGGACAGGTGAAGTATCGGCCAACATCGCCGCTGTCCTGCAGGCCGCCACCGAGACTGGCGGCGCCGCCAATCAGGTGCTCGCCAACGCCGGCAAGCTGGCACAGGAGGCGCAGCGGCTGCATGGCGAGGTCGAGCGGTTCCTCGATCACATCCGCGCCGCCTGAATCGACGGGCGTCGCCGACACGGAGCACCTCCTCGGCGGTAGGAGCCGAAACGGCGCCCGCAAGTCACTTGCGGGCGCGTCGGTGTCAGCGCTGCTCGGCGGCGGCCCACCACGCCAGGGCGAAGTTCATCACCACGTAGACCGCGGGGACCACGGCCACGCTCAGGCCGGCCGCGGCCCTCGCCGAGGGCCGGCGGCAAGGCGGCGTTGCGCGACGCCATCCTTGGCTCGTCCAGCCGCGACGACCATTACGACCGCATCGCCTGGCTCTACGGCGCCACCGGCCTGGACAAGACGGTATAGGCCCGCTTCCGGTCGCCGCGTCGGCGGGACCGCTGCTACATCACGGGATTGTGGCTCAGCGGCTCGTCGGTGAGCAGCCGCGGGCTGGTTTCGCCCAGGGTGGCGACGATGGCGTCGAACGGCACGTCGGCGAACGGGCCGCGGTCGTTGACGTATTCCATGTGGCGACGGTTGCGGGCATCGAAGGGATGGAACACCGAATCGCTGCGCCCGTCGAACTCCAGCGGCTTCACCCCGAAGCGCTCGCACAGCGCCAGATCGAAGGCCGGCGTCGCCTTCACCCAGCCGTCCTCGAGCAGGAGCTCGGTGTAGGCATGCCAGTAGAACACGTCGCCGCCGTTCAACTCGGTGAGGCGTGGCGTCGACAGGTGGTTGCGCACGTCGGCGAAGCCCACGCGCGCCGGCAGGTCGACGGTGCGGGCGCAGGCGGCGAGCAATGCCGCCTTGGGCACGCAGAAGCCCAGCTTCTGGTCCAGGCAGGCCTTGGCCGAGTAGCTCTCGGGCCGGCCGAAATTGCGATAGGGGCTGTAGCGGATGCCGTCGCGCACCGCGTAATAAAGGGCGGTGGCGGCATCGCGGCCGCGGCGCCCGCCGGCGGCGGCGTGAGCGAAGGCGACGATGGCCGGGTCGTCGCTCTCGATGAAGCGGCCGGGCCGCAGATAGCTATCCTGGTCCATGCTCTCTCCTGGCGCTGCGCACGCGCACTATCATTGCCAAGCGCAACCGTTGGAGCAACGAACAAATCGCCCGCCGCCGGGCGCGAAAAAGCCCTTGGCTCGGGGAAGAGCCAAGGGCTTGTCGACGTCTTGGTTGCGGGGGCCGGATTTGAACCGACGACCTTCAGGTTATGAGCCTGACGAGCTACCGGGCTGCTCCACCCCGCGGGGGTTCGTGTGTGTGGGTGTGTCGTGATCGTGAACGGCTTTTCCTGATGGGCCTCGGGGTGTTGCGCGTTTGGAAGACCTGGCGACGACCTACTCTCCCGTGCCTTGAGACACAGTACCATCGGCGCGGAGGGTGTTGACG
>JAKFEE010000005.1:0-71615 GCA_036675815.1 Rhodospirillaceae bacterium
GCAGCTTGGCCACCGCGAGGGGCTGCAGCTCGGCGTCGGAAGCGACGTGGATGCCGCGGTCGGCGCCCATGGCCAGGGCGGTGCGGATGGTCTCCTGGCAGGCGGCGGCGCCCAGCGACACCGTCACCACTTCCGAGGCGACGCCCTTTTCCTTGAGCCGCACCGCCTCCTCGACGGCGATCTCGTCGAAGGGGTTCATCGAGAACTTGACGTTGGCCGTCTCGACGCCCGAGTTGTCCGCCTTGACGCGGATCTTGACGTTGTAATCGACGACCCGCTTGACCGCGACCAGGACCTTCATCGCCCCTCCCTCACCGAAAGAAATTTGTACGGACATCTAGACGACCGGGCTTGGCATGGTCAAGCCGAAATTGCCGGCGCGGCTTGATGGTCATTCGCGCCGCAGCGTCATGCGGTAGCGCATGCGCGCGGCGGGATGAATGCTGAACGTCACCTCGAGCGGCTGGTCGTCAGCCCCGAGGTAGCGGCGGATGATCTGCAGGCCGGCCGTGTCGGGCGCGACCGCCAGACGTTCGGCCACCGCCGCCGGAATGATCACCGCCCCCAGGTCCTGCTCGACCCGGCGGATGCTGTGGCCGGCTTCCTCGATCATCACATGCACCGGCGTCACCTCGCCGCCGATCCGATCGCGCAGCCCTTCCAACGACTCGGCCAGATAGATCTGGGTCCAGCACACCGGATGACCGCCGTCGCGGGAAACGCGCAGGCCTTCGAAGCGCAACCAGCGGCTGTCGTCGGCACAGCCCATAGCCTCGGACAGCGCGCCGCGCACGGTCACCGGCGCCACCCGATCGAGCTCGAGGCGGGTGTCGACGGCATACTGATAGAGTTCGTCGAGCGAGGCCACCGACTGCACGTAGCCGGCCGGCTTGGCTACGGCGCGGACCAGGGTGCCCGCCCCCTGATGGCGCTCGAGCAGGCCCATCTCACTGAGCCGGCGCAAGGCCTCCCGCACCGTGTGGCGCGACACGGCGAAGCGGGCGCACAGCTCCATTTCCGTGGGGAAGCGGCCACCCACCGGATAGCGCCCCACCGCCAGCTCGGCCAGCAGTTGGCGCTCGACGGCGGCGTAGCGGGTGTCGGGGCGTTCGGGCATTGTTCGGACAATAGCGCACCGCAATCGTCCGGACAAGTGGCCGCGCGCATCTGGCGGCGCAGCGAACGGCCCGCCATCGCGACACGCGACCGGGGCTCTAACCACAGAGGCACAGAGACACAGAGGCGGCACGGAGCACCCGTCATGCCCGCGAAAGCGGGCATCCAGTCCGCAGGCCTCAGGAATGGACTCCCGCTTTCGCGGGAGTGACGCTAAACCTGTGGTTCATCACGGCCGGTTCACGGGTGTAGTTCCAGCGGCTGGGGGACTTCGGGCTGAGGGCTGGTAGCCGTGGCGTCCGCCTGCGGCGGCATGGGCACCGCCTCGCCCAGGAGCCGATCGGGCAAGGGCCGCGGCGCCGGCCCGGAATAGCCGAGGAGCCGGTCGTAATCGGGAGCCAGCGGCCGGGTGTAGCAGCTCGGCGCGGCCAAGGAGGCGTAGCAATAGACGCCGACGAAACGCTCGTCGACCTCATCCCCGGCGCAGCCGGGCACGAGGCCGGCGGCGCCGAGGGCGACGAGGTGGCGGAGGAGAAGACCAACGTGACGTCGCATTTCCCGATGATGCACCAGTCGCGGCTACGGCGCAGCCGGCCGTCGGGCCATCAGGCATTCACGTCTATGACCACCCTGCCCCGCACATCCCCTTTGAGGATGCGCTTGCCGAGCGCAGGAACTTCGGCCAGGGAAGCCGTCTCGGTCATGGCGTCGAGCAGATCGAAGGGCAGATCCGTTGCCAGCCGCGACCACGCCTGGCGTCGCCGCTCGATCGGGCACATGGCCGAATCGATGCCGAGCAGGGCGACGCCGCGCAGGATGAAGGGCAAGACGGTGGTCGGCAGCTCGATGCCGCCGGCGTTGCCGCAACTCGCGACGACGCCGTGGTATTTCATCTGCGGCAGCACGGCGGCCAGGGTATGGCCGCCGACGGCATCGATGCAGGCGGCCCAGCGCTCGCTGAGCAACGGCCGGCTGGATGGCTCGGCCAACTCGGCGCGGTCGACGATCAGGCTGGCGCCCAGCCGCTTCAGGTAGTCGTGCGTCTCCGGCCGGCCGGTCGAGGCGGCGACTTCGTAGCCGAGCCGCGCCAGAACGGCGATGGCGACGCTGCCCAGGCCGCCGGCGCCGCCGGTGATCAGCACCGGCCCCGACGACGGCGCGATGCCGTGGTCCTCCAACGCCAATACCGACAGCATTGCGGTGAAGCCCGCGGTGCCGATGGCCATGGCCTGCTTGATCGACATCCCCTGCGGCAATGGCACCAGCCACTCGGCCTTCACCCGCGCCTTCTGCGCATAGCCGCCCCAGCGGGTCTCGCCGACCCGCCAGCCGGTCAGGATCACCTGGTCACCGGGCATCCAGGTGGGCGATGCCGAACTTTCGACAGTGCCGGCGAAATCGATGCCGGGCACGTGCGGGTACTGGCGCACCAGCTTGCCCAGCCCGCCCAGGATCAGGCCGTCCTTGTAGTTGATGGTGGAACACTCGACGCGTACGACCACGTCGCCGGGCGGAAGCTCGGCCTCGGTGATCTCGCGGATCGCCGAGCTGACCCTGCCCTCCGTCTCGTCCAGGATCAGCGCCTTGAACTGCCCGTTCATGAACATCTCCCTCGCCGGTGATGGCGATCATAGCAAAGGCGCCATCCTCGGTCAGCATGACCTCAGGTGAAGGCCTGCAACAGGGTGCGCATACTCAACAAGATGACGACGCTTCCCACCAGGATCATCATCGGCCGGTCGGGAAGCCGGCTGGCGGCGAAGGCCGCCAGCGGCGCGGCGACGACGCCGCCCAGCAGCAGGCCGGCGATGATCGGCCACAGATCGAGGCCGATGGTCAGGACGAAGGTTCCGGTGATGACCGTCGTGACGAAGAACTCGGCGAGATTGGCGGTACCGACAGCAAAGCGCGGGGCGGTGCCGTGCCCGACCAGGCTCGAGGTCACCATGGTCCCCCAGCCGCCGCCACCTATGGCGTCAAGCACGCCGCCGCTGACCCCGAGCACCGGCAGATAGCGCGGCGGATGCGCCTTGGGCGCGGGCCGGCGCCAAGCCCGCCACAGAATGACGAGGCCCATCAGCAACAGGTAGATGCTGACATAGGGCCGCACCACGTCCCCTTCGAGGTTGGCCAGGGCGTAGGCACCGACCACGCCCCCTACCATGCCCGGGAATACCAGTCGCCACAGGAATTCGACCTTCACATTGCCCATACGCCAATGGCTGAAGCCCGAGACGCCTGTCGTGAATATCTCCGCTGCGTGGATACAGGCGCTGGCGGTCGCGGGAGGAACGCCGAAGCCCAACAGCACGGTGGTTCCGCTAATTCCGTAGGCCATGCCGATGGCGCCGTCGATGATCTGCGCGGCGAAGCCCACGGCGACGTACAACAGGAACTCGTCCATTCCCCCCTCCGGCGCGGAGCACCTGGGGGATATGTGCAGGCGTCGCATATTCAGCAACGACCGGCGGATAGCGCCGCCCTCCTTCATTCCCGCGAAAGCGACGTGAAAGCGGGAATCCATTGACTCAGGCCCCGGCGAAATCGGCGAAGCCGGTGTTCATGGGCCCCCGCTTTCGAGTTTTTGAAGAAATGCCGCCATCCGTCCTTAGTCGTCCCCCCCCCCGCGGAAGCGGGGGGCCATTCCTGAGCGCGCGCGCCCCGCTGAGGCGCGACGGCGGAATGGATTCCCGCTTTCGCGGGAATGACGAACAGGGGGGCTTTTTCGCCTTTGGCCTTGGAGCGCGGAGCTCCCGCTCCGCATCTCGCGGTTGCGGACCTGGAGATCCGCGCTTCCGGCCGGGATTGGCTGCCAATGGGTGTCATAATGGTGCCCTCACCCGACGGTCATCACCAGGAGACACGGATGCACACGAATAGCCGCGAATGAACACGAATGAGGTTCATCTGCTCGTGTGCATTCCTGTTCATTCATATTCGCGATCCCCTCCCCCTCGTCGCCCCCGCGGAAGCGGGAGGCCATTCCTGAGCGCGCGCGCCCCGCTGAGGCACCGCGGCGGAATGGATTCCCGCTTTCGCGGGAATGACGAACAGGGGGGCGTTTCTTCACAGGCTCTTTCGCGGGGGTGACGCGGAAAAAGGCGGAGCCTGGGGTCCGGGGCTACAGCGCCTCGAGGAAGCGCACGGGGCTGCCGGCGGGGTCGCCCAGCAGTTGGTCGTCGCGCATGACGACGCGCCCGCGCACCACCGTCATGATCGGCCAGCCCATCACCTTCATGCCGTCGAAGGGCGTCCAGCCGCAGCGGCTGGCGATCCACATGTTGGTGATGCGCCGCTGCGCGGCGAGATCGACGATGGTGAGATCGGCATCATAGCCGGCGGCGATGCGGCCCTTGCCGGCGATGCCGAACACCCGCGCCGGGCCGGCGCTGGTCAGGTCGACGAAGCGCTGCAGGCTGAGGCGGCCGGCCGCAACATGATCGAGCATCACCGGCACCAGCGTCTGGACGCCAGGCATGCCCGAGGGGCTTTGCGGATAGGGCTTGTCCTTCTCCTCGCGCGTATGCGGCGCGTGGTCCGAACCGATGACGTCGACCACGCCGTCGGCCAGCGCCTGCCACAGGGCCGCGCGGTGGCGCTCGTCGCGGATCGGCGGGTTCATCTGCGCATAGGTGCCCAGCCGCTCGTAGCACTCGGGCGCGGCCAGGGTCAGGTGCTGTGGCGTCACCTCGACCGTGGCGACGGCCTTGTGACGGCGCAACAGCGCCATCTCTTCGGCGCTGGTGACGTGTAGCACATGCACCCGTCGACGCGCCGCCTCGGCCAGCCGCAACAGCCGCTCGGTCGCAAGCCGCGCCGTCTCGGCGTCGCGCCATTCGGGATGCATGGCCGGCGCAGCACCGCCCTCGACCAGGCTGCGGCGCTGGCGCAGGCGTCCCTCATCCTCGCAGTGAACGGCGACGCGGCGGTGGCCCGACGCCAGGGCGCGGCGCAGCGCCGTTTCGTCGTCGACCAGGAGGTCGCCGGTCGACGAGCCCATGAAGATCTTGACGCCGGCGCAACCGGGCATGCGTTCCCACTCGGCCAGATGCTCGACATTGTCGGCGGTGGCGCCGAGGAAGAAGGCATGATCGACCCAGCACCGCCCCTTGGCGCGGCTCACCTTGTCGGCGATGGCCTCGGCCGTGGTGGTGCCCGGCTTGGTGTTCGGCATCTCGAAGATGGCGGTGACGCCGCCCAGGGCCGCCGCCGCCGTGCCGGTGGCCAGGTCCTCCTTGTGCTCGAGGCCGGGCTCGCGGAAATGCACCTGGCTGTCGATGACGCCGGGCAGCACGTGCAAACCCTGGCAGTCGACCACGTCCGCCGCCGTGGCCGTGCCGAGATCGCCGATGGCGGCGATGCGGCCGTCCTTGGCAGCGACGTCGGCCATGCTGGTGCCGGCAGGGGTGACCACCGAGCCGCCACGGAAGATGATGTCGAACGTCTCGCTCATTGCGACCTCGCCTCGTTTGTCGGCCTTAAGACGGCCATGACCAGCATCACCTGGGCCACGATGGTGAACAGCCACCAGCTCTGACCGGCGCCGTAGCCGGGCAAAGCCGCCGCGACGGCCGCCGCCCAGGCCCCGCCGGCAAGGGCGCGCGGGGCGGACGCCAAGCCAGCGATGGCCCGCAGCGGCAGCAATACCAGGATCAACACAGGGACCATGCCGACCAGCCCCATCTCCAGCCACACCTGCAGGAAGGTGTTGTGCGGATGAACCGGGATCACCGAGCGATAGCCGAACGGAGGTTCCACGCCGAAATCGGGGATGATCCGGCTGGCCTCCAGGCCCCAGCCGAGCAGCGGCCGCTCGGCGATGCGCTGGGCGACGAAATCCCAGATGAATACCCGGTGGCGGAAGGACGAAGGCATCCAGTCTGCGTCGACCCCGCCCGCCGCCGCCAGGCTCGCCACGACCACCGGCTGCAGGAAGACGAGCAGCACGAGCCCCGCCGCCATGATCCGCAGCCACGGGCGGCCGATGGCGGCCAGCAACGCGGCGGCGACGATCGCACACAGCATGGCGAAACTGGCGGTCTGCGTGTCGAGAGGCAGCACCAGGGCGGCCATGGCCAGTGGCATCACCGCCGCCCAACCGCGCCGCCCCGACAGCCACAAGGCCAACGCCGCCGGCCAGCACAGCAGCACGGCGGTGATGATGCCCTTGTTCATCAGATGCCGCGGCACCGCCTGCTCGGCCGGTATGCCGTTGAGCAGGCGATGAAGCGGCAGGTCGAGAGCGGCATTCACCCCCGCGACGAGCATGGCGAGGACGAGGCCAAAGACCAGTGCATCGCCCAAGCGGCAACGCTCGGTGGCGGACAGCGCCTTCACCACCGGCCACAGGACACCAATACAGACCAGAGCACCAAGTATCTGCCCCGCCTGCTTGAGCGCAGGGCCAGCGTCCAAGGCCCAGATGGCCGATAGCGCGCCAACCATGACCACGACGCCACCGGTGATGAACAGCGCGCGGCCGCCGGTCATGCGCAGCGGGCGACGTAAGGCCAGATGAGCGCCGAGCGCCGCCAGCGCAAACAGCGACAGCAGCACCACCATGGCGCGCTGGGCGAACAACGGCAGCAGCGGCGCCACGGCGGCGAAAGCGGCGAGAATGGTTCCGGGCAGCGGTACCCGCGACGTCCATGTTGCCGCAGCGGCCGTGGGTCCAACAAACGGGGTCATTGTGCCCGTTCCCTGGCAGGAGCCTTCCGGCGAATCCTCGCGATGGCCGCCTCGGCCTCGGTCGCCGGCAGTTCGGCGAGATTGGCGCGGCGCAACACCTCGACGACGGGACCGCGTGGCTGCACCCGGTCGGGGTCGGAGCCATTGGAGAACAGCACCACCACCGGGCAGCCGGTGGCGCTGAACAGGTGCATCGGGCCGGTGTCGTTGCCCACCGCCACCACCGCGCGCCGGCCGAGATCGGCCAGGTCGGCGAAATCGGTGCGGCCACACAGATTTAGTGCCTGCGGGCACTCGGCGACGACCGCATCGATGATGGCGGCATCGGCGGCCGTGCCGACCAGCACCGGCGTGATCCCCTGCCCCACCAGCGACCGCGCCACCGCGCCGTAGAGGGCCGGCGGCGCCAGTTTCTCGGGGCGCGACGGCGCGGTGCCGACGGTGAGCAGCGCGAACGGATCGGCCACCGACGCCGCCATCTCTCCGCCGCCAAGCCAGGAAACATCCAAAGGCGGCACTTCAGCCATGCCGGCCGCGCGCAACTGACCGGCAAGTTTGTCGACGATATGGCTGTTCTCGGCAACCAAGTCCGGGACATAGTGGGAGCAGCCGGCCACCACCCCCGACCATTCGAGATCGCGGCGGCCAAATTTCAGCGCGCGGTAGAGGGTCGCGGTGCGCTGCTTGCGCTGGAGATCGTAGACGCGGGCAAAGCGATGGCGGCGCAGGTTCAACATCAACCGCAGCCACGCCGCGACCTGCCACGGCCGCGGCCGGGCATCGACCACCACCTCGTCGAAGTACGGACAGGCGCGGCCCAGCGCGGCATAAGGCGCCGTCGTCAACAGCACGACACGATCTCCGGCGTGGCGCCGGCGGATGGCCTTGAAGCAGCCGCTGGCCATGATGAAATCGCCGAGGGCGCTGAGCTTGATGACGAGGATATCGGCCATCAGCCGCCCCGCTCCGCGCGCCGAGCCACGATCTCCTCGTAGAAGTCGAGGTAGCTGCGCACCAGCACGTCCTTGGTGAACTGGGTCCTATAGTCGACGATGCCGTTCTCGGTCAGGCGCCGGCGCAACTCGGGATCGGCCAGGCAGCGTGCAATCTGGTCGCGCAGGCCCTGGACGTCGTCGATGGCACACAACAGCCCGTTCTCGTCGTGGCGGATGTAGTCGCGCGGCCCGGCGCTGGCGGCGGCGACGATGGGGCGGCGCAGCGCCCACGCTTCCAGCATGACGATGCCGAAGGGCTCGAACCGCGACGGCACCACGAAGACGTCGGCAGCTTCGAGCAGCGCCGCGCTGTCGGTGCGCCATCCCAGCAGCTTGACCCGATCGGCCAGGCCAAGGCGCTGGATCAGCGCCTCGAGCTCGCCGCGCAGTTCGCCCTCGCCTGCGATCCACAAATAAACGCCCGGCAGGCCGTGCACCGCCTTGATCAGCACGTCGAGGGCTTTGCGCGGATGGAGCCGCGCCAGGGCAAGCAGCAGCGGAGCGCCCTCGGGAATACCCAAGGCGGCACGGTCGATGGGCACGGCGGGCTTGATGTCCGAGAACTGGTGGATGAGGCGGATGCGCTCGGCCGGCACGCCCGCCTCGGCGATATGCCGAACGATGTCCTTGGTGATGCTGACGAAGTAGTCGAGGTGACGGAACCGCTTGAGATCATGGTAGCCACCGAACCAGCCGACGCGCACGGTGCGGGGATCGGTGGCAAAGGTGGCGGCGCGGCCCATCCACGCCTGGACGACATGGGGGCGGAATCGGCGGATGGCGCTGGCAATGGCGAAACGCGTCGCCAGCGGCGGGAAGCTGGCGAAGGCGTTGATCCGATAGGAAAGGCCAGCGGCCTTCAGCCGTTCCACCCGCAAGGGATTGTCGCGGGTGATGACCAACTGCTCCAGCCCCGCCTCATGCAGCGCGGCGCAGGTGTCGATGAACTGCATCTCGCCGCCGCCGAATTCGGCCCCGGCCATCATCTGCAGCACGCGCACGCGGCTCATGGCCCGCCCCCCGCGAACAGGACCTCGAAATCGGCGGCGACGGCGTCCCAGCCGCGCTCGCGCTGGCTGGCATGTGCGCCCTGGTTCAGGCTCCAGAACATCTCGTCGTTGGTCAACAACTGAACGGCGACGTTGGCGAAGGCGTCGTCATCGGGAACCACATAGCCGGTCTCGCCATCGCGGACGCGCTCGCGCACGGCGCCCAAGGGCCGCGCCACCGCCGGCAGGCCGCAGGCCTGGCTCTCCATCAGGGTGAAGCAGGCCATGTCGTCGGCGTGGCCGGGATAGAGATGGACGCGCGCCGCGCGATAATCGGCGGCCATGCCGAGGTCGCCCTTGGGGCGGAGAATCGTCACCCCCCGCTCACGCGCCGCCAGCGCCTGGGCCAGCACCGGCTTCAGCGGCTGGGCGCACTCGCCGCCGAGTTGAGCCTTGTCGAGCGCCATCGAATAGACGTGCAGCTCGGCCTCCGGGCAGGCCGGGTGGATGCGCTCGCACCACAGCCGCAGCAGCCAGTCGAGGCCGTGCAGCGGATGCGTGGTGACGATGGCGCGCGGCACCCCGGCCGGCCGCGTCGGTTCCTCGGCCATGTAGTCGGGGCGCAGCCCGGGCGGGATCACCGAAGCCCGCAGCTTGCCCCCCGCCCAGGTGGCGTGGTGGGTGAAACCGAAGAACACCAGGTCCGGGGCGGTGTCGTCGAGAATCCGGCGGTTGGCGGGGTGCTGCAGATACCCGGCCGGGGCGGCCAGCCACAATACGCGTCGGCCCACCTGACGCACGGCGGTCAGCAGCGGCGGCTTGCGGAAGGCGATGAGCACGTCGGTCTGCAACGGCCGCTCGGCGTCCCAGGCCTCCCACTGCGCGCCCTCGATGCTCATCCGGTAACGGCAGCGATTGAACACCGTCACCTGATGGCCGCGCCGCGCCAGCGCGCCCGGCAGGCTGGCAAAGGCCTTTTCGGCCCCGCCCAGCGGCTGCCCGCCCGGCATGTAGGCGTCGAACGGAATCGAGTCGTCGAAGAGTGTCACGCGCATGCCCGCAGCTTATACGTCCGCCGCTCGCGGAACACCATAGCGCGAGGCCCTTGCGGGCAACGGGGAAGTTTCCCTACCTTCCTCGCACCAAGAACGCAGAAGGATCTCGCCATGGCGCCTGCCCTCGCCGTCCGCCTTGCCCATCGCGGCGTGCTCGCCGTCGCCGGTGACGACCGCCGCACGTTTCTTCAAGGGCTGGTGTCGAACGACGTCGCCAGGGCAACGGGCGAGCGCGCCATCTGGTCGGCGTTCCTCACCCCCCAGGGAAAGTTCCTGCACGACTTGTTCCTGGTCGAGCAGGCAGACCGTTTCCTGCTCGATTGCGAGGCCGCCGAGCGTGCCGAGGATTTGCGCAAGCGCCTGTCGCTGTACAAGCTGCGCGCCAAGGTGACCGTCGGTGCCGCTCCGGAATTCGGCGTTTTCGCCTTGCTCGGCGACGATCTGGGCCTGATGGAACCGGGTGCGGCGCGGAGCTTCGGCGGCGGGATCGCCTTCGTCGACCCACGACTGCCGCAGGCGGGGCTGCGGGCGATCCTGCCGCTGGATGGCGCCGAGCGGGTGCTGGCGGAGGCGGGATTCGCCGCCGGGTCCCCCGACGATTACGACCGCCTGCGCATCTCCTTGGGCCTGCCCGACGGCAGCCGCGACATGACCGTGGACAAGGCCCTCCTGCTGGAGAACGGTTTCGAGGAGTTGAACGGCGTCGATTTCCAGAAAGGCTGCTACATGGGCCAGGAGCTGACGGCGCGGACCAAGTATCGTGGCCTGGTGAAGAAGCGGCTGATGCCGGTGCATCTGGACGGCCCGGCGCCGGCGGCGGGCACGCCGCTGATGCTGGGCGAGCAGGACGCCGGCGAGATGCGCTCGTCCTGCGGCGACGTCGGCCTTGCCCTGGTGCGATTGGAGCATCTCAAACAGGCAAGGCGCGACGGCCTGAACGCCGGTGAGACGCGCATCCGGCCCTGGCCCGCCGAATGGATGAGGGTGAACGCATAACATGGCTCCCCCCCCCGTCCTCGCCCTGCGCGACGTCCACATCACCTTCGGCGGCAAGCCGCTGTTCACCGGCGTCACCATGGCGGTGGCCAAAGGCGAGAAGGTCTGTCTGGTCGGCCGCAACGGCAGCGGTAAATCGACCCTGCTCAAGGTGCTGGCCGGCGACATCGAGACCGATGCGGGCGAGCGTTTCGCCCAGCCCGGCATCCGCATCGCCTATCTGCCGCAGGACCCGCCACTCTCCGGCGACAGCGTCGCCGCTTTTGTCGCCACCGGCTTGGCCCCCGGCGACGCCCATGAGGAACACCGCGTCGCCGCCATGCTCGACGCCCTCAAGCTCGACGGCGGCAAGGCGCCGGCCAGCCTGTCGGGCGGCGAGGGCCGCCGCGCCGCCATCGCCCGCGCCCTGGTCGGCGAGCCCGACGTGCTGCTGCTCGACGAGCCCACCAACCATCTCGATCTGCCCACCATCCTGTGGCTGGAGGAGCAGCTGGCGGCGTTTGGCGGCGCCCTGGTGATGATCAGCCACGACCGCACCTTCCTCACCAACGTGTCGCGCCAGACCCTGTGGCTGGATCGCGGCATCGTGCGCCGCAACGACAACGGCTTCGCCGATTTCGCCCGCTGGTCCGACGAGGTGCTGACGGCCGAGGAACTCGAATTGGCGCGGATGGACACCAAGCTGGCGGCCGAGACCCATTGGCTGCATCGCGGCGTCACCGCCCGGCGCAAGCGCAACATGGGCCGCCTGCGCAAGCTGATGGACTTGCGCAGCGAGCGCACCGCCCGCCAGACCGGGCCGCGCCAGGTGCAGATGGCGGTCGATTCGGGCGGGCTGTCGGGGCGGCTGGTGGTCGAGGCCACCGACATCGCCAAGGCCTATGGCGACCGCGCCGTCGTGCGCAACTTCTCGACCCGCATCCTGCGCGGCGACCGCGTCGGCATCATCGGCCCCAACGGCGCCGGCAAGACGACGCTGCTGCGCCTGCTCACCGGCGACCTCGCCCCCGATTCCGGCACGGTGCGGCTCGGCACCAACCTCGAGGCCGGCTATTTCGACCAGCGCCGCGCCAGCCTCGACCCCGAGCGCTCGGTCAAGGACACGCTCACCGACGGTGCCGGCGACAATGTGTGGGTACATGGGCGGCCGCGCCACGTCGTCGGCTATCTCAAGGACTTCCTGTTCGAGGAGCGCCAGGCGCTGACGCCGGTAAAGGCGCTGTCGGGTGGCGAACGCAACCGCCTGCTGCTGGCCAAGCTGCTGGCCAAGCCGTCCAACCTGCTGATCCTCGACGAGCCCACCAACGACCTCGACATGGACACCCTCGACCTGCTGGAAGAGGTGCTGGCCGACTACGACGGCACCCTGCTGGTGGTCAGCCACGACCGCGATTTCCTCGACCGGCTGGTCACCAGCACCATCGCGGTCGAGGGCGACGGCACCATCCAGGAATCGCCCGGCGGCTACAGCGACTATCTGACCCAGCGCAAGGCGCAGGCGGCGCCGGTGAAGCCGCGTGCCGCCGCGGCGGCCAAGGAGGCGCCGCGCCCCAAGCCGGCGGCCAAGCTGTCCTACAACGAGCAGCGCGACCTCGAACGGCTGCCGGCCCGCATGGACGAACTGCACGCCGAGATCGCGCGGCTGGAAACGGTGCTCGCCGACTGCGGGCTTTACGCCCGCGACGCCGCCGCCTTCGACGCGGCGATGGGGGCGCTGCAAGGCGCCCAGGCCGAGTTGGAAGCGGCCGAGGAGCGCTGGCTGGAACTGGAAATGAAGCGCGAGGAACTCGCCGCCGGCCGCTGGTCATGATGGGTTTAGGTTGATACGGAGCGCCGACCTCCAGGTCCGCACGCGGGACTGCGGAGCTGGAGCTCCGCGCTCCGTCCGAGGGAACCGCGCGCCCCTTTACCATGTTCCTCGAAGGCATCTTCGGAGGACATGCCATGACCGCGCCGCTGCCCGGCAGACTGCAATCCTTTTGGAACGAGGCGGCGGTCACGGCGCCGCCGCGCCGGCTCGGCGACGGGGAGCGCGTGGACGTCGCCGTTGTCGGTGGCGGATTGTGTGGCCTTACCGCCGCCCTGCTGCTGGCCCGCGCCGGGCGTTCGGTGGCCGTGTTGGAGGCACGGCGCCTGGGGCAGCAGGTCACCGGCCACACCACGGCCAAGGTCACCGTCCAGCACGGCCTCATCTACGCCGATCTGATGGACACCTTCGGCGAGGCGGGCGCCCGCGCCTATGCCGATGCCAATCGGGCCGCCTTGGACTGGATCGCATCGGCGGTGCGTGATCGGCAGATCGCTTGCGATTTCGAGCGCAAGCCCGCCTTTGCTTATGCCGAGCGCGACGACAGTCTGTCCCGCCTGGAACGCGAGCGCGACGCCGCACGCAAATTGGGCCTGCCGGTATCGCTGGATCGCCACACCGACCTTCCGTTTCCCGTGGCGGCGGCGCTGCGTTTCGATGATCAGGCGCAATTCCACCCGATAAAGTACCTGAACGCCATACTGAGCGAGTTGAGCGAGCGTGGCTGCCGCTTGTTCGAGGACACGCGCGTGATCGACGTCGACGATGGCAACACCTGCCGCGTCACGACGGAGACGGCGACTTTGCCGGCAGCCGAGGTGATCGTGGCGACCAATCTGCCGATCCTCGACCGCGGCGGCTATTTCGCCAAGGCGACGCCGCAGCGCCACATCATGCTGGCGGCACGCCTGGCCGAGGGCGCACCGCCCTTGGCCGGGATGTACATCAGCGTCGAAGCCCCCAGTCGCTCGCTGCGCACGGCAACGGGGGCGGGCGGACCGCTGCTGATCGTCGTCGGCGAGGCGTTCAAGCCCGGCAGGCGCGACACCGCCGAATTGACGCGTTCTCTGGAGGGCTGGGTCACCAGCCGTTTCGCCGTGCGCTCTGTCGATTATCGCTGGGGCAATCAGGACTATTTCCCCATCGATCGCGTACCGTATGTCGGCAGACTGCTGCCCAACTCCAGACACGTTCGCATCGCCACCGGCTTTCAGGCCTGGGGCATGACGAATGCCACCGCCGCCGCCATGATGCTGGCCGACGACATCCTGGGGCGGCCCAATCCGTGGGCGGAAACCTTCCGCTCGACCCGCATTCACGTCAGCGCCGGCGGCATGCGCTTGCTCAAGGAAAACCTGGACGTCGCAGCGCATTTCGTGAAGGGCCACACCATCGGCAGCGCCGAAGGCACGCCCGAGCGCCTATCGCCCGGCGATGGCGGGATCGTCAGGGTCGAGGGCCGCGCCGTCGCCGCCTACCGCGACGGCGACGGAAGGCTTCACGCGGTGTCACCGGTGTGTACCCATATGGGCTGCCACGTGCACTGGAATGCCGCCGAACAGAGCTGGGACTGCCCCTGCCACGGCTCGCGTTTCGACGTCGACGGCAAGGTGCTGAACGGGCCGACGGTGAGACCCCTGCCGCCCAGAGCGTGACCGAATGAACGGCGCGCGGGTTGTCGTGACCCACCATTATTGATTAGCATAACAATCCGCGTTACCTGAGGACGGAAGCGATGAGTGCGCGCAAGAAATCGGCGTCGGCACCCCGCGGCGCCAACTCCGATGCCGGATTGGTTGCGCCGCAGATCAAAGAGCCGCTCATTTTCGGCGAAATCGTCGGCTATGCGTTGCGCCGCGCCCAGTTCGCCATCTATCAGGACTATGCCCGCACCGTCGCCGAGTTGGACATCCGACCGGCACAGTTCGCGGCGCTGGCGATCATCGCCGCCAATCCCGGGCTCAGCCAGACGGCCTTGGCGACGATGATGGGCATCGACCGCTCGGGCGCGGTGACCCTGATCGATGCGCTCGAGGGGCGCGGCCTGGCGGCGCGCCTGCCGTCGCAGGTCGACCGCCGCACCTACGCCATTATGCTCACCGCCGCCGGGCAGACCATGCTGGCGCGGCTGACCGAGCGCGTGAGCGAGCACGACCGCCGCATGACCGCGGCACTGAGCGAGGCCGAGAAGGCGCGATTGATCGATATGCTGCGTCGCCTGTACGATCGGCCAAATTAGTTGTTGAACGCAACAGTTATGGGCAATAACATCCGCGCCATCGCCATGACACGGTACGGGAACCGATGAGCGCCACCTTCAAGCACCTGACGGTCGAGCTTCGCGACAACGTCGCCCTGGTCGGCCTCGATCGACCGGGGAAGCGCAACGCGCTCAACGATACCCTGATCGCCAATCTGCACGATTTCTTCGCCCAGCCGCCGGCGGCGGCACGGGTGGCGGTGCTGTATGGCCGCGGCGAACACTTCTGCGCCGGGCTCGACCTTGCCGAGCACAGCGAGCGTGACGCCTTCGAGGCGATGATGAACTCGCAGTCGTGGCATCGCGCCTTCAATCAGGTGCAGCATGGCGGGCTGCCGGTGGTTACGGCGATGACCGGCGCGGTCGTCGGCGGCGGCCTCGAACTGGCGGCGGCGGCCCATGTGCGCGTGGCCGAGCCCTCGTGCTTCTACTCCCTGCCCGAAGGCCAGCGCGGCATCTTCGTCGGCGGCGGCGGCTCGGTGCGCGTCGCCCGCATCATCGGTGCCGGCCGCATGACCGAGATGATGCTCACCGGCCGCGCCTACGGCGCCGACGAGGGCCAATCGCTGGGCCTGTCGCATTATCTGGTCAAGCCGGGCGAAGCCTTGGACAAGGCCCTGGACCTGGCGCGCCGCATCGCCGGCAACGCCCCGCTGTCCAACTACGCCGCCATCAACGCCTTGCCGCGCATCGCCGACATGGCGGCACAGGATGGCCTGTTCACCGAATCGCTCATGGTGGCGATGGCGCAGACCAGCGACGAGGCCCGCGCCCGGATGCAAGCCTTCCTGCAGAAGCGGGCCCCCAAAGCCGGGCAGTAGCAGCCCTCTCCCGCAGGCGGGAGAGGGGGAATGGGTTAGGCAGGAGGAACAACTGCGCCGTGGCGCGCCGCCAGCGGCGCCACCAGGGCTTCGACCCGGGCCCGCCCCAGCGCCCGCATCGCCGCACAGGGCTGCCATTGCCATTGCAGCCCGAGTCGAGCGCCCAGGTCGATATCCTCGGGCGCCGCCACCTGTTCGTCGAGTTCCTGCAGCACCGCCAGGAACACCGCCGCTTGCAGGCGCTCGGCAATCATGTCGGCATCCGCGGTCAGGGCCGCTTCGCCGGCATTCCATGACTCGCCGCTGCCGCCGATCCGTATCAGGCCCGGCGCCGGAGCATAGAACTCTCCCAGGTTGGCCAGGGTTCGCGCCGCATGCAAGGCGATGGCCGGCTTGGTCAAATCCATCACCCGGAATGGCCCGGCGGCGGTGCCGAAGGCTTGGCAGGCGACGGCATCGATCTCCGCTGGCCGCCATCCCTCGTCGGCCAGGCGCACCGCTTCGTTGAGGTAGGGAACGAAGAATCGGTTGATGGCGAAGCCGAAGACGTCGCGGCAGGCGATCGGTTGCTTGCCGCAGCCATGGACGAAGGCAAAGGCCCGGTCCATCGACGCCTGCGACGTTGCCTTGCCGCGCACCACCTCGACCAACGGATTGACCGCGGCCGGGAAGAAATAATGCAGGCCGAGGAAGCGTTGCGGCGCGCGCACGGCGCGGGCAAGGTCGTCGACACGGAGCGAGCTGGTATTGGTGGCCAGCACCGCTTCGTCGCTCACGATCGGCGTCAACGCGGAGAACAGCGTCGCCTTGGCGGCCGGATCCTCGTAGATCGCCTCGATCACCAGACCGCAATCGGCGAGATCGGCGACATCGCCTGGCACCAGACGCGCTCGTGTCGCCTCTGCCGTCGTGGCGCTCATCTTGCCCTTGTCGACGGCGCGGGCCAGGGATGCCTCGATCGCCGCCAGGCCGCGCGCCGCCGCCGCCGGGTCGCGGTCGGTCAGGCGCACCGTATAGCCGTGCTGCGCCGCCCCATGCGCGATACCGCAGCCCATGGTGCCCGCCCCGACTACGCCAATCCTGTCCATCGCGCCGCCTCCCGCTCCAGTTGGCCCTATCCTGCCGTGTATGTTGTGATGCGCAACAGTTATTGTCGGCAACCACCCCTTGACGCCTTTGGCGCACGCGTCCACACTGATCGCCAAAGGACTGTCGAAAAAGAACGGTCTACGACGTCAAGGGAGTGACCATGTCCAAAACCAAGGGGACCATTGCGTCCGCGTCCACCCCGATCAGCCGCCGCGCCTTTGGCACGGGCGCCGCCGCCGGCGCCATGCTGCTGGCCTCGGGGATGCCGATCCGCTCGTTGCGTGCCGCCGAGCCCCTCAGGGTTGGCGTGCTGCTGCCGCGCTCGGGCCATCTGGCGCTGATCGGCCAGGCCTGCCAGCGCGGCGCCGAATTGTCGGTGCCGATCCTGGCCGATCTCGGCCATCAGGTGCAGTTGATGAACGCCGACACGGAATCCAACCCCGATGTCGGCCGTACCCAGGCCGAGAAGCTGATCCGCGAAGGCGCCCACGTGCTGATGGGCTGCTTCGACTCCGCCACCACGGCGGCGGTGGCGCAGGTGGCCGAGCAGAAGGGCGTGCCCTTCGTCATCAACATCGGCGCCGACCCGGCGATCACCGAGCAGGGCTACAAGTTCGTCTTCCGCAACTTCCCGACCAGCGTCATGCTGGGCATGGGCGGCCTCAAGCTGTTCAACGACATCTTCCAGGCCACCGGCACCACGGCCAAGACCGCGGTGCTGATGCATGTCAACGACAGCTTCGGCAATTCGATGCGGGGCGGCATCGAGAAGTTGATGCCCAAGCTCAATCTGCCCTTCCAGATCGTCGAGACCATCGCCTACGACCCCAAGGCGCGCGACCTGGCGCTGGAGGTGTCCAAGGCCAAGGCGGCCAATGCCGACATCCACATGGTGGTGACGCGCCTCAACGACGCCATCCTGATGGTGCGCGAGATGGTCAAGCAGCAGTACGCGCCGATGGGCATCATCAGCCCCGGCAGCCCCGGCATGTACGAGAAGCAGTTCTTCAAGACCCTGGGCAAGTACGCCAACTACTGCACCACCAACGTGCCGTGGTTCGACCCCAACCAGAAGCTGGCCAAGGTGCTCGAGGAACGCTTCGAGAAGGCCTATCCCGAGGAGTCGTTCGAGCTCAACATCGGCTTCACCTTCGAAGCGGTGCTGATCGCCGCCGACGCCTACAAGCGCGCCGGCTCGGGCAACCCGCAGGCGTTGGCCGAGGCGCTGCGCGCCACCAGCATCGCCGACCGGGTGATGATCGGTGGGCCGATCAAGTTCAACGAGAAGGGCCAGAACGAGAACCTGCGCTCGGCCGCGGTGCAGAACCTCGACGGCAAGCCGACGGTGGTGTTGCCTACCGAATCGGCGCAGGCCAAGCCGGTGTTCCCGATGCCCGACTGGAAGGCGCGCGGCGCGTAGGAACTGGAGCGCGGACCTCCAGGTCCGCATCCCTTTGCGGGTCTGGAGACCCGCGCTCCAGGAGAGGGAATCCATGCCGCTCGAACTGTATCTGAACGTCATTACCGGCGGCCTTCTTACCGGCCTGGTCTATGGCCTGATGGCCCTCGGGCTCTCCGCCATTTTCGGCGTCATGCGCATCGTCAACTTCGCCCATGGCGACATGATGGTGGCGGCGATGTACGCCGCCCTGGTGCTGTTCAACGTGCAGGGCATCACCCCGCTGGCAGCGCTGCCCATCGTCGCCGGCGGGCTGTTCCTGGTCGGCTACGTACTGCAGCGCCTTCTGGTCAACCGCCTCATCCAGGCCACCGAGCACATTCAGTTCCTGGCCCTGCTCGGCGTCGCCATGGTCATCACCAACGGCATGTTGATGGCGTTCGGCCCCGACGCCCAGGGCGTGCTGCTGGACTATTCCTTCGACAGCTACAGCTTTGGGCCGCTGATCCTCGACAAGGTCCGGGTCATCGCCGCCGTCGTCGCCGGCATGGCCGCGCTGTTGCTGTGGGCGTTCTTTGCCTACACGCGGATCGGCAAGGCCATCCGCGCCTGTGCCGACAACCTCACCGGGGCCCGCGTCGTCGGCCTCGACGTCGACCGGCTCTATGCCGTGACCTTCGGCGTCGGCGCCGCCTGTGTCGGCGTCGCCGGCTGCCTGCTGCTGATGCTGGTCGACGTTCATCCGCATCTGAGTACCGATTACACCCTGCTCGGCTTCATCATCGTCATCGTCGGCGGGCTTGGCAGCCTGGGCGGCGCGCTGCTCGGCGGCGTCGTCATCGGCCTCGCCGAGGCCTTGGGCGGCGTGCTGGTCGAACCCAGCCTGAAGAGCATGTTCAGCTTCGGCTTGCTGATCCTCATCCTGCTGATCCGCCCCGAGGGCCTGATGGGAAAACGCACATGACCACGACCGCCGCGGCCACCGCCGCCGCCCCCGTCCGGCTGCCCCGCGGCACGCTGCTGCTGGCCGGCTTGGCCGCGCTGCTGCTGATGGCGCCCCTGTTCGCCGGCGACTACCTTCTGTCGGTGCTGATCCTCATCTGCTACCAGGCCTATCTGGGTATGGCGTGGAACGCCATGATGGGCTTTGCCGGCCAGTTCTCGCTGGGGCACGCCCTTTACATCGGCCTCGGCGGCTATGCCGCCGGTGCCCTGTTCGTCCATTTCGGCATCCCGCCGTGGATCGGCATGCTCGTCGGCGCCGCCGTCGCCACCGCGGCCGGCGCCGTCGTCGGCGCCCTCGGCTTCCGCTTCGGCGTCAAGGGCGTCTATTTCGCCCTGCTGACCATCGCCTTTGCCGAATTCACCCGCATCCTGTTCGATCACTGGGACTGGGTGGGCGCGTCGAGCGGTCTGTTCCTGCCGGTGGCCCACGATCAGGTGTCGCTGTGGTTGCTGCGCGGACCGCCGGTGATGTTCTACTACGTCATCCTCGGCCTGCTGATTGCCGCCTTCGTGCTGTCGTGGGCGCTGCTGCGCCGCCGCATCGGCTATTATTGGCAGGCCATCCGCGAGGATCAGGATGCCGCCGAAACCCTGGGCATCGACGTCTTCAAGTACAAGATGGCGGCGGTGATGCTGTCGGCGGCGATGACCGCGGTGGGCGGCGTGTTCTACGCCTTCTACTACAACAACCTTTACCCTGAGACGATCTTCTCGATGCACCGCTCGATCGAGCTGATGTTGGGCACCATCGTCGGCGGCATCGGCACCCTGTTCGGCCCGATCCTCGGCGCGGCGCTGCTGGTGGTGTTGGGCGAGGTGCTGACCCTGCTGACCGAGGATCTGGGGCTGGACGGCGTCAAGCAGATCTTCTACGGCCTATGCCTGCTTATCATCGTCCTCTGGCGGCCGGCCGGCATCTGGCCGTGGCTGCGGACGCGCCTGGGGCTCGGCACATGAGCGCGGTGCATGCCATGGACGTCGCCGTCACACCACAGCCCGCGGTGGCTACGCCCATCCTGGAGGTCAACGGCCTGACCAAGGCCTTCCGCGGCCTGACCGCGGTGAACGACGTCTCGTTCGAGGTGCCGCGGGGCGGCATCGTCGCCCTCATCGGACCCAACGGCGCCGGCAAGACCACCACCTTCAACCTGATCGCCGGCGTCCTGCGCCCCAATGGCGGCACGGTCACGCTGGAGGGGCAAGGCGTCACCGGACTGCGCCCCGACCGCATCTGTCATGCCGGCATCGGCCGCACCTTCCAGCTGGTGAAGCCGTTCGGTGCGCTGACGGTCCTGGAGAATGTCATGGTCGGGGCGTTGCGCGCCGACCCGAGTGTTGCCGCGGCTACCGCCAAGTCGCATGAGATCCTGGCCCTGCTGGAGCTGGACGACAAGGCGCGGCTGATGGCCAACACCCTCACCTTGCCCGACCGCAAGCGGCTGGAGGTGGCGCGCGCCCTAGCCACTGCCCCGAAACTGCTGCTGCTCGACGAGGTGATGGCCGGCCTGCGCCCGACCGAGACCGACCGCATGGTGGCGATCCTGGCCCAACTCAACCGCGAGACCGGCCTGACCATCCTGCTGATCGAGCATGTCATGCGCGCGGTGATGGCGCTGTCGCAGCGCGTCGTGGTGCTGAACTACGGTGAGAAGATCTGCGACGGCACCCCCGAGCAGGTCACCCGCGACCCCAAGGTCCTGGAATGCTATCTCGGCGAGGAGGACGAGGCATGAGCCTGTCGGTGGCGCATCTCGACCTGCACTATGGCGATGCCCAGGCCCTCGACGACGTGTCGCTCGAGGTCGGCCAGGGCGAGGTGGTGGCGATCGTCGGTGCCAACGGCGCCGGCAAGAGCTCGCTGATCCGCGCCATCGCCGGCATGGAACGGCCGTCGCGTGGCGAAATCCGCTACCAGGGGACCAACATCGCCGGCTGGCCCAGCCACAAGGTGTGCAATCTCGGCATCGCCCAGGTGGCCGAGGGGCGCCAAATCTTCCCCAACATGACCGTGGTGGAAAACCTGGAGATGGGGGCGGTGATCCCCCGCGCCCGCGCCCGCCAGGCCGACAATCTGCAGCGCTGCTTTGCCATGTTCCCGCGCCTGGCCGAGCGCCGTAATCAGGCCGCCGGAACGCTGTCGGGCGGCGAGCAGCAGATGCTGGCCATCGGCCGCTGCCTCATGGGCGAGCCCGAGATCATCATGTTCGACGAGCCGTCGCTGGGCTTGGCGCCCACCGTGGTGCAAGAGGTGTTCCGCATCCTCCGCCACCTGCACGAAGCCGGCCTGACGGTGATCCTGGTCGAACAGAACGTGCAGGTGTCGCTCAAGCTCGCCGACCGTGGCTACGTGCTGGAGAACGGCCGCATCGCCATGGCCGGCAGCGGCGCCGAGCTGCTCGGCGACGAGCGGGTGCGGCAGGCCTATCTGGGGCTGTGATTGATCGTCACCCCCGCGCAAGCGGGGGTCCAATCCGCGATTCAGCGAAAGCGTCTGCGGAATGGGTTCCCGCTTTCGCGGGAACGACGAAACAGGCAAAAAAACATGAAACCCGAGGGAACCATGTCCAAGCCCCCCTTCGCCCCGCTCAACTTCGCGCCCGCCATGGTCGACGTGCGCGAGCTGCCGGACGGCGGCTACCTGTTGAAATCGGGCCAGGACCTCGAGCCGTATGCACGCTGCCTTGGCGACCTTCTCCGCCATTGGGCGGAAAGCCAGCCCGAACGCCTGTTCCTGGCTCAGCGTGACGCGCGCGGCGCGTGGCGCAAGATCACCTTCGGCGAAACCTGGGACGCAGCGCGGGCTATCGGACAATCCCTGCTGAACCGCCGCCTGTCGGCAGAGCGCCCGGTGGTGATCCTGTCCGACAATGGCATCGATCATGCCCTGTTGACTCTAGCTGCCATGCATGTCGGCATCCCCGTGGCGCCGGTCTCGCCGGCCTATTCGCTGATGTCGCAGGATTTCGCCAAGCTGAAGCACATCATGGCGCTGATGACGCCGGGGCTGGTCTATGCCGCCGACGGCGCCCGCTTCGAGAAGGCCCTGGCCGCCGTCGATCTGGGGGGCGCCGAGTTGGTGGTCAGCAACAATCCGCCGGCCAGCCTGCCGACCACGCCCTTCGCCGAATTGCTGCAAGCACGGCCGGGCGCCGAGGTCGACCGCGCCTTCGCGCTGGTCGGCCCCGACACCTGCGCCAAGATCCTGTTCACCTCGGGCTCGACCGACCTGCCCAAGGGCGTGATCAACACGCAGCGCATGCTGTGTTCCAACCAGCAGGCCATTGCCCAGGTGTGGCCGTTCCTGTCGGAGCGGCCGCCGGTGGTGCTCGATTGGCTGCCGTGGAACCACACCTTCGGCGGCAACCACAACTTCAACATGATCCTGCGCCACGGCGGATCGCTGTACATCGACGACGGCAAGCCGGTGCCCGGCCTCATCGACAAGACTGTGCAGAATCTGCGCGAGGTGTCGCCGACGCTGTATTTCAACGTGCCGCGCGGCTTCGACATGCTGCTGCCCCACCTGGCCAAGGACGAGGACCTGCGCAACGGCTTCTTCCGCGAGCTCGACCTCATCTTCTATGCGGGCGCCGCCCTGCCGCAGAACCTGTGGGAATGGCTGGAAGAACTGTCGATCGCCAGTCGCGGCAAACGCGTGCGCTTCGTCTCGGCCTGGGGCGCCACCGAAACCTCGCCGATGATCACCACCGTACATTTCGACATCGACCGCGCCGGCGTCATCGGCCTGCCCGCCCCCGGTGCCGAGGTCAAGTTCGTGCCCAACGGCGGCAAGTACGAGATGCGGGTGCGCGGACCCAACATCATGCCCGGCTATTACAAGCGCCCCGACCTCACCGAAAAGGCCTTCGACGCCGACGGCTTCTATTGCACCGGCGACGCCGGCCGCTTCGCCGATGCCAACGATCCGGCCAAGGGCATCGTCTTCGACGGCCGCACCGCCGAGGATTTCAAGCTGATGTCGGGCACCTGGGTGAATGTCGGGGCGGTGCGCGTCAAAGCCATCGCCGCCTGCGCGCCGGTGATCAGCGACGCCGTCATCACCGGCCATGATCGCGAGGACATCGGCATGCTGGCCTTCGCCAATCCGGCCGGTTGCCTGTCACTGTGCCCCGGCGCGCCCGCCGACACGCCGCTGTGCACGCTGCTGCAGCGCCCCGAGGTGCGCGAACATCTGGCTGCCGGCCTGCGCAAAATGGCCGCCGAGGCCGGCGGCAGCTCGACATACGTCGCCCGCGTTCTGCTGATGGACGAGCCGCCGTCGATCGACGCCAACGAGATCACCGACAAGGGCTACATCAACCAGCGCGCCGTGCTTGTGCGCCGCGCCGCCCTGGTGGAGCGGCTGTATGCCGACGACGATCCGGACGTCATCCGGCTCTCGTGAGCCCTCTCCCGCTTGCGGGAGAGGGAGGGGACCCGCATAGCGGGGAGGGTGAGGGCAGCGCTTTGAGGCCTGAGCTCTACCCTCACCCCGACCCTCTCCCGCAAGCGGGAGAGGAAGCAAACGACCCGCGGCTCTAAAATGGCTAGGAACACGATGATCGATTACCGTGCGCCAGTCGCCGACATCCTGTTCGCCCTCACCCATGGCGGCCGGGCCTCCCGACTGCCTGGATGGGATGCCGAACTCGCCGCCGCGGTACTGGAGCAGGCGGCCCGCTTCGTCGACGGCGAGATCGCGCCCCTCGACCCCATCGGCGATGCCACGCCGGCGCGGATCGAGAACGGGCGCGTGGTGATGCCACCCGCCTTCGGCAGAGCCTATCGCGCCTTCGCCGAAGCAGGCTGGCCCGGCCTCGCAGTCGACGAAGCCTTTGGCGGCCAGGGCCTGCCGCACGTGCTGGCATCGTGCCTGTCCGAGATGCTCTCGGGCGCCTGCATCTCCTTTCAGATGGTGCTGTCGCTGGCCCAGGGCGCCGTCCGCACCCTGGCGGCCAACGGCAGCGACGAGCAGAAGCGCCGCTACCTGCCGCGGCTGGCCTCGGGCGAATGGCTGGCCACCATGTGCCTCACCGAGCCGCAAGCCGGCTCGGACCTCGGCCTGGTCCGGACCACGGCCCATCCGGCGCCGGATGGCAGCTGGCAGCTGTCCGGCGGCAAGGTCTTCATCTCGGGCGGCGACCAGGACCTGACCGGGAAAGTGCTGCATCTGGTGCTGGCTCGCACGCCCGACGCACCGTCCGGCACCAAGGGCCTGTCGCTGTTCCTGTGCCCGTCGGAGCTCCCCGACGGCCAGCGCAACGCCGTCTCGGTGCTGCGGCTGGAGGACAAGCTCGGCATGCACGCCTCGCCCACATGCCAGATGGCCTTCGACGGCGCCTGGGCCGAGATCGTCGGCGTGCCCGGCGAAGGCCTGGCGCGCATGTTCACCATGATGAATGCCGAGCGCCTGGACGTCGCCATCCAGGGCGTCGGCTTGGCCGAGGTGGCCAGTCAGCGCGCCTGGGCCTACGCCACGCAACGCCGGCAGGGGCGCATCGGAGCCGAAGAGGCGCCGGCGATCATTGCCCGTCATGCCGACGTCCGCCGCATGCTGCTGCATCAGGCCGCCCTGGCCATGGGCTGCCGCGCCATGACCTATGACACGCTGGTCGAACTCGAGCTGGGGCGGCATCCGGCCCTGGTCGAGTTCATGACACCCATGTGCAAGGCTTTTGCCACCGACGCGGCGATCGAGGCGGCACAGCTGGCCATCCAGGTGCACGGCGGCTACGGCTATCTGCGCGAATACCGTGTCGAGCAGATCCTGCGTGATGCCCGTATCACCAGCATCTACGAGGGGACCAATGGCATCCAGGCGATCACGCTCGCCGGGCGGCTTCTGCACATGCAAGGCGGTGCTGCCGCCGCCGCGTTCCGGCGTTGGGTCGAGGAGGCCATGACCGTCGCCGGCGAGGACATGGCCGCGGCCACCGGTGCGGCGCTGGCACAATGGCGCTGCGCCACCGAAAGTCTGGCCGTCGGCAGCGATCCAGGCGGCGCGGCCGCCGCCTATCTGCGCCTGACCGGTTTGACCGCCATGGGGGCCGCCTGGTGTCGCCTCGACGGTGCCGCCGCTCGATCCGCCCATCCGCAGCGATTGCGCGCCCTCGCCGACTATGTGCGGGCATGGATGCTGCCCGAGACGGTCTATCTCACCGAGCTGTGCCTCAACCACGAGCCAATGCCCGAACTGCCCATCGGCTAGCCCTGTGCCAATCCGGGGAACCGGCGCACGCTTCGGGGGTTTGCCTCGTGAGCAATGCAGAAGGACGTCCCCGTGGCCGCGCCACCGCACAGCCGCCGTCACCCCGGCCGCAGTTTCGCGGTGGGCATCGCTCGCGCCTTCGCGGGGTCGCTGATTTTCGCCCTGCCCCTGCTGATGACCATGGAGATGTGGTGGCTGGGTTTCACCATGGATCGGCTGCGGCTGGCCCTGCTGGTGGTCCTGACGCTGCCGGTGCTGGTCGGGCTCGCCCGCTATATCGGCTTCGAGCGCACGAGCGGCTGGGCCGATGATCTCCGCGACGGCCTGATCGGCTATGCCGTCGGCTTCATCGCCTCGACGATTGTGCTGGTGCTGCTTGGCATCATCGAGGCGGGCATGAGTGCCGACGAGGTGATCGGCAAGGTGGCGTTGCAGGCGGTCCCCGCCTCGATCGGCGCCGTCCTGGCCCGCAGCCAGCTGGGCAGCGAACGGGACAGGCGCGACGAGGAAACGCAGAAGCGCCACGCCGGCTATTTCGGCGAGATGTTCATCACCGCCGTGGGCGCCCTGTTCCTCGCATTGAATCTTGCCCCCACCGAGGAGATGGTGTTGATCAGCTATATGATGAGCGGCTGGCATACGGTGGCGGTGGCCCTGCTGTCGCTGCTGATCATGCATGCCTTCGTCTATGCCCTCGATTTCGCCGGCGGCTCGGCGCATCCGTCAGACATGCCGCGCTGGCGTAGTTTTCTGTTGCTGCCCGTCACCGGTTACGCCATCTGCCTGGTCATCTCGTTGTATGTGCTGTGGAGCTTCGGCCGTACCGACGGCACCGACATCGGCCAGGTGATCAAGGCGACGGTAGTCTTGGGCTTTCCCGCCGCCATCGGCGGCGCGGCGGCACGCCTGGTGGTGTAGACATGGCCCATCCGCACGAACACCAGGTCCGGCCCGGCTTGCATCTCGTGCAGTGGGCCTTTGCCATTCTCGGTTTGGCCTTGGTCGTCGGCTCGGCCGCGTTCATGGTCTATCGCGCCGTCGGCATCGACGGCGGGCCACCGGCGCTGAGCGTGCGCTGGTCGGCGGCAGTGCGGCAGCGGGACGGCTGGCTGCTGCCGTTCACCGCGATCAATGGCGGCGGGGAGCCGGCGGCGCAGGTGTGGATCGAGGCCAGCATCATCGCCACCGACGGCAGCCGTGAGACCAGCCGCACCGTCCTCGACTACGTGCCCGCCCATTCCGAACGCCGCGGCGGGTTGGTGTTCCGCACGGACCCGACGGCCGGCCAACTCACGATTCGGGCCCTCGGCTATACCGAGCCATGACGGCCGTTCCCTGCCCGCCACATGACCGCCCTGGGCCACAGCAACGACAAAATCAAACCATTC
The DNA here is from genome assembly GCA_036675815.1 of Rhodospirillaceae bacterium. Taxonomy (GTDB): domain Bacteria; phylum Pseudomonadota; class Alphaproteobacteria; order Rhodospirillales; family Magnetospirillaceae; genus JAKFEE01. Next base: position 26,817 of record JAKFEE010000005.1, read on the forward strand.
AATAGGATTAGTCATAGTATTACATACCAAAACATTATGGCATTACGACGGGATAGCGAGGAGCATACTCGGCAGTATCTACACTTACGCGCCATTTATTCGCGCTGCCTCGTCTGGTCTCATTACCACGGTACCATTTGCGGAATGAGATGCACCATGCTTCATGGTCAGAACGGCGCGACGGCGCCGAAAATCGATACCGCCCGCAACACTCCCACACCCACCCATATCCGATCGACGCTGCGCGTCCATTTCATCGAGAATTTCCTGCTCGGCGACGAACAGGGCCTTGGCGATGACACCTCGCTGATCGACGCCGGCGTCCTCGATTCCACTGGCGCCATCGAGATCGTCGCGTTCCTGGAAGCCGAGTTCGGCATCACGGTGTGCGACCATGAGATCGTCGCCGACAACCTCGACAGCATCGCGCGCATCGAGGCTTTCGTCGGGCGCAAGCGAGCCGCCGGTCAAGAGTGAGGCACCATGCTGCTTCTGCACCATTACCTGCGTGATTCCGCCGCTCGTTTCGGCGGCAAGCCGGCGCTGATCGTCGGCACCCAGAGCCACAGCTTCGCCGAGATCGATCGGTGCAGCGACCAACTCGCCTGCGCCTTGCAGCGCGTCGGCGTCCGGCGCGGCGACCGCGTTGGCGTGATGCTGGAGAACTCGGCCGAGATGGTGATCGGCCTGTGGGCCGCTTTGAAGGCCGGCGCGGTGTTCATCCCGATCAACCACGCCACCAAGGCCGACAAGCTGGCGTTCCTGCTGGAGGACTCAGGCGCCGCCGTTCTCGTCGCCCCGACCTCGCTGCGCCAACGCGTACGGTCGGCAACCGCCGATCTGGCGACGCTGAAGGACATCATCTGGGCGGGCGAAGCGCCGGGGCCGGGCGCGCTGCACCTGTCGGCGATTCTGGCGGGGCCGCACGATGCGCCGCAGGATCCTCAGCTCATCGACCAGGACCTGTGCCTGATCATCTACACCTCCGGCTCGACCGGCAAGCCGAAGGGCGTGATGATGAGCCACCGCAACATTTGTCACAACGTGTGGTCGATCTCGATCTATCTCGGCAACGTCCCCGAGGACGTGGTGCTGTGCGCCCTGCCCCTGTCGTTCGACTACGGCCTGTTCCAGGTGCTGACCGGGGCGCGCATCGGGTTCACCGTCGTGCTCGAGCGTTCGTTCACTTTCCCCGCCGACGTGCTCAAGCGCATCGGCGAACACAAGGTGACCGGCCTGCCCGGCGTGCCGACCATCTTCGCCACCATGCTGCAGCTTGCGCCCTTCGACGGGCTGGACCTGTCGTCGCTGCGCTATCTGACCAATACCGCCGCTTCGTTGCCGCCGGCCCATATCCGCCGGCTGCGCCGGCTGCTGCCGCAGGCGACCATCTTTTCGATGTTCGGCCTGACCGAATGCACCCGCGTCGGCTATCTCGACCCGGGCAAGATCGACCGCAAGCCGACCTCGGTCGGCCGGGCCATGCCCAATACCGAAGCCTACGTCGTCGACGACGACGGCCGCAGGCTCGGCCCCGACGCGATCGGCGAACTGGTGGTGCGCGGCGCCAGCGTGATGCGCGGCTATTGGCGGAGCCCTGAGGAGACGGCGCAGGCGTTGCGCGACGGCGACATCCCCGGCGAGAAGGTACTCCATACCGGCGATCTGTTCCGCATGGATGCGGACGGCGACCTTTATTTCGTCGGGCGCAAGGACGACGTGTTCAAATGCCGCGGCGAGAAGGTGAGCCCCAAGGAGGTCGAGAACGTCCTCTACGAGCTGGAGGCCGTCGGCGAGGCCGCGGTGATCGGCGTGGCCGACGACATCGACGGCGCCGCCGTCAAGGTGTTCGTGCGCATCCGCGACGGCCATCGCCTGACCGAGCAGGCGGTGCGACAGCACTGCCGCAGCCGCCTCGAGCCGCAGTTGGTGCCCAGATACGTCGAGTTCCGCGCCGAGCTGCCGAAGACGGACTCGGGCAAGATCACCAAGACACCGTTGCGCGCCGCCGGCGCCACCGCCCCATAGCCGGAAGGGAGGCAATGTATGTGCGGCATCGCCGGCATCCTGGCGGGGGCTTCGGCGCCGCCGGCCACGCTGGAGGAACTGCGGTCGATGATGGCCCTGCAGGCCCACCGCGGGCCGGACGGCCAGGGCATCTACCGTGATGAGCGGCTGGCACTCGGCCACGTCCGCTTGAGCTTGATCGATCTGGCCGGCGGCTTTCAGCCGGTGCGCAATGACGACGGCACGGTGTGGCTGAGCTTCAACGGCGAGATCTTCAACTACATCGAGCTGCGCCGCCAGTTGATCGCCGCCGGCCATCGCTTCTATACCGAGGGCGACTCCGAGGTCATCGTCCAGGCCTACGAGCGCTGGGGCGCCGACGCCTGGGCCAAGCTCAACGGCCAGTTCGCCTTCGCCCTGTGGGACACACGCAGCCGCCAACTGTGGCTGGTGCGCGATCGCCTCGGCATTCTGCCGTTGCACTATGCGGTGGTCGGCGATCGCCTGCTGTTCGCCTCGGAGGCCAAGGCCCTGTTCGCCGGCGGCAGACTGTCGCCGCGGTTCGATGCCGCAGGGCTGGCCGAGGCCTTCACCTGCTGGTCGGCCAGCGCCCCGACCACGGTGTTCGCCGGCATCCGTAGCGTGCGGCCGGCCACGGCCCTGCGCTTCGACGCGGCGCTACGCCCGACCGAGGTTCACTATTGGCAGCCCCACCCTGGCGATGTCTACGGCGCCATGACCATGGACGAGGCGGTCGAGGCGCTGGAGGAAAAGCTGTCGCAGGCGGTAGCCCTGCGCCTGCGTGCCGACGTGCCGGTCGGCTGCTACGTCAGCGGCGGCCTCGATTCCAGCGTCATCGCCGACATGGCGCGCGGCCGAGTCGGCGCGACCATGCAGACCTTCGCCATCCGCTTCGCCGATCCCCGTTACGACGAGGGCGTCGAACAGCGGCTGGCGGTGCGGCATCTCGGCACCAGCCATCACGAGGTGATGGCCGACGGCGCCGCCATCCGCGCCGCCCTCAGCGATGTCGTCTGGCATTGCGAAACGCCGCTGCTGCGCACGTCGCCGGTACCCTTGTACCTGCTGTCGGGCCTGGTCCAGCAGACGGGCATCAAGACGGTGATGACCGGCGAGGGCGCCGACGAGTTCCTGGCCGGCTACACCATCTTCAAGGAAGACGAGATCCGCCGCTTCTGGGCCCGCCAGCCACGATCGCATGTCCGGCCGGCCCTGCTGGGGCGCATTCACCACTACATCGGCGGTGCCGACGCGCGGGCCAACCGGTTGTGGCAGGAGTTCTTCGCCAAGGGCCTGGAGGATACCGGCCACCCGTTCTATTCGCACCTCATCCGCTGGCAGAACACCGCCTGGACCATTCGCCTGCTCGACGGAGCGGGGCGCCAAGGCTTCGACCTTGCCGCGCTGATGGACCGGTTGGCGGCGACGATGCCGCCCGGCTGGCAGGACTGGGATGCGCTGACCCGGGCGCAGTGGATCGAGGTGGCTACCTTCCTGTCGCCCTATCTGCTGGCCTGCCAGGGCGATCGGGTGGCCATGGCCCATGGCGTCGAGGCACGCTATCCGTTCCTCGATCCCGAAGTGGTGGACCTCGCCTTGGCCCTGCCGCGTCGCCACAAGATGATCGGCCTGCGCGACAAGCTGGCGCTGCGGCGCCTGGCGGCGCGCCGCCTGCCCGCGGCCCTGTGGAAGCGCCGCAAGCAGCCCTACCGCGCCCCCATCGCCAAGGTGCTCGTCGGCGCCGACGGGGGGGAATGGATTCGCCAACTGCTGCGCGACGCCACCGGAGTGATCGACCCCGCCGCCGCCTCGCGCCTGCTGGCCAAGCTGGCGCGGCCGGACGCCCCCACCGCCGCCGAGCGGGAAGAGATGGGGCTGGTGGGCGTGGTCAGCCTCGGCATCCTCGCCCACCAGTTCGGCCGCGAATTCGCCAGCCGGGCCGGCGTCGCCCGCGCCATGCTCGATCGCGCCCCGCTGCACGTGTTCGAGGACCGCCTCGGCCACCTGCGCCCCTCCGCCGCCGTGACCCAAGACCAGTTGAGGCATGCCCCATGAATTCAGCCCATCCACCCATGCCGACCGTTGCCGCTCGGTTCGGCCGTGAGGCCCTTGCCCTCGACTGCGCCGCCGAAACCGATCGGATCAAGCGCTTCATGATCGACATGTTGACCCGCAGCCTGAGCCGCCGAGGGCTGGTCGTGGGCGTCAGCGGCGGCATAGACTCGGCGGTTTGCGCCACGCTCGCCACCCGTGCCCTCGGCCGCGAACGCGTCTTCGGCCTGCTGATGCCCGAGCGCGACGGCACCGACAGCGCCACCGAGCGCGGCCGGAACCTGTGCGAGACACTCGGCATCCGGTACGCCGTCGAGGATATCTCACCGGCCTTGGAGGCGATGGGCTGCTATCGGCGCCGCGACGCCGCCATTCGCACGCTGTTCCCGGACTATGGCGAGCAGTGGCGCAACAAGATCGTCCTCGCCCGCTCCGACGGCGACGGCCTGCCGTACTTCCAGCTTGTGGTCGAGGATCCCGACGGCCAGCGCAGCACCAAGCGCATGCCGCTCGAGGTCTATCTGCAAGTGGTGGCGGCGACCAACTTCAAGCAGCGCATCCGCAAGAACCTCGAATACTATCATGGTGAACGCCTGAACTATGCGGTGGTCGGCACGCCAAACCGGCTGGAATACGAACTCGGCTTCTTCGTGCGTGGCGGCGACGGCCTCGCCGATCTCAAGCCGATCGCGCATCTGTACAAGAGCCAGGTCTACGCCCTGGCCGCCCATCTGGGCGTGCCCGAGGAAATCCAGCGCCAGACGCCGAGCACCGACACCTACAGCCTGCCGCAAACCCAGGAAGAGTTCTATTTCGGCCAATCCTACGAGGTCACCGATCTGCTCCTCTACGCCGATGCGCATCGCGTCCCGGCCGAGGCGGTGGCCGCCCTGCTCGGCGTGAGCCCGCCCGAGGTGGAAGCGGCGTGGCGCGGCTTCGTCGGCAAACGCAAGATGGCCCAGCGGACCCTGCGCGACGCCTATGTGATCGACGACAAGAATGCGGAGCTGGAGCTCCGCGCTCCGGGTAAACCGTCATAGGAGCGCGGAGTTCCAGCTCCGCTCCGCGTGACGAGCCGATTGCACTGGCTGCGAAACCGCGATAGCCTGACTGAATGATCGTTCAGTCAGTCAGGGGTCGGGCATGAGCAGCATTGGCGAAGCGAAGCCTTTGGCCGGACGGCATGCCGTCATCACCGGCGGCGGCCGCGGCATCGGCGCCATCGTCGCCGAGACCTTGGCCCGCCTGGGCGCCGACGTCACCGTCGTCGGCCGCAAGCCCGGGCCGCTGGAAGAACGCGCCGCGGCCATCCGCGCCGCCCACGGCGTCAAGGCGGCCGCCGAAGTCATCGACCTCGCCGACCCCGCCGCCATCGACAGCGGCTTCCGCCGCGCCGGCGAACGGCTAGGGCCACCGGCGATCCTGGTCAACAACGCCGGGGTGGCCCTAGCCGCCCCCTTCCATAAAACCGACCTGGCGCTGTGGAAACAGGTGATGGACGTCGACCTCACCGCGGTGTTCCTGTGCACGCGCCAGGTGCTCGATGGCATGCGCCAGGCCGGGTGGGGGCGCATCGTCTCCGTCGCCTCGACCGCCGGCCATACCGGCTATCCCTACGTCACCGCCTATTGCGCGGCCAAGCACGGGGTCATCGGCCTGACCCGGGCGCTGTCGCGCGAGCTGGCCAAATCGCCGATCACCGTCAACGCGGTGTGCCCGGGGTACACCGACACCGACATCGTCGGCGATGCCCTCGACAACATCGCGGCGAAAACCGGGCGCAGTCGCGACCAGGCCCTGGCCGAGCTGGTGGCGCACAATCCGCAGGGCCGGCTGGTGCAGCCCACCGAGGTCGCCGAGGCGGTGGCGTGGCTGTGCCTGCCCTCCTCCGCCGCGATCACCGGACAGAGCATCATGGTCGCCGGCGGCGAGCTGATGTAAGGAAGGCGCATGGCCAACACCATCATCCCCGAAATCAAGAGCCAGGTCACCGACGAGGTCCTGGTGCAGCGCCGGCGCCAGCAGATCGTCGACGCCGCCGTCGAGCTGTTCTCCAGCCAGGGCTACTACCGCACCACGGTGCAGGAGGTGGCGCGCAAGGCCGGGGTCAGCACCGGGTTGATCTATCAGTACGTCCAGGACAAGGAAGACATCCTGCTGCTGTCGATCCTCGACATCATCGATTCCTATCAGCAGGAAATCCCGGCGGCATTGGCCGGAGTCGAGGACCCGCTGCTGCGCATGCGCGCCGCCCTCGCCGCCTATTGCCGGGTGGTCGACCAGCGCCGGCTGGCCACCTTGCTGACCTACCGCTCGGCGCGGTCGCTGTCGTCGGACCGCCGTCAGCTCATCAAGGCGGCTGAACTCGATTCCAACCGGCTGATCGCCGACTGCATCCGCGCCTGCATCGATGCCGGCCTGTTCGAGCCGGTGGACGTCGACTTCATCACCTATCAGTTGGTGATGTTCGCCCACACCTGGGCGCTCAAACACTGGCGGCTGGCCGAGCAGTACTCGCTCAACGACTATGTGGAGAAGGGATTCCGCCTATACCTGCATGCTTGTTTGACCGAGGCGGGCTGGCGGCATTTCCGCCTGATGTTCCCCTCCGCGGCCTGAGCCTAGGTCCGCCGCTCCGGCCACAGCGAGGCCAGCGCGGCGAGCGCCGCGGCCGCGGGCGGTACCCAGGCGTCGGGGGCGCCCATGGCCCACAAGGTGGCACCACTGATGGCGCACCAGAGCACGGGGATGGGCAGCAAGACCCATTTCCAGACTCGCTGGGTCGTGGCAAGCAGGCCGAGCACCGCCACCGCCGTCGGGTCGGGGGCAACGGCAAAGACCTCGGCTTGCGCCAGCGGCCGGCCGAACAGCCAGCCCAGCCACGGCTGCACCGCCAGGGCGAAGACGAACAGCGCCAGCCCAAGGTGATGCCCCCTCGACGCAAACCGCAGCCGGCCGGCGATGGTGCCGACCACCATGAGCAGGGCCGCCTCGACGATCAATAATATCGCGAGGTAGCGAGCCGCCCAGTTGATCGTGGCATAGCGCGCCAGCAGAAAGCTCCATGCCACCCACAGCAACGCGCCGGCAAGCACGGCGGCGATGATGCGACCGCTGTGAGGACCGTCCCGCCACAGCAGTGCCAGAATGGCCACGCCGGCAGCCAGAGCCAGCAGGTGCCACGGCCACAGGGCGGTATTGTGCAGTTCGAACAGCCGGTAATAAGTCCGCGGGGCGAACATCAGAAGATCGTGGGGCGAATAGGTCCACCACTCGCTCATCACAGCGCCTCGATGTCGGCGACCATGCGCCGCCGCAGCGCCGCATCGGGCAGCGGCGCGTGCCCGGCGGCCATGTTCTCGCGCAGGTGATCGACCCGCGTGGTCGCCGGAATGGCGCAGGTCACCGCCGGGTGCGAGACGATGAACTTCAGCAGCGCCTGCGCCCAGCTGCGGCAGCCCAACTCGGCCGCCCACCCCGGCAGCGGCTCGCCGGCAAGCTCGCGGATCAGCGCTCCCTGCCGGAACGGCCGGTTGACGATGACGCCGATGCCGCGCTCGGCGGCCAAGGGCAGGATTCGTCGTTCGACCTCGCGATCGCGCACGTTGTAGGTGATCTGTACGAGGTCGATCGGCTGCTGGCGCATGACCTGCTCGATTTCGCGGTGACGCCGGCCCTCGGAGGTGGTAACGCCGACATAAGGCAGACGGCGCTCGGCCCTCATGGCGAACAGCGTCGGCAGGTGCGCCTCCCACGACACCAGATTGTGCACCTGCAGCAGGTCGAAACGCCGGATGCCCCAGCGCCGGCGTGATTGCTCGATCTGAGGCGGTCCGGCGGCGCCCGAGGAGATCCACACCTTGTCGGCCGCAAACAGGGCGGCGGGATGGCTCAGCGTCTTCAGGCCATGGCCGATGACGTCCTGCGACGATCCGTACATCGGCGACGAGTCGATCAGGCGCCCGCCTTCGGCGAAGAACGCCGCCATCACCCCGGCACACTCCTCGCGGGCGGCGGGATCATCGCCGACGTTGAAGGTCACCCAGGTGCCGAGCCCGATCACCGGCAGGGCTTCACCCGAGGACGGAACGGGCCGGGTGACGATGCCTCCAGGCTCGGCGGTACCCGCCCTGGCCGGCACCAGCGTCGCCGCTCCCCCCGCGGCCATGAGGCGAAGTACGGTCCGGCGGCTGACATGGGAGCGGCCGGTCATGGCGTGCCCGCGCCGTTTCGTGCCAGGACGAAGGCCATCGCCGCGTAGAGAGCCATGGTGATGGCGCACCCGCCCGCCAACGCCGGCCACAGGCCGACCCCGTGGCGGAGCAGCAGCGGCACGATGAGAAGCAGCGGCAGCGAGGGCAAGACGAACCAGAACGTCGCCTGCGAATACGCGGCGATCCGCTGGACGTCGCCGGTATCGAGCCACAACCAGATCATGGCCAACAACGAGACGAGGGGCAGCGAACCCACCAGCCCACCGACGGTCGGGTTGCGTTGGGCGATCTCGGAGACGACGGCGACGATCACGCCGGACACAAGGGCCTTGAACAACAGGTAAGCCATGGAGCGGCTCCTCGACATATCGCTCCTACGGAAGTGAGTACGCGGTCACGGCGTGTCCAATCTCACGAGATTGCGACCGGCGCCGCTACCGTATGGCCTTCCTAAAAGGTTACAATTACGCTCAAATGTAGTGGTTCGGCGAGAAGGGGTGAAGATGCTGGCCAGGCTCATGGTCGTCCGCTACACGATCGCGGTCGGCATCATCATCGTGTGCACCGTCGGTGGCTTCATTGCCCTCGATTCGCTGATCGCCAGTCAGCGCGATTTTGGTGCGGCCATCAGCATGGCCGGCAAAGTGCGGCCCGTTTCGCAGCGCGTGGCGCTGCTGTCGCTGCAGCTGACCTTGGCCAAGGGCACCGCCGCCGAGGCGCCGCTGCGCAACGAGATCCGCACGTTGGTGCAGGGCTGCATCGACAACTATGCCGCCCTGCGCGACCTGGTGCCGCGGCTCGTGACCTCGCCCGAGATCCACGCCCTTCTCGACGAGGCCAGCCCATTCAGCCAAGCACTGACCTCCTATCAGGAGGTCGCGCGGCGCATCGAGAGCACCCCCGCCCATTTGCTCTCTCCGGCGCTGTCGGACATGGAAGCGTTGCTCGCGCTGTCGCCCCAGGTGCTGGCTGACTCGGATCGTATCGTCCACGTCCTGACCGCCGAACACGAAGCGCACGAGCGCGAGCTTCGCCGCGCGGCGCTGGCCGCCACGATCGCGACGCTCGCCGCCCTGCTGCTGACGGTGCTCACCGTGCTTCGCCCGCTGGTGCGCCGGGTCTCGCACGACGTCGCCGCCATCGCCGATGCACGGCAGCTGGCCGAAGAGGCAAACCATGCAAAGTCGGATTTCCTGGCGCGCATGAGCCATGAACTGCGTACGCCGCTGAACGCCATACTCGGGTTCTCCGAGGTCATCGCGGGCGAAATGTTCGGCCCGGTCGGCAGGGCGCGCTACGTGGAATACGCGCGCGACATCAATGGTGCGGGGCGCCACCTTCTCAGTATCGTCAACGACATTCTGGACCTGTCGCGGATCGAGGCCGGCCACTTCGAACTCGCCGATCATACGGTCGACGTCGCGGCAGTCATCGACGATGCGATGCGTTTGACCCGCCCCCTGGCCTCGGCCAAGCAGATCGCGCTCACGACGGCAGCCCCGCCAAACCTTCCCGGTGTGCGCGGCGATGCGCTGCGGCTCAAGCAGGTGCTGCTCAATCTTCTCGCCAATGCCGTCAAATTCAGCCTGGAGGGGGGCCAGGTGCACATTGCCGCCGCCCGCCATGGTGGTGGTCACGTCGAGATCCGCGTCGTCGACAACGGCGTCGGCATCGCCGCGGCGGATATTCCCAAGGTGTTCGAGCCGTTCCTCCGAGTCGAGGGCAGGCCGATCAGCCGCCAGGAGGGCAGCGGCCTGGGGCTGTCGCTGGCGCGGCGGCTTGTTGAACTGCACGGCGGAACGCTGACCCTCGACAGCCGCCTGAGCCAGGGCACCACCGTCATTTGCCGGCTGCCCTCGGACAACCGCCCGCTGTCTACTCCTCCCGCGCGAATATCGGAGCTGGCGGATGCGCCACACTGATTTCCAAAGTCCGTGGCGGCGGCCACGACCATCCGGATAGTGTCCCCATTCTCGGCTGACCCACCGGCGCAAGGCTGCTACAGCTGAGACAACTGCAGGGGACAGGATGAAGCCGACGGTCGCCATCGCGTGCCAGGGCGGCGGCAGCCATGCGGCATTCGCCGCGGGCGTGCTGTCCGAACTGCTCACGCCGGCAAATTTCTCGCGCTACGAACTGCTGGGACTCAGCGGCACGTCGGGTGGCGCCGTCTGCGCCGCCCTCGCCTGGTCCGGCCTCATCACCGAGACGGGGAATCCCGCCGCCGAAGCGCGGCGACGCCTGCATGCCTTCTGGCGCGATCTCGCCACCAATGCCCCCCTGGAGTGGGCGATGAATGTCTGGAGCGTGTGGATGGCACGCCTGCCGATCGGCGCAGAGATCAGCCCCTATCTCTTCGACATCGGCGCCGCGCAGGATTTGCGGCGCCTCCTGGGTGAGCATCTGCGACTGGAGGCGTTGCCGGCGGACCCGGCCCGGCGTTCGCGCCCAAAGCTGCTCGTCGGGGCCACCGACATCCAGGAAGGCAGGGGGGTCGTCCTGCACGGCGAGGATCTGCGCTATGACGACATCATCGCCTCGGCCGCCGTCCCACCCTTGTTCCGCGCCGTGGCCACCCGTGGCCGCCTGTTCTGGGACGGCCTGTTCACACGCAATCCGCCAATCCACGCCTTCACCGAACTGCCGGCCAAACCCGACGAGATCTGGGTCGTGCAGATCAACCCGCAGCGCCGCGAAACCGAGCCGACGACCATGCCCGAGATCATCGATCGCCGGAACGAGTTGGCGGGCAATCTCTCTCTCGCCCAGGAACTCGATGCCATCGAGACCATCAACAAGCTGGCGGCCCGACACGCCACGCTTCGCGACGACGGATACAAGCACATCACCATACGGGTCGTCGGGCTCGATCTCGACCTCGACTATCCATCGAAGCTCGATCGGGACGCCGCCCATATCGAGCGGCTGATGCAGCACGGCCAGGAGAAGGCCCGCCAGTTCTTTGCAGGCAAGTCGGTGCGCCACCGCGAACCGCGTGATGCGGTCGCGGCCCAAGGGTGAGGTCGCAGCGTCACGGCGAGAACGTCTCGCTGCGCACCGGCCAGCCGCGGCGGCGGCAATGGCCGGCGGCTTCCCGGGTCATCTGCTTCGGCCCGCAGATGAAGCAGGCGAGATCGGGGCTGTGACCGGCGATGCGGGCGAGCAGCACCGCCCAGTCTGGCCGGCCGTGATGCAGGACGATGCCGTGGATGCCCTGGCTGTCGGTGGACGCCCCGGTGACGTAGACATGCCAGTGCACATGCCCGCCCCGCGAGGCCGCCAGCCGCGCGACCAGCGGCTCGATCCAGCGCAGCATGGCCGGGTCGCGCAGACTCCAGACCATGTGCACGTCACGCGGGCGACCGCCGCTGTGGGCGAGATGGCGCAGAAGGCCCAGGAAAGGCGTGACGCCGATGCCGCCGGCAATCAGCAGCCAATCGCGGTGTTGCAACGCCTGGGCCACCGGGCTGGCCCATGGCCCACGCACGTCCACTCGCAGCTCGGCCTGGGCCGCAGTGCCGAGCATGGCCGCCAGTCGGCGTGTCCAGTCGCCGACGATGCGGATTTTCAAGCCGATGCGGCCATGATCTTCGTGCTCGCCCGTCAGCGAAAAGGCGTGCCATTCGTCGGCGCCCAGTGCGGGGATGCGCACCTGGACGTAGTGACCAGGCCGCAGGCGCATTCCGGCAGGTGGCAGGATGCCCAGGCGCATCACCTCGGCCGACACGCGAACCAGCCTGGCCGGCCGATTGCGATGAAGGCGGATGCGGCGCGACACATAGGCTTCGCAGGCAAGCACGGCCACCGGCACGGCCAGCCAGTGCAGACTGGGCACGTGCAGCAGGGCGGCGGCGCCCAGCCCGTAGCCGAGGCGATGGCTGGCCTGGAACACGTGATGCAGCCTGGCACGCATCCGCGGGCGCGACGTGAACCACAGCACGACACACAAAGCCAGCATGACAAGGCCGCTGACATTGATGCGGAACTGGCGCGAGGCGACGCCGCTCGCCGTCCAGGGCACCACCTGCTCATAGGTGGTCATCGGCATGTCGGTGCGAGCGTAGGAGCGCGTGGCGGTGGTGTTATGGCACTTGGTGCAGTCCTTCTGCAGGAACGGCTGGACGAGGTTTTCATATCCGGCCATCGGCATGCCGCTGGCGATCCAGGCGCTGGTGGCTTCGATGTCGTCATCGTCGGTGACGAAATCGTACATGTTGGTGCGCATCGCCCGCACCAGATCGGGCTCGCCACCGAAGAGGAGCTCGCCCAGCGGCCGCTCCAAACTGGCATAGTAGGCCAGATACTGGGTGCCATGGATCACCGAGAGCACGAGCAGCAACTGACCGAGCCAGCGGTGTGCCGGGCGCGCCCAGTGCAGCGGCAGCCACCGGCCAAGCGGCGACAACCCAAGTGCCGTGATGGCATTGCGCATCTGCGGCAGCCACAGCACCACCAGGAGCGGCAGCAGGGCATAGGCGCTGCCCCTGGCCAACCGCAGATAAACGTTGGTGGATTCGTTGCTTTCGTAGACGAAACCCAGGCGGAACTGCCAGGCCGCCAGAGCGGCGAATCCGATGAGGCAGGGCAGGCCCAGCCACAGCTCGGGCCGGCGGCGCAGCCGGCGGGTCACGCCGCCGGCTGCTGCGGTCGAGACGGCAACGGTCGTCATGATCCGCTCTCCCCGAAACGGCGATGCCGGCGCCGCTGAGGCGCCGGCCGGCGGTCGCTATTCGAACGACAGGGTGATCGCCTTCTTGTGATAGAGGTGGTTGATCTGCGTGTTGTCGAAGATCGACAGCCCGAAGGGATAGGTCTTGGCGAGGTCGTCGAACTGCACGTCCTCGCGCGTCGCCGTCTCGCCCTTGGTCACCAGCGGCCGCCGGATTTCGAGCGTCCAAACCCCATCCTTCCAGACGCCGGCGGTGGCGATATCGGCGCGGGGACCCTGCAGCGGCGCGGTGACGATGCCGGCCAGCATGTCGCCAGGCTGGAAGCGCGAGTCGTCGAAGGGAACCTTGTCGGCCTCGCGGAGGACGAACCGGCTATCGGCGCCGTCGCGCGCCATCCATAACGGCCGCGTCTTGCTCTGATCGACGTTGTCATAGTAGCCGCCGCCGGTCTTGGTATCGCTATGGCGGCCCCATTCCTTGTTGGCGTTGCCGCGGTCGGCGTTGACGTATTGATCGTCGGACTGGCCGTTGGTGCCGGTGCGCAGGCTCTTCCAGTGCCACAGATCTAGAATTTCCCCGGCGGCATCGGTGTAGTGCCGCCCGGCCGAGGTGTCGGCGACGCCGTCGACCTTGCCGCCCTCGGCGGTATGGCAGGACTGCTCGCAGCCCTTCTTGGCAAAGCCTTTTTCGCTGATATGCCAGAGCAGCGCGACCTTGTCCTCGTACCACCGGTTTTCGTGGCCGGTGCTGTCCTTGTCGGACATCTGCCGCCAGCCGCCGTCGGCCTGCTTGACCCAGGGGAAGCGCTTCTGGCTGTGGGTCGGGTCCTCGTAGCGGATCAGCAGGTAGAGGTTGGTGCCGTCGTACATGGCGCGCAGCTCGGCCTCCGTGGCGGTCATGCCGTCGTAGCCATTGCTCGGCTTGTAGGTGGTCTCGTTCAAGGTCACGCGCAGCGGTTCGGCAGCCTGCCAAGCCTGGTCGACCTGGCCGTCGAGGGTAATCGCCCCGGCGGTTCGCGCCGCCGTCAATTGCAGCTTTTCCGCCAGCGCGGCACTGGGCGCACCGGCCAGCAGCAGGCCCGCCAAAACGATCATCGTGTTCTTCGTCATTTGCTTCCCTCTCCACCTACAGGCGCCCCACACCCTCGGCAGCGCCGGGGGCGACAAGTGGCACGCTGGGCGAATAGCTACTGCTATTGACTCGCACTCGCAACATCTTTTTGGGTAGGCCACACAATTGCCACCACCGCTGGAGCGCCCTGGCTGCCGGCATTCGTGACCTTGATCACATGTTCCAGGGCAACGACATGGCCGACACGCGAGGCGCAAATTTGCATAAGGGCGCTTCTGACCTGTCATCGAGCCACTGATTGCGATATAGCTCTTCGCCCACATGCGACGCGTGACGTGCGCAGTACGAGGCGGCCACGGCCAAGGCGTTTCCCCCGGGCCACGCTTCCGATTCTTATTGCTTTGCGCGGCGCCAGCTCGAGCCGGCCGGGACACGGCCTTATTCCGTCAGACACGGTTGAAGGGGCTTACCTGATGTGCGGCATTGTTGGCTGGTACCGGCTGAACGGTGCGCCAGTGGACCCGGCGGTCATTCGCAGCCAGTGCCGAACCATCTTCCATCGCGGTCCGGATGACGAGGGTACGCTCGTCGATAACGATTTCGGTTTTGGGATGGCGCGCTTGAGCATCATTGACATCGGCGGGGGCCGCCAGCCGATTCTCAGCGCTGACGGCCGCTATGCCATCATCTTCAATGGAGAAATCTACAACCATCGAGAGCTGCGCGGCGAGTTGGAAGCGCTTGGCCGTGGTTTTCACAGCCACAGCGATACGGAAACCATCCTTGCCGCCTGGCAGCAATGGGGAGATGACGCGTGGCCGCGACTGGAGGGCATGTTCGCCATCGCCATTTGGGACCGGCGCGACCGTCGGCTGACGCTGGCGCGCGACCCGTTGGGGATCAAGCCGCTCTATATCACCGACCAGCCGGACGGCTTCGCCTTCGCCTCCGAACTCAAGGCGCTGGCTGATTTCCCCGGCCTGACGTTCGAGATCGATCCGCGCGCCGTGCACGATTATTTCAGCTTCGGCCATGTGCGCACGCCGCGCAGCATCTATCGGCAGGTGCGCACCCTGCCGCCCGGGCATGTCCTGACCCTGCAACGCGGTGGCGAGCCGAAGTCGCGGCCGTTCTGGCAGGCGCGATTCCGTGCCGGCGAAGCCCTGAGCGATGACGAGTGGATCGAAGAGTTCCGACGTCTGTGGCTTGCCACGGTCGAACGCCACATGCTGGCCGACGTCGACGTCGGCGCCTTCCTCTCCGGCGGCGTCGACTCCTCGGCCGTCGTGGCGGCGATGAGCCGGTTTACCGACCGGCCGATCAAAGCCTTCACCATCGGCTTTCCGGTCGCCCGCTTCGACGAAACGCCTCATGCCGCCGCGGTCGCCGGCCATATCGGCTGCCAACATATCGTCCGCACCGTCGACCTGGGCGCCGCCACCGATATTCTTCCGGCGATCCAGCGGTGCTACGACGAACCGTTCGCCGACCCTGCCGCGGTGCCCACTTGGTACCTGAGCCAGCTCGCGGCCGAGCATGTCAAGGTGGCCCTGTCGGGAGAAGGCGGCGACGAACTGTTCGCCGGCTACAAGCGCCACCGCAATGAACGGCGCATGTCGCGCTACGGCGCCTTACTGCGCTTCGCCGGCCCCATGGCCGGATTGATCGACGCATTCCCCGTCACGCGCTGGCGCAAGGCCAATTACCTGCGTCAACGGCTTCAACGCTTTCGTAACACGGCGCTGCTCCCCGATGGCTTCAGCCGCTTCTTTGCGAAGACCCAAATTACCTCGGCGGCGCTCAGGGCGGAGGTATACGCAACGGAGTTCTACGATTCTCACGACGGGCCGGGGGCCTACGAATCGTTACGGGATGAGTATTTCCCCGCACCGATCGGGGGCACGCGCGGCTCGCTCGAACAGTTCCTTTTCGCCGATCTGACGCTTAATCTGCCTGGGGCAATGCTGGTGAAGGCCGACCGCGCCAGCATGACCCATTCCCTGGAAGTGCGCGTGCCGTTCCTCAGCCACAAGCTGGTGGATTGGGCCTTGACTGTCCCGCTCGACCTCAAGATGAGGGGTGGCATCGGCAAATATATCGTACGCAAAGCCATCGAGCCCTGGCTGCCGGCGGCCCATCTCGATCGTGGCAAGCAGGGCTTCAAGATGCCTCTGGCGCAATGGTTCGCCGGTGACTTCGGTACCCATGCGCGATCGCTCTGGCACGACAGCGGCGCTGACCGATCGGGTTTCCTGTCCGCTCCGGCCATCGATGGCCTGTTTCGCGAGCACCGCGCCGGTGCCCGCGATCACAGCCGTTTCCTCTATGCGCTGTCGATTTTCAGCCTGTGGTGGGCCAATCGCCTCTAAGTGCGGGCCATCCAGGACTAAACGCTCTGCCCGGCGCACCAGCCACTCGACCAAGCCCATTGAAAATTGTAGCCGCCGAGCCAGCCGGTGACGTCGACGGCCTCGCCGACGACATGCAGGCCCGGCACGGCCCGCGCCGCCATGGTCTGCGACGACAGGCCGGCGGTGCACACCCCGCCCAGGGTGACCTCGGCCTTGGCATAGCCTTCGCTGCCGGCGGGAACGAAGGGGAAGCGCTTGAGCAGTTCCGCCGCCTGGCGCAGCAGCTTGTCCGACAAGGAATTCATCGGCTGATCGGGCAGACGCGTCTCGGCCAGCTTCTGCGCCAGGCGCTGGGGCAACACCTCGGCCAGCACCGTCCGCAATTCGGCCTTGGGGCGCGACGCCTTGCGCTGCAACAGGAACGCAGCGGCGTCGAGACCGGGCAGCAGGTCGAGCAGGATAGTCTCGCCGTGGCGCCAGTACGAGGATATCTGCAGGATCGCCGGCCCCGACAGCCCGCGGTGGGTGAACAGCACATTTTCGCGGAACGCGCGGCGGCCACAGCTGACCACCGCATCCACCGACACCCCGCTCAATGGCTGCACGAAGCCCAGGTCGTCCGGCCCGGCGGTCAGCGGCACCAGCGCCGGGCGCATCTCGGTGACCTTCAGGCCGAAGCGCCGGGCCGCCCGGTGGGTGAAATCGCTGGCGCCCATCTTGGGAATGGCCAGGCCGCCGCTGGCCAGCACCAGGGCCGGCGCCGCGAAAGCGCCGCGGTCGGTGTCGATGCGGAAGCTGTCCGAGCGGCCAAGTTCGGTGACGCGGTGACCAAGGCGGATATCGACATGCGCGGCATCGCACTCGGCCAACAGCATGGCGACGATGTCGCGCGCCGAGCGGTCGCAGAACAACTGGCCAAGCTTCTTCTCGTGATAGGGGATGCAATGTTTCTCGACCAAGGCGACGAAATCGCCGGGCGTGAAGCGCGACAGCGCCGACTTGCAGAAGTGCGGGTTGCCCGACACGAAGCGTTCGGCCGTCGCCTCGCGATTGGTGAAGTTGCAGCGCCCGCCACCCGAGATCAGGATCTTCCTGCCCGCTTCGTCGACGTGGTCGAGGACGAGCACGCGGCGGCCGCGGCGGCCGGCGGTCAGGGCGCACATCAGGCCGGCGGCGCCGGCGCCGACCACCACGACGTCGAAACGCTCCATGATCAGGCGCCGGCCCAGGCGGCGGCGGCCTCGTCGAGCATGGCCCGGCCGGCGGCGAGAAAGCCTGCCAGGCCGAGGCAGCCGTGGACGGTATCCTCGAAACACACATGCCGCGTGGGCACGCCCGCTGCCCGCAAGGCACGCACATAGGCCAGCCCCTCGTCGCGCAGCGGGTCGAAGCCGGCGGTCAGTACGACGGCGGGGACGAGGCCGGCGTGGCTGGCGGCGCGCAGCGGCGAGGCAGCGGCATCGAGCAGGCGCTTGCCGGCGGTGTGGTGCTGGCGGAACCAGCGGATGTCGGCTTCGCCCAGCAGATAGCCCTCGGCGAACTGCCGCCGCGACGCATGGTCGCCGCCCACGTCGGTCGCCGGATAGATCAGGATCTGCATCGCCAAGGGGATTCCGGCGTCGCGCGCCTTGATGGCGGCGACCGCGGCCAGGGTGCCCCCGGCGCTGTCGCCGCAGACGCCGATGCGGCGATCGGGAAACTGTCGTGCCGTCCAGCGCAGGGCCGCCCAGGCGTCATCAACAGCGGCGGGATAGGGGTGCTCCGGCGCCAGGCGGTAGTCCACCGCCACGACGATGCTGCCGGCTTTGGCCGCCAGCCAACGGCAGATCGGATCGTGCGTTTCGAGATCGCCGATGACAAAGCCGCCACCATGGAAGAACACCAGCACCGGCAACGGCCCTTCGGCCGGCCGGTAGAGCCGCAGGCGCAGCCCTTCGACCACGATCTCGGTGCTGGTCACACCTGCCGGCGGCCGCGGGTTCGACTTGCGCACCGCCAGGGCGAACTGCTGCCGCGCCGCCTCGGGCGACAGCGCGTGCACCGGCGGAAACTGCGCGATGCGCTCGAGCACGGCCCGGCACTCTTCGGCCAGTTGGCCGGGCGTGCCCACCGAGACGTCGGTCCAGTAATCGGTCATGCGCCTACATACACCAGGCGCATCGGCGGAGTCGCCGTTTGTTGGTGGCGCCTTTGCGCTTGGTCAAAAGGGCGCAGGCCTGAGGCGAGGCTACGTTTGGCGGGAATCCATTTTCCTGAGCCATTTCCGACTCGCCTTGCCGGCCGAGCGGTCCGTCCCGGCGCCATTCCCTTTTTCGTCACCCCCGCGGAAGCGGGCGTCCATATTGGGGCCGCACGGCACCCGAGCTACCGAACGTGGTGCGGTGCGGTTCGGCGATGGATTCCCGCTTCCGCGGAATGACGAAAAATCGACCGATTCAACACGCTCCTTCGCGGGAGCGACGGCTCTGGACGGGTCAGACGTAGGCGATGACACCCTCGGCCTGCAGGGTGCGCAGGCGGAAGCGCTGCAGCTTGCCGGTGGCGGTCTTCGGCAGTTCGTCGAGGAACAGCACCTCGCGCGGGTATTTGTACGGAGAGATGCGCGCCTTGACGAAGTCCTGGATGGCCTTGGCCATGGCCTCGCTGCGCGGTGCCCGCGGCGACAGCACGACGCAGGCCCGCACCAGATTGCCGCGCTCGTCGTCGGGCACGCCGACGACGGCGCATTCGACGACGTCGGGGTGCTCGAGCACGGTGCGCTCGACCTCCTGCGCCGAGATGTTGTAGCCCGACGAGATGATCATGTCGTCGGCGCGGTCGATGTACCAGAACCAGCCGTCCTTGTCCTGCTCGACCACGTCGCCCGACAGGTTCCAGCCGCCCTGCACCTGCTTCTGCTGGCGCTCCTCGTCGCCGATGTAGCGGCAGCCGGTGGGGCCGCGCGATGCCAGCCGGCCGCGATTGCCGGGCGGCAGCGGATTGCCCTCATCGTCGAGACAGACCACGGTGTAGCCCGGCGCGGCGCGGCCCATCGAGCCGGGGCGCTCCACCGCCTCGCTCTCGCAGACGAAATGGCTCAGGAGTTCGCTGGCGCCGAGGCCGTTGACGATGCGGATGCCGGTCTGGGCCAGCCACTCCTCCCACAGCTTCATGCGCAGATTCTCGCCGGCCGACGACGCCTTGCGCAGGCTGGAGACGTCGTAGTCGCCGAGTTTAGGCAGCATCGACTGGAACATGGTCGGCACCGCGTACAGGCTGGTGCAGCGCCAGCGCTGAATGGCCGCCAGGATGGTCTCGGGCGTCGGCTTGGGCACCAGCACCGAGATGCATTTGTAGCGGATCGGATAGATGAGGAAGGCGGCGATGCCGTAGGTGAAGGCGAAGGACGGCGAGCCGACGACGATCTCGTCCGGCTGCAGCGTGTAGACTTGCGGCCAGCATTCGCCGATGGCGTAGATGTCGCGGTGGAAGTGCGCGGCGCCCTTGGGATTGCCGGTCGTGCCCGAGGTGAAGGTGACCAGCGCCACGTCGTCGGCGGCGGTGTCCACCGTCGTCGTCAGCGGCAGAGCGGCTGCGGCTGGGCGGTCGAGATCGGCGCGCGCGTCGCTGGCGTCGCCCAGCATGGTGAAATAGCCGACCCGCTGCAGCGACGGAGCATCCGATCGCGCCAGTTCCATTTCCTCGGCCAGGCCGACCTCGCACAGGGCGAAGCGCACCCGCGCCTTGCCCATGATGAAGGCCAGCTCACGGGCGCGCAGCAGCGACATGGTGGCGACGCAGATGCCGCCCGCTTTCAGCACCGCCAGCCAGCAGGCGGCGGCCATCGGCGAGTTGGGGGCGCGCAGCAGCACCGGATTGCCGGGCACCAGGCCGAAATCATCGACGAGGACACGGGCGATGCGCTCGACCTTGTCCTTGAGGTCGTCATAGGTCCAGGTCGCCTCGTCCATGTGGAAGATCGGCTTGGCGCCGACGCCGGCGGCGATCGCCTGATCGAGCAGGCGCGCCCCGTTGAGGCGATCGGGAAACTGGTTCAGGTGCGGGGCCGAATAGTCGAAAACCGGCCACAGCTCCTGCGGCGGCAACAGATCACGGACATAGGTGTCGACATGGGCCGTCGGCACGCCTCCCGGTGCTCGCATGTGAACCTCCCTTGACTCTTCTCTTCGTTATCTTCGTTTTTTCCCGCCACTATCGCGGGCGGGGCTCCTGTTCGTTCTTCCGTCATTGCCGGGCTTGACCCGGCAATCCATGGACCCGCGGGTCAAGCCCGCGGGTGACGCTCTAATGACGTGCTATTTATCCTCGAACGCCTCGTAGGTTTTCTGGGCGATGACCAGCTTCTGTACCTCGCTGGTGCCCTCGTAGATGCGCAGGGCGCGGATCTCGCGGTAGAGTTCCTCGACGATCACGCCGCTGACCACACCGAGGCCACCGTAGAGCTGCACCGCCTGATCGATGACCAGTTGCGCCTGCTCGGTGGCGAACAGCTTGGCCATGGAGGCCTCGCGGGTGACGCGCTCGGCCACCTTGTCCTTGGTCCAGGCGGCGCGGTAGATCAGCAGCGCCGCCGCATCGACCGCCACCGCCATGTCTGCGATCTTGGCCTGGGTGAGCTGGTAGTTGGCCAGCGCTTGGCCGAAGACCTTGCGGCTCTTCGAGCGCCTGATCGCCTCGTCGAGCGCGCGGCGGGCGAAGCCCAGTGCCGCCGCCCCCACCGTCGAGCGGAAGATGTCGAGGGTGGCCATGGCGATGCGGAAGCCGTGGCCGGGCTCGCCGATCATCGCCGACGCCGGCAGCCAGCAGTTGTCGAGCTTGATGGTGCCGAGCGGATGCGGGGCGACGACGTCGATACGCTGCGAGGTATCGAGGCCAGGCGTATCGGCCGGCAGCATGAAGCAGGCTAGGCCCTTGGCCCCGGGCTGGTCGCCGAGGCGGCAGAACAGGGTGTAGACGTCGGCGATGCCGCCGTTGGAAATCCAGGTCTTTTCGCCGGTGATGCGGTAGCCGTCGCCGTCGGGCACGGCACGGCAGGCCATGGCGCCGGGATCGGAGCCGGCCTCGGTCTCGGACAGGGCAAAGGCGGCGATGGCCCGGCCGGCGCCGACCTCGGGCAGCCAGCGGCGCCGCTGCTCCTCGCTGCCGGCGATGGTAATGGGGGCGCTGCCCAGCCCCTGCATGGCGAAGGCGAAATCCGCGAGCCCGCTATGGCGGGCCAGGGTCTCGCGCGCCAGGCACAGGCTGCGCACGTCAAGGTTGGGCGTCCGGCCGCCATAGGCGGCCGGAACACTCAGGCTGGTCAGCCCCGCCTCGCCCAGCGACCGCACCAGCCGCCGCACACCGGCATCGAGCTCGTCGTTGGAGCCGTGATGCGGCACGTCGAGCGTGGGCAGAACCTCGCTCGCCCAGCGCTCGAGCTCGGTCGAGAGCGCGCGATGGGAATCGTCGAGGAAGGGCCAGTCGAGGAAGGACTTGTCAGCCATTAGTTACCCTCGAACTTCGGTGTCTGCTTGGCCACGAAGGCGTGGTAGGCGCGGTGGAAGTCCTGGGTCTGCATGCAGATGGCCTGCGCCTGGGCCTCGGCCTCGATGGCCTCTTCCAGACCCATGTTCCATTCCTGCAGCAGCATCTTCTTGGTCATGGCATGGGCGAAGGTCGGGCCGTCGGCCAAGCTCTGCGCCATGTTCTTGGCTGTGGCCTGCAGCTCCTCGGGCGAGACCAGCTGGTTGTAGAAGCCCCAGCGCTCGGCCTCCTCGCCCGGCATGGCGCGGCCGGTGAACAGCAGCTCCGAGGCGCGGCCATGGCCGACGATGGCCGACAGCAGGGCGCAAGCACCCATGTCGGCGCCGGCAAGGCCGACCTTGACGAACAGGAAGGCGACCTTCGACTTCGGCGTGCCGTAGCGGATGTCGGAGCCGCACGCCAGCATCGTGCCGGCACCGGCGCAGATGCCGTCGATGGCGCAGACGATGGGCTGCGGGGCGTTGCGCATGGCGCGCACCACGTCACCGGTCATGCGGGTGAACTCGAGCAGGCCGCCCATGTCCATCTTGGTCAGCGGGCCGATGATGTCGTGCACGTCGCCGCCCGAGCAGAAATTGCCGCCGGCGCCGGTGAGGACGACGGTCTTGATCTCCGGGCAGTAGACGAGGTCGCGGAACAGGTCGCGCAACTCGCCGTAGGACTCGAGGGTCAGCGGGTTCTTGCGGTCGGGCCGGTTCAGCGTGATGGTCGCCACCTTGCCGTCGACTTCGAACTTGAAGTGCTCGGGCTTGAACTGGCTGGCGGGGATCTTCTTCATGGGGATGATGTCTCCTCGTTGACGTCGATATGGGCTTTCGCCCGCTTTTTCACTGTTTCGTCACCCCCGCGAAAGCGGGGGTCCATGTCAGGTGAGAATCAGCCCTAAAAGGCCCGACTCAGAACCGGCTGAACCATGGATTCCCGCTTTCGCGGGAATGACGCACAAGAAGAATTAACCGGCCAGCGTCAGGCCACCGCTGACGCTGATCACCTGGCCGGTGATGTAGTCGGAGCGCGCGCTGGCGAAGAACAGCACGGCATCGGCGATGTCGGAGGGCTTGGCGAAGCGGCGCATGGGAATGGCGCGCAGGAAGGCCTCGCGGTGCTTCTCGGGCACGGCCATCAATAGCGGCGTGTCGGTCGGGCCGGGGCAGACGCAGTTGACGGTGATGTTGTAGCGCGCCATCTCGCGGGCCAGGCCCTTGGACATGGCAATGACGCCGCCTTTGGCGCCGGAATAGACGGTCTCGCCGGTCGAGCCGACGCGGCCGGCGTCGCTGGCCACCATCACCACCTTGCCCGACTTCTTCTCGATCATGCCGGGCAGGAAGGCGCGGGTGACATGGATCGGACCCATCAGGTTGATGGCCACCACCTTGTCCATGAACGCGACGTCGTTTTCCATGAACGGCTGGATCTTGCCCCAGCCGGCGACGTTGGCGACGATGTCCACCGGGCCGTGACGCCCGGTCACCGTCTCGGCGAAGGCGGCGATGGAGGCCTGGTCGCAGACGTCGAGGCGCACGAACTCGGCCCTGCCGCCGCCGGCACGGATGGCGTCGGCCTCTTGCTTGCCCTTGTCCTCGGCGATGTCGCCCAGGATCACCGTGGCGCCGGCCTGGGTCAGCCCTTGCGCGGTGGCCAGGCCGATGCCCGACGCGGCCCCGGTGACGACGGCAATCTTCCCATTGAGCTTCATGTTCTGTGCTTCCCTCTCTTGGATAGTTTGACAACCGGGCCTTAGCGGCCCCGGGCCAGGAATTCGCCGACCCGGCCCTGCGTTTCCGCATTCCCCATCAGCCGGCGCGTCTCCGCCAATTCCATCTCGAAGCCGTCCGCCCCCGCGGCGGCGGCGATGCAGGCCTTGGCCCCGGCCAGCGCGGCACGTGGCAGCGCAGCGATGCGGTCGGCCACGGCCTGGGCCTGTCCCGGCAGTTCCGCCGCCGGAACCGCCCAGTGCAGCAGGCCGAGCTCGGCGGCGGTGGCCCCATCCACCACCTCGGCGCCCAGGATCAGGCGCTTGGCCAGGGCCGGACCGCACAGGCGGGTCAGACGCTGGGTGCCGCCGGCGCCCGGAATGAGGCCGAGATTGACCTCGGGCAGGCCGAGGCGAATGTCGTGGGCGCCGATGCGCAGGTCGCAGGCCAGCGCCAGCTCGAAGCCGCCGCCGAGGGCATGGCCGCCGATCTCGGCGATGCTGACCACCGGCAGATCCTCGATGCGTTGGAACACCTGCTGCAGGCCGCGCACATAGGCGATCTGGGCGTCGACCTTGTCGGGGCCGGAAAACGCCTCGCGCATCTCGGCGAGATCGGCACCGGCGCAGAAGCTGCGGCCGGTGCTGCGGATGTGCAGGACCTTGACGTCGGCGGCCGTGGCCGCCTGCTCCACCGCCTCGCCCAGCGCGGCGAGGGCCGCGCGGCTGAGGGCGTTGACCGGCGGCCGATCAAGGGTGACGACCATCGCCCCACCGCGCCGCGCGATACTGAGTTCCGTCATGTTCGCTCCCGTCTCTTCGTTGACTGAATGATTGTTCATTCATCGCGCGGCCGTCAAGCCCTACTTCGGGCTGATCCCATCGGCCATGATGCAGTTACCGCCCTGTCTGCTCGCGCAGAGGCACTCTTCGACGCAAACGCACTTTGACCGCGATAGTGTCTTTCGGCGATGAATGCCTGAGGCGCGGCGCGCTTGGGAACCCTGACGCGTGCCGGCTGTCCACTGGTTCGCCGCACGCAGGAGCTTCGCTATGGCACGCGCTTTTCTGTTGGTCCTCGATTCGCTCGGCGTCGGCGGCGCCCCCGATGCCGCCGCCTACGGCGACGAGGGCGCCGATACCCTCGGCCATATCGCCGAGGCTTGCGCCCACGGTGGCATCACCCGCGACCGTGCCTCGGGGCCGCTGCGCCTGCCGCACCTGGCGCGCATGGGCATGGGCGAGGCCTGCCGGCTCGCCACCGGGCGCGTGCCGCCGGGCCTCGATCTACGCGGGCCTCCCCTCGCCGCCTTCGCCTGCGCCGCCGAACGCTCACGCGGCAAGGACACGCCGTCCGGGCATTGGGAAATGGCCGGCGTTCCGGTCGAATTCGACTGGGGATATTTCCCCGAGCGCACGCACAGCTTTCCGCCCGCCCTGATCGATCAACTGTGCGCCGAAACACGGCTGCCCGGCATCCTCGGCAACTGCCACGCCTCGGGGACTGCCATAATCGCCGCGCTGGGGGCGGAGCACCTGCGCACCGGCAAACCGATCTGCTACACCTCGGTCGACAGCGTCTTCCAGATCGCCGCCCACGAGGCGGCCTTCGGCCTCGAGCGCCTATACGGGGTTTGCGACATCGCCCGCCGGCTGCTCGATCCCTTGCGCATCGGCCGCGTCATCGCCCGCCCCTTCGTCGGCAGCGAAGAAACCGGCTTTGCGCGCACCGCCAACCGGCGCGACCTCACCGTGCCGCCGCCGGCGGCGACCATCCTCGAATCGGCGGAGAGTGCGGGACGGCAGGTGATCTCGGTGGGCAAGATCGGCGACATCTTCGCCCATCGCGGCACCGGTAGCGTGCTCAAGGCCAAGGACAACGGCGGGCTGATCGACCGCACCCTGGAAGGCATGGCCGCCCTGACGGACGGCGGGCTGCTGGTCGCCAACTTCGTCGACTTCGACACCCTTTACGGCCATCGCCGCGACGTCGCCGGTTATGCCGCGGCGCTGGAGGCCTTCGACGCGGCGCTGCCACGACTGCTGGCGGCAATGCGCCCCGGCGACAGTCTGTACATCACCGCCGACCATGGCTGCGACCCCACCTGGACGGGAACCGACCACACCCGCGAACAGGTGCCGGTGCTGGCCTGCGGCGCCGGGCTCATCCCCGGCTCGCTGGGCCGGCGCAGCAGTTTCGCCGACGTCGGCGCCGCCATCGCCGCACGGCTGCGTCTGCCGCCGCCCGTGGCCGGCATCCCGTTCTGACCTCTCGGGCGACCCGGAGCGCGGAGCTCCAGCTCCGCATTCCGCGTGCGGACCGGAGGTCCGCGTTCAGACCGGCCGCCTATACACTCGTGGCATCGGCGCGCGAAGCGACGCCCAGTCCCGCGCGGCTTCCGCCAATCCTGCCACGGCGACGCCACAAGGCCCGCAGCAGCAATGCCACCACCACGGCGCTCACCACCGCCGAGGGCGCGGCGTAATCCGGCGGCGCCACCACCGCCACCCCCAGCGCAACCGCCAATCCCGCCAGCATCAGACGCGACGCAGCCCCCAATGACGTGAACAGGAAGCCTTCGACGGCACCGGCGAGCAGGATGCAGGCCATGCCGCCCAAGGCAATCGTGCCGACGATGGCGGCGGTGTCATCGCCTAGCAGCAGCAGTTCGGGCGCCAGGGCGAACAGCACCGGCAACAGGAACGCCGCCAAGCCGATGCGCACCGCTTCCCAACCGGTGCTCATGTAGCCGGCGCCGGCGATCGATGCGCCGGCGAACGCCGCCAGGCAGACCGGCGGGGTGATCATCGACAGCGCCCCGTAATAGAAGACGTACAGATGGGCCGCCATCGGCGGCAATCCTGCCTTGATCAGCGCCGGCGCCACCAGGCCCGCCAGCACGATGTACACGGCCGTCGTCGGCAGGCCCATGCCGAGCACGACCGCGGCCAGCGCACAGAGCAGCAGCAGCACCATCAGATTGCCGCCGGCCGCCTCGACGATGCCGAAGCTGAGCGTGAAGCTGAGGCCGGTCACCGACAGCACCCCGATCAGCATGCCGGCCAGGGCCACCACCGGCACGATCGACAACATCCCCTGCCCGGCGTCTTCCAGCACCGCCATGAGCTGCCGCCATCCCGGCCGGGTGTCGCGGCGCAGGAAGGACGCGACGATGGTGACGGCGGTGGCGTACAGCGCCGCCTTGATCGGCGGGACGGTGGTGGCGAACAGCAGCACGATCAACACCACCAGCGGCAGCAGGAACGGCCAGCCGGCCGCCAGCACCGCCCGCGCGTCGGGGCGTTCATCCTCGGTCAGGCCCCGCACGCCGCCGCGGCAGGCCCGGAAGTGACATTGGGCGAAGACGCAGGCATAGAACAGCAGGGCCGGCACCAGCGCCGCCAGCGCCACGTCGCTGTAGGGGACGCCCAGATTGTTGGCCATGATGAACGCCGCCGCCCCCATGATCGGCGGCAGGATCTGGCCGCCGGTGGAGGCCACCGCCTCGATCGCCCCGGCCTCGGCCGGCCGGTAGCCCGATTTCTTCATCAACGGGATGGTGATGATGCCGGTGGTGACGACATTGGCGACGGCGCTGCCCGAAATCGAGCCGAACAGCGAGGAGGCGACCACCGCCGTCTTGGCGCTGCCGCCGCGGAACCGGCCCATCACCGCCAGGGCCAGGCCGATGAACAGGTCGCCGCCGCCCAGCTTGAAGATGGCCGAGCCGAACAGCACGAAGGCGAGCACCGTGGTCACCACCACGGTCAGCGCCGAGCCGAGCATGGCGCCGGGATCGAGGGCCAGATAGGTCACCAGTTCATCGGCGGGGATCGAGCGGCTGCGCAGGAATCCACTGAAGTCGGCGGCCGTGAGGCCATAGATGAAGAACACGGCCAGCAGCGCGATCATTGGCCAGCCGGCGTTGCGGCGCGTGGCCTCCGCCACCAGGCCCAATAGTCCCACGGCGATGGCGATGTTGACCGGATCGGCGAAGTAGCCGCCGCCGATCAGGGTCTCGTAGGTGACCGCGACATAGCCGCACAGGCCGAGGGCCGCCAGCGACAGGATCGCATCGAACAAGGGCGGGCGCTCGGTCGTACCGCGGCGGTTCTGGCCCTTGATGCTGGTGGTGAGCAGGATGTCGGCGACGGTCAGGCCGACCATGGCCATCGCCACCTGCTCCTGCCACAGCAGCAGGCCGAAGGTATCGACGGCGATATCGGAAATATAGAGGATACCGATCACCGGAATGGCGATGCGCAAAGCGGTCGAGACGGCTGTCAGCATGACTCTTCCCCCAAACGGCATGGGCGGTGCAAGCACCGCCCATCGTCTCACTTCACCAGTTCGAGCAGGCTGGCGTTACGCTGCTCCATTGCCGGCGTCCATACGCCCTTATTCTTAAAAAAGGCGACGGCGGCCGGGTGATAGGGAATGGTCATGTCGGCCGTGGCCATGCGTTCCGGGGTCCAATCGCTCAGAGTGCGGTTGGCGGCGCTAAGCTCGCTATGCGAGTCCCAGAGCGTTTCGAGGACTTGGGTGACCATCTCGTCGGATAGTTGCTTGCCCCCGACCAGATAGAAGTCGTACTCGAAGATATTGACGTCACTGAGTACCGCGTCGTCGCTGCCCTTGGCGATCTTATTGACGCGACCGCCAACAAAGACGTCGCTGGCCCGCTTCGCCGCCGCGGCGGAGGCGTCCAGACTGACGAAACGCAACGGCACCTGGGCATTGACCTCCTTGATCACCGCCATGCCGGTGGCCCCGCACAGGGCGGCATCGGCGCGCCCCTCGGCCAGGCTCTGCACCGAGGGCACCGTGCTGGTCACCGGCACCACCTTGACGTCGTCCCAGCTGAGGCCGGCATTGGCGATGGTGGCCGCGGCCAGCTTGGCGCAGGTCTTGTGTGCCGAAAACACGCCGGTGACGCGCTTGCCCTTGAGGTCGGCGGCGCTGCGAATATCGGAATCCTGGCGCACGACGATGCCGACGGCATTGCGATAACCGTTGGAAACGAGGCGCAGATTCTTGTGCGGCTTCTTGTATTCAGGCTGGGCGCCGGCCAGGGCCGAAGCCACGTCATTGGCGTTGAGCAGGGTGAAGGCGGCCTTGCCGTCGTCGACCAGCGGCACCAGCACCTGCGGGCCGCCGTAGCCGGCGGCAATCAGTTTCACCGAGGATTTCTGGCCGACGACGCCGGCCAGCGCGACGGCGGCGCCGTGTGCCACCGAACCGGCCGGCAGCGTCACAATCTCCGCCTGATCCTCGGCCGCCTGGACGCCGCCGATGGCGACGACCGAGGCCAGAGTGGCGGCGAACAGCATCCGCAGGCACGTCTTGTCTGCCTTTTTCATGTCTCCCTCCCTGATTTGTATTATCTATAGAGGTTTTGGTTTCCCCTCCTGTCTTACTCCACAGCGGATCAACAGCCGCCGTTTTACTTAGGGTATGCAATCCACCAAGCGGCCACTAACGGCAGGCAAGCCCACACTTTGGAGCTATTCGGCCGCCCGAAGCGCCGAATCCGGGACGACACGCGCCTGTTGACCGTTCCAGCGGCGGAACAGGTTGTGCTCGATGTCGAACTGGTCGAGGATTTTGCCGACGCTTTGGTTGATGATGTCTTGGATGGACTGCGGTCCATGATAGAAGGCCGGCATCGGCGGCAGGATGGTGGCGCCGAGGTCGCAGGAGCGCGCCATCAGATCGAGATGGCCCTTGTGCAATGGCGTCTCGCGCACCATCAGCACCAGTCGGCGCCGCTCTTTCAGGGTGACGTCGGCAGCGCGCGCGATCAGATTGTGGCAGAAGGAATTGGCGATGGCCGACAGCGACTTGATGGTGCACGGCGCCACCACCATGCCGCGGGTCCTGAACGAGCCGCTGGCGACCGTGGCGCCAATGTCCTTGTT
Organism: Rhodospirillaceae bacterium; assembly: GCA_036675815.1. GTDB lineage: Bacteria > Pseudomonadota > Alphaproteobacteria > Rhodospirillales > Magnetospirillaceae > JAKFEE01. The sequence goes on from JAKFEE010000005.1 coordinate 56,341, forward strand.
GCTATAGACGCGGTGGGCCAGTGCCTTGACCTCGTCGGGGCTGCGGTCGGTCTCGATGTGCAGGTTGCGGATCGCCGCCTCACTGAGGATCAGATGCGTTTCCTGCCCCAGGTCGCGCAGCGTCTTCAGCAATTCCACGCCATAGATGACGCCGCTCGCGCCGGTGATGGCGACCACCAATGGAAGACCCATGTCGTTTCCTTCCCCACTTGTCCAGCCGACGGGCGGCAGCCGGCGGCTGGCCGGCCACCGCCGCCGGATTCAGCTGATGACTTGGCCGCGGAACGACTCGAACGTGCCGATCTTCGGCGGCTGACCGTCGAGGCCCAGTTCCTGCCAGCGCTGGCACACCTGGTCGTAGGTCTCGCGCTTGAGCAGGCTGCGTGGCGAGAAGCTGTTGAAGTACTTATATTCCTTGCAGGCGTTGATGATGCACTTCGAACCCCATGGCCGGATCTCCGGGGGGTTCTGCGACGGGTCGAGATAGGTGCTCCAGGTCTCGCGCAGGATGTCGATAGATTGGGCGGGCCGCGACCGCGTCACCATCGCCCATACCACCTCGCCGAGATTGGTCGGATCGACGTCGTCATCGACCACCACGATGTACTTCGAGAAATAGGCGCCGCCCATGCACTGCGCGGCCAGCGTCCCGACCTGGGCGGCATGGCCGGCATAGCGCTGCTCGATCGATACCACGGTCATGCCCCAGCCGGCACCCTCCGGCGGCGACCACACGCCCTTGACGCCCGGCACGCCCAGCGCCTCGAGATCGGTCCACACCTTGGCGGCCTTGGCCATGCCCCACATCAGACCGCATTCGTTCGAAAGGCCGTCGGCCATCAGCGCACTGGTGATGATGGGGTTGTCGCGATAGCGGATCGCTTCGATCTTGATGTACGGCGTCGATTGGCCGGGGCGGCCGTAATAGCCGGTGAATTCGCCGAACGGCCCCTCCTCGGCGGTTTCGCCGGGATAGGCGAAGCCTTCGATGATCAGTTCGGCATGGGCGGGCAGCATCAGCCCGGTGACGTCGCTCTTGAACACCTCGATGGGCGCGCCGTTGATGCCGCCGGCGAATTCGTATTCCGAAACGTCCTTGGGAAAGGATGTAGCCGAGCACATGAACAGCAGCGGGTCGAGGCCGTACACCGCCGCCACCGGCGCCGGCTTGCCCAACGCCCACCAGCGCTCGCGGTCGAGCACCGCATCCTTGCCCGGCGAGGCATAGAAGCCGACCTGACGCGGCCCCTGGATCATCTGCCGGTAGGTACCGAGGTTGGTGCGATTACCCTCTGGATCGACGGTAATAACCGAGTCGGCGGTGCCGATATACTTGCCGCCGTCGAGCGGCCACATCTTGGGGGCGGCGAAGCGGGTGATGTCGCACTTATCGCCACGGTCGACATTCTTGTTGACCGGCGCCGCACTGCCCTCGATGGCTTTTGGCGGAATGCGCAGCTTCATCTTTTTGCTGAGTGCCTTGGTCAGCTCAGTGGCGTCCTGGCCGGGTTCCTCGCGGATGGAAATGGCAACGCGGTTCAGGCTGCTGCCGAAGGGATTGAACAGCACGCGCGAACCGGAATGACCCTTGATGTTCTCGAACAGCAAGGTCGGCCCGCCGGCGGTCTTGCCGGCCATATAGGTGATGGCGCCCATTTCCAGGTCGGCATCGACCGGCGCGGTAATGTGCTTGACCTCACCCAGTTGCTCGACCCGCGCCAACCAGTCGCCCAGACTCTTGATGTCGACCTTTGTTTTCGTGATGCTGGTCATATTCCTCTCCCCTTCTTGCCGGTGCTGGTGTTCAGCTACCGCCGCCCAATGCGCCAAGCCGGCGACGGATGGCCTCTATGTCCTCGCTCATCAAGCGCTGTGCCTGTGCGGCGTCCCGGCTGCGCATGGCCGCGACAATGGCGCGGTGCATGTGCCGGGCCTTGGCCGAGGCTTCGTTGGTGGCAACATGGCGGACCTGTTCCGAGAGAATCGTGAGCACGGCATCGCCCACCAGGCGCAGCACCGGATTGCCGCTGATGCGCAGGATCACGCGGTGGAACTCAATGTTGTGGGCACGCAAGTCGGCCGGGTCCGCGGCTTCGGCCCGTTCGAGCAGCACCGCCAGCTCTTCGAGATTGGCCTCCGTAGCGTGCTCAGCGGCGCGGGCCGCGGCATAGGGTTCGACCAGAGCACGAACCTCGGAAAGGTCGCCGAGGTTGATGCCGCCACCGGCCAGCATGTTGGTGATCGAGTCGTTGATCGGCCGATCGAAGTCCTGAGCGACGAAGATGCCGCCTTTCGGGCCCTTCTTGACGGTGACCAGCCCCTCGCGCTCGAGGCTGCGGATGGCCTCGCGCACCACCATGCGGCTGACGCCGCACTGCTCGGCGATGTCGCGCTCGGTCGGCAGCCGATGCAGCGGTTGCAGTCGACGCGAAAAGATTTCGTGGCGGATGGTGTCGGTGATCTCCTGATAGGCTTTCTTCCGCCCCAGGCTCGGGAACACGGTCGGGGTGCTGGTCTGCACGGTAGCTCTCGGTATAGGTCTAACCTAATGCCTTTTTAGCTCATGGCCGCGGCGGCTGTCATCGCGGCATTCGGTATAGGCGACCGTGACCGCGCGGTCCCTTTCGTCTATGCTCCGAAGCGACGCCATCGGCGCCTCAAGATACTTGCATGCACAACTAAAGACATATCGCGTTCGCCTATGTTCGATCTTTGGCAATTCCTTCCCTATCTGCTGAACCGCGCCGGCCATCGCATTGCCGAGGCGTTCACCGGTGCCCTCGCCGAGTTTGGCCTGACGCTGCCGATGTGGCGCGTCATGGCCGCCTTGCACAACGAGGGCCCCCGACGACTGGGCGAACTGTCTCGCCTCACCACCATCGAACTGTCGACTTTGTCGCGTTTGGTTGGCCAAATGCAGGAAAAAGGCCTGCTCAGCCGGCAGCGCTGTGGACGCGACGCCCGCGCCGTCACCGTCTCGCTCACGCCCGAGGGCAAGGCCACGACCGAGCGTATCATCCCTGCCGCCCTGCATTACGAGCGGATTGCGATGCGCGGCCTCAGCGAGGCCGAGGTAGCACTGCTGCGACGGCTCTTGTTGCAGATTTTCGAGAACATGGACGAAATCACCGACACAGATCATTTGCATTTGCAATAATAGGTTCTTCGTGCCAGCATCGACTCGCCGCACCCAGGGCCAAGTGACGGCGGCAGTAAGAGAGTTCATGGCGGATGAGCGGGAAAGGCGTACTGCCCACTGTCACTACTCGTCATTCCCTTGAAAGCGGGAATCCATTCCGGCGGCGCTTGGGCGGAACGGCCGAGCGTGCCATGCGGAGCAGCCTCTGGAATGGACTCCCGCTTTCGCGGGAGTGACGCAGAATGGGATATCGGAGCAGTACGAGGTTCCGCCAAAAACCCGCGATGAACCGATAAGGCCCCCATGCGGCCGCTGCGGCCGCGCTACTGGAGGGATGTCCGATGCTGGCAGGCTGTACGCCGTGGCCCGAGGACACTGCCGCGCTGTGGCGGCGCCTGGGCTACTGGGAAGACATCACACTGTGGGACATGCTCGTGCAGACGGCACGGCGGCTCCCCGACAAGACGGCGCTCATTTCCGGCGAGCGCCGGATCACATACCGGGAACTCGTCGCAACCAGCGAAATACTGGCGCGCCGCCTGGCCGCCACCGGATTGCAGCCGCTCGATCGTGCGGTGATGCAGATCCACAACGTCCCCGAATTCGTCACCACCTTCTTCGCCCTGATCCGCATCGGCGTCATCCCGGTGATGGCGCTGCGGCCGCACCGCCAGACCGAGGTGACCCACTTCATCCGCCACGCCAAGGCGCGCGCCTATTTCGTTCCCGACCGGCTAAAGGACTTCGATTACCGCAAGATGGCCGAGGAGGTGCGCCGCGATTGTCCGAGCCTCGAGCAGGTGGTCGTGGCGGGCGAGGCCCTGCCCGGCCAGATTTCGCTGACCGAGTTGTTGGCACGGAGCGACGCGCCGGAAGCGGCGGAGTTGCCACCCATCGATCCTGGCGAGGTGGCGCTGATGCTGCTGTCCGGCGGCACCACGGCCCTGCCCAAGCTGATCCCGCGCACCCACAACGACTATGTCTACAATGCCAAGGCCAGCGGCCGCGTCGCCGGTATCGGCGAGGGTGCGGTGTTCCTGGCGGTGCTGCCGCTCGGCCACAACTACACCCTGGCGTCGCCCGGCATTCTTGCCACCTTCGCCGTCGGCGGCACTGTGGTGCTGGCCCCCAGCCATGATGCCGAAACGGTGTTTCCGCTGGTCGAGCGCGAACGCGTCACCATCATCGCCGCGGCGGTGCCGCTGGTCACCCTTTGGCTGAATTCCGACACGCCCGGCCGCTGCGACCTCTCGTCGCTGCGGGTCGTGCAGAACGGCGGCGCGCGGCTCGCCCCGGAGTTGCGCCGCCGCTTGCGCGACGGGTTCGGCTGCACGCCACAGGAGGTCTACGGCACCGCTGAGGGCCTTCTCAACATGACGCGCCTCGACGATGCCGACGGCGAGCTCCTGGAAAGCTCGGGCGCACCGGTGTGCCCGCATGACGAGATCAGGGTGGTCGATGTCGACGATGGCGAACTGCCCGATGGCCAGCCCGGCGAGCTGCTGACCCGCGGCCCCTACACCATCCGCGGCTATTACGACGCGCCGAAGACCAATGCCAGCGCCTTTACCGCCGATGGCTTCTACCGCATGGGCGACGTCGTGCGGAAGCTGGGCCGCCATGTCTACACCGAGGGCCGCAAGAAGGACCTGATCAACCGCGGCGGAGAGAAGATCAGCAGCGACGAGATCGAGAACCTGATTCTCAAGCATCCCAAGGTGCACGGCTGCTGCGTCGTCGCCATGCCGGATCCGGTTTATGGCGAGAAGGCCTGCGCCTTCGTCGTCCTGCATCCCGGCAAGGTCCTGACCTTGGCCGAGCTCAGCGAATTCCTGCTCGCCCAGAAGATCGCCAAGTTCAAGCTGCCCGAGCGCCTGGAAGTCGTCGAGCAGTTCCCCATCAGCCCGGCCGGCAAGATTCTGCGCCGGGTGCTGCGCGAGACCATCGCCGAGACCGTCGTCCGTGAGCAGGCTGCGGCCCGGCAGGGTGTCGCACCATAGTGTACCGGCCGCACGCGGCCCGAATTATCCGTAGGGAGGAAGTAGAGTGGTATCTGCATATCGCTGGCTGATGACCGAGGTGGCCAAGCCGATGGTCAAGGACGTGTTCGATCTTGGCGATCCGGAGCCAAGCCAGGTGGTGGTGGAGGTCGCCGGTTGCGGCGTCTGCCATACCGACCTCGATTATTACTATAACGGGGTGCGCACCAATCACCCGCTGCCCCTGGCCCTGGGCCACGAGATCAGCGGCCGGGTGGTGGCGGTCGGCGCTGGGGCGGAACCCTGGCTGGGCCGGGCGGTGATCATTCCGGCGGTCATCCCCTGCGGCGAATGCGATCTGTGCCGGCGCGGCAAAGGCACCATCTGTCGCGCCCAGATGATGCCCGGCTACGACATCCAGGGCGGCTTTGCCAGCCACATCACCGTGCCGGCCCGCGGCCTGTGCGCCGTGGACGAGACGCGGCTGGCCGCGGCCGGCCTTAGCCTGGCCGACCTGTCGGTGGTCGCCGATGCGGTGACCACGCCCTACCAGGCCGTGCAGCAGAGCGGGCTCGGCGAGGGCGACCTGGCCATCATCATCGGCGCCGGCGGCGTCGGCGGCTATTGCGCGCAGATGGCCCGCGCCTTCGGCGCCACCGTGGTGGCGATCGACATCGATCCCGCCAAGCTGGCCGCGCTGGCCGGGGTCGCGGCACTGACCCTTGACGCCAAGGCCATGGATGCGCGCGCCCTGAAGAAGGCGATCGGCGCCTTCGCCAAGGACAACGGCCTCCGCAGCACCGAATGGTTCATCTTCGAATGCTCGGGCAGTACGCCCGGCCAGGAAAGCGCCTTCAACCTGCTGGTCCACGGCGCCACCCTGTGCGTCGTCGGCTACACCATCCACAAGGCGCAGTTCCGTCTGTCCAACCTCATGGCCTATCACGCCCGGGCGCTGGGCAACTGGGGCTGCGTGCCCGAGCACTATCCGGCGGCGCTCGACCTCGTGCTGTCGGGCAAGGTGCGGATCAAGCCGTTCGTCGAGCCCCATCCGCTGGATGACATCAACGCGATTTTCGAGAAGGTGTACCGCCACGAACTGAAGCGGCGGGCCATTCTCGTTCCCGCCCCCTAGGCGAATTGGGTGGCCGTGGCTCGCGAGACTCGGGAATGCGCCAGGTCCGGCAAAACGGCGATCATCGCCGGACGTGCCGCTGCCCCGTGGCCACGATACCGCCCCCGCCTCGGCTCCTCACCTGCGTCGGCGTCGCGCCGCGGTGCCGGCACTTGTTGCACGCGTTTCCCCATCCGCTCGGTGCGGGTGGGGATGAAAGCCGCGCCAAAGCGGCATCGCCCAAGCCGGGAGGACTGACCCGGCGAAACAAGAACAGGGAGGAAACACATTATGTCTGGCAAGTTCATCGTACCGGCGGCGGCGATTGCTGCCGCATTACTGCATGCCGCGCCCGCCGACGCCGCCGCGTGCAAGGTCAAGGTCGGCTTCATGCTGCCCTACAGCGGCACCTACGCCCTGCTGGGCGCCAACATCACCGACGCCTTCAAGCTGCGCGTCAACGAGGTCGGCGGCAAGCTGGCGGGCTGCGACGTGGAGTATGTCCAGGTCGACGACGAATCGGCGCCGCCGAAGGCCAAGGACAACGTCATGAAGCTGATCTCGAAAGAGAAGGTGGACGTGCTGGTCGGCACCGTCCATTCGGGGGTGGCCGAGGCCATGGCCCAGGCGGCGCGCGAAGAGGGCGTCATCACCATCATTCCCAATGCCGGCGCCGACAAGATCACCGGCGCCATGTGCGCGCCCAACATCTTCCGCACCTCGTTCAGCAATTGGCAGGTCAACTACCCGATGGGCGACGTGGTGCTCAAGGACGGCCACAAGACGGCGGTGACCGTCAGCTGGAATTATCCGGCCGGCCATGAGCAGATGCAGGGGTTCAAGGACTCCTTCACCGCCGGCGGCGGCAAGATCATCAAGGAGATCTATCTCGACTTCCCCAATGTCGAGTTCCAGGCGCACCTGACCGAGGTCGCCGCGCTCAAGCCCGACGCGGTGCACACCTTCTTCGCCGGCGCCGGCGCGTTGAAGTTCCTCAAGGACTGGTCGGCGGCCGGGCTGCAGGGCAAGATTCCGCTCTACGGTTCGGGGTTCCTCACCGACGGCGTCTATCAGAAGGCCGGTGCCGCCGCCAACGGGGTCAAGACCACCCTGCACTACGCCAACAATCTCGACATCCCCAAGAACAAGAAGTTCCGGGCCGACTTCCTCAAGGCTTCGGGCCGCGAAGCCGACGTCTACGCCGTCCAGGGCTATGACGCGGCCGAGTTGCTGCGTATCGGCCTCGAGGCCGCCAAGGGCGACATCTCGCAGAAAAAGACGGTGATCGCCGCCATGGAGGCGGCGACCGTCGACAGCCCGCGCGGCAAGTTCACCCTGTCGAAGTCCCACAACCCGGTGCAGGACTATTACCTGCGCGAGGTCGTCGACGGCGAGGAGAAGGTCGTCGGCGTCGCCATGAAGGCTCTCGCCGATCAGGCCAAGGGCTGCACCATGAAATGATCCATCGGTCCCGCCGCGTCGCGGCGGGACCACTTGCGCCAGGGAGATGCGAATGCTCATCAACATCGTTGGCGGCGGCCCCGCCGGCCTGTTCTTCGCCCTGCTGATCAAGCGCCGCGCTCCCTGGCACGACATCCACATATTCGAACAGAACGCCGCCGATGCCACCTACGGCTTCGGCGTCGTCTTCCAGGACAAGGCGTTGCGCTATGTCGCCGAGGCCCACCCGCACGCCTTCGCCCTGCTGGCGCAGGCGATGGAGAGTTGGGACGAACTGGCCATCTATCAGAACGGCGAGCGCGTGATGATCGACGGCAACGGCTTCAGCGCCATCGCCCGCCTGGAATTGCTGCGCATCCTGCAGGCGCTGTGTCGCGACGAGGGCATCGTGCTCCACTTCGGCTGCCGCATCGACGACGTTGCCGCCCTGGCCGAGGCCGATCTCCTGGTGGGTGCCGACGGGGTGGGCTCGCTGGTGCGCGAGCACTTCGCCGACCGGTTCCGGCCACGGGTCGATTACCTGTCGAACCGCTTCGCCTGGTATGGCACCGAACAGGTGTTCCCCACCCTCAGCCTAACGTTCCGCGAGCACGGCGGCGGCGCCTTCGTCGCCCACCACTACCGCTACGGCCCCAGCCGCAGCACCTTCGTCGTCGAATGCGACGCCGCGACCTTCGAGGGCATGGGCTTCGACGCAATGGACGAGCAGGCCAGCGCCCGCCGCTGCGCCGAGATCTTCGCCGAGGATCTGGGCGGACAGCCGCTGTTGACCAACCGCTCAGTCTGGCGCCGTTTCCCCGTCATCACCAACCAGGCCTGGATCCATCGCAACGTCGTGTTGCTGGGCGACGCGCTGCGCACGGTGCATTTCTCGATCGGCTCGGGAACGCGGCTGGCGTTGGAGGACGCCATCGCGCTCGACAAGGCGCTGCAGGCCGAGGATGACCACGTCAGCCGCGGCCTCGAGCGCTTCGTCGCCGAACGCCGCCCGGTGGTGGAGACGATGCTGGGCGCCGCCGCCGCCTCCTATGGCTGGTACGAGCACTTCGGCGAGCGCCTGCACCTCGACGCATGGTCGCTGGCCTACAGCTACATGACGCGCTCGGGCCGGGTCGGCGACGACAAGCTGCGCGAGGTCTCCCCGGCCTTCATGGCCGGCTACGAAGCGCGCCGCCACAGGGCCATATGAGCCACGACTGCGGAATGTGAGGAGGCTCCCATGCCCTGGACCAGCGAGGATGCGCAACGTCACACCAAGAAGGCCGACACGGCGGACCTGCGGCGCCTGTGGCGCGACGTCGCCAATCAGGTGCTGGAAGCCACCGGCGACGAGGGCCGCGCCGTGCGAGAGGCCAACGCCGTGGTGGCCAGGACCCGCGACGGCGACGGCTAGCGGGTGCGGCCGCGCACCACCAGGGCAATGCCGCCCAGCACCGCCGCCGAAGCCAAGCTGAGGCGCAGCGTCAGCGCCTCGTCGAGCACGGCGACGCCGGCCACGGCGGTGATCACCGGCACGCTGAGTTGCACCGAGGCGGCGCGGGCCGCGGTCAGGCTTGGCAGCGCAGCATACCACACGGCATAGCCCAAGCCCGAGGCCACCGCCCCCGACAGCACCGCATAGACCAGCCCCGCCGTGTCCCAGCCGCTGTGTGACACCAGCATGGATCCCGCGGCGACGACCACGGCCAGCGGCACCGCGCGAAGAAAATTGCCGGCGGTGGCATGCAGCGGCTTGTCCTTGCTGGTGCGGCCCAGCAGCGAATAGACGCCCCAGGCAACACCCGCCGCCGCCATCAGCACGGCACCGAGCGGATCGGGCGCGGTGACGCCCGGCGCCACCAACACCGCGACGCCGGCGAGTGCCAGGACGAGGCCGCCCCACTGGAGCGCGCCCAGACGTTCGCCGCTCACCAGCCCGTGGAGCACCATGCTTGCCTGGACGGCGCCGAACAATAGCAATGCCCCGGTGCCCACCGCCAGCGACACGTAGGCAAAAGAAAAGCACGCGGCATAGACAACCAGCGCCGCGGCGGCCCGCCACGATCCCGCCGACGCCCCGCGCCCCTCTGCCGCCCGCGACAACACCCATAATAACGCGGCGCCCGAGGCCACCCGCACCAGGGTGAAATTGGCCGGATCGATGGACGTGTGCGCCAGGGCCAAGCGGCACAGCACCGAATTGGCGGCAAAGGCCACCATGGCCGCAGCGGTCAGCAGCACGATCCGCATCTGTCGGGCATGGGGGGCGCCGACGCCGCCGCCGTGCGCCACCACAGTCTCATTCTCCGCCACGTCACCCCTCCGGTGCTTGCCCTTCGACAGTACGGCGCTGCCCACCGGGCAACAAGCGTCGGCCCGCGACTTCCGCTTGCACCACGGGAGCCCCGCCCGATCGTTCGGTCGCGGTCCGGCTGATTTCCCTGAGAGAGTAGGACGCTTTCTGGGGGGAACGCCCATTCACGCGTGTTGTTCGTATCAGGGCCCAGAACTGCGGCAAAACCTTCCCGCGGACGATCGCTCATGGCCACCCCTTCGCCCAAGCCGCAACCGTCGCGTACCCTGCCGATGATCGTCCTGGCCGGTCTCGCCTGGGCATCGTTCAGGCGCCGCAGGATTATCGCGACGGTGGCGACAATCTGTTCAAGCGTGCCTTGCTCCATGAGTATGCCGGGTTCTTCCATATCGGCATGGTCGAACGCAACGAGCACAATGCCATCATTCAGCACGGCACCATGACCATGATCCGCCGTGACCTGCTCGGTCACCATGGCTGGGCCGAATGGTGCATCACCGAGGATGCTGAGTTGGGCTTGCGCCTGCTCGCCGCCGGCAGCGCAGCCGCCTATACCGAGCGCAGCTACGGCCGCGGCCTGATGCCCGACAGTTTTGCCGCCTACAAGGGCCAGCGCCAGCGCTGGGCCTATGGCGCCATGCGCATTCTCCGCCGCCATGGGCGCAGGCTGGCCGGCGCCTCGGCCCTCGACGCCGGTCAGCGCTATCATCTCCTGGCCGGATGGCTGCCCTGGATGGCTGATGCCGTGGCCGTGGCCGTCGCCGCCATCGCCTGGACGGCCCTGTCCACCGTCTTTCCCACGCGCTTCCTGCTGCCACCGGTCGAACCAGTGGCGGCCATGGTCGTGCTGTTCGGCCTCAATACGGCGAAGACGTTGGTGCTCTATCCGCTGCGCGTCCGCTGTGGTGCGAAGGACACGGCGCTGGCCATGCTCGCCGGCCTCGCCCTCTCGCATACCATCGGCAAGGCGGGCTGTTCACTTCGGGGCGGCCGTTCCTGCGCACGCCGAAGGCCGAGCGCTTGCCCGCCGCCCTACGCGGACTGGCCATGGCCGGCGAGGAGGCCCTGGTGCTGCTGATGCTGGCGGCCTGCGCCGCCCTGACCATCCCACGGCTGGCATAGGCAGACGAGGCATCCTGGTGGCTGGCCGCGCTGGCGACGTTCGCCCTGCCCTACGCCGCCTCAGTGATCCTCGCCGGCCTCAGCGTGTTGCCGGCGGCGCCGCGCACGCACCGCCAAGATTTCCCTCGCCAGGGTCGAGCCCGGCGGGACCGGCGGCATCTGAAGCCGTGACGGGGCCGGAGGGCGCAAAGCGGCCTTACGCCCCAGGGATCAATGGGCGCCCGGCGCGCTGCTTGGCCTCGATCTCGAGGCATATCTGCAGCATGGCCCGGTGACGCTCGGCAATGCCGGGATGCATTTTGCCGTCGGCCATGAGTGTCGGCCGTGCCGCGCCAAGCGTCTGCCACAGCTTGATCGCTTCGCGCGGCTGATAGCCGGCGTGCGCCAGCAGGTAGAGGCCCAGCCGATCAGCGGCACGCTCGTCGTCGCGCGCGCTGCCCCTGTCCAGCGAGATCGCCGCCGTCCCGCCGCTTCCGCGGCGGGTATGACCAAGGAGCAGATGCGCCATCTCATGGGCAAGCACCAATGCCAGCTGGTCCTGTGTGTGCGCCAGATCGACCAGCGGCCGCGACACGGTCACGCCGTCGCCATTGGCATAGGCGTTGAGGCCGTTGCCGTTCGCGAGCATGATCGGGGGCCGGCACATGTCGCCATCACCCTGGCACAGGGGCGCTGCCGCGGCGATCAGGCGCTGGCCGACTTCCTGGACCCGCTCGCGGCGATCCCCCTGATCGACATGAAGCTGCGGCGCGGAAGCAGGCGGTAGTCCGGGTGCCGCATCGACCAGCGGCAAGGACGTCGGCGCCTTGCCGCAGGCCGACACGGCGGCGGCCAGGAGCGTGGCGCGCAACAACTGGCAAAATGACATGGACGCATCCCCTACCTTCGGCGCGCTTGCTGCCGCCGTTGCCCATATCTTAGCCACGGCGGCATCATGTCCACGCAAAAGATAGGGAGTTTAGGCCCGTCTATCCCTCATTGCTGCGTCCCACCACCATTTCTGAGGCCCGCCTCCAGGCGGCGAGAGCTAGGCGCCCAAGCCACCGAACACGTCCCATCCGGGACCCTCGGTCGGGCGCAGTATGTCCACCTCGACGAATGCCGCCTGCGTGCGGTTCGCCACGTTCAATTTGCGCATGATCCGCCGCACATAGACCTTCACCGTATGCTCGGAAATGTGCAACTCGTGGGCAATTAGCTTGTTGGCACGACCCTGGCGCAGCAGCTCGAGTACCTGATGTTCCCGCACGGTCAGGCCGTAAGCCGCCGCGTGCGCCACGGAGCCGGCCTGCGGGTCGTCGGCGCCGTCGGCCAGCGTCGCGGCTGGGATGTCTGCGTCCGCTTGCGGCGCATCGGCGTGCAGATAAACCCCGCCGGCCATGACCAGCCGTAGCGCTGCCACCAGCACGTCGGCCGGAAGCGACAACGGAAGGATGCCGCGCACGCCACGCGGCGTGGCCTTGTAGGCGGAGCTGCCGCAAATGATGGTGAGCGGCACCTCGGGAAACCGCCGCCCGATGCCCTCCAGAAGGGGCGGCACCGCCGGGTGGTCGGGGCTTGCGACGTTCACGTTGATGACCACAAGATCCGCCGCCCACGCCTCCGCCTCGTCGAGGCACCCCGCCGTCAGCACCCGCGCGGCCCGATAGCGGGCGCGAATCAGGCCGGCGATGTGTTTGCGGGTTAGCGGGTGACTGTCGATGAGTAGGATGGTGGGGCTAGCTGTCGGGCGGGTGGCCTGGGTCCTGTTCTGCAGCATGTGCACTCCCCCTTGTCCTCCGGGAGAAATGCTAGGAGCGTTGCGCGCAGCGAGCAACAGCCTTGCCCAGCACAACTCCCAATGCGCACCGCAACGACGAAGCGGGTAGCCCGCCGCTTCCATCCGTGGCGAACTCCTTAGCCAGGATTCTGCCAAAAGCTGTGCGAACACGCACGCATTGCCACAGCCGAGCCAAATCAAGCGGGCTGGCTCCACGAGAGCCTTATCCCATGGCCGCGAGCAAAATAGTGCCACCATGGTAGGAGTTACTTAATTTTGATGGTTGGGCTACGGCCAGGACGGCTCGGCAGGTAATCTGTTTTGCTAAATACCCGATCGCGCGTCCCGCATGCCCTAATGATGGGCCAACGCGCATGTTGGAGGAGACGCGAATGCGAGCTGCCAAGCTGTTGGGCCGCACCCCGGATCGGAAAGCCAAGGCGGAGGCCTGGGCCAAGGACAAGGATGACGACGATGCCGGCACGATCAATCATCTGCGGCTGGATGACGACAAGGTTGACGCCTCCATCGACCAGTCGGTCACGTCCAATCACAGCCTCGACATCGGCGCCTACGACGACGTCGTCGTGAAGACCGCCTATAAGAGCAAGATCAAGATCAAATCTACGGAAGAACTCAACGTTTCGTCGGAAGACGGCGATATCAATGGAGCGCTGATAGACATCGATCAGCTTGTAGACATCGATCAATTCGCGAAAGTCGTCATAAAGGTCAAGGAGAAGGGCGACGATCTGTTCGTGAAGATCAAGGTGGTGGAGAGGACCACGGCCGAGCAGCACACCGATGCCGACGTCCTGTTCACCAACGACGGCATATTCGACGTCGATATCGACCAGACGGCCAACATCACCCAGGACTGGCAGACCAAGGTGATGGTCAAGGGCGACCTGGATCTCGAATCTCTGATCGACCTCGATATCCTGGTCGCGCAAACCGCGGTCATCGATCAGCAGGCGGACGTGACGTTTGAAGGGAGCCGCGACGATTTCACCGTCGCCATCGACGCCGGCCAGGAGGCGCAGATGGACCAGCACGTGGCCATCGATCTGTCGCCGGGAGATCTATGGCTCGCCTGATGGCCGGAGCGCCCCGAACAGAGCGTCGTTGGCGGTTGGCGCCGCATACATCTCCTGGCTGTTGTGCCCCACCCCCGGCGCTTCGACCAGCCGCCATCCGAACGGCCATCCCTTTCCGGCGGCGGTCTCGCGTGCCATTTCGAAGATGCGTTGCCCGCGTTCATAGCGGTTGGACCCCTGCCGCTCGGCCCCCGAAGATTTGTCCAGCCCCGATCGGCGCCGGTCATTCGTGCCCACATAGATGGTGATCGGCAATGCCAGGTAGCGCCGCAGATCTGCATCGGTGGTCAGTGAATCCGGCAGGCCGCCGAATCCGTAGGGGAACCTGCGACGGCGCGTGGGCGCGAGGTAACTGCCCGGATTGGCGAGCACGATCCGCCGCGCATCGTGCATGGTGAACGCCGACAGGCGAGCCACCAGTTGCGCCCCGGCGGAATGCCCGATCAGGTAAAACGGCATGTCCGGCCGCCTTTCGATCCGCCGGATGTGATTGACCAGCGCCAGGATTAACCGACTTGTCCATTGCGCCTCGTCACGCAGGCGGTAGCGGCGACTGGATTTCGTGCTGGCGTGGGTTGCGTCGCCCGGCACCGGTTCGATGACACCCGCCCACTGGTATCGCCAGCGGGGAAATCTGGCCTCGTCCATCAGCGGCGCGACGACGGTCGCCTGGTGGCGCTCGGCCAAGGGCACCAGGAAATCCCTCACCCTGGCCGACTGGCGGTCGGACCCGTGAAAGGCGACGATGAGCGGGCCGCCCGGGGCAGCGCCCGGCTTGTAGCTGTAGAAGGTGAGCTTTACCCCATCCAGTACGGCTTCGTCCTGCGCCTTACCCACGGCAAGGCCCGCCCAGCCGACGGAGGGCTGGGCGAATACGAGCAGCAGCACGAGCAGCCATCCACCACGGGCCGGTCTGGCAAGGCAAGTGACGCCCATCGGATTCAGCCTCACTATTGCTTAAGACAAGAACAGGTCCAAGGCATTGCTGACAAAGACACTCTGTGTCATGTGGCCATGGCCGAAATCTCCGAAATCGAATTCAACAAAATCGACATCCGCAGAATCGGCTTCCTGCTGTTCGTCCTGTCCATCCCATTGCGGGTCCCTGCCATGCCCGTGGTGGCCGGTGCCGTCGTGATCCTCTCCGTCGGAGTCGTCATCATTGGTCGGGATGATCTCCTCATTGTCGATCTCGATGGTCGGTGGTTCATCATTGCTGACGTCGACCGATACACTCTCGCCGCGCCCCGCCGCGGAGACCTCGCCATCATTGCTGGCCGCCGAGACGGAAATGTGACTGTCGGCGCCCTG
>JAKFEE010000001.1:0-70693 GCA_036675815.1 Rhodospirillaceae bacterium
GCGACGACGGTCTCGCGCAGATCGTCCAGGCTGGTGGTCTGGCCGATGTTGCGGATCATGAACTCCTGGGCGCGCTGGTCGATGAAGCCGCCGGTGGAATTGCGGGCGAAGTTGGCCAGCGCCGCCTCCAGCTCCTCGAACGAAATGCCCAGCGCATGCATGCGCTGCGGCATGGCCAGCACCTGGAACTGCTTGACCTCGCCGCCGATGGGGATGACCTGGGCGATGCCGGGGATGGCCAGCAGGCGCTGGCGCAGCACCCAGTCGGCGAGGGTGCGCAGGTCCATCGCGCTGGTGGCGCCGGTCTCCGAGCGCATGCCGATCAGCATGATCTCGCCCATGATCGAGCTGACCGGACCCATCACCGGCGTGACGCCCGCCGGCAGCCGGCCCTCCATCGTCGCCAGGCGTTCGGCGACGAGCTGGCGGTTGCGGTAGATGTCGGTGCCCCAGGCGAACTCGACATAGACGACGGCCAGGCCGACGCCCGAAGTCGAGCGCACCCGCGTCACCCCCGGCGCGCCGTTCAACGCCGTCTCCAACGGCAGGGTGACCAGGCTTTCCACCTCCTCGGGCGCCAGGCCCTCGGCCTCGGTCATGATGGTGACGGTGGGCCGGTTGAGGTCGGGAAAGACGTCGACGGGCAGGCGCCCCAGCACGAAAGTGCCGTAGATCATCAGGAACGCCGCCGCCGCCAGCACGAACAGCCGCTGGCGCAGCGAAAAGGCGATGATGCGGTCGAACATGGCGTTACCTCGTCGCCAGCAGTTGCGCCGCGCCCTGGATGACGACCCGCTCCCCGGACGTGACGCCCGCTTCGATCTCGCTCCAGGCGCCGATGGTGCGGCCGACCCGGACCGGGCGGGCCTCGAAGCTTTCGGGCGCCGTCTTGACGAACACCATCGGGCGGCCGCCCGCATCCGCCACCGCTTGGCGCGGCACCGACACCTTCATGCTGGCGGCGCCGGTTTGGGCGTAGACGTCCACCGGCATGCCCAGGCGCAGCAGCCGGGCGCCATCGGTGACGCGGAAGATCAGATGCAGGCCCTGGTCCTGCGCGTCGATGCGTCCGCCCGAACCGATCAGTTCCAGCCCGAAGACGTGGCCGCTCAGCAGCTTGGTGCTGGCTTGGCCGCCGACGATCGCGTCGGCCAGCGACAGGTCATAGAGCACCGCCTCGATGCGCAGCCGCTGGGGATCGACCACCTCGATCGCGGTGGTCTCGGGGCCGATGACCTCGCCGGGCACGATGTGGACGTCGGTGACCACGCCGTCGATGGGCGCCTTGAGAAGTTCCCGCCCGAGGGCGATATCCTCGATCTGCACCCGTTCCTTCTGCAACCGTGTGAGGTCGAGGCGGGCCTCGTCGAGGTCCTTCTGGCGCGCCGCCTCACCCATCCGCTCCCAGCGACGGATCTGGCGGGTGATCTGTATGATCTCCGTCTCGACGCGAAACAGGGCGGCCCTTTGTTCACTGCGCTCCAGCGCCGTCAGGTTCGGCTCCAGCACGATCAGCACGTCGCCCCGTTTGACCTTCTGCCCAGGAACCGGCAGCGGGAATTCCGGCAGGGAGACCACCCGGCCCTGCTGGGCCGGCTGAACCCGCGCATATCCCGACGGGTCGGGAACGACGCGCCCAACCAGTCGCACGGTGTCCGCCACCTCGCGGGCCTCGGCCTTGGCGGTGCGGACCTCCAGCAGGAACTGCGATTCCTTGGCCATCGTCACGGCACGGCCTGGAACGACGGCGGCCTGCGCAGTGGCCGCACCGGCGGCGCCATGGTCCTCGCCCCCATGGGCGAAGGCCGACCCCGCGGCGACGAGGCCCAACAGCATGACGACGGCGCCGGCGACACTGCGCCGGCGGGCGATCATGCCAGCGCCGAACAGCGCCGCCAGCGCGGCGCTGCCTCCTGTAAGCCACGGCTTCCAGCCGTCGGGAAGCAGCTTCGACGGGCTCGCGGCCTTCGCCGCGACCACGGCCGCCGGCTTCGCCACGGCCGAGGCCAGCAGCAGGTCGTCGCGGCCTCCGGCCGAGACCGAGATGGTCAGGTCCGCCGGCTCCTCCGGTATGGACCAGGCGGCGCGGTAGACACCAGGGCTGCCGGCCGGCTGCACGGGGACCGTGGTTCCCGCGGCATCCATCTCGACGGTGGCGCCGGAGACCGGGTGATTGCTGTCGAGATCGGCCAGGAACAGCAGCGTCGCACCGTCGCCGTCAGCCTTCAGGACCAGCTCGAACACATCACCAGTGACGGCAACTCCGGGACCGGGGTTCGCCACCGGAGGCGGCGGAGGCGGCGGAGGCTCGGAGCCGCCGTGGTCATGCCCGGAATGCGCCAATGCGGCTGGGATGCCGCCCCACAGGGCGCCCACCAGGGCCATCATAGCGAAGAAGACTGTCTGCCGGTGGATCATCGCTGCCCTCGTATTTCCGGCAGAGGCGCCGGCATCGGTGTTGTTGGAGAAGGGTAAAGACGCACGTTCAGCCCCCGCCCCCCTGTTGACGCCGCAGAATTTCCGCGGGCCAGCGGCTCTTGATGAAGGCGAGCGCCGCCCAAATGTCGTCGTCGGAGAGAGCGGCGCCGAAGGCGGGCATGTCCGTCCGGTAGCCGGCGGGTGCGATCGCGGCGACGCCGTCCTTGGTGATCCGGAACAGCACGTCGTCGGGGTGGTGCCACGTGTGCCCGGTGGTATCGTGTGGCGGCGCCGGCAGCCGCCCATCGGCCTTGCGGCTCTTCCAATTGGGCTGTCCCTCGAGCCGCGCCCCGTGGCAGGACGCGCAGTATGAGGCATAGATTTGGCTGCCACGCTCCACCTGGGCGGCGTCGGCGGGATCGGCGCCAGCCAGGGGCCGCAACCCGAACCAGCCCACGGCACCCGCAGCAACCAAGGACGCGCCACCGAGGAGAAGAGAGAACTTCCTCTTCATGGTCGTCGGCCTTGGATGCGATTACGACACATATTTCTCGCTCCTGGTTACCTCTCGGAGGGGCCGGCCCACTCGGCTCCGGAGGGGCAAGCGAAGCCGCAGGCAGCCGCGGGAGAACCCCTTTCCGACGAGGAAGAGCATGGCGGCGACCTGTCGCGGAAGTTTGTCGGGCGCGGCCCGAATTGTGACAAATCGTGTCGGCCTGGGAGGCAAGGGAAAGCTGATGGCTCCCAACGAGCGGGAGGTCCAGCAACAACTGTCTCGCGCCAGCCCAGTATAGGCGATGATCAGGCCCGGGCCCGTCGACGGTTCAGAAACGGCGGCCTGTGACGCCACCGCTACAGTTTGTCTCGTTATGGCACATGCCCGAAAATCATTCACGACAATTGGCTGATAGCGTCCCGTCCAGCAAAAGATTGTGTCTTGCTGAAAGGAACCAGATCTTGTTCAAGAGTTCGATTATTGCCGCTTTCGTCGCCGCCATCACCGTCACGGGCGCCGCCCATGCCGCCAAACCCGTTTCCTCCTGGTCCTCGACGGCACAGGAAGGCTTCTTCTATGATAAAGGCCAATACATGAAGACTGAGGTGGCTCCGCACGTCATGCGGCAAACCGACGTGTCAGTTGTAATTTCGAGCACGCCCAGCCAGGGCGCCACCAATGACAACGGCATCTACGCCAAGACGGTCGAGGTGCCGCATACCATGGCTACCCCCGAGCGGCACGTTCATGCGGCCAGCCCCGCGCCCGGCCTTTATTACGACCAAGGCGCTTATCACGGCTACAGGTAAGCCACGTCCGGAGAGGGCGGCGATTCGTCTCGAGCACCCCAGCGTGGGCGCCAGCCATGACAACGGGGAGTACGCCAAGACGATCGAGTCCCGCACACTATATCTGCCCCGGTGCGGCACATTCAAAGCGCCACCCCGGCGCCCGGCCTATACCAGGACGAAGGTGCCTACCACGGGTACAGGCAGCCTCACTTGGAGAGGGCGGCGGGCGCCCTCTCCGCCTC
This sequence comes from Rhodospirillaceae bacterium, assembly GCA_036675815.1. Classification (GTDB taxonomy): domain Bacteria; phylum Pseudomonadota; class Alphaproteobacteria; order Rhodospirillales; family Magnetospirillaceae; genus JAKFEE01. Next base: position 3,948 of record JAKFEE010000001.1, read on the forward strand.
TGCGATCTGTTGCAGCTGGGCCGAATGCAGCGCATAAGCTTTGCCACCAGTGCGGGCCGCGCGGTAACCCATTACGCGTCGGCACGGGTGTCAGCGCAGGTAATGTTCGTAGCGGAATTCTGTGCTGACTACCTTGGCGCCCGGCCGTCGTACCCGCACCTCGATCCGGTAAGGACCGCTGCCGCGTAGATCAAAGTAATTGCCGAAACTGACAGTACCGGCGATAGACATTTTCTCTAGGGATTTCTCCCGGCCAGCCAAGCCGACCTCCGCAACGCGCGCGCTGACTTCAGCATCGGTGATGCGCTCGCCAGTGGTCGCGTCGAAGACGGCTACGACGATATGGTTCAGGTGCTTGCCGCGCGCCGCGCCGGTGCCATGCATACCTTCATCCTGCCCCCGGATGATTTCGGCCGGGATCACACCAAGGTAAAGCGCCAGCCCATCGGCGACTCGATACTGTCCCACCTCGGCGGCCGTTGCCCCGCCCACTCTTGCTAGGAACCCCACCAAGGCCAGTGTCATCAGGGCAAGGCTACGCATGGCTGGTTTCGCTCTCCGGGCAGCCGGCAACCCAAAATGTCAACAGACCGAGCCAGCGGCCGTATGCACGAACCGGGTGGAAGCCGCCAGCCTGGAGATACGCAGGGAGCCGGCCGGCTATGGGATCGGCGGTGCCCTGCATCAGCCAGAGCGGCCAGATGATCAGCCGCCAAACGGCTAGCGCAGGGCGGTCGAGATCGACCACCACCAGACGCCCGCCCGGTCGAAGCACGCGCCGGATTTCACGCAGCCCGGCCCGTTTCACATCGGGCGGCAAGTGGTGCAGCATCAGGCTCGCCACCACCACATCGAACGTGGCGGCCTCGAACGGCAGGTCCTCGACTGCGGCAAGCTGGAAGGTGGCGGCGCTGCCGGTACGCGCGGCAATTTCGCGCGCCAACCGAATCATGTCGGGCGCGGGATCGATGCCGACCGCGCGCCCGGCCGGCCCCACGGCTGTGGCCAGTAGCCGGCTAAGTACGCCACTGCCGCAGCCGACGTCCAGTACCGCCTCGCCCGAGCGCGCGGCGACGATGGCCATGGTGCGCTCGCGGAAACCCCTACCCAGTCCCATTAAGCGGCAGCCCTGATCGTAGAAGGGAGCGATCCAGTTCAGGGTGATTCCGCGGGTCGACGGCGCCGTTCCAACCGGGACCGGCAAGGGCCGCTGGCCGCCGATGAGCGACCATAGCGCCATCAGCGGACAGGCCAGCAAGGCCACGAGCAGCAAAGACGTCCACGCCGAAAGCCCAAAGAGGATCAGCAATCCCGCCGCAAACGCCAGTGAGGCGATGGGACACCACCACCCGGCTCGGGTTAGTCCATGCCGTTGTCCAGCTTGGAAGGCCATAATCTCGTCCCGGTGGACGAGAGGGCTATGGGCTCCTCGTGCATCCACTTTCCGCAACATTGATTGCACCGCTCGCCAAGGGCCGGGCTAACCTGAGTTAATCGAGCCCATCCCAGGCTCGTCGAACAAGAAGGCCTGGGACGGAGCAGTGGGTGATGGACCGAATCAATCCGACCGCCATATTCCCATGTAGACACGCTGTAACGCCCGCTCGAGCTCAAGGTGGTGCACTACGCAAGGCATGAGGAGGCCGTCATCGAGGTTCCGGCGAGGCCGGAAGTCCTATTCGGCTACCTTGATGATCAGGCGAGCTTGGGCGCCCACATGGAAGAGCGTTCGGCCATGATGATAGGCGCACGCATGCGCTATCAAATCGACGAAGCCCAAGGACGCGCGGTCGGTTCGGTGATCCGGATGGACGGCAGCGTTCTCGGCCTGAAGTTGTCGATCGAAGAAGTTGTCGTCACACGTGAGCCCCCCGTGCGCAAGGTCTGGGAGACGCGCGGCCGGCAGCGCATGCTACTGATCGACGGCTATCGCATGGGCTTCCAGGTCGAACCATGCCCGGCGGGGAGCAGGTTGCGCGTCTTCATAGACTATGACCTGCCCGCCAGCCTTGGCGGGCGCCTTGTCGGCCGGGCCCTTGCCCCCGCCTACGCCCGGTGGTGCGTGACACGAATGGCAGATGATGCACGACGACGCTTTGCCGGCTAACAAGCAGGCAATCACTCATTCATCTGCGATCTTCTTAGCCTCAGCCGCGGGAGGAAGGCCGGCACGTCGCGCATGTAGCGGCGATAGACGTCACCGAAATCGCCCACGGCTGAGCGTTCCTCGGTTCTGGCCAAACGCACATAGGCTACCACCAGGATCGGGAACATCAGCAGCGTAAGCAGGGTCGGCCACTGTAGCAGAAAGCCCAACATCACGAGGACGAAGCCGTCCTATTGCGGATGGCGGACGACGGCATAGGGGCCGGTCGTCGCGAGCGTCGCCCCGGTCGGAGCCATGGCCGCCGTGCATGAACAGATGCATCAGTGGGCACAGCAGGAGCAGCAGCAACAGCCCGATATTCCCGGTGAACACATGGATTCGATGTTCCCAAGCCGTCAGCAGCAGGGCGAGGCTCAGGAACACGACGAGCGCGATTCCAGTCCTGGATAGGATGAATCCGCGCCACCCTCTCTGATGCTCATGCGACATCGGCCCCCTCCTTTCGCATGTACAGTGTCGTGCGCTGGCGTGACACCCTGTTGTCAGAGTTGCCCCAGTTTGTGGCGAGTTGTGTCAGGAGGGCATTGCGACACATTTTGTCACACTTTCCCGCCTGGGTGACGTAGGTGCGTCACAGGTTCGTGCTTTCTTTAATGGCCTTTTGGAGTCTTGGGGGGATCCCCTTTTCTGCACCCGCAGCATGGCGACCAGCTGATAAAGCTGCCAAAGCAAGGAGGCGTTATGAGAGACCCCGATGCTGCACATGGCAAAGACGCTCACCCGGCGCACGGTCACCACGACGCAGAGGGGATAGCGGCTGCCGCCGAGATTGATCCCGTCTGTGGGATGACCGTTGACCCCGCCACCACGCCCTACAGGAACGAGCGACACGGCACGCCCCACTATTTCTGCAGCACCAAGTGCCGTGACCGTTTCGTCGCCGAACCGGATAAATATCTGGAGGCCCGCCGCGAGCCGGCGCCGGCGCCGGCGCCCGGCGATGCCGTCATCTACACCTGTCCAATGCACCCGCAGATCCGCCAGCCGCGGCCGGGCAATTGCCCCATCTGCGGCATGGCCCTGGAACCGGAGGTCGCCACCGGCGATGCCGGACCCAGCCCCGAACTGCGCGACTTCACCCACCGCTTCTGGGGCGGCACGGCCTTAACCGTCCCGCTGGTGGTTTATGAGATGGCGGTGCATTTCCCCGGGTTCGCCCTGCATCAATGGATATCTCCCATGGTGACAGTGTGGATCCAGATGGTGCTGGCGACGCCGGTGGTGCTGTGGGCGGGCTGGCCGCTGCTGACGCGCGGCTGGGCCTCCTTCGCGCGCCGCCGCCTCAACATGTTCTCGCTGATCGCCCTCGGCGTCATGACCGCCTATCTGTTCAGCCTGGTCGCCACCTTCGCCCCCGGCATCTTCCCCGCCGGCTTCCGTGGCGCCGAGGGCACCGTCGCCGTCTACTACGAGGCGGCGGCGGTGATCGTCGTGCTGGTGCTGCTGGGACAGGTGCTTGAGCTACGCGCCCGCGAACGAACCGGTGGCGCCATCCGCGCCCTGTTGAACCTGGCGCCGAAGACGGCGCGGCGCCTGCGCGACGATGGCGACGACGAGCAGATACCGCTGGCGGCGGTGCAGGTCGGCGACCGCCTGCGGGTGCGTCCCGGCGACGGCGTCCCCGTCGATGGAATTGTGCTGGAGGGGCGCAGCGCCGTCGATGAATCCATGGTCACCGGCGAGTCCATGCCGGTCGAGAAGGCGGCCGGCGATAAGGTGATCGGCGGTACTGTCAACGCCACCGGCGCCCTGATTATGCACGCCGAGAAAGTCGGCGGCGACACCATGCTGGCCCGCATAGTCCGCATGGTCGCCGAGGCGCAGCGCAGCCGCGCCCCCATCCAGCGGCTGGTCGACGACGTGTCCGCGTGGTTCGTGCCGGCGGTGGTGCTGATCGCCGCCCTTAGCTTCGTCGTCTGGGCGATCTGGGGGCCGGAGCCGAGCTTGGCCTATGCGCTGATCGTCGCCGTGTCGGTGCTCATCATCGCCTGTCCCTGCGCGCTGGGGCTGGCCACGCCGATGTCGATCATGGTGGGCGTCGGGCGCGGCGCCACCGAGGGAGTGCTGATCAAGAACGCCGAGGCGCTGGAGCGCTTCGAGAAGGTCGACACGCTGGTGGTCGACAAGACCGGCACCCTGACCGAAGGCAAGCCAAAGGTCACCGCCATCCTGACCGCTGCCGGCATCGACGAATCCAGCCTGCTGGCGCTGGCCGCGGCCGTCGAGCGGTCGAGCGCCCATCCGCTGGCGGCGGCCATCGTCGCCGCGGCTAAGGAGCGCGGGCTGACCGTCGCCGAGGCGACCGACTTCCACTCGCTGACCGGCATGGGGGTGACCGGCGCAGTCGGCGAGCGGCGCGTCGCCTTCGGCAATCGCAAGCTGATGGAGGAGCTGGGAGTGCCACTCGGCGATCTCGGCGAGCGTGCCGACACGCTTCGTCGCGACGGCGCCACGGCGCTGTTCGGCGCCGTCGACGGTCAGGCCGCCGGCGTCATCGCTATCGCCGACCCGATTAAGGCAACCACGCTCAAGGCATTGCAGACGTTGCGCGCCGACAGCGTTCGTATCGTCATGCTGACCGGCGACAACCGCACTACCGCCGAGGCGGTCGCCCGGCGGCTCGGCATCGACGAGGTTGAGGCCGAGGTGCTGCCCGAGGACAAGCACCGGGTGGTGCGCCGGCTGCGCGGCGAGGGTCGCGTGGTGGCGATGGCCGGGGACGGTGTCAACGATGCTCCCGCCCTGGCCGAAGCCGATATCGGCATCGCCATGGGCACCGGCACCGAGGTCGCCATCCAGAGCGCTGGCGTCACCCTGGTCAAGGGCGACCTGGCCGGCATCGCGCGAGCGCGGACGCTGAGCCGCGCGACCATGGGCAACATTCGCCAGAACCTGTTCCTGGCTTTCGTCTACAACGCCGCCGGCATCCCGGTCGCCGCCGGCGTGCTCTACCCGCTGTTCGGCTGGCTGCTCAGCCCCATCATCGCGGCAGCGGCGATGGCGCTCAGCTCGGTGTCGGTGGTCGGCAACGCGCTCAGATTGCGACGGAGCGGGGCTGCTAGCCGCCGCAGCCACTGAGACTCCCTTTTTTTTTCGAGAAGGAGACAAAGCCATGTTGAAACCTGTCACGATGATCGTCGCCGCTATGATTCTGACGAATGTTCCGGCCTTGGCCGACGACGCCCACCACCCATCCGCCGATAGTGCCGCCGTGGCCGCTCCGTCGGTGCAGATCGACGCTCAACCAGCCCCTGCCACACCCACGGGACTATGATGGGCGGCATGATGGGCCAGAGCTCGATGATGGGTGCCCAGGGAGGCATGATGGGCTGCCCCATGATGGGCCAGGGGCAATCGGAATGACGGGAATGATGGGCCTGTCTGACATGACCGATATGGCCACATAGACGGCCATGTCGCCTTTCTCAAGGCCGAACTGAAGATCGCCCCGGCACAGGAAGAAGCGTGGGCAGCCTTTGCAGACACGCTGCGCACCTCCGTCGCCGGCATGATGGAGATGCGAACCCGCGTGGCGGAAGCTGCCGATGCAGCCCCCTCCCTTAAGCAAATATTCGAGCAGAAGGAACGTCTGCTGATGACCCGCCTGGACAACAGCAAGCGCCTGCATGCGGCTTGGACCAAGCTGGACGCGCAGTTAACGCCAGAACAGAGGCAGTCGGCTCTGCAACTTATCGGGCCGCGGCTGATGATGGTCTGAGCGTCGCTTCTTTACTTAAGCTGGCGCCACCGCTCGCCATGGTGTCTGCAGGAATTCGTATGTCTATCTACGTCCTAGCCATTGGCTCGCTTGGCGGCTTGCCAGAGGCAGCTCTCAGAGTCTGATTCGAAATTATCATCAGTGCGTTCAATGCCTTGCGATGCGGCGGGTAAGGAACTGCACCGACGCAATGAAGAGCCAGGCGGTGGCCGATGCGATGGTGCGCTCGAAATCTTTGGCAAGCCGGCGGTTGAATCAGCGATAGGCGATGCTTTCAAGCTAACCTACTGATGCCACTCACTTTAATTTCGGATCAGGCTCTAAGGTCCCGATGGCGTCAGGCAAGCTCGAAGGCGAAGGCGCGTTCTGCCCGATGAGAAACTCTGTGTAGCCCAATATATGATCCCCCCGATCGCTAGCCTATTCGCGTACGACCGGTGCGGCGCCTCCTGCGGCCGCTGGGCAGTTTCGCGCGTAAAGGCGCAGAGGTGGATGCCTTCCTCGTCGAGGCCTTGCGCCAGTTCCCCGACGGCCCGCCGGAGGAAGCGGAGACCGGACTGCGCCGCGCTCAGGTCTACGCGCTCGTTATCCGCCCACGGCCGGTTCACATCGCGGGCTCCCCCGCAGGCGCGGGGATAGACCCATCTCCCAGAGCGTGACCGATCGGCGGGCCGAGGCTCCCCCGCAGGCGCGGGGATAGACCCTCTTTGAAGGAAGTACGGATAGACTTGGTATCGGCTCCCCGGCAGGCGCGGGGATAGACCGGGTGACGCGGCACCATATCCAAACACCCGCAGCGTCTTCGACGTCGTTCAGGTTGCCCGCCACACGCTCGCCGAACTCTCCCCCGCGGTGTCAGTTGCCGCCGAGTGAGGCCCGGACCAGGTTCAGCGTCTCAGAGACAAGCAGACACCTCCGCCAGCGGTGCGCGCAGGTACCGCGCCCCGAACGGCTTGATTGTTGACTGCTCGACGCAGGGCTACTGGCGGCCCCGGTTCCCCTCTATCTACCCGACCAGAGCCCCTTTTACATCGTCGCCCCCGAGGCCACAGCGGATCACCCTAACATCCGCCAATTCCGTGAATGGTTGTTGGCCGAGGTGCAGTCGTTGTGGCCAGCCGCGCCGACGGCTGAGTTGCGGGGCGGCGCGGCTCCTCCAATGGGCCGCACCGCCGCTTTTCCGGGGCGCTCTCAGCGTCGCTTCGGCCCGCTGAAAACCGGGCGCACGACCGGCCCGCAGAGAGCCGGGCGGAAAGCCACCAGATAGAGCACCCACCCCGACATCCAGAGAATGACCGCTCCGGCGATCCATGCCGGCGCCTGTTCGGGCACCAGGGCCGCAATGAGCCGGGCCGCAGCCGCGAGCCAAATAGACGTGAATGCCAGCAAAAGCGACCGGCTTGCCACTAGCGAGGCGCCCGTCCGCGTCATCGCCGCGCGGCCAGAGATCGCAACGATCATCGTGGCCATTGCCCCCATGGTCAGCGCGTGCACGGCGTCCGTGGGCGGGTAAACCTCCGGCCGCGCCACGGCGATGCCGGTGAGGACAAGCCCCGCCGGCAACCACACCCAGGCAGCATGCAGCACGAACAGCGACGGATGCTTGCGGGCCTGTAGGCTCCGCCAGCCGCGCATGCGCCAAAATTGGAGGGCCCCGGCGATGACCAACGCGCCCCCGCTCCACGCTCCTGGCCAGGCGATGGTCAGAACCGCGGCGAACGCGAGCACCCCAGAACACAGCCGGTCATAGAGCGGCGAATGAGATGGGGTGACCGGCCTAAGGGCGTTGGCGGTGAACGCCGGCACCGCCCGCCCGCCGATGATGCTGATGAGCACGGCAAACACCAAGACTGGGGCCAGAGTCGCCCAGGATGCGGTGTTCACATCCCGCATATGGGCGACAAACGCGCCGTCCAGAGCCGCGAGCACCACCACCGCCACCACCAGAGGGGCCTTGTTTGTCACCCGCGCCGTGACGAGTTCGCGCGAGAGGAAAAGCGCGAGTGCGGCGAGATAGGCCGTGGCACCGGCGAGCAGCGCCGGAAGCGGCAGAGTTTCGACACCGGCCACAATAACCCGCGCGACGACCCACAGCGCCGCAAGCGTCTTAATCACCCTTGGCGGAACTGGCGAACGCCCGGTCCAACTGGTGACCGCGGTAAGCAGATAGCCCCCGACGGCGGCGCCGCCGGCGCCGAACAGCAGCTCATGCGCGTGCCACAGCCCCGGCTGCAATCCGAGTCCGCCCGGCCACAGCCATACGCCGGGAATAAGAATCGCCCATAGGCCGGCGAGCAGAAAGAACGGTCGATGTGCCGCCTGCCAGAAGGGATGAACCGGACGGCTGGGCTGAGCGTTGGTCTTCCCTCGGCCGGTGGTCACGGTGGCGGCGTGGTGGGGCCGCCCGCGCGCCTCAGCATGTAGATGTCCATGATCCAGCCGTGCCGGGCGCGGGCTTCGGCACGGGCCTCTAGTATTCTCGGCGTGACCTCGGCAAGGGGGCCGGAAATGATAATCTCCTGGGGCAATCCCACATAGGCGCCCCACCAGATGGTCATACCCTCGGGCTCGAGGTGCCGAAAGGCGCAATCCCCATCCAGCATCGCCACCACGGTATCGGCATAAGCGGGCCATCCCGCTTCGCGCAGCCGACGCCCGGTGGTCACCAGGAACGGCGCCCCGACATCGTTCAAAGGGATCGCATGCGATGCGGTCAGCGCCTGAATGGCGGTGATTCCGGGGATCACATGAACGCGGGGAGGCACAGGCAGCTTGGCGGCAATGCGCAGGGTACTATCATAGAGCGCGGGGTCGCCCCAGATGAGAAGCGCCACTCTGCCGCCCTCGGGCAGGTTTGTTTGGATGGTGTCCGCCCACACCTTCGCGATGGCCTCGTGCCAGTCGGCGACCCCCCGCCGGTAATCGGGATGCGCAGCGTCGCGCTTGGGCAGGTCGAATTCCGCGATACGCGTCGCGGCGTTGGTCAGCACCTCGGCACAGATGGCGCGTCGCAGCTCCGCCAGATCCGCCTTGTCCGGCCCCTTGCGGGGAATCAGGATCAGGTCGGCGTCGTTCAGCACCCGAATCGCCTGAAGGGTCAGGTGCTCAGGGTTGCCAGTGCCTATTCCGACCAGAAAAAGCTCGATCATGCCCCCCCACAATCAAAGCGGCCCCTGTCCGAGCCCGCGACACGACAACGCGCCGCTCCTCAGACGGCCGAGTACAGCCGCTCACTGACCAGGCGCGACCCCTTCAGCCCGTGCAGCGATTTGGCTGCCGCCAAAATGGCCAAATCGGCAACGGGCTCAACCAGCACCACGAGCATGTAGGAGGCGCCGAAGGACGCGATCGCACTCAGGTTCGCCGCGCCGAAGCCCTGGCCGTAGAAAGCCCAAAAGGCGACCCAAGCCACGACACCGCCCTGATAGGCGGTCGAGAGGGCGAGTGCCTGCCGGTACTTCAGGTCCACATAGGCCGTCTTGGGCGCGATCGTCCGCCTCGCCACAAACTGCAGCGCGAACAGCGGCACCAAGAGGGTGGTGACGTTCATTCCATATTGCGGCAGGTCGAACGGAGCGAGGAATAAACCCTGGATGAGCAGGCCCAACGCCAGTCCGATGGCTGCCGGCGCGGCACCAAGAATTAGGAATAGTGTCGAGCCCAGGATGAAGTGGACCTCGGAGATGCCGACCGGGTAGTGCGGTAATATCTCGAAGCAGGCGAACACGGCGGCCGTGGCCGCAGCGCTACGAAGTGCCAGGGCATCAAATCCCTTTTCTCGAAAGTCTTGCCAGGCGGATTTCAGTGCGCAGGCGCCCGCGCCGGCAGCGGTGGCGAAACTCAGTGCAATCTTGGCGCCGGTGACGATTCCTGGTGCGATATGCATTTGGGCCCTCCATGGCCGTCATCCCCGACGGCCGTTGATGTCGTGCCGGTTGCCCGGCGAGGCGGTAACGACGCTCATGCGCCGGACGGCAGGTCTCCTGACTCGCGGGTTATCGCTTCCCCGGACCTTCCCGGCCTTGATGAGGCCAGTGGCATCTCCCGGGACGGCTTGCCGCTCACAGTTGCGGGGGCAGTCGCGGATTTGGCGCCTGATGGCTACACCTCACCGCGTTCCCTTTTCATCCTCTTGGCCGTCATGCCGCGAGGAACCGTCGCTCGAACTCTCATCCCGCAGCCACGGCAAGTCAAGCCTCGCAGAAGCCGTCAAATCGTCGCCGCCTCGGCGATCAAATGGAAGAACGTGCCAGTGGCATAGCCGCGCCGCGAACCGGTCTCGGCAACGACCGCGCCGCTAGCATCGGCCACATGCGCCAGCGGCATGTCCGGCTGATCGAGTATGGAGGCGTAATGGAATTCGTGACCGCGCAGCCGCGCCCCTCCGCCATGACCGGGGATCGGCGTGTTCAGCCGCGCCAAGCGATAGCCGAGGTGCATACGGCGTTTGGCGAAAGACGTGACCAGCCCGAGAAGCCCGGCCATTTCGTGAACCGTCCCGGACGCATCCTCGAGGGCGGCGCCCATGGCCATGTAGCCTCCGCACTCGCCGTGAACCGGGCGCTTTTCCGCGAAGGCACGCAGCCCCGAGCGGAAGCGCGTGGCGGCCGCCAGCGCGCCCGCGTGCAGTTCCGGATAGCCCCCGGGCAACCAGCACACATCGGCGCTGGGGTCCGGCGTCTCGTCCGCCAGCGGCGAGAACGGCAGAATCTCCGCCCCGGCGGCGCGCCACGCTGCAATCAGATGCGGATAGACGAAGGAGAAGGCCGCATCGCGCGCCAAGGCGATGCGGTTCCCCGGCGGCTGAACCGGCCGGGGTTGTGTCACGGGCGCGGCTGTGCCCGCAGCCGCGGCGCGTACTGCGGCCAAATCGACATGGGCGGCCACGGAGGCCCCGGCCTCGGCCAGGAATTCGGCCAGACGCGGCTGCTCCTCGGCCTGGACCAAGCCTAAATGGCGTTCCGGCAATTCTATCTTCGCCCCGCGCGGCCGCGCGCCGAAGACGCGCAGCCCGGCCGCCTCCATGCCAGCGCGCACCAGTGTCTCGTGCCGCGAACTGGCGACGCGATTCAGCACCACGCCCGCCACCGTCATGTCGGGGCGGAGGGTGGCGAAACCGTACGCCACGGCAGCCGCGGATTGCGCCTGCGACGACACGTCCAAGACCAGGACCACTGGCCAGCCCATCATCGCGGCGATGTCCGCGCTGGCGCCGATGCCTGTCTCGCCCGGCGCCGCCGCCCCATCGAAAAGACCCATCGAGCCCTCGGTCAGGATGAGATCGGCCCCGGCCGCCGCCTGCACCAGTTGGGCAAGATGAGCGCGCCCCATCGCCCAACTGTCCAGGTTCATCGACACCCGTCCCGAGGCAGCCCCCACCGCGGCCGTATGAAAGGCGGGATCGATGTAATCCGGCCCGCTCTTGAACGGCTGCACGTCCAGTCCCTGGGCCCGGAACGCCATCAGCAGCCCGAGGGTGATCGTGGTCTTGCCGGTGCCCGAGGCCGGCGCGGAAATCAGGAGGCCGGGCGGGATCATGCGCCCTCGGGAAAGCGAGGGGTCGTGCCCATCGGGCGGAAGCGGCGGTCATAGTCCTCGGCGTAGAGCCGGCTCTCGTCGAATTGCTGCGCGCCGATCGCCCGCCCGACGAGAATTAGCGCGGTACGCTCCATCTCCGCGCCGACCGCGGTTTCCAGGGTAGCAAGCGTCGCCGTCACAATTCGTTGGTTGGGCCAGGTCGCCCGCCAGATCACGGCGACGGGGCTGTCGCCGCCGTAATGCGGGATCAGTTGCGCCACCACCTCGGCAAGAACGTGGACGGACAGGTGAATAGCCAGTGTCGCCCCGGTGGCGGCGAAGGCGGCCAGCCGCTCGCCCTCCGGCATGGCGCTGGCGCGACCCGGCGTACGCGTCAGCACCACCGATTGCGCAATGCCAGGCAAGGTCAGCTCAGCCCCAAGGGCGGCGGCTGCGGCGGCGAAAGAGGGTACGCCCGGCGTGATGTCATAGGGGATGCCGAGCGCGCGCAACCGGCGCAACTGCTCGCCCATGGCCGACCACACCGATAGATCGCCCGAATGCAGGCGCGCCACGTCCAGACCCGCCGCATGGGCCGCCGCCATTTTCGCGATGATGTCGTCAAGAGACAGTGGAGCGGTGTTGACGATCTTGGCACCCGGCGGGCAGTGCGTCAGCAGGGCCTCGGGCACCAGCGACCCCGCGTAGAGGCACACCGGCGAGGCGGCGATCAGGTCGCGGCCACGAATGGTGATCAGATCCGCCGCCCCCGGGCCTGCGCCGATGAAATGCACCGTCATTCGTCGTCGAGTCCTTCTGCAATCGCTGCCGTCGCCATTCCGTCACCCGATACCGCGCGTGCGCTCAAAAGTCGTGCCCCCGGGCCGGCACCCGCCAGCGCCGCCGCCTCGGCCAGGCTTCCCGTACCGAAGCGGGCAGCGACCCGCGCGGACCATGTCGGCGTTTCGACCTCCGCCAGCGCTTCGGGGGGAATGGCACAAACCGGCACGTTCAGTTCCCTGGCCAGGGCGCATAATGGCGCGGCGCCAGCCTTGTCCGCCACGGTAGCCAGCGCCGCCACCCCGCTCGGGCCGCCCGCCGCCATCAACGCGTCACGCAAGGAGTCCAACCCTGCCGCGGCACGAAAGCCAAGCCCGGCGACCCTCATTTCACCACGCTCCATTGAACGATAGGCCGCGACGGTGCCCAACTAGACATCCGCCCCAAGGGCGTCGCTGCGGCCAATTCGATGCGCATGAGGCTGCCGCCCTTTTCGGCATGCCATTGGGCGAGCAAGGCTTCGGTCTCCAGCGTGACGCTGTTGGCCACCAAGCGGGCTCCCGCCGGGAGCGCCGCCCAGAGCGCCTCGAAGAGGCGCGGACCGCCACCGCCGCCGACGAACGCAGCGTCGGGCGCCGACAACCCCGCCAGCGCCTCGGGCACCCACCCCTCGATGACCGTCAGTCGGTGGGCGAGGCCGAAAGACACCGCGTTGGCCCTAACGTTCTCGGCGCGGGCGGGTTGCGCCTCGATGGCGATGGCGCGACCACCGGCCAGACACCACTCGACGGCGATCGATCCCGACCCTGCACCGATGTCCCACAGCAATTCCCCCGGCCGTGGCGCCAGCGCCGACAGGGTCAGCGCCCGCACCGGGCGTTTGGTGATTTGCCCGTCGTGGGCAAATGCATCGTCGGGCAGACCCGACGCGTGGGATAGGCCCGTCTTCCCTACCGCTTCCACCGCGACCGCCAACGGGGCGGCTACGTCATCAAAGGCCAATGCCTCCGCCCGGCCCTCGCGGATGCGCTCGCTCGGTCCGCCGAGTGCCTCCAGCATCCACAGGCGTGAACCGCCAAACCCCCGTTCACTCAGCCATCGGGCCAGGGCGGCTGCGGCCTCGCCATCGCGGACAAGGCAGATGGCCCGGGCTGCCTGCGCCAGATGCGGAATGAGCCGCTCGAACGGCGCGGCATGCAGCCCGAGACAGGTGACCTCTTCCAATCGCCAGCCCAGCCGCGCCGCCGCCAGCGAGAACGTCGAGGGGGCGGGATGGGCCACCCATTCGCCGCGAGGGAGATGCGCGGCCAGGCTGCCGCCGGCGCCGTGCCAGAACGGATCGCCCGAGGCTAGGACCGCCACGCGCCGGCCACGCAGGGCAAGCACCGGTTCCACCGAGAACGGCACCGGCCACGGGCGGCCACGGGCGCCCGCCTTCGCCAACTCCAGGTGGCGCGGCCCGCCGAAGATGGTTTCCGCCCGCTCCAGGGCATCTCGGCTTGCCTTGGACAAGCCAGCCGCGCCATCTTGGCCAATACCGATGAGCCAAAGCCAGGGATCAGCCATGACGCGCGTCCTTCTTTTGGGGGGCACTACCGAGGCAAGCCAACTGGCTCGCGACCTCGCCGACGCTGGCGTGTCGGGCATTTTCTCCTACGCCGGGCGCACGGCCGCCCCGGTTGCGCAACCATTGCCGACCCGCGTGGGCGGCTTCGGCGGCCCGATGGGCCTGGCCCAGTACTTGCGCGACGAAGGCATCACGCACGTCGTCGACGCCACCCACCCCTTTGCCGCAACGATGAGCCGCAATGCCGTGACGGCGTGTGCCGAGGCGGCAACGCCGCTGATCGCCTTCGAGCGTGCGCCATGGGTGGCCCAACCGGGCGACGACTGGCGCATGGTCGCCGACATCGAAGGCGCCGTCTGCGCACTGCCCGATCGCCCGGCGCGGGTCTTCCTGGCGATCGGCAAGCAGCGGCTCGCCGACTTCGCGGCGCGGTCGCAACATCATTACCTGCTGCGCCTTGTCGATCAGCCGGACGCCGCGCAGCCCCTGCCCAGCGCCGAGGTTGTCCTGGCCCGCGGCCCATTCACCATCGAAGGCGACGTCGCGCTGATGCGGGCGCACGCCATCACCCATGTCGTCGCCAAAAATGCCGGCGGCATCGGCGCGCGCGCCAAACTCGACGCGGCGCGCCTCCTCGGCATCCCTGTGATCCTTGTCGAGCGGCCGAACCTGCCCGAGCGCAGGCTGGCGCACGGCGTCGCAGAGGTGATGCATTGGCTCGGTCACGAGGCGCGCCTCGGGGTATAGACATGCCGCCCCACGCGCCGGGTCGCCGAGTTGCCGATCAGGGCGATGGTGCGCATGTCGGCCATCTCGGGGCGCGCCCGGGCCAGCGTCACGGTTTCGATCCGCTCGTCGGGCGTTGTGACCGCGCGGGCGAACGTGATCAGGCGGTCGGGGCCGCACGCCTCGCTCAGTACCGCGAGCACCCGGCCAAACTGATGCGGGCGTCCAAGCGAGCGCGGATTGTAGAGGGCCATGGCGAAATCGGCCGTGACCGCCAGCCGCAGCCGTTCCTCGATTAGGCTCCATGGCTTGAGATTGTCGCTGAGGTTGATCGCGCAGAAGTCGTGACCGAGCGGCGCCCCGACCCGGGCGGCGGCGGCCAGCATCGCCGTAACCCCGGGAAGGATGCGAACCTCGACGCCGCCTAGCTCGGCCGTTTCCTCCAGCGCCTCGAACACCGCGGACGCCATGGCGAAGACGCCGGGATCGCCCGACGACACGACGACGACGCGCCGCCCTTCCGCCGCCATAAAGAGGGCGTGGCGGGCGCGGTCCAGTTCGACCCGGTTGTCCGAGGGATGGAGGATCAGGCCGTCGCGCACACCCACGCGGGCCACATAAGGCCCATAGCCAACGATGTCGGTCGCCTCGGCCAGCGCCGCCGTCACCTCGGGGGTGACCAGCGCGGCGTCGCCCGGCCCCAGGCCGGCCACCACCACCCAGCCGGTCACGCCAGTCTCTCCGGTCGACGGCCCTGCCCGTGGACCAAGACAATGGCAAAATACGGACAGTCGGCCACGTTCACTTCATCGAGACGCATGACGCGCTCGCCGGGCATGGTGCCGCGTTCGACGAGCCAGGCGTCCTGAAGCCGCTTGGCGGCGGCCAGGGCGCGGCAAACCTTTGGCAGGTTGCGACCTGTCTTCATCACCACCAGCGCGTCGGCGGCCCGCATGTGGCGAACCAGCGCGTCCTCGGGCAACGTCCCCACCAAAACGGTCAAGACGTCGTCCCCCCAGGTGATGGGCTTGCCGGTGGCGTTCCAACACCCGGTCATGCCGGTGATACCAGGCACCACCTCGACGTCGGCGCGTCCCTGAAGGCGGCTGTGCAGGTGCATGAACGAACCGTAGAAGAAGGGGTCACCCTCGCAAAGGACCACGACATCGTGGTCGCGGGACAGCAGAGCCAGGCGCGACGCACACCCGTCGTAGAAATCGGCCAGCATGCGACGATACTCGACGCTGTCATAGGGCAGTTCGGTCGTGACCGGATACTCCATCGGGTATTCGGCCACATGGGGGGCCAACATGCCTTCGACGGTGCGCCGCGCCTGCCCGGTGTGGCCGATCTTGCGGAAATACGCGACGTGACGGGCGCCGCGGATCAGCCGGTCGGAGCGAACGCTGATGAGATCCGGATCACCGGGGCCGAGACCGGTACAAATGATCTTGCCCAAGGGGCTCACTCCTTCCGGCTAGCCAGCGCGTTAACCGCGGCGACGGTCACCGCCGAGCCGCCAAGCCGGCCGGCAACGATGACCGACGGCGCCGCGCCCGATTGCAGCAACGCATCCTTCGATTCCGCGGCGCCGACGAACCCGACCGGGCAGCCGATGATGGCCGCGGGGCGCGGGCAGTCGGGCTCCTCCAGCATATGGAGCAGGTGGAACAGGGCGGTAGGGGCGTTGCCGATGGCAACGACGGCGCCGCCGAGGCTCGGCCGCCACAACTCGACCGCCGCGGCCGAGCGCGTATTGCGCATGGCCCGCGCCAGATCCGCCACCCTGGGGTCATGAAGCGTGCAGATCACCTCGTTGTTGGCGGGAAGCCGCGCCCTGGTAATGCCTTCGCTCACCATCCGCGCGTCGCACAGAATGGGCGCGCCGGCTTCCAGGGCGGCGCGCGCCGCCGCAGCCATGCCCTGTGTGAAGCGGACGTGGGCGGCAAGCTCCACCATTCCGGCGGCATGAATCATGCGCACCACCACCGCCTCCTCCGCCGGCGTGAAGCGGGCGAGGTCCGCCTCGGCGCGGATCGTGGCAAAGGATCGGCAATAGATCGCCGCGCCGTCTGTCTCGTAAACGTGGGGCATCAAACAGCCTCGATCATCGTTCGTGGGCAATGAGCAATGCGACGCCCGCATGGACAGGCCGGCGGGCTGGATCAGGAACGGCGACGGGCTCCGGTCAACCATGGTCAATCTCGGTGCTCGCCAAAGCCGCGGCGATGGAATTGCGGCGCGTCACCCAGACGCCGGCGTCGTGCAGGGCACGGAACCGCTGGTGCAGCGCCGCAAGGGCGGCAGGGTTTTCTCGTTGCATGAACGCCACCAGATCCTGCCGCCCCAAGGTCGCTTCGTGGTAAAGATCGAAAAGGTGACCCGGCACGGCGCGCGTCAAATGCGCGAAGGCGGCCAGGTTGTCCAGCGTCGCCGCGACCTCGGCCGCGCCACGAAAGCCATGGCGCATCATGCCGCTGGCCCAGTCGGGGTTCGCGGCGCGGGCACGCACCACGCGGGCGATTTCCTCGGGAATCGTGCGGGCGCGCGGCGCATCGGGATTTGTGGAATCAAGGTGATATTGCGCCGGCGCCGCCCCTCCTAGCCGCGCAACGGCAGCGGCGAACCCGCCTTCATGCGCGGCATAATCCGCGGACAACAACAGGTCAGATTCGGCAAGGTCCTGCACATGGGCGAAGGCGTCCGCCGTCCGCACCCTCGCTTCCAGGGCGGCGCGGTCTCGCCGGGCTTCGCCAGAAGAATCGATCACCCATTCCGAGCCCACCAGCCATGCCTCGCCCGCAGCCTGGCGGCCGTCAGCGCCGTAGTCTTCGGCAGCGGCCCCGAGGGCGAGGCCGTAATGGCCGGGGCGCGGGCAGAACACCCGTGGCGCCGGGGTCCGGTAGGGATTGTCTTCAAGCGATTCCTCGCGCTCGACCAAGGCGGTGGCGGCGGCCTCGAACATTTGCGCTAATCCGGGGAAAACGTCGCGGAACAACCCCGAGACCCGCAGCGTCACGTCGATGCGCGGACGCCCAAGCAGCGCTAGCGGCAGCACCTCGAAGCCAGAGACGCGCTCCGAGCCCTGATCCCACAGTGGCGCCAGGCCGGCCAGGTGCAGGGCCATGGCGAATTCCTCGCCGGCTGTGCGCATCGTGGCCGAGCCCCAAAGGTCGATCATCAAGCCGCGCGGCCAGTCCCCGTTGTCCTGCTGGTGACGCCGCAAAAGTTCCTCGGCCAGCTTTACCCCTTGGGCGTGGGCGGCACGCGAGGGAACGGCGCGAGGATCGACCGCATAGAGGTTGCGCCCCGTCGGCAGCATGTCGGACCAGCCACGATGCGGCGAGCCGGCCGGCCCCGGCGGCACGCGCCGCCCCGCCAATGCCATGACAAGTCCGGCGCGTTCCTCTCTGCCGCAGGCGCCCTGACCGTAAACGTGCAGACCGTCGCCGAACTGGCTTTCCTTGATGTCGCAGACGAAGCGGTCGATCCGGGTGATCGCCTCGGCGGCGCTGGCATCGGAGGCGAGGCCAAGGTCGTTCTCGACGCCCGCCACCCGCGCCTCTTCCCTGATGGCGGCGATCAGCCGGTCACGCCGGGCGGGATCGAGGCCGTCGGCGGTGGAATACTCGTCCAACAGCCGTTCCAGCCTCAGCAATCCCTCGGGCACCTGGCTGGCGAGTTGTGGCGGCGGCAAATGGCCGAGCGTCACCGCGCCTATGCGTCGCTTGGCCTGTGCCGCCTCGCCCGGGTTGTTGACGATGAAAGGATAGATGACCGGCAGCGGGCCGATGAGGGCTTCCGGCCAGCACGCTTCCGATAGCGCCACCGATTTTCCGGGAAGCCATTCGAGAGTGCCATGCGCCCCGATGTGGAGCAGGGCGTGCACGCGTTCGCTGCGCAGCCATAGATAGAACGCCACGTAAGCGTGTCGGGGGCAGCGTTTCAGATCGTGATATTCGCCGCCCCGCGCTGCCGCCTCGCCGCGTTCGGGTTGCAGGGCGACCAGTGCGCAGCCGCGCCGCACCGCGGCGAAGTGGAACGCCCCGTCACACACGTCCGGGTCGTCTTCGGGGTTTCCCCAGGCCGCGGCCAGCGCGTCTTGTAGCGCCGGAGGGAGTCGAGCCACCGCCGCACGATAATCCGAAACCGGCCAAGTCAGCGTCTGCGACTGGAGATCCGGCGCCAGTGGCCCGCCGCACGCCGTGGCGTATCCCTCGGCAGCGAGCTCGTTCAGTACCAACTGGCACGAGGCGAGCGTATCCAACCCCACGGCATGGGCCATCTGATCGGCCCGGCCGGGATAAGTCGAGAGCACTAATGCAAGACGCCGCTGGAAGGCGGGCGTCGTCCCCAGCCGATGCCAAGCCGTGACCCGATCAGCGATGGAATCTATGCGGCCCGCCTCAGCGCGGTGGACACAACGCGAAAGCTGCAAATCAGGATCGCGCTGCCCCGGCGACTTGAAGCTCGCCACCCCGGCGAAGATGCGGCCGTCGACCTCGGGCAACACCACGTGCATTGCCAGGTCCGCAGGCGACAAGCCGCGCTCGGAGGCAGCCCAATCGCACCGGTGTGCGGTGGCTAGGGCCACCTGGAATACGGGGCAGCCAGGTGAATCCAGCGGTGACAGGCCGTCGTCGCCGCGGGCCGAGAAGGCGGTTGCACTGATAACGGTAACCGGGGCAAGCTTGAGCAGAGTCTCGCGCATCCAGGCCGCCGCATCGGCTGTCTTGAGCGATGGCGCAAAAAGCCCCACGGCGGCGAAGCCCCGCGCCCGCAAGGCGGTGATGAGGGCATCTACCGGCCCGGTATCGGCGGCAGTCAGATACGACCGGTAGAAAACCACCGCGACGGCGGGGCCGTCGGGCGTAAAAGGCGCGATCACGCCGACATGGGGATCGTACCAGCCGCATTCGGGCACCGCCTCTTCGCCCGCAACCGGCCCGACGGGAAATCCCGCCGCCGAGGCCAACTCCGCCAGGGCCGCCTGCGCCGCCACGGCGCCGCCGGCGTCGCACAGTGCCGTGAGCCGCCGGACGGTGGGAGTCGGAAGCGTACAGAACTCGTCAAGCTGCGGGTCGGGGCGCCCATCGGCGGGCAACACGGCCACGGCAATGCGGTGGCGGCGCGCCAGATCCTGTACCCGCATCAATCCATAGGACCAGTAGCTTTCGCCACCGATCAGACGAATCAGGATAGCTTTGGCGCCGACCAGCGTCGCTTCGACATAGGTGTCGACCGACAGCGGGTGACGCAAAGCCGTCAGATTCGCCAGCCGCAGTGACGGCAGGCCGCCTTGCGCGCGATGCCAGCCTACCGCGAAAGCGCCTAGGTCGCTGTCGGAGAACGACAGCACGACCACGTCGGCCGGGGTTTGGCCGAGGTCGCGCGGGGCCTCGATCTCTTCCAGCCCATGGCTTTCGCGGAAGATGACGTGCATGTGCCGCTAGGCCCCTTGCCCCTGCGTCAGCACCACACGAATAAGATTTTCATCGATGCGGTCATGTTCCGCGATCACAACCAGCCGCGAGGCGCGCGGGGCATTTCCCCAGTGGCGGTCGAACTGGTTGCGCACCCGTTCGCCAACCGCCTGAATCAGCATCCGCATGGGCTTACCCGCCACTGCGACGAACCCCTTGACCCGAAGGATGTGCTGATCGCGTGCCAGCGCCCGGATCGCGCCGATCAGTGCCTCGACATCGCTGATTTCGGGAAGGTCAACGACGAGGGTGTTGAAGTCATTGTGCTCATGCTCCTCGGTGCCGTCATGGTGCGACGCACGTGAGGCTAGGTCGTTTTCGGCCGCAGCGTGGAGACCAAGGATCACGCGCGGGTCGATGACGCCATCGGTGATCGGCAGGACAGGGATGGCGCGCGAGCATTCGGCCGCGATGACTTCGCGCGCCACCGCAAGGGCCTCCTCCCCTGCCAAATCGGCCTTGGACAGCAGGACGATGTCGGCACATTTGATCTGGTCCTCGAACACCTCGCCAAGCGGCGTGTCGTGATCGAGGTTGGCGTCGGCCGCGCGCTGCGCCTCGACCGCCGGCACGTCGGGTGCGAAACGGCCTGCCGCGACCGCCTCGGCATCGGCCACCGCCACCACACCGTCCACGGTGACGCGCGAGCGGATCGCCGGCCAGTCGAAGGCCTTCAACAGCGGCTTGGGTAAAGCCAGACCGGAGGTCTCGATGAGGATGTGGTCGGGACGCTGAGGCAGGGCCATCAGCGCCTCGATCGTCGGGATGAAATCATCGGCCACGGTGCAGCAGATGCAGCCGTTCGCCAGTTGGACGATGTTCTCGGCCGGGCAGTTCTCATCGGCACAGGACTGGAGGATGTCGCCATCCACGCCAACACTGCCGAACTCGTTGACCAGCACCGCCAGCCGCCGGCCCTGGGGATTCTGCATGAGGTGGCGAACCAGCGTGGTCTTGCCCGCGCCCAGGAAGCCGGTAATCACGGTAACGGGGATCTTGGCCAGATCGGTCATAGTCACGGTCGTCGCCCTCCCTTGGTCTTGCGGAGAGGGAGAGGGCCAGAGGCAATGCGGCCAAGGCGGGGGCGCACGCCAACCGGTCGCGGAACCCCCGTCCGCCCTAGTAATGCGACGCTGGCAGGTCTCCCGGCTTACGGATTCTGGGCTTTCCCCAACGGTCGCCCACCTTCCCGGCTTTCGGCCAGTGGCATCGGGCGACCTTTCCGGTCACGGTCGCGGGGGCGGCAGCGATTCGAGTTTCCCCTATCGCATTCCCTTTTCACCTGTCATAGACAGGAACCAGCGCAGTCTCACCTGAGGCAAAGACGCGCGATTTGTCAAGCAAGGGAGTGCCCTGGTGACCGAACCCACGCCCCCCGACTCGGACGAGAACGCCCAACATGCCCTCAAGATGGTCAAGAAGAAGGCCGCGCGGGACAAGATCATGGCCACCAAGCAGGGCGAAAAGGGCCTGATCATTGTTCATACGGGCCCGGGAAAGGGGAAATCCTCGGCGGGTTTCGGGATGATCTTGCGATGCATCGCCCACGGGATGCCGTCAGCGGTGGTGCAGTTCATCAAGGGTGCCTGGGACACGGGCGAGCGGCGCCTCATCGAGGGGCACTTCGCGGACCTCTGCCAGTTCTACGCCATGGGTGAAGGCTTTACCTGGGAGACGCAGGATCGTGCCCGGGACGTGGCCGCCGCCCGGGCAGGGTGGGAGAAAGCCAAGGATCTCATCCGCAACCCGGAGATACGCATGGTGTTGCTGGACGAGATAAACATCGCGCTGCGGTACGAGTATCTCGATCTGGGTGAAGTGGTCGCCTTTCTAAGGGATGAAAAGCCGCTGCAGACCCACGTCGTCCTCACCGGCCGTAGTGCCAAGGAAGAACTGGTCGAAATCGCCGACTTGGCGACGGAAATGACGCTCGTAAAGCATCCGTTCCGCTCCGGCATCAAGGCGCAGGCCGGCGTGGAGTATTGATTTCTTGCAGGCTCTGATGATCCAGGGGACAGGATCGAATGTCGGCAAGTCGTTGCTGGTAGCTGGATTGTGTCGCGCCGCCAGGAAACGCGGTCTTGCGGTCGCGCCTTTCAAACCACAGAACATGTCCAACAATGCAGCCGTCACGGCTGATGGTGGCGAGATCGGTCGTGCGCAGGCATTGCAGGCCTTGGCCTGCGGAATTGAGCCGCATACCGATATGAATCCGGTGCTGCTCAAGCCGGAATCGGAGGTCGGCGCGCAGGTTATCGTACAAGGCCGGGTGGTCGCAACGGTGAAGGCCGGCGATTATGCCGACAGGAAGCAACGGCTCTTGGCACCCGTGCTTGAGAGCTACGGTCGTCTCAGGACGCGTTTCGATCTTGTAGTAGTCGAAGGAGCGGGCAGCCCGGCCGAAATCAACCTGCGCAAGGGCGATATCGCCAATATGGGTTTCGCGCAGGCGGCCGAGGTGCCCGTCGTGTTGGCCGGCGATATCGACCGTGGGGGGGTGATCGCCCAGATCGTCGGCACCCGGGCCGTGCTCGATGCCGCCGACTCGGCTCGCATCAAAGGCTTTATGGTCAACAAGTTCCGCGGCGACCCACGTCTGTTCGAGGATGGCTATCGGCTGATTGGCGACCTTAGCGGCTGGCAGGGGTTTGGCGTATTGCCCTTCTTCGCCGATGCCGCGCGACTTCCTGCCGAAGATTCCCTGGCCCTGCCGGACCGCGCCGGCTCTGGCGTCTTTCGGGTGGTGGTGCTCGGTTTCTCGCGAATAGCGAATTTCGACGATCTGAATCCTCTGGCACAGGAGCCCGGGGTGGCCCTTACCGCGCTTGGAGCCGGGCGGGCGATTCCCGGCGACGCCGACTTGGTGGTTCTGCCCGGCACCAAGTCGACAAGAAGCGACCTCAATTTCCTGCGGGCGCAGGGCTGGGATGTTGATTTGGCGGCCCATGTCAGGCGCGGCGGGTATGTGTTGGGGATTTGCGGGGGCTATCAGATGCTCGGCCGGCTCGTGCGAGATCCCGAAGGGGTCGAAGGCTCCTCAGGCGACACCGACGGGCTGGGCCTGCTGGACGTCGAAACGGTCATGACGCCCGAAAAGCGCCTACTCCGCGTCGCCGCCACGCACATAGCTACCGGGCAACGGATGGAGGGCTACGAAATCCACGTCGGACGGACCGACGGCCCCGCCCGCGCCCGGCCTTTCGCCGATGTCAACGGCGCGCCCGAAGGGGCATGCTCGGCCGACGGCCGGATCATGGGTAGCTATCTGCATGGCATGTTTGCCAGTGACGCATTTCGCCGCTCGTTCCTTAGTCGGCTCGGCGGGGCTGCTTCGCAATTTGCCTACCATGCGGACGTCGAGGCGACGCTCGACCGACTTGCTCTTCACATGGAGGAACATCTCGACGTGGACGGGCTGCTCGCCCTCGCGCGCTAGCCGCCCGCCCCCGGATAATACTGACAGGACATCGGATGCGCGACTATGGCGGCAACATAGACTGGGCGAAGGCGAGGTTCGGACTGGATTGATCTCTCCACTGGGATCAACCGCATTCCTTACCCCATTCCGCCGGTGTCCGACGGGGCGTCGTGGTCGCTCCCGACGGTTGCCGACATGGCCGAGTTGGCATCGGCCGCCCGCATAGCCTATGGCACCAAAGCGTCCCTGCAGGCCGTCGCCGGGGCGCAGGCAGCGATCCAGATGATCGCTCGCCTCGGGCCGCCTGGGCCAGTCCGAATTTTTAAGCCCACCTACAACGAACATGCTGCGGCTCTTCGGGCCGCAGCATGGACGGTGGAGGAGGCCCGGAGCCTCGCGGACTTGGAAGAGGGCGACTTGGCGATAGTCGTCAATCCTAACAATTCCGACGGTCGCTGCCACGCCGACCTGCTTCGTCGATTGCGTGGGCGGACGGGTCGCCTTGTCTCGACGAAAGCTTCGCCGATGGTCGGCCGGACCTGACGCTCGCGCCCATGGCTGAAGACGAGGGAATAATTGTCCTTCGCTCCTTCGGAAAATTCTACGGTTGCCGGCGTGCGGCTAGGCTTCGCCATCGGACCGGAGAAGGACATCGCTGCCTTTGCGGAAATGGCCGGCCTTGGCTGGTATCGGGCGCGGCAGGCGGTCAGCACGCCGGAATATCGCCCGCGGAGTGAGTTGAGGAACATCGTCCAATTCCATCACTGCGACAGGTTGGCGACCAGGGCCACCTCGCGCCACGCGGCGGCATCACGCACGAACAGCCGGGCCTCGTCGGCTACGCGCGACGTGCGCGGCCGGGCCGAGGCCGCGCTGAACGCCTGGATCGAGGCCAACGGGCTGGAGGTGGCGTCGGTCCGCGAGGCCCTAGCCTCGGGTGATGCCTGGGTCGACGAGGTCACCGGGCGCCTGGACCGGTTGCGCGAGGCGCTGGCCGCTGCGGAAGGCGGGCTTCAGGAATGCCGCCGGAAACTGGCCGGGCACGAGGAGACCGGGCGGCCAGAGATCAACCCCGACGACATCGCGGCGCGGCGGGCGGAGCAGGAGCAGGAGCAGGCGAGGCTGGCGGAGCGCCAGGTAGAGGAACGCGGTCGGCTGCGCGATGACGAGCGCGACCGGGCGGCGGCCGAGGCGCTGCGGGAACGCATCGACCGCCAGCGACCGGTGACCGAGGCCTGGCAGAGCCTGTCGGAGGTCATCGGCTCGGCCAGCGGCGACAAGTTCCGCCGCTTCGCCCAGACGCTGACCCTTGAGCACCTGATAGCGCTGGCCAACACCCATCGGGCCGAGCTGACGCTACGCTATCGGCTGGAAGCGATCCGCGGCGGCGAGCGCTTCCTGGTCTCCCTGGCCCTGGCGCTGGGCCTCGCGAGCATGACCGGCCACCGCACCCGCATCGACTCGCTGTTCATCGACGAGGGCTTCGGCACCCTGGAGCCAGCAGCCTGGATGTCGCCCTGTCCGCCCTGGAAGCGCTGCAGGCCGCCGGACGCCAAGTGGGGGTGATCTCCCACGTCCAGGCGATGGTCGACCGCATCGGGGCGCAGGTGCGGATCAGCAAACTGGGAGGCGGTCGCAGCGCGGTCGAGACGATCTGAAGGTCCTGACTTGACTGTAGATTCGATCCCAGACTCCTCCGCGCGGTCAACAGCTCAGCGAAACCGTAACGCGTGGCGGCTGCCAAGCACTTGATTGTTCAGCACGAAAAATCCGTACCGTTTTGGCGAAGTCAACAGCTTGCAGAGAATGCGGGGCGTAGAGAAGAGAAAATGGGCTGAAATTTGGCCTCTGTCAGACAACAAGGTCAACAGCTACAGGCCGAAAACGGCGCATAACCTCGGGCTTTCGCCCCAGGCTTCCGGTATGGGAGAACATATTACTTAGAAGTATTGGCGGAGGGGAGGCTATCTGGCAACGAATTCTCTCTACGAAAGGCGGGAAACCGCGGAGCTGCGTCGAGCCGTGGACAAGAGAACCCGGCCTGCGAGCCGTGGCCGGCTGGCCGACCTTCGCCACCGCCCTGGGGAATTTTCCCATCAGATTAGCGTCATCGAGTTCCGCAATACCATACCCACGGCCCCCGATGATTAGGCTCGTCGCACCCAGATGGCCACGTCGTGAAAAGCGGCGCCGCCAGCCGGCGCCACGGAAACTGCATCCGTGAGCAGATTGACGCCGATGCCGTCAGCAAAATCGGCATTCAGCCACAATCCCTCGAGCACCACGACGCCGGGGCGGACATCTCCCGATCGCTGCGCAGGGACAGTGAGGGAACCGCGCCGATTGCCGATCTTCACAAGAATCCCGTCGTCAGACTCGCCGCAAACTGCTTGCCAGTCGTCGGGATGCATCAGCAGCCGCGGCGCGCCTTCGCGCCGACGCGAGCTGGGCGTCTCGGTGAAGGTCGTATTGAGGAATGACCGGGTCGGCGGCGTTACCAGCCGGAACGGATAGTCGGGCGAGGCGGCATCGGTGATCGCCGCATGGTCAGGCAGGTCCGACAGTGGTCCGTGCAGCGGCCCCAACTCCGACCACTGGGGCCGAAAGCGAAAGCGGCCGTCTGGCGTCGGGAAGCCGTCGAGAAAATGGCCGGCACGGAAATCAGGGGCCCGGTCGATCCAGCCCGTCGCCGCCGCGGTATCAGCATTTGGCAAACCGGCACACGTGAGCAGATCGTCGACGAGTTCCCAGGCGCTCTTGAAGAACCCGCGGTGAGTGGCCCCCAGCCGACGCGCGAGGCCGCAGATCACGTCATGATTGGAGCGCGCTTGGCCCAAAGGCTCGAGCACGCGTGGTGCCAGCACCAAATGGGTGTGTCCCCAACCCATGAACAGATCGTCCTGTTCGAGGAACGTCGTTGCGGGCAGAACGATATCGGCCATTCGCGCCGTCTCGGTCATGAACTGCTCATGTACGCACAGGAACAGATCCGGCCGCGCCAGCCCCGCAAGGATAGCCGCGGTGTCCGGTGCAGTCACCGCGGGATTGGCGTTCTGGACGAGCATCGCTTTTACCGGCGGGCCGCCATACAGGGCGCCAGGATCGCCGCCGAGCACGGCGCCGATGCGCGGTTGATCGAGCACACGAATTGCGGGATCGCGCACATCGAGGCCCTGAACGACCGTGTAGTCGAGGCCCCAGCCGTCGGCATTGATGAAGAAGGCGCCCCCACCGCGATGCCGCCAGGCCCCGGTCATAGCCGGCAGGCAGCTCACGGCGTGCAGATTGGCGGCGCCATTGCGACTGCGCGTAAAGCCGAGGCCGAGACGGACAAAGCTGCGCGGCGTGCTGCCGAACAGGCGGGCGAAGGCGATGATTTCATCTTCAGCCAAGCCGGTGAGTGCCGCCGCCCAGCCTGGGGTACGTTCGATCAGATGGCGCTCGACGGTCTTGTCGAAATCGGTATAGGAGGCCAGATAATCGCGGTCGACCAGCCCTTCACGCAGCAGCACGCCCATCACCGCGCAGGCCAGCGCACCGTCGGTGCCGGGACGCAGGATCAGCCGATAATCGGCCACCTTGGCCGTGGCGGTCTCGTAGCAGTCGACCACCACGAGTTTGGCGCCCCGCTCCTTGCGAGCACGGGCAATATGGGTCATGAGGTTGACCTGGGTGGCAACCGGATTGGTCCCCCACACCACGATCAGATCGGAGTCGGCAATCTCGCGCGGATCGGTGCCAACCAACCGGCCGACGCCGGCCAACCAGCCGGGCACGCCGATGCCGATGCAGATCGAGGCTCGCTCGCCCGAATAGCGCATGGCGTGGCGCAGCCGCTCCATGCCATAGCGCTGGACCAGGCCCATGTTGCCGCCGGAATGGAACGGCCATACCGCTTCACTGCCATACCGCTCGGTAGCCTCTGAGAAGGCATCGGCCGTCCTGTCTAGCGCCTCATCCCATGAGATCGGACGGAAGCTACCGCTTCCCTTCTCGCTGACCCGCAGCAACGGCTGTGTCAGGCGGTCCGGATGGTGTACTCGCTCGGCATAACGCGCCATCTTGGCGCAGGTGACGCCGAGGGTGTAGCTGTTGCCCTCGGCTCCACGGACAGCGCCGAGGCGGCCATCGGGGCGCCGTTCGACTTCAAGGGCACACACACTCGGGCAGTCGTGCGGACACCCCGTGCGGAAGATTTCCTTGGCGGCCATTCATTTCCCCCCCTGTCGAGCGCCGTCTACGCAGCGGCGACGGCGATGACCTCGACCTTCAGCCGCGGGTCCGCAAGACGAACTTCGCCGGTGGCGCGGGCCGGCGGATTCGCCTTATCGATCCACTCTTCCCAGACGGCATTCATCGCGGCAAAATCTGCCATGTCCGCTAGCCACACCTGCACCGACAGCAACTTGCTACGACCGCTACCGCCCTCCTCGAGCAGGCGGTCGACTTTGGCCCGCACTTGTCGAGTCTGTTGTGTGACGTCGGCATCCCAATCATCGGCAACTTGGCCAGCCAAATACACTGTACCGCCATTAACAACAGTTTGGCTCATGCGTGCAGACAGGTGCTTGCGAATAATAGACATTAGTAAACCTTCCCTATATTAGCGTTAATCGGGACCTAATTAGCCACTATTCATGACGCAAATTCTCTCAAGACATTGTTGAATTTTCGTATTTCCTCTAGCTGAGGGTTGTGGGCGCTCTCCTCGAATTCGACTAAGCGCGCATCGGGAATTCTGCCGGCGAGATAGGCGGCGCCGGCGAAACGCTGTTTTTTGTCGTGCCGCCCATGGAGCACCAGGGTTGGCACCCGAATTTCCCCCAACTGGTCCTCGAGATTGACTTTGACCAAGTCCGCCCCGAGCATTTTCATCGCGTACAAGGGCCACTGCAGCATGACGTTGACCACCGCTTGGCGGGTCGCCGCTCCCGGATCTCGATGGAAGAATGTCCGATCGACCAATTGCGCCGTCGCCTCGATCTTGTTCCGCGCCATGCCGCTCGTGTACGTCTCCCAAAGATCCGCGGAAAAGCCGCCAGGCTCCTCGTCGCTGCCGATGAACCTGGCGCCGCTGCTGACAAGGACCAGCTTGGACACCAGATCCGGCCGCCGGAGGGTGTAGAGGATCCCGACGTAGCCGCCGATCCCGTGACTGACGACGGTGATCCCGCGCAGCCCAAGCTGAGCGGACAGGACTTCGACGTCCTGCATGAGGCGCTCGAAGGTGTGCCCGTGCGGCGGCTTGTCGCTTTCGCCATGGCCGCGTAGGTCCAGGCTGACAACCCGAAACTCGTCGGCCAGCTCATAAACCTGTTGCTCCCACATCTCGTGGCTCATACCGCCACCGTGGATGAAGAGAATGGGCCGACCACTTCCGAAGTCCTCGTAATACAGCCTGACCCCAGGCTCGACTTCGCAATGTGCCATGATGGTCTCCTTGCGAGTTGCTGAGAGATGGTCGGATGGCGCGCCGCTACCCCATCAGTCCGGGCAAGTACAGGGCAAGCCCTGGGAAGGCGACCACGATCCCGATCACCAGCAACGTGCAGATCACATAGGGGAATCCTGCCAGGGCCACTTCGGGCAGTGTGGTTCCCTTGGGGGCGGCCCCCATCATTACGAATAGCAGCAGGCCGAAGGGTGGTGTGATCAGGCTGACCTCAAGCCCCAGCAGCATGAGCAATCCGAACCAGACCAGATCGAACCCCAACGATTGCGCCAGCGGAATGAACACCGGCAGCGTGAGCAGCATCATCGAGACCTGATCCATGAATGCCCCCAGGAACAGGAGCACCACGAGCATGGACAGCAGAACGATCAGCGGCGTGGCATCGTAGCCCGAAACCATCGACAGGATGCCGGAGGTGGCACCGCTGAAAGCCAGAAGCTGGCTGAAGGTGGATGAGCCGATAATGATCATGAACACCATACCGGTGACGCTCAACGTGCTGGTCATGGACTTCGTGATCGAGCTCCAGGTCAGGCAACGGAACGCCATGGCCAGGATTACCACTCCGAGGACGCCGAAGGCGGCAGCCTCCGTCGGCGTCACGACTCCGCCAAGGATCAGCCCGATCACCAGGAAGACGACTAGCGACATCGGTAGGACGTTAATGCTGACGGTGCGCACTATCTGGCCCAGGGAGACGCGCTCGGTCGCGTATTGCGGTGCCGCGAGGGGATCGAGCCTGATCTGCGTATAGATCAACCCCGCGTAGCAGGCGGCCAGCAATAGCCCGGGCAGGATGCCGGCAATAAGCAGTGCACCGATATCGATCCGGGCAAGGGTGCCCAGCAGCACGGCGAGAGTGGATGGCGGAATGATCATCGCCAGGCCGCCGGTCCCCAGAATGGGGCCGATGGCCATATGCTTCTTGTAGCCGCGCTCGATCATTTCCGGAACCATGAGCGAACCCAGCATCGCCGTGTTCGCCATGCTCGACCCCGAGAGGGTGGCAAAGGCGGTCCCACCGGCAACCGTCACATAAGACAGCCGCCCCGGCACCCGGCCGAAGCAGCAGTCGAAGGCATCGAACACCCGCCGGGCCAGGCCAGTGTGGAAGAACAGCTCGCCCATCATGAGGAACAGCGGGACCGGTACCAGGGTGAATTTGGTTACCGATTCGCTCGCGTTGGCAATCAACTGAAGCAGCCCGGCCTCCCCGCCCATGAGCAGGACGACGCCGACGATATTGACCGTCAGGAAGGCAAAGGCGACGGGCATCCCGACAAGCATCAGGCCGACGACGCTGCCCAGTAACAGGGCAGCAGCGGTTTCCCAACCCATATCAGAGTCCCTCCTTGGGCTGGGTTCGATCGACGAAGTAGCTCTCGGGCCCTACGAGGAAGCGGCCGAACTCAACGGCGACCAGGAAGAAGCTGGGGGGCATGACCGCGAAGAGCAGCCAACGCGGCGCCTCCACCGATCGGATGTCCAGTTCGCCACGCGCATAGACCTGCAGCGCCAGTTCGCCCGAATAAAAGCAGAGCAGGAGGGCAACGGCGATACACAGCATGTAGACAAGGCGCTCGAGCCAGCAACGCGCGCCCGCCTGAAGGAACAACACGAGGGATTCCACGGCCACATGCCCTCGCCGCCTCACCAACCAGGGGGCCGCCAGCATCGTCGCGTAGAGCATGGCGTACTCGCTCATCGTGGTGGTCCAGGACGGCGGTTGAAATCCAAGGGTGCGGATGGTGACGTCGTAGATGATGGCGACGAACACCCCGATCAGAAGGGCGGCCGCAAGGGCTGCCAGGCTTTGCAGTGCCTGGCTGTAGATTCGGGACAACATGCGATGGCTCCCGGACGAGATGCTGGGGCAGGCCGCCCTGCCCGCAGCTTTGATTAGCGGTAGAACTTTGCCTTGAGCTCGCCGGCCGATTCTGGGACGGTGCGTTCCAGGCGCGACCATAGGGCCGCATAGGCCTCGTCCAGATATTGTTGTGCGGTCGACTTGTCCAAGCTCACTACCTGCAGGCCGCGGGCACGGACCTTGTCATCGTCTCGGCGCTGTTCGGCCTCGAAGAAGCGGTATGAGTCGCGCTCGTATTCGGCCATGACGTCCTGCAAGATGGCTTTGGCCTCGGGCGAGAGCCCGTTCCAACGCGAGAGGTTGACCAGGACGACAACATCACTGTGGTAGAACGCGGGATCGATCCGATACCGCAGGAACTTATCCCAGTTGAAGTCGGTGATGCCGACCAATGGCCAGCCGACACCGTCAACGGTGCCTCGCTCCAGCGCGGCGTAAACCTCGGGCATCTGGATCGTGACGTTGGTCGCGCCGAGCTGGCTGAAGAAGTCCTGATATACCGGGTTCGAGCGCAGTCGCAGTCCCTTGAGATCAGGCAAGCCGCTCACATTGGGCTTCTGATTGAGGTAGGCGTGAAAACCGACACTGGCGCTCAACCAGCCGAGATAGTGCGCATTCAGGCGCTTCTCGTAGAAGGATGACAGCAACGTGGCGCCGCCGTTGTCTCGCAGTTCCCAGGGGGTCTTGGTGCTGCCGGCGACGGCCGCACTCTCGGGCACCGCGCCCCAATGATAGTTCGCCGGAGAGACAACGATGTCGACAACGCCATTGCGCACCGCCTGCGCCTGCTCGGTTGCCGGGATCACCTCCGGGCCGCCGATCCAATGGATCCGCACGATGCCCTTGCCCTTTTCATTGACCCGCTCGAAGAAACGCAGGGCGTCCTCCGTGTAGATCACCTGTTTTGGCAAGGCGCTCACGGCCTTTAAGACTTCCTCCGCCTGCGCTACCGCCGCCGTTGCCCAGGCCGCGGCAAACATGGTGGTCGCCACCAAGATTTTTCTCATCTGCTCCTCCCTAGATGCGCTCCGGGCGCCGGCTGCGTTGTTCGCAGCTCTGCGTCCTCCAGGCTACCCCCACTTTTTTTGTGGCAACAACTGATGCTTTGTCGGGCAATGCATGACAAAATGTCATCCATGCAGTTGCCCCCACTCAACGGCCTACGAGCATTCGAGGCCGCCGCCCGTCACATGAGCTTCACGCGCGCTGCCGAGGAGCTGAACGTTACCTCGACGGCCGTAAGCCATCAGATACGGCGCCTTGAGGCGTTTCTGCAGACCCGCCTGTTCCATCGCCAGCACCGCAGTTTGCGGCTGACGAGCGAAGGACAGGAGTACCTGCCGGTCGTGCGTGGCGCGTTCGAGGATTTGCGCGAGGCAACGGGGCGGTTGTTCGAAACCAGGCGGACCGAAACCCTTACCCTAAGCACCCTCACCTATGTCGGTGCCCGCTGGATTGTGCAGCGCCTAGGAGGCTTCAAGGCCTTGCGGCCACACATCGACGTTCGGATCGTCACGTCGCCACATCCCGTTGACTTCACCACCAGTGGTGTCGACATGGGGATCCGCCGGGGCGACGGCCACTGGCCCGGGCTACGTGCGGATCAGTTGATGATCCAGCAATGCGTTCCCGTGCTGAGCCCGCGATTGCTTCCCTCGGGCGGCAGAGGCCTTAGTGCCGCGGATTTGCAGCAATTTACACTGCTCCACGTTGCCACCGAGCCGGCGGCGTGGCGACAATGGTTTCGCTTCGCCGGGATTCCGGCTGCAGACGTTTCCCACGGCCTCACCTTCGATCAGAGCATCACCGCGATCCAGGCAGCCATCGATGGCCTCGGCATCGCCATCGGCCGCATGCCTTTCATCGATAATGAGCTCGACGCAGGGCTACTGGCGGCCCCGGTTCCC
This sequence comes from Rhodospirillaceae bacterium, assembly GCA_036675815.1. Lineage (GTDB taxonomy): Bacteria > Pseudomonadota > Alphaproteobacteria > Rhodospirillales > Magnetospirillaceae > JAKFEE01. Next base: position 36,550 of record JAKFEE010000001.1, read on the forward strand.
CTCTATCTGCCCGACCAGAGCCCCTTCTACATCGTCGCCCCCGAGGCCACAGCGGATCACCCTAACATCCGCCAATTCCGTGAATGGTTGTTGGCCGAGGTGCAGTCGTTGTGGCCAAAGGAATAGGCCGTCGGCACGCCACTGGGGGGGAGATGTGGCCGACTTGCGGTGACGTGCACCACGCCGCGTCCTCGAGTAGGCCATTGGGGCGGGCAGCGGCTGGCGCGCCCATCACTGCGATTCTGGCGGCGGGGTGAAGGTGGAGTTCGGGGCACGCTACCCTAGTCGTTGAGGTCGACAGCCGCCCCTATCGGTCGCCCTCGCGCGCGGGCCTCCACGAGATCCGGCTCCGGACAGGTCTGGTCGGATGATCTTGAGACCCGGGTGGCCCCATTCATTGGAACCGCGTAGAGAAGGGTTTGATCCCAGTCCCCTTCGGTTCGGCATGGCGGAGGGAAGGCTATCGGAAAACGAATCCTCTCTACCAGAGGCCAAAAACCCGCGCAGGCGCGTGATGCGAGAGACACCGGGGCTAGTCACCGATCCCCCCTGGTTCTCGGCGGGACAGTCCACTGGCAGTGGCCGCCGAGTCTCTGCGAACCTTGTACCCCCGCGCACAAAGAATTGCCGGCAGGGTGCCCATGACCAAGGTCATGCTCATATGCAATGCACTTGCGGATCAGTCCGCAAGGCTAGCGGGGGCTCCACCCGTCGGTCATTACCGAAGGAGGAGGCCCTGCGGTGGCGTCGAGACGCTCGGGCTCTCTGCCCTTGTCGAAGCGCGCCGACAGGGGTGGGGGGCCTTCCTCGCTCAGCGTCTCCGGCGAGCAACGGAGCCCGGGGCTGTGCGACGTGGGCCGGCGTCCTCGTCCATCAGGGCCGAGATCAACGAAGCGCCGCGCAGGTCGGCGCCCGTCCGGTCGGCGCCGCGCAGATCGGCATGATCAAGCTTCGCGTCCCGCATGTCGGCGCCGCGGAGGTCGCTCTCGCCCAGCTTGGCCTCCCACAGTGAGGCGCCGCGCAGCCGGGCGCGCCGGAGCGAGGCGCCGCGCAGATCGGCGTGATCGAGATTGGCGGTGGCAAGATCGCTGCCGTCCAGTCGGGCGCCGCGCAGATCGGCGCGCCAGAACGACTGCCCGACCAGGTCACAGTTGCGCAGATCGGCCCGCGCGCCCCGGCTGCCGTCGGTGGCGACCCAGACCCGGTGCCCGTCCAGCGCCTGCGCCAGCTCGTCGTTCGAGGGCGTTCTCAATGTGGGCATCGGTACCTCCAAGGTGACCGGGCGTCAGGTTCGGATGCGAAGCGCCAGCCGCGCCCGGCCGGCACCGGTGAGCGTCACCGGGCGGCAGGCGCGGTCGGCGTTCTTCTCGACGGCAATCAGTTCCTGCTGCAGCGCCCTCTGCAGCGTGCGCGGATCGACGTGGCTGGCCGCCTCCGCCCGCTCCCAGGTGAAGGGATGCGCATGCTCGACGAGCCCGCGCTCGACGGCGTGCAACGCGTCGGTGATGCTGTCGTCGCTCATGCGGAAATCTCCAGGGAGGTGCGGCCTGCCGCGATGGAGATTGGGTGCTTGCTGCGTCGCCGCCAGCGTTCATGAGGCCTGCCGAGATCCGCATCGGCGGTATGCTGATCGGCGCCGCACCCTCCTATCCCAGGGCAAATCGCAGCATCAGCCTGGTGCCGCCCTGCGCGTTCCACTCGGCGGCGGCGCCGATCTGCTTCGCCAGCCCGTCGATGAGCAGCAGGCCGGTGCCATTACTCCTTCCCTTGGGAAGGCCCTTGCCGTCGTCCGAAAGCTCCAGCCGGGCTGCTTCGCCCTCCACCACGAGCTTCAGGCCGATCACGCCGGGACCGCCCTCGAAGGCATATTTCATGCTGTTGGTGACGAACTCGTTGACGACGAGGCCGAGCGGGAGCGCCACGTCGGCCGAGGCGATGACACTCTGGACGTCGGACTGCAGGCGTACCGCCGCCGCCCGCTCGCTCTGGAAGCGCAGCAGGCTGGCGGCGAGTTCGCCGAGATAGGTGCCGAGATCGACGCGGTCGATCTGGCCTGCGGCATACAGCTTCTCGTGCACCAGGCGCAGCGCCTCGATGCGCTGGCCGACGGCTTCGAGTTCGGACCGCGCCTCTGAATTCGGCGCCTTGTGCGACTGGATCTGAATCAGGCTGGTGATGACCTGGAGATTGTTCTTCACCCGGTGCTGAAGCTCGCGCAGCAGGCGCTCGCCGGTGGCGACGGCGGCCTCAAGCTCCGGGAGAAGCCGTAGCCGGTCGACCGACGAGGCGAGCAGGTTGGCGTAGCCGCGCAGGAAGTACATGTCGGCTTCGGTGAAGGTTCGGTGCTGGCGGCTGTCGACCTGGAGAACGCCGTATGGCGGCCGGTCGCCGGAGCCGAGGATGGCGACGTTGACCATCGACGTGACGCCGTGCTCGCGCAGGAAGTCCGGAATGACCCATCGGCTCTCGGCATCGATGTCTTCGCAGATCACCGGCTCGCCCGTCAGGATGGCGTGCATCTCCGAAGAATTCTCCTCCGCCTCTACGGTTTGCTTTCCCACGATACCGTCGCGCCACCCGACCCCGGCACGGACCAGGAGGGTCTTCTTGTCCGGCTGCAGTTCCATCACTTTGGCGAAATCGGTCCCGAGAGCCTGGCCGACCAGCCGACAGGCTTCGGTGAGTATCTCGTCGAGGCTGCCCGCCTTGAGCGCCACGTCGCCGAACTGCGCCAAGACCTTCTGGCGCAGTTCCAGCAGCCCCTTGTCACTGCTGTCGCGGCCGGCCATGGGTGCCTCCAGACGCTCAGGTTTCGTCAGGCGCTATTAGGCCAGGGAACCTGCAGGCCGCGAATAGGCAAGTTGGCGTTACTCCCCCGCGGTCAAGGGCCAGAATGCCGGAATGACGAGGACCGCCGCTCCCCACATCAGCAGGTTGAGCGGCAGCCCGATCCGGACGAAATCCATGAAGCGGTAGCCGCCGGCGCTGTAGACGAACGTGTTCGCCTGATAGCCGATCGGCGTGGCGAAACTGGCGCTCGCGGCGAACAGGACGGCCATGGCGAATGGCCGCGGATCGACCCCGACCTGCTGGGCCAGGCCGACGGCGATGGGGGTGACCAGGATCGCGGCGGCGTTGTTGCTGATGATTTCGGTGAGGGCGGAGGTCAGCAGATAGATCAGCGCCAACACCGCCACCGGCCCCCATTCCCGGACCACCGCGGCAAGCTGGGTTGCGATGAGCGCGGCGGCGCCGGTGGTCTCCATTGCCATCCCGAGGCCCAGCGTGCCGAAGATCAGGAACAGGATGCGCCACTCGACGGCGCCGTAGGCTTCGTCGGGCGACAGGCAGCCCAGGGCCACCACCGCCGTCGCCGCGATCAATGCCAGCGCGGCAATGGGCAGCACTCCCAGCGCGGCGAGAACCATCACGGCGGCCACGGCGCCGATGGCGATCGGTGCCTTGTCGCGCCGGAACGGCTGCTCGGTCGGCTCGGTGAGGTTGACCAGCACCCGACGGTCGAACAGCCGGCGCAGGCCTTCGGGCGGACCCTCGAGAATGAGGGTGTCGCCGGCGCGCAGCCGGATGCCGCCGAAATCGGTGCGCAGGTCGGTGCCCTGCCGATGGACCGCGAGGATATAGACGCCATAGAGCCGGCGGAAGTTCAGGTCGCTCATGCGGAAGCCGACCAGGCGCGACTGCGGCCCGACGATGCCTTCCATGATCATGGCTGGCTGGCCGCCGATCGCCTGAACCCCCTCGTTGGTGCCGAACAGAATCTGCCCGGCGTCGCGCAGGCCGACGACGCTGGCGACGCTGCTGTGGACGACGACGCGGTCGCCGCCCTCGAGCCGCAGGCGATCGAGCTGATCATGGAGAGATCGATCGCGGCGGATCACGTCGAGAACGCCGACGCCCTTGCTGGCCACCAGCCGCGCCCCCGGCAAGGTCTTGCCGACCAGCGGCGAATCCTCGGGGATCAGCAACTCGGCCAGAAAGGCCCGCCGCGGCCGGTCGCCCATGACGTCGCCCGGCGGCTGGCGATCGGGCAGTAGCCAGCGCCCGAATACCGCCATGTAGGCGATGCCGACCAGGCCCAGCAGCAGGCCGGGCGCCGTGATTTCGAACATGCCCAGTGCCGGCTGGCCGTAGCCGACGATCACACCGTTGACGAGAAGATTGGTCGAGGTGCCGATCAGGGTCGTGGTGCCGCCGAAGATGCTGGCGAAGGAGAGCGGGATCAGGAACCGTGTCGGTGCGATCTTGAACGACCGCGCCAGCATGATGGCGACCGGCGTCAACACGACCACCACCGGCGTGTTGTTCATGAACGCCGACACCGCCATCGTCCCCGCCGCCAGGACCACCAGGGCGCGCATGGGCGACCGGCCCGCCGCCCTGGCGGCGGCGCGACCGGCGAGATCGATCATGCCGGTCCGTTCCAGCGCGGCGCTGAGAACGAACATGGCGCCGACCGTGATCGGGCCGCTATTGCTGAACACCGCGAGAGCCTCGTCCGCGCCGAGGACCCCGGTCGCAAGCAGCGCACTGAACGCCAGCAGCGCGACGAGGTCGGGCGGGAGGCGTTCGCGAATGAAGGCGACGAAGACCACGCCGACCAGGATCAGCACGATGGCGATATCGAGTGTCACGGTTCGTCGCCCGGTGCTGCGATGCCACGCCAACAACATCGGTCTCGCCCCCGGCAATTTGAAGACGCTGCGCAAGCGCTAGCCGACCCGCAACATCCGGCTGCTCCGCATAACTCAAACGATTAATTGCCACACCTACAAAATCTGCCCGCATACACCGATATTATTACTTGCGTGCGGCGTCTTTTTTCGAAATCGCCCCGCAGATTAGAAAAGGAATGAGGCGATGCATTTACCTCAATTGAAGGGCGGGTGGTGGGTTTCCCTGACGACGGGCGGGTTGGCCGTCGCCCTCGCAATCGCGGCGCCATCGACAGTGCCGGCGGGTGAGATCGAGATGAGCCGGCCACAGATGGGCGATGCCAAGCTGCGCGCCGAGACCCTGATCGGACGCATGGTGACGACGCCACAGGGGCAGCCGGTCGGCCAGATTCGCAATGTCATGGCCGGGGATGACGGACAGATGATGAATGTGCAGATCGTCCGCGGCAACGAGATGACGATGCTGCGCGTCCCGCGAGAGTTTCTGGCCGTCGCCGCCGACGGGAGCGTCGTCATGGATCTCGAAGGCGGCGAAGTCGCATCGTTCTTCGACAGCGACACTGCCGGGCAGGGGCGCCTCGATTGAGTTTTCCGTAATTTCGGAGCCTGCGCCATGCGGACACTGAGCACCATCCTGAGCACCGACTGCGGCTTCCGACCGGACGACTTCGGGTCCCCGGGGGGTGTCGTCGTGGTCGATAGCCGACGCGGCGTTCTTCACCCGCTTGGCGGCGCCAGCAAGGCCATTGCGCTGGCCGAACTGTTCAGTGAGGGGCAGTGCGTGATCGCGACCGGGGCACGGCAGTTCCGCTTCGTCGTCGCCGGCGTGAACGCCGATGGCCTGGATGCCGTCTCGCCGTCCGGCCAACGCGGTTTCCTGCCGTGGGAGATCCTCGCCGTCGCTCTGCGGACGCCAGATAGCGTTCTCATCGAAACCTTCGACGACCCCGACGACCTGGATGAAGAGGCGCGCGACTTCGTCGGCAATGAAATCGACCGCCTCAAGCGCGAGGCGGCGCGGCTGCGGGGGATGGCCGCGGCCCTGGACCACAAGCGTGATCGGCTGAAGAGCGTTGGCCGCAGGCCGACGATGAGCCGTCCGTCGTCCTGGCTGGGCGAGTGAGGCTATTGCGGTCGGTGCGTCGCCAGGCTGCTGATCGTGTGCAGCAGCGCCTCCTTCTGAAACGGCTTGGCCAGCACGTCGTGCCCGGTGAACCGCGCCGGAAGGGTATCGCGCCCGTAGCCGGTCAGGAAGGCGAACGGTATCCCGCGGGCGGCGAGCACGTCGGCGACCGGGTAGACCTCGGTGCCGCGGAGGTTCACGTCCAGCACGGCGACGTCGAAGCGGCCGGTCCGTGCGGCATCGACCGCCTCGTCAAACCGGCCGACCGGCCCGACCACCTCGCAGGCGGCGTCGGTCAGGATCATCTCGATGCCCATCGCGACCATCAATTCGTCCTCGACCACCAGGACGCGCTGTCCCGACAAGTCCTGATCAGCGGCCATGGCTCTCTCCCTTGGCGATCACATCCTCGGCCGGAATCGACAGGGTGGCCGAGAGACCATCAGCCGCAAAGTCGAGATCCGCGTTGCCGCCGAACTCGAAATGCAGGCTGCGTTCGATGAGCTCCGTGCCGAAGCCCTTGTGCTGGGGCCTGGTGACCGGCGGGCCCTGGTGCTCCCGCCATCGCAGCACGAGGTGACGCGCACCGTCGACCGCCTCGAAGCCCCAGCTCACGGCAAGCTGCCCGTCTCGATCGGCGAAGGCGCCGTACTTGAGGGCGTTGGTCGCCAGCTCGTGGAAAAATGATGCCCAAGGTGGTGGCGGCACGCGGCTTCAGGTGGACGCCGGGCCCGTCCAGGACGACCCGATCCGCGTCGGCGACGAAGGCCTTCAGTTCGGCGCTCAGGAGGTCGCGCAGCCCGACCCGGGTCCAGCGGCTGAGCGACAGGATCTCATGGGTCTTGGCCAGCCCTTCGATGCGACCGACGAAGGCTTCGGTGAACTCGCCCATGTCATTGCAGCGCCGGGCCATCTGCACCGCCATCGACGCCACCACGGCGAGGATGTTCTTCACGCGATGGTTCAACTCGGCCACCAGCGCCTGCTGCTCGCCCAGTTGAATCAGCGGCGAGACGTTCACGAAGGTCACGACGACGCCATCGACGCCGCCCTCGGTCGTGCGGTAGGGCAGGATGCGCATCAGGTAGTGGGCGGCGTGGTCGTGCGTCGACAGCTGCCGTTCCAGCGGCTGCTCGGACTCCACCACCGCAGCGACATCGGCGGCCAGATCCTGGTAGTCGAGAAAGCTGACGATGTCCGACAGCGGCCGTCCGCTGTCGCCGGGGATCACCTTGAAGATCTCGGCCGCCGCCGGCGTGAAGGCCCGGATCACGAGGTTGGCATCGAGGAACACCGTCGCGATCCGCGTGCTTTCGAACAAGTTCTTGATATCGCTGTTGGAACGGTCGAGTTCGTCGATCTTGCGGGACAGCTCGGCATTGACCGTGTGCAGTTCCTCGTTGACCGACTGCAGTTCCTCCTTGGCGGTTTCCAGTTCCTCGTTGCTGGACTGCAGTTCCTCGTTGACCGACAGCATCTCTTCGTTCGACGACTTCAGCTCGGCAACGCTCGACTGATATTCCTCGATGGAGGCGTGAAGCTGTTCCCGCGTGTGCCGCAACTCTTGTTCGACGAGATAGAGATCGTCGGCACTGTCCGCGGATGGGACGGCTTCTTCCGCCCCGCGCTTGCGGCTCTCGACGCCGCCAATGTCTTCGAACACGACCAGCCAGAACGGCTCGGCGCCGTTGGGCAGCGGCTCGACGATCAGGTCGATACTCTGGCGTCCGCCGTCGAGTTCGACGCTCACACCCTCGCGCACGGTCCGCCGTTTTGTCGCCGCGACCTCGTCGAGGGCCGAGCGCAGCGGCAGCCGGAGCCCCTTGCGCGCTATCGCCAGCAGATTTCGGTTTGGTGCGCCCGCCGGTTGTTCCAGATACTTGCCGGTGCGTCCCGAATAATGCGTGACCTCGCCACTGGCGTCGACGATGACGTGCGCCGGCGCGTATCTGTCGAGCACGATTGCCTCGAAGCGGCGGGTCGCGTCCTGGCTGCGCGACATCGCGCGGTTCTCTGCCGGCGCCGGGAGGTGGATCGCCGCAGCCGCGCGATAGGCGGGGAACAGGCTTGGCCTGCCGGGCTGGTCGCGGCGCTGGAAGATGCGATGCTTCTTGTCGAGCGGGGCGAACAGGTTCGCATGCTGACTGACGTGTTCAGACGAGCCGAGAAACAGAAAGCCGCTCGGACGCAGGGCGTAATGGAAAAGCGGAATGATCTGGTTCTGCAGATCGGCGTCGAGATAGATCAGCAGATTGCGGCAGGAGATCAGGTCCATGCGCGAGAACGGCGGATCGCGGACCACGCTGTGGCAGGAAAAGATGCAGGCGTCGCGCAACTCCTTGGAGACGACGAAGCTGCTGCCGTGCTTTTCGAAGAACCGCTCCAGGCGCTCCTGCGGCACTCCTTCCAACAGGCGTTCGGGGTAGCGCCCGGCGCGGGCGACGGCCAAGGCCCGCTCGTCGACATCGGTGGCGAATATCTGCAGCCGCGGCTGCGAAGGCCCGCGCCCGAACCGCTCCAGCAGCAGAATGGCGAGCGAATACGCCTCCTCGCCGGTGGCGCATCCGGGAACCCAGACCCGGATGGTGTCGCCGGCCCCCTTGCCCGCGACCAGTTGCGGCGTGACCAACTCGGCCAGCCGCTCGAACGCCGTGACGTCGCGGAAGAACGCGGTGACACTGATCAGCAGGTCGTGGAACAGTTCATCGAGTTCCTCGGGATCGTCCTTGCACCGCCCGAGATAGTCTCTGACATCGGACACGTGGTGCACATGCATTCGGCGTTCGACACGCCGCAGGAACGTATTTGACTTGTATCCAGCGAAGTCGTGGCCGATTCTCCGTTGCAGCAGCACGCACAGCTCGCCCTTGGCCTGTTCCCACTGGTCTCCGGCCGCAGTCGACCCGGGCGCAGCGACCATTGTGTCGATAAAGGTCGCCACGCGGTCGGCCAGTGCTTCGATCGGCAAGACGCAGTCGACGAAGCCCGTGGCGATCGCCGCCGCCGGCATGCTGGGATAGGACGGCGCCGAGCCGTCCGTTCCCTGTGCCAGCGTGATGCCTCCGGCCGCCCGTACCGCCTTGATGCCGAGCGCGCCGTCGCTGCCCGTCCCCGACAGGATGACTCCGATCGCCCGTTCGCCTACCGCGGCGGCCATCGATGTCAGGCAGACGTCGAGGACGTTGCGCTCCTCGCCGCGTGGCGCGAGCGCCAGCCTGTCATCGGCGAAGGTGAGGATGCAGCCGGGAGGGAGAACGTAGACGCGCCCTTCTTCCAGCGTCTGCCCGTCCTCGGCGGCGGCGACCGGCATCGCCGTGCAGCGGCCGAGAATTTCCGGCAGCAGGCTCTTTTGCCCCGGGGCAAGATGGGTCACGACGACGAAGGCGGCCCGGCTGTTCGGCAAGTGCTTGAAAAAGGCCGAAAGGGCCTCGACGCCCCCCGCCGACGCGCCGACGACCACCAGCGGCAGCGCCGCCTCGGGGGCGGCCCCATGAGGTTCGGGCTGCTTCAACGAAGGCTCCCAGATGGGCAGTGTGCAGGAGAGGCCGGCCGGAGCCGGTCGTCCGGTGCGGGCCGGCCGCATGCCGGCACCATTGGTATGGTAACGTGCGGCATGCCCGAATGGCTAGGCCGCATTCGGACTAGGCTGATGGGCTTCTACTGTTCCGCCAATGAAGTGACCTTCATTGGCGGTGCCCTCGCCGGGCGCTCACTCCGTTCGCTTGGCCGCCGCCGCAATGGCGGCCGATACCGGCATGAGTCAGATCGAGCGCATGCCGGTATTAATCCGTTCGTTGCCGTCGGGGGGAGGGCTCGGGGCCCGCACCGTCCACGAGCCCCGCGCGCGCTTGCCGCCAGCGTTGCTCGATGGCGTCGGCGTCGCGACCGACGGCGCTGTTCCGTCCCGCCTCGCGGATCATGTCCATCTGGGCCAACAGCGGCTCGCGAATGTCCGCGGACGTCGCGCACGGCGCCACGCGGCCGATGGCATCCAACAGTCGGATGAGCACCGCCGGATGGGCCGCGCCGGCCTGGCGGATCTGGTCGAAGGCGGCGCCGATTATGCCGCGACGGTCCGCCACCGTTCGCACCACGCGTACCGCGCCATCCTGATCGCAGAGCACCGAGGGTTCGAGCCCACGCCCGAATATGTGCCCCAACGACGCGCTCAGGTTGTCGATCACGGCCAGGGCGGTGAAGATGTCGTTCAGCCCCGGAGACAGGGCGCGCGTGGCGATTTCGACCAGTTGGTGGATTCCGTACTCGAGGTCCTGGCTGGGGGTGCGCTCGGAGCCGATGATGAAGGCCGCGCAGACCCGCTCGCGCACGTCCGCCGAGCAGGCCTCCGCCGGATGGACGGCGACATGCCGGCCTGCGGCGATGACGAAATGACCGGGCCGGACCTCGAGGCGCACCACGGCATCGGCCCGCCGCGCGGTCTCGACCAAGGCGTCGAGGTCGACGGTCTGCACATAGCCATCGCGCCCGAGCTCGATCCACGCGGCCTCGTCGCATGGCGCCGGGCGCGGCGGCACGGCATCCTTTTCCGGAAGCAGGCGCTGCACGGTTCGGCGCAAATCCGACGCGACGCTGCTGACCACGGTGTCGTAGATGATCGAACGGGCCAGCTTGTGGACATAGAACAGCAGCGTGAACAGGCACAAGACGGTCAGCATCGTGCCCGCGCTGACCGCCAGATGCGGAACGCCGCCGTCGTCGGAACCGTCGATGTTCCTCAACACCACGAGCAGGTAGAGGATGTCCGACAGGAACAGCCCGAGCACGACCTGGGTTACCCGGTCACGGATGAAATTCTGGATCAGCCGCGGGCCGATCTGGCCGGCGGCCAGCGTCAGGACGACCATCGTGATCGACACCACCAGCGAGGTCATGGTGATCATGCCCGACAGGAGCGCCGAAAGAAGTTCGCGGGCAACCTCGGGTTTGCCCGAGTAGAGCAGCCAATACGCGGCCATGCTGTCGGGGATCCCGGTGCCCAGCGTGAGAAGGCCGATGGCGATCGCGACCGCCGTCATCCCCATCAGCGCCGGCACCAGCCACAGGCTGGCCCGCAATATATCGCCGTAATGGCGGAGTCTCTCGATCATCGCGTCCAGCCATCGAGGAATTGTCGCAAGCGCCAGCCGCCTGGCCGTACACGAGATATGGGACGAGCTGAGCCATGCAGGAGGGCTGTCGCCATCGCGATCGGCGCCGCAATGTGCAGTGCTCAATCAAAAAGATGCCGGCAGGCAATATTTCGTTGAGTGCTGAATATATTAAGCGACAGACACTTTATTTCAATAGTAATCGCCTGGGATTCGGCCTCTAATAACAAGGGAGGCAGCTATGGATAGCCGTAGATTGACCGTCTTTCCCGCGCCACACAGCTTCTATGTCATGCATGGACGGCACGTGTATGGCGTGTTCGCCACTGCAGGCCTTGCAAACGCCGCCATCGCCGCCAGCGGCGAACCCCGGCGACGGCTTGGCCAGCAGCATCCAGACCCCGGGCCGGAGGGGGCAGGCGCGTGGGAGGACGAAGGAGGCGCGCTCGGCAAGGAGGGCGCTCGGGAATCCGCCCAGCGGCCGGCCGCTGGGCCATCGTGTTTCGCGATGATTCTCTGTCCCGACTGCCTCAGGACCAAGCCGCACTGGGTGACGTGGCATACGGGTTCGTGCCGTGTCGCATGTCAGGAGTGCGGCCGCCTATCGGAGATGGACGACGGGGCGCAGATACACGAGGCGGTTTCGTCGAGACAGTAGCTCAAGAGGAGGTCAACGCCGCGCATTCGAAGTTCGCAGCCTGGAAGGCGTCCGAGCGGGCGGACTGGGCGAAGGCGGCGCCGCAATGGAAGCGGCTGGCTTATCTCACGATCGGCGCCGCAGTCGGTTTGCTCGCTGGGCTTGAGGCTTGGCAGTAACGGAAGGCCTTCGACGGCCATATTCAAGAGGACACATGGCAATGACGCCCAACCAATCCGCCGAGACTCGCACCGAACGCGAGGACATGGAAAAGTATGGCATCGGAAAGGTGGTCGAAGATCACTTTTATGTCGGAGATTTCCACTATACCCGACTGAGTGATGCGCTCGCGCAGTCCCGGCGGTGCGATCCGCGAGCAGCAGATGCCATCGAGTCGCCGAGCAGCGCGGAAGATCCCGACGAATTGGCGAGGTTTGGAATCGAACGGCGGCACCTGAACCGCTATTTGTACGGCAATTTCCGCTACACGAAGTTGCAGGATGCGCTCGCCCAGGCAAAAGGTTCGGCGCGTTGAACGCGGGCCCGCCGGCGGACTCGCCCCGAGGCCGAAAAGGAAGGCGTTCCATGTCAGAGCGTGTAACCAGCAGCACCATCGAGTTCCGCCGCCCCTTCCGGCTGAGTGCCCTCGACGCATCGCAGCCGGCCGGGACCTACCGGATCGACAGCTACGAAGAGCTGGTCGAGGGCTTGAGCTTCGCGGCCTACCGTCGCATCGAAACCCTGCTGCACCTGCACGGCACGGAGTGGCCGGCGCAACTGGTCGCCGTCGATCCGCTCGAACTGGAGGAGGCGCAGCGGCGCGACGCCACCGATGGAGGCAGCGAATGACCGACAAGCCCACGGACGAGCAAAGCGATTCGGGAGAGTCGCGATGCGTACGGGCACGGTGAAATGGTTCAACAGCGTCAAGGGCTACGGCTTCATTCAGCCGGATGATGGGTCCAGCGACATCTTCGTTCACATCTCGGCGGTAGAGCGCGCCGGCCTCGGCAGTCTCGGCGAGGGGCAGAAGCTCTCGTTCGAGGTCGAGCCCGGGCGTAACGGCAAACTGGCAGCGGGCGATCTGCGCTCGGTGTGAACCGCCCCTCGCAGTCGAGCGCTCGCCCAGGAGAAGCAACGATGACCCAAGTCAGTCTCAGCCGCCGCGACCTGTGCCCGCATTGTCGGGTTTGGTCGGAGCACAAACGGATCAAGGTCTCGGACAGCATCGCCCTGACCTGGTGCGAGAATTGCCGGGTGCCGCGACTGGCGGCATCGGCGGCGCCGGCACTCGTCGAGGAGGCGCGCCGCCCAATCGTCGCCGATCCCGCTCCGGCCCAAGCAAGGGCTGAGCGGAGCCCTGCGGCGTCACGCCCGTGGCGCTGGTTTTCCGTTGCCGCGTCTTCGCATACCCGCTGAGTAGCCAATCACACCCCAGCACAACGGGACGTGACGGGAACGCAGCACGATCGAACGCCTCAACCGGAGGGCTCGCACCAATGGCGCCCAGATACTTTTCCCTCGTGGTCGGCACCGTCTTGTTGGTGGTGGGCGTTGCGGGCTTCATTCCGGGGCTGGTGACCTCACCGCCCCCTGGCGCCCCCGATCTCGCCTTGGAAGGCGGCCACGGCCGGCTGTTCGCACTGCTTCCGGTCAACTGGCTGCTCAATTTGATCCATATCGCCTTTGGCGTCGGCGGTCTCGCCTGCTATCGCGACGCGTACGCCGCGCGCAGCTACGCCAATCTCTGCGCGGGCGGCTTCGGCCTGCTGGTCGCGTTCGGTTTTATCCCGGGCCTCGACACCATGCTCGGCCTGGCTCCGCTGTTCGGGGCAAACATCGTGCTGCACCTCCTGATCGCGGCGCCGGCGGTGTACTTCGGCTATTCAAATCAGGCGCGTCGGCATTGACTTTAGGGTAGCAGCTGCCTGGCACTTGTCGGCTCAATTTGCCGGCCGGCCGCCACGCGGATCCCGCAACAGCCGCGGATCGCCTCACAGTGGAAAATGCATCGTCTCTTCTTGACGTTTTGTCATCGTGTCCTACAGGCCAGCACCGCCGCAAAGCGCAGTCCGAATTGCGGACAATGGAAACCAGATGATGGCCGCTGGGCCCCCAGGTGCCGGCGAGCCAATTCTTGACCGTGCGCTCGCTGGCCCCGGTCCACTTCATCACCGTCTTGGTCGCCTGATGCGAGCCGCCCAGTTCGGTCCGCAGCGCGGCGGCGATCGCGGCCGCGTATTCGGCGCCATTCTGGATATGCGTGCCATTCGGCAATGTCCTGCCCTTCTTCGGCAACATTCTTCCGCCGCTCCACGGTTAGAAAGATGATCGAGTGGAGACGGTAGGCCCGAGGCGTGCCGCTGTCGGCTCGAACGCGCCGACGGGACGAGCACTCGCGGCCGGAAAGGATCTGCGGGAGTGCGGAACGGTCGGCGGAAGGATGGCGACGATCGCGGCGCCGGGTCGGGGACGGGCCGGCGCGCCGCCGAATACGTACGGATGTCGACGGAGCACCAGAGGTACTCGACCGAGAACCAGGCGGAGGCGATCCGCCGGTATGCCGCCCAGCGCGGGATCGACGTGGTCCGGACCTATGCCGACGAGGGGAAGAGCGGGCTGCGGCTCGACGGACGGGATGCGCTGAAGCGGCTCATCGACGATGTGCAGACCGGCCGCGCGGAGTTCGACACGATCCTGGTCTACGACGTCAGCCGCTGGGGGCGATTCCAGGACGCTGACGAGAGCGCCTACTATGAATACATCTGCAAGCGCGCCGGCTTGTCGGTGCAGTACTGCGCCGAGCAGTTCGAGAACGATGGCAGTCCGGTCTCGACCATCGTCAAGGGCGTCAAGCGGGCGATGGCCGGCGAGTACAGCCGGGAACTGTCGGCCAAGGTCTTCACCGGCCAGTGCCGGCTGATCGAACTCGGGTTCCGGCAGGGAGGCGTGCCCGGCTACGGGCTGCGCCGCCGCCTGCTTGACCAGAGCGGATCGCCCAAGGGCGAACTGGTCCGCGGCGAGCACAAGAGCATCCAGACTGACCGTGTCGTGCTCGTGGCAGGGCCTCCCGAGGAGGTTACCACGGTCCGCTGGATGTACGAGGCCTTCGTCACGGAACGGAAGTCGGAGCGCGAGATTGCCGACATCCTGAACGCCAGCGGCGTGAAGACCGACTTCGCTCGCGCCTGGTCGCGCGCCACCGTGCATCAGGTGCTGATCAACGAGAAATACATCGGCAACAACGTCTGGAACCGCGTCTCCTTCAAGCTGAAGAAGAAGCGCGTGCGGAACCTGCCCGAGACGTGGGTTCGCGCCAACGGCGTGTTCGAGACCATCGTCGATCCCCGCCTGTTCGCGGCGGCGCAGGCCATCATCCAGGCGCGGTCGGTAAGGCTGAGCGACGACGAGATGCTGTCGGCGCTGCAGCAGCTGCTCTCGCAGGAGGGGGCGTTGTCCGGCCTGGTGATCGACGAGGCCGAGGGCATGCCGTCCAGTAGCGCCTACCGGTCCCGTTTCGGCAGCCTGCTGCGCGCCTATTCCCTGATCGGCTATCGGCCGCGCCGTGACTATCGCTACATCGAGATCAACAGGCAGCTGCGCCGTCTGTATCCCGAAGTCGTCGCCGCCGTCATCGACGGGCTGCGCGAGGCGGGCGGGGATGTCCGGCAGGACGGGGAGACGGATCTCCTGCATGTCAACGCCGAGTTCACCGTCTCGGTGGTGGTTGCCCGCTGCCGGCAGACCGCTGCAGGTGCGTACCGGTGGCGCCTGCACTTCGAGGCCAGTCTGCTCGCGGACATAACCGTCGCCGTCCGGATGGACGGCGCCAATCGCCAGCCGCTCGACTACTACCTGCTGCCACGGATCGATCTGAGCGCGCCGCGGCTGCGGCTTGCCGAGGACAACGGGCTGTCGATCGACGCCTACCGCACCGACACGTTGTCCCCCTTGTTCAAGCTGGCCGCCCGCACCCCGATCCAGGAGGCCGCCTGATGCACCCGCGCCGTATCGAGATGATCCCCATCTCGCGCATCACCGTGCTGAACCCCAGGGCGCGCAACAAGCGCCAGCACCGCGAGATCGTCGACAACATTGAGGTGGTCGGCCTGAAGCGCCCGGTTACGGTGAGCCGCCGGCCGGGAGTGAACCCGCCACGCTATGACCTGGTTTGTGGTGAAGGACGGCTGGAGGCGTTCCGGATGCTCGGCGCCACCGAGATCCCGGCGATCGTCATCGACGCGCCTGAGAGCGATTGCCTGGTAATGAGCCTCGTCGAAAACATCGCCCGGCGTCAGCATCGCGCGATCGATCTAATGCAGGAGATCGGCAGCCTGCACGGTCGCGGCTACAGCGACGCCGAGATCGCGCGGAAGGTCGGCGTCACCGCCCAGTGGGTCGGCATGATCGTGACTCTGCTCGAACGCGGCGAGGAACGGCTCGTGGCCGCAGTCGAGACCGGCATGATCCCGGTCAGCTTTGCCGTCGACATCGCACGGGCGGAGTCCGCCGACATCCAGAGCGTGCTGATGGACGCCTACGCCGCCGGGAAGATCAAGGGCAAGAAGCTGACGGCCATCCGGCGCATGCTCGAGCAGCGCCTGAAACGCAGCAAGAGCGTTCCGGACAGCGGGTTCGGGCGGCGCAACGCCTCGCGACGCATGACGGCGGCCGATCTCATGCGCGTGTACCAGCGCGAGGCCGACAAGCAGAAGCTGCTCGTCAAGAAGGCCGACTACACGCAGACGAAACTGCTGTTCCTGGTCGAGGCCCTGAAGGAACTGCTGGCCGACGAGGGATTCGCCACCCTGCTGCGGGCGGAAGGGCTCTCGACCATGCCGCGGGCGTTGGCGACGCGCATGGCCGGGGAGGCGTCACGTGGCTGATCGGAGGGAGTCGGGCGCCGACATCAGGCTGTCGTTCGAGAGGCAGACGATCACGCTGCCGCTGACGGCGATCGTGCCTCTCAAGGCGCTGCGGGCGGGAATGAAGCAGAGTAAGAAGTACGCGCAAATCCTGGCCTCCGTCCGCGCCATCGGTTTGGTCGAGGCACCGGTCGTCGCGCCGGACCCGGGCCGGCCCGGAAGCTACTTCCTGCTTGACGGACTGCTGAGGATCGAGGCGCTGAAGGACCTGGGAATCACCGAGGTCGAATGCCTGATCTCCACCGACGACGAGGCGTACACCTACAACAAGCGGATCAACCGGCTCGCCGCGGTCCAGGAGCATCGAATGATCGTCCGGGCAATCGAGCGGGGCGTGCCGGAGGAGCAGATCGCCGTTGCGCTGGGTCTCGACATCGTCTCGGTCAAACGGCGGTTCAAGATGCTCGACGGGATCTGCCCGGAGGTCGTCGAGCTTCTGAAGGACACGGCCTGCCCGCTGGCCGTCTTCGACATTCTGCGGCGGATGGCGCCGCTGCGCCAGATCGAGGCCGCCGAATTGATGGCCGGCCAGAACAATTTCACCGTGATCTTCGCCAAGGCGCTGCTTGTGGCCACGCCCGACGAGCAACTCGTCGATCCTCGCAAGCGCAAACCCGCGAAGGGCCCGTCGGCTTCCGCGGAGCAGATGGCGCGGATGGAGCGCGAGCTCGTCAGCCTGCAGAACCAGATCAAATCGGTGGAGGACAGCTACGGCGTCGACAACCTGCATCTGACGGTGGCCAAGGGCTATGTGGCCAGGCTGCTTGGCAATCCGCGGATCGTGCGGTGGCTGAGCCAGAATCGGCCCGAATACATTCCGGAGTTCGAGAGCATCGCCGAGATCGAGTCCATTCCGGCGGCCGTGGCCGGCGCCGAGCGGCAGACGGGGACCCGGACCCGATAAGCGCGGGGACCGCGGGAGACGCCGTCGCGAGAGGCGGATCGAGCGCGGGGGTGGGGATGGCGGCGAACCCGTCGGAGCCCACCGAGGCCGGCCCCATACGGTCGGCAATCAGCAGGAAGGCGGCTGGCAACGCCGGCCAGCCGCCTTCAGCTTGATCTGGCACAAGCCCGCGCCTGGTCCCGCATCACCTGGTAGTCCATCAGCATCTGCTCGATCGCCGAGCCATTCGGCAGCGGTTCCAGTTCCCCCGCCGCCCGCGCCAGAAACTCGCGGCTATACGCCGGCACCGGCGGACACGGTCCGTCAGAAGCTGCCGTCGTGCAGCCGCCGAGCAAGATCGTTGCGATCGCGAGGACGGCGCATGGCGGCTTCCAGTTGGGCATGTTGCACCTCGATCGTGGTTTTCATGCGCTCGACCCGCTCGGCGTTGCGACCGGCCTGCCTGGTGCCGAACAGCACCGCGGCGACGGCGCCGGCGGCGGCCAGCCAGCCGAGCAGGGCTAGGGCATGGCGGAGCAGCAACGGCTGGAGCAGCGCCCACATCAGCGCAGTCCCCGGCGGCGGTCGTCGATGCGCGCCCACAGCATCACGCCGAGCCCGAGCAGGGTCACGGCCAGCAGCGCCCATTTCGCGGCATCGAGCGTCGGCGCCAGGTCGGCCAGGGTGTCCTGGGCCGGGCCGATGGCCTGCTGCAGGGCGTCGACTCCGGCGAGGCCGAGCGTGCCGGTGGCGGCGGCCTGGCCGCCCTTGACGGTGCGACTCTCGGACAGCGGCTTTCCGGGCGGCAGCACGCCGGCGCGGGCCAGCGCCGCGTCGATCTCGGCGTCGGTGTAGGGCTGGCAGCCGTTCTCCATGCGGATCATCGCCAGCAGCACGGGCTTCAGATCCGCGGCGCGATGGAAGTCGAGCGGCTGGTCCGGGTCGAAGCCGCTCTCGCGGCTGACGAAGGCGACGTAGCGGGCGGTGTCGTTCTCGGACGGCGGCGCCCACAGCGCCACCAGCCGGGCGATGCTGTCGGCGCCGCGTCGGTCGTGATGGGCGACGATCAAGACGGCGGCGGCGCGCAGGCCCCAGATGGCCGTCTCGAACTGCTCGAACTCGCCGTCGCAGTTCTCGGCCGGCGCCACCCGGCCCTGCCACTTGTTGGCCGGGTTCAGGCGGATGTTGAGCGGGTTGTGGTTGCGGATGCCGCGCGGCGGCGGCGCGGAAGCGACCGGCATGGGATGTCTCCGGGTGAGTGATTGACGATGGGAAAAGGCGATCAGCCGTCGGCGTCGCGGATGCCGGCCTTGCGCTCGGCCCAGACCTGGACGGCCTCGATGGTGCGCGGCCGAGATAGGACACCGCGGCGATGAAGCCGGCGGCGGTCATGCCGGCGAGCTTCAGCCACTCGGCGGCGCCGCCGGCGACCACGCCCATGCCGATGGCGATCATCAGCTCCCAGACCAGCTTCCATGACCAGAAGCGGCGCCGGCCCTGGCGCACCAGATTGGCGTGGTACAGGCCGCGGCCGATCAGCGCCCACCACAGGGCCCAGACGAAGCCGGCAAGTGTCTGCTGCATCTCCGGCGGAAGATTGCGCCAGGGCATGGGAGGTCCTTTCGTGAAGGAGGCGGACTCGGGCCGGTCGGACGGATCAGCCGCGCAGCAGTTCCACCAGGACGCTCTGCAGGATGATGCCATTGCTGCCGGTGCCGGCGGTGCCCCACTGCGCCGTAACCGTGACGGGCTGCGCCTGGGCGAAGTCCAGGGTGCCGGTGAAGGGCGCGGCGGCGTTGGTACCGAAGCTCGACAGGGCCGTCGGCTTGCCGACCTGGGCGTTGAGGGCATCGCGGTTGGCGACCTGGGCCTGCGCCGACAGGCTGGCGGTGGTGGTCGCCGAGCCGGAGAACACCAGGGTGCCGCCGACGCGGATGCGCATGGTCTTGCTGGTGGCGCTGTTCGGGTAGGACCACACCGCGGTCACCCGCAGCAGATCGTTGGGGCCGAGCGCGTCGGCCGGGATGGCGAGGCTGTAGAGCGTGGCCTCGGCGGTGTCGGCGTCGGTCTTGGTGGCGCCGGTGTGCTGCCGCCCCAGCACCTCGACCGGATTGAGGTAGGTCCAGCGCGCCGCGCCGGCAGCGTTGCCGCGGCACACCCACATCAGGTCGCGGGCGCTGTTGTACCAGAGCTGGCCCAGCGGATACCCGTCGTCGGTGGCGTCGGGGTCGCGCGTCGTGGCGACGGTCTGCGGCAGGTTGGCGACCAGCGCCACCTCGCGCCACGTGCCGGCATCGCGCAGGAACAGCCTGGCCTCGTCGGCCACCCACATGGCCATGCCGGCAGGCGGGGCAACGAACACCCAGGCACCGGCCTGGAACACGGCGAGATTGCCCGACTGCCCGGCCCAGACGCCGCCGGCGCCGGCGGCGACGAGGTAGACGTCACCCTCGGCCGGGCTCGCCGGCGCCGCGGCCAGGTCGCGGTCGCGGACGTTCACATGCGCCAGGGCGTCGAGCAGCGACAGGGCCTGGTTGTGCGTGACTTCCTTCTGCGCCTGGCTGGCGACCAGGAAGGGCAGGCCAAGGCGCGGCGTCTGGTCGGTCATAGGCTGGCCTCCGCGGGCAGGCCGCGCCCGACGCGGGCGCTGACCTGGTAGACGCGCACGGCGAGTGCGGTCTGCGGCGCGCCGAAATCGGCGATCTGCTGCGCCGCGCTGTAGGTGGCGGACGGCGCCGTCAGGCCGACGAAGGAGCGCTTGACGCCGCCACCGTCGAGGATCTCGACATCGTACTGCTCGCGTTCCTCGGCCAGTGGCACATCGGTGCCGTCGCTCCAGCCGCCGCCGATGCGCGTCCGCCGCACCCAGGACAGCAGCCAGTCGTCGCCGCTGCGGCGGCCGCGCACATGGCAGGGGGCGTAGGGCTTCATGCTGGTGCCGCGGAAGGTGAAGGGAATGCCGGCCTGGCTGTCCTGCGCCAGGCTGACGGTGATGCCCTTGAACTGCCGTTCCCGGCCGAGGACGGACAGCGCGAGCGGCACCCGCACGAGGTCGTAGGAGGTGAGCAGCAGGAAGGCCTCGCCGGCGCCGTGGACAGCGATGGCGTGCTCGCTGCCCCGGCGGCCGCGCAGCAGGCCCGACAGCAGGTAGGTGTCCGGCGCGGTCAGCACCGCGTCGCGGAACTGGATGATCTCGCGCCCGACCAGCGCGGCGTTGGCGCCGTTCAGCACCGCCGCCCGGCCGCGGCTCTCCAGCTGGCCGTGGTTCAGCACGACGGTCAGGCTGTTGGCCTCGTCCCAGACATGGGCCGCGCCGTCGCCGAGCACTGTCTGGCAAGTGCCCCAGGTCGCCGGGCCGCGCAGATCGGCCAGCGCCTGGAAGCTGGCGCCGTCGTCGCTGGACAGGTACAGCACCGCGCCGCGCCAGCGGTAATTGGTGTCGGCCCCGAGGAAGGACGCCGCCACATAGATGCCGCTGTCGTCGTCCCCGTCGCGCAGTGCCGGCACGTCCAGCAGGAACAGCACGGTGTCCGGGATCACGCGGAAGACGTTGCCGCGGCCGATGTCCGCCCCCTCGGACTCCGAGGTCAGAACCTCGGGATCGTCCGGGACGGCCTCCATGCGGACCAGCAGGCCCGAGGCGTCGGTCTTGAGGATGCGCAGGGTGCGCGTGGTGCCGGCAGCGGTGACGGTCACGACATCGCCGGGCTGCACCCAGGCGAAGCGCGCCGTCGTCTGGAACATCACGGCCTCGCGCTGCACCCAGGCGTCATACAGCAGGGCGTCCGCCAGCCGGCGGGCCTGCTGGTCGCCGATGGCCAGGGGCAGGTTCACCGTCATGGCGTTGACGGTGTTCCCGACCATGCGCCTGGCCGACTGCGTGCCCGAGCCCCAATCGGCGGAGCGGGCGACGTAGGCTACTTCCACGCGCCTGGGCAGGTCGGCCTCTTGCGACCTGGTGACCATCAGCGTAGCCGACCCGGTGGCCGTGTCCATCGGCACCAGATCGTCTTCCCCGATGGTGGCGACCGGTTCGCCGCCGCGCGGGGTGAAGCGGACCTTGCCGTCCCCCTCGGCCACGTCCAGCATGAACGCCACCAGCAGAGGTTCCAGGCTGGCGCGCGCCGTGCCGAAGCTGGTCACGATCATGCCGTCCAGCTTGCCGTAGACAGCGGAGACGTCGATGTCGGTGTCCGGGTCGAGCCCGGCGCGTTGCGACAGATCGGCAATCAGCGTGCGAACGTCAGGCATTGGCCCCGTATCCCAGCGCCCACCGGAAGTATTGCGGCCAGAAGCTGGCCACTTCGGGAAAGGCCCGCATGATCATGGCGACGTCCCGGCTGCTCTCCAGATAGTCCGGGTCGAGCGTGCGCCGGTAGTGGTGGTAAGCGAGCATCAACCCGGAGGCGCGATGCGGCTTGAACATGGCGTTGGGCGCCAGATACTCGGGATGGCTGCTTTGCCAGCGCGCCCCGTCGAATGTGTCGGTGGTGTTCGCGAACTCGTAATGCTTGACCGGCGACAACAGCTTCTCCTGGAAGAAGGACCAGCCGTTGTTGATCAGCGTCAGGTAGCGGCTGCCGCTCAGCAACGCGATTTCGATCCACGGATACAGGGTGTAGACGTGGTAATGCAGCGCGTCGCGGCGGATGTAGTCGATGCTCTCGCCGACGATGGCAGCCCTCGGCATGGCATGGATGGCCGGATCGTAGGGCAGGCTCAGGGTGCCGCCGCCGCCGTCGCTGCCGCCCGCCAGCGGGATCGTGGTCGTGTAGAGCCGCGTCCGGTTCGAGCCCGAGAACCAGGTGTTGCTGTCAACGGTATAGCTGCCGTCCTTGCCCTGCGTGTTGCCGGACACCACGAACGCCGTCCCGGCCGGAAACTGCGTCCGGTAGTCGCCCGAGATGTCGAAGTAGCCGCCGGCCCGGTTGGCCGCGACGACGGCATGCGAGGCCGGATAGGTGATCGCGGCATTGCCGGCCGGGAAGTTCTGCGCGGCGAAGGCGTCGATGTCGTTCAGCAGCGCGTTCTTCGCCGCCGTGTCGCCCTGCACCTCGTATACCCACAGCAGCACCTTGTAGTGGTGCGTCCACCAATTGCCGTAGCGGGTGGTGCCCTCGCCTTCGACCATCTGCGCGCCGAAGTTCCCGGCCGCCGCCTCTTCCTTGGCGACCCGCAGCCGCTGAACCCAGGCGTCGACGTCGGCACCCTCGGCCGCCGTGAAGGTCGCCCGCCGGCGCTTGATGACCTTCAGCAGCCACTCGAAATTGGTTTCGTTGATCGGCTTGCCGTCGGGATAGTTGGTGCGGCACCACGCCACCACGAGGTCCTGGACGCGCGTCAGATGCTCGGCCTCGCCCGAGTATTCGTAATACTGGTCGATCACGGGGAGGTCGCGGCGGAGCTGCGTGAAGCCGCCGCGCGTGGCCACCACGTCCGGATCGGTGATGTCCGGCTCGCCCTGCGAGCGCAGGGTGTCCACCGGCATGGGCGCGGTCGCCTTGAACTGCTTGGCGAACTTCTGGAGGCGCTTGCGCTGGACGTTGTACCAGGACAGGTCGGTGTTGGTGCTGGGCAGCGCCGCCGCGGCGATGGGCGCGTCAGTGCCGAACCATGCGGTCTGGATCATGGCCCCTCGATTTCCTGGAAAAACGGCCGGTTCATGTTGGAAACGAAGCACCGCCCGTCGGCCGTGACCGCCATCGGTCCGGGCCAGACCTCGGTCTTGAACTCGGCGAACTCCTCGAGGTTTTCCTCGGTCACTTCGTAGCTGTGCGGCATGACGATGCCGTCGCCGTAGTGGACGTTCTCCGTGACCGTCCGCGTCCGATAGGACCGGCGCAGCAGCTTCACCCGGTTGCCGTACAGCAGCGAGACGAACACCGTCCCCTTGTCGTCGCTGGCGTTGGCCGCGGCATAGGCCGGCCATGTGCCGCTGTTGCGCCACGACAGGGCGTAGCCGGAAGGGTTGACGATACCCACGACGTCGCTGCCGGAAACCGCGAACCAGATGCGCTGGTCCACCGGGTTGTAGGCCAGCCCGCAGGGGAAATACTTGCCGGCGCCGCTGGCGATGTTGATCCGCGCCATTTCCTCCTGGTTGGTCGGGTTGAACCGAACGATTTCCGTGGTGCAACTGATCCACAGCTTGCCGTCGGGATGCTTGGCGATCGCGTAGGGCTGGCCGGCCATGGGATAGGTGGCCACCGCGTTGTTGGACACGGTGATGCGCGTGAGCTGGTCGAGCCACGGATGCGTCACCCAGACGTGGCCGTAGTCGTCGGCGATGATTTCGTGGGGGTAGATGCCCACGGCGATGGTCGCCACCACGCTGTTGGTCGCCGGGTCGATGCGCTGGACGTAGCCATCGGCCAGGCAGGTGACGAAGATGTGGCCGGTGGAGGGCTCGCAAGCCAGGCGCCAGGGCTGCGCCTTCAGCGAGCCGATATAGCTGTCCGCGTTGCTGCCGTCGCGCCCGATCACCGCCTTCGGTCTGAACTGCGACGGCTCGAACCGCGTCACCGTGCGTTGCAGGTTGGACACCATGAAGATGTCGCCGGTGCTGCCCAGCGTGATGCCGCCCGCATTGTCTTCGCCCCAGCCCGCACTGAGCCGGCCGATCAGCTCGAAGGTGAAGTTCGGGATGCGCAAGCCGTAGTCGTTGAGGTGGAAATCCTCGATCACCACCACGGCCTGGTCACGATAGGCGGGCACCTCGCCGTTGCCCTCGTGCCCGGTGATCGTCGCGTCCGGGTCCTGGTCCGGCAGCCCGAGATAGAACGTGCCCGGCGCTTCGTCCTTGCCGTGCTCGAAGACGTCCCACACGAGGTTGCTGTCCGCCCAGATGCGGCGAACGCCGGAAATCGGCCCTTCGCCCATCGAGATGGCGAGGTCGGCATAATAGTGGTAGCTGGTGGTGGTGGTCGTGACCGACCCGCCGCCACCCTTGCCGCCGCCCTGCGTCTGGCTGGTGGTGACGACATCCTCGCGGATCGGCGCGGCCCAGATCACGTTCCCGGAGATGCGGCCGCCGTAGATGATCGGCACCATCTTGCCGTAGGTGGACACCTGGACGGAGGTGTCCCCCATCCGCTGGCCTTCCTGCGCGACCGTCTGGTTGGCGGCGAAGAGCTGGCGATCGATCAGGCCGCCGATGGTCGAGCCGATCATGCCGCCGATGGCGGCCGCCGACACCCCCAGCACGGTGCCGCCGATGGACCCGCCGATCGCGGCACCCACCACGCCGAGCGCGAGAACGGCCATCAGTCCGCCAGTCCGGAATACGCGAAGGCCGCGACGATGCGGTCGCGCCAGCGGTCATCAAGGGGGATTTCGACCACCCGGCCTGCGCCGGAATGGGCGTGGATCAGCGTGCCGCCGGGGCCGAGGATGCCAACGTGCTGCGGATCGCGCCGTATCCGCATCATCAGCACGTCGCCCGGCTGGAGACGGTCCAGCGGCAGCGCCACCGCATGCCGCTCGAAGCCGGCGCGCAGGGATCGTCCGTCCGGCTGGCGGCTGTACCCGCCGGCATCGGCCGTGACCAAGCCCAGCGCGCGTCCGACGCCGATCACGAGGCCGATGCAGTCGCAGCCCACGCCCTTGGCCCGGCCCTGGTGGTGCCAGGGCGTGCCCAGCCACGTCCGGGCCTCCGCGATGATGTCGGCATGCGTGGTCATGACTTGTCGGCCGCCCTGATCAGGAAGTCGTTGCCGGGGACGTGCGGCTCGCCGCGGAAGTTCACGACATTGCCGAACTTGGTCTTGCAGGTCTGGAAGGTTCGGTTGCAGCCGGCATGGACCGTGTAATGGTCGCCCGGCGCGATCGCGAACCGCATGGGCAGGAACAGTTGGAACACGCCGCCGCTGTAGCCCTTCACCTCCATGCTGCGCCCGGCATTCGCGCCGGACGTCCAGGTCAGGAGGCCGTGCGTGAACCAGCCGCTGTCCTCTGTGCGGCCGCTGTCGGTGAACCGCCGGTGATCCGTCACCGCCGTGACGGTACCCTCCACCGTGTAGCGCCTGAGCGACACGCCGCAGCGATCGTCGCCGAAGTCGGCGCGACAGGTCGGGGAGTAGACTTGGCCGACATTGGCGCTGTACGCCCCGACCATCCCGCGCAGCTCCGCGGCGAAGCCGTGGTCGCTCACCTTGACTTCGCCGATGGTGCCGCGGCGCGGATACAGGCAGCCGGCCGACAGGTCGGTGTAGTTCACCAGGAACACGTCCACCGTCGCCCCGTCGTAGAGCCCGGCCGACAGGTCCTCCTCGGTGATGTCGTCGGCATCCAGGACGGACTGGATTTCCAGATTGTCCACCGCCAGCGCCGCGCTGCTGCTCAGTGCCGTTGGCGTGAAGCCGGTCGCCGCCTTGTAGACTTGGCCGCCGAAGGTGATGTCCTGATCGTGGTCGGTGAAGCCCATCACCACCCCGTCCGCCCTGGTGACCCGCCACAGGGTGGCCAGGGTGGTGACGGTGCCGGCGAGGTGGTTCTTCAGGGCGGTGGACACCTGCATCATTCGCGCACCTCCACCACCGGGATTTGCCCCCAGGTGAACATGTTGTAGTGCTCCACGCTCACCTTCATGCTGTCGGTGTCGAAGCGGGCCGGGACGTCGAATTCGCATTCACATTCCACGGCCTGCCCGTCGGCCGGCGCGGCCGTGAAGGTGACGACGCCGGTAAGGCCGCCCACGGTGTAGCCGGTGGCCAGCAGGATGCCGGCTTTCCACACCTTAACCGTCGTCAGGACCGGCTTGGTGATGTCCCGCACCGTCGCGTAGCCGCCATCGTCCACGTAGGTCTTCGCGATCTGGAACGTCTTGGTGGTGCCGTCGCCGGTGCCGATGGTCTGGCGGGCAAGGCGGTAGTCGCTCCAGTCCTTGAACCGGAACGCATGCGCCTTGCCCCGCCGCGCCCGGAAGAACGCGATCAGCCGGTCAAGCTGCACCTGGTCCTTGATGCCGTGGGCGACGTCCCAGCTTCCCCGGCTCTCCGCCCAGTTGACGTTCCGCTTCTCGCGGCCGGAGCGGACCGTGATCACGTCGGTACTGAAGCCGGGGCCGCCGGACGCGCCCCGGCTGATGTCCGAGGGGAACTGGACATCGTGGAAGGCCATTACCCGTTCCTCCGCAGATGCTGTTGCAGCCGGGCCGCAAGCTCGGCTCCGATCTGCGCTTCGGAGCGGCGGAAGCTGCCGGCATCCGTCGCGTTCACATTCATGTTGATGACGATGGGCCGCTGCCCCGAGCGCCCCCCAGTTCCGCGCCGGTCATCCTTCATGGTCACGGGGATGGACCGGCCGTCCGGCAGCGGCACGTAGGCTTCCGGTGTCCGCCCCTCGCCGAACACGGTGAGCTGCGGACTGTCGGCGATGCCGCCGTTGGCGTAAGCCTTGAGCGGCAGCGGACCGGCGGACGTCATGATGCCGCCGTTCGCGAAGCCGAAACCGCCGACGGACAGCCCGGACAGAAGGTTGGTCATCATGCCTTCCAGCGGCTTGGTGACCATCGCGCGCAGGATAATGCGTTCGATGTCCTGGAACAGCCCTTCCAGCACGTCCCCCAACTCTTCGCCGCTCAGGATGGCATCCTCGAACGCCGTCCCGATCGCCCGGCTCAGGTCGCGATTGGCGTCCCCCAGGTCCTTGGTCTTGCCTTCGGCCCGATCCAGGGCGGCGGTGTACGTGTCCACCGCCTGGGCAGCGGCGCGGTCGAAGGTCTCGTCGTCCAGCTTGCCGGCCGACCACAGCGTCTGAAGCCGCTCCATCTGCCGTTCGAGCTGTTCGATAGGCGTCCGGGTCGCGTCCCAGATACGGGCCGCCTCGCGGTCCATCTCGGCCAGACTGTCGAGATACACCTTGACGTGCGCGTCGGCCTGGTCGAGATGTCCGGCCGCGTCGGCCACGGCCCGGTTGAAGGTGTCCTGCGAGATGGCCCCGGCCGCCAGCAGCCGTTCCAGCCGCTCGACTTCGGCTGTGTACTTCTCCACCGGGGTGCGGGTGGCTTCCGTTACCCGCGCCCCATCGTGGCGGATCGCGTCGAGTTGGCGTTGCGTCTCGCGTTCCTGCGCGATGCGCTCGCGCGCTTCCTGTTCGCGGATGGGCTTCTCGACTTCCTCGATCTGCCGCCGCGCCAGTTCCTGACGATCGGCAATCAGCCGGTCAATGGCCGCATCGTCCGCCCCGTCCTTGCCGCGCAGGGCCTCGTAGCGGGCGACGTCGTCGGCCAGGGACTTGCGGACCGCCGCCTTCTTCTCCTCGGCATCGGTCGCGGTCTTGCTGAGGTCGGCCTGCAGCTTCGTCTCGATGCCGCGGATCACCTCGGCGGTGGCGTCGGCCTGCGCCTGCCGCCGGCCGGCCTCGGCCCGTGCCGCCTCGGCGCTGTCGGCGGCGGCCTGGTCCAGCAATTCCTGCTGCAGCGCATGGACTCGCTGCAGCGCCGCTTTGTGGGCCACCTCGTGCTCGGCGATCCAGCGCGGCGAGGCGTCGGACGCCCGGCCAGCCTCCAGGCGCTGGCGCAACTCGTCGGCCCGGCGCATCGCCGCCGACAGCTTGTCGTCGAGCGACGACCCCTCGATCAGGCCGGCGAGGTCGCGCAGCGTCGCCTCGGCGCCGCTGACCACCGCCTGGGCGGCGCCGCCGATCGCCGACGACCGCGCCATCGCCTTCAGCAGGTCCTCCCAGGCATCGGTCAGATGCTTGGTGGCGCCGGCCAATCCCTTGGTCTCGGCCTGGCCGGCGCCGCCGACCTGGGTCTCCAGAGCATCGAGGATCAGCCTCTGCGCCCCGGCGGTGTCGCCCATCGCCACCATGGCCGCGATCATGTCGCGCTGGCTCTGGGTGAAGCTGACGCCGACGCGGCGCAGCGCCGACAGGCCCTCGACCGGATCCTCCAGCGCCTTGCCGAGCTGCATCGCCGAGGCCGACAGGTCCTGGCCGAACACCGCCGCCATGTCGGCCGACAGCCGGATCGTGCGCTCGAACGCCTCGCCCGAGACGCTCTTGAAGGTGGCGAGCACCCCGGCGGCATCTAGCACCGCCTCGGCCGAGGCCATGGTGCTCTCCTCGATGTCCTCGGCCAGGGCGTCGATCTGGCCGGCGGTTAGGCCCGAAGCATGGCCGGTCGCCTTCAGCACCGCCTCGAGGCGGAGAAATCGGCGCTCGGAATCGGCCAGTTGCACCAGGCCGGAGCCGAGCGCGGCGGCGAGCGCGCCGATGCTGGCGCCGGCCGCCAGCCCGGCCGGGCCGAGGGCGGTCAGCGCCGAGCCCACCAGGCCGGCGCGGCCGGCGAAGTCGGACAGCATGCCTTGCGCCGCGGCGCCGACCTCGTTCAGGGCCAGCAGGCTGCGCGCAGCCGGCTGGCCGGCCGCCGTGATCCGCTGCAGCGCCGCCTGGCCGGTGGTGCCGACGTCCTGCAGCGCCCGTTTGGCCGCCTCGCCGTCGCGCACCGACAGGCGGATGGAGAGATTGCGTTCAGCCATGGTCGGCCCTCTGGCGGGCGATGCCGTCGAGCAGTCCGGCCTCGCCCGCGGGGAGCAGTTCGGCCAGGGCGGCGAGGTCGTAGCCGCAGGCCTCGGCCAGCTTCAGGGCGGCGGCGAGATCGATGCCGGTCACCATGCCGTTCATGCCGCCGCGCAGCAGCGGCGCCTTGCTCAGGATGTCCCAGGCCTCGGCGCCTTCGAGGCTGAGCGGCGCGTTTTCGACCGAGGGGCAGCGCCGGCCGTCGGCGCCGCGTTCGCCGCGGCTGCACGGCAGGCCGTCCTCGTGGCACCCCTGGCAGTATTGGCCCCCGCCGCCGAAGTGCCATGCGGCGCGGGCCCGGATGCGTTTTTT
The DNA here is from genome assembly GCA_036675815.1 of Rhodospirillaceae bacterium. GTDB lineage: Bacteria > Pseudomonadota > Alphaproteobacteria > Rhodospirillales > Magnetospirillaceae > JAKFEE01. The sequence continues at coordinate 65,752 of JAKFEE010000001.1, forward strand.
TCCTGGTCCAGCATCTGACGAGCCGCCAGGTAGCCGGCGAGGAAGCGTTCGCCGACCGGATAGACCTCCATCAGATCGCCGACGGTCTCGTCGGTGACCGGGGCCGGTTCGTCGCGGTCGGGCAGCAGCACGCCCTCCCACTCGATCACCGCGGCGCGGGCAAGCGCCTTGGTGAACATCATCTCGGCCAGCCCGGCGCGCACGTCGGGGTCGGTGAGATCGGGCAGCGTGGCGGGATCGATGCCGGCGTCGCGACAGTGCCCGAGGTCCTCGGCCAGCGCCGCCAGGCTGCGGCGCACCTTGGCGTTGGCGATGGCCATGATGGCCGAGGTGACGGGGCGGACCTTGAGCCGCAGCGACAGGCCCGGCAGGGTCATCCAGTACGGCTCGCGCGGCAGGTTCAGGCGGATCATCGCCGGCCTCACGAATAGCTCTCGACGTCGTTGACGAGGGTGACGGTCAGCATCTTGCCCAGCCCATCGTCCCGCGCCGCCTGCCAGTCGTAGATGGCCTGGAGGCCGCCGGGGCCGGCGATCTTCTGCTTGGGCTTGGGCAGGTGCACCTCGTGCGCCGTGAACAGCAGGCTCTGGCTGGCCGACAGCACGTAGCCAAGGGTGAGTTCGCAGGTGCCACCGGCCTCGGCGAGGAGCAGGAGCACGTTGTCGGTGAAGCGGACGGTCATCTGGCCGGTGAACGCGGTGACGCCGGGCAGCCAGCCGGCGATCAGCCCGTCCTCGCGGATCACCTCGGCCTTCTCCAGCCCGTTGGCGAAGGTCGCCGAGGCGGAGACGACGTTGCCCAGCGCCGTGCCGTCCTTGCGGATGGTGCCCTGGAACTGGCCGAAGCGGGTGAAGGCGGCGGTTGCCGGAGTGCCGCCGGCGGAGGCGCCGGCGCGGGTCTCCTTCTGGCCGACCAGCTGGATCGTCCCCGCGGCCTGGCCGGAGCGCTGGAAGGCCAGCGCCAGGCTATCGACGCCGAGGCCGGTGTTGACGAAGTAGTCGCCCTTGTCCGGCAGGCCGATCTCCAGGGCGAAGCTGGGCAGCACCGCCGCACCCGAGGCGAAGACGTGGGTGTAGGGCGCCGCTCCGGCGGTGTCGGTGGTGGTCGGCGGCCCCAGCATCCAGGTCAGCCACTGCCCGATGGCGCGGAGATCCACCGGAACCACCACTTGGCCGTCGAGGTCGACCTTGTCGCGCGCCGGCGCCGCCGGGTCGCGGCCGAGGCCGAGCACGTCGGACGCCAGCAGGCCCTGCACCGAGCCGAGCTCGGCCGAGACGAAGGGCAGTTTCGTCCAGTTGCCGGCCGGCGCGGTGCCGTACACGGTCTCGGTCCTGCCCAGCATGCGGGCATTGATGCCCAGGGCATCGGCCATGGTTGTTCCTCCGGTGGTCAGGCCAGCGGGTCGCTGGTGTCGTAGGACAGGACGATGGTCAGCGCCGCGCCGCGGATCGGGGTGGCGCCGTCGACGGCCACCTCGTCGGGACGCGGCGCACCGGGTTCGCAATGGCTGACGGCGCCGCCCAGGGTGCGGTCCGCGGCCAGCGCCGCGCCGATTGCCGCCAGCAGGTCGTCCATCGCGGCGGTGCGCGCCGTCTGCGGCGCCTTCTGCACGATCACCTGCGCCTCGGCCTCGTGCTCCCACCAGTAGCGCGGCGGCGACAGCGAGACCTCGGGCATGCCGGGATCGCCGTCGTGCAGGATGATCAGGCCGCCCGGCGGCACGGTGGCCGGCTTGTCGTCGTTGCGGCGCACCGCGACGCCGGGGATGGCGGCGAGCCGGGCGGCCAACGCCTGCAGTGCGGCCTCGCGTCGGGTCGTCATTGTGCCGGGTCCGTCCAATGGCCGAGGATCAGGCGCGGCAGGCGATCAAGCCAGCGCCGGGCGGCGCTGTCGATGTCGAGGCGCTTCCGCATGGTGACCTGCGGCACCAGGATGAAGACCGGCACCATGGTGCGGCCGGCAAGGCGCGAATAGCCGGCGCCTGCCCTGCGGCCGCGATTGGCGACGGCGCGGCCGCGGCTGTTCAGCCGGGCGTGGTCGACCACCAGCAGGCTGGGCCGGCCGCGCCGGTAGACGAAGCGCAGCGGCATGCCAGTCGAGCGCTCCCACACCTCGGGGGTCATGCGCCGGCCACCGTCGCCGGTCCGGCCGGCGGCCTTCGTCGGGATCGCCAGCCACAGGCGGCGGCGGCTGCGGATCACCGCGCCCTGGTCGAACACCCGCACGATGTCCGGGGCCTTCGACCACACCAGCGCCGCCGCGCCGAGGCTGCTGCCGCCCTTGGGATAAGTCGTGCTGCGCCAGGTGCGCGCCAGCCGCTCGCCCAGCCCGGTGCCGGTGACCTGGGCGCGCAGTTCGGTCTTCAGCCCCTCAGCCGCGGCGCGGATGCCGGCCGTCACCGCCTGCTCGGCGGCGCGGCGTTCCGTGTCGAGGATCTCCGACAGGTTGCCGGAGAGGGCGGCTTCAAGTCTCATTCCGGCCGTGCCTCGACCGTCCACACTAGCCGCGCCGAGTCCCGGAGCGGCACGCCCTGGACAACAAGTATCTCTCCGCCGACTTCGATCGTGTCGCCCTCGGCGAGGTCGGTCGCCTCCGCCACGCGGATGTCGAACAACGCCGTCGCGGTGGCGATGCGGGCACCCGAGAAGTCGACGACCTGGTCGGGCCGGCGGGCGATGACCCGTACCGGCACGCCGTCGCCGGTCCCGCCAGGCCGCCACAGAGCAACGCGGGCGAGGATCGGGTCGGCGAACAGGTCGTCGATGGCCGTAAGGATGGCGGCACTCGTCATCGTCCAGTCCCCATGCGAATATTCCCCACGGAGCGCTCGGCCGGGGTGGTGACGGATATGAATGTTGGGGAGGAGATCTGCGGCGAATGGCTGCGGCACGTAAAGGGCTGCGAGTTCGTGCAGTACAACCTGAAAACGCCGACCGAGCAGGGCGAGATCGACGTAATCGGACTGAACATGAAGACCCGCACCGTCTATGCCTGCGAGGTCGCCGTTCACCTCATTACCGGGCTGCAGTACGTAAAGAATGCCCAGCCGAACAATGTCCCCAAGCTGACCGACAAGTTCGGGAAGCTGGTCCGATACCTGAGGGCCACGTTTCCCGAATACGCCCATGTTCCGATGCTGTGGTCGCCGGTCGTGCGGAACCAGAAAAACGGCTCCAAACACAATCAGATGAAGGATGTTGAGCAGATCGTGGCAAACATTGCTGCCGAACATGGCATCCAGGTTTCCACGGTCATCAACGAGACCTTCCAATCTGCCCTGTTGTCGCTGCGACGGGCGGCAAGAGACACTTCGAAGGAACTCGATTCCTCAGTGATGCGCTATCTCCAGGTGGAGGAGTGGTTGGCCATCCACCTGGGGAAGAAGGGCCATCCAGGTCAGTTGCTGGTGTGAATGCGCACCGCGAGGCGCGGGCGCTTGTTGACCGGCAGGATCGAGGCCTCTGTCTTGACGTCGATGGCGCTGCCGTCGGTGCGCGCCACCTGGCGGGCGTAGATCGGCAGGCCGACGGTGTTGACGGTCTCGATCAGGTTGGCGGGGGCGCCGTAGGTGACGAAGGTGTCCATGGTGCCGAGCGGGAAGGCGATGCCCTCGCCGGCCGGGATCAGCGTCTCGGTGGCGCCGGTCGACAGCGTCACGGTCGCGCTGTACTCCTCGAAGACGATGCCGGCGAAGGGGAAGCGGCGCCGGGTGTCCTCCCGCAAGGGCTGGGCGCCGGTCGAGGAGAAGTACTTGTAGGCGTCCTCGACCTTGCCGTGGCCGATCAGCTTGTCGAAGAACTCCGGGCTGACCAGGGCCAGCACGCCTGTCATCGTCTCGCCCTTGAGCTCGGTCTCGACCTTGCGCAGCACGTCGCGCACCTTGGCCTGGACGTTGGTGCCGGCGGTGCCGAGCACGAAGTCTGTGGCCTGCTGCGCCAGGCCGAACTCGTCGAAGTAGTCGTAGAGGGTGGTGCCGGCGCCGTCCTTGACCACGCCTTTGAGCGCGTTGATCTCCATGTACTCGCGGGTCTGGGCGTGCTTGGCGCGCATTCGAATGAGCTTGCGCTCCATCACCGTGGCCAGTGGATCGGCAGCGTCGGCGACGCCGAAGCCGCGCACGCCCTGGACGTCCTGCGGCGTCACGACGTCATCGTGCGGGATCCACGGCACCGTAAACGAGCGCATCGAGCGCGTGTCGCGGTTGGCCACCGTGGCGGGGCCGCCCAGCGGCACGGTCGGCAGCAGGTTGAGCACGCCCTCGGCCTGCTCGATCACCACCGAGCGCTGGGTGACGCCCTCGAAGCGGAACAGCCCCATCTGGCCCAGCCGGGTGTAGAGGTTGGGCAGGATGTTGATGGCCTGGGTCATCTCGGCCAGCGAGTAGCCGCCGGCGTCGAAGGGATTGAGGATGACGGTCATCTCGACTTCTCCGGTCAGACGGTGAGGCGCGGCACGATGCCGGCGGCGGCGAGTTCGGCCTTCTTCGCGGCCTTCTCGGCCGGCTGGTCGACCGAGGTGTCGAACACCAGCGCGGCCTCGGCGACGATGGCCGGGCCGCGGGCGAGCACGACTCCGGTGGCGTCGGCGGCGGTGGCGTCGACCGCCTCGAGCAGCACGGCGGCGGCGGTTTCGGCGCCCTCGTCGCCGACCACCTCGGCGGCGGGCGACAGGCGGTATTTCCCCGAGGCGGTGATGCGGCCGAGCACGGCGCCGAGCGGGTAGCTGGCGCCGGACTTCAGCGTCACGGTCTCGCGGGCGTAGTTGCCGTTGAGCTCGTATTTGAGCAGGTCGCCGAGGGTCGGCGACTGGGTGAGGACGGGCATGGCGGGGCTCCCTTAGGCGGTGCGGCCGGCGGCGGCGCGTTCGCGGGCGCGCCGGACGATCGGGCTGTCGCCGGACGCGGCGGCCGCCGGCGCGGCGGCCACGACGGCACTGGCCTCGG
>JAKFEE010000038.1:0-69651 GCA_036675815.1 Rhodospirillaceae bacterium
TCATGGCTGTCCCCCTGACGGTGTGAGGCCGGCTATCGGACCTCGTGCAATCCCATCAGTTTGGGGACAGCCGCCCCTATTGTCTCTTGGAGCGATGGGGCCCGATTACCCCATCTCCATCAGACTTATGTGCCTACAGAATATGCGGCGAGGTTGGACATGATGAAAAAATGTGCAGTCGCGCCGGTTACTCACGCGGAGAGGTGGCCGGCGGCGGCGGGAAGCGGTTGGCATGATTTTTGTGAGATGCCGGCAGGCGCAGCGGTCGGTGCGGCGCCGATTCATCTTCCCGGGGGTGGTGATGGCAAAGTTGTGCAGGTGCGTGTGGCGTTCGCCCGGGATGGCGGCCGGCGTGGCGGCCGTCGGTGCGGTTTGGCCCGCGATGGTGTCGGCCCAGGAAGCGGCGGCCGCGGCCGCCATCGACAGCGGCAGCACGGCCTGGATGCTGACCGCCACGGCGTTGGTGCTGATGATGACCATCCCCGGCCTCGCCTTGTTCTACGGCGGCATGGTGCGCAAGAAGAACGTCCTGTCGGTGACCATGCAAAGCTTCACCATGGCGGCCATGGTCTCGGTGCTGTGGGCCATCGTCGGCTACAGCCTGAGTTTCTCCGAGGGCTCGGCCTTCGTCGGCGGCCTGTCGAAGGCCATGCTGGCCGGCATCGGCACCGACGCGGTGACGGGCGTCATTCCCGAAACCGTATTCGTCATGTTCCAGATGACCTTCGCCATCATCACGCCGGCGCTGATCACCGGCGCCTTCGCCGAACGCATGAAATTCTCGGCCATGCTGGCGTTCCTGGCGGCCTGGGTGCTGCTCGTCTACGCGCCGGTGGCCCATTGGGTGTGGGGCGGCGGTTTCCTCATGGGGGATGGCGTTCTCGACTACGCGGGGGGCACCGTCGTCCACATCAACGCCGGCGTGGCCGGGCTGGTGGCGGCGGTCGTGCTCGGCCCGCGCAAGGGCTATGGCACCGACAACATGGCGCCGCACAATCTGACTTTGTCGGTCACCGGTGCGGCGCTGCTGTGGGTCGGCTGGTTCGGCTTCAACGCCGGTTCCGCCGCCGCCGCCGATGGCCGCGCCGGCATGGCCATGCTGGCGACACAGCTGGCGGCGGCGGCGGCGGCGCTGTCGTGGATGCTGGCCGAGTGGCTGATCCGGCGTAAGCCGTCGGTGCTGGGGGCAATCTCCGGCGCCGTGGGCGGGCTGGTGGCGATCACGCCGGCATCGGGCTTCGTGCTGCCTGGCGGCGCGCTGGCCATTGGATTGATCGCCGGCGTCGCCTGCTTCTGGGGGGCCACCGGGCTCAAGCACATGCTCCGCTACGACGATTCGCTCGACTGCTTCGGCGTGCACGGTGTCGGCGGCATCGTCGGCGCCCTGCTCACCGGCGTCTTCGCCGCCCAGGCGGTCGGAGGCAGCCCCGGGCTGCTCGAAGGCCACGCCTGGCAGGTGGTGACCCAGGCCTACGGGGTGGCCGTCACCATTGCCTATGGCGGCGTCGTCACCTGGGGCTTGCTGCGGGTGGTCGACCGCCTGATCGGCCTGCGTGTCAGCTCGGACGAAGAGCGCGAGGGCCTCGACATCACCCAGCACGGCGAAGTGGTCCACTGACCAATGGGGGGTGCGCGGCCCCCCCCTTTCCCTTTCGGTCCTTAGCCAAATCGGCTAAACATGGTGCACCGCACGCGCTGCAACCACACCATTTTGGCTCGATGATCAATCCCCGCTTGGGCGGCCTGACCGACTATCCCTTCCAGCGGCTGACGACCCTTCTGGGCGGAGCCGCCACGCCGGATTCGCTGGTGATGTCCATCGGCGAGCCGCAGCACGCCCCTCCCGCAGTGGTCGCGGACCAACTCGCCGCGAATGCGGCGCTGTGGGGCAAGTATCCGCCGCTGGCCGGCACACCCGACTACCGACGGGCCTGTGTCGAGTGGCTGGTGCGGCGTTTCGCCCTGCCGGCGGCGATGCTCGATCCCGACACCCAGGTCCTGCCGGTGGCCGGTACCCGCGAGGCGCTGTTCCTGATCGCCCAGACGGTGGTGTCCGGCGATGGCGGGCGCGGTGGACGCCCCGTGGTGTTGCTGCCCAATCCCTTTTACCAGGTCTATGCCGGCGCTGCGGTGATGGCGGGCGCCGAGCCCGTTTTCGTTCCGGCCGCCGAGGCCGACGGGTTCCAGCCGGATTACACGCGCCTGCCCGAGGACGTGCTGCGGCGCACGGCGCTCGCCTATCTGTGCACACCCGGCAACCCGCAAGGCTCGGTGGCGACGCTGGACTCGCTGGCCCGCCATGTCGAACTCGCTCGCCGCTACGGCTTCGTGCTGGCGGTCGACGAGTGCTATTCCGAGATCTACGACGGCGAGGCGCCGGCCGGCGCCCTTGCCGGCTGTGCCCGACTGGGCGAGGGCGCCGCCAATGTCGTCGTGTTTCACAGCCTGTCGAAGCGGTCGAGCGTACCCGGCCTGCGCTGTGGCTTCGTTGCCGGCGACGCCGAGGTGATCGCCGCTTTCGCCCATCTGCGCTCGTACGCCGGCGCCACCGTGCCCCTGCCGGTTCTGGCTGCGGGCGCCGCGCTGTGGCGCGACGAGGCGCATGTCGTGGCCAACCGGGCGTTGTATCGGGCGAAGGTCGATCTGGCCGAGCAGATCTTCGGCCGGCGCTTCGGCTTCCGGCGCCCACCCGGCGGATTCTTCCTGTGGCTTCACGTCGGCGACGGCGAGGCAGCCGCCCTGCGCCTGTGGCAGCACGCCAAGATTCGCGTGCTTCCGGGTGGCTATCTCGCCCGCGAGAGCCGGGACGGCAACCCGGGCCAGCCATACATCCGCGTCGCCCTGGTGCATGATCTCGACATCACGGCGCGGGCGCTGCACACCATGGCCGAGGTCCTGTCCTGATGGCGGCGAGAAAATCAAAGGGCAGGGCGAAGCGCCGCAGCGGTTTCTTGCCCGAAGGCGCAGGGGCGTGGCTGCACCGGTCGGTTGTCCGTATCCTCGGCGTGGCGGTCCTGCTGGCGGTTGGCATCGTCGCCGTCGCGCTGGCCACCTTCGACCCCGCCGATCCCAGTTTCAACACCGTGGCCAATCGGCCGGTGACCAATGCCGTCGGCCCGTTCGGCGCCAGCCTGGCCGACATGCTGATGCAGTCGGTCGGGGCCGGCGTCGTGCTGCCGCTGGCGGTGGTGGCCCTGTGGGGCGTGCGCATGCTGCTGCTCGGCTCGTCGGTGACGCGGCTGTGGCTGCGCCTGTCGATGCTGCTGGTCGGCGCTCTGCTGATGTCGGTGGCGCTCGGCTGGTTGCCCAAGCCGGCCGGCTGGGCGCACGTGCCCGGCGCGACGCTTGGGGGCGTTGCCGGCGAGGTCCTGCTGGCTCGCCTGGCGGAACTGGCCGCGCCATGGGCCGGCCCCTCCATGGCACCGCAAATCCCGGCGGTGCTGGCGGGGTTGCTGGCCGTCGTGCTTGCCGCCTTCACCACCGGATTGACCGGGTCGGAGCTCAGCCGGGCCAGCGTCGGCCTGCGCCGCACCCGCGATGCCATCGGGCAGGCCGGTGCCGCCGTCGGTCAGGTGAGAGGACGGCTGCGCAGCCTGGGCGGCGAAGCCGGCGGTGCCGTCGCCGCCGAAGCGCGCCGCGAGCCTCAGCTTGGCGCGGCACCGACGAGGCGCCGCCCCACGAAGGACATCGTCGCGCCGGCGGCTGAGCACGAGGACGATCTCGACGATGATGATGACGACGACATCAAGGTCGCGCCGCCGGCCGCGGCGCGGCGGGTGCCGAACATAATCGAGGCACCGGAGCACCCCGCCCCCACCCGCCGTACCCATCAACGGCAGCGGACGCTGGACCTCGAGAAGGACGCGCAAGGCGGCTACGAATTGCCGCCGCTCGGCCTGCTGTCGCCGACGGCCGAGCAGAAGGGGGTGCGCCTCAGCGACGAGGCGCTGGCCGGGAACGCCCGGCTGCTCGAGTCGGTGCTGCAGGATTTCGGCGTGCATGGCGAGATCGTGAAGGTGCGGCCGGGTCCGGTCGTCACCCTCTACGAGCTCGAGCCGGCGCCCGGCACCAAGACCAGCCGGGTCATCGGCCTGGCCGACGACATCGCCCGGTCGATGAGCGCCCTGTCGGTGCGCATCGCCGTCATTCCGGGGCGCAGCGTCATCGGCATCGAGCTACCCAACGCCAAGCGCGAGATGGTGTATCTGCGCGAGCTCTTGGCCAGCGACGCGTTCGAGAAGACTGCCTCGGCGCTGACCCTGGTCCTGGGCAAGGACATCGGCGGTGCGCCGGTCATGGTCGACCTGGCGCGCATGCCGCACCTGCTGATCGCCGGCACCACCGGCTCGGGCAAGTCGGTGGCCGTCAACACCATGATCCTGTCCTTGCTCTACCGGTTGAGGCCGGAGGAATGCCGGTTGATCATGATCGACCCCAAGATGCTGGAATTGTCGGTCTATGAAGGCATCCCGCATCTGCTGGCGCCGGTGGTCACCGAACCGGGCAAGGCGGTGGTCGCCCTCAAATGGGCGGTCCGGGAGATGGAGAGCCGCTACCGTGCCATGAGCCAGCTCGGCGTGCGCAACATCGCCGGCTATAATCAACGTCTCGCCGAGGCGCGGGCCAAGGGCGAAACCCTGTCGCGCACGGTGCAGACCGGGTTCGATCCCGATAGCGGCAAGCCGGTCTACGAGCAGCAGGAGTTGGATCTCGAGGCGTTGCCGTTCATCGTCGTCATCGTCGACGAGATGGCCGACCTCATGCTGGTGGCGGGCAAGGAAATCGAGGCCGCGGTGCAGCGCCTGGCCCAGATGGCCCGGGCCGCCGGCATCCATCTGATCATGGCCACCCAGCGGCCGTCGGTCGACGTCATCACCGGCACCATCAAGGCCAATTTCCCCACCCGTATCAGCTTCCAGGTGACCAGCAAGATCGACAGCCGCACCATCCTCGGCGAGCAGGGCGCCGAACAGCTCTTGGGCCAGGGCGACATGCTGTACATGGCCCCCGGCGGCCGCATCATTCGCGTCCACGGCCCGTTCGTCTCGGACCGCGAGGTGGAAGAGGTGGTGGAGCACTTGCGCGCGCAAGGGGAGCCTGCCTATGTGGAGGAGGTCACCGAAGAGGACGAGGCGCCGGCCATGGCCGATGGCGACGGCGGCGGCTCCGGCGACGAGCTCTATGACCAAGCCGTGGCCTTGGTGGCACGCGAGGGCAAGGCTTCGACCAGCTTTGTCCAGCGTCACCTGCAGATCGGCTACAACCGTGCTGCGCGAATCATCGAGCGCATGGAGGCCGAGGGCGTCGTCAGTCGAGCAAACCACGTCGGCAAACGTGAGGTTCTGGTGCGAAGCGGCGTCGATTGATGTCGCCGTCCAGGGATGGAGAATGAATGGTAGTAGTGTTGCATCGTATCGGCCGCCTCGCGGCCATTCTCCTGTTGGCGGCCATATTGCCGCAGGCCGCGCTGGCGGCCAAGGCGGCGCGGTTGTCGCCGCAGGACCAGGCGGATATCCAGCGTGCCGAGAGCTACCTCAACGGCATCACCACGCTTCGGGCGCGTTTCCTGCAGATCTCTCCCAACGGTGCCGCGGCGGAGGGCACCGCCTACCTGCATCGCCCGGGACGCCTTCGGCTCGACTATGACCCGCCGGCACAGGTCCAGGTGGTGGCCGACGGCAGGTTCCTCATCTATTACGACAAGGAACTGAACCAGACCAGCTATCTCGGCCTCAACGACACGCCCGCCGGCATTCTCGTGCGGCCGCAGGTGCGCCTGATCGGTGGCGATGTGGCGGTGGTCGACGTCAGTCGCTGTCCCGGAGCCGTCGCCATCAGCCTGGTCCAGGTGCGCGACCCCGGTGCCGGCGAAATCACCTTGGTCTTTACCGACCGGCCGTTCGAGCTGAAGCAATGGCGGGTGCGTGATCCCCAGGGGCAGGTGACCACGGTGTCGCTGTTCGGCAGCGAGACCGGGGTGCAGTTGAATCCGCGGTTGTTCCGCTTCGTCGATCCCAATTTCCGCGGCCCCGGTTATCGCGACAATTAGCATTGCAGAAGACGCATGGCTGCCATGCAAATCAGGAATTTGCCGGGCCTGCGCCGCTTCCCATTTCGGATTCAGCGGTCGCGGGGTCGGCTTGCCGATCCCCGGCCGGGGATGGTTTCCCCTGCCATCCTAGGCTCCTGACACGGAGCGCCAGCGCCCGGTCCGTCCCCCTGACCGGGCGCTTTTTCTTGCTGTCACATAACCTGCTTGTCATCATGACGTGGCCGAAGCGCAGTAGCGCACCGGTGTGGGGGTGGCGGTGACTCGGCTGGCGAAGATACTCATCCTTGCCGTTGCGACGCTGGCGATCGCCACTGCCGACGCAAGCTTGCCGGCGGGTTTTTCCGGCAACGTTCTGTACGTCCTGGTTATCGTGGCGCTGGCCCGCTGGGATATCATCGCGCCGTACACCGCGGCTGCAATTTTCAGCGCAGCCTCCATCGCGGGGTCGCTCTTGGCGCCGCGATTCGTGCCGCAGTCGGTGGAACTGGCCGATCGTGCGGTCACCATTACGGTCCTCTGGATTTGCGCGGCGCTGGTCAGCGAGCTGCAGCGTCAACGCCGGCGCGCCGAGGAGGCCCGGGCCCTGGCCGAGCAGATCAACCGGCGCAAATCGCGGTTTCTTGCCGCCGCTAGCCATGATCTGCGCCAGCCGGCGCAATCGCTGGTTCTGCTGACGGCGGTATTGAAGGCGCGCGCCGTCAATACGCCCTTGCAACAGCTTGTCGAGCCGCTGGGCAACGCCGTTGATGCCCTGACCTCGTTGCTCAGCAGCCTGCTCGAGGTGTCACGCCTGGAGGCCGGCATCATTCGCCGGCAGTCCATGCTGGTGGATGTCTCGAACCTCGCGCGCCGGCTCGAGCGAGAGGATGGCTTGACGGCGGTTGAGCGCGGCCTGCGGTTCAAGGTCGTCTGCCGGCCCGGCATGACATTGCGCACCGATCCCCACATGCTCGAACGCATCCTGCGCAATCTCCTCGACAATGCGTTCAAGTACACCAACCGCGGTGGCGTGCTTCTGTATTGCCGGAAAACCCCTGGCGGGATGCGCTTCGATGTCGCCGACACCGGCATCGGCATCGCCGAAGCGGATCTGCCGAACATTTTCGAGGAGTTCCTGCAACTCGACAACGAGGCGCGCGACCGCGCCAAAGGCCTGGGCCTTGGGTTGGCGGTCGTCCAGCGACTGGTGAACATGTTGGGTGGCACGATCCAGGTCCGTTCGCGGCAGGGGGCTGGCTCGCTGTTTTCGGTTAGACTGCCCGAGCTCATCGACGGGACGGCCGAACGAGCGCCGACAGACGTCAGTTGGCCCGAGGTGGGCTGCCCCCCTGCCGCATGACGCCGACACTTTCGTTGGCCAGTGATGGCCGGTACAGTCCGGCTCCCATCGGTTCAGGAAGCCATGCCGCCCCTATCCATCGTCACGTGGAACATCAATTCGGTGCGCCTGCGCCTCGATCTGCTACTGCAGATGGCCGAGATGCTGCGCCCCGACGTCATCTGCCTGCAGGAGACCAAGGTCCCCGATCCCTTGTTCCCGCGCGAGGCCATCATCGCGGCCGGTTACCCCTACGTCGCCGTCCATGGCATGAAGGGCTACAACGGCGTCGCGGTGCTGTCGCGCCGGCCAATCCAACGCATCGCGACGCCTGGTTGGTGCGGGCGCAGCGATTGCCGCCATCTGGTCGCCACGGTCGATGGCGTCGAGATTCACTGCGTCTACGTCCCCTCGGGGGGTGACGTTCCCGATCCGGCGGTCAACGACAAGTTCGCCCATAAGCTGCAATTCCTTGACGAATTGACCGCGTGGTTCGGCGCCAACCATCGCCCCGACCAGCCGATGGTGTTGACGGGTGACCTCAATGTGGCGCCGCTCGAGAACGACGTGTGGTCGCACAAGCAGATGCTGAAGGTGGTCAGCCACACGCCGGTGGAGGTGGCGAAGCTCGAGCGTTTGCAGGGCTCGCTCGACTGGTTCGATGCCATCCGCCATTTCGTGCCCGACGACACCAAGCTCTACACGTGGTGGAGCTACCGCGCGCAGGACTGGGCGGCCAGCGACCGCGGGCGCCGGCTCGATCACCTATGGGTCACGCCGGCGCTGCGCCACCGCCTGCGCAGCCATGCCGTGCTCAAGGAGGCACGCGGCTGGGCGCCCGCCTCCGACCATGTGCCGGTAATGGTCGAACTGGCCCTGGATTAGGCTCGGTCGTTGCCAATCTGGCGATGGCCGATGGCTCCGGTCAGGGCGTTGAGGACCTCCACCGGAAACACGATGGTCGTGTTGTTCTGGCTGCCGATCACGTTCAACGTGTTGAGATAGCGCAGTTGCATTGCTTCGGGGCGCTGGCTCAGGATCTCGGCGGCTTCCAACAGCTTCTGTGCCGCCTGTTCCTCACCCTCGGCATGGATGATCTTGGCGCGGCGCTCGCGCTCGGCTTCCGCCTGGCGGGCGATGACGCGGATCATGCTTTCGTCGATATCGACGTGCTTGATCTCGACATTGGCCACCTTGATGCCCCAGGCGTCGGTCTGGACGTCGAGGATTTCCTGGATGTCGTTGTTGAGCTTGTCGCGTTCGCCCAGAATCTCGTCCAGGTCGTGCTTGCCGACCACCGATCGCAACGTCGTCTGGGCCAGTTCGCTGGTCGCCTGCATGTAGTTCTCCACCTGGATCACCGCCCGTTCGGGGTCGATGACGCGGAAATAGATCACGGCGCTCACCTTCACCGAGACGTTGTCGCGCGACACCACGTCCTGGCTGGGCACGTCGAGCACCACGGTGCGCTGATCGATCCGCGCCATCTGCTGTACGAAGGGAACGAGGATGATCAGGCCGGGTCCCTTGACACCGGTGAAGCGTCCCAAGGTAAACACCACGGCGCGTTCGTATTCGCGCAGGATCTTGATCGCCGTCGCCAGGAAGATGACCAGCAGGACGATGATCACAATGAAGAAGGGAAGGTCGGCGGCCATCGTAAATCCTCCCTAGCTGCGAGGTATCGCCTCGGGTTCGACGCGCAAGGTCAGCCCGTCCATCCCGGCGACGCGGACGCGTCGGCCCGGCGCCAGCGGCGAATCGCACACGGCTTTCCAGCGTTCGCCGTGCACCAGCACGTGCCCGGAGGCTCCGGCCCAATCGAGCACGTCCGCCCCCGCCCCCAGCATTTCCTCACGGCCGGTCACCACCTTGTGCCCGTGCGAGGTGAACGCCAGGCGGGCGATGAGCAGGGTGAAGGCCAGGCTGGTGGCGGCGATGCCGGCGATCACCGGCCACGATATGGCGAAACCCGGCGCCTCCATGTCGACGAGGATGGTGGCGCCCAGCAGCACCGCCACCGTGCCGCCGATACCGAGAATGCCGAACGCCGGGGTTACGGCCTCGGCCACGATCAGGGCGACGCCAAGCCCAAGGAGGCCGAGCCCGGCAAAGTTGACCGGCAGCGCCGCCAGGCCATAGAGCCCGACCAGCAGGCAGATCGCGCCGATGGTGCCTGGATAGAGGGCGCCGGGGCTGAGGAACTCGAAGATCAGCCCATAGACGCCAATCATCAGCAGGATCAGCGCCACATTCGGGTCGGTGATGGCGGCAAGCAGCCTGGTGCGCCAGTCAGGCTCGATTTCGACAAGGACCAGACCTTGCGTCTCCAGTGTGATCTGGCGGCCACCGGCCATGGTGCTGCGGCCGTGCAACTGGCCCAGAAGGTCCTGGATGTCCCGCGCCATCAGGGTGATGACGTTCTGCTCCAAGGCCTCGCGCGCCGACAGGCTGACGCCGTCGCGCACCGCCTTTTCCGCCCATTCGGCATTACGGCCGCGGAGATCCGCCAGGCTGCGCAGATAGGCGGCCGCATCGTTGATCGCCTTGGCCTCGGCGGCGCTGCGCGGGCGCGCCGGCTCGCCTTTGTCGGCCTTGTCCGCCTGCTCGTCGGCGGGCGGCTCGTCGTCCCTGGGAAACCCACCCAGAGCCACCGGCGTCGCGGCACCCATGTTGGTGCCTGGCGTCATGGCGGCGAAATGGCTGGCGTACATGATGTAGGTGCCGGCGCTGGCGGCGCGGGCACCGCTGGGGCTGACATAACCGACCACCGGCACGGGCGACGCCAGGATGGCGCGAATGATGTCGCGCATCGAGGTGTCGAGGCCGCCGGGCGTGTCGATCCGCAGTATGATCAGCGCCGCCGGCCCTTCGGCCGCCTGGCTCAGGCCGCGCGACAGGTAATCGGCGGTGGCCGGGCCGATGGCCCCGCGGACATCGAGGATCACACCCGCCCCATCGCCATCGGCCGCCTTCGATACGGCAGCCATGCCCAGGCCGAGACCGAACGCGGCCCCCAGGAGTGCTGCGAGCCAGCGGGTCCGGCGTGGCAGTGGGAGCTCCCGGCGAATAGGTTCCTCCCCCGGCGGTTCTTGCCTCTACGGTATGAGGCGATAGCCCCCCGGCTCGGTGACCAGAATGCAGGCGTTGGCGGGATCCGCCTCGATCTTGCGGCGCAGGCGATAAATGTGTGTTTCCAGCGTATGGGTAGTGACGCCGGGATTGTATCCCCACACCTCGTCAAGCAGGGCCTCGCGGGCGATCATTCGCCCTGCCCGATACAGATGGCGTAGGATGGCCGCTTCCTTGTCGGTCAGCGGGATGCGCCGCTCCTGGGGATCGATCAGAGTTCTCTCGACCGGCTGGAAGACGTAGGGGCCGATCCGGAACGCGGCCGCCTCGCCGTGCGTGCGCTGCAGGGTTGCCCGCAGCCGGCTCAGCAGGTGCCCGATGCGAAACGGCTTCGTCACCCGATCGTCTGCCCCCGCCGCCCGGGTGGTGGCGGTGTCTTGCCCGTCGGGGCCGGCCACCATCATCAGAATGGGGGCCGAGATGCCGTGGTCGCGTAGCCGGCGGCAAAGCTCGGCGCCGTCGCTATCTGGGAGAGGGGCCGCCAACAACAGCGCATCGAACGGCTGTTGCGTCGCCAGCGCCGCGGCCTGGGCCGCCGTCGTCGCTTCGGTGACGGCGAAGCCTTCTTCCGCCAACTGCTCGCCCAGCGACTGGCGCAGGAAGTCGTCATCTTCCGCCAAGAGGACGTGCATCCGGTGCATCGTGGGGTCAGGCCTCTCCCAAGCAGCAACACATGCGTGTTAAGCTATATATGTGGAATCCGGGCTCAGGCACAGGCGATTCCGCAGCACGCCTTTTTCCTGCTCGGAAAAGCGGCTATGGTGCCGCCGTTTAGCCAGTAAGGATCCATGACCGGTCGTCTCATCTTTTCCGCCGCTGCCCAGCCGCCGGCTCCCGAGTCCCTGGTGACCGCCGATCGCGCCATCGCCGACCTGCGCCGTGGCCGGTTTGTCGTGATTTGCGCCGAATCCGGCGCCGCCGGCTTGGTTCAGGCGGCGGAGGCGGTGACCCCCGCCAGCCTGGACCGCATACAGGCCATGGCGCAGCGGGTGCCGCTGCTGGCCATCACCGGCCGTCGCGCCGCCGTCCTCGGGCTGGGTGTCGAAACCGCTGTCGCCGTCTCGCTGACCATCCCCGACGGCATAGACGCCACCATCGTGCGCCGCGTCACCGACCCCTGCTCGGGGCTGAGCGAGCCGTTGCCGACGGGACTGCGCGGCGGCGCCGCCGATCCAGCCTCGCCGATGGCGGGCGCCGTCGCCCTGGCTAAGCTGGCCCGCCTGCTGCCGGCTGCCGTGCTGGCGCCGCTGCCGGATGACGGGCGCGCCCTGGCTGCCCGGGAGGACCTGATCTACCTCACCGTCGACGAGGCTCTGGCCTATGTGCACACGGCGTCGCGGACCTTGCGGCCGGTCAGCGAGGCGCGGGTGCCGCTGGAGGGGGCCGAGCACACCCGTATCCTGGCCTTCCGTCCGTCCGACGGCGGCGTCGAGCATCTCGCCATCGTCATCGGCGATCCTGACCCTGAGCAGCCGGTGCTGACGCGGCTGCATTCCGAATGCTTCACCGGCGACCTGCTGGGATCGCTGCGCTGCGACTGCGGCGATCAGCTGCGTGGCGCCATTGCCGAGATCGCCCAGGACGGCAGCGGCGTCTTGCTCTATCTGGCGCAGGAGGGCCGGGGGATCGGGCTCGTCAACAAGCTGCGCGCCTATCAGCTGCAGGACGAGGGCTTCGACACCCTCGACGCCAACGGCCAGTTGGGCTTCGACGATGACGAGCGCATCTATCAGCCCGCCGCCGAGATGCTGCGCCTGCTCGGCATTGGCCGGGTGCGGCTGCTGACCAACAATCCGCAGAAGGTCGATGCATTGGGGAGGCACGGCATCACGGTCAGCGAACGCGTCCCCCACGTTTTCCAGGCCAACGATCACAACCAAGCCTATCTGCGGACCAAGGCGGCGCGCAGCGGACATCTTTTCTAGGCGCTAGGCAGGTCTTGCCGGGGCGGAGCTTGCCGCCCCGTGACGCGTCTGGCCAGCAAACCCCGCATTCCTCGGCCGCAGCATCTGGCATGGTGCTTGCTTGCTCGAATCGGCGAACCGAAGGAATCGTTGATGGCCAGTCCCACCTTCCCGGTATTCCACGACGAAAGCGGCTATGTGGCGCCAATGGCCGAGCCACGGCCGAAGTCGGTGGTCGCCGGTCGCGGGGGAGCGCCGGCGTTCCAGGACATGCTGGCCGAACAGGCGACCACCACGGCATCGCCCACAGCCGCTGTCGCCGGCAGCGCCAAGGCCGAGGCATCGGCCCACGAGGCGGCGAAAGCGGGCGAGTCGGGCGTCGGCACGATCACCCCCTTCGCCGAGGGCGACACGCCGTCGTTCTGGGACGTTCTCGACTTCATCAATCCGCTGCAGCACATCCCCATCATCAACACCATCTACCGGGAAATCACCGGCGATAAGATCGGTGCGGTCGCCAGCATCGCCGGCGGCGCCCTGCTTGGCGGGCCGATCGGCCTCGGTCTGGCGGTGGCCAATCTGACCGTTCGTGGCGCCACCGGGCAGGATGTCGGGGAACATGTGATCGCCATGTTCCGCGAGGACGAGCCGGTGGGGGGGGGCGGCGGGACGCGTTTTGCCAAGCAGGAGGGGGCGCCGCCGGCCGCAGCGTTGGCTGACCAGGCGGCACGGCCGGTGGTGGCGGTTGCGCCCGAGCGCCGCAGCCATGGCACCATCGACGTGCAGTTCCGCCCGGTACCGCCTCGCGGCAGCATGGCCGTCCCCACCGGCACGCATACGGTGGCGAACGTCGACAAGGTTCCGCCGATCGCCAAGGGAGCCGCGGTAGCGCCGCCCGCCCCTGCCGTAGCGGCGGGGGCACCCTCCGGCGCGAGCACCGACTGGTTCGTCAATCGCTTCACCGAGGCAATGGACCGATACGACCAGGCACATAAGCCGAAACAACCTGATGAGAAGCTCTAGGCATGGACATGCACGTGTCGGCCGACGGCACTTTGCGCTTTGCCGGCAAGGTTTACCGGTGCGTCCTCGGGCGTTCGGGCATCGTCACGGACAAACGCGAAGGCGACGGCGGCACGCCGATCGGCTGCTTTACGCTGCGTCGCGCCCTGTTCCGGCCGGATCGCCTTGCCGCGCCGGCGACGGCGCTCCCCCTGGAATCGCTGTCGCCGCAGGACGGCTGGTGCGATGCCCCCGATCATGCCGACTACAACCGCCATGTCCGCCTGCCTCATCCGGCGCGGCATGAGCGCCTGTGGCGCGACGATGGCGTATACGACGTGGTGGTGGTGCTGGGCCACAACGACGACCCGCCGGTGGCCGGGCAGGGAAGTGCGATCTTCCTGCACGTCGCCCCCGACGACGGGCAGCCGACCGAGGGCTGCGTCGCCCTGCCACTGGCCGATCTCCTCGAAATTCTGAAAGACTGCGACGCCGCGACGCGGCTGTGCGTGGCTCAGCCGTAGTCGCGCTCGCCGAAGATGGCGGTGCCGATGCGCACGTGCGTGGCTCCGCAGGCGATGGCGGCGGCATAATCGCCGCTCATGCCCATGCTCAGGGTGGGCAGGCCATTGCGCCGGGCGATGTCCACCAGCAGCTCGAAATGCGCCCGCGGGTCCTGATCGAACGGCGGGATGCACATCAGTCCCGCCACGGCCAAGTTCCAGCGCGTGCGGCAGGCGTCGATGAACGCGTCGGCCTCGTCGGGATCGATGCCGGCCTTCTGCGGCTCGCGCCCGCTGTTCACCTGAATCAGGCACCGCGGGCGGCGGCCCTGGCGGGCGCACTCGGCGGCCAGCGCCTGGGCCAGACGCGGTCGGTCGACCGTCTCGATGACGTCGAACAGTTCCACCGCTTCGCGCACCTTGTTGGTCTGCAACGGGCCGATCAGGTGCAGCTCGACGCCGGGAAAGTCGGCCTTCAGCGCCGGCCATTTCGCCCTGGCCTCCTGCACGCGGTTCTCACCGAAGACGCGCTGGCCGGCGAGAAGCGCCGGACGCACGTGCTCGGCCGGATGAGTCTTCGACACCGCCACCAGCGTCACCGAGCCCGCTTGGCGGCCAGCCGTGCTCGCGGCATCGGCGATGGCGGATTGTACGGCGCGGAGATTGGCGACGACCTGCGTGTCCTGGCTCATTGGCGGCATGCTACAGTGGCGGAATGGCGCCGACCCTAGCAGAGCTCGCCCAACGTCTCAATCGCCGCCGCGGCGTGCCGCCGCTGGTGCTGATGACCGACCCGGGCGTCGACCCGCTGCCGTTGGTGGCGCGCTTGCCGCCGGGCAGCGCCGTGGTCCTGCGCCATTACGGGCACCCGAAACGGGCGGCGCTCGGTCTGGCCCTTGCGGCGATCTGCCGGCGGCGCCGGCTGCTGCTGTTGGTGGCCGGCGATGCTCGTCTGGCGGCGGCCCTCAGGGCCAATGGCCTACATCTTCCCGAGGGGCTGGCGCGCGGTGCCGTCCGATCACTGGCATGGCTGCGCCGCCGCAACGGCCTCCTGTCCGTGGCAGCGCATTCGCGGGCGGCCCTGGTGCAAGCGCGCCGGCTGCGCGCCGACTGGGTCACGTTGTCGCCGGTGTTTCCGACGGCCAGCCACCCCGGGGCGAACAGCCTCGGCCCCCGCCGTTTCGCAGCCATGGCCCGCGATTCCGGGCTGCCGGTGCTGGCGCTCGGCGGTGTCACCGCGTGCAACGTGCGCCGGCTGCGCGGGGCTGCCGGCGTCGCCACGGTTTCCGGGCTTCAGGTCCCACGCGGCTTGGCGCGGCTGGTCGGCTCGGCCTGCAACGGGTCGTCCGGCCAGTAGTGCTTGGGATACTGGCCCTTGAGATCGCTCTTGACCTGGCGATAAGCGTTTTTCCAGAAGCTGGCGAGATCGCGGGTCACCTGCACCGGACGGCGTGCCGGTGACAGCAGATGCAGCAGCAGCGGCATCTGGCCACCGCCGATGCGCGGGGTTTCGGCCAGGCCGAACATCTCCTGCAGGCGCACCGCCAGCACCGGCTCGTCACCGGCATCGTAGTCGATCGCAATGCGGCTGCCGCTGGGCACGGCGACATGCGTCGGCGCGCGCTCGTCCAATGCCTTTTGCTGAGGCCAGTCCAGCCGGGCCTTGATGGCGGCCGTCATGTCCAGGCGACTGAGATGTGCGCGCCGCGACATGCCGGCCAGGAACGGAGCCAGCCATTCGTCGATGCCGTCGAGCAGCGCCTGGTCGCTCATGTCAGGCCACGCCTCGGGGGCGTTGCGGCGCAGGAAGTTGACCCGTGCGCGCAGGCTCAGGCTTTCCCGCGTCCACGGCAAGGCGTGCAGGCCGATGCCGCGGATCCCCGAAATCAGTGCCTGCACCATCAGCGCCGGATCGGCATCGGCCAGGGGTTCGTCCTTCAACGCCAGGGCGCCCAGGCGGCGCACGCGGCGGGCGCGCACCGCCTCTTCGCGCGCATCCCACGCCACTTCGTCGCGAACGCCGATCAGATCGGCGAAGGACTCTTCGATGTCGGCCATGGACAGCGGCGCCGCCAGGAAGATGCGCGCCTCGCGCTTGTCGCCGTCGACGTCGGCCACCGCCAGCCAATCCGCGGTCGCCAGCGGCTCGACCTCGCCGAAGAAGGCGCCGCGGCCGTTGCTCAACTGATAGCGCGGCTCGCCGCCGGGCCGGCGACGGGCGATGCGGTCGGGATAGGCGAGGGCCAGCACCAAACCGGTACGCTCGATGTCGTCGTGCTCGTCGCCGACCTTCAACTGACGGCGCCACTGCCGCGCCTGCTCGCGCGCCCGTTGAACCCCGCTGCGGTCGATGGCGAGGCCGCGGGTCGGGCCGCGCAGCGCCTCGGCGCGCAGTCTGAGATCGGCGTCGCGGCCGCCGGGCTGACTGCGCAGGATGTCGCGCTCGGACAGCAGCGCCGCGATGTCGCAGGCAAGGCCGCCCAGGCCGATCGTCTTGCCCTTCAGCACCATGTGCGCCAGCCGTGGATGCATCGGCAGCCGTGCCATCGCCAGGCCATGGGCAGTAATGCGCCCGTCGGCGTCGAGGGCGCCCAGTTCGGTCAGGAGCCCGCGCGCTTGCGCGTAGGCGGCGGCAGGGGGTGGGGCCAGCCACGCCAGATCGCCAGGATCGGCGACGCCCCACTGCGCCAGATCGAGGGCCAGCGGCGCCAGATCGGCCTGCATGATTTCCGGAGTGGTCTGCGCCGCCAGGGTGCGGTGGGTGGCCTCGCTCCACAGCCGATAGCACACGCCGGGCCCAAGGCGGCCGGCGCGGCCGCGGCGCTGGTCGGCCGAGGCGCGCGACACCCGCATCGTTTCCAGCCGGGTCATGCCACTGCCCGGATCGAACCGCGGCACGCGCATCAGGCCGCCATCGACGACGACGCGCACGCCCTCGATGGTCAGGCTGGTCTCGGCGATCGCCGTCGCCAGCACCACGCGCCGCTCGCGCCCGGGGCGCAATGCCAGGTCCTGCTGCTCTTGAGGAAGATTGCCGTAGAGCGGCGCCAGCCGCAGGGAGTGGCAGCGCGGGTCGCCGGCCAGGGCCGCCTCGACGCGACGGATTTCACCCTCGCCCGGCAGGAACACCAGTACGTCGCCGTCTTCCTCGGCAACGGCGCGCAGCACGCCGCCCGTGACCACCTCGTCGATGCGCCCCTTGGGGTCGCGCTCGAGATAGCGGGTTTCCACCGGGTGGCTGCGCCCCTCGCTGGAGATGACCGGCGCGCCGCCGAGCAGCCTGGCCACCGCCTCGCCATCCAGCGTCGCCGACATCACCAGCAGGCGCAGCTCGGGCCGCAGCGCGCCCTGGGCCTCCAGGCACAGGGCGAGGCCGAGGTCGGCATTCAGGCTGCGTTCGTGGAACTCGTCGAAAATCACCGCCGCGACGCCGCGCAGTTCGGGATCGTCCTGCAGCAGGCGGGTCAGCACGCCCTCGGTCACCACCTCGATGCGGGTGTCGGGGCCACAGCGGCTGTCCATGCGCATACGATAGCCGACGGTACGTCCGACGGGCTCGCCCAGCATCTGCGCCATGCGGTGGGCTGCCGCGCGCGTGGCCAGGCGGCGTGGCTCGAGCATGACGATGCGGCCGTCCGCGGCCCACGGCTCGTCCAGCAGTGCCAGCGGCACGCGCGTCGTCTTGCCGGCGCCGGGCGGCGCCTGCAGCACCGCCGCCGGCGCGGCGCGCAAGGCCTTGCGCAGGTCGGGCAGGGCGGATTCGATGGGCAGTTCGGACATGAGGCCTTAATAGGCGATGCCGGCGCGTGGAGTCACCATGAACGGCGAGGGCCTCGGCGCGCGCCTCGAAAACAAAATAGGTATTTCCGTGTTCACGCGAAAGGGGCACGGAGAGCGCGATGCCGCATAGCGACGACCGGCGCCTGATGGCGCGCTACCTGCTGTTCGGGGCCATCTTCTGCATTCTCGTGATGGCACTGGGCTATTGGCTGCACCTGGTGCCGCTGCCGGCGTTCCGCGATGCCGCCGACCGGGTGATGTTCGCGCTTCGCCTGCAGATCCTCGTCTTGCCGTGGCTGGCGGCGGCGCTGGCGGTGGCCGCCTATCGCGGCGACTCTGCGGCGGACGCTGCCCTGGTGCGCGACATGCTGGAGCAGGTGGTGCTGGCTTTCGGCGCCCATCTGGTGCTGGCGGTGATGCTGCGCGGCGAGGAGATGGTGATGGTGGCGATGCTGGCGGCGCTGTTCTGCGTCGGCCGCGCCGCTTGGTGGTTCGGCGATTCCGCCCGCCCCGGGCTCCGCGCCTTCGGCTTTGCTCTCAGCTTCTTCCCGTCGCTAGCGGCCTATGTGCTGGCGGCGCTGCTGTTGCTGTTGCGTGGCTAGGCGCGGTGATAGGGGTGGCCCGACAGGATGCACTGCGCCCGATAGATCTGCTCGGCCAGCATGCCGCGCACCAGCATGTGCGGCCAGGTCATGGTGCCGAAGCCGAGGATCAGGTCGGCCCGGCGGCGCACCGCCTCGGCATGGCCGTCGGCGCCGCCGATAAGGAAAGCTATGTCGGGGATACCGCTGTCGCGCCAGGCGCCGATCCGGCCGGCGAAATCCTCGGACGACAGCTGCTTGCCGCGCTCGTCGAGGGCGACGACCTTGGCACCGTCGGGAATCGCCGACAGGAGCAGTTCGCCCTCGCGCCCCATGCGCTCAGGCGGGGACAGCGGGCGCTTCTCCTCGACCTCGCGCAACGCCAGCGGCCAGCTCAGCCGTTTGAGGTAATGGTCGAACAGGGCGCGCTCGGGACCCGGGCGGGCGCGCCCCACGGCGGCGACGAGAATGCGCATGGCCGACGCCTTCAGCCGGTCATGCTCAGGCCACGCCGGCGTGCTGCTCCAGGACCGGCTGGCTGACCCCCCACATCTTCTCGAGATTGTAGAAGGCGCGCACCTCGGGGCGGAACAGGTGGACGATGATGTCGCCCCCGTCGATCAGCACCCAGTCGCACTGCTGCATCCCCTCGGCGGAGACGCGCAATCCGGCATGCTTCAGCTTCTCGATCAGGTGCTCGGCCATGGCGCCGACCTGGCGTTGGGATCGCCCGCTGGCGATCACGAGGTGGTCGGCGATGCTGGACTTGCCGCGGAGGTCGATGACGATGATGTGTTCGGCCTTGTCGTCGTCCAGCGATGTCGTGACGACTTCGACCAGCTTGTCCGGATCATACGGACGGGTACTCAGTGGTTGAATGGTGTTCTCCTTTCAGTTCCTGCCCTCCGTGCCCCCGCCTGGCCCGGATCTGCGTGGCCGAGGCGGGATGCAGCCGCGTGTGCAGGAAAAGCCATGCCGGCGGCGGCGTGTCGACCAGGATCTTGGCTTGCCGTTCGGGCAGGCGTTTGCTGGCGAATCGCCGCGCGGCCTTGCCGGCAAGCGCCCTAGAAGAATATGAATTCCGGTCGAAAATCGCAATGGCCGCGCTGTGGAAGATGGTCTCCCAGCGCCTCCACTGCGGAATCTGCGCCAGATTGTCAGCGCCCATCAGCCAAACGAAGCGAACATTGGGAAAGCGCCGGCGCAGAGCCGCCAAGGTATCGGCGGTGTAGCGCGTGCCCAGATGCGCCTCGATGGCGGTGGCATGGATGCGCGGATGCCGCGCCACCCTGGCCGCCTCCGCCAGGCGCTCGGGCAGCGGCGACATGCCTCGTGCGGGCTTCAGCGGGTTCTGCGGCGACACCAGCCACCACACCTCGTCCAGGCCCAGCCGGCGCAGGGCCAAAAGGCTGATGTGGCGATGGCCGTAATGGGCAGGATTGAACGAGCCGCCGAGCAGCCCGATCCCACGGTGCAGGCGATGCCCCGTGGGATTGGGCGGCAGGGTCGGCATCTCAGGCCTCATCCTCATGGCCGTGACGAACGGCGAGGATGCGGACGATGCCCTGCTCCTGGTCGATGCGGTAGGTGATCAGATAGGGTGTTCCTTGGGCCGGCATCCGCCGCAGTCCCCGCCCTCGATTACGACAGCGCTGCGGCATCCGCCCCAAGCTGGTCGCCGCCTGGCGCAGTCGACTGCCGACATCGACAGCGGCTTGGGGATTGAGTGAGTTCAGATATGACAACACACCGTTCAATGCTCGGAGCGCGCGCGGCGACCAGACGATCCTCATTTACCTTTGGTGTTGGCGGCGAGCATTCGGTCCAATTCTGTCATAAACCACGCCATTACCTCTTCATGCGGAATGGCCAGCCCGGCATCCGCTTCGGCGATCGCCTCTTCCAGCTCTTCCCGCTCCTCCTCCGAGAGGCTTGCCCACCAATCCTCGTGGCTGTCTTGCATCTTGGCTTCGTTCTGCGGCTTCGGCTGCATGTCAGGTATCCCTTGGCCTTACCGTCCGCAAGTCTGCGCCCCAACCGGCCCTGGCGCAAGCCTTAGCCCGGCCGGATCTGCCCCGCGCCGTGGACCACGTATTTGAAGGTGCACAGCTGCTCGACACCGACCGGGCCGCGGGCGTGCAGCTTGCCGGTGGAGATGCCGATCTCGGCGCCCATGCCGAACTCGCCGCCGTCGGCGAACTGGGTCGAGGCGTTGTGTAGGACGATGGCGCTGTCGCAGCCGTCGAGGAAGGCCTGCGCCGCCGCGGCATCATCGGTGATGATCGCCTCGGTGTGTTGCGAGCCATGGCGGTTGACGTGCTCGACCGCCGCGTCGACACCGTCGACCACCTTCACCGCGATGATGGCGTCCAGGTATTCGGTGCGCCAGTCGTCGTCGCTGGCGGCGATGACGCGCGGATCGACGCGCTGCGCCGCCGCGTCGCCGCGCACTTCGCAACCGGCCTCCAGCAGGTCCTCGACCAGCACCGGCAGATGCGTCGCGGCCACGCGGGCGTCAACCAGTAGGGTTTCGGTGGCGCCACAGATGCCGGTGCGGCGCATCTTGGCATTCATCACCACCCGCCGCGCCATCTCCAGGTCGGCGGCGCCGTCGACATAGGTGTGGCAGATGCCTTCCAGGTGCTGGAACAGCGGCACCTTGCTCTCGGCGGTGATGCGCTCGATCAGCGAGCGACCGCCGCGCGGCACGATCACGTCAATGTATTGCACCGCCGTCAGCATGGCGCCGACGAAGGCGCGATCCGTGGTCGGCGCCATCTGGATGCAGTCGGCCGGCAGTTTGGCCGCCTCGAGGCCCTGGCGCAGGCACGCCATGATGGCGCCAGAGGACTGGAAGCTTTCGGAGCCGCCGCGCAGGATGGCGGCATTGCCAGATTTGAGGCACAGGGCGCCGGCATCGGCGGTGACGTTGGGCCGGCTCTCGTAGATGATGCCGATCACCCCCAGCGGCACGGCGACGCGGCTGATGATCAGGCCGTTGGGCCGCGTCCACTCGGCCAGGCTGCGGCCGACCGGGTCGGGCAGGGCGGCAATGTCCTCCAGGCCCTTGGCCATGGCCTCGATTCGCGCGTCGTTCAGCAGCAGGCGGTCGAGCATGGCCTTGGACAGGCCCTTGGCCTCGCCGGCGGCCATGTCGGTGGCGTTGGCCGCCTTGATCGCCGCGGCGCCGGCGCGCAGGGCGGCGGCGGCGGCCACCAGCGCCTGGTTCTTCTGCTCGGCCGAGGCGCGGGCCAGCACGCGGCCGGCGGACTTGGCGCGCTGACCGAGATTGGTGATGAGGCTGGCGACGTCGGTCATGTCTCTTCTCGCCCTATTCCACCACCAGATCGTCCCGGTGGATGATCTCCTCGCGGCCACGATAACCAAGGATGGTCTCGAAGTCGGCGCTCTTGTGGCCGATGATCAGCTTGGCATCCTCGGAGGAATAGGCCGACAGGCCGCGGGCCAGGGTGCGACCGTCGCCATTGCGGACCACGACGGCGTCGCCGCGCTCGAAGCTGCCCTCGACCACGCGCACGCCGGCCGGCAGCAGCGAGCGGCCCTGGCGCAGTGCGGCGGCGGCGCCGTCGTCGACGACGAAGGCACCGGCCGGCTTGATCGAGCCGGCGATCCAGCGCTTGCGTGCCGTCAGCGGCGATTGGCGCGGTACGAACCAGGTGCAACGGCCGCCATTGGCGATGGCCTGCAGCGGATGCAGCGGCTTTCCCGGCGCGATGGCCATGCGGCAGCCGGCGCCGAGCGCAATGCGGGCCGCCATCAACTTGGTGACCATGCCGCCCGAGCCGTAGCCCGAGCCGGGATCGCCCGCCATCGCCTCGATCTCGGGCGTCAGCTCCTCGATCAGGGGCAGGAAGCGCGCCGCCGGGTCCTTGCGCGGGTCGGCGGTGTAGAGGCCGTCGATGTCGGAAAACAGCACCAGCGTGTCGGCGACGATCATCTGGGCGACGCGCGCCGCCAAGCGGTCATTGTCGCCGAAGCGGATCTCCTGGGTCGCCACCGTGTCGTTCTCGTTGATCACCGGCACGGCGCCGAGCTTGAGCAGTGTTTCAAGGGTCGAGCGGGCGTTGAGGTAGCGGCGCCGATCCTCGGAATCGTCCACCGTCAGCAGCACCTGGGCCACGGTCAGGCCGTGGCGGTGCAGCGCTTCCTGATAGGCGTGGGCGAGCCGGATCTGGCCGGTGGCGGCGGCGGCCTGCTTCTCTTCCAGGCGCAGCGGCCCGTCGGGCAGGCCGAGGGGGCGGCGGCCGATGGCGACGGCGCCCGAGGTGACGACGACCACCTCGGTGCCGCGCGCCCGCGCCGCGGCGAGGTCGTCGCACAGCGATTCCAGCCAGGCGCGGTGAATCTGGCCGCTGCCCTGATCGACCAGCAGCGCCGAGCCGATCTTGATGATCAGCCGCCGGGCCTTGACGAGACTACTGGGCATCTCCGAAATCCCCCGACGGCGTGCCCTCTTCGCGCTCGGCGCGCGCGTCCTTGACGTGGTGGAGCAGGGTGGCCAGCACGTCCTTGAGCCCGATGCCGGCGATGCCCGACAGCGTGAACACCTCGCCGCTGCTGGCCTCGCGCAGGGCCGCCATCTTCTGCTCGATGTCCTCGGGCGTCAGCGCGTCGCACTTGTTGAGCGCCACCACCTCGGGCTTACCCTCGAGTCCGGCGCCATAGGCGGCCAGCTCGTCGCGCACCACGTGGTACGCCTGGGCGACGTCCTCCTCGGTGCCGTCGACCAGATGCAACAGCACGCCGCAACGCTCGATGTGGCCGAGGAAGCGGTCGCCGATGCCCACCCCTTCGTGCGCCCCCTCGATGATACCGGGGATGTCGGCGATGACGAATTCCTCGCCGCCCAGATAGACCACGCCCAGATTGGGATGCAGGGTGGTGAACGGATAGGCGGCGATCTTCGGCCGGGCGCGGGTGGTCGCCGCCAGGAAGGTCGACTTGCCGGCATTGGGTAGCCCGACCAGGCCGGCATCGGCGATCAGCTTGAGGCGCAGCCACACCCAGGTTTCCTGGCCGGGCCAGCCGGAATCGGCGCGCCGCGGCGCCTGGTTGGTCGAGGTCTTGTAGTGCTGGTTGCCGAAGCCGCCGTCACCGCCGCGCAATAACACCAGACGCTGGCCCGCCTTGGTCAGGTCGGCCAGCACCGTCTCGCGGTCCTCGTCGAGAACCTGGGTGCCCTCGGGCACCTTGATCACCACGTCGTCGCCCTTGCCGCCGGTGCGGTTGCGGCCCATGCCGTGGTGGCCCTTCTGGGCCTTGAAGTGCTGCTGATAGCGGAAATCGATCAGGGTGTTGAGATTGGCGACGCATTCGAAGACGACGTCGCCGCCACGGCCGCCGTCGCCGCCGTCGGGGCCGCCGTATTCGATGAACTTCTCGCGGCGGAACGAGCAGGCGCCGGCGCCGCCGTCACCGCTCTGGACGTAGATCTTGACCTGATCGAGGAATTTCATGCTTTGCCGCCGTCATTCCCGCGAAAGCGGGAAACCATTAACACAAGCTTCTGGAAAATGGATGCCCGCCTGCGCGGGCATGACGCCCTTTCCTTTTTCTTCTCTGGAGCACCAAAAAGGGGAATGGCGCCGGCCATTCCCCTTGATCGGATGCACGATAGGGCGAGTCCGCTTACTCGGCGGCCTGCGCCTCCGGCTCGACGACGACGAAGGTGCGGCCCAACGCCTTGTGGCGGAACGCGACGCGACCCTGGACCTTGGCGAACAGCGTGTGGTCCTTGCCCATGCCGACATTGGCGCCGGGGTAGAACTTGGTGCCGCGCTGGCGCACGATGATGTTGCCGGGGATCACCTGCTCGCCGCCGAACTTCTTCACGCCCAGGCGCTGGCCGGCTGAGTCGCGGCCGTTGCGGGACGAGCCGCCTGCCTTTTTGTGAGCCATGGTGCTACTCCTACCTTACGCGCCGGCGATATCGGTGATGCGCAGGACCGTCAGCTGCTGGCGATGGCCCTTCTTGCGGCGATAGTTCTGGCGGCGCTTCTTCTTGAAGACGATGACCTTGTCGCCCTTGCCCTGCTCGAGGACGGTGGCGGTGACGGCGGCGCCAGCAACGGTGGGGGTGCCGATCTTCTCACCGACCACCAGCACTTCGTCCAGCTTCACGGTGGCGCCAGCTTCGCCCGGCAGCTTCTCGACGACGATGACGTCGTCCTTGGCGACCCTGTACTGCTTGCCGCCGGTCTTGATGACTGCGAACATTTCGGTTCTACCACTCAAACGAATAGGAAGCGGCCGACGCCCGTCCGCCGCGAGAGGGCGTCACTATACCCAGGGTGCCGCGTGAGTCAATCGGGAAACTTCGCCGCTTCCAGGCGATCGACACGGCGCAGGCCGGGGAACCACCACGCCCACAGCGCCACCACGGCCAGGGTGCCGAGGCCGCCGACCACCACCGACGGCACCACGCCCCACCACGCGGCGGTGGCGCCCGACTCGAACTCGCCCAACTCGTTGGAGGCGCCGATGAACACCATGTTGACGGCGCTCACCCGGCCGCGCATGGCGTCGGGCGTGGCGATCTGCACCAGGGTCTGGCGCACGACGACGCTGATCATGTCGCTGGCACCCAGCACCACCAGGGCGGCCAGCGACAGCCACAGCGTCTCCGACAGGGCGAAGACGACGGTGGCGGCGCCGAACACCGCCACCGACAGCAGCATCTTGGTGCCGGCATGGCGGCCGAGCGAACGGTGGGCCAGCCACAGCGCCATGGCCAGGGCGCCGACGGCGGGGGCGCTGCGCAGCAGCCCCAGGCCCAGCGGGCCGACGGCCAGGATGTCGCGGGCATAGACCGGCAGCAGGGCGGTGGCGCCGCCGAACAGCACGGCGAACAGGTCGAGCGAGATGGCGCCGAGGATGGCGCGCCGCGCCCTGACATAGCGCAGCCCCTCGAAGATGGCGGCTGCACTGAAGCGGCCGGAGCGCTCGACCACGCGCGCCTGCACCATCCCCACCAATACGGCCGAGACGGCCAATAGCGCCGTGGCGCTGCCATAGACGACGGTGGCGCCGAAGGCATAGAGAAGGCCGCCCAGCGCCGGGCCGCCGATCACCGCCGCTTGCCAGGCGCTGGAGTTCAGCGCCACCGCCTGGGGAAAATGCTCGGCCGGGACCAGCAGGGGGATCAGCGACTGGCCGGCCGGGCCGAGGAAGGCGCGGGCGGTGGCGGCGATCACCAGCACGGCATAGACGGCCTCGACCGGCGGCGGCCTTTCCAAAGCCAGCAGCAGGAGCAGCAGCGCGGCGACGGCGTTGGCAATGGTGCACAGGCGGATGATCTGGATGCGCTCGAAACGGTCGGCGACATAGCCGGCCGGCAGGGTGAGCAGGAACACCGGCAGGAACTGCACCAGGCCGCTGATGCCGAGGTCCCAGGGATCGCCGGTGATGTCGTAGACCTGCCAGCCCACGGCCACGGTGACCATCTGCATGGCGACGGCCGCCAGCAGGCGTGCCAACAGATACAGGCGATAATTGCGGTGCGCCAGCACGGCGCGCGCGGCGAAGGCCATGCCCCTGCTTTACCCGCCGCGGCGCCGCGGCACAAGGGCGGGCGGGGGGCGTTTCGCAGAGTGGCGGCGGCGGCGAAAACGCGGTTGCGGCGCCTCGCGGCTTAGGCTACAGTCCGCGCCTCCCCAGTCGGGGGGCCGCTAAGGAGGGGTGCCAGAGCGGTCGAATGGGCCGGTCTCGAAAACCGGTGTGGGGGTAACCTCACCGTGGGTTCGAATCCCACCCCCTCCGCCAGTTTGCATTTAGTAACGAGTCTCCCGTCGGGCGGTGTTGCGTTTGAGCGCCTGGTGTTGCGGGAGTCTGCAAATAGGGTTGTGGATTGCGCACCCTAAACTCCGGCAAATTCTCTATCTCCTCGCACGCGTTCTCCGCACCTGTGAACCAAGCCGCCTTGGATACGGGAAGTAGGATCCCAGCCAGCACAGACGCTTAGCTCACGCTAGACTGAAGCTTTTCCGTAGCTCACATCGGTTGACTGGTCATCGATGATGGTGCCCTACCATTGTAGGGGGGCTCAGCGAATCCATATCGCCCGACGCCGCCCCTCGCTGCGAGATTGCGGGCCGTCCGCACCACGCGGGCGCCGGGCCGACCGGATTGTACCCACCAAGCCAGTTGCCGGTCCCTTCCCCGAAGTCCTCACCGTTCGGCGCAATCGCCCCGCTTGTGCAGACAATCGGGGGCGCTTAGACTGGGAGGGCAGATTAAGGCCTGCTGCTGCTTCGACCATCGTGGCGGAGCGGCGGAAGCAGGGACCTTGTTCGGTGCGACAGTGTAGCTCTGCACCCAGATTGGGCGGCGCTGCCAAAATGAGGTGAATTATGGAACAGGCCGCTGATGCGCCTGCTCGTTGGGCTGTTGTGTCACAGTTTCAACGGCGGCGTGACCGTTACGACGTGAACTCCTTCGAGTTCGAGATTGCGGACCACGCCATCTCACTCACGCTCAACCCCGAGCGTGGCTTCAATGGATACTTTGCCCGAAATGCCTGGCGGGACGCCAAGAGCGTAGTCCTGCGTAGGCGGCGAAGACAGAAGGCGCGCTTTATCACGCTCTATGGACAAACTGTCGAGGGAGGCCATCTCGATTTTTCCGTCGAGGTACAGGCTGCGTTGGCCACTCTGGATTGTCCTGATCCCCAGCGCACACTCGTCTGGGCCGACGCCTACTTGCGCTTGCGGAACGCGCTTGAACGGCGCAATCGCTACGCTGCGGGGTGTCTGGATGGCTGGCGTGATGGCGAAGAAGAGCAAGAGACGGCAGCTAGGCTCGGTATTTCGCGCGACTATGTGAAGAAGCTTCGGCGCTTGATCCGTCAAGCGGCCGCCGAGGTCCTCTCGGACGGGAGGATCGTGCAGTGACAATGCCGATTATCGATCTTCAGGTCTTCAGCCATTTCGCCATCCCCGCGAACCCGAATTGGATCCGCAGCTTGATTGGCAATGGGGTGATTGGTGCTTACCTGCTCCTGAGGGATGGTCGGCCTTTGTATGCTGGCCGTTCCGACAGCTGTCTTGCGACCCGGCTCGTGCAACATGAGCTCCTTAGTCAAGCAAGCCACCTATTCTGGGAGGTCTGCCGCGACCCAGTGCGGGCCTTTCACTGTGAAGCGTTCTTATTTGACAGCAGCCATGGGCTCCCAGGTTTTCTGAACCGCGTGCATCCAGCACGGCCGGCGGGATACGAAGGAGATTGCCCCTTCTGCTCGATCAATGTTGCTGACGTCCGCCAGCTCCTTGCTCGCCGGCGGGCCCTAATCGGAACCAGGCCTCAACACAAACGCGGTTCGTAGTACCCAGGACCGTTTAGCGCGGTCCCATTCGTCACGAGGCGACTGAACAAACCGCAGACGCCTCGTTTGTTGGCTCAGTGCGGCTCTCGACCAGACGGCGAGGGCCGCCAAAATAGGAAGCTCAACCATGACCACCACCATCAACAAGACTGAGACTGACCGCATCCGCCGTTTGCCCGCGGTCCAGACTAGCCAAGCCCTGTTGTCGCTGCGCGACAGCGGTTTCAGCCTTCCGACGGCGCTCGCCGAAGTCGTCGACAACTCTATCGAGGCGAACGCCCGCCAGATCCGCCTTGACCTGCGTGAAACCACAAGGGGCGGCAAGAAGCTTGTGCATGAGATTGCCATATCGGATGACGGCGACGGCATGGATGTCGACACCCTCTGGCATTATCCGATCGTGGGTTTCTCGACCCGCTACATGCGAACTGACACCATCGGCAAGTACGGCGTGGGAGCCAAACTTGCGGCCCTGAATTTTGGCCAACGTCTCGACGTCTGGAGCCGCCAGTCGCCGAAGCAGCCATGGATGCATGCCTACTTCGACCTTGAGGAAGCTCTCGAGGAAGAAAGGAATGGCGTCGAGTACGCCGGCATTGCAGCTCCGACCGAGAGCCGGGTCCCAGCCGAATTTGAGAACCTTCTCCCAGCGGGAAAGGGCACCCTCGTTTTGTGGAGCAAAGTGGATCGGCTTGAGGAAGGTCGGATGGCGCCGGATTACAACGGCCTTGTTCAAGATGTGGTGAAGGACCTCTCGCGGGTATTCCGCGAGTTCATCAATGCCGGGATACGGATCGAGGTGAATGGGCAAGACCTACTCCCGCACGATCCGTTATTCCTGATGACCGACACATGGGCCGACCACGTCCTCAGCAAGGAATTGAATCGGGGTCAGGACGGCAAGGGAAAAGACCGCGTGGACCATTTCCCGGCGGAGCTGATCTGGGAGGAAGTGATTAAGGTCGGAGGCTCCAAGGCGACCATCCGGATTACGCTGTACCCAACTCAAGTGACACGTGAACGTGGAAAAGGAAGAGATCGGCTTGCCAAGGACCTGCGTGTTCCCGAGAACGAGGGCTCCATCAGCTTCATGCGCCGAGGGCGAGAGATTGCATACACGAACGTGCCGCGCATCTTTCCCTGGGGCGTAACTGAGCCGGACCGATTCATCGGTATCGAGGTCGCGTTTAGCCCTGAGCTCGACGCCTACTTCGGGGTGCGGAACGTTAAGCGCGGTGTCGAGCCCCACGGGGACCTTCGAGATAAACTTCGGGAGGTGCTACGAAAGTACCTGCCGCAGGCCCGCAAGAAGCTCGACGAGCGCTGGGGCGAGGCGTCCAAGAAGGACAAGTCTCGCAATGGCGAGCACAACCCCATTCTGAACGCTGCCGCCGATGTGGACGCTTTGCTGCCTGGATCGCGCGTGCCGCCGGCTCCGGAGGACGTCGTCCGGAGCGAGCTTGAGGATCTTGCCCGGGATACGGGGCACGACGCGAGCAAGGAGGAGCTGGAAACCTACGTCGATCGGATGAGAGCTCTCCCCTACGTTCTCGAATCCGTCAACTTTCCGGGCAAGCAGTTCATTGATGTGCGGCTCTTGGGGAATAAGGTGATCATTCGGCTAAATACCCGTCATCGCTTCTACCGCGAACTGTGGCACCCGCTCAGTCAAATTGCGGAGATGGATGCTGGGGCAGTCTCTGGCGACGACGCCGTGAAAGCTGCACGCCGGGCCGTGGAGGGATTGACCTTGATGGTGCTCGCGTACGGCAAGGCGCTGTCGATGACGAGCGACCCGAACGAATTCGACGACTTCACCGCTGATTGGGGGCGGTTCATCGACACCTTGATGGGCAAAGTGAAGGACGTAATCTAATCATTGATCATGGCCCGGGCCGGCCCCGGGCCATTTCTCTCTATTGCGCAAGCGATTCCGTCAACCATTGCACAGCGGAGCAGGCGAGCATTGCAGCTCGTTCGATATCTGCTTCAGTCGTGAACCGACCAAAACCGAAGCGTATCGATGACATGGCCTCAGACTCGGTGAGGCCCATAGCTCTGAGGACGTGTGATGGCTCCTGGAATCCCGATGCACATGCAGATCCAGAAGATAAACCCAATTGTGGCTGAAGATGGTTTATCAAGATATTCGCCTCAACCTCTGGAAACATGAGGTTAAGGTTGCCTGGATGCCGAGCTCGCATAGTACCGTTTATCCTTGCGCTTGGTATCCTATGATACACTATGTGAAGCAGCGCATCTCGTAGGCTAAGCGCATGGGCGGTATCGTTTTCGCGCTCCCTAATCAATATTGAACAGGCGGCGCCGAAGCCCACCACCAATGGGACAGGCAATGTACCCGGGCGAAGCCCTCCCTCTTGGCCACCCCCAAACAGGATCGGGCGTGGCCGGGGACGCAGCGCACGCCTGACATAGAGGGCACCCACACCTTTGGGGCCGTACACCTTGTGCGCCGACAGACTCAAGAGGTCGACCCCCATTTCCTCGACGTCGATGGGTAGGAAGGCCAACGCCTGCACGGCATCCACGTGGAGCGGCGCACCGGCCGCGCGGCAGACCTCCGAGATCCGGCTTATCGGCTGAACCGTTCCGATCTCATTATTCACCGCCATTATCGACACCACGGCCGTCCGGCCGTCCACAGTCGCCTCAACAGCGGCAAGATCGACAACCCCGTCCCGGTCCACAGGGACAACGGCGACCTCATATCCCTCTTCAGCCAATGCCCGCGCAGCGGCCAAGACACTCTTATGTTCGATGGCGCTGACGACTACCTTCGTTCGCGCACGATCGGCCGCCCTTGCCATGCCCAGAACAGCAATGTTGTTAGCCTCGGTAGCCCCCGACGTGAATACGATCTCGTCCGGGTCGGCACCAACGGCCTCCGAAACCTGCGCCCGAGCCTTTTCTACCGCCTCGTCGGCCGCCCAACCGAAGGCGTGTTCCCCTGAGTGTGGGTTGCCACAGCGTTCAATCCAATACGGCGCCATAGCCTCCGAGACGCGCGGATCGAGCGGCGTGGACGCTTGATAGTCGAGGTAAATGCCCGACTCTACATCCGCTCCGGCGCGATGATCCGACCCGCCTATTGCCATCCTTGCCTCAGAACCGGACTGGCGGTTGCCGCCAGTCGCTCGCCTTGACGATATACCTCTTATTGGGCATAGCTTCAACCGGCACCACATTACCCCGGATCCATTATGGCCCGCAGCCTTCTCGATGACGAGCGCTTCAAACTGCAATTTGCAGGACATGAGACATTCCCGCTCAGATATGGGTGGCTGAAGAAGGCCTTCGATGAAGTAAACAGGCTCGCGAAGTCTGACGGAGCCGACCCAAGGACAGCCTTCACAGACGAGGCGGCGATCGCCGTATTTGGGGTGGGCAAGAATATGGTTGCTTCCATGCGCCACTGGGCTTTGGCCGCAGGCATACTTTCTCTTGACGATGAAGACGGCCAGCGCCAGGGGCGGCCCGTCCCGACGCCGCTTGGGGACGCCCTGCTAGCGGAGAGCGGGGACCCCTACCTCGAGCATCCAGCGTCGCTCTGGCTGGTTCATTGGCACCTCGCCTCGATCCCCGGCCGGTCGACCACTTGGTACTGGGCGTTCAACGAGCTCAACGAGCCTGCCGTCGACCGTGACCTCTTGACCCTTCTTCTGATGAGAAGGATCGCGGCCCTCCGGGAATCGGGCCGAATGAAGGAGACCCGGATCACCGAGACGACGGTCCGTCGGGACGTGGAATGCTTCGTCCGCACCTATCTCGCCAAATCGCCTTCCGGTAAGGGGGCGCACGAGGACAACCTCGAATCGCCATTGTGCGAATTGGGCCTCCTCCAGCCCCTCGGTGTCGGCTCCGCATTCGGGTTCAGGCGTGGACCGAAACCCACCCTTCCCGACGAGGTGTTCCTCTACGGCCTCCACTCTTTCTGGACGCAGCTCTACCCGACCCGCCGGGAGTTTACGGTTGAGGCGATCACCCACGAGCCGGGCTCGCCGGGGCGGGTGTTCATGCTTGACGAGGAATCGGTGGCCGATCGGCTGGCCGGTCTGGCGGACCTGACCAAAGGCGCCATCCGCTGGGACGAGAGTACTGGGATGAGGCAGGTCTACGCCCACGACATCCTCTCGGTGATGCCGCTGACGCTCGTGACCGCGTTGATCGCCAAGGCAATGCATGGGAGGGAGGCATGAGGGCCCTTTCGGACGTGGTCCGCGTCGACAGGCGTTTCCGCAAGTCCATCCGGGTCGATGCCGACCTCGCCGATAGGGATGCTCTGGAGGGCTTCATCTGCCCGCCGTCAATTGCCGAGGCGCTCCTCTCGATGGGGCGGCAGTTCGCTGAGACCGGCCATGGCGCCTTCACCTGGACGGGACCCTACGGCAGCGGCAAATCCAGCTTGGCGGTGGCCCTGGCGTCCCTTATCGGACCCTCCGGAGGCCTTCGCGACCGGGCGAGGGCCGCCATAGGGGCGCAGTCGGCGGAGCGCGTCGAGGCGTTCATGGGGGCCGATGAGAAGGGGTGGACGGTAGTTCCGGTCGTCGGACGGCGAGGCGACCCTGAGGCTGCGATCGCGGAGGCATTGGACGCGGCGGTGCGTCCGCGGAATCGGAAGCGCTGCTCCGACCACTTGCCCACCCGGCTGATGGAGGTCGCCTCCACGATTCCCGGGGCGGGGCTGCTTCTTGTGATCGATGAGATGGGCAAGTTCCTGGACCAGGCGGCCTCCGGGGCTACGGACGTATACGTGTTTCAGCAGCTGGCGGAGACGGCCAACAGGAGCGGCAAGCGGCTGGTCATCGTCGGGATCCTCCATCAGGCATTCGATGATTACGGAAGCCGGCTGACCAGGGAAGCCCGGGATGAATGGCTGAAGATCCAAGGGCGGTTTATTGATATCCCCATCAACGTCGCCGGCGAGGAGCAGGTGTCCCTCATCGCGCGGGCGATCAGCTCGTCCGTTACCCCGCCGAGAGGCCCAGCGCCTGAGGGGATCGCAGAGGCCATCCGCAAGAATCGCCCTGGGACGGCGGCTGGATTGGGAGACGAGCTTACCGCCTGCTGGCCACTCCATCCGGTCGTCGCGAGCCTTCTGGGCCCCCTCTCCCGGCGGCGGTTCGGGCAGAACCAGCGGAGCGTCTTCGGGTTCCTGAATTCGGCCGAGCCCTACGGCTTCCAGGAGTTCCTAAAGGCCACGCCCCTGGACGCTGGCGTTTCGTATCGCCCTCCGCTGCTGTGGGATTACCTCAGGGCTAACTTGGAACCGTCGATTCTGGCGTCCCCGGACGGGCACCGGTGGTCGCTCGCGGTCGACGCCATCGAGCGCTGCGAAGCTAATGGCGGCGACCTCGACCACCTTGAGCTCATTAAGACGATCGCAGTCGTCGACCTATTCAAGGAACGCTCGGGACTATTCCCCACCCCCGAGGTTCTCGCGCTCTCCCTGCCACATCTCGGCACCGACCGGCTCGACCGGATGCTGGAGGAGCTGCGAAAGTGGTCGGTCGTTATTTTTAAGCGTCATCTCGGGGCATACGCGATCTACGCCGGAAGCGACTTCGATATCGATGCGGCCGTGGACCAGGCCTCGGCGCGGATGACGGGGATCGACTTCAACCGGCTCCGTAGTATGGCGATGCTGCAGCCTATCCTCGCCAAGAGGCACTACCACCAGACCGGCGCGTTGAGGTGGTTCGACGTGGACATCGCGCCGCTCTCCGAAGGCGAAGAGTGGGTCAGGCGTTACCGGCCGCGGAACGGCGCAGACGGTCTCTTTTTGCTGCTAATCGGCATGGAAGGGGAAGCTGAGCCGAGAGCGAAAAGGCTTTGGCGTTCGGCGGCAGAAGCCGTCGGGGACGCCCCGGTGGCGGTCGGTTGGGCGCGGGATAGCTTCTCGATCAGGGAGATCGCGGCTGAGCTCCTCGCCCTGGAGGCCGTGCGGTCGGAGCGCTCGGAACTGAACGGCGACGCGGTTGCCCGGCGCGAGGTGGATGCTCGGATCGCCCGGTCAGCCGCTGACCTTGAGGAACGGGTGCGGCAGGCATTCCTTTCCGCCGACTGGATCGCGAAAGTCGGCGGCGACAGGGAGCTCCTGTCCGTCTCCGGAAGGGCCGGGCTTGCTGGCCTGAACGCTGCCGCGTCGCAGATCGCCGACGCCCGCTTCCCCCATACACCCAGTATCAGCAACGAGCTCCTGAACCGGCTGAAGCCGTCGAGCAACGCGGTCGCGGCCCAGAAGGCCCTTCTCAAGGCCATGGTCGAGAACCCCGGCCTCCCCAGGTTGGGCATTGAGGGCTTTCCCGCCGAGGGCGGGCTTTTTGTCTCGCTACTCGAGGTGACCGGACTGCATGGTCCCCGTGGAATGGACAAGCACGGGTTTAAGGAGCCGCCGCCGGGTGACCCCGCAGGACTCGCCCCGCTATGGCGGTCAGCGGAGGACATGTTCCGGCAGGCGGGCAGGAAGGGGGCGGATTTCGGCCAGCTCTATGCCGTCTGGAAGGCCCCGCCGTTCGGTGTCAAAGACGGCCTTCTCCCGGTGCTTGCAGTCGCTTTCTTGCTTTCCAAGGCCGGGAGCCTCGCCGTCTACTTGGATGGGACATTCCAGCCCAAACTGACGTCCCTGTTCGTAGACCGGCTAGCTCAGGAGCCCTCGGCGGTCCGTCTCCGATGGAGCTCGATCTCGGATTTTCACAGAAGAGTGCTCTCCGGGGTGGCGGACGCCATTTCCGAACAGCGCGGCGAAGCCGCCGGGGCACAAGGCTTCTTCGAGCCGCTTGAGGTGGCCAGGGGACTCGTAGGGGTGGTCACCGACTTGCGTCCGTGGGTTCTGAAGACTGCGAGCTTGTCGCCCACTGCCCTTAAGGTCCGCAATCTGGCCAAGCTCGCCGACGATCCGAACAAATTTATGCTCGACGACCTCCCCGATGTGTTCGGGTTAGCCGGGAGCAACGAGCCAGATGCTACGGAGGTGGTGCATTCGGTAAGGAAAGGGCTCGCGGAGCTCGTTTCCGCCTACCCCATGATGCTCCGCGACCTGGAGTCCGTCATGCTGCGGGAGCTGCGGATTCGCCGAGGGGACGCCGAAGAGCTCGCCGAGCTCCACCGGCGGGCCGAGACGGTGCGGGGCCTGACCGGAAACTACCGCCTAGACGCGTTCGCAACCCGCCTCGTCAACTATTCCGGCGCAGAGGAGGAGATCGAAGGAATCGCGAGCCTCGCAGCCAACCGCCCGCCGAGAGACTGGGTCGACCGCGATGTTGCTCAAGCCCGGGTGGAGATCGCGTCACTGGCGCAGGAGTTCCTCAAGGCCGAGGGATTGGCTCACGTCAGCGGCCGGATGGACCGCCGGACGGCGATGGCGATCTACATCAGCGACCCGGCGCGGCCGGCCCCGCTGATGCCGGACTTCAGCGTCGGCGCCAACCAACGGCGTGAGGTGGAGCTGCTGGCCGACAGACTTCTGTCGGTCATTGCCAAAGGAAGGGTAGAACGGGACGTCGCGTTGGCCGCAGTCGCGGAGCTTGGCGCCCGACTCTTGGAGGCCGAGGAGGAGGCCTCCCCAACCCTTGCTGTGGGAGAAAAGCGTTGAGCGGCCTGCCGACCAGACACGTCCTCGGGCTGTCCGGGGGACGCGACAGCGCGGCTTTGGCGCTGTTCATGCGAGAGAACCACCCCGAGCTTGATATCGAGTATTTCTTCACCGACACCGGCAAGGAACTCCCGGAGGTCTATGAGTTCCTCGGTCGGCTCGAGGGCCGCTTGGGCAAGCCAATACAGCGCCTTAACCCCGACCGGGACTTTGACTTCTGGCTGAAGCAATACAAGCATTTCCTCCCTTCGCCAAAGACGCGCTGGTGCACGAGGCAGCTTAAGATCCGGCCATTCGAGGAATGGATTCGGCCTCATCTCGAAAAGGGTGGGAATGCGGTCAGCTACGTGGCGATCCGGGCGGACGAGGATTACCGGGAGGGTTATTCGTCCACCCACCCCAACCTGTCGGTGCGGCTTCCGTTCCGGGAGAGCGGGATCGACAAGGCAGGCGTCCTCGAACTCCTCGATGCATCGGGAGTCGGGCTCCCCGAATACTACCGGTGGCGGTCCAGAAGCGGCTGCACCTTCTGCTTCTACCAGCAGAAGATCGAATGGGTGCGGCTCATGGAGGAGCATCCGGACGCGTTCGAGGAGGCTAAGACCTACGAGAAGAACGCGGTCGACCACGGCTCGCCGTTCACCTGGAGCCAAGGGGAGTCGCTGGACGAGCTCGCGCGGCCGGAGCGGATCAGCCAGATCAGGGAGGACCATGAGCGGCGCCTCGCCCGCCTGCGGGACAAGGTAATTCCGAATCCCCTCCGCACGGCGCCGGAACCCCTTGACCTCGACCTCCTCTACGGGTCCGCTAAGGTCTGCATCAGCTGCCACAAGTGAGGTGGGGATGGACTCGGCCCCGGGGATATCGATCCGCAACCTGCTCGACAAGGCTCCCGAAAGGCCGCTCCGCGCGCTCGTGGGCGAAGGGGCAGTCGGTGTGCTTGAGGTCCTCGACCCCGGGCTGGCTTCGCTCACCGGGTTGA
The DNA here is from genome assembly GCA_036675815.1 of Rhodospirillaceae bacterium. Lineage (GTDB taxonomy): Bacteria > Pseudomonadota > Alphaproteobacteria > Rhodospirillales > Magnetospirillaceae > JAKFEE01. The sequence continues at coordinate 36,207 of JAKFEE010000038.1, forward strand.
GAAACCTTGCGGCCCGGATGCTTGACCCTGAACGATCCCTCCGGGATCCGGACGTCCGGAACAGGCTGATCGACATGCTGCCCTTGCCGAAGGCCAGGGAACTGTCCACCCGCCTGGGGGTGAAGGACGGCAAGACCCTCTACCGCGACCTCTCCGCGGCCGCATCCGCGAAAGAGGCTCTGCCCGTCCTGATGTCCTTCTTCGGCGTCGTGGCCGATCCCCGGGCCGGCGGCGGCCAACGCCCTTCCTCAATGGAGGTCCCGCCGGCCTACGGTCTTTTTGAGCACCAGCGGCAGGCGGCTCGTCGGGTCCATGCGGCGCTGGCGGAGCTCCCCCGAAAGGTCGTCCTCCACATGCCCACCGGCGCCGGCAAGACGCGGACGGCCATGCACGTCGTGGCCGAGCACCTTTCCGTCGGCGGCCCTTCGCTGGTCTGCTGGCTCGCCCAGAGTGCCGAGCTTCTGGAGCAGGCGGCCTCCGAGTTCGAGAAGGCGTGGGGAGCATTGGGGAACCGTCCCATCGCCCTCCATCGGTTCTGGGGCGACCACAGCCCCCAGTTGGAAGAGGCCCGGGACGGGTTGGTCGTCGCCGGGCTTGGGAAGCTGCATTCGTTGTCCCAGCGGGATCCGAACCTGCTCCTGAAGCTTGGGGACCGGGCGACGCTGACCGTGGTGGACGAAGCGCACCAGTCCATCGCCCCGACCTACGCCGCGCTGATCACCGCCCTCCACACCAAACGCCCCCGGAACGCGCTGCTTGGGTTGACGGCGACCCCAGGCAGGACGTGGGCGGACGTGGCCGCGGACGCGCGGCTCGCGGATTTCTTCGGCAACGCCAAGGTGATGCTTGAGGTCGAACGCTATGAGAACCCGGTCGACTACCTCATCGCCGAGGGCTATCTCGCCCGTCCCAGGTTCAGGACCCTCAATTCGGAATCGGGTCTCCGGGTGGGGGACGCGGACATCGCCGCCATGGCGGATGCCCTAGACCTGCCCCAAACCCTTCTCGACCGCCTGGCGGACGACCAGCGGCGCAACCTGCGGATAATTTCCACAGCGGAGGAGTTGCTCAACCGCCACAAGCGGATTATCCTTTTCGCCACAACCGTGGGCCATGCTCGGCTTCTGGCAGCCATCCTTTCGGCAAGGGGACACGAGTCGGACGTCGTCACCGGCGAGACCGACCCGGCCACGCGAGAGCGCGTCGTCAGGAGGTTCAGGAGCGTGGACCCGCGTCCCATGGTCCTGTGCAATTTCGGGGTGCTCACGACCGGGTTTGACGCTCCGGCGACGAGCGCCGCGATAATCGCCAGGCCCACGCGGTCGCTGGTGCTCTTCAGCCAGATGGTGGGAAGGGCGACGCGGGGGCCGAGGGCGGGGGGAAACGCGGAGGCGGAGATCGTGACTGTCGTCGATCCGCAGCTTCCCGGCTTCGGCAGCGTCGCCGATGCATTCACGAATTGGGAGGACGTCTGGAATGAACGCTGAAGCACCCCGGGTGGGGATGGATGGGGAAATCATCCCGGCCCATCTCGCCGTCAAGGCGATGCGCGACAGCGGCTACCGGAACACGGCCTACGCGTTGGCGGAGCTCATCGACAACTCGGTGCAGGCCGGCGCGACCGACGTCGAGGTCTTCTGCATCGAGGAGCGCCAGCTCGTCAGCGAGCGCGAGCGCCGACGCATCAGCCAGATAGGGGTTCTCGACAACGGCCACGGGATGTCGCCGAAGGTCCTCCGCGAGGCGCTCCAGTTCGGCAACGGCAGCCACCTGAACGACCGTTCCGGGATCGGCCGGTTCGGGATGGGCCTCCCCAATTCCTCCATCTCCCAATGCCGCAGGCTTGACGTTTGGAGCTGGCAGAACGGCCCTGACAATGCGATGCGGACCTACCTCGACGTCGACGAGATCGAGGCGGGGCGGCTGCAGAAGGTCCCCGAACCCGTGCATGACCCTCTGCCGCCAGAATGGCGGGCGAGGGCCAGGAGCCTCGGCACGACCGGCACCCTTGTCCTATGGCAGGGGTTCGACGAGCACCGGCTGACCTGGCGCGGGGCGAGGGCGACCCTGGAGAACACCGAGGCGTTGGCCGGCCGCATGTACAGGAAGTTCATCGGGGCCGGCAAGGTGGCCATCCGCCTGGTCGCGCTGGAGAACGACACCGAGACGTTCGGCAGGGACGCGAGGGTTAACGACCCGCTCTACCTAATGACGCCGTCCTCGACCCCGGCGCCGTTCGAAAGCTCTCCCATGTTCCAGCCGTGGGGGCCCGACGAGGAGTTTGTCGTCCCCTTCGAGGGAAGCGAGCACAGTGTGTTCGCCCGGATCAGCTGGGCCCGCCCCGAGACGGTCCCGGATACCGGGACCGACCGCGGTCACCAGCCCTACGGCAAGCATGCCGCCAAGAACATCGGCGTCTCCATCCTCCGTGCCGGCCGCGAGCTTGATCTCGATCCAGGTTGGGCCAACGGCTACGACCCGGTCGAGCGTTGGTGGGGCGTGGAGGTGGAGTTTCCGCCGGCCCTCGACGAGGTGTTTGGCGTCCCCAACAACAAGCAGGCCGCCACGACCTTCTCCGCGATGGCACAGTTCGACTGGGAATCAGAGGCCGAGGCCGGGGAGCGTTACAAGGAGCTCAAGGACCGGCTCCGCGAGGAGGGGGACCCCCGCGCCGAGCTGATGGACATTGCCCAGTACATCCACGACCAGATCAGGCAGGTCCGGGCGCGACTGAAAGATCAGACCAAAGGACTCCGGTCGGGCGGTGGGCGTCGCCATGAGGACACGTCCGTGGAGGACCGGGCTTCGACCAAGTTCAAGGAACGGGCGGAGAGCGGCTACAAGACGGAGCAGGACAACCAGGTCTTCGATGACGAAGCGAAGCAGAGCTTGGTCGATGACCTAGTGAAGCGGAAGAACTATCCGGAACGCGCGGCCAACGAGATCGCGGACGCTGTGGAGAAGCGGGGGAAGCGGGTCATCTTCGTTGAGGCGGAGTTGGACGGCTATGCCTTTTTCAAGGTCGAGCAGCGGCCGGGGGGCATCACCGAGATCATCTTCAACACCGCCCACCCTGCCTACGGCCAGCTCGTCCTCGCGCTTGACGGGGACTTGGAAACGGCCACCGACAAGGACCTCATGGAAAGGATCGCCAACGCCTCCGACACCATGCGGATGCTCTTCGCCGCGTGGGCCCGCTATGAGATGGAGGACGTCCCCAACCGGGGCCGGATCAACGAGATGCGCCAGGAATGGGGCAAGATGGCCCGCGTTTTCCTGACGGACGATGAAGGCTGACCCAATGCTTGCCGCTTTGGGCGATAGGGTCTTGGACCTCTGCGCCGGGGCGACCGGGAGGTTTCTGGTCGCGGCGCCATTCATTAAGGACCATGCGCTCGCCCGAATCCTCGAAGCCCTCCCAGTATCGACTGAGGTGACATGCGTCACGCGATGGATTCCGGAAGAGGTGGCGGCCGGGATATCGGACCTGGAGGTTTTCAATCGGCTCGCCGCTCGGTCGGGGAGCCGCCTTCTGCTGCTGCCTACACTCCACGCGAAGCTCTTCTATTCTGGCTCGCGTTGCCTGGTTGGCTCCGCGAACGTCACCGGCCGGGCACTCGGCTGGACAGCACCACCCAATCTTGAGCTGCTCGTCGAAGTCCACGCCGAGCATCCGGACATTGTGGCGTTCGTGAAGGAGATGCTCGACGCCGCCACTCCCGCAACGGCTGCTATGAGGGACGATCTTAGGAGAGCCGCTGAGGCGCTCCCGGAAAGGCGTGCCATCCCATCTAATCTCTTGGAGGACCCTTCCGCCCCGCCGCCAAAGACCTGGCTTCCGCGCTGCACGCGCCCTGACCAGCTCTGGACCGTGTACGCTTCAACGCCCGATCTTTGGAAGGTTCTCACATCCAACGTAGAGGCCGCGCGAGCGGACCTAAAGGCATTGGGCGTTCCGACAGGACTTAGCCGGGACATGTTTTTGATACACGTTGCTGCGCATGTGCGGGCCATGCCTCTCCTGGCCGAGATCGACCGGCGGGCGGCCACTGGGATCAGCGACACAGAGGCCATGGCGCTTATCCGAGATGCAGTCCCCGAAGACGGGAACCGATTGGCGGCCGAAGACGCATGGGCAGTGCTTAAGGACTGGATCGGGCATTTCCTTACGGGCAGCTATCGAAGAGCCGCGATTGGAGAGATTTTGCACCGAGGTCGAGAGATCGGCCGAAGCTAAGAATGTCGGTCCTGAGTGCCGAAATCGAGCTCTAGAGTTCGCCCCCTCTCGTGCATGCACCGACAGCTCTACGGCTTTCGTCGGGTGCAATGGGCTTCAACCCGACTAGGGTGCGGTTGTCGGAAGAGATCGCCAGGTGCTTTGATCATACTGGTCTCGAACGAACAGGCGAACAGGGAGCCCCGGGAATGGAAGCCGAGGCCCGCGCCGCGGGTAAGGTCATCGGGCTGCGGCACTACCTGCATGTCTCGGCTCTCGAACAATCCGCCCCCGCGACACAGGCGGCCGTGGCAACGGCCCGGCAACGAGCGGGCCTCAGCGAGGGCGCCTTCAACGTCGTACGCGTGGACCTGCATGGTGACTCCCTTTCGCTCCTCGACTACCCGGCCTTCTTCGACCAACCATTTCCCGCGCTGGCACGGTCCTGGAAGGTCGACACGGCCTCCGGGCGGTTCACCTACCGCGACTACCGCGATTCCCAGAACCCGCCTATCCTGCACAGGAAAGAACTGTTCCTTCCTCCAGGGCACCAGGACGTCGCACGCTTCGCCAAACTGACCGCGGACCTTGAGGGCCTGGGCCTGTTCGAGGACACCGTCAGGATCGGCTTCCGGCTGCAGTGGGAGGCCCTGCTACGGGAGCGTGGCTACCGGGTAGTCGGCCACGACGTGGTGCCCGTCGGCAATGTTGAAGACGATAGTGATGGCGATGAGGGGATCGATCCTGGCGATGGCCTGCCTGTATTCCGCCATCTGACGGCGCTCTCCCGCCAAAGCCTGTCGGCGCCGATGGCGGCGATGCTTCGGCTGGGGCTAATCGACACCACGACCACCGTGTTCGATTACGGCTGCGGCCGCGGCGACGACATTGCGGGACTGCGGTCGGCTGGTATAGCTGCGGCCGGTTGGGACCCGCATTACGCCCCCGGCAACCCCATCCACCGGGCGCAATTCGTCAACCTGGGCTTCGTCATCAACGTCATCGAGGACCCGGCTGAGCGACGGGAGGCGCTACAGCGGGCCTATGAGCTTGCCGACGTCGCCCTCTGCGTCTCGGCCATGCTGGCCTCCGAAGACGAGGTGAAGGGCAAGCCCTACGCCGATGGCGTACTCACTCGCCGCAACACCTTCCAGAAATACTATAGCCAGGCAGAGCTTCGGCAGTACGTAGAGGGCACGCTGCGCACCGGTGCCATCGCCCTGGCACCTGGCGTGTTCTCGGTGTTCAAAGATCCCGCCGCCGAGCAGCGCTTCCAGATTGGCAGGTCACGCACCCGCGTCAGATTCCTGAGGCCGCCCGTCCCGCGTCTGCCTCGACCGCCCAAGCCGCCGAAGGAACCCAAGGTCCGGGTGCCCAAAGTCGAGCTTCCACCGGCGCCGAGGCCACCCAAGGAGCCAAAACCACCCAAGCCCGACCCGTGGGAGGTTTGTCCGGTCGAGTTCGGCCAGCTATGTCGCCGCTGGACTGAACTGGGTCGCGAACCGGCCCTTGACGAGTTCGACCATCACCAAGAGCTGGAGACGGCCTTCGGCAGCCTCGGCCGAGCCATGAAGGCTGCTTGGGAACTGCTGGACCATGAGGCCATGGAAGCGGCCCGTGCCCAGCGCACTGAGGACATCCTGGTCTACCTAGCCCTGCAGCGGTTCACCCGCCGTAAGCCATACCGGCAGTTGGACATCACTCTGCAGCGAGACGTCCGCTCTTTCTGGGGCGACTATGCCAGCGCGACCGCGGCCGCAGACGGGTTGATGGCCGAGGTTGCTGCGCCGGACGCCATCACCCAGACTGCCCAACGGGCCGCCGAGAAGGGCCTGGGATGGCTCATCGAAGGCAAGTCACTCCAGCTGCACAGCTCGCTGGTAGAGCGGTTGCCTGCTGTCCTCCGGGTTTACGTGGGCTGCGCCGGGGTGCTCTATGGTGACGTCTCCATGGCCGACCTAGTGAAGATCCACCTGGCGTCCGGCAAGGTCACCATGATGCGGTGCGACAACTTCAGCGCGCCGCTCCCCAAGGTCGTCCAGCGCGTCAAGGTCAACCTGCGCACCCAGGATGTCCGAGTTTTCAGTTACGGGCCGGATACGGAGTTCATGCCTGTCACACTCTACCTCAAGACCCGGTACATGAATGAGGAGATGGCAGGCTACGCAGAACAGGTCGAATTTGACCGCTGCATCGAGGAGCTGGTTGAGGTTGACGAGCTTTCGCGAGGTCCATCCGAAGCTGAGCTTCACCAGGTATTGCGAGAGAGTGGACTGAAGGTCGACGGCAACGCCATCGTAGCCGACGACCAGCCGCCTGCGCTCGACGACCGCTGCGGAGCTCACCTGACCTACCGGGATCTGATTGTCTGTGGTGAAACGGTACTGCGTACCGGGTTACCGAACCTCCCACGGCAGCTAGGCAGCTACAAGGCACTTAGGGCTTTGGCGGAGAACATACTCGACCCCGTCATCGACTGGTATGGCAGCATCGAGCTCACCTATGGATTCTCGTGCTCCGAGCTGACGAAACTGATTCCCGCCCGCGTCGCGCCAAATCTAGACCAGCATGCCGCCCACGAACTCAACCGCCTGGGAAAGCCAATCTGCCCACGCCTTGGAGCTGCATGCGACTTCATCGTGAAGGACGAGGATATGCTCGAAGTGGCTAAGTGGATTGCAACAAATACACCATTTGATAGGCTATACTTCTATGGAAAAGATCGCCCAATTCACGTCAGCTACGGGCCAGAGCACAACAGACAAGCGTTCGCAATGTTGCGAGTGGCTAGCGAAAAGCTGATCCCGCGAAGGCTATCACTGTTGTAGTCGGACTGGCGAAACCTTAGGGGCGCAAGGTCGATCTGCCGATATCATTCTGGTGCAAATCGGGCTCGCTGCTCTGACCAATATAGCGGGAACGGAGTCAGTAAGTCGGCCAACTGCATCAGAGTGGGCTGCCGCCCGTCCAGTATCGCCTCCACGATGTCCGGCGCCAGCAGCCCCAGCCGCAGGATGCGGCTTACATAAGAGGGGTTGATCCGCTCCGCCGCAGCGAGTTCCTCGACCGAGGCGTACCGTCCTGCCTCGAGCAGCTTCCGCCAGCGCCACGCCCGCGCCAGCGCCTTGACCAGCGTGTTGTCGATTCGCGCCCGCGGCGGCGCCCAGCCGGTGGTGCCGTCGGGAGCGATCACCATCTTGCGGGCGCGCTTGCGCAGCGCCATCGGCACGTGCACCGTCAGGGCGGTGCCGTCGCGGCTGAGGCGGCCGGCGGTCATCACGCGGCCCTCTGGTCGGCGGGGCGGCTGCGCAGCTCGGTCACCAGCGTCGCCATCCCCTCGGTGCGCATGCGGATGTCCATGCCGCCGGTGCCGAGGTCGACGCGCTCGACCAGCAACTGGACGATGCGGGCCTGCTCGGCGGGGAACAGCTCGTCCCACAGCGGATCGAGGCCCTGCAGGCTGTCCAGCACCTCGCGCTCGGGGATCGGCTCGCCGTGGCCGCGGGCGGCGCGCCACGTGCTCAGCACCAGTTCCCGCGTGCGCAGCAGGCCGCGCACCTGATCGATCACCGCCGCCTCGATCTCGCCGGCGGGGACGCTGCCGATCGGGCAGGCGCCGGCGCCGCGCTTGATGGCGTCGGTCGAGCGGTAGTAGCGGTACAGCTTGCCGCCGCGGCGGGTGTGGCAGGGCGTCATCGCGCAGCCGGTGGGACCGAAGATCAGGCCGCGCAGCAGCGCCGGCGTCTGGCGGCGGGTGCGGTTCGCCCGCACATGCGGCGCCGTGCCCGCCATCATGCCGTGCACGCGGGCCCACAGCATCTTGTCGATGATGGCGGCGTGCTCGCCGGGATAGGACTGGCCCTTGTGCACCGCCTCGCCGAGATAGACGCGGTTGCGCAGCAGCTTGTAGAGCAGCCCGGTGTCGAAGGCGTGGCCGTGGCGCGCCTTGCCGTCGCGGGTGGTCCAGGACTTGGTGCGGTGGCCGGCGGCGTTCAGTTCCTTGACCAGCAGGGTGGCCGAGCCGACCTGCAGGAAGCGCTCGAAGATGTGGCGGATCAGCCGGGCCTCGGCCTCGTTGACCACCAGCTTGCGGTCCTTGACGTCGTAGCCGAGCGGCGGGCAACCGCCCATCCACAGCCCGCGCTTGCGCGAGGCGGCGAACTTGTCGCGGATGCGCTCGCCGATCAGCTCGCGCTCGAACTGGGCGAAGCTCAGCAGGATGTTGAGCGTCAGCCGGCCCATCGAGGTCGTGGTGTTGAACGACTGGGTGATGCTGACGAAGGTGACGCCGTGGCGGTCGAACACCTCGACCAGCTTGGCGAAATCCATCAGCGCGCGCGACAGGCGGTCGATCTTGTAGACCACCACCACGTCGACCCGCCCGGCCTCGATGTCGCGCAGCAGGCGCTGCAGCGCGGGACGCTCCAGGGTGCCGCCGGAGAAGCCGCCGTCGTCGTAGCGGTCGGGCACCAGCAGCCAGCCCTCCTGACGCTGGCTGGCGACATAGGCCTCGCCGGCCTCGCGCTGGGCGTCGAGGCTGTTGAACTCCATGTCGAGCCCTTCCTCGCTCGACTTCCGGGTGTAGACGGCGCAGCGCACCTTGCGCACCGCCGCCGGGTGTGTCGGCTGCTTCGTCATTTCCGCACCTTCACGTTCTTGAGGCCGAAGAAGATCCAGCCGTTCCAGCGAGTGCCGGTGATGGCGCGGGCGATCGCCGACAGCGACTTGTAGGGCCGGCCCTGGTACTCATAGCCGGAATCCCGCACCACGACGCAGTGCTCGACGCCCTGCCATTCGCGGAGCAGCCGGGTTCCAGCGATCGGCCGGTCGTCGTGGCGGATGCGGCGCATCACCGGGTTGCGACCGTCGACCTCGTCGGCCAGGGCATCGAGCCGCTCGATGGTCTCGGGCCTGAGCCCGCCATAGGCGAGCTCCTGGATGCGGTAGGCCAGGCGGCTCTCCAGGAATCGGCGGTTGTACGGCGGCGGCTCCGAATCAAATAGCTCGCGCCACATCGTCTTCAGCTGCGGCGTCGGCGTCTCCTTCAGCGCCGCCACCCTGGTCAGCACGGTGTCGGTCATCTCCCTCTCTCCAGGCGGGTCTCGTCCCGGTCATGACCGCTCTGGTCGGGGGAGAGTGCGAGCGGACTTTCTCCACGATCGGCAGATAAAGCTCTGGACTTGCGCGCGCGCAGCCGGATCAGCCCGGCGGCGAGGAGCTGGCCGACCTCGTTGAGGCGTTCGGCGGCGGACATCTTCTCCGGCGATAGCGGGTTGGCAGGTCGCATTCGAGCACCGTTGCATGGAGTCGTTCCAAGCAACTACTCCGACTTGCTTTGATCCGTCTCACTGCGCGTTTTCGAATCGACTCCGGCACGATTCCGGGTTAGGAACATTACTCGAACATCATTCCCGGTTCTGGAGACCTCGCGATGGGTAAGGACCTGAAGAAGTTCGTTAATCCGCGTTTCATGAAGACGATCGATCTGGCCCTCCTGCGCCGGCTGTTCGAGCGGCAACGCCCGGACCAGCGCGGCATCGATATGGCCGTGTTCGACGGCGAGGACGCAGAGGCCCGCGATGCCCTGCTCGATTTCTTCAGCGGGCCCGAGACGACAATTCCGCCAGGGCTCGTCGCCGACCTGCACCGCATCGCCGAACTGGGGAACGAGAACGGCATGCGCATCCTCCTGGAACAGGCGGATCGCCGCGGTATCGTTCTGCTGCCGCCGGTCGATGATGAAGGGCAGCCGGTTCGCATCGATCCGAAGCACCTCGCCCTGCTCGCATTCCTGGGTCACGAGGACGTGTTCAACGCCGCATCCGATCTCCTGGTCCTGGAGCTACGGTTGACCCTGACCGAGTTCGCCGGCGCCGATGAAGGTGTCGAACCTCGGCTGACGGAGGCGGCACGGCGTGAATTCGAGCAGGCGGCCCGCGAGCTGTTCACCCGCGACCTGCAGGGTGGTTATTGCCGCTTGGCCTGGTACGAGGACGACGACGAGATCAATCTCGTCGTCACCCACGGGACGCCGATCACCGTCATCACGGCGATCGAGGCGGACCAGGAACGGGTGATCAGTTTCCAGGCCGCCGGACACGCTGTTCTCACCTATTCACCGCTTACTGGCCGTTTGAAGGTCGGGGGGATTGCGGAGGCCCGGCGCCGCGACTTCGCGGAAATCTTCGCCAGCACCATGCTCGGGCAGCCGGACTTCTTCGCCGGCGCCGACAGCCAGAACCTGTACACGCTGGAGCCGATCGAGCGGCAGGGGTTCGAATTCGTCGTCGACCGCGCCTTCGACCCCGACATCGAACGGGCGCAGATCGTGGAGGTGCAGGTGGACCGCATCAGCACGGACGACGAGGGCAGCGTCCGGGTCCACTGGTCGATGGTGGCCCGCGACAACCGCGACAGCGCCCTCGCCCGTTTGGCCGAGACGACCCGCGGGATCGTATTCGGCCCCGACAGCTTCCGCATCGGCCACATCGTGCTCCGGCTGCAGTTCCGTGTGCCCAACGGGCGCCCGGCCAAGGTTACGATCAAGATCAAGCCGCCGAGCACGGCGTCCTTCAAGCGCCACCGGTTCGAGTCCCGCATCATGGATCTGCTGCGCCGAAATGGTTTCTGTCACGACCGAGAGCCTGCCGAAGCTTCTGTTGCGGCTCAGTGAGGCCAGCCCGCCGGTCATCCTGTGGGGCCGGCAGGCGCGGCAGCATTTCGGACGGGACTTCGAACGCCTCCTTGGCCAGCGGCTGCTCGTCGAGCAGGAGCCGGCCAGGGAGTGGTCCGTCTGCGCGACCTGCGACTGCGATGCGGATGCCCGGCCGGTCGAGTATCTTGATGGCAGGCCGGTGGCGGTCTGTCCGGTAGACCGGCGGGCAGATACGGTTCTCGATCCGGCTGATCTCCGGACCTTCGAGGTGAACGTTGGCGTGCTGGTGCAGGCCATAGCCGCCACGACCGGCATGCCGGCACCGACCGAGGTACTCCCCGGCGTCTGGCACATGGGCCTCTCGTCGGAGCGCGCCGTCTTCCTGATCCCCTCCCTGGCAGCCGCGCAGCAGCCGGCGTTGCTCACCGCGCTGCGAAACAGGGCACGGAACGCCGAGATCACCGTGCTGACGGCCACCCTGCCGACGTCCGAGGCACACCGGCTCGAAGATGCCGGCGTGCTGCAGTTCTCCATACGCGAATTGATCGGCAGCGATGATCTGAAGCCATTTGCAATCGACCTCAATAGGCTGGTACCGGCTTGCCGGCTTGCGCCGCGCCTGGTCATCAGCGAATCGCTGGGGACGACCATCCTCGACGGCAGGGACATTCTTCTCCCCGGCCAGCCGCACCGGCTTCTCGTGCTCCTGGCCGAGAGGGTTGTCGCCGGCCATCCCGCGGTTTCGACAAACGACATCGAGGCTCGGACCGGCCGGGTTCCCCGGGACATCGTTCGCGAGTTGCGCGACAGCCTCGCCGGCGGACGGCCGAATAGCGGGGCCATCCGTGACCTGATACGCAACAGGCGAAACCCGCCGAGCTACTCGCTGGGCTTGTCGGCTGAGGACATCGATCTGCGGCCATAGCCGCTCTCCGCCCACACTCGCCCACCACTTTCCCACCCCATCCCCACCAAGCCGGTGTTCCGGTCGGGCAGCCTTGGGTCATCGCAATTCGATGACCGAGGGTCCCCACCGATGCCCCCTTCGATTTCTCCCGCCGACCTCCAGTTCCTGCTCCGCGAGGCCGACGCCGCGGCTCGCAGACTGCGCCGCAAGCTCCGGCTGTCCCACGACGATGTCGAGGACCTCCGCCAGGAACTGCTGCTCGACCTGATCGTCCGCTTCCGCTCGTTCGACCCGGCGCGCGGCTCGCTGGGCGCGTTCGTCGGCACCGTTATGCGGCACCAGGCCGGCCGCATCGCCGCTCGCGTCAACCGCGAACGCCTCCTGTACGGCATCTCGCTCGATGAGGCGATCCCCGGCGGAGAGGGCATCTGCCGCGGCGATCTCGTCGCCGAGGACGAGGGGCTTGCAGCGCTCCATGGTCAGCCGACCGACAGCTTCGCCGCCACCGAGCACCGCCTCGATGTCGAGCGCGGCGTCGGCATCTTGCGCGACGGCGACGGCGAACTCTGCGCCGCCCTGTCGCACAGCACCGTCGATGAACTGGCAGCCGTGCGCGGTGCCCGCAGCACCTTGTACCGCCGGGTGAAGGAGATCCGGCTGGCGCTGACCGCTGCCGGCCTGCGCGCGGCGTGAGACGGATTGCTGGCGCGGCGAGTAGGAGCCTGACATGACCACCCATCACCTCACCACTCCCGACGAAACCGCCCTCTGCGCCTGGCTCGGCCAGGCCGCGCCGGGCGACATCATCGAGTATCACCGCGGCTTCCTGGCCATCGACGCCGTGCCGCAGAGCGCCCGCCTGCCGGAGCGGCAGCGCCAGGAACTGGTGCGTGTCGCCCGACGGGCCATCTGGGCCGCCGACAACGGCTTCGCCCATCCGGTCCAGCGCCGGCACGGCACCGACGACTACAGCTACTTCCTGATCGCTCGGCCGCGGCCGCGGGGCCGCTGCGTTGCGCTGGAAACCCTGACCACCGCCGCCTGACCCAGATCCGAGGAAGCACTCGCCATGTCCGACCCGATCGCCACCCTGCGCAAGCGCCACTACGCCCTCGAAACCCTGCCCGCGACCATCCGCCTCACCGGCGCCGACATCCCGGTCGAGGACGCCACCCTGGACGACATCGCCTTCGCCCTGCTGGAGGTCGAGGCCGAGTTCAACGCCGTCGCCGATCGCCAGCATGCCCTGCGCAAGCTCTACGCGCTGGCCCGCCAGGCCGGCGGCCGCGGCGCCGACCGCGCCGCCGACGCCATCGCGGCCAAGGGGAACGCGTGATGGCGCTGCGCATCGTCACCGCCGACCAGCGGCTCGCCGAAGCCCAGGGCAAGACCACCGTCGCGGTGTTCGGGCCCAGCGGCGCCGGCAAGACCAGCCAGCTGCGCACCCTGCCGCCCCAGGAGACGCTGTGCGTCGACCTCGAGGCGGGCATGAAGTCGGTGCAGGGCTGGCCCGGCGACAGCATCGCCATCCGCACCTTCCCCGACGCCCTCGACATCGCCTGCCTCATTGGCGGCGTCGATCCGTCGGTGGCGGCGGACGGCTTCTTCTCCGAGGCGCACCACCAGCACCTGGTGGCCACCTATCCCGACCTCGCCCGCAGCATCGCGACGAAGCGCATCATCTTCGTCGACAGCATCACCGACCTGACCCGCCAGGCGATGGCCTGGGCCAAGACGCGGCCCGAGGCCTTCAGCGACAAGACCGGAAAGCCCGATACGCGCGGTGCCTACGGCCTGCTCGCCCGCGAGGTGATCGCCCTGCTCAAGCACCTGCAGCACGCGCCGGGCAAGACGGTGATCTTCGTCGGGATCCTGGAGAAGGTCACCGACGACTTCAACCGCGTCACCTGGCAGCCGCAGATGGAAGGCGGCAAAGCGGCCCGCGAGCTGCCGGGCATCGTCGACCAGGTGCTGACGCTGTCGCTGTTTGACCGCGAAGGCGACGCGTGGCGCCACGCTCCCGAGACCGGCGCCGAGCGCCGCTTCGTCTGCCGCGCCGGCAATGCCTTCGGCCTGCCGGCCAAGGACCGCTCGGGCCGCCTCGACGTCACCGAGCCGCCGGACCTCGGCGCCCTGCTCACCAAGATCAACAGCCTCTGACGGAGCCTGCCCATGTACGACCTCAATGATGCCGAGCCGCTGCGCAGCAGCGAGATCATTCCCGACGGCACCTTCGCCAAGGTGGCCATGACCATACGCCCCGGCGGCGTCGACGGCCCCTTCGAAATTGATCGCGGCCTGCTCAAGCCCTCGGCGGCCGCCGGCAGCGACGTGTTGTCGCTGGACTGCGAGTTCACCGTCACCGAGGGCCCGCATGCGCGGCGCAAGTTCTGGCACAGCTTCACGGTGGCCGGCGGCAAGGTCGACGAGAAGGGCGCCTCGGTGGGCTGGAACATCTCGAAACGGATCTTCCGCGGCATGATCGACAGTGCGCTGGGCCTCGACCCCGCCGACATGAGCGAGGCGGCCAAGGCCAGGCGCCAGCTGCGCGGCCTCGCCGATCTCGGCGGCATCACCTTCGTCGCCAAGATCATGGTCGAGCCGAGCGAGCAGTACGGCGACAAGAACAAGCTCGACCGCCCGGTGCTGCCCAACGAGAAGGAATGGCCGCTGGTGATGGACGGCAAGGAGGTGCCGCCCAGCCCGAGCCAGCGCAAGAAGGCCGACCGCCCGGCCCAGGCTCCCGCCGCCGGACAGCCCGCTTGGCAGCAGCCGGCGCACGCGCCCGCCGCTGCCGCCCCGGCGCAGCCCGCCGGCCCCGCCTGGCTGAACGGCTGATGACCGACGACGAGTGGCAGGCGCATGTGACGCGCGAGGCGGCGAAGGCGATCGGGACATGGCTCGAAGGAAGAGGCCGGCTGTACCAGCCCATCCGCACGCTGACCATGCCCGATCTGTCGGCCATGGCCGACAACGCCATCAGCCGCTTCGTGGTCCTGGCCTCGCAGCGGATCCGCGACTGCCCGGCCGACAGCGAGGCCCTGACCCGGCTCTTGCTGGGCTGAGCCTCTGCGCCGTCTGCGGCCGCGAGGCGCGGGGCTTCGGCTACGTGCACCAGCTGCGCCATGACCTGCATCCGCTCCACCGTTTCTGCTCGATGCGCTGCCTCGATGCCGGCGCCGCGATCGCGATGAGGACCAACGGCATGATCGACAAGACCGCACGGGAGGCGCAGGCCATCAGGGATGCCCGCCGCCCCTTCGCCGAGGCGCTGACCGAACTCGGCCTGATGGAGCCCTTCTTCCACCGCACCGCCGCCGACATCGACCGGCTGATCGAGGCCGCCGTCACCGGCTACGTCGAGTCCATGCAGCGCCAGGCCGGGGTCAGGGAGCGCACCGGCACCGCGTTCGACGACCCACTGCCGTTCTGAGGCGCCCCATGATCGACCTCAACCACGGCTCGGGCGCGGTCTACGGCGAGGTGGCCATCGGGGCCGTCGCCGACCGCATTAACGTGCTGCTCGACGTGGCGCTGCTGGCCGAGCGCGACGCCCAGCCCCGGCGCACCTATCTCGGCGCCAGCCGCATCGGCGAGCCTTGCTGCCGCCGCCTCGCCTTCGAGATCACGCACACGCCGCCGGACGAGGGCCGCGGCTTCGACGGCCACGCCCTGCGCATCTTCGACGCCGGCCATGTCTTCGAGGCGCTGTCGAGCCGCTGGCTGCGCGCCGCCGGCTTCGATTTGCGCACCGAGCGCCGCGACGGCGGCCAGTTCGGCTTTGCCGCCGCCGGCGGGCGCCTGCGCGGACACATCGACGGCGTCATCGTCTCCGGCCCCGAGGTCGGCCTGCCCTGGCCGGCGCTGTGGGAGCACAAGGCGCTGAACGCCCGCTCCTGGGAGGACCTCGTCAAGCACGGCCTGCGACGCTCGAAGCCGCTCTACTGGGCGCAGGTGCAGATCTACATGGCCCATCTGGAGGTGCCGGTCGCGCTGTTCTCGGCCCTCAACAAGAACACCCAGGAGCTGTTCCACCAGGCCGTCGACTTCGACCCCGCCGAGGCGCAGGCGCTCTCCGACAAGGCGGTGGCGGTACTGCGCGCCGTCGATGCCGGTGAGCAGCCGCCGCGCATCGCCGCCACCGCCGACGACTGGCACTGCCGCTTCTGTGAATTCGCCCGCCGCTGCTGGGAGACCGCGCCATGAGCTTCACCCCCTCGGCGCTGCAGGCCCGCGCCATCGAGGACGTCAAGGACTGGTTCGCCAACCGCACCGGCGAGCAGCAGGTGTTCCGGGTGTTCGGCTATGCCGGCGCCGGCAAGACCACCATCGTCCGCCATGCCATCGCCGAACTCGGCCTCGACACCATGACGCGCGAGGCCGACGGCACCGCCTCGGGCAGCGGCGGCGTGCTCTACGCCGCCTTCACCGGCAAGGCCGCCCTGGTGATGAGCCGCAAGGGGACGCCGGCCTCGACCATCCACAGCCTGATCTACCGCGTCTCCGAAGCGACGCCGGCCGAGATCGAGCGCATCAAGGAGGATGTCGCCGAGATTCGCGGCCGGCTGCCGAGCCTGCCGCCCGCCACGCGGCTGATGGAGGAGAGCCGGCTGCGCAGCCTGGAACTGCGCCTCGCCGACATCCACAAGCCGCGCTTCGTGCTGAACGAGCAGTCGATCCTCAAGGAGGCCAGGCTGCTGGTGCTCGACGAGGTGTCGATGGTCGGGGAGGAAATGGCCAGCGATCTGCTCGCCTTCGGCAAGCCGATCCTGGTGCTGGGTGATCCTGGCCAGCTGCCGCCGGTCAAGGGCGAGGGCGCCTTCACCCAGCAGACGCCCGACGTCATGCTGACCGAGATCCACCGCCAGGCCGGCGAGAGCGCCATCATCCGCCTGGCCACCCTCGCCCGCCAGGGGCTGCCGATCCCCTATGGCGAGCACGACGCTTTCGTCTGGAAGATGCGCCGCGACCAGGTCGCGCCCGAGCAGATGCTGCGCGGCGGCCAGGTGATCTGCGGCCGCAACGCCACCCGCATCCAGCTCAATCTCGCCATGAAGCGGGCCGCCGGTTTTCCCGGCACCTATCCCTCCGGCCAGGGCGAGAAGCTGATCTGCCTGAAGAACCGCAACGACCTCGGCCTGGTCAACGGCATGTTCGTCGAACTCGGCGACATCGCCGACGAGGACGAGATCTCGTTCACCGCCACCGTGACCACCGAGGACGGCCAGCGCATCGGCGGCGGCGCCGAGGACAGGCCCGAGCGCTTCCGCATCTACAAGGGCCATTTCGACGAGCACGTCGCCCCCGATCCGGAACGCGAGCGCCGCGACCATTGGCGGAAGAAGACCACCATCGAGGCGGTCTGGGGCTGGGCCATCACCTGCCACAAGAGCCAGGGCAGCCAGTGGGAGAACATCGTGGTGTTCGACGACGGGCTGGGGCGCACCGCCGAGGACCGCGCCCGCTGGCTCTACACCGCCATCACCCGGGCGGAGAAAGGGCTGGTGCTGCTTGATTGACTTCAACGACGCCCTGCCACCCGCCGTCCGCATCGACCTCGACGCCGTGGTGGCCCGTTTGCGCGACGACGCCCCGGGCTGGGTGCCCCGGCTGTTCCCGCTCGGCCGGCGCGAGGGCGACGTCTGGCGGCTCGCCAACATCCGCGGCGGCGCGCCGCGCAAGCAGGGCTCCTGCGTCATCACCCTGAAGGGCGAGCGTGCCGGCGACTGGTTCGATTTCGACGGCAGCCAGGGCGGTGGCCCGCTCAGCACGCTCGAGCACGCCACCGGGCTTTCCGGGCGCGAGCTGTTCGAATACGCCGCCAGCCTGGCCGGCGGACCGGCGCCGCAGATGGCCCCGCCGCGCCCGCCGGCGAGGCCACGCGACGAGGCGCGCGAGATGGAGCTGATCCTGGCCCGCGCCGTGCCGGCAGCCGGCACCCTGGTCGACACCTATCTCACCGGGCGCGGTCTCGATCCCGTCGGCAGCCCCGACCTGCTGTTCCATCCCGACCTGACGCACTGGGACACCAGGACAGGCTGGCCGGCCATGGTGGCGGTGATCCGCGACCATGCCGGCGCCGTGCTCGGGCTGCATCGCACCTGGCTGGCGGCCGACGGCGCGGGCAAGGCGCCCCTGCCCAAAAACCGCAAGATGCTGGGCCGGGTGGCCGGCGGCGCCGTGCGGCTGGGCGCGCCGGCGGACGGACTGCTCGCCCTCGCCGAGGGCATCGAGACCACCCTGGCTGCGATGCGGGCCTGTCCGTCCCTGCCGGCCTGGGCGACGCTGTCGGCCGGCAATCTCGAAGCCGCGGTGCTGCCGGCCGAGGTGCGCCGGGTGGTGCTCCTGGCCGACCACGATGCCTCTGGCACCGGCCTCCGCGCCGCCGAGACCGCCGCCGCCCGCCTGCATGCCGAGGGCCGCCGGGTGTGGATCGCGCTGCCGCCGCGCCAGGGCGACGACTTCAACGACCTGCTGTCGCGCGAGGGGCCGGAGGCGGTACGAGTGGTGGTCGAGACGGCTGCCGAGTGGCTGCCGCCGGCGCCCACCATGCTTGCCGAGGCCCCCGTCGGCAACTTGCCCAACCTCCCCGTCGGCTTTCCACCCCTCGGCGGTCCGCGGCCGCCGCTGCGCGCCGACAACGGCGACCTCGCCGACCTGGCGGCGCGCGCCCGCGCCATCCTGCAGGACTGCAACCGGCCGCCGTGGCTGTTCCGCATGGGGGCGATCCCGGCCTGGGTGGCGCGCGACGACGACGGCCGTGCCGTCGCCCACCACCTGACCGAGGACCGGCTGAAGCTGTGCCTCGCCCTGCTCGTCGACTGGCGCAAGGAGAGCCGCGGCGGCAACATCGTGCCGGCCCATCCGCCGGTCGGCGTCGTCAAGGCGCTGCTCGCCACCCCCGATCCCGACCTGCCTGTCCTGACCGGCATCGTCGCCGCCCCGGTGTTCGGCCGCTCGGGCGAGTTGGTCACCGCGCGCGGCTACCACCCCGCCACCCGCCTGCTACACGAGCCGCCCCAGGGCTTCACCGTGCCGCCGGTGCCGGAACGCCCCACCGCCGCCGAGGTCGCCGCCGCCCGCGGGCTGCTGCTCGAGGACCTGCTCGGCGACTTCCCCTTCACCTCGGCGGCGGAGCGGGCGCACGCGCTGGCCCTGCTGCTGCTGCCCTTCGTGCGGCCGATGATCGACGGGCCGACGCCCTTGCATCTGATCGAGAAGCCGACGCCCGGCACCGGCGCCACGCTGATGGTCGACGCCATCGCCCAGGTCGCCACCGGCGCCGCCGCCTCGATCATGACCGAGGGCCGCGACGAGGAGGAATGGCGCAAGCGCCTCACCGCCAAGCTGCGCGAGGCGCCGCTGATGGTGGTGATCGACAACCTGCGGCGACCGCTCGATTCGGCGCCGGTGGCCGCCGCCCTGACCGCGCCCTACTGGGAGGACCGCATCCTCGGCCGCTCCGACATGACGCGGATGCCGGTGCGCTGCGCCTGGATCGCCAACGGCAACAATCCGCGCCTGTCCAACGAGATTGCTCGGCGCAGCGTGCGGATCCGCCTCGATGCCCATGTCGACCAGCCGTGGCGCCGCGACGGCTTCCGCCACCCTAACCTGCTGGCCTGGGTGAACGCCCAGCGCGCCCGGCTGGTCGCCGCCTGCCTCACCCTCGGCCGGGCCTGGGTGGTTGCCGGCCGGCCGCGCTACCGCGCCGCCACGCTCGGCAGCTTCGAATCCTGGGCGGAGACCATCGGCGGAATCCTGGATGTCTGCGGCGTACCCGGCTTCCTCGCCAATGCCGACGAGCTCTATGCCACCTCCGACGCCGAGGGGGCCATGTGGCGCGGCTTCGTCGCCGCCTGGTGGGACCGCCATGGCACCATCCCGGTCGGCACCACCGACCTTTTCCAGATCGCCGGCCAGTGCGAGCCGCCGCTGCCGCTCGGCGACGGCGGCGAGCGTTCGCAGCGCATCCGCCTCGGCAAGGCCCTGGGCCAGATGCGCGACCGCGTCTTCGCCCTCGACGACCTGCTGGTGCGCATCCGCGCCGCCGGCATCCACCACCAGGCCCAGCGCTGGCAGCTCGTCGTCGAGCGACGCCAGCAGCGCGGGGAAGGTCGGGAATGTGGGGAGGGTGTTTCCGGTTCTCGTCCGGCAACCGGGGAATCTGGGGAATGTTCTCCGCCCCCCTCCGCGGCCTCCGCCGGGGAATATGCCGAACGACATTCCCCGTCATATTCCCCGGCTCAAGTCATTGAAAACACAGGGTCCGGGGAATGTGGGGAGGGTGGGGAATGTTTTACTTCCTACACGCATGCGCGCCCGCACACGCATGACAGGGAGGCCGCAACACCTTCCCCGATCCTCCCACATTCCCCAAGCCTCGGAAATCGCATGGGAATTGCCGGGGAATGTGGCGGGGAATGTGCCGGCAAATATTCCCCGCCCCCCAGCTTCGACGCGGTCTTCGACATCCACGGCCTCGATCCGCTCTCGGACGAGGACCGCGCCGTCGCGATGGACATCTGGCTGGCGCAGAGCCGCGGCCCGCCGGACTGACGCACGCACGCCGCACCCGTCCCGACCACGACCACGCCTTTGAGGTTCCATGGCTGTCCCGACTCTCTGCCTTCCCGCGCCGGACGCACGCGCACCCTCGGTCGTGCCCCCGCTGCCGATGCCCGTACGCCCCGTCCTGCTCGCCCTCGATCTCGGCAGCACCACCGGATGGGCCATGCGCCTCGCCGACGGCATGATCGTCAGCGGCACCGCGGCGTTCAGGTCCGGACGCTTCGAGGGCGGCGGGATGCGCTTCCTGCGCTTCCGCGCCTGGCTCGACGAACTCGCCCGCAACCACGGCCTCGGCGCCGTGTACTTCGAAGAGGTCCGCCGCCACGTCGGCACCGACGCCGCGCACCTCTACGGCGGCTTCCTCGCCCATCTCACCGCCTGGTGCGAGCAGCGCGCCGTGCCCTACCAGGGCGTCCCGGTCGGCACCATCAAGCGCCACGTCACCGGCCGCGGCAATGCCGACAAGCAGGCGGTGATCGCGGCCGTCGCGGCGCGCGGCCATCGCCCGGCCGACGACAACGAGGCCGACGCCATCGCCATCCTGCTGTGGGCGATCGCGGCAGAGGGAGACTTCCGATGAACCGAGGGCGCTATTCCAGAGCGGCCAGCGCCGTCTCGGGTGCGCGATCGAGCACCTTCAGCAACGCCTTGGCCGGGCCCGCCGGAAAGCGCTTGCCCTGCTCCCAATTGCGGACCGTATCGACCGGGACGCCGATGCGCGAGGCGAAGGCCGCCTGGGTCAGACCGGTACGCTTCCGCACGCGCCGGGCATATGCCGCGGCGTCGCGCCTGGATGCATCGTCGTCGGCGGCAATGTGGCGGGCGATGTCGGCTTCCGTCGTGGCATCCACCCGTCCGGCATCGATGCGGCCGGAAAGCTTATTTCCCGTCCCCGCCTCAATGAGCGTGCCCTCAGTCGTGAGCGTCGCGCGGACCCGCTTCATAGCGTCGCACCTCCCTGCGATTGGCCTTGTGCGCCGAAATGATCCGGAAGCGGTGGCCGCGCACCGTGTACACCACCACGAACACCCGGCCTTCGATGCGCCCAAGGACACGGTGGCGAACCTCGCCATACTCGAACCGATCATCGACATCGACCAGTCGATCGGGGTCGAGAAAAACCTGGATGGCGTAAGCGAAGTTGAATCCCCGCTCGGCATAGCAGGCCTCGCTCTTCGCCTCGTCCCATTCGAACTCCGTGGCCGGAATGTAGGCCAGAGGACGACTTCCTGCAACCCGACAAAGGACGGCGCCCCATGAGGCTGCACCCCAAGGGCTTCGGCGGCGCCCGGCGCTCGGCCGAGCAGGTCAAGCAGGACGGCTGGCGCGAGCAGGGCGTGCTGGTCATCGCCATCGACGACCAGCGCCTGACCTGGCCCGAGCGCGAACTGATCAGGCAGCTCGGTCAGAAACTGTACGGGCCGCGACCGCGGCAGGAGACCGCCCATGACTGACCCGCACTGGACGCCCAAGATGGTGGCCGTCTATCTCGAACAGGCGGCTGACACCATGCGCCGCCTGCCGCCCGTGAAGGTCCAGGGGCATGCCAGCTCTTGGCCGCAGATCGTGCGCGACTTCTGGGAAGCCTACGGCTGGGACGAGACGCGGGTCCGTCTCGGCCCGCCGAGCGCGGCGGCGATCGACCAGATGGACGTGACCCTGCTGTGGTTGCGCTGGCTCGAGCCGGACGACGCGCGGCTGGTGTGGAAGCGAGCCAACGGCCGGCACTGGAAGGTGATCGCCCACGAATACGGCATTGATCGCACGACCGCATGGCGGCGCTGGATGTATGCCCTGGTGGTCATCGCCGCCCGCCTGAATGCGTGCAGCAATGTTGCAACACCGGGGCGTGCAACATCCGGCCGGGGATCGGGTATGGTGGCGCGGTAGGCTGGGGAAGCGCGCGGGCAGCACCGCCCGCCGCCACGCCCCGGCCCGGCGGCGCGGGTCCTCCCTGGCCCGCAGCCTATGCTGGCGGCAAGGGCGCGAAACATCGCCACCGTCAGCCGTGAAATCCAGGTTACCACCCCGTCCGGTTACCACGGCCGGCGCCGCGCTGGCCGCAGCAACGCGGCCGTTCCGGCGCGGCTTGGGTGGTAACCGCGCGCCCTGGTTACCGCCTGAAGTTACCACCCGGCCTTCAACGCCCCGAGGTTACCACCACCATCATGACGCCCTGGCTTCCCGACGCCGTCGAGCACTGGCCGCTCGACCGGCTGCTGCCCTATGCCCGCAACGCGCGGACGCATTCGGAGGACCAGGTGGCGCAGATCGCGGCCAGCATCGTCGAGTTCGGCTGGACCAACCCGATCCTGGTCGACGCCGCCGGCACGGTGGTCGCCGGTCACGGCCGCCTGCTCGCCGCCCGCCGGCTCGGCCTGGACGCCGTGCCGGTCGTCGTGCTCGGCCATCTCTCCGAGGCACAGCGCCGCGCCTATGTCATCGCCGACAACAAGCTGGCGCTGAACGCCGGCTGGGACGAGCAGATGCTGGCGGCGGAGATGCACGCGCTGAACGGCGACGGCTTCGATCTGGCGCTGACCGGATTCTCCGAGGCCGAGCTCGACCAGTTGGTGGTGCCGCTCGACGATGAGGGCGACAGCACTGGCCAGGACGACGAGGACACGGCACCCGAGCCGCCGGTCGATCCGGTCACCCGGCCCGGCGACCTGTGGATCCTCGGGGATCATCGCCTGCTGTGCGGCGACGCCACGGTGGCGACCGACGTCGAGCGGCTGCTCGCCGGCGCCGTGCCGCACCTGATGGTCACCGACCCGCCCTACGGCGTCGAGTATGATCCGACCTGGCGCAACGAGGCCGGGGTCTCGGCCACCGGCCGTACCGGCGCCGTCGCCAACGACCACCGTGCCGACTGGCGCGAGGCCTGGGCGCTGTTCCCGGGCGACGTCGCCTATGTCTGGCATGCCGGCATCCACGCCGGCACCGTCGCCGGCAGCCTGACCGCCTGCGGCTTCGCCATCCGCGCCCAGATCGTCTGGGCCAAGCCGCGCCTGGTGCTGAGCCGCGGCCACTACCACTGGCAGCACGAGCCGTGCCAACCCGCCGGTACCATGGTTCAAAAGGTCATCGACCGCGGCACTGGCTCCCAGCCGGCAAGGATCGCAGAGGTGCCGATCGAGACGCTCCGCGTGGGAGACTACGTCGTATCCTACAGCCCCTACGAAAGCGTTGTCCGCCGTCGTGGCCGACAGATCACTCGGTTCGGTGAGCGCCAATTTGACGGGCTCATGCACTCGATCTCGGCTGCGGGGAGGGTCACTCGGGCAACCCCTGAGCACCGTTTCACGGTGCGTCTGAACCCGGACGCGGCAGACAAGCAGGTGGTCTACCTCATGCGTCGTGGCGAATGGTGGCGTGTCGGACGGGTGGGCCTATTCAATTCGCGTGGCTTTGGGCTTGCCACACGCCTTGCGGACAATAAGGCCGAAGAGGCCTGGATCGTCTCGGTGCATGACAATGCTGTCGAAGCGCAATGTGCGGAACAGGTTTTGTCGTGCAGATACGGTATCCCGACAACGCATTGGGAGGTTGATGGCTGGGCGAAAGCGCCCGAGCGGCAACGGTCTCCTGAGATGATTGCCGGCATATACGCGAGCCTCGATCTGCATGCTCTTGCAGCCCGTGCGACACTGTTGCTCCGTGACTATCGCCTCGAACGGGACCATCCCTTCATTGTCGACGATGAGCGGCTGACGTCTTCTCGAAGGGCAACCCGGCTTGTGCGAGCCTGTAATGTGCATGCCAAGATCATGCAGATCCCGATGCCGTCCACGGGCGACGACTTCAATTGGGTCACCGTCACCGGCAATGATGCCGCACCGTTCAGTGGTCTGGTCTATTCGATGGATGTCGACAAAGACCTGCACTACGTCGCTGACGGGTTGATCACTCACAACTGCTGGTACGCGGTGCGCGACGGCGCCACCGGCCACTGGCAGGGTGCGCGCGACCAGACGACGGTGTGGGCGATCGGTGCCGGCGGCGACGAGGACGCCGCCACAGTGCACGGCACCCAGAAGCCGGTCGAGTGCATGCGCCGGCCGATCGTCAACAACAGCGCCGCGGGCGACACCGTCTACGAGCCGTTCTGCGGCAGCGGCAGCACCCTGATCGCCGCCGAGACGACCAGCCGCCGCTGCCTCGCCATGGAACTCGACCCGCGCTACTGCGACGTCATCGTCCAGCGCTGGCAGGCCTTCACCGGCGGCCGCGCCGTGCTCGACGGCGACGGCCGCGCCTTCGCCGACCTCGCATCCGACCGCCCGGCCGCCTGACGGACACCGTGCATGACCTGGCTCTACATCCCGCCCCAGGCGCTGGCGGCGGACGGCCCCTGCTCGGGCTGTCGCTGTGCTCCGGCGCCGGCGGCCTCGATCTCGGCCTGCACATCGCCGAGCCCGGATACCGTGCTGTGGGTTACGTCGAGCGGGACGCCTGCGCCGCGGCCGTCCTCGTGGCCCGGATGGAAGACCAGGCCCTGGCGCCGGCGCCTGTCTGGGACGACCTTGCCAGCTTCGACGGCCGCGCATGGCGTGGCGCGGTGGATCTCGTGCTGGCGGGCTATCCGTGCCAGCCGTTCAGCGTCGCCGGCCGCCGCCGCGGCGCCGACGACCCGCGCCACCTGTGGCCACATGTCGCCCGCATCATCGGCGAATGCCGACCTCGACTTGTTTTGCTCGAGAACGTCGCCAACCACCTCAACCTCGGCTATCGCGATGTCCGCGGCGAGTTGGAGGGCCTGGGCTTCCGCGTTGCGGAAGGACTGTTCTCGGCGGAGGAGGTCGGCGCGCCGCACCGGCGCGAGCGCCTGTTCGTGTTCGGCGTGGCCGACGCCGACCCTGCGCGGCAATCACAACCGCCGCGGCGCCTCGGCCAAGGCGGGCGACGGGCTGGCGACCACGGCGAGGAACTGGCCGACGCCGAAGGCCAGCGACGGCAACCGGCCGAGCGCCGGGAACCGCCTCTCGGCCGACCTGACCGGGCGTGCCCGCTGCTGGGCGACGCCGTCGGCCCGCGACTGGAAGAGCGCTCACGCCAGCCCGGCGACGCTTGCGCGCGACAGCCGGCCGCTGAACGAGCAGGCGGTGAACCTGTGTTTCCGCCCGGACCCGCCGACGAGGCCGGCTGGCGCGACTACCTGCGCTGGCGCCCGGATGCTGAACCCAGCCTTTGTCGAGGCGCTGATGGGCTGGCCGGCCGGGTGGACCGGCTTCGACTGTGTGGCAACGGCGTGGTGCCGCTGGCTGCCGCGCATGCGTGGCGAACTCTCGCGGCTCGGCTGGGAGTCGTGACCGCGCCATGACCGCGCATCTGGTCAGCTATTCCGGCGGCAAGGACTCGACCGCGCTCTACCTGCTGGCCATGGACCTGGCCGGCCGCCACGGCTTCGCCTTCGAGCCGGTGTTCGCCGACACCGGCAACGAGCACGAACTGACGCTCGACTACGTGCGCGACCTGCCGCGGCGCACCGGCGGCCCGGCGATCCGCTGGATCCGCGCCGACTTCGCCGAGGACTTCGCGCGCAAGCGCCGCTTCGTCGCCGAGCAGTGGCCGCTGCACGGCGTGCCGGCCGAACAGGTCGCCCGCGCCCTGGCGGCGCTGCACCCGACCGGCGTGCCTTTCCTCGACCTCTGTCTGCTGAAGGGGCGCTTCCCGTCGCGGCGGGCGCAGTTCTGCACCGAATACCTGAAGACCAGGCCCTTCGTCGAACAGGCGGTCATGCCGCTGCTCGACGAGGGCCGGCGCGTGCTGTCGTGGCAGGGCGTGCGCGCCGACGAGAGCGCCAACCGGGCCGGGCTGCCGCGCTTCGAGCCGCGCGGCGGCGGCTATTGGATCTGGCGGCCGATCCACCGCTGGACGGTGGAGGACGTCTTCGCCATCCACCGCCGGCACGGTATCGCGCCCAACCCGCTGTACACCCAGGGCATGCGCCGGGTCGGCTGCATGCCCTGCATCAACTGCGGCAAGGACGAACTGCGCGAGATCGCGCGCCGCTACCCGGAGCACGTCGAGCGGATCGCCGAGTGGGAGGCGCTGGTCTCAGCGGCGAGCAAGCGCGGCGCCTCGACCTTCTTTCACCGGCAGAAGAGCCTGCCCGAGCAGGCGATGCCGGCCGACATCTTCGCCGCCGCCAATGTGCGCGAGGCGGTGAAATGGGCGATGACCAGCCGCGGCGGCCGGCAGTTCGACATCCTGCGCATGCATGGCCTGAGCCCGGCCTGTGCCTCGGCCTACGGGCTGTGCGAATGAACGGGCTTGCCGGCCGGCGGCGGCTCACGCTACGACGATGGTGGGGGGAGACATGCAGCCGGACGAGGACATCACGCTGGCGGCCGTGCGGCTGATCGAGCGCCACGGCGCCGCAGCCGCCGAGCAGGCGCGTGCCCGCGCCGAGCAGGCGTCGCGTGCCGGCGACCTGCGCCTCGCCGACCTTGGATGGCGGGTGCTGAGCGAGGTCGAGCGCCGCCTGGACAGGGTCACGCGATGAAGCAGTCGCGCCTGATGTCGCTGGCCGAGGCCGTCGCCAACGTCCTCGTCGGCTACGGCATCGCCGTCGTTACCCAGATGTTGGTGTTCCCGTTGTTCGGGCTGCACACCAGCCTCGCCGACAACCTGATGATGGGGGCGACCTTCACCGTGATGTCGATCGCCCGCAGCTACACCCTGCGCCGCCTGTTCGAG
Organism: Rhodospirillaceae bacterium; assembly: GCA_036675815.1. Taxonomy (GTDB): domain Bacteria; phylum Pseudomonadota; class Alphaproteobacteria; order Rhodospirillales; family Magnetospirillaceae; genus JAKFEE01. Next base: position 63,258 of record JAKFEE010000038.1, read on the forward strand.
GCGCTGCGCCCCGGCTGGGATCAGCCTTCGATCCGGTAGACCCGCCCGCGCCCCTCGACCTTCTCCGAGGTCACGGCGAGGCCGAGCTTCTTCTTGAGCGCGCCGGCCAGGGCACCGCGCACCGTGTGCTTCTGCCAGCCGGTGGCGGCAACGATGTCGTCGAGCGTGGCGCCGTCCGGGTCGCGCAGCATCGCGATCAGCTTCGCCTGCTTGGTGCCGTCGCGCCGCGGCCGGGGCGCGGCCTCGGCGGCGGCGCCGTCGGCCTCCAGGTCGTCCTCGCCCGAGACGGTGACACCCACCGTCCGGACACCGTCGCCGTCATCGATCTCGGCGACGAGCCGGCCATCGGCGCCGACCCCGACGCTGACGACGGTGTCGTCGTCGAGCAGTTCCTCGGGAGCGGCAACCGTGACGGTGCCCGCCGGCGGCTCGTCGGCGAGTTCGATGCCGAGCGCCTCGAACGCGGCGTCGGTCGCGGCCAGGGTGATGCCCGCGCCATCGGCCTCGCGCCAGATCATGTCGCCGCGCTTGGCCTCGACCTCGACGATCAGCCCCTTGGCGGCGAGGCTCTCGACCACCTTGCTGGCGGCACCACCCTTGAGGTGGCCGGGCAGCGGCAGGACGCGGCGATCGGGGTGCTGGCAGGCGGCGGTCAGCACGACGAGCTGGGAATCGGAAAGCTTCATGGTGGTGCTCCTCGGGTCGCGGGCGGCGCGGTGCCGCCCTTCTACGACCGCGAGCCCCGCACGCGGCGGGGGCGGCGGGGATGCGCCCGTTCAGGGGGCGAACTCGCCTTCCTTGAAGGCGGCGTCGGTGATCCGGCGCAGGAGCTCGGCGTAGCTGGCCAGCATGCCGACATGGCCCCAGTGCACCTCCTCGGGCGCCACCTGGAAGTGCTCGGCGCTGAGCTCGGCCAGGCGGGCCAGCATGGTGTCGATCTCGGCCTTGCGGGCGATGAAGGCTTCGAGGGCCTGATCGTTGCTGCGGGTCCTGGGCATTCGTCGTCTCCCTTGTTGGTGACGACATGAACGCTCTGAACGGAGCGAAAGCCAAGCACATAAGCACCTGAACCAGCTTGTTTTTTGGAGCCGCATGGGCCTGTCGATCCGCGCCTACGCACGCCACCGCGGCGTCAGTCACGTGGCGGTGCAGAAGGCGATCAAGGCGGGCCGCATCGCGCCCGAGGCCGACGGCACCATCGACCCGGTCAAGGCCGACGCCGCCTGGACGCGGGGCACCGATCCCGGGCGGGCGCGCGAAGCCCGGCCGAAGACGCAGACTGAACCGGCATCGCCCAGGCTGCGCCCGGTGGCCGAGGCCGCCGTCGGCTCGGTGCGCCAGACGCTGCAGGAGCAGGGCCTGCCGTCGGGAAGCAACGTCACGTTCGTCCAGGCGCGCACCGCCCACGAGATCGCCAAGGCCCATCTGGCGCGGCTCAGGCTGCAGGAGAGGAAGGGCGAACTGGTCGACCGCGCCCGCGCCACCGCCCTGGTGTTCCGGCTGGCGCGCGAGGAGCGCGACGGCTGGCTGAACTGGCCGGCGCGCACGGCGGCGCTGATCGCCGCGGCGCTCGGCGCCGACGCCCATGCCGTGCAGAGCCTGCTGGAGACCCACGTCCGCGCCCATCTCGCCGAGCTCGCCGATGTCCGGCCCGATTTCCGCTGACGCCTTCGAGGGCGCCGACGACATCCTGCGCTCGTGGCGCGACGGCCTGACGCCCGACCCGGCGCTGACGGTGTCGCAATGGTCGGACCGCCACCGGATCCTGAGCGCGCGCGGCTCGGCCGAGCCAGGGCGCTACCGCACCGAGCGCACGCCCTACATGCGCGAGATCATGGACGCGCTGTCGCCGTCGAGCCCAGTGCGGCGGGTGGTGTTCATGAAGGCGGCGCAGGTCGGCGCCTCGGAGAGCGGCAGCAACTGGCTGGGCTACGTCATCCACCACGCGCCCGGGCCGATGCTGCTGGTGCAGCCCACCGTCGAGCTGGCCAAGCGCTTCTCGCGCCAGCGCATCGACCCGCTGATCGCCGAGAGCCCGGTGCTGCGCGAGCGGGTCAGGCCGGCGCGCTCGCGCGATGCCGGCAACACCGTGCTGTCAAAGGAGTTCCCGGCCGGGCTGCTGGTGATCACCGGCGCCAACTCGGCCGTCGGCCTGCGCTCGATGCCGGCGCGCTACCTGTTCCTCGACGAGGTCGACGCCTACCCGCCCTCGGCCGACGAGGAGGGCGATCCGGTGGCGCTGGCCGAGGCGCGCACCCGCACCTTCTCGTGGCGCTCGAAGGTGTTCCTCGCCTCGACGCCGACCATCCACGGCCTGTCGCGCATCGAGCGCGAATACGAGGCTTCGGACCAGCGGCGCTTCTTCGCCGCCTGCCCGCACTGCGAGGCGCGGCAATGGCTGAAATTCGAGCGGCTGCGTTGGGACAAGGGGGCGCCCGACACCGCCCATTACGTCTGCGAGGCTTGCGAGCAGCCGATCGCTGAGCACCACAAGGCGGGGATGCTGGCCGGCGGCGAATGGCGGGCGACCGCCACCGCGCAGGACCCGGCCACCATCGGCTTCCATCTCTCGGCGCTGTATTCGCCGGTCGGCTGGATGGGCTGGGCGCAGATCGCGCGCATGTGGGAGTCGGCGACCACCGACGAGGCGCGGCGCAGCTTCAGGAACAGCGTGCTCGGCGAGACCTGGATCGAGAGCGGCGAGGCGCCGGACTGGCAGCGGCTCTACGACCGCCGCGAGGAGTGGCCCTGGGGCACCGTCCCCGATGGCGGGCTGTTCCTGACCGCCGGCGCCGACGTGCAGAAGGACCGCGTCGAGGTCTCGGTGTGGGCCTGGGGTCGCGGCCTGACCTCGTGGCTGGTCGAGCACATCGTCATCGACGGCGGCCCCGAGCATGCCGCCACCTGGGACCGGCTCGCCGAGCTGCTCGGCCGCACCTGGCCGCATCGGGGCGGCGCCCGGCTGGGGCTGGTCCGGCTTGCCGTCGATACCGGGTTCGAGGCCGCCGCCGTCTATGCCTGGGCACGGCGCATGGGCCATGCCCAGGTCGCGCCGGTCAAGGGCGTCGAGGGCTTCAACCGCGCCGCGCCGGTGGCCGGGCCGAGTTTCGTCGACGCCACCGAGGGCGGGCGCAAGGTGCGCCGCGGTGCGCGGCTGTGGACGGTGGCGGTCGCCACCTTCAAGAGCGAGACCTACCGCTTCCTGCGGCTGGACCGCCCGACCGAGGATGAGATCGCGGCAGGCGCCCAGGTGCCGGCCGGCTACGTCCACCTGCCGCGCGGCGCCGACGCCGAATGGGTGCGCCAGCTCGTCGCCGAGCAGCTGGTCACGGTGAAGACGCGGCGCGGCTTCAGCAAACTGGAATGGCAGAAGCTGCGGGAGCGCAACGAGGCTCTGGACTGCCGCGTCTATGCCCGCGCCGCCGCCTGGATCGCCGGCGCCGACCGCTGGCCGGAGGCGACCTGGCGCGACCTCGAACGCCAGGTGGCACCGGCGCAGGCCGAGGCTGCGGACGACGACACCGAGATGTCCGCCGGCCTTGTCCGCCGGCCGCGCCCCGCCGCCGGGCGGCGGGTGTTCCGTTCCACCTATCTGGGCTGAACCATGACCCTGGAAGAGATGCAGAGCCGCCGCGAGGCGCTGCTGGCGGCGCGCTACCGCGGCGTGCGCACGGTCGAGGTCGAGGGCCGACGCATCACCTACGCCACCGACGCCGAGATGGCGGCGGCTATCGCCGACCTGGAGCGGCGCATCGCCCAGGCGGCGGCCGGCAGCCGCCGGCGCGTCGTCCGCGCCACCGCCGCCAAGGGACTGTGATGGCCGGCCTGCTCGCGAACTGGCGCCGGCGCGTCGGCGCCCTGGTCGGCGGTTTCGAGGCCGGCCAGTCGGGACGGCGGCTCAAGCACTTCCAGCCGAGCCGGGCGCATCTCAACACCCTGATCGCCGCCGCCGGGCCAGACATCACCGCCCGCGCCCGCTGGCTGGTGCGCAACAACGGCTATGCCGCCAATGCCATCGAGAGCTGGGCCGGCAATGTCGTCGGCTACGGCATCAAGCCGTCGTTCAAGATCGCCGCCCCGGCCAAGCCGGCGCTGCAGCTGCTTTGGCAGCGCTGGACCGACGAGGCCGACGCCGAGGGCTTCACCGACTTCTACGGCCTGCAGCGGCGGGCGGCGCGCGAGGTGTTCATCGCCGGCGAGGTGTTCTTCCGCTTCCGCCCGCGCCGGCTGGCGGACGGGCTGGTGGTGCCGCTGCAGCTGCAGATGATCCCCTCGGAGATGCTGCCGCTGTCGCGCGCCGAGACGCTGCCGGGCGGTGCCGTGATCCGCCAGGGCATCGAGTTCGACGCCATTGGCCGGCGCGTCGCCTATCACTTCCTGCGCCGCCATCCCGGCGACGCCACTGATCCCGGCCTGGCAGGGGAGACGGTGCGGGTGCCGGCGTCCGAGGTGATCCACGTCGTCGATCCCGTCGATGCCGGCCAACTGCGCGGCGTCTCCCGCTTCGCGCCGGGCATCGTCAAGCTGTTCCTCTTGGACCAGTACGACGACGCCGAGCTCGATCGCAAGAAGGTGGCGGCGATGCACGCGCTGTTCATCACCACGCCGGCGCCGGCCGAGCCGTTCGACGCCGCCGAGTCCGATCGCGACGGCGAGCGCACCATGGATCTGCAGCCGGGCCAGATCGTCATGCTGGAGCCGGGCGAGGAGGTGCAGACCTCGGCGCCGGCCGATGTCGGCCAGACCTACGAGCCGTTCCAGTACCGTACGCTGCTGCAGGTCTCGGCGGCGCTGGGCGTGCCCTACGCCTACCTGTCCAACGACATGCTGAAGGCCAACTACTCGAACTCGCGCCTGGCACTCCTGGAGTTCCGCCGCCGCGTCGAGGCCTGGCAGCACGCGGTGATGGTGTTCCAGCTGTGCCGGCCGGTGCTCGGGCGCTGGCTCGACGTGGCGGTGCTGTCGGGTGCCCTCGACCTGCCCGGCTACGAACGCCGCCGCCGCGACTATCTCGCCTGCGACTGGCTGCCGCCGAAATGGGACTGGATCGATCCGCTGAAGGACGCCCGCGCCGAGATCGAGCAGATCGATGCCGGCCTGAAGAGCCGCTCGCAGTCGATCGCCGAGCGCGGCTACGACGCCGCCGAGGTCGATGCCGAGATCGCCGCCGACCGCGAACGCGAACAGCGGTTGGGGCTCGGCTTCGGCAAGGCCGCCTCCGCACCGGTACCGGAAGAGCCTTCCGATCCCGCGCCGCCAGTCGACGCCGCTGAATTCTGAGGACCCGATGACCTATTCCGTTGTCGCGGCCCGGCTCGCCGGCCGGCCGCTGGCTATGGCGCCGCGCGCCCTGGATGCCATGCTGGCGACGGCCGGCCTGCCGTTGTCACCGCCCATGCCCTCCGCCCCTCGCCACCTCGTGACCGATTCCGGCATCGCCATCGTGCCGGTAATCGGGCCGCTGGTCTCGCGCGGCGACTGGCTGAGCGAGCTGTTCGGCGCCGCCAGCTATGGCGATGTCGGCGACGCGATCGCCGCCGCCTTCGCCGACCCCGCCGCCCGCGCCGTGCTGCTCGAGGTGGACTCGCCCGGCGGCGAGGTCGGCGGGCTGTTCGACCTCGTCGAGCGCATCGGCGCCTTTCGCCGGGACGCCGGCAAGCCGCTGTGGGCGGTGGCGAGCGAAACAGCGCTGTCGGCGGGCTATGCCATCGCCAGCGCCGCCGACCGCCTCTACGTGACCCGCACCGGCGAGGTCGGCTCGGTCGGCGTCGTCGCGGTGCATGTCGACGAGAGCGCCGCCGATGCCATGGCCGGGCTGAAATGGACCCTGATCCATGCCGGCGCCCGCAAGACCGACGGCAACCCGCACGAGCCGCTGTCGCCCGGCGCGCTCGCCGGCATCCAGGCCGACGTGGACGCCCTGCACGACGAGTTCGTCGCCCTGGTCGCCGGCAATCGTGGCCTGGGGGCGGAAGCGGTGCGCGCCAGCGAGGCCGCGATCTTCCGCGGTCGGGCCGCGATTGCCGCCGGCTTCACCGATGCCCTCGGCACCGTCACCCAGGCCGTCGCCGACCTCGCCGCCAGCCTCGACCCGCCGCGCCCCTCGGTGCGGCGGCCGCCCGCCGCCTCCTGTCAGGAAAGGACCCCTCCGCAGATGACCGCCGAGACCACCGAACCCGTCGCCGAGCCGTTGGCCGGGCCGGAACCCGCCCCGCCGGCACCGGCCGCGCCGGATCCCGCCGAGGCGCTGCGTGCCGAATACGCCGAGATCGCCGAGATCGCCGCCCAGGCGGCGCGGCTCGGCGTCGGCGTCGATGCCGCCGCCGCCATGCGCCAGGGCACCCGGCCGGAGGCGCTGCGCCGCAGCGTCCTCGACAGCCTCGCCCAGCGCGCC
>JAKFEE010000040.1:0-69619 GCA_036675815.1 Rhodospirillaceae bacterium
GCGATGAGGGCGGCGACGGCGGCGGCGAGGGCGATGGTCTTCATGATGGTGTCTCCTGCGTCTCTGGTTGCGGCTATCCGGTAATTCGGTACCGCTTTGCTGAATTGAAGATGCTATAGCCGAGCCGCAGATTCAACTACTATTTTTGTGGGGGCTTTATCCGTTCGACGCCGGCGCAGAGCAGCGGCGTCGCCGTGCGTCATGTTGCGGGCCGCCGGGCGTGGGTCGCACCGGCGCAGAGCACCGACAGCGGCGACTTCCCCTGCCGGTGCGACCCCGCGGCGCGACTGGGCCTCAGGCGTGCTTACGGCGTCGGGCGAGCAGGCCGGCCCCAAGGCAGCCGACCGCCAGCAGGCTGAGGCTGGCCGGTTCGGGGATCTGCGAATGGCCGAGCTTGAACTGATACATCGGCCGCGAACCGCGGCCATCCGCACCGCCGTTGAGCAGCGCATCTTCGGCAGACGCGAGGAAGCCTTGGGCAAAGCGAGGATCCACCACGCCGATCCATTCGCCATTGGCGTCGCCGATCAGGTCGCCCAGAGCGAGAAAGCTGTTGTCGGCGAACTCGACGACGAAATTGTCGAGCATCGTCGCTGTCTGCCCGCCGTTGGCCGCGGCGCGGATGAACAGCGTGTTGACGTCGGCGCCGAAGAAATTGCCGCTGGAAAGGCCGATGCCGCCAAGGGCCAGCGTGGCGTCACCGAAGACGGCATTGTAGATGAAGACCGCGCTGTGCGGGTTGTCTCCCGTTTGCCAATCATGCTGCTGTTGATCGACGGGGAGATCGGCGGCGTCAGTCACCGAATACTCCCAGTCGCCGTTGGCGGCGCCGTTCCCCCAGCGGACGTTTCCACCGAACAGCCTGACGAAGCCGGTTCCCGCGGCCCAGGTGTTGAAGTCGGCGTCACTGCCCAGGCTGAACGGCGCGGCCTGCGCCGTTCCCGCCTGAGCAGAAAGGGCGAGGGCGCCGGCGACGACGAGACCCGTCAGTAGAGTACGCATGCCTATCTCCCGCTATAGTGCTGGACCAGCATGCTTTCGAAGCAAGCGGCGTGCCACCACCGGCGGCGCCGGCATCTGCGGGGCCGTGTTCGCGCCATTGTAAAGCCTGCCTGACAGGCGGTTTGTGTTAGGGCGATTGTCGTGGCGATGCTGCTGCACGCCGCTGATGCGCCACCGGTTTCAGCGTCGGGCCGGCCGCCCCGCCTGCCAGTCGGCCAGCCACGCAGGGACGGCGGAGGCCTGCATCGGACGGGCAAGGGCATATCCCTGGATCACGTCGCACTCGAGCGCCGCCAGGAGATGAAGGACCTCGTCGTTCTCCACCCCTTCCGCCACCACCGTCATGTTCAGATTGTGGGCGAGATCGATGATGGTCTTGACGATCAGGCGAGCCTCGGCCGAGCGACCGCATTCCTGGGCAAAGGACTTGTCGATCTTGAGTTCGGAGAACGGCATCCGGTGCAACTGCACCAGCGACGAGTAGCCGGTGCCGAAATCGTCGATGGCCAGCTTGAAGCCCTTGATGCGCAGCCGTGTCAGGATATCGAGCGCACGCAGCGGGTCGGCCATGGCGGCCGACTCGGTGATCTCGAAGGTGATGGCCTCGCCCGGCACCGCGGCTGCGCGGCACATGGCGTGGAGCCGGTCGGCCAGTGCTTCCTCGTGCAGGTTGTGCCCCGACAAGTTGATGGCGACGGCCGTATCAATGCCGTTCCGGCGCCATTCGCCGACCTGGGCAATCGCCCGGGTGGTAACGATTTCGCTGAGCTCGTCGATGTGGCCGCTGGCTTCCGCCAGCGGCACGAACTGGTCGGGCTGGATGATGCCATGGGCGCCGTGCCAGCGCGCCAGCGCCTCGAAGCCGACCGGTGTCCACGACTGCAGATCGAGCTTGGGTTGGTAATAGGGCAGGATTTCACCATGGGCCAGGGCATCGGTCAGCGTGGCGGCGCTGACCTCGTCGGCGCCGCGCTGTTGCTCGAGCACGGCACGCACCTCGGCGGCCCGCAGCGGCTTCTGCAGTGTCGCGACGATGTTGAGGCCGCGCTCGGTGCCGATGCGCCGCGCCGCCTCGACGACACGGCCATCGAAACCGCTCATGATCATGATGCGGGCTTCGCTTCGCTCGCCGGCCAGGAAGCGCAGAATCTCGACGCCGTCCACCTTCGGCATCACCAGGTCGACGATGATGTGGCTGGGCTGCCATTCCCGCGACCAGCGATGGAACTCCTCGGGCTCGACGGTGGCGCGCACCTCATAGCCGCAAGCGGCGGCGACCCGCTCGATGAAGCTGGAGAAGTCCCTCTCGTCGTCGATGATCAGCAGCCGATTGCTCATAAGGCGCTCCTCCCGTCCAGGCACTCGCGAACCTTTGCCGCCAGGTCGCGGCGCCGGTAGGGTTTGGGCAGGAAGGCCACCGACACCGCATCCTCGGCAAGCGGCGCCTGCCTGTCGGGGAAGCCCGAGGTGAGCAGCACCTTCAGCTCCGGCCTTACGCGCGTGGCCGCCGCCGCCAGCTCGAAGCCGTTCACGCCCTCGGGCATCACCACGTCGCTGAACAACAGGTCCACCATGGCACCCGATTGCAGAACCGCCAGGGCCGCTGGCCCATGCTCGGCGATGAGGACGTGATAGCCGAGGCCGGTCAGCTGGCTTTCCACCATGCGGCGGACATCGGCATTGTCTTCGACCACCAAGATGGTCTCCCTGCCGCCGACCACCGCTTCCGGCGCCAGCGCCGGGCTCGCCGCTTCGGCGACGTCGGCGGCGGCGCGGGGAAGATAAAGCCGCACCGTAGTGCCGTGGCCGACCTCGCTGTAGATCTTGACCGACCCGCCCGACTGCTTGATGAAGCCATAGACCATGCTGAGGCCGAGGCCGGTGCCCTGGCCCACCGGCTTGGTGGTGTAAAAGGGCTCGAACACCCTCGCCTTCACCTCGGGCGGCATGCCCGTGCCCGTATCAGTGATCTCGATCACCAAGTAATCGCCGGGCGGCAGGTCGGCGGCAGGCGCGGTCTCGTCGTCCATCACCACGTTGCGCGCCGAGACCGTGAGATAGCCGCCGTGCGGCATGGCATCGCGGGCATTGATGGCCAGGTTAGTTATCGACGCCTCCAGCTGGGCGGGGTCAACCAGCGCCGGCCATAACCCGTCCTCGGCCTTGAACACCACGTGAATCTGCTCCCCGAGCAAACGGCTGAGCATGCGGGTGAGCTTGGCCAGCAGCGCCGCCGGCTCGACCTTGGCCGGCTGCAGCGGCTGACGACGCGAGAACGCCAGCAGGGCGCGGATCAGCTCGGCGCCCCGCAGCAAGGCATTGAGCGCGATCTCCGCCAGTTCGCGCGCGGCAGGGCGATCCCCTATTTCGGTGATCAACAGGTCGAGATTGCCGATGGCCACGCCCAGGATATTGTTGAAATCATGGGCCATGCCGCCGGTCAGTTGCCCCACCGCCTGCATCTTCTGCGCCTGATACAACTGCTGGCCGATGGCCTTGCGCTGGCCGATCTCCTCAAACACGCAGATGGCGCACCGCAGCCTGTCGTTGTCATCCATCAGCGCCGCCCCCGAGAACGAGACCTCGACGACGCTGGCGTCCTTGCGCCGGCAATACACCTCCTCGCCCTTGATGGTCTGGCCGGTGACCATGCGCAAATAGACGTGCGCCGCCCCGGTGTTCTCGCCGCTGCCCGCCAGGAAGACTGCCGTGGGCAGTGGCCGGCCCACCATTTCCTCGGCGGTGTAGCCCAGGATCGCCTCCGCGGCGCGGTTCCACAGCACGACGCGTCCGCCGCGGTCGATCGACACTACCCCCACCGGCAGGGCGGCAACGAGCGAGCCGAGAACATCGGCGCTTTGGAGCAACGCCTCCTCCGCCACCTGGCGTGCCCGTTCGGCCTTCGCCAATTGGCCGCGAAGGTGCTCGATCTGCTGCCGCTTCGGCTCCACCGCTGACCTCGTCGCGTGGACACTGGGAAAAGCCCTTCGCGTGCATGCGCAACGCCCGCAACATGCCTCTCGGCGGGATTGCGGCTTCGCTCGAGCTCTTACCGCAGGATTGTTCGCATTTGTTTGGACGGCACCGTAGCCATGAATGGTGCCGCCAGTCAGAGATGGGCATTGTGACGGCGCACGCAACGAGCCATGCGCGTCGGCGCCCTCCGTGGCGGCTGGTCCGATCTCTCGAACAGAGGCGGAGGTGTGCCACGGCGCGACCCAGCCGCCACGACGCGCGGCTGACCTCGACTCACCGTCGCGCCGATGCGGAAGGGCTTGGCGCGGCCCCGTCGGCTGGTAATGTCATCGGTATGGGGAACACACCCGGCGCCACTGTCGAGCTATCTTACCAGCCCCCTTACGACTGGCCGGCCATGCTGGCGTTCTTCAGGCTCCGTGCTGTCGATGGTGTCGAAAAGGTCGACAACGGTATCTACCGCCGCACCATCCACCACGCCGGAACCATGGGCATCGTCGAGATAGGGGCGCACCCGCACCGAAACAGACTTTGGGCGACGGTCGGTCTGCCCTCGGGCGAGATGCCGGACGGTATGCCTGCCCGTTTGCGCCGCATGTTCGATCTCGACGCCGATGCTCCGGCCATCGCCGCCCACCTGGCCGGGGACCCGTTCATGGCGGCTCTGGTGGCCGCACGGCCCGCGATCCGCGTGCCGGGCGGTTTCGATGGATTCGAAACCGCGGCCAGGGCCGTCCTCGGGCAACAGGTTTCGATCAGCGCCGCGCGGCGCCTGAATGCGAGGCTGGTGGAACGGTGCGGAGCCGAACTCCCTTCGGCGTTCGAGCCAGGGCTCCGCCGCTTGTTCCCGACCCCCGCACAGGTATTGGCGGCCGATCTGGCGGCGATGGGCGTGCCCGGTGCCCGGATCGCCGCCCTGAGAGCGTTGGCGGCGGCGGCTGTGGATGACCCTCACCTGTTCCGCGCCCGCGGCACCGTCGAGGAGACGGTCGCCCGGTTTGGCGCCATCCGGGGCCTCGGGGAATGGACCGCACATTACATCGCCATGCGGGCCTGCCGCGAAGCGGATGCCTTTCCCGCCAGTGACGTCGGCCTGCTGCGCGGTGCGGTGGACGTGAACGGCCTCAGGCCGCACCCCCGCGACCTGCGCGCCAGGGCCGCGGCATGGCGGCCGTGGCGCGCGTACGCCGCGCATCACCTGTGGGCCGTCGACGCCGCCCGACCGGCCGGTGATTCGCGCTAACCGCCCAGTGCCGGCAGGCGCATGATGAAACGGGCGCCGGCGAGGCCGCCGTCGGCGGCCAGGCGATTGGTGGCCACGATGCCGCCCCCGTGTGTCTCGACGATTTGCTTGGAGATCGACAGGCCCAGCCCGGAATGCGTCCCGAACTTCTCGCCCTGCGGCCGCTCGCTGTAGAAGCGCTCGAAGATCGCCTCGAGCTTGTTCTCGGGGATACCGGGTCCGTCGTCCTCGACCAGGACCACCACGTCCCCCTTGTCGCGGCGGCCGGTCAGGCCGATGCGACCGCCGACCGGGCTGAACGAGATGGCGTTGGCGATGAGATTGCGCAGCACCTGCACCAGGCGCCCCTCGATCCCCGCCACCTCGAGCATGTCGCCTTCGGGGACGTCCAAATCGATGATCAGGCCGGGGGCAGTGGCACGATAGACATCGGCCAAGGCCTCGAGCATGCGACGGATCGCCACCGGCTCGGCCTCGGCGCGCGACAGCTCGGCATCCAGGCGCGAGGCATCGGAAATGTCGCTGATCAGCCGGTCAAGGCGCTGGACGTCGTCCTGGATGATGGCCATCAACCGCTCGCGCTGCTCGGACTCCTTGATGAGTGCCGCGGTCTCGACAGCGCTGCGCAGGCTGGTCAGCGGGTTCTTGAGTTCGTGGGCAACATCGGCGGCGAAAGCTTCGACGGCATCCATGCGCTTCCACAATGCCTCGGTCATCTCGCGCAGAGCGGTCGCCAGTTCGCCGATTTCATCGCGGCGATGGCCAAGCGGCGGTATGTTGTGGCGACGACCGCGCCCGCGGCGCACCCGCTCGGCCGCCAGCGCCAGGCGCCTCAGCGGGCGGGCGATTGTGCCCGACAGATACAGCGACACCAGCACCGTCACCGCTAGCGCCAGGATGAACAGCTGCAGGATGGCAAGGCGGATCTCGAACAGGGTGGCTTCGACGCGCTCGCCGGTGGTCATCAGCATCACGGCGCCCACCACCTGCTTGTAACGCTGGACCGGCATGGCGGCCGACAACAGCAGCGTGTCGCCATCGCGCGCCCGCAACGCGCTCGCCGCGTCGCCGGACAGCGCCCGCAGCGCCTCCGGATAGTCGCCGGCGGTCTGGATATCGGCCTCGATATAGACCGGTATGTCACGCTTCGGCTCGATCAATGCGAACACCACGTCGTGGAGGCGACGCAGCCGCTCGCGCAGGCTGCCGGTGCCGGGCGGCGGCAGGGACTCGACCTGCACCATGCCCTTGGGGCCCATCAGCACGCGGCTGTCGGCCAGCAAAGAACCGTCGGCGCCGAACAGCCGGGCGCGCACCCCCATGGGCTCGGCCAGGCGGCGCACCATCTGTGCCGCCGGCTCACGGTTGATCTCGAGAAAATTGCCGCCATCGTCGACGACGGCGCCCTCGCCGATCGCCGCGGCAAACACCTGCGCCTGCGCCTCGAGGCTGGCGAGCTCGGCGTCGATCAGGCCCTGACGGTAGCGATCGAGATAAAGCAGCCCGACCGCCAGGATGATCGGCGCCAGTAGATTGACCGCCAAGATGCGGCGCGTCAGCGACCATCCCAGCCGTTGCCGTCGACGCCCAACCAGCACGGGCGCGGCGGCACGCGGCGCCAGCCTAGACTGCTTCATCCCGATAGCGATAGCCGACGCCGTACAGCGTCTCGATATGGCCAAAATCGGGATCGATTTCGCGGAACTTTTTGCGCAGGCGCTTGATGTGGCTGTCGATGGTGCGATCGTCCACATAGATGTGCTCGCCATAAGCGGCATCGATCAGCTGATCGCGATTCTTAACATGCCCCGGCCGCTGGGCAAGCGACTTGAGGATCAGGAACTCGGTCACCGTGAGCTCCACGTGCTTGCCCTTCCAGGTGCACATGTGCCGCACCGGGTCCAGCATCAGCTGGCCCCGCACCAGGCTGCCCTCGCCGTCGCGCGCAACGTCAGTGCGACGCAGCAGCGCCCGGATCCGCTCGATGAGCAGGCGCTGGGAAAACGGCTTCTTGATGTAGTCGTCGGCGCCCATGCGCAGGCCGAGCAGCTCGTCGACCTCGTCGTCCTTCGAGGTGAGGAAGATCACCGGAATGGCCGTCTGCTTGCGCAGCCGTTGCAGCAGCTCCATGCCGTCCATGCGTGGCATCTTGATGTCCAGCACCGCAAGGTCGACGGGCTGGGCGGTGATGCCCCGCAGCGCCTCGCTGCCGTCGATATAGGTGCGCACGCTATAGCCCTCGGCCTCCAGCGCCATCGATACCGAAGCCAGGATGTTCCGGTCGTCGTCGACCAGGGCAATCGTCGAAGCCATCGTCCCCCTGCCGCTGCAGTCAGCGATGCGCCATAGGTGCAGCGCATTGTGGCGAAAGTATAGTGCCACCCCCCACGGCGGCGGAAGTCCCGAGCGGAGCGGGCGGGCTCACCGGCTCACTGGCGACTTGGGCCGTGGGGCATGTGCCCGGCCCCAGGCGTCGCTTGGTTTGCGCCGCTCAACGCCCCGGCCGGCTTGACATCGACCATCACGGTTACCGAACCCGCCTTGGCGAAGGTCAGGGTCACGGGGAACGAGGTTCCTTGGGTGAGCGGCTGGCCGAGCTCGAAAAGCATGACATGGGCGCCGCCGGGTTGCAGCGACACCGACTGGCCGGCGGGTATGTCGATGGCCGGGACCTGACGCATGCGCATGACGCCGTTCTCGTGCTCATGGGTGTGGAGTTCGGCCTTGGCGCTGGCCTCGCTGGCGGCGGCGACGAGTTGGTCGGGCTGACCGCCTGCGTTGACGACGGTGAGGTAGGCCGCGCCGTTGCGTGCGGGACCGGCCGACGCACGGGCCCAGGCGCCCTCGATCCTGAGATCGCCGAGCGTCGCATCGCCGGCATAGGAGGCGCCACTGGCGAACGCCAAGACGGTACCGAGGAAGAGAGCTTTGAGAGTCATCGAACGGCTCCTTGACCGATCACGGGGGGTGACAAAATTAGGCCGCATGCCACGGGGCCCAAAGTTAAGTTTCGGTAAGATGGCGCAGGCCAAGGCAGCAGCGCAATTCCTGGGGTTCTGGTATGGCCAATTTCCGCCGCGGAGCCGTGCCACCTGCCGGTTGCGTTAAGGGATTCGCCTCAGTATGGTGTTGCCCTCCGCGACGGGTGCCCTGGCAATCGCTGTGATGGCAGCGCCATTTGTAGCGTGGCGCCTTTTTGTCTTGCCGCCGTGCCCGCCGTATTGGTCATTCGTTTTCAGCCTCTCAGGGGTCGTTCAATCCTTCGACGTTGGGCAACCACTCCGAGCCGCTGTGCCGGATGGAACCGCCAAGTCGTAGCATGGAGCAGCAGATGAACAAGATTGCCGGCGGCACTACTACCAATTCGAAGCTGTTGGCCTGGGTCGACGAAATGGCCCAGTTGTGCAAGCCCGATCGCGTCCATTGGTGTGACGGCTCGCAAGCCGAGTACGATGCGCTGTGCCAGATGATGGTGGATAGCGGCACCTTTATCCGCCTCAATCCGGAGAAGCGCCCCAACAGCTTCTATTGCCGCTCGGACGCGCGGGACGTCGCCCGCGTCGAACACCGCACCTTCATCTGCTCCAAGAGCAAGATGGATGCCGGCCCGACCAACAACTGGGCCGACCCGGACGAGATGAAGACGACGATGCGCAAGCTGTACGACGGCTGCATGCGCGGCCGCACCATGTATGTGGTGCCGTTCAGCATGGGGCCGCTCGGCTCGCACATCGCCCACATCGGCATCGAACTCACCGACAGCCCGTACGTGGCGGCCAGCATGCGCATCATGACCCGCATGGGCCAGGGCGCGCTGGACGTGCTGGGCAACGGCGACTTCGTGCCGTGCTTGCATTCCGTCGGCAAGCCGCTGCAGCCCGGCGAGATCGACGTGGCTTGGCCGTGCGCCCCCGACAACATCTATATCAGCCACTTCCCCGAAGAGCGGATGATCTGGGCCTATGGCTCGGGCTATGGCGGCAACGCCCTGCTCGGCAAGAAGTGCTTCGCCCTGCGCATCGCTTCCGTCATGGCGCGCGACGAGGGCTGGTTGGCCGAACACATGCTGATCGTCGGCGTCGAGAACCCCGAAGGCAAGAAGACCTACGTCGCCGCCGCCTTCCCCTCGGCCTGCGGCAAGACCAATTTCGCCATGCTGCAACCGCCCAAGGGCTTCGAGGGCTGGAAAATCTGGACCATCGGCGACGACATCGCCTGGATCAAGCCCGGCCCCGACGGCCGCGTCTATGCCATCAACCCCGAGGCCGGCTTCTTCGGCGTCGCGCCGGGGACCGGCGTCAAGACCAACAAGAACGCCATCGATACGCTGCATGCCAACTGCATCTTCACCAACGTCGCGCTGACCGACGACGGCGACGTGTGGTGGGAGGGCCTGACCGATGAGGTGCCGGCGCATCTGATCGACTGGAAGGGCCGCGACTGGACCCCGGAGTCCAAGGACCCGGCGGCGCACCCCAACGCCCGCTTCACCGCCCCGGCCAGCCAGTGCCCGACCATCGACCCCGCGTGGGAGAACCCCGCCGGCGTGCCGATCGACGCCTTCATCTTCGGCGGGCGCGTGTCCAAGAACATGCCGCTGGTGTTCGAGGCCTTCAACTGGGCCCACGGCGTCTACCTGGCCGCGACCATGGGCTCGGAAGCCACCGCCGCCGCCGTCGGCCAGGCGGCGATGCGCCGTGATCCGATGGCGATGCTGCCGTTCTGCGGCTACAACATGGCCGACTACTTCACCCACTGGCTGAACGTCGGCCGCAAGCTGTCGAACCCGCCGCACATCTTCCGCGTCAACTGGTTCCGCAAGGACGAGAACGGCAAGTTCATGTGGCCGGGCTTCGGCGACAACATGCGCGTGCTCGAGTGGATTGTCGATCGCGTCCACGGCAAGGGCTTCGGCGTCGAGAGCCCCTATGGCTGGATGCCGCGCTTCGACGATCTCAACTGGCAGGGCCTCGATTACGGCCCGAGCAAATTCTATCAGCTGATGACCATCGAGCGTGAGGCCGGCAAGGAAGAAGTGCGCGCCCACGAGGACCATTTCGACAAGTTTTTCGACCGGCTGCCCAAGGAGTTCATCTACGAGCGCGAGCTGCTGAAATCGCGTTTGTGGCGCTCGCCCGAAAAGTGGGAACTGGCGCGCGAGGAGTAAATCGACGCCAGTGCCGTCACGGGGCCGGTCCGAAAGGACTGGCCCCTTTCGTTTGCGCTAGGCGTTCCTGGCCGTGCGCCCATGTCGCCCGGCTGATTGCCTCGCCCACCCGGCGTGCGCAGGATGAGCCGGGGCAGTGGAGGTCGTCGCCCGATGGCAACCGGCAACGTCGTTCTTCTCGCCGCCTGGGGGGCACCGCGCGACCTGCAGGCCTTCCTTGCCGTCGCCGTCGCCCTGCGCCGCCGCGGCTTGCGCCCGATTCTGGCCGTTCCCGAGGAGCATGGCGAGCCGGCGGGCGCGCCCGCCGACATCGGCATGCTCACCCTGCCCGCCGACCCACGGCTTGCCCACGAACGGCTGGCACCGCTGCAACCCGCCCTGGTGGTGGCGCATCCCGCCGCCCTGGCCGCGCGTGCCCTGGCCGAGACCAAGGAGGTGCCGTGGCTGGCGATGTGGCTCGAGCCGCCGCAGCCACCATCGTGGTGGCAACGCCTGTGGCCGGGCGTGCGCGACCCGATGTGCCGCTTGCGCCGGGAGCTGGGCATCGCCACGGGGCGCGAGCCGAGCCAGGTCTTGGCCCTGTTCCCCGAATGGTTCGCGCCGGCTGCGGGCCTGCCCTACCCGGCCGGCACCTGTGGCTTCGCCTTCCATGACCGGCCGCAGGCGATGCCGGGCGACCTCATGGATTTTCTCGACGCTGGGGC
Organism: Rhodospirillaceae bacterium; assembly: GCA_036675815.1. Taxonomy (GTDB): domain Bacteria; phylum Pseudomonadota; class Alphaproteobacteria; order Rhodospirillales; family Magnetospirillaceae; genus JAKFEE01. The sequence continues at coordinate 11,093 of JAKFEE010000040.1, forward strand.
CGCACCCATCGTGTTCACCATCGGCGGCGCGACGGCCGACGACGATTTTTTCCGCGTCAGCATGGCCGCAGCCGAAAGGCTCGGCCGGCGGGCGGTCCTGTTGATGGGCGCCGGAGCCACGCTGGGAACACCGCCATCGGCCAGCATCGGCGTTTTCGCTTCGGCCCCGTTCGAGGCGGTGATGCCACGCGCCGCCGTCGTCGTGCACCAGGGCGGCATCGGCATCACCGCCCAAGCCCTGCGTGCGGGGAAGCCGATGCTGGTGGTGCCGGCGCACCCGACCCAGCGCGAAAATGCCCGCCGCTGCGTGGCGCTGGGCGTCGCCCGCGCCACCGACCGCTCGTTTTTCACGCCGGCGAGAGTGGCCGCCGCCCTTGCCGGGCTCCTGTCGGATTCGGTCATGCGGCAGGCCGCCGCCGACATCGGCCGGCGCACCGCCGGCGAGAACGGCGCCGCCTGCGCTGCCGACAGGATCGCCCATATCCTGTTGGCCGAGGGCCTGCGCGCATCCGGATAGCGCCTCGCCATTTGCCCCGGGGCGCGCGGTGCCGCGGGCTGTCATACTCGCCCGAAGTCCCCAACCCGTTTACGGTGGCGCATGGAACTGGCGGTCGACGAGGCCATTCGCTGCATCATCGCCGACGTGCTCGGCGTCGAAGCGTCGCTGATCGGGCGCGGCGCCGGCATGGCCACCACCCCCGGCTGGGATGCGCATCGCCATTACGACATCGTCCTCGGCGTCGAGAAGTCCTTCGGCCTTGATTTCGAGGTCGCGGAAATCGAGGGCATGACCACCTTCCCCGCCATCGTCGAGCGCGTCGTGGCCAGAATGGATTGAGCCGCGGCGCCGACCCTTGACCGCACCGCACGCGGGCGGTTAGGTGTCTGCCCTATGACAGGGGACGGCGCATGACCCACGACGACCGGCCGATCGGCGTCTTCGATTCCGGCATGGGCGGCCTGACCGTGCTCGGCGCCCTGCGCCAGGCCCTGCCCCATGAGCATTTCCATTACCTCGGCGACACGGCGCGGCTGCCCTATGGCACCAAGTCGGCCGAGACCGTCGTGCGCTACGCCCTGCAGGCGGCGCGCCTGCTGGTGGCGCAGGGGGTGAAGATGCTGGTGGTGGCCTGCAACACCGCCTCGGCCCACGCCCTGGAGGCCCTGCGCCAGGCCTTTCCCGAGGTGCCGGTGGTCGGCGTGGTCGAGCCCGGCGCCGGCGCCGCCGTCGCCGCCAGCCGCACGCGCCGCATCGCCGTGCTCGCCACCGAGGGCACGGTGGCCAGCGGCGCCTATGTCGAGGCGATCCACCGCCGCGACCCGGCGGCGCTGGTCAGCCAGCAGGCCTGCGCGGTGTTCGTCGCCCTGGTCGAGGAAGGCTGGACCGACGGCACGGTGGCCGAGGCGACGGCGAGGCAATACCTGGCACCGCTGTTCGAGGCAACCGCCCGCCCCGATACCCTGGTGCTCGGCTGCACGCATTTCCCGGTGCTGAAACCGGTGCTGAGCCGCCTGCTCGGGCCCGAGGTCGCCATCATCGACTCGGCGGCGGCGACCGCGGCCGAGGCCGCGGCCGAGCTCGACCGCTTGGGTCTGCGCAGCGGCCGCGGCGGGCCCGGCCGCGAGATGCTGATGGCCACCGACGCCGCGGCCCGCTTCCAGCGCGTCGCCCGCGCCTTCAACATTCCCGGGCTGACGGTCGACTGGGTCGAGGTGGTGGATCTCTAGGGCGCGACGCGCGCGTCGCCGGTGGAGGCCCGGCCGTGGCACCGCCGCCAGCCCGCGCCCATATCCCCAAGGCAAAGGCCTCTGGAGACCCGCCATGTTCCGCCACACCCGCGCCGCCGCCGGGCAGAGCGCCCATGACTTCACCTTCCAATCCATCGACGGCCAGCCGCTGCCGCTGTCGGCCTTCGCCGGCAAGACGGTGCTGGTGGTCAACACCGCGTCGCGATGCGGCTATACGCCGCAGTATGCCGAACTGGAACGGCTGTGGCGCGACTACCGCGCGCGCGGGCTGGTGGTGCTGGCGGTGCCGTCCAACGACTTCGGTGCCCAGGAGCCGGGCGGCGGCGCCGAGATCCGGGCCTTCTGCACCGATAATTACGCCGTCGACTTCCCGCTGGCCGCAAAGGTCAAGGTCAAGGGCGATGACGCCCATCCCTTCTACCGCTGGGCGGCGGCACGGGTGGGGGTGCTCGGCGTGCCGCGCTGGAACTTCCACAAATACCTGATCGCCCCCGACGGCCGCCTCGCCGACTGGTTCTCGACCGTGACCAAACCGCGGGCGCCCAAGGTGATCGCGGCGATCGAGAAACTTCTGCCGCCGAGGCGTTGAGGTAGAGCCGACGGCGCTGGGAGGACCAAGGAGGGCCGCGCGATGTCGAAATCGTCGACCACCACCGCTGACCTGCGCAACCCGCATCCGGGTGAAATCCTGCTGTTCGAGTTCATGGAGCCGCTGGCCTTGTCGCAAAACGCCCTGGCCCGTGCGCTGAAGGTGCCGCCGCGCCGCATCAACGCGATCACCCGCGGCCACCGCGCCATCACCGCCGACACCGACCTGCGCCTGGCGCGGTATTTCGGGGTGTCGGAAGGATTCTTCCTCCAGCTTCAGGCAGATCACGACTTGATGGCGCGGCGTCGTGAGATTGCCGTGGAACTGAGGGGTTCACGCCGCGCGCGGCGTGTTTAATGATGCGGAATTGGAATGACAAAAGCGAAGAATAGCTCGGCCACGGGTAAGTGTATTAGATAAGGCCTGATAATAACTTTCTCTGAGCACCATCGAGCGGAAGGCCCTGAAATGCCTTTCTTACCGATTTTTTGGCGGCCTCATCCGCCGGAGATGCCATCCATGGATGCATATAATTTAGGGAAGTAAGCGGCGTCAATGTGGTCAAAAAAGTTTGCTATATCGGTTACAACTATGTATTTGTATTCTTTTTGGAACTTAAATATCTTTTTTTGAAATGCAAGCCACGACATTGTACTGCCGTACTCTGCCTCCTCGATTCGATTCACCCTAGATTTACTAAATAGGTGACTTTGGGGTTGATAATAAGCATTGCTCGACGGTGCAGCACGAATGACCTGCGCCAGAATTGCATTCACCGCACATTGAAGGACTAGCGCGTCCACCGCGTTTGGGACGGACAGAAGCCTGCACAGCCCTTTCGATTTTCCAGTCGGACACGCAGGGGGCGCTGCGGTCTATAGGCACCTGAAGCTAAGTCGCTTCTTGCTTGATCTAAGTGCCGACTCAAGTTGAGGTGAACATCTTGAAAATCAAGCAGGTCAACGACCACCTGCTTTCGGTTGGCTGCTCTTATGTGATTAGCCCATATTGAAGTAAGGATCTTCTTTGAAAAGAAGGGCGACAAACGCCTCCATCTATTCTCAAAACGAGGCGATATGTCCATAGTCCCACCCCATACATTTAACCCACCTTTAACTCCTTATCGCCTTACGCGCAAGCTGCCGTCCAAATGCCGAAAGAGCGCCGTCGCCGGCGCTCCTCTCTCGTCCTCACCCACTGAAGCGGCCGCTTACTCCGCCGCCTGCTTCCGATGCGTCCGCACGATCTCCAGAATCTGCGCCGCCGCCTGCGGGATGTTGGTGCCCGGGCCGTACACCGCCGACACGCCGGCGGCGAGCAGGAAATCATAGTCCTGGGGCGGGATGACGCCGCCGCACACCACGATGATGTCGTCGCCGCCCATGGCGCGGATGTGCTCGATCATCTGCGGCACCAGGGTCTTGTGGCCGGCGGCGAGGCTGGAGGCGGCGACGACGTGGACGTCGTTCTCGATGGCCTGGCGCGCCGCCTCTTCCGGGGTCTGGAACAAGGGGCCGACGTCGACGTCGAAGCCGATATCGGCGAAGGCGGTGGCCACCACCTTGGCGCCGCGGTCGTGGCCGTCCTGGCCCATCTTGACCACCAGCATGCGCGGGCGGCGGCCCTCGGCGGCGGCGAAGGCCTCGACCTCGGCCTTGATCTGGGCGAAGCCCTCGTCGCCGGCATAGACACCGCCATAGACGCCCGAGATCGAGCGGATCACGGCGCGGTGGCGGGTGAACGGCTTCTCCAGGGCGTCGGAAATCTCACCCAGGCTGGCCCGCGCCCGGCTGGCGACCACCGACAGCTCGAGCAGGTTGCCCTGGCCCGATTCCGCAGCCTGGGTCAGCGCCGCCAGCGCCGCCTGGCATTTGGCCTCGTCGCGGCTGGCGCGCATCTTGTTGAGCCGGGCGATCTGGCCCTCGCGCACCTTGGCGTTGTCGACCTCGAGCAGCGGAATCTGCGCCTCTTCCTTGGGCTGGTACTTGTTGACGCCGACGACGACCTCCTCGCCCTTGTCGACGCGGGCCTGGCGGCGGGCGGCGGCCTCCTCGATCTTCATCTTGGGCATGCCGGATTCGACCGCCTTGGTCATGCCGCCCAGCTCCTCGACCTCCTGGATCAGCTTCCAGGCTTCCTCGGCCAGGCTGTTGGTCAGGCTCTCGACGTAATAGCTGCCGGCCAGCGGGTCGACCACATGCGGGATGCCGGTTTCCTCGGCGATGATCAGCTGGGTGTTGCGGGCGATGCGGGCCGAGAACGGGGTGGGGAGGGCGATCGCCTCGTCGAGCGCATTGGTGTGCAAGGACTGGGTGCCGCCGAGCACCGCCGCCATCGCCTCGATGGTGGTGCGCACCACGTTGTTGTAGGCGTCCTTCTCGGTGAGGCTCACGCCCGAGGTCTGGCAGTGGGTGCGCAGCGCCATGCTCATCGGGTTCTTCGGCTCGAACTGGCTGATCAGACGCGCCCACAACAGGCGCGCGGCGCGCAGCTTGGCGACTTCCATGAAGAAGTTCATGCCGATGGCGAAGAAGAAGCTCAGGCGGCCGGCGAAATCGTCGATCTTGAGGCCGCGGGCCAGCGCATAGCGCACGTATTCGAGGCCGTCGGCCAGGGTGAAGGCCAGTTCCTGCACCGCCGTCGCCCCGGCTTCCTGCATGTGGTAGCCGGAGATCGAGATCGAGTTGAACTTCGGCATGTGCTGCGAGGTGTAGGCGATGATGTCGGCGACGATGCGCATCGAGGGCGTCGGCGGGTAGATATAGGTGTTGCGGACCATGAACTCCTTGAGGATGTCGTTCTGGATGGTCCCCGACAGCTTGTCCTGCGAGACGCCCTGCTCTTCCGCGGCGACGATGTAGCCGGCCAGCACGGGAAGCACGGCGCCGTTCATGGTCATCGACACGCTCATCTTGTCGAGCGGGATGCCGTCGAATAGGATCTTCATGTCCTCGACGGAATCGATGGCGACACCGGCCTTGCCGACATCGCCGACGACGCGCGGATGGTCGCTGTCGTAGCCGCGGTGGGTGGCGAGGTCGAAGGCCACCGATAGCCCCATCTGGCCGGCGGCGAGGTTGGCGCGGTAGAAGGCGTTGGAGTCCTCGGCGGTCGAGAAGCCGGCATATTGGCGGATGGTCCAAGGCCGATGCGCATACATCGTCGCGCGCGGGCCGCGGACGAAGGGCGGGAAGCCGGGCAGCGTGTCCACATGCTGAATGTTCTCAAGATCGGCGGCGGTGTAGAGCGGCTTGACCTTGATGCCCTCCGGCGTGTGCCAGTCGAGCTTGCCCAGGCTGTCGGACTTGACGTCCTTTTTCGCCAGGGCCTGCCAGTCGGCCAGGGTCTTTTTCGCAAACTCGCTCATCTCACGCTCCTGCACCCGCGAAGTGGCGCGTATATAACAACATCGGTGTCTATGAGTCCACGCGCCACCAACACCTTCGGGCGGGCGGGCCGCCGAAGGCACGGTTGACAGCCGCGCCGCCGCCGCGCAGCTTCGCCGCATGAGCTTTCTCGATCATATCCGCGCCTGCAACGCCTACGACCCCACCCGCTTTCGCCCCCTTTGCATCGACGGCCACACCCTGGGATGGCTGCGCCGGGACTTCGCGTCCCTGCTGGCCCGGTTCCCCGAGGTGTTCGATGCCGGCGGCGACGCCGTACATCTGTCCGCGCGCCTGACCACGCCCCGGCGGCGCACCGACGCCGTGCATGCGGTGGTAGACAGGCTGGCGGCGGATGGCCTGTGCAAGCCGCGCCGCGGCGAACAGTATCCGGTGGCGCCGGCGTTCGGGAGGCCGCCGCTGATGCTGCTCGACCGCGCCGTCGTCGCCCATTTCGGCGTGCGCGCTTACGGCCTGCACGTCAACGGCTATGTGCGCACGCCCGCGGGCCTGTCGCTGTGGATCGGCACGCGGGCCACGGACAAGCCGGTGGCGCCGGGCAAGCTCGACAACATGATCGCTGGCGGCCAGCCGGCGGGGCTGTCGCTGGCCGAGAACCTGCGCAAGGAAGCCCAGGAAGAAGCCGACCTGCCCGACGCGCTGATCGCGCGCTGCATCCCCGTCGGGGCGCTGACCTACTGCTTCGAGAACGCGCACGGGCTCAAGCCCGACACCCTGTTCATCTACGACCTCGAGGTTCCCGCCGCGTTCACGCCGCGCAACACCGACGGCGAGATCGACGCCTTCACACTGATGCCGGTGGAGGAAGTGGCCGAGCGCGTGCGCACCACCGATGATTTCAAGTTCAACGTCAACCTGGTCATCATCGACTTCCTCATCCGCCACGGCCTGCTGCGCCCCGACGACGAACCGGACTACCTGGAAATGGTACAAGGATTGCGCCTGCCGGGGCCGTGATGCGCGTCTGGTGGGGGACGCCGACATGACTTATCTTATCGGCATGAGCACACTCGATGAGGTCATCGCGGCATTGCGCGGTAACCAGGCGGAGCTCCGCCGCCATGGCGTGCTGCATGCGGGGGTGTTCGGCTCGATCGCCCGACGCGACGATCGCCCCGACAGCGATGTGGACGTGCTGGTGGAACTCGATCCCGACGCGTCCATTGGGCTGTACGAGCTGGTAAGACTGGAGCGTTTTTTGAAGGAGAGCCTGGGCCGAACCGTCGATATCGCGAATAGGCGCACCTTGAAACCTCGAATTCGTCCCAACATAGAACGGGACCTCGTCAATGCCTTCTAAGGATCCTCGGCAGCGGCTGCAGGATATTATCGAGGCGATCGATCACATTTCATTATTTCGGAGCGGCCACGGCAGTGCCGCATCGCTACGGACAGACATCAAGAGTTATCGCGCCATCGAGCGCTGCATCGAAATCATCAGTGAGGCTGCTGCCAAGCTTGGGCCAGAAGCGGAGCAACTTTGCCCCGATATTCCATGGCCGGATGTGCGCGGAATGGGAAACTGGCTGCGCCATGGCTATGACGCCGTCGACCTCGACATCATCTGGAAAACTGCCGTACACGACCTTCCTGTATCGCGACACGCCTGCGAGCGGGCGCTGTCGCACGACGCTTGAATGAGCCTTTTCGCCCTCCACCCTTGCGCCTGCCCTTGCGGCGCAGCAATATCGGCCTCCCCTGTTGCAACCAGACCGATGGACGTTCGATGACCGTGAAGCCTGCCAAGAAATTCTTCGAGCCGCTGGCCATCGGCGCGCCGCAGCCCTATCGCGAGCTGCCGGTGGCGCTGGAGCGCATGATCCACTTCGTCCCACCGCACATCGAGAAGATGCGGGCGCGCATTCCCGAGATGGCCAAGCAGGTCGACGTCCTGCTCGGCAACCTCGAAGACGCCATTCCCGCCGACCAAAAAGAGGCGGCGCGCAAGGGCTTCATCGAGGCGGCCACGGCCACCGACTTCGGCGACTGCAGCCTGTGGACGCGGGTCAACTGCCTGAACTCGCCGTGGTTCCTGGACGACGTCAACCAGGTGGTCGCCGCCGCCGGCAACAAGCTCGACGTCATCATGCTGCCCAAGGTCGAGGGTCCCTGGGACATCCATTTCCTCGACCAGTTGCTGGCCCAGTTGGAAGCCCGCCACAACGTCAAGAAGCCGATCCTCATCCACGCCATCCTGGAGACGGCGCTGGGAGTGTCCAACGTCGAGGCCATCGCCGCCGCCAGCCCGCGCATGCACGGCATGAGCCTGGGCCCGGCCGACCTGTCGGCCAGCCGCGGCATGAAGACGACGCGCGTCGGCGGCGGCCATCCGTTCTACGGCGTGCTGGAAGACGTCAAAGAAGGCCGCTCCGAGCGTACCTTGTTCCAGCAGGACCTGTGGCACTACACCATCGCCAAGATGGTCGACGCCTGCCAGTCCAACGGCATCAAGGCCTTCTACGGCCCCTTCGGTGATTTCTCCGACGACACCGCCTGCGAGGCGCAGTTCCGCAATGCCTTCCTGCTCGGCTGCGTCGGCGCGTGGTCGCTCCATCCCAAGCAGATCGACATCGCCAAGCGGGTGTTCAGCCCCGAGGTGAACGAGGTGCTGTTCGCCAAGAAGATCCTGGAGGCCATGCCCGACGGCAGCGGCGCCGTGATGATCGACGGCAAGATGCAGGACGACGCCACCTGGAAGCAGGCCAAGGTCATCGTCGATCTGGCCAAGCGCGTCGCCGCGCGCGATCCCGAGATGGCGAAGGCCTACGGGCTGTAGGCGGGTTACCACAGGGGCACAGAGAAGTATTTTTTCCGTCATTCCCGCGAAAGCGGGAATCCATTGACTCGGGCCTGTCCGTAATCGGCGCGGCCTCTGGAAAATGGATGCCCGCTTCTGCGGGCATGACGATCCCTGCCTTCTCTGTGCCTCTGCGTCTCTGTGTGGTGAACAACGGCGGTACCACGCCATGACCCGACCTTTCCGCCTTTACCGCAGCACGTTGTCGGTGCCCGGCAGCCGGCCGGAGCGCTTCGCCAAGGCGATCGCCTCGGCGGCCGACGTCGTTCTGATCGATCTGGAAGACACGGTGGCGCCCGCCGAGAAGCCGGCGGCGCGGGGGCAGGTCGTGCAGGCGTTGACCACGCAGGAGCTGGGATCGAAGCCGCTGGCGGTGCGCATCAACGGCCTCGATACGCCATGGTGGTACCGCGACGCCATCGACCTGATCGAGCAGGGCGGCGAACGTCTGGACCTGCTGATGATTCCCAAGGTCGGCCGGCCCGAGGACGTCTACGCCGTCGAGGTCCTGGTCAGCCAGTGCGAAAGTGCGGCGGGGCGCCGCAAGCCGCTGGGCCTGTTGCTGCTGATCGAAAGTGCCGCCGGCATCGCCAACGTCGAGGCCATCGCCGCCGCGGCCGGTGCGCGTACCGAGGCCCTGTATTTCGGCGCCGGCGACTATGCCGCCTCGACCGGCGCCCGCACCACCGTCATCGGCGCCCCCGGCCTCGGCTACGACTTCGCCCTGGCGCGCCTGGTGGCTGCCGCGCGCGCTCACGGTCTCCAGCCCGTGGACGGCCCCTATGCCGACGTCAAGGACGATGCGGGGCTCGACACCATGGCCAGGAAGGCGGCGGAGCTCGGCTGCGAAGGCAAATGGGTCATCCATCCCGGCCAGGTCGAAGCCATCAATCGCGCCTTCAGCCCCACCGAAACCGAGCTGGCGCAGGCCACACGCATTCTCGATGCCATGCGTCAGGCGGCCGATGCGGGCCAGGCCGCGGTGACGCTCGACGGTCGCATGATCGACGTCGCTTCCCTCCGCCAGGCCGACGTTATCGTGCGCAAGGCGAAGGCCTGCGGCATGGCGGTCTAGCCCTGATCTGCCGTTTGTGGTAGACGCACCGCATAACTCCATCCTCGGGTGCGGAACGGCATGAACTTCCTCGAATTCGAAAAGCCTATCGCCGAGCTTGAAGGCAAGATCGAGGAACTGCGCCATCTGGCCGATTCCGACGAGCTGAATATCGCCGAAGAGGTGGGCAAGCTGCAGGGCAAGGTGCAGAAGCTGCTGGTCTCCACCTATGCCAAGCTGACGCCGTGGCAGAAGACGCTGGTGGCCCGCCACCCCGACCGGCCGCACTTCCGCGACTATATCCAGGGGCTGATTGAGGATTTCACGCCGCTCGCCGGTGACCGCGCCTTCGCCGAGGACCGCGCCATCGTCGGCGGCATCGGCCGCCTCCGCGGCCGCTCGGTCATGGTCATTGGCCATGAGAAGGGCCACGACACCGAGACGCGCGTGCGCCACAATTTCGGCATGGCCCGCCCCGAAGGCTACCGCAAGGCCAGGCGCCTGATGGAAATGGCGGCGCACTTCCAGCTACCCATCATCACCCTCGTCGACACCGCCGGCGCCTATCCGGGGGTCGACGCCGAGGCGCGCGGCCAGGCCGAAGCCATCGCCCGTTGCATCGAGACCTGCCTGGACGTGCGGGTCCCGCTGATCAGCGCCATCATCGGCGAGGGCGGCTCGGGCGGGGCCATTGCCCTGGCCACCGGCAACAGCGTACTGATGCTCGAGCATGCCATCTATTCGGTCATCAGCCCCGAAGGCTGTGCCGGCATTCTGTGGCGCCGTGGCGAGAACGCCAAGGACGCAGCCGAGGCCCTCAAACTGACCGCGCAGGACCTGCAGAAGCTCGCCGTCATCGACGCCATCGTGCCGGAACCGCTGGGTGGTGCGCATCGCGACAAGGCGCAGACGATGACCGGGCTGGGCGACGCCGTGGAGAAGGCGCTGCATGAGTGTTCCGGCGTCGAGGGCGGCGTGCTGCGCGCCCAGCGGCGGGAGAAATTCCTGGCGATGGGCAAGCAGGGCCTGCACTGATCGCGACCGCCATAATCCCGCCACGAGCCTTCGCCACAATCACCGTAACGAAGGCAGGAAAGGACGGCGGGATGCCCGGTTACCAACGATTCCTGATGCGGCTCTGGCAATTTGTGGTGGGGCAGCGCGGCCTTGGCGGCAGCCGTCGCTGATCAGATCGGATGCTCGGCCATCCTCGGTATGCGCCGTACCGGATACGACGGCGCCTCATCCTCGTCGAATAGAGCGGCCATCTGCTTGAGCATAGTGCCGCCCAGCTCCTCGGCGTCGACGATGGTGACGGCCCGGCGGTAATAGCGGGTCACGTCATGGCCAATGCCGATCGCCGCAAGCTCGACCGGTGAATTGGCCTCGATCCAGGCGATGACGTCGCGCAGATGCTTTTCGAGATAGTTGCCGGCATTGACCGACAGCGTCGAATCATCGACGGGGGCACCGTCGGAAATCACCATGAGGATGCGGCGCTGCTCGGGCCGGGCGATCAGGCGCTGATGCGCCCACAGCAGGGCCTCGCCGTCGATGTTCTCCTTGAGGATGCCTTCCTTGAGCATCAGCCCGAGATTCTTGCGCGCGCGCCGCCACGGCGCGTCGGCCGCCTTGTAGACGATATGGCGCAGGTCGTTGAGGCGTCCGGGATTGGGCGGCTTGCCTTCGCTCAGCCACTTCTCACGCGACTGCCCGCCTTTCCAGGCGCGCGTGGTGAACCCCAGGATCTCCGTCTTGACGCCGCAGCGTTCGAGAGTGCGCGCCAGGATGTCGGCGCTCATCGCCGCGACTGTAATTGGCCGGCCGCGCATCGAGCCCGAGTTGTCGATCAGCAGCGACACCACCGTGTCGCGGAACGCCATGTCCTTTTCCTGCTTGAACGACAGGCTGTGCACCGGATTGGCGACGATGCGGGCCAGCCGGCCGGCATCCAGCTGACCCTCCTCGAGATCGAACTGCCAGGCGCGGGTCTGTTTGGCCATCAGGCGTCGCTGCAGCCGATTGGCAAGCCGGCTGACGACGCCTTGCAGATGTGAAAGCTGCTGGTCGAGCTGCAGCCGCAGCCGCCCCAGCTCGTCGGCGTCGCACAAGGCCGGCGCCTCGACCACCTGATCGAACTGTACGCTATAAGGCCGATACGGGCGCTCGGTGTCCACCGGCCGGTTGGGCAGATGGCGCTGGCGGGACGGCCCACCCGGTTCCTCGCCGCCGTGGCCCGACATGGGCATCGGCTCGGAGGCGGAGGACAAGTCGCCGCTGCCATCGCCTTCCGCCACCCCGGCCATCATCTCGGCGGCACCGTCGCCCTCGGCACCCGACTGGCTCTGCTGCTCCTTGTCGTCGCCGCCGGACTTGCCGCCCTGCGCCTCCTGCTCGTCCTCGCCCTCGTTCTGCTCTTGCGTCGGCTCCTCGGGCGCTTCGAGTTCGAGCTCGGCAATGAGGCCGCGCAGCAGCCGGGAGAATGCCTCCTGGTCCTGCAGGCAGTGGCCCAGGGCTTCCAGATAGCGCCCGGCCTTGGCTTCGAGCTGGGGGCGCCACAGGTCCACCATGGTGCGCGCCGCCTCGGGCGAGGGCAACCCGCTGAAATGCTCGCGCGCCAGCAGGCGAATGACCTCGGGCAATGGTGCCTGCTCGCGGCGCTTTATCTGGTCGAGGCCCTCGGCGCGGCAATGCTCGTCGATCGCCGCGGTAATGTTGTCCGCGACACCGGCCATGAGACGCGAGCCCAGCGCCTCGACCCGCGCCTGCTCGACCGCCTCATAGACGGCACGCGCCTCGCGCGTCTTGGGCATGCGGCGGGCGTGGATGGTGTCGTCGTGATAGCGCAGGCGCAGCGCCAGGGAGTCAGCCCGGCCGCGCAGATTGGCGAGGCCTCCCGGGCCGAGCTTGCGTGGCGGCAGCGGCAGCCGCACCTGATCGCCGACGATCGCCGGTGGTGCCGTCCCGTAGGACACGCCGACGCCGACGCGGCCGGCGATGGCCCGCAGCGTCGCCGCAACGGATCGCTTCAGGGTCTCGACGGGCCCGGCGTCGTGAGGCGTCAGGCCGGTGCTGGCGTTGCGCCGTTCCAATCCCGTCCCCCGCTTACATGAAGGCGGCGCGGGTGGGGCTTTCCACAAGCTCCTGGCCGAAGCAGCGCTGATAGTACTCGGCGATGATCGGCCGCTCGGTCTCGTCGCATTTGTTGAGGAAGGTGACGCGAAAGGCGAAGGCGACATCGCCGAAGATCTGGGTATTTTCCGCCCAGGTCAGCACGGTGCGCGGCGACATCACGGTGGAGATGTCGCCATTGATGAAGCCACTGCGGCTCAGATCGGCCAGAGCCACCATGGCACTGATGCGCTTGCGCCCCTCCGGGTTGTCGTAACCAGGGATCTTGGCCACGATGATGTCGACCTCGGCGTCATGCTGGAGATAGTTCAGCGTCGCCACGATGTTCCAGCGGTCCATCTGGCCCTGGTTGATCTGCTGAGTCCCGTGATAGAGGCCGGTGGTGTCGCCCAGGCCCACCGTGTTGGCCGTAGCGAACAGCCGAAACGCCGCGTGCGGGCGGATGACGCGGTTCTGGTCGAGCAAGGTCAGCTTGCCCTCGACCTCGAGCACGCGCTGGATGACGAACATGACGTCCGGCCGCCCGGCGTCATACTCGTCGAATACCAGGGCGCAGGGGTGCTGCAGCGCCCACGGCAGGATGCCTTCGCGGAATTCCGTCACCTGCTTGCCCTCGCGCAGCACGATGGCGTCCTTGCCCAGCAGGTCGATGCGGCTGACGTGGCTGTCGAGGTTGACGCGGATGCACGGCCAATTGAGGCGCGCCGCCACCTGCTCGATATGCGTCGACTTGCCGGTGCCGTGGTAGCCCTGGATCATGACGCGACGATTGAAGGCGAAGCCCGCCAGGATGGCCATGGTCGTATCGCGGTCGAAACGATAGGCGTCATCGAGGTCGGGGACGTGCTCGCTGCCATTGCTGAAGGCCGGCACCATCATGTCGGTATCGAGCCCGAAGGTCTGACGCACCGACACCTTCATGTCGGGCAAAGCCAACGGAGAATCCGACGGGATGTCGCTGTTCGTCGCTGCGGTCATAGGAATTCCAAATCAGTGAAGGGCCGGAAGCCGCTTACACATTTAGGCTGTTCATAAGAGTTTTGTAAGCCTGGCTGATGATCTTGAAGCGTTCTTCCGCTGTCTTGTCACCGCCATTGGCATCGGGGTGGTGGACCTTGACCAGCTCCTTGTAGCGCATCTTGAGCTGAACGACGGTGACGGGTGCGGCCAGGTCGAGGACGCGCATCGCCTCCTCCTCCGGCGACAGCGCCCGGCGCTGCGGTGGCGCCGCCGCCTCGTCGTCACCGCCGAAGAAGCCGAAGCTGTCGCGAAATCGGAAGGCGCGGCCGACGATGCGTGCGCCCAACGGCCACGTCGGCCGTTGCCAAGTAACATCCTGGCGCAGCATCCTCTCGATCTCGGCGGCGCTGAGCCCGGCATAGTAGTCCCACGCTGCGTTATAGGCGCGGACATGATCGAGGCAGAACCAGTAATAATTGTTGAGGTCATGGCGCGAGCGCGGGGCGCGGTATTCACCGGCGTGCGGACACCCCGCCTGATCGCACGCCCGCATCGGGCTCTCGGGCTCCAACAGTTTATTTTTCGACCGTCTCATCCTGGGTGACACTATGATCGCTGGCGCGTGGGCTGGCAAGGCGCCTAGCCTTGCGACACAGCCGCTGTAATCGTGGAAGACAACTGGTGGACAGGACTGACTGATGGCGATTCGCGATCGTATTTACCAAAAGTTGAGCGACGGCTTGAGCCCAGCCAAGATCGAGGTCATCGACGAATCGGGCCGCCATGTCGGCCATGCCGGCGCCCATCCCGAAGGCGAAAGCCATTTCAGGGTGGAGATCGTATCGGCCGCCTTCGTGGGCAAGTCCCGCGTCGAGCGCCAGCGTATGATTTACGGGCTTCTGGTTGAGGAACTGCGTGAACGGGTGCACGCCTTGTCGCTGAACGCCCTTGCCCCCGACGAGACGCCGTAAGCCATCACTCTCGGCCTAAGGTGGTTCTTCTTTTCGAATGTCAACCGCTGCTTGCAATCGCCAACAGCATGGGATTTTATTCGGAAAGAGCGTTGCGTTGTGCCGGCGAGGCGGGGCCGCGGCGCATGATGGAGGCCGAGGTGAAGCGGACGAGAAGCAGCTTGGTCAGCCGCAACGTAACGTGCTCCGGGCGGCGCACCAGCGTTCGCCTCGAGCCGGAAATATGGGACGCCCTGCATGAGATCTGCTACCGCGAGCGGCTGACGGCGCATGAGTTGTGCACGGCCGTGGATCTCAGGCGCAACGGCTACAGCTTGACCGCCGCGTTGCGCGTGTTCGTCGTCACCTATTATCGGCAGGCGGCGACGGGCGTCCTTATCGCCGCTTGCGCGGACCCTGGGATATCGCCCCGGCAGTCGAGAACCGAGGCCACAAGCGGGCCACCACCGGGCCGTCGGCGCTGAGCGCATGGCACTGGTCGATCACACCGGGCCGCTTGCGGTCGGGATCGGCCGCCGCTTTGCGCTCACGCGCAGCAGACAGCGTCTGATACGCGGTGGTGGCGATGGGGCCGAACATCTCGACGATATGGGTGCAGCCGCGGACGCCGCCGAAGCGCTGGCGCACCTCGGCGACGAAACCCTTGGCAATGCGCAGCCCCGCCAGCTCGGCGAAAGCCGGCGCGATGTCGGCGCATGGGCTGAAGGGGCCGGCCAGGGTCGCGGCCTCGGCCTGCCGAATCAGAAAGTCGTCATCGATGGTGACCCGCACCATCATTTCATGTAGTGGGTCGCCGGCGCGGATCCGTCCACCGCGATCGGCATTGTCGAAATCATAGGTCTTGGTGTCGATCAGCCGCGCTTCGATATCCCATAGACCGTCATCTCGGCGGTAACCCCGGCACACGATATCGCGCTGGTGCAGCAGGGTGCGAGCGGCGGGTGGCGACAGGGGCATGGCTATTCCGCTTCCGGTTCCCGGGTTTTGGGCGGCGGCACCACCCGGATGAGCGTCAGCTGATTGCGCTGCCGCCGCAGCACCTCGAAGCGAAAGCCGTGGAACAGGAAAGCCTGCCCGGCATTCGGAATCTGACGCGATTCATGCAGGACCAGCCCCGCCAGGGTGGCCGCCTCCTCGTCGGGCAGGCGCCAATCGAACTCACGGTTCAGGTCGCGGATGGTGACGTCGCCACTGACGACATAGGAATTATCGGCCTGCGGGCGAATTCCCGATACCGCCGTGTCGTGCTCGTCCGAGATTTCGCCGACGATTTCCTCGAGGATGTCCTCGAGGGTAACGATGCCCTTGAACGCGCCGTACTCGTCGACGACCAGGGCGAAATGCTCGCGGCGGGCACGAAACGCCTGGAGCTGCTCCAGCAGCGAGGTGGACTCCGGAATGAACCACGGCGGCACCGCCAAGCCGGCAATGTCGAGGCTGTCGACATTTTCGGCATGGGCGCGGACGGCGCGGAGCAGCGCCTTGGCGTTGAGCACGCCGACAATATTGTCCTGATCCCCTTGCCACAGCGGCACACGCGTGTACGGGCTGGCCAGCACCGCATCGACGAGGCTGGCCGCCGGCTGGCCGGCGTCGAGCATCTCGGTGTTGCGGCGATGGGTCATGATTTCGCCTACCGTGACCTCGTCCAAATCGAGAATCGAGCGCAGCATCGCCCGCTCTTGCCGCACTTCCTCGGTGGTGTGCATCTCGATGGCGCCGCGCAGTTCCAGCAGCGCCGAGGCAAGGTCGGTGCGTGCGTCGTACTTGGCCCGAAACAGCCACAGGACACCATTGAGCACCGTCTGAATGAGGCCGACCAACGGCGCCAACAGATTCACCAGGACGTGCACGGGCCGAGCCACCCGCTGCGCCAAGGTGTTGGCGCTGTGGATGGCGTATGTCTTGGGCAGGATCTCGCCGAACATCAGCACCACCAGGGTCATGATGCCGGTGGCATAGGCAACGCCAGCCTCACCGAACATGCTGATCAGCGCGCTGGTGGCGATGGATGAGGCCAGGATGTTGACCAGATTGTTCCCGAGCAGGATGGCGCCCAGCAGGCGGTCCTTGCGGTTCAACAGGCGATTGACCAAGGCGGCGCGCTTGTGCCCGTCGGCCTCGAGCTGATGCATATAGGGCCGCGACGCGGCAGTCAGCGCCGTCTCCGAGGCCGAGAAGAACGCCGACAGGCACAGCAGGACGAGGATGACGGCGATGGTGGTCATGGCGGCTCAGGATACGAATTGCTCGAGGACGGCCAGAAGATCGGCTTGCGGCACCTCCCGGCTGAGGAAGGCATGGCCGATGCCGCCGGCGAGCACGAACGTGATGCGGCCATCGCTCACCTTCTTGTCGCCGCCCATGTGGTCGAGCAAGCGTCGTGCGTTCCAAATGCGTCCCGACACCTGGCGCGGGCTGACCGGCAATCCGGTGTGCTCGAGGTGGCGCCGCAGGCGATCGACCTCGACGGTGGGGCATAGGCCTTGCCGTGCCGACTGCGCCATGGCCATGACCATGCCGATGGCCACGGCTTCGCCGTGCAGGAGTTCGCTGCCGAAGCCGGTCTCGGCCTCCAGGGCGTGGCCGAACGTGTGGCCGAGATTGAGCAGCGCCCGCTGCCCGGCCTCGCGTTCGTCAGCGGCGACGATCCGCGCTTTGGCGCGGCAACTGGTGACCACCGCATGCCGGGTCGCCGCCGCGTCGCCGGCCAGCACCCGTGGGCCGTGTTGCTCTAGCCAGGCGAAGAAGGCGGGATCGTCGATCACGCCGTATTTCACCACCTCGGCATAGCCGGCCCGCAGTTCGCGCGCCGGCAAGGTGGCGAGAACGTCGGTGTCCGCCAACACCAGGCGCGGTTGATGAAAAGTGCCGACCAGGTTCTTGCCATGACGGCTGTTGATGCCGGTTTTCCCCCCGACCGAGCTGTCGACCTGCGCCAGCAGCGTGGTCGGAACCTGCACGAAATCGACACCGCGCAACAGGATGCTGGCGGCGAACCCGGTGAGGTCGCCGATGACACCGCCACCCAGGGCGACGATCATCGTGCCGCGTTCGCACCGCGCCGCCAGCATGGTGTCGAGCAGGGCCTCGAGCTGGGCAAAGCTCTTGGTCTGCTCGCCCGGCGATAAAATCGTGTGGTCGTGGGCAACCCCCGCCGCAGAGAGCGAAGCCTGCAGCCGCTCGAGGTAAAGCGGCGCCACGTTGGCGTCGGTAACGACGAACACTCGCCGTTGCCGAAGGACGGGCAGCAACAGTGGCCCTGCGCGGTCGACGAGCCCGGGACCCACCTGGATGTCATATGAGCGCGGACCCAGTTCGACCCGCACGTGCTCGATCTTCACGCCGCCTTCTCCAGATATGAGCGCAGTGCCTGCATCACCTTGTCGACGGTACGCTCGGGGGCCTCGTCGAGGCTGTCGACCACCACATCGGCTTCGGCGTACACGGGATAGCGTTGCTCCATGAGGTCTTCGAGGATCTTGCGGGCATCGCCCTGCTTCAACAGCGGCCGATGGTCACGACCGGCGGTGCGCTTCACCAGTAGGCCGAGCGTCGCCCGCAGCCATACGGAAATGGCCCCTTCGCGCACGATCCGGCGCGTAATGGGATCCATGAAGGCGCCACCACCCGCCGCCAGCACATGCGGCCGCCCTTGCAGCAGCCGCGCCATCACTTTGCGCTCGCCTTCACGGAAAGCGGCTTCGCCGTAGCGGCTGAAGATGTCGGCGATCGAGCAGCCGGCGGCCGCCTCGATCTCGAGGTCGGCATCGACGAAGGGCACGCTCAGGCGCAGGGCAAGCCTGCGGCCGATGCAGCTCTTGCCGGCGCCCATCAGGCCGACCAGGACGACCGGCCGCGGCAGGACCATCTCAGGCGCCATGGCCCATCTCCGCCCCCCTCGCCCACGCCGGTTGAAAGCGATTCGGCGCGCCGGTAGACTGCTTCCCGTACGACATCGAAGCTGAAACTCAATTCTCTATTAACAGCCAAGCGCCTAGAATCAGCGGACATCGTCCGCCGCATCCCTCTGCGCCCCAGTTCTAGGCCCAGTCCCTATAGCATATTCGCAGGTTCCGAGTCGCCCATGAGCAAATTGTTGCGCTTCGTGCTGATTATCCTCGTTCTCGTCGTCATCGGCGCCACCGCCTACTTGGCCGCCTGGGATCCGCCGGCACCCACCGCACGTGTGGAAAGGGTCATACCGAATGATCGGATTGCGCGCTAAGGTGACAGGCGGCGCCATTGGTGCCACCGTCGCAGTCCTCGCCTGTGCCGCCTTCGCGCAATCCACGCCGCCGATCCCGCTCCGGCCGTCGCCGGACGGTGTTCGCTCCGCCGTGGGCGTCCAGGTCGAGTCCCTGGCGGCGCCGGATCCCAATTCCGTCGGCATTCTCGATGAGCGCCACGGCGGATTCGGCGTCGACATGTGGAGCGGCAGCTCACGCGCCCTGATTCAAAGCCTGCTGCCGGCGCTGCCCGCGGCCACGCCCTCGCGCACCATGCGCGCCATGATGCGGCGGTTGCTGCTGTCGGCGGCGGCGGTACCCGAAGGACCCAGCCCTGCCGGAGATAGCCTACTCACCCAGCGGGTTGATCGGCTGTGGGCCATGGGCGAAGTCGACGCGATGCTGGCACTCATCGACGCGGCGCCGCGCGGCGCCGAGACCAGCACATTGTTGCGCTATCGTGTTGACGGTCTGCTGCTCAAGGGTGACGTCCAGGGTGCCTGCCGCGACGTCGATGCCGCCCAAGCCGCCGGCGATACCGATGGCTACCTGTCCAAGGTGGAGTCGTTCTGTCACGCGGTCGGCGGCCGCACCGCCGATGCACAACTGACGATCGATTGGCTGCATGATCGTGGTGTTGTCGACCCTGTCTTCTTCGATGGGATTGACGTGCTGCTGGGGCGGCACGTGCCCGACGCCCATCATCTGCCGCAGCCGCGACCGCTGCATCTGGCGGTGCTGAGGGCGGCCAAGCGCCCCCTGCCCTCCGACGCCGCGGACGGCAGCGAGCCGGCAGTGCTGCGCGCCATTGCCCTGTCGGACAATGCCCCGACCGAAGTGCGCCTGGTCGCGGCAGAAAAGGCGGAACACCTGGGGGTGCTTGATAGCGGCCATGTGCGCGCCCTTTACGCGGCCACCACCTTCACCGATACCGAGGCTGAAATCCCCTTGTCGGATGCAGCCCAGGATTGGGGCGCGCGCAGCCGCGCCCTGCTGTTCCGGGCGGCGCAACTGCAGAAATCAGCGAAAGCGCGCGCCGAGGTCATCAATCGCGCCTTCGCCCTGGCGCGACAGCATGGCCATTTCGACGCGGCCGCCCGACTGTATGCACCTCTGATCCTGTCGATCAAACCCAGTGCCGATCTCGGGCATTTTGCCGGCCACGCGGTACGGGCACTGCTGGCGGCGGGCGCCAAGGATGCCGTGGGACCCTGGTTGAAGCTGGCGCAAAAGGCCGGGGAGGACTCCGGCCCCGTCTGGCCGTTGCTGCGTCTGGTGCAGGCCGACGAGGATCGGCCTATCCGCGCCGGCCTGTTGAGGAAGTGGCTGGCGCAACGCGCACCCCTGCCGCCGGAGCGGGCCAGCCGGCAGGCCGCCGTGCTGTTTGGCATGCTCGATGCCCTGGGCGACAAGGTCGCGACCGAAGATTGGCTGCCCTTGATGGGCGGCCCGGTGAGCCAAACGGTAACCATGCCCCAACCGGCGCTGTGGCATGCCCAGCGCATCGCGGCCGAGGACCTGCGGCTGGGCGAAACGGTTCTGCTATCGTTGGTCTCGCTGGGGGTCGCCGGCCCGGGCGCGGCCGAGCCGACCAACCTCTATCGTATCGTCGCCAGCCTGCGCTTGGTCGGCCTGGACGACGAAGCGCGTGCCCTGGCGTTGGAGGCGGCGCTGGCCAATGGCATCTGACGGTGCCCGTCACCTAGAAGCGTTCCTGGAGATGATGGCGGCGGAGCGCGGCGCCGCCATCAACACGTTGCTCGCCTATCGCCGCGACCTGGAAGACTTTGCCGAATTCCTGGGGGGCGAGGTGCACCAGGCCGACGCCCAGTCATTGCGCGATTATCTCGGGGATCTGAAGCGACGCGGCATGGCGCCGCGAACCGCCGCGCGGCGGTTGGCGGCCTTGCGGCAATTCCATCAGTTCCTGCTGGCCGAGGGAATCCGTGCCGACGATCCGTCATTCGTCATCGACAATCCGCGACTGGGCCGCCCCCTGCCCAAGTACTTGTCGCAGGCCGAAATACAGCGCCTGTTCGATGCGGCATATGCTGGCCAGGGTGTCGGCGGGACCCGCACGCGTGCGCTGCTCGAGCTGGCCTATGCGGCGGGCCTGCGGGTCTCGGAGCTGGTGGCCCTGCCGCTGTCGGCGGTGGCGCGCGACCCGGCGCTGCTGGTGGTGCGCGGCAAAGGCGGCAAGGAGCGCATGGTGCCCATCGGCGAGCCGGCCCGCCGCGCCGTGGCGGCGTGGTTGCCGGTGCGTACGGCGATGGTGGTAGCAGGCGCTTCGTCGAAATGGCTGTTTCCCTCGGGAAGCGCCGCCGGGCACCTCACCCGTGACGGCTTCGCCAAGATCCTTGCCGACTTGGCGATCGCCGCGGGGCTGTCGCCATCGCGCGTGTCGCCGCACGTCTTACGCCACTCGTTTGCCACCCACCTCCTGGCCAATGGTGCCGACCTGCGCGTCATCCAGCAGATGCTGGGCCATGCCGAGATCACGACGACCGAAGTGTACACGCACGTCCTAGACGACAAGCTGCGGCATCTGGTGCAGCGGCATCATCCCTTGGCAGGCGGGTTGCCCGGGCGGCGGCCGAGCAAGTCCTGATGGGGAGTTGCCAAGACGACGGTCTCGGCCGACATGTGTCGCGACGGGGCAGGCAATGGCGCGCTGGACACTCGACGACATTCCCTGGTGGAGTTTCGACCGCGACGCGGTCGACGACCCCATGGTTCGACTGGCCAAGGCGGCGGCCTTGGTGGAGCATAATGGTGCCGATTACGCCCGGTATTTATGCAATGTGTTTGCCGACGACCCGCTGATGTGCGAGTCGGTGAAAGCCTGGGGCGACGAGGAGATCCGGCATGGCGAGGCACTCGGCCGCTGGGCCGCCATCGCGGATTCGACCTTTGATTTCCAGGCGGCGTGCCGCCGTTTCGCCGATGGCTATCGGATCCCTATCAACGCACGCCGATCGGTACGCGGCTCGCAAAGCGCCGAGCTGGTCGCCCGCTGTGTCGTCGAGGTAGGGACCAGCGCCTATTACACGGCGCTCGGCCGGCGTTGCCGCGAGCCGGCACTGGCCGCCATTTGTACCCGTATAGCCGCGGACGAGTTTCGCCATTACAAGATGTTTTACGCGCACCTGAGTCGCTATAAAGGCACCGACAAGGCGAGCCGCTGGCATCACTTGTTCGTAGCCCTGGGCCGAGTGTTCGAGGTGGGCGACGACGAGCTGTCCTTCGCCTGGCATTGTGCCAACGAACCGGAAGTCGCCTACGACCGTCGCCGCTGCCATCGCAGCTATGCCCATCATGCCTCGGCCTACTATGATGCGGACGTGATCGCGCGCGGCACGGCGATGATTCTCAAGGCGACGGGATTCAGCCCAGGAGCCAAAGGGGTGCATCTCGCCGCCTGGTTTGCCCAGCGGCTGGTCCGCATGCGCTGCGATGTCCGGCGCGGCTAGATTGGTGGCGGCGGCGCGTTTATGATTACCACCAACAGCGACGAGACGATGGGGAGCGCAAGGATGCAGCATAAGGCGCCGAGTTGGGTGCGGCCGGTCGTTGACTATGGTCCCCTGGTCGCCTTTGTCGTCGCCTATTGGCGCTTCGACCTGTTCGTAGCCACCGCGACGCTCATGGCGGCGACGGCCGGCGCCTTGGGGCTGTCCTTGATCGTGGCGCGACGGGTGCCCGTCATGCCGTTGGTGACGGCGGCCGTGGTCGGCGTGTTTGGTGGCCTTACGCTGTGGCTGAACGACGAGACCTTCATCAAGATGAAGCCGACCATCATTCAGGCCCTGTTCGCGGCATCGCTGCTTGGCGGCCTATTGTTCGGCCGATGCCTGCTCAAGCCGCTGCTGGGCGCATCGTGGCCGATGGATGAAACCGGCTGGCGACGCCTGACCTTTCGTTTCGGTCTATTCTTTGCCGGCATGGCGGTGCTCAACGAGGTCGTCTGGCGCACGCAGACCACCGACGTATGGGTGGCGTTCAAGGTGTTTGGCATCATGGCGCTCACCTTCGTCTTCATGCTGACCCAGCTGCCGTTGATGCAGCGCCATCATCAAACCGAGCCGCAGAGCGACTAGTCTAATCCTCCGGCACGAGGACCAGCGCGGCCGAGTTGATGCAATAGCGGAGGCCGGTCGGCGGCGGCCCGTCGGGAAACACATGGCCAAGATGGGCGCCACAGCCCGCGCACAGGGTCTCGGTGCGGGTCATGCCGTGGCTGACGTCGGTACGCTCGCTCACCGCGTCATTGCCGATCGGCTGCCAGAAACTCGGCCAGCCGCTGCCCGAGTCGTACTTGTTTCGCGCATGAAACAACGGCTGCCCGCAGCAGGCGCACAGATAGGCGCCGTTGCTCTTGGTGTTCCAGTAGCGCCCGGTGAATGGCGGTTCCGTGGCGCCGCAGCGGCACACCGCATACTGCTCCGGCGTCAGCTTCCGCCGCCATTCCTCGTCCGATTTGTCCACGGTCATCGTCACCTCCACCGGCCAGGATACCGGATAGATCGTGACGATAGCCGGTCCATGCCAGCCGTCGCTCAGTCGAGCGGTGACCCGCGCAGGCGTTTGAGGGCCGAATGCTTTGCCTTGGTGTCGAGGCGGCGGCGCCGGGCGCCCAGAGTGGGCTTGGTCGGCCGCCGCGGCTTCTCCCGCTCGGCCGCGGTGCGGATCAACGCCACGAGGCGCTCGATGGCGTCGGCGCGGTTGCGTTCCTGCGTGCGGAAGCGCTGGGCGATGATGACGATCACGCCGTCGCCGGTCAGGCGCCGGCCAGCCAGCCGCATCAGGCGATGGCGCGTCTCATCATCGAGAGCGGGAGAATTCTTGGCATCGAAGCGCAGCTGAGCCGCGGTAGCCACCTTGTTGACGTTCTGGCCGCCCGGCCCCGATGCGCGAACGAAGTCGCAGACGAGCTCACGCTCGTCAAGTGCGATGCGCGGGGTGACCTGGATCATCAACGGCTCCAATGAAATGGGCGGCGCCTCATGCGAAGCGCCGCCCACGAACACACGTCAGGTGATTGCCACGCTAATGCGCCTTGCGGGCGGCCCCGGCTAGGGCCGCGCACATCGCCTCGGCCACCGCCAGCTGCCGCTGCGCCACATTGCGGGCGTGCTCGGTGGTGGCCTCCTCGACGGCCTCTCGGGCGGCCTTGGTGCGTTGCTCGACGGCGTCGCGGTCCAGCTGATCGACCGGCACCGCCTCTTCGGCCAGCACGGTGCAACGCTCCTCATTGACCTCGGCGAAGCCGCCGGCGACGAAGATGCGGTTGGTGACGCGGCCATCGGTGTAGACGTCGATGACGCCCGGCCGGATGGTCGAGATCATCGGTGCATGCCGCGGCAGCGCGCCGAAATCGCCTTCCGCCCCGGGCACGATGACCATGTCGACCGCCTCGGAAATCAGCAGGCGCTCCGGCGAGACCAGCTCGAATTCGACCTTTTCGGCCATTGTGTGAACCCTCTCTAATCTCTTCCAGGGCCGTCATTCCCGCGAAAGCGGGCATGACGGCCTGTACGCCCCAGCTTACGCCGCCTCGGCGGCCATCTTCTTTGCCTTCTCGAGCACCTCGTCGATGCCGCCGCACATGTAGAAGGCGGCCTCGGGCAGATGGTCGTATTCGCCGGCGACGATGGCCTGGAAGCCCTTGATGGTGTCTTCGAGGCCGACGAACTTGCCCGGCGAGCCGGTGAACACCTCGGCGACGTGGAAGGGCTGCGACAGGAAGCGCTGGATCTTGCGGGCGCGCGCCACCGTCAGCTTGTCCTCTTCCGACAGCTCGTCCATGCCCAGGATGGCGATGATGTCCTGCAGCGACTTGTAGGTCTGCAGGATACGCTGCACGTCACGGGCGACCTGGTAGTGGTCGGCACCCAGCACCAGCGGGCTGAGGATGCGCGAGGTCGAGTCGAGCGGGTCAACGGCCGGGTAGATGCCCAGCTCGGCGATCTGGCGCGACAGCACCGTGGTGGCGTCCAAGTGGGCGAAGGAGGTCGCCGGCGCCGGGTCGGTCAGGTCGTCGGCCGGCACGTAAATGGCCTGCACCGAGGTGATCGAGCCCTTCTTGGTCGAGGTGATGCGCTCCTGCAGGGCGCCCATGTCGGTGGCCAGCGTCGGCTGATAGCCCACCGCCGAGGGGATACGGCCCAACAGTGCCGACACTTCCGAACCGGCCTGGGTGAAGCGGAAGATGTTGTCGACGAAGAACAGCACGTCCTGGCCTTCCTCGTCGCGGAAATATTCGGCGACGGTCAGGCCCGACAGGGCGACGCGGGCGCGGGCACCCGGGGGCTCGTTCATCTGGCCGTAGACCAGCGCCACCTTGGAGCCGGGGCCGTCGAGCTTGATGACGCCCGATTCCATCATCTCGTGATAGAGGTCGTTGCCCTCGCGGGTACGCTCGCCGACGCCGGCGAACACCGAGTAACCACCGTGGGCCTTGGCGACGTTGTTGATCAGCTCCATGATCAGCACGGTCTTGCCGACGCCGGCGCCGCCGAACAGGCCGATCTTGCCGCCCTTCACATAGGGGGCGAGAAGGTCGATGACCTTGATGCCGGTGACCAGGATCTCGGTCTCGGTCGACTGCTCGACGAATTCCGGGGCCTTGGCGTGGATCGGCAGGGTCTTCTTGGTGACGATCGGGCCGCGCTCGTCGACCGGCTCGCCGACGACGTTCAGAATGCGACCGAGGCATTCGGGACCGACCGGCATACGGATGGCGTCACCCGTGTCGCTTACCGCCTGGCCGCGGACGAGGCCGTCGGTCGAGTCCATGGCGATGGTGCGCACGGTCGACTCGCCCAGATGCTGCGCCACCTCCAGCACCAGGGTCTTGCCCTGGTTCTCGGTGTGCAGAGCGTTCAGAATGGCCGGCAGCTCCTGCTCGAAGCGCACGTCCACGACCGCGCCCATGACCTGGGTGATGGTGCCGACGGTGTTCTTGGTCATCCGAGTGCTCCTAAGTCCCTTTACAGCGCTTCGGCGCCGGAGATGATTTCGATGAGTTCCTTGGTGATCTGCGCCTGACGGGTGCGGTTGTAGCGCAGCGTCAGACGATTGATCATATCGCCCGCGTTACGGGTGGCGTTGTCCATGGCGTTCATGCGCGCCCCCTGCTCGGAGGCGAAGCTCTCCAGCAGCGCACGGAACATCTGGATGGCCAGGTTGCGCGGCACGAGATCCTCGAGGATCTCCTCTTCCGAGGGCTCGAACTCGTACAGGGCGCGGGCGCCGGCGGCCGCCTCCTCGGCCTTCGCCTCTGGCACGGCGAAGGGAATGAGCTGCTGGCGGGTCGGCACCTGGCTGATCGCCGACTTGAACTTGTTGTAGACGACCGTGCAAACGTCGAACTCACCGGCCTGGAACATGGCGGTGACGCGATCGGCGACCTGGTCGGCCTCGACGAAGGTGATGCCCTTGCGGCCCAGGCCCTCGAAGGTGTCGACGATCAGCTTGGCGAAGTCGCGCTTGAGCTGGTCGCGGCCCTTGCGGCCGACACACAGCAGCTTGACCGCCTTGCCTTCGCGCAGCAGGTCGTTGACCAAGCCGCGGGCATTGCGGACGATCTGCCCATTGAAACCGCCGCACAGGCCGCGGTCCGAGGTGACGACGACGACCAGATGCACGTCGTCCCGGCCGGTACCGGCAAGAAGGGCGGGAGCGCCCGTCTGCCCGGCAAGGCTGCTGGCCAGGGCGCCCAGCATCCTCTCCATGCGCTCGGCGAAGGGGCGCGCCTGCTCCGCCGCCGTCTGGGCACGGCGGAGCTTGGAGGCGGCCACCATCTTCATGGCCGAGGTGATCTTGCGCGTCGATTTGACGCTGTTGATCCTGACCCGTAGGTCCTTAAGGCTGGGCATCGCGACGCTTCCCGGCTGGAGTCCTTAGGCGAACTTCTTGGCGAAGTCGTCGAGGAACGCCTTCAGCTTCTCCTCGGTCTGCGACGAAATCTGCTTCTCGCTGCGGATGGCCTCGAGGATTTCGGGCGCACGCGCCTTGATGTCCGAGAGCAACTGCTGCTCGAAGCGGCCGATGTCGCCGATCGCCAGCTTGTCGAGATAGCCCTTCACGCCGGCGAAGATCGAGACGACCTCGTCCTCGGTGGCCATCGGCTGGTACTGCGGCTGCTTGAGCAGCTCGGTCAGGCGGGCACCGCGATTCAACAGGCGCTGGGTCGCTGGGTCGAGGTCCGACGCGAATTGGGCGAAGGCCGCCATTTCGCGATACTGCGCCAATTCCAGCTTGATCGAGCCGGCGACCTGCTTCATCGCCTTGATCTGCGCGGCCGAACCGACGCGCGACACCGACAGGCCGACGTTCACCGCCGGACGGATGCCCTTATAGAACAGCTCGGTCTCGAGGAAGATCTGACCGTCGGTGATCGAGATCACGTTGGTCGGGATGTAGGCCGACACGTCGTTGGCCTGGGTCTCGATGACCGGCAGGGCGGTCAGCGAGCCGGCGCCGTTGGCGTCACTCATCTTCGCCGCGCGCTCGAGCAGGCGCGAGTGCAGGTAGAACACGTCGCCCGGATAGGCTTCGCGGCCCGGCGGGCGACGCAGCAGCAGCGACATCTGGCGATAGGCGACGGCCTGCTTCGACAGATCGTCGTAGAAGATGACGGCGTGCATGCCGTTGTCGCGGAAGTACTCGCCCAGCGTGCAGCCGGTGTACGGGGCCAGGAACTGCAGCGGCGCCGGGTCGGACGCGGTGGCGGCGACGACGATGGTGTAGTCCATGGCGCCGTTGTCGGTCAGCGTCTTGACGATCTGGGCGACGGTCGAACGCTTCTGGCCGACGGCGACGTAGATGCAGTACAGCTTCTGCTTCTCGTCGTCGCCCTGGTTCCAGCGCTTCTGATTGATGATGGTGTCGAGAATGATGGCGGTCTTGCCGGTCTGGCGGTCGCCGATGATCAGCTCGCGCTGGCCGCGGCCGACGGGGATCAGGGCGTCGACGGCCTTGATGCCGGTGGCCATCGGCTCGTGCACCGACTTGCGCGGGATGATGCCCGGCGCCTTGACCTCGGCGCGGCGACGCTCGACCGAGTCCAGCGGACCTTTGCCGTCGATCGGATTGCCGAGGCCGTCGACCACGCGGCCGAGCAGGCCCTTGCCGACGGGAACGTCGACGATGGCGCCGGTGCGCTTGACGGTGTCACCTTCCTTGATGCCACGGTCGTCGCCGAACACCACGATGCCGACGTTGTCGGTCTCGAGGTTCAGCGCCATGCCCTGGACGCCGCCGGGGAATTCGACCATCTCGCCGGCCTGCACCTTGTCGAGGCCGTAGACGCGGGCGATGCCGTCACCGACGGACAGCACCTGGCCGACCTCGGCGACTTCCGCCTCGGTGCCGAAATTGGCGATCTGTTCCTTGAGGATAGCGGAGATTTCCGCGGCGCGGATTTCCATTACCCGACCCCTTTCATAGCGAGCTGGAGATGCTGCAGCTTGGTGCGCAGCGAGTTGTCGATCATGCGCGAGCCGACCTTGACGACCAGCCCGCCGAGCAGCGACGGATCAAGCTTGACGTCGATGGCGACATTGCCGCCCACCGCCGTCTTCAGCGTGTCGTTGAGGGCCGCCAGCTGCTTGTCGGTCAGCGGTGCGGCGGCGAACACCTGCGCCGTCACCTCGCCGCGCTTGGCGGCCAGGCGCGCCAGATAGGCATTGCAGATGCCCCACAGCGAAAACAGCCGGCGGTTCTGCGCCAGCACGCCGAGGAAGCGGCGCGTGATGTCGGCAAAGCCGGCCTTGTCGGCCAACGCCACCATGGCGCGCGTCTGCTCGGCCCGGCCGATGACGGGCGAACGCAGCAGGCGCACCAGATCGTCGCTGGCGGCAGCCATGTTGCGGAGGGCCTTCAGATCGGCGGCAACCTGATCGAGGGCGTTCTGCTGCTCGGCCAACTCGAACAGAGCGGCGGCGTAACGGTCGGCGATGGCGCCAGTGGTCTCGGATGACACGCGGGACGGTCCTTGATCTATCCGAAGATGATTTAACGCTTGAAAAAGCTTGAGATTTTTCAATGCTTTCTTGGCGCGCACAGCCCCCTGCCGTGCGGCGACCGGTTAACTATCACAGACGGGGGGAGCTTGCAAGCTGGCTGGCCGGCTTTTTTTGCGCTGCGGCAGGGGGCGCGTGGTCCAGAGGACCACGGGTCTTCAGACCCGCATCGCGGCGCTGGAATATGGCCAGTCCTGCCGCCTTGGGACCAAACCCGCCGTCACCGGATTTTCCTCGATGTAACGAACCGCCGCCGCCAAATGCGCATCGCCCCTGATTCGGCGGTCGAAATAGTCGGGTTGCCACAGGCCGCCGCTGCGGCCGAGCACCCTGTTGATCCGTGCCGCGCTGAACGCCTTCCAGCTCTTGACAAGGCACCCTAGGGGCCAGCCCGGCACCATCTCGACCAGGGCATGAATGTGGTTAGGCATGATCACCCAGGCCAACAAATGATAACGATCGCCGTCGAAGTGATGCAGCGCCGTCTCGACGACCCGGGCGGCGTCTTCTTCGCTCAGCAGGCAGGCGCCGTGGCATCGATCAAGTTCCGCCGCAGTCCAGTGCCGCAGTTTGGCCGAATCATCCTTCGACTGCTCGATAAGCATATCGACGACATGCCGCGGCAGGCTGTCGGCAAGCCGAAACGTCACCGCCTGGACGGTCCCGGCGGCGTCGAAGTGGGGAAGATAACCCCGCGAATACCAGCCTTTCTGTTCCATCCCGCCGAGGTTGCGCGTCTGAAGACGCGCGGTCCATTGCCCGTCTCCAGACCCGCAGCGGGCTCGTCACAAGAAACTATACGGATCCACATCAACCTGCAACTTTAGCGTGTTCGGCATATCGATAGACCGCAACCATTCCCGCACCACCGCCTGGACATTGACGGTACGCGGCGCCTTGAGCAGCAATCGCCGGCGATGGCGGCCGCGCAGCAGGGCCAGCGGCGCCGGGACCGGGCCGAACACCTCGATCCCCCGCCCGCGCGGTGCGGCACGTCCCAAATTGCGGGCGACGACGTCGACCTGGCCGGCATCGGGGCCGGAGACGATCAGCGCCGCCAGCTTGCCGAACGGCGGCATGCCGAGATCGCGCCGCTGTGCCGCCTCTTCGGCGAGAAACCGCTCGCCGTCACCCGAGACCAGCGCCTGCATCACCGGGTGGGCGGGTTGATAGGTCTGCAGCAGGACGCGGCCGGGGTGTTCGGCGCGCCCGGCACGGCCGGCCACCTGCCACAACAGCTGCCAGGTGCGCTCGGCGGCGCGCAGGTCGCCGCCCGCCAGGCCGAGATCGGCATCGACGACGCCGACCAGGGTCAGCAAGGGAAAATGGTGACCCTTGGCGACGATCTGGGTGCCGATGAGGACATCGATCTCGCCCGCCGCCATCTGCCGCACCAGTTCCGCCGCGGCGGCGGCGCTGCCCAGGAGGTCGCTGGCCATGATCGCCCAGCGCGCCTGCGGGAACCGCGCGGCGACCTCCTCGGCCAGCCGCTCGACGCCGGGGCCGCAGGCGACGAAGGAATCCTCGGCCTCGCAGTCCGGGCAAGCGCGCGGCCGCTGGACCAGATAGCCGCAGTGATGGCATTGCAGGCGGGCGGCGTGGCGATGCTCGACCAGCCAGGCGGTGCAGTGCGGGCACTGCAGGCGATGGCCGCAGCCGCGGCACAGGGTGAGCGGCGCATAGCCGCGCCGGTTGAGGAACAGCAGCGCCTGCTCGCCGGCCGCCAGGGTTGCCGCCAGGCTCTCGACCAGCGGCGGCGACAGCCATTGACCGCGCTCGGGCGGGCGCCGCCGCATGTCGATCGCCGCCATTTCCGGCAGCTCGGCGCCGGCATGCCGATCGGGCAGATGCAGGCGACAATAGCGGCCGGCCTGGACGTTGCTCACCGTCTCCAGCGACGGCGTCGCCGAGGCCAGCACCACGGGGTGCTGGCCGAGCATGCCGCGTACCACCGCCATGTCCCGTGCCTGATAGATGACGCCCTCTTCTTGTTTGAACGAGGCATCGTGCTCCTCGTCGACGACGATCAGCCCAAGGTCGGCAAACGGCAGGAACAGCGCCGAGCGCGCCCCGACCACCACCGGCGCCCGTCCGTCGGCCACCGCCCGCCAGGTATCGCGGCGTTGTGCCGGGGTCAGGTTCGAATGCCATTCCGCCGGCGCCACGCCGAAGCGTTTGTGGAAGCGGGCCAGCCATTGCGCCGACAAGGCGATCTCGGGCAGCAGCACCAGCACCTGACGGCCTCGCGCCAGGGCGGCGGCGATGGCCTCGTAGTAGACCTCGGTCTTGCCCGAGCCGGTGACGCCCTCGAGCAGAGTGACGGCGAACCCGGCGCCGACCTGCGCCGACAACGCCGCCGCCGCCTCGGCCTGCGCCGGCGACAAGGCCGGCCCGGGTTGCGCCGGGTCGGGCTTCGACCAAGCGGGTGGCGCCATCGGAACCGCCGCCAGCACGCCGACGTCGGCAAGGCCACGCACCACCGACGGGCCGACTCCGGCCTCACGCGCCAGATCCGCCAAGGTGAAGGCCCCGGCCCCGGCGATCTCGACCACCCGCCGCCGCGCCGGCGTCGCCTTGACACCCCCATCCTCCAGGGATTGCGCCAGACGATAGGTGACGGCGAGGCGCTGCGGCTCCAGCGCGGCGGGCACGCTCATCGTCATCTTCAGGACGGCCCCGGCCGGTGCCAGGGTGTAGTTCGCCACCCAATCGACCAGCCGCCGCAACACCGCCGGCAGCGGCGGTGCGTCCAGCCGCGCGCCGATCTGCTTCAGCCGCGCCGCCGGCACGCTTCCGCCGGCCGCGCCCCACACCACGCCGACCACCTCACGCCGGCCCAGCGGCACGCGGACGAAATCGCCCGCCGCCAACCGCAGGCCGGCGGGCACACGGTAGTCGTAGGGGCCGGCAAGCGGCAGGGGCAGCAGCACCGCCGCCAGGCCGGTCACGGCCGATGTGGCGGAACTGGCATGGGCCAAGGTCATGCGCTACAGTCTAGCCGCGGCGCCGGCCGGCTGCCAGCCGGGCGGCGCCCTCGAGCGGACAAAGGGAGCCGTCATGGAAACCACCACACCGTCGGGGTGCGCCCCGGCCTCGAGGAAACCGCGGCATGGCGTGTAACGACGATGCCGCGACGCAAACGGAGCTGCCCTGCGAGGAGCAAGTGGTGGCCTACTTGCGCGGCCATCCCGACTTCCTGCTGCGCCACCCCGACGTGGCCCTGCGCCTGTTCGCGCCGGCGCGCGACCAAGGCAACAACGTTGCGGACCTGCAACAATTCATGATCGAGCGGCTAAAGGGCAAGCTCGACGAGATGCGCGGCTGCGCCGAGCATTTGATCACCACCACGCGCAGCAACATGTCGACCCAGGCGCACACGCACGAGGCGGTGCTGGCGGTGTTGGCGGCGCGCGACATGGCCGAACTGGTGCAGGTGCTGACCGACACCGCCGAGCGCCTGGAGGTCGACGTGGCGGTGCTGTGCTTCGAGACCGCCGCCGAGGTCATCCCCGCCCTCAGCACGGCCGGGGTGCAGCGCCTCGCCGGCGGCGACGTCGACGTCCTCCTCGGCGAGGGCCAGGACGTCGCCCTGCGGGCGGCGACACCCGGGACTGCGGCGGTGTTTGGCAGCGGCGCCGGCCTGGTGCACTCGCAGGCGCTGGTCAGGCTGCCGGGCGAAGGCCGCTGCCCGCCGGGGTTGCTGGCGCTGGGCGTCCGCGAGGCGCACGCCTTCCATCCCGGCCAGGGCACCGAACTGCTGCTGTTCCTGGCGCAGGTGGTGCGTTATGCGGTGCTGCGCTGGGTCCGGTAGGTAGTGGATCGAGCATCTTCTCGTCATTCCCGCGAAAGCGGGAATCCATTCCGCCGGCTGGTTCGCGGAATCACGGCATGGACCCCCGTTTTCGCGGGGGTGACGAGGCGAGCTATGAGCTCCCGCCGATGAAAAGCCCCATTCATTACGCCGCCGCACCGGATTTGCTGGCCGCCGTCGAGGCGTGGCGGCGCTGGCTGGCCGAGGAGAAGCGCTGCTCGGCGCATACGCTCGACGGCTATGGGCGCGACCTCGCCGCCTTCCTGGCCTTCGTCACCCGGCACCACGGGGGCGAGCCCGGGCTGGCCACCCTGCAGCACCTGGCGCCCGCCGATTTCCGCGCTTATCTGGCGCACCGCGCCGGCGACGGGCTGGCGCGCAGCTCGCTGGCCCGCGGCATGTCGACACTACGCGGCTTCTTCCGTTTCCTCGATCGGCGCGGGTTGGTGCACAACCCCACCTTGTCGGCGGTGCGCACGCCGCGGCCGCCACGCGCCGTACCCAAGCCGCTGGCGGTCGGCGACGCCGTCGAGGCGTTGGGCACCGCCGCCGAATTGCAGGACGAGCCATGGCTGGCGGCCCGCGACCTGGCGCTGTTCAGCCTGCTCTACGGCTGCGGCCTGCGTTTGGGCGAGGCGCTGGCGCTGACCGTGGCCGCGGCGCCGCAGGGCGAGGTGATGACCATCACCGGCAAAGGCCGCAAGCAGCGCGTGGTGCCGGTGCTGCCGGCGGTGCGCCTGGCGGTGGCGGATTATCTGGAACAATGCCCGTTCGCGGCCGAGGCGGCGCGGCCGCTGTTCCTCGGCGCCCGCGGCAAGCGTCTCAATCCCGGCGTCGTGCAGCGGCAGATGCGCCGTTTGCGCGCCCTGCTCGGCCTGCCCGACTCGGCGACGCCGCACGCTCTGCGCCACAGCTTCGCCACCCACCTGCTCGCCGCCGGCGGCGATCTGCGCACCATCCAGGAACTACTGGGCCACGCCTCGCTGTCGACGACCCAGCGCTACACCGAGGTCGACGCCGGCCGTCTGGCGGCGGTGTACGATGCGGCGCATCCGCGGGCGAAGGGATAACCCTCGACCCTCCCGGAGCGCGGAGCTCCAGCTCGGCACCCCTGTGCGGCCCTGGAGGTCCGTGCTCCAAGTGGAAAACCCGTCACGCGTAACCGACCGCCACCGCTATCAAGCGCCTGATTTCGGCGAGCTGTCGATCGGTGATACGCGACGGCGTAGCCGTTACTCTCTTCTTTGAAGTCGTAGTGACATGATGGGCGAGGGCGAAGCAAGCCTTGGCGCACCCGTTCTCGGGGGTCGGCTCCAGCCTGACCGACAGGTCCGCTATGGCCAGATGCGGGTCTTCGGCAATCGGCGCAAGGATGAGGTTGGGATAGGAGGGATCGAACAAATCGTGGTCCTCCACCACGACGGCAGGCCGCTTCTTGCTTGGCTCCTTAGGCAGAGCATCTCGCCAATCCACAAGAACGATCTGCCCCGCCGAATAGCTCACTCGCCATCGCCCCCGTCATCGGGGGCGCCCCAGTCACGGTAAAACTCGGCCGCTTGCGGCGATGCGGCGACATGAGCGGCAACCGAACGGCTCTGCGCGCGAATGCGTGCGCGCCGCACCCGCCGGGCTTCGCCTGCCGCCAATTCCCGAAGATAGGTGGACAGGCCAATGCCGCGCGCCTTGGCGGCGTCTTCGAGTGTGGCCTGGACGTCATCGTCCAGGCGGATGGAAACGGGATGCCCCATGCCGACCTCGCATTTCGCGAATTGTAGCTTGCCGGTGCACTACATGGAAGTGCGGCCGCGGATTTTCCAGTGTCGGGCACGACACGAGAAATTTACCGGCGCCTGATCGCCAAGGGCGTGAAGATAATTGCCGCACCGGGCCGCGGCGGCTCTTGGGACAGGGAGGCGTCGTCCCCGGTCTCCGCGCGTTTCACCTCGAAAACGCCGTTGGTAGGCGGGAGCGGCGGCTCATATGCTGCATTCGCGGTAGAACACGCATCGGACGGCTCATCGAGGGTCGTCATTGCGCCTTCTGCGTGAGAGCATGGAGCCGAAGCAGCATATCGCCGCACCCATCGGTCGCCCGAACGACCAGAGCCTGAAGATCCGCCAGCCGAGGACCCGTCGGCGACCAAGTGAGGCACAGCTCACGCGCATGCCTCCGGAGCGCGGAGCTCCAGCTCCGCATGGCGCCTGCGGACCTGGAGGTCCGCGCTTCGCCTGAAGCAGGCACCAATGGGAAAAGGGGGCGGAAAACCGCCCCCTTCCCGTAACGATCGACGGAAGTCGATTAGAACGCCAGCGACAGGCCGCCGAAGGCCGCCCAGCCGTCGTTGTCGCCGGCCTCGGTCTCGAAGTCGGCATGGCCGATGGTGGCGACGGCGTCGACACCCGGGCCCATGTTGTACTTGCCCGACACCTGGTAGACCTGACCCTCGTTCTCTTCGGGGTCGGCGGCGCTACCCTCGTGCTTGGTGTCCATGTAGGCGAAGCTGATCGCCGCAGGGCCAGTGGCATACTGGATGCCGGCGGTCCAGACGCGGCCGTCCATCAAGAAGTCGTCGCCCGCGGCGTCTTCCTGGCTGAGCTTGTTGTAGGAGCCGCCCAGGGTGAAGCCGGCAAAGCCGAACTGCGCGCCGACCGAGAATTCTTCATGCTCGCTGATGGCAGCGCTGTTGTCGGTGGCGACCTCGTAGCCGCCCGACAGCTTCACGCCGACGCCGCCGAAGCTGTTGTTGTAGGCCACACCAACGCCGACGAGGTCGGTCAGCACGGCATCGTCCAGCATCGGGCTCTGGACATGCGCGTGGATGTTGTCGAGGCCGGGGGTGTAGCTGACGCCAGCGGTGAAGCCAGCGAAGCTCGGCATGATGTAGGTGATCTTCTCGGCGTCGCCGGCTTCGTCGGGGGCGCTTTCGAAGTCGAGGACGGTGACGGCGCCGGGGCCGCCGGTGAGAACGGCGGGGTTCATGATCCAGTTGCCGGCCATGAAGTTGACTTCCGGATTCTCCAGATGCCCGGCGGCGTCAGGGGCGGTGACGTGCAGCAGGTACGGGGCGCTGTTCTCGGCACCGAGAATGATACGGCCGAAACCACCATCGATGGTGACGTAGGCTTCGTCGATGTTGTTGCTGCGGGTATGGGCCTGACCGCCGGACTCGAGCTGCATGTCGACGCCGATCTTCAGGCCGTTGTCGAGGGTGGTCGAGCCGAGGAACCACACTTCGGCGGTGCCCTTGACGTCGAATTCCTGGACTTCGGCGTCGGTACCTTCGAGGTCGTTGTCGGCATAGCCGGCCAACCACTTCGAGTAGCCGCCCAGCTTGAGGGCGATGGGGTCGGCGGCCTGGGCGGCGCCGGCCAGGCCGAAGGCCACCACGGCCGTGCTGGCGAGCAGAATCTTCTTCATGGTCTCTCCTCTCTATTGGCGGCCGCCCCTGTTGACGATGCGGGCCTATCCAAATTCGTGTTGCACGCCGAAGATGGAGCCATGCGCCCCCAAGCAAGTCAAGCAAGCGGCGGCGGTGGTTGTGTCGAAATCTCCGCACTGTGGCAGGAAGAGCACACCCCGGCTGGTTGTTGGCGACAGAGGCACCGAGGGGATCACAGTGATGTTGGAGCGCGGAGCTCCAGTTCCGCTACGCATTTGCGGAGCTGGAGCTCCGCGCTCCAAGTGGATGACCCCTCGGTGCCGTCTCCGAGTCTCCGTGCCTCGGTGGTTGGCGGTGGCAGGGACCGTCAAAGCATCAAGCCGCTCTTAACAGCGGCGCCCATATAGGCTAAAGCATGAGCGCCGAAGTCTTTTGGGCACGGAAGAGAGGGGAGACGATGGTCGCTGCATGGATGGGATGGCCGCGCAAGGCGGCAACGGCACTGGCGGTCTGCCTGGTGCCGGCGGTGCTGGCCGGCTGCGGCCCCAGCCAATCGGCGTTTCCCGATCGCCGATCCGACGATACGGCACCGACATGGAGCAACCAGCCGCGCCAGTCGGTGTTCGGCGAGGACGGCCTGACACTGTTCGGCGGCGGCAAGAGGAATAAGGCCGAGGAAGCCAACGGCATCGGCGTCAACGCCTTCCTGTGGCGCGCCTCGCTCGACACCATCGGCTTCATGCCGATCAGCTCGGCCGACCCGTTCGGCGGCGTCATCATCACCGACTGGTACGCGCCGCCGGAAACCCGCGACGAGCGCTTCAAGGCCACCGTGTTCATCATGGGCCGGGCCTTGCGTGCCGACGGCGTGCGCGTCTCGGCCTTCCGCCAGACGCGCGACCCCGCCGGCAACTGGATCGACGCCGCCGTCGACAACGGCACCGGCACCGACCTGGAGAACGCCATCCTGACGCGGGCCCGCCAGCTCCGCATCGCTGCCAACCCACAAAGCGAGTAAGACGAGGAACTCCGGAGCATGTCGCGCACCGACGATCGCTACAACGTCAAGGAAACGGAGGCCCGCTGGCAGACCGAGTGGGAGCGCCGCCAGAGCTTCCGTGCCAAGGACGATGCGGCGCGGCCGAAATACTACGTGCTCGAGATGTTCCCCTACCCGTCGGGGCGCATCCACATGGGCCACGTGCGCAACTACACGCTTGGCGACGTGGTGGCCCGCTACAAGCGGGCGCGCGGGTTCAACGTGCTCCATCCCATGGGCTGGGACGCCTTCGGCCTGCCGGCCGAGAACGCGGCCATCCAGAACAAGGTGCATCCGGCCAAGTGGACGCGCGAGAACATCGCGGCGATGCGCGCCCAGCTGAAGTCGATGGGCCTGTCCTACGACTGGTCACGTGAGATCGCCACCTGCGAGCCGGACTATTACCGGCACGAGCAGAAGATGTTCCTCGACTTCCTCGAGGCCGGGCTGGTCTATCGCAAGGAGAGCTGGGTCAACTGGGACCCGGTGGAGAACACGGTTCTCGCCAACGAACAGGTGATCGACGGCCGCGGCTGGCGCTCGGGCGCGCTGGTCGAGAAGCGGCTGCTGTCGCAGTGGTTCCTCAAGATCACCGCCTTCGCCGACGAGCTGCTGGAGGGGCTGCAGGGTCTCGAGCGCTGGCCCGAGCGCGTGCGGCTGATGCAGGAGAACTGGATCGGCAAGTCGGAAGGCGCACGCGTGTTCTTCGACATCACCGGCCGCGCCGACAAGCTGGAGATCTACACTACCCGCCCCGACACCCTGTTCGGCGCCGCCTTCTGCGCCATCGCCGCCAATCACCCGCTGGCGGCCGAGCTGGCCGCCGGCAACCCAGCCCTGGCCGCGTTCATCGCCGACTGCAACCGCATGGGCACGTCGGAAGCGGCGATCGAGACCGCCGAGAAGAAGGGCTTGGATACCGGCCTGACGGTGGCGCACCCGTTCATCGCCGGCAAGACGCTGCCGGTCTATGTCGCCAATTTCGTGCTGATGGACTACGGCACCGGCGCCATCTTCGGCTGCCCGGCCCACGACCAGCGCGACCTCGACTTCGCCCACAAATACGGCCTGCCGGTGGTGCCGGTGGTGCTGCCGGCCGATGCCGATCCCGCCAGCTTCGCCGTCGGCGGCGAGGCCTATACCGGCGACGGCACGCTGTTCAATTCCGATTTCCTCGACGGCCTAGCCGTCCCCGAGGCCAAGCGCGTGGTCGCCGAACGCCTGCAGCAGGCGGGCATCGGCGAGCGCACCGTCAACTTCCGGTTGCGCGACTGGGGCGTGTCGCGGCAGCGCTACTGGGGTTGCCCGATCCCCATCATCCATTGCGAGAGCTGCGGCGCCGTGCCGGTGCCGGAGGCCGACCTGCCGGTGGTGCTGCCCGAGGACGTCAGCTTCGACCAGCCGGGGAATCCCCTCGACCATCACCCCACGTGGAAACATGTCGCCTGCCCCAGTTGCGGCAAGCCGGCGCGGCGCGAGACCGACACCTTCGACACCTTCTTCGAATCCTCGTGGTATTTCGCCCGCTTCAGCTCGGTCGCCGAGGATCGTGCCTTCGACCGCCAGGCGGTGGACTACTGGATGCCGGTCGACCAGTACATCGGCGGCATCGAGCATGCCGTCTTGCATTTGCTGTATTCGCGCTTCTTCACGCGGGCGCTGAAGCACTGCGGCTATCTCGGGGTGGCCGAGCCCTTCGCCGGGCTGCTGACCCAGGGCATGATCTGCATGGAGACCTACAAGGACGCCGACGGCCGGTGGCTGTTCCCGTCCGACGTGGCCAAGGACGCCGACGGCGGCCTGATCGAAGCCGCCACCGGCCGGCCGGTGACGCTCGGCCGCTCGGAGAAGATGTCGAAGTCGAAGAAGAACGTCGTCGACCCGGCCGGCATCATCGACACCTACGGCGCCGACACGGCGCGCCTGTTCATGCTGTCGGACAGCCCGCCCGAGCGCGACCTCGACTGGACCGATGCCGGCGTCGACGGCGCCTGGCGCTACGTCAACCGGCTGTGGCGACTGGTCCTAGCTCCGGCCGTGCCGCTGCCGCCGGTGGGCACGCCGGCGCCCGACAATTTCGGGCCGCAGGCCGACAAGGCGCGGCGCCAGATCCACAAGGCGGTCGCCGCGGTCTCCGACGACCTCGAGCGCTTCCACTTCAACAAGGCGGTGGCTCGTATCCGCGAGTTGACCAATCTGCTGGCCGAACTGGCCCCCGACGAGGCGGGCGCGCCCTGGGTGCTGCGCCACGGCCTGGAGACGGCGGTGCAGCTATTCGGGCCGATGATCCCGCACCTGTGCGAAGAGCTGTGGCAGGCGCTAGGCCATGAGGTGCTGCTGATCGACAGCCCGTGGCCCGAGGCGGACCCGTCGCTGCTGACCGAGGATACGGTAACCGTCGCCGTCCAGGTGAACGGCAAACTGCGCGGCACCATCGAGTTGCCGGTCGACGTCGACAAGGCTGCCGCCGAACGGGCGGCGCTGGCCCTGCCCACCGTCGCCCAGTACCTGCAGGGTCGCGCCCCGAAGAAGGTGATCGTCGTGCCGAACAGGATCGTCAATGTCGTGGGCTAGACTGGCCGCCGCCGCGGCGCTTCTCATGTTGGCCGGCTGCGGCTTCCGCCCGCTGCACGGTCAGCACGCCGCCCAGAAGGGGCCGGTGATGGAGCAGTTCTCCCAGATCGCCGTCGCCACCATCCCGGATCGCCGGGGGCAGATGGTGCGCAACGAACTGCTCGACCTGTTGACGCCGCGCGGCGAGCCCGCCCAGCCGCGTTATGTCCTCAATGTCGGGCTGAGCGAGACCATCGAGGACGACATGATCCGCAGGACCGGCTCCGCCAGCCGCAGCCGCCTAACCTTGCGTGCCAGCTATCAGCTACGCGACGGCGACAAGGTCGTGGATACCGGCACGGCACGGACGATCCTGTCCTACGACCTGCCGCCCGACCAGCCGTTTGCCGCCGTGACGTCCGAGCGCGACTCCGAACGCCAGGCGGCGCTGTCGGTGGCCGAACAGATCAAGTCGCGCCTGGCGGTCTACTTCGCCCGCCAGCAGACCCCGTGAAAATCCCGCCCGCCCGCGCCGAGGCCTTCGTCAAGGCACCGGCCGCGGCCGTGCGGGCGGTTCTGCTCTACGGGCCTGATGCCGGGCTGGTGAAGGAACGCGCCGATCGCCTGGCGCGCGGCATCGTCCCCGACCTCTCCGATCCTTTCCGCGTGGCCGACATCGCGCCGGCGGTGCTGAAGAGCGATCCGGCGCGCCTCGCCGACGAGGCCGCCGCCATCAGCATGATCGGCGGGCGGCGCGTGGTGCGGCTGCGCGATGCCGGCGATGCCGCCGCGCCGACGCTGCGCGGCTTCCTCGGCGAGCCGGCAGGCGATGCCCTGGTGGTGGTCGAGGCCGGCGAGCTGGGGCCGCGCTCGGCCCTGCGCCAGCTGTTCGAAAATGCCGACAACGGCGCCGCCATCGCCTGCTATGCCGACGACGGCGGCGGCCTCGAGGCCGTCATCCAGGAATCGCTGCGCCGGCATGGGCAGACGCCGGAGCCGGACGCCTTGGCCTACCTCGCCGATCATCTGGGCGGCGACCGCCGGCTGACCCGCTCGGAGCTGGAAAAACTGTCGCTCTACGTCGGCGGGCCGGGGCGCATCAGCCTTGTTGACGCCACGGCCTGCGTCGGCGACACCGCCGGCATGTCGCTCGAGGACCTGGCCTTCGCCGTGGCGGAGGGCGACCACGCCGAACTGCTGCGCATCCTCGATCGGCTTTACCATGAGGGGGCCCAGCCGGTCGGCATCCTGCGCAGCGTCGTCCGCCATTTCCAGCGCCTGCACCTGGCCGCCGGCACCATGGCGCAGGGCAAGTCGCTCGACCAGGCGTTGGCGGCGCTGAAGCCGCCGGTCATCTTCAAGCTCGCCCCGCGCTTCAAGGCACAGGTGCAGCGCTGGCCGGCCGACCGGGTGGCGACGGCGCTGGAAATGTTGGTCAACGCCGAGATCGACTGCAAGACGACCGGCCTGCCCGCCGCCGAAATGGCGGCCCGCGCCCTGATGCAGATCGCCCGCGCCGCCGGCAAGCGCGCTCGCTGACTCTGCCCGTCGCCGCTTTTAACCACAGAGACACAGAGGCACAGAGGCGACACAGAGATGGATTTCTCGCCCGCTTCGCGAGCAACAAGTCATTCCTCGGTGCCTTCTCTGTGTCTCGGTGTCTCTGTGGTTAAAGAGGACGCCTAATCCTGCAGGACCGCGTCCATGTCGGCGAGGTCGAGCGCCTCGGGCGGTGGCCGGCTGCCGTGCGACAAGCGGTGCAGGATGTCGTCGAGCTGTTCGAGATTGCCGTAGCGCAGGGTGATCTCGCCCCCCTTGCCGTGGAACTTTATGCTGACCTTCAGGCCCAGCAGCGCCGCGAGATCACGTTCCAGCGCCACCGTATCCGGGTCCTTGTCCGCCGCCGTGGACGCCTGCCCGCGCTTCTGCCGCTCGGGCTTCTGCACCAGCTTCTCGGTCTGGCGAACGTTCAGCCCCTTGGCCACCACCTGCTGCGCCAGCTTCACCGGTTCGTCGCTGGCGAGGATGGCGCGGGCGTGGCCGGCGCTCAGCTCGCCGCGATCGAGCATGGTCTTCACCGGATCGGGCAGGGCCAGCAGACGCATGGTGTTGGCGACGTGGCTGCGGCTCTTGCCGACGGCTTTCGACAGGCCCTCCTGGGTGTGCTCGAATTCCTCCATCAGCCGCCGGTAGCCCTCGGCCTCCTCCAGCGGTGACAGATCCTGGCGCTGCAGATTCTCGACCAGCGCCACCTCGGCCGCCTCGCGGTCGGAGAGGTCGCGGATGAGCACCGGCACTTCATGCAACTGGGCCAACTGCGCCGCCCGCCAGCGCCGCTCGCCGGCGATGATCTCGTAGGTATCGGCAGCGGTCGGATGACGGCGCACCAGGATCGGTTGCAGCACCCCCTTGCTACGCACCGATTCCACCAGATCCTGGATACGATCATCGTCGAACAGGCGCCGCGGCTGGTAAGCGCCGGGCTGTAGGCGTTCCACCGCCATCTGGCGCACCCCTGGGGTGGACTCGTCGCTAGCGGTGCTCACCGCCGGCTCATCGCCCAACAATGCCGACAGACCCCGGCCGAGACCGCGCCGCTTGACCTCCTCACTCATCCGACTGCCCTCACCTCACGCTCACGCCTCAGAACTTCGCCGGCCAGATGCATGTAGGCCTCGGATCCGGCACAACGCACGTCGTAAACCAACACCGGCTTGCCATGCGACGGCGCTTCCGACACCCGCACGTTGCGCGGGATCACCGTCTTGTAGACTTTGTCGCCGAAATACTCGCGCACGTCGGCGGCGACCATGTCGGACAGGTTGTTGCGGCGATCGAACATGGTCAGCACGATGCCGTTGAGCTCGAGCGCCGGGTTGAAGGTCTTCTTCACCCGCTCGATGGTCCGCACCAGGTGGCTGATGCCTTCGAGGGCGAAGAACTCGCACTGTAATGGTACCAGCACCGACTGCGCCGCGATCAGCGCGTTGAGCGTCAGCAGGCCGAGCGCCGGCGGGCAGTCGATCAAGATGTAGTCGAAACTGCCGGCATCACGGGCCAACGACTCGCGCAGCCGCGATTCGCGCCGCTCCATGTCGATCAGCTCGATCTCGGCACCCGACAGATCCATACCCGAGGCCACCACCTTGAGGCCGGGAATGTCGGTGTCGAGCACGGCCTCGGTGAGGGTGGCTTCGCCGAGCATCACTTGATACGAGCTGACCTTGCGCCGGGCGGCGGGGATGCCGAGTCCGGTGCTGGCGTTGCCCTGCGGATCGAGATCGATGATGAGGACGCGCTTGCGCGTCGCCGCCAGCGCCGTCGCCAGATTGATGGCTGTGGTGGTCTTGCCCACCCCGCCCTTTTGATTGGCGATGGCGAGGATTCGCGGTGACGCCTGGGCGACGCCGCTAGCGCGTGTTTCGACCACGGGAGACCTCGCTCAGTCGAAGGATCAGGCCGTCGGGGTCCGAGAGGCTCGTAACCCTTTCGACGGACATATTCCATTCTTTAGTAGCAAGGGTCAATTCGTCTTCGCCACCACGCCCCTTGAGGAACAGGCACCGACCGCCCCTCCCATCGTTTTCGCCACGCTGCAGGAAGGGCTCGGCGTATCGCAGCAACTGGGCGAGCGGCGCCAGGGCGCGCGAGGTCACCACATCGGCGGCGAACGGCGCCACCGCCTCGATGCGCGTATTGTGCACCACCGCCGCCACGCCCATGACCCGTGCCGCTTCGCGCAGGAACGCACATTTGCGGGCGTCGGCCTCGATCAGATGCACCTCGGGCACGCCCATCGCCGCCAGCACCAGGCCGGGAAAGCCGGCGCCGCTGCCGAGGTCGACGAGGATCCGCGTGTCAGGAGGGAGCAGCCGATGGAGCTGCGCCGAATCGAGCATGTGGCGGCGCCACAGTTGTGGCAGCGTCGTATTGCCTACCAGGTTGATGCGCGGCTGCCACCTGAGCAGCAGCTCGGCATAGGCGGCGAGGCGCGCCAGCGTTTCACGTGAAACATCAGGAAGCGCCGCCAACGCCTCGGGGCCATCGCTCCTCATGCCCGCACCTGCTCGCGCTCACGCCGGCGGACGTGTGCCAGCAACGCGGTCAGCGCCGCCGGAGTGACACCCGGCACCCGCGCCGCCGCCCCCAAGGTGGTGGGCCGTGCCTGCTTCAGCTTCAGGCGCACCTCGTTCGACAGGCTGCCGACGCCGTCGTAGTCGAGGTCCTGGTCGAGAGCCAGCGCCTCGTCGCGGCGGAAGGCGGCGATGTCACTTTCCTGGCGCTGCAGATAGCCGGCGTAGCGGCCCTCGATGCCGACCTGCCGGGCGACATCCTCACGCAGCTCGGCGAGCTGCGGCCACAGCCCCGCCAGCGATTGCAAGTCGACGTTCGGGTAAGACAGCAGATCGTGGGCGCTACGTGGCTGGCCGTCGAGGTTGACGGTCAAGCCCCGCTCGCGCAATGCGTTGGGTGTGGCACGCAGTTGCCGCATCAGCACCCTCGCCTCGGCCAGCGCCGCCGCTTTCGACTCGAAGGCTTGGCCGCGCGCGGCACCGACGCAGCCCCAGACGGCGCCCAGGCCGGTCAGGCGCAGGTCGGCATTGTCGGCGCGCAGCAGCAAACGATATTCGGCGCGCGAGGTGAACATGCGGTAGGGCTCGCTGGTGCCCTTGCTGACCAGGTCATCGATCATCACGCCGATGTAGGCGTCGGCGCGATCGAGTACGACGCCCTCGCCACCGCCAGCGCGCCGCGCCGCATTGATGCCGGCCATGAGGCCCTGCCCCGCCGCCTCCTCGTAGCCGGTGGTGCCGTTTATCTGCCCGGCGAAGAACACGCCGGCTACCCGCCTGGTCTCCAGCGTGGGCAACAGCTCGCGCGGGTCGACGTAATCGTA
The DNA here is from genome assembly GCA_036675815.1 of Rhodospirillaceae bacterium. Taxonomy (GTDB): domain Bacteria; phylum Pseudomonadota; class Alphaproteobacteria; order Rhodospirillales; family Magnetospirillaceae; genus JAKFEE01. The sequence continues at coordinate 55,685 of JAKFEE010000040.1, forward strand.
TTCGATGGCGTAGCCCGGCCGCAGCATCACGGTCTTCTCGAGCCCGGGAATGGTCGCCAGGAGCGCCCGCTGCACCTCCTCGGGCAAAGAGGTCGAGATGCCGTTGGGATAGACGGTGGGGTCGTCGTAGCCCTCGGGCTCGAGGAATATCTGGTGACGCTCGCGCTCGGCGAAACGCACGACCTTGTCTTCGATCGACGGGCAGTAGCGGGGGCCGACGCTCTGGATCTGCCCCGAATACATCGGCGCGCGATGCAGATTGGCGCGGATAAGTTCATGCGTCGCCGCGGTCGTCGCCGTAATGCCGCACTCGATCTGCGGCTGCGTGATCGCCCTCGTCAGGAACGAGAACGGCTCGGGCGGCTGGTCGCCAGGCTGCATATCGAGCGCCGCCCAGTCGATGGTGCGGCCGTCGAGCCGAGCGGGGGTGCCGGTCTTCAGACGACCGAGCGCGAAGCCGGATCGTTCGAGGGTCAGGGCCAGGCCGACGGCGGGCGGATCGCCGATGCGCCCGGCCGGCCAAGTGGTCTCGCCAAGATGGATCACGCCGCGCAGGAAGGTGCCGGTGGTCAGCACCACGGCGCCGGCGCGGATGGTGTCGCCCTCGGCGGTGATGACGCCGGCCACCCGGCCGTCGTCGATCGCCAGATCCTCGACCGCAGCGGCGTGGATGGCGAGCCCCTCCTGCTCGGCCAACAGCGCCTGCATGGCCTGTTTGTAGAGCTTGCGGTCGGCCTGGGCGCGCGGCCCCTGCACCGCCGGCCCCTTGCTGCGATTGAGCACGCGGTACTGAATGCCGCCACGATCGATGGCGCGTGCCATCAATCCATCGAGGGCGTCGATCTCGCGGACCAAATGGCCCTTGGCCAAGCCGCCGATGGCTGGGTTGCACGACATCTCGCCGATGGTGTCGAGGCGATGGGTGAGCAGCAGCGTCCGTGCGCCCATGCGTGCCGCCGCGGCCGCCGCCTCGCAGCCGGCGTGGCCGGCGCCGACCACGACGACATCAAAGCCCTGGGGGGTTTGTTTCACGTGAAACATTACTTTCCGATGCAGAAGTCGCGGAAGATGACATCGAGCAGGTCCTCGACGTCAACCCTTCCGGTGATGCGGCCGAGGGCGCGCGCCGCCAGCCGCACATCTTCGGCGGCCAGCTCGACCAGCGGCGCCCGTGGGGCACGCCGCAACCCCTCCAGGCATTCGCCGAGGGCCGCACGATGGCGGGCACGCGTCGGCACCGGCGCCGCCCCCTCGCCCATCAGCGCCGCGGCCCGCTCGGCCACCGCCGCCTCCAGTGCATCCAAGCCCCGCCCGGTGGCCGCCGAGACGAGCAGCGCCGCGCGTCCGGCCACTTCAGCCTCGACCCCTGGTACCAGATCGGCCTTGTTGATCACCAACAGGCTGTCTTGGCGCGGGCAGGCCTGGGCTTCGCCACCATGGGGCTGACGCGCATCGACCACCTGAATTACCAGATCGGCCGCCTCGGCCCGCTGCCGGGCGCGCCGGATGCCTTCGCTTTCGATATCGTCGACGGACTCGCGCAGGCCAGCCGTGTCGGCGACGACCACCGGATAGCCGCCAAGATCGAGATGCACTTCGACGATGTCGCGCGTCGTCCCTGCGGTGGCCGAAACGATCGCCGCCTCGCGCCGGGCCAGGCGGTTCAGCAGACTCGACTTGCCGACGTTGGGCGCGCCGATGATGACCACCTGCAGGCCCTCGCGCAGGCGCTCGCCGCGCGGCGCCTCGGCCAGGTGCGCGGCAATGGTCGCTTCAAGGCCGCGCAGGCGCGCCCATGCCCCGTCCATCACGCCCGGCGGCAGGTCCTCGTCGGCGAAGTCAATGGCCGCTTCGAACCACGCCAGAGCCTTGAGCATCTGGTCACGCCAGGAGTCGTACAGCGTGGCCAGGCCGCCTTCCATCTGCCGCAGGGCCTGGCGCCGCTGCGCCGCCGTCTCGGCATCGACCAGATCGGCGATGGCCTCGGCCCGCGTCAGATCCAGCTTGCCGTGATGAAAGGCGCGACGGCTGAACTCGCCCGGTTCGGCCGGGCGCAGGCCGTGTGCCACGAGGGCATCGGACACCGCTCCGATGACGGCACGCCCGCCGTGCACGTGCAGCTCGACCACGTCCTCGCCGGTGAAGCTGGCCGGGCCGGGAAACCACAGCGCCAGGCCGTCGTCGAGGATCTCATCGGCGGCGTCGCGCAGGCAAACGCGTGCCGCCCGCCGTGGCGCGGGCAGCGGCCGGCGCGCCAAGCCGGTCAGGGCCTCGGCGGCAGCGGGTCCGGAGATGCGGATGACGGCGACGCCGGCCCGGCCCGCGCCGGAGGCGAGGGCGAAGATCGTGTCGCTAGGGACCATCCTCTGGCCGCAACATCAGACGCCCCACCCTGCCGCCATCGCGCACATGAACGCTGAGAATTTCGTCGACGTCCTCATTGGACTTGCAGGTATACCAGACGCCCTCAGGATAAATCACCATGACCGGCCCGAGCTCGCAGCGATCGAGGCAGCCGGCGCTGTTGATGCGCACGTCAACGTCAAGCCCCAGCTCCTTGGCCCGCGCCTTCATGTAATTGCGCAACGGCTCGGAACCGCGCCCGGCGCACGAGCCGCGACGGTGCCCGGAGGGGCGCTGATTGGTGCAGCAGAAGACATGCAGGCGGTAGTACGGCGACGGGTCCTGAGGCACGATCAGCTCTTGCCGCTGCTCCGCATGGCCTGGGCGCCCAGATTGCTCCAGAATTTCTGCAGCTGCTCAAAGCCTTGCATGCCCGCCGGCATCCACAGGCTCATCATCTGTTCGGGCTCCATGGCATGCATCGCCGCCGCCATCTGGTTCTCCGCCTGCTTGAGCAGCGCATCCTGCATCGGCTTCACATCGGGGAGACCGAAGAACGCCCGTGCCTCCTCGGGGGTGCAATCGACGTCGAATTTGAGTTTCATGGAAGGTCCCCCGCAGGTTGTCGCGCGGCTTTACGGTTCCAACCTAAGCACTGATCGGCCTTCGCGCAACGCCTCATCGGTGATGCCATGCCCAACGCCCTTGCCAGCGAGACCAGCCCCTATCTGCTGCAGCACAAGGACAACCCGGTGGCCTGGCGGCCATGGGGTGCCGATGCCTTCGCCGCTGCCCGGGCCGAGAACAAACCGGTCCTGCTGTCGGTGGGCTACGCCGCCTGCCACTGGTGCCATGTGATGGCGCATGAAAGCTTCGAGGACTCACAGACGGCGGCCCTGATGAACGACGGATTCGTCAACATCAAGGTCGATCGCGAGGAGCGCCCCGACGTCGACACCATCTACCAGTCGGCCCTGGCGATGATGGGCGAGCATGGCGGCTGGCCGCTCACCATGTTCCTGACGCCGGGCGGCGAGCCGTTCTGGGGCGGCACCTACTTCCCGCCCGAGCCTCGCTATGGCCGGCCGGCGTTCCGGCAGGTGCTGCAGGGCGTCGGCGCTGCATGGCGCGACCAGCAGGACCAGATAAACCACAATGTGGCAGCGCTGAAGGATGCCCTGCGCCGGCAGGCCGAGGCGCCCGACCCCGAGGGCCTCGACCCCGACCTGCTCGATGCCGCGGCCAACCAACTGCTGACCTTTCTCGACCCGACGTGGGGCGGCCTGCAGGGTGCACCGAAATTCCCGCAGCCGTCGATATTCCGCTTCCTGTGGCATGCCTACCGGCGCACCGGCGACGAAGCAATGGGCCAAGCGGTGACGCTGCTGCTCGACCGTATGTGCCAGGGCGGCATTTATGACCACCTTGGCGGCGGCTTCGCCCGCTACGCCACGGATGCGCAGTGGCTTGTGCCGCATTTCGAAAAGATGCTTTACGACAACGCGCAGTTGCTCGAGCTGCTGACCGCCGCCTGGCGCCACACCCGTTCGCCCCTCTATGCCGAACGCATCAGCGAAACCATCGGGTGGCTGATGCGCGAAATGACGGCCGAGCACGGCACCTTCGCCGCCAGCCTCGATGCCGACAGCGAGGGCGAGGAAGGCAAGTTCTACGTGTGGGGCGCGGCGGAAATCGATGTGCTGCTGACGTCCGAGCAGGCCCAGGCGGTCAAGCGACTCTACGGTGTCAGCGCCGCCGGCAACTGGGAGGGCCGCAACATCCTGCACCGCAACCACCAAGGCGGCACAGAAGACTCCGGGATTGCCGCGGCCAATCAGGTGCTCTGGCAGGCGCGCGAGCGACGGGTGCGGCCGGGTCGGGACGACAAGGTGCTGGCCGACTGGAACGGCCTTACCATCGCTGCCCTGGCCGAGGCCGGGTTCGCCTTCGATCGCTCCGACTGGCTCGCGGCGGCGCGCAGCGCCTTCGACGGCATCCGCACTCTGCTCGGCGCGCCAGACGGCCGACTTGGCCACGCCTATTGTCGCGGCCGGCGGCTGGATGCGGCCATGCTGGACGACTATGCGGCCATGGCCCGAGCGGCGATCAGCCTTTACGAAATCACCGCTGACGCGGCGTATCTGGCGCAGGCGCAGGCGTGGGTGCGAACCGCCGACGAACACTATTGGGACAAGGCCGGTGGCGGGTATTTCTTCACCAGCGATGATGCCAGCGACCTGATCGTGCGCACGAAGGCGGCACACGACACCGCCGTTCCTTCCGGCAACGGTCTCATGGCCGAAGCCTTGGCGAAGTTGTTCTACCTCACGAGCGAGGACCGCTATCGCCAGCGCGCCGAGACGACCATCGGCACGTTCTCCGGCCTGGTGCGCCGGCAGTTCGCCAACATGGGCACTCTGCTCGACGCCTACGAATTCCTGAGCGCGCCGACGCAGGTGGTGGTGGTCGGCGATGCCCCCGATCTGCTCCGCTGTCTCGCCGAGACGGACGTACCCCGTCGTCTCCTGCAGCAGGTCTCGGCCGATGCCGCATTGCCGCCCGGCCATCCGGCCTCCGGCAAGGGCTTGGTGGACGGCAAACCCGCCGGCTATGTCTGCCGCGGCCCGACTTGTTCCATGCCGGCCACGACGCCTGATGAGTTGCGGACCAGGCTGACGGCGCGTTAGATTCACCCGCATGCCACAACTATCGCTTCACAGCCCGATCGGCGACCTCACCCTCACCGAAGAGGACGGTGCCATCGTCTCGCTGGATTGGGGCTGGGGCTGTCAGCAACAGCCCAGCCCCCTGCTCGAGCGCGCGCGCAACCAGCTCGAGGAGTATTTCGATGGCACGCGCCGCAGCTTCGATCTGCCCCTGGCGCCCGCCGGCAGTCCCTATCAACGGAAGGTTTGGGATCAGTTGCTGCGCATCCCCTACGGCAGCGTCGCCCGGTACGGCTCTCTCGCCACGGAGCTTGGTTCGGCGGCGCGGGCGGTGGGTGGTGCGTGTGGTCGCAACCCCCTCCCCATCCTCATCCCGTGCCACCGTGTCGTCGGCCACAATAGCGCCCTGGGCGGCTACTCCGGCTTGGATGGGGTGGAGACCAAACGCTTCCTGCTGCGGCTCGAGGGCGTCGAGCTGCGCTGACCAACGGAGCATAAAATGGCCAAGGCGATCCGCATCCATGAACACGGCGGCCCGAACGTCCTGCGCTGGGAAGAGGTAACGGTGCCGCCGCTCGGACCGGGCCAGGCCCTCATTCGCCACACCGCCGTCGGGCTGAACTTCATCGACGTCTACCACCGCACCGGGCTCTACAAGGTCCCTGGCCTGCCCTGCATCCTCGGCATGGAGGCGGCGGGGGTGGTCGAGGCTATCGGCCCCGGCGCCAGCGAACTGCGCGTCGGCGACCGCGTCGCGTACGCATCACCGCCGCTGGGTGCCTACGCCGAGCAACGGGTCATGCCCGCGGATCGGGTGGTGCCCATCCCGCATGACATCGACGACCAGACCGCCGCGGCGATGATGCTGAAGGGCCTGACCGCCCAATATCTCCTGCGCGGAACCTATCGCGTCCAGCCCGGCGAGACCATCCTCGTCCATGCCGCCGCCGGCGGCGTCGGGCTCATCCTGTGCCAGTGGGCCAAGCATCTGGGCGCACGGGTCATAGGCACCGTCGGCAGCGACGCCAAGGCCGAACTGGCCCGCCGCCACGGCTGTGATCACCCAATCCTCTACAGCCGCGAAGACTTCGTGCAGCGGGTCAAGGACATCACCGATGGCAAGGGCGTTGCCGTCGTCTACGATTCGGTCGGCCGTGACACCTTCGAGCGTTCGCTCGACTGCCTGCGGCCCCTCGGCACCATCGCGCTGTTCGGCCAGTCGTCGGGGCCGGTTCCGCCCTTCGATCTGCAGATGCTGGCGGCCAAGGGCTCGCTGTTCGTCACCCGCCCGACGTTGATGACCTATACCGCCCAGCGCGAAGATCTGCTGGCCGGCGCCGCCGAGCTGGTCGAAGTGGTGCGCGGTGGGTTCGTCAGGATACCGGTGAACCAGACCTACCCGCTGGCCGAGACCGCCCAGGCACATCGCGATCTGGAAGCCCGCAAGACGACAGGCTCGACCGTTTTGTTGCCGTAAAGCAAAACGGGCGCGGATGTGGCCACCGCGCCCGTTCCAAACCAAGGACAAGCTTTAGGTATTCATGGCTTCGAAGAAATCGGCGTTGTTCTTCGAATGCTTCAGCTTGTCGAGCAGGAATTCCATCGCGTCGGTCACGCCCATCGGCATCAGCACGCGACGCAGCACCCACATCTTCGACAGGGCCGCACGATCGACCAGCAGCTCTTCCTTGCGCGTGCCCGAACGCGTAATGTCGATCGCCGGGAAGGTGCGCTTGTCCGACAGCTTGCGGTCGAGGATGATCTCGGAGTTGCCGGTGCCCTTGAACTCTTCGAAGATCACCTCGTCCATGCGGCTGCCGGTGTCGATCAGCGCCGTGGCGATGATGGTCAGCGAGCCGCCCTCCTCGATGTTGCGGGCGGCGCCGAAAAAGCGCTTCGGCCGCTGCAGGGCGTTGGCGTCGACACCGCCGGTCAATACCTTGCCCGACGACGGCACCACGGTGTTGTAGGCGCGGGCCAGGCGGGTGATCGAGTCCAGCAGGATGACGACGTCGCGCTTGTGCTCGACCAGGCGCTTGGCCTTCTCGATCACCATCTCGGCCACCTGGACGTGACGGCTGGCCGGCTCGTCGAAGGTCGAGCTGATGACCTCGCCCTTCACGCTGCGCGCCATGTCGGTCACTTCCTCGGGCCGCTCGTCGATGAGCAGCACGATCAGATAGACTTCCGGCTGATTGGCGGCGATGGCGTGGGCGATCGACTGCATCATCATCGTCTTGCCGGTGCGCGGCGGCGCGACGATGAGCCCGCGCTGGCCCTTGCCCAGCGGGCAGATCAGGTCGATGACGCGGGTGGTGTAGTCCTTGCTGGTGGGATCGTCGACCTCGAGCCGCAGTTTCTCGTCGGGATAGAGCGGCGTCAGATTGTCGAAATTGATGCGGTGGCGGACGTTTTCCGGCGGCTCGAAGTTGATGGTGTTGACCTTCAACAACGCGAAATAGCGTTCGCCGTCCTTGGGCGCCCGGATCTGCCCCTCGACGGTGTCGCCGGTGCGCAGACTGAAGCGGCGGACCTGGCTCGGCGAGACGTAAATGTCGTCGGGACCCGGCAAATAATTGGCTTCGGGTGACCGGAGGAAGCCGAAACCGTCCTGCAGGATCTCCAGCACGCCATCGCCGTAGATTGGCGTGTCGTTCTCCGCCAGCTGTTTGAGAATGGCGAACATCATGTCCTGCTTGCGCAGGGTGCTGGCATTCTCGATCTGCAGTTCTTCGGCGAAAGCGAGCAGCTCAGCCGGAGACTTCTTCTTGAGCTCTTGGAGATTCATGGCGTCGCGTGGTGGTTGCTTGGGGAAGAGAATCCCGGCTTTGCGGAAGGGCGACGGCGGTCACGGCCGTCATGCTGACTTCCCAACGGGCAAGGAAAGGATTTTGGACGCGCTTGAGGCGAGATCACTCACCTTTATCGAAGCCACGATCGGGTGTCAAACGGAGATTGGCGCCGGCCGAGACGGCTGCCGAATTCTCAGGCACCTGCCTAGAACGGCTTGACGATCACGATGACGACGATACCGATCATCAACAGCGTCGGTACCTCATTGATAAACCGGTAGAATTTCTGAGGCCGGTGGTTCGAGTCTTCGGCGAAATTCTGGCGGCAACGCATCAGGAAAACATGCGTGGCGGTAAGGGCCACGACCAGTAGAAGCTTGGCATGCAGCCAGCCCTGCGACAGGAAATCCGGCTGGGTGATGATCACCAGGATGCCGAACAACCACGACGCAATCATCGCCGGCGTCATGATGGCGCGCTCCAGGCGTCGCTCCATCACCTTGAACAGGTCCGAGGTTGGCGATTTCGGATCGACCTCGGTGTGATAGACGAACAGCCGTGGCAGGTACAACAGGCCCGCCATCCAGGCGATGATGCTGATGACATGCAGCGATTTCAGCCAGAAATACGCCATCTCATCCCCTCCCCTGTGGGCAGGCACCGTGCTTGGACGGGCAGATCCGGCCGCCCGATTGCGAGCAGGGCCGGCCCTGCCCTGTGGCCGCCATCCGCACCAGCCGCGCCAATCCCTCGATGAACTGCGGCGCACGGCCGACGGCCGCTACGCGCTCGTAAGCCGGCACTCCCGCCTGTTGGGCCAGGTGCCGATATTCGATATCCAGTTCGACCAGCGTCTCGGAGTGCTCGGACACGAACGCTACGGGCACCACCACCAGCGACACGCCTTCGCGGCCGGCCCGGACTATTTCCGCATCGGTGGCGGGACCGATCCACTCGAGCGGTCCTACACGGCTTTGGTAGCAGACGGTCCAGTCCAGGCCCGGTTGGTCCAGTGCTGCCACGACTGCTGCGGCGGTCTGCTCCACCTGCCACTGGTAGGGATCGCCGGCGGCGATGACCTTCTTCGGCAATCCATGGGCCGAGAACAGCACTCGGGCTGAACCGCTGGCCGCCGCGCGCGCCAGTGCTGGCCGCATCAGCTCGACCGTCGCCGCAATCAGGCCCGGCTCGGTTGGATAGCAGCAGACGCTTTCCGTCGGCACCGACAGGCCCGCCGCTTCGGCCACCCGTTGCCAGTCTGCGGCGGATGATTGCGTGGTCGTCGTCGAGTATTGCGGGTAGAGCGGCAGCAAGACGACCTTGTCAGGATCGAACGCCTTGACCTGGCGCACGGTTTCGGCCGCCAACGGGTGCCAGTACCGCATTGCCACGAATACGGCGGCATCGGGGCCGAGCGCGGCCTGCAGCGCTTGCGCCTGGTCCTTGGTCAACGGCAGAAGAGGCGAGCGACCGCCCATACGGTCATAAATGGTGCGGGCCGTGGGTGCTCGGCGATGCGAGATGACCTTCGCCAGCAGCCAGCGAAGCGGTTGCGGCAGGCCGATTATGGCCGGGTCATTGAACAGATTGAACAGGAACGGCTGCACCGCCTTGGGATTGTCCGGCCCCCCCAGATTGAACAGGACGACCGCGGTGCGCGGCATCGCGGCCCTAGCCCCGCCAGGCCCGCAGCCGCTCGACCAGCCGCGTCACGTTCTCGGGTGCCGCACCCGGTGTGATACCGTGGCCAAGGTTGAAGATGAAGCGGCCGCGCGCTAGCTGATCGAGAATTCTGTCGACGGCACGATCGAGCCCATCGCCGCCGATCACCAGCCACTGTGGATCGAGGTTGCCCTGAAGCGTGCAACGCGGCTGCAGCACCTTCGCCGCCCATTCCAGCGGCACCGTGGTGTCTAGACTTACACCGGCGACCCCGGTTTCCACGACAAATCGCTCGTATAGCGCGCCCGCGCCGCGCGGAAAGCCGATGACCGGGATGCCGGGCCGTTCATCAGCCAAACGCGCCACCAGCGCCTTCATCGGCTTGGTCACCCACTTGGCGAACTCATCGTCGGGGAGAATGCCGGCCCAACTGTCGAACACCTGCACGGCCTCGGCGCCGGCATCGATCTGAGCAATCAGATAGTCGCCTGTGACCTCGGTCAGGGTGTCGATCAAACGCTGGAACAAGCGCGGGTCGCCATAGGCCATGCGCTTGACGTCGCTGAACTCCTTGCTGCTGCCACCCTCGACCATGTAGGTGGCCACGGTCCAGGGAGCGCCGGCGAAACCGATCAGCGCCGTCGTCGCTGGAATGGCCTGCGATAGTCGCCGCATCGTCTCGTACACCGGCGCCAAGCGGTCGTGCAACTGCGCCGGCGACAACCGCCCAAACTCTTCTGCCGAGCGGATCGGCGTCAGAACCGGCCCTTCGCCTTCGCGAAAGGAGACGTCCTGGCCCAGCGCGTGCGGCACCACGAGGATGTCGGAGAAGAGGATGGCCGCGTCCATGCCATAACGGCGCAGCGGCTGCAGCGTTACTTCCGTTGCGAGGTCGGGCGAGTAGCACAGATTGAGGAAGCCGTTGGCCTTGGCTCGCGTCTGCCGGTACTCGGGCAGATAGCGGCCGGCTTGCCGCATCAGCCAGAAGGGCGGCGGGACGATGGTTTCCCCTGACAAGGCACGCAGGAAGGGCTTGGAGGAGACAGTGCGAGTGGTCAAGGGAGGCCCTTTCGTTGGTCGCCTTCTAATACCCTTTTTAAGATTCAATGAAAAGTTGGCTGTTTATGTTGGCGCTGTGGATAACGGGGATCCGGATCGCGCCGGAATCGATACACAGGAATCAGGGGTTGAACGGCGTCGTGGTGACGATTGTGGACAAATCACCTCGTGCCGCAGCCTAGATATATGATTCCACCGCACAAAAACCGTGTTCCACGTGAAACAGAGACATGGGGACAAAGTTGCCTGCCGCCAAACCCATGCCCGTTTTTTGCGCTAACGGAGTCATCGCTTCCACAGGGGCGGATGTCTGTCCATGGACGGCTGGCGAACCTGTATCGAAAAAGGCACAATCGCCGAACCGGGGTCCTTATCCCCTTTATTCGCCTTATCCACAGGTACGATGAAGACCTTCCATCTCCATCTCGTCTCCGATGCCACCGGCGAAACCGTGTCCAGTGTCGCCCGGGCCTGCTTGGTGCAATTCGAGAACGTGCAGCCGATCCAGCACCTGTGGTGGCTGGTGCGGACCCAGGGGCAGGTGGAGCGGGTCATCGCCGGGATCGAGGCCAATCCAGGGTTGGTGTTGTTCACCCTGGTGGATACGGGCGTGCGGGCGATCCTCGAAGAGGCGTGTCGGCACTTGCACGTACCGTGCACGCCGGTCCTGGACCCGGTGATGGCGGCATTGTCCGGCTTCCTCGAAGAGGAGATCCACGCCCAGCCGGGCCGCCAGCACGCCCTGGATCAGGAATACTTCAATCGTATCGACGCCATGCACTTCACTCTGGCGCACGACGATGGCCAGCTGATCGAGGATGTGGACGAGGCCGACGTCGTGCTCGTCGGCGTGTCGCGCACGTCGAAGACTCCAACCTGCATGTATCTGGCCAACCGCGGAATAAAGGCGGCGAACGTACCGCTGGTTCCGGGCGTGCCGCCGCCGCCCGAGGTGATCCAGTCGCGACGGCCACTCATCGTCGGCTTGACCAAGGAACCGAAAAGCCTGGCTGACATTCGCCGCCACCGATTGCTGTTCCTGCACCAGGATGCGGAAACCGATTACGCCGACCCCGACAAGGTGCGGGATGAAGTGGCGGAGGCACGGCGATTGTTTGCCAAGCAGGGCTGGCCGGTCATCGACGTCACGCGGCGCTCGATCGAAGAAGCGGCGGCAACCATTCTGCAGCTTTATGCCCGTCACCGCAGTCGCACGGAGGGCTGGACGGCATGACCATCATCTTGGCCTCGGGGTCCCTCGCCCGCCGCCGCATGCTCACCGACGCCGGCGTGACCTTCGATGTTGCCGTTGCCGATGTCGACGAGGCGGCGGCACGTTTGGCCCTCGCCGGGAACGGGAATAGCGCGGAATCGGCAGCGGCCGAACTGGCGCGCCTGAAAGCGATGGCGCTATCGCGGGAGCACGTCGACGCACTGGTGATCGGGGCCGATCAGATCATCGAGCATCGCGGGCTATGGCTGGAAAAGCCGGGCGATCGATCTGCCGCAGCAGCTCAGCTTGCCGGCTTGCGCGGCGATACCCATCGGCTGGTGAGCGCTGCAGTCGTCCTGCGCGATGGTCGCGAGCTTTGGCACTGCGCCGACAGCGCCGAACTGCATATGCGCGACTTCAGCGACGTCTTCCTCGAGAGTTATCTGGATCGCGCCGGCCAGGACGTCCTGGGCTGCGTCGGCGCCTACCAGCTCGAGGGCCTGGGCGCGCAGCTGTTCACCGCGGTGCGTGGCGACTTCTTCACCGTGCTCGGCCTGCCGCTCCTGCCGCTTCTGGACTTTTTGCGCGAGCAGGGGGAACTGCCGTCGTGATCCTGTCGGGAAACGCGCGTCTCGCCGGTGTCGTCGGTTGGCCGGTCGGTCACTCGAAATCGCCGCGCCTGCACGGTTTCTGGCTGGAACACCATCACATCGACGGCGCCTATGCACCGCTGCCGGTACGGCCCGCGGACTTAGCGCAGGTGTTGCCGGCCTTGCCGCGCATGGGGTTTGCCGGGGTCAATCTGACGGTGCCACACAAGGAAGCGGCGCTGGCGCTGGTGGACGAACTCGAGCCGCTCGCCCGCCGTATCGGCGCCGTCAACACGCTGGTATTTGACGAGGGCGGCGCGATCATCGGCCGTAACACCGATGCTTTCGGCTTCCTGGAAAACCTGCGCCAGGGTGCGCCGACCTGGAAGCCCAGCACCGGTCCGGCGGTGGTGCTTGGCGCGGGCGGCGCGGCGCGGGCGGCCTGCATCGCCTTGCTCGACGCCGGGGTTCCCGAGATCCGCCTGGCCAATCGCAGCCCCGATCGTGCCGAAGCCCTGGCCGCCGCCCTGGGCGCGCGGGTCGAGGTCGTGCCGTGGGCCGAGCGCAGCGAGTCCTTGGCCGGTGCCGCACTCGTCGTGAATACCACCACCCTGGGCATGGTCGGCCAACCGCCGCTGGAAATCCCGTTGGATCCGTTGCCGCGCACGGCTGTGGTCACCGATGCCGTCTACGCGCCGCTGGAAACGCCGCTGCTGGCGGCGGCACGCCAGCGCGGCAATGCCGTCGTCGACGGGCTGGGCATGCTGCTGCATCAGGCGCGACCCGGCTTCGCCGCCTGGTTTGGCGTCACGCCCGAGGTGACCCCCGAATTGCGGCAGTTCGTCCTCGGCGATGCCGCCCCATGATCGTGCTCGGTTTGACCGGCTCGATCGGCATGGGCAAAAGCACGGCCGCCCGGATGCTGCGACGCCTGGGCGTGCCGGTCCATGATGCCGACGCCACCGCTCATCGCCTGATGGCCAAGGGGGGCGCCGCCGTCGCCCCCATCGCCGCCGCCTTCCCAAGCGCCATCAAGGAAGGTGCGGTCGATCGTGCTGCGCTGGGCGCCCTCGTGTTCAACGACAGGGCGCAATTGCGCCGGCTCGAAGCCATCGTCCACCCGCTGGTGCGCAATGCCGAACGGCGCTTTCTGCAGCGCAGCCGCCGTCAGCGCCGCCCGGTGGTCGTGCTGGACATTCCGTTGCTGTTCGAAACCGGGGGCGAGCGGCGCTGTGATCATGTCGCGGTGGTCAGCGCCCCCGCCTTCCTGCAGGCGCAGCGCGTGCTGCGCCGCCCCGGGATGACGCCCGAACGCCTCGCTGCCGTCCGCCGCACGCAGTTGCCGGACGCGCAAAAGCGTCGCCGCGCCGATGCCGTCATACCCACCGGACGCGGCCTTCGCCCGGCGTTGCGGGCTCTCGTTGAGCTTCTCGATCGGCTGCGGCATACTCCGAAGAGGTAGGAGTGACGCCGTAGGGGAGGCCGCCGCTGATGCGAGAGATCGTGCTCGATACTGAAACCACGGGCCTCGATCCCGCCGCCGGCCATCGCCTCGTCGAGATCGGCTGCGTCGAGCTGGTCAACCATCTGCCCAGCGGCCAGGTCTTCCA
>JAKFEE010000026.1:0-17172 GCA_036675815.1 Rhodospirillaceae bacterium
GCGAAGCGGCTGAAGACGCTGAAGGGCCTCACACCCTACGAGTTCATCTGCAAGGCCTGGACGACCGAACCCAAACGCTTCAGGCTCGATCCGCACCATCAAATGCCGGGACTAAACATCTAGGTGGTCGAGCGTCGCGGGTAAGGCGCCCCTGCGCGATCTGCAGGGGCGCCCGCCTGCCTCAGGCTTCGGCCGGTTGCGGCTGTTCCGCTGGCGCGACCGCTGCCGCCTGGATGCCCTTGTTGGCAAGCCAGTAGGCGCCGGCCATGAACAGGCTGCCGCTGAGGATGTTGCCGAGGGTGACCCAGAACAGGTTGTGGACCATGCCGCCGACGCTGATGGCGGGGTGGGGGTCGCCGAGCAGCGCGATGCTGAACAACGTCATGTTGGCGACGCTGTGCTCGAAGCCCGCGGAGATGAAGGCGAAGAGGCACCAGAAGATGCCGATGGCCTTGGCGGTGTCGCTGTCCATGCGTGCCGCCATCCACAGGCACAGGCACACCAGCCAGTTGCACAGCATGCCGCGGGCCACCAGGGCGATGGGCGACGAGTTCATCTTGTAGCTGGCGATCTCGTACAGCAGGCCGCTGTCGGAATGCAGCAGCGCCCCGCCGCCGCCGGCGACGAAGATGATGGCCAACAGCACGGCACCGGCGAGGTTGCCGAACCACACCACCGCCCATACCGAGCCCAGGTCACGCAAGCTGATGCGCCGCTGCAGCCAACCCAGGGTCAGATACATGGTGTGGCCGGTGAACAGGTCGGATCCGGCGAAGACCACCAGCACCAGGGCGATGCCGAACGAGGCGCCCATCATCAGGCGGCGCCACTCCGGCGGCAGGTCGGCGCCGATGCTGAAGATCAGGATGATGCCCAGGCCGACATAGGCTCCAGCCATCAACGATGTGATCCACAGCGACAGCGGCGAATGTTTCTTGAGCTTGGCCTTCTTGGCCGCATAGGCGGCGAAGTAGTCGATCGTTTCCTGAAACATTATTAGTTATCCTTCAAAGGCCGTTCTTCCTTGCCGCTCGGCGGCGTCAACACGGGCCGCGGCGGCGCCGCCGAACAGGCAGCGAAGAAAGAACAGAAGACTCGCAAGGATGGTCGCCACCAGCAACAGCTTGCCCGCCGTCGTCTGCTGATCGACCAGATAATAGACGCAGACTCGCACCGGGGCGGCGATGTACAGCCAGCCGACGAAGGCGGTCATCGACAGCATGTTGGTGATGACGAAACCGCGCCCGACGCAGGACAGACGCGGCCAGCTCCAGCGGAGCGGCAGCCCGACCAGCAGCGGCAAACCGAAGAACTTGAGGAGCTCGAAACGCACGTCGAGCAGTGCCGCATCCAACACCCACGGCACCATCCAGTAGCTGGTGGTGAAGATGGCCACCAGGGTGCCGGCCCAGCCACCATAATCGGCGGTGCGGTACCAGCGCGGGGCCGGTGTGCGCCCCACCACCAGCCACCCGGCCAGCATGAGCAGCGGGATCTGCACCAGCATGTGCAGGGACATGTCGGCCTCGGCGGCGGCCCGCAGGGGTGGGATGGCCAGGGCGATCCACAGGCCGGCACCGCAGAGCTGCGCCCAGGAGATGGGGAGCATCAGCCGTCCAACCATGGCTTCACCTCCGCGACGACGGCATCGACCGGCGTGTAGTCGACCACGCGCGCCAGTCGGCCGTCGCGGTCGATGAGCTGCACGGCGGCATTGTGCTCGTAGCCGCCGAGGTCGTTGGGAATGACGACGACGCCGAAGCGATCGAGCAGCGCCGCCAGGTCTTCGGTGTTGCGTGGGCGGACGACCCGCCAGTGCGTGCCATCGGCCCCATGGCGGGCAGCGTAGTCGGACAGGGCTGCCGGCGTGTCGTATGCCGGATCGAAGCTGATGCTGAGCAGCATCAGGTCGCCCCGGGCCAGTGGCCCGTGCAGTTCCTTGGCCGTCTGGGCGAAGGCCTGTCCAAGTTCGCTGCAGATGGTGGCGCAACGGGTATAGATGAATTCGGTGAGGACGATGCGCCCGCGAAGATCATCGAGATCGAGGATGCGTCCGTTCTGATCCTCGAGGGTTATATCGGGCATCGGCCGCGGGTCCCGCTCCACCGAGGCGCGGCGCGCGCCTTCGGTGGTGTAGACGGTGAAGCCGTCGGTGGTCACCGCGAAGGCGGCGGTGCCCGCCGCCAGGACGGCGGCGAGCACGACGGCGGCCAGTGGTGTTACACGGTCTTGCACTGCCGTGGCATCCGGCTCAGGAAGTTGACGAACAGGATGAGCGCACCGCTGATCACCAGCGCTGCAGCCAGGGCGCCGAACTGCGCTTGACCGACCCATTCCGGCAGGTATTCGGCATAGCGACGCGGCACGCTGCTCTGGCCCGAGAACAGGAAGCCATGGGTCAACCCGAGGCCACCGAGCAAGAACAAGCCCACGCCCATGCGGTTGAGGGTGCCCTTGGCCCACTCGGTGCCATGGCTGAAGTGAGCCATGAAGGCGAACACCAGCGACACCTGGCCCAGCAGCAGATAGGTGTGGAAGTGGCCGGGCACCCACAGGGTGTTGTGCATCACCTTGTTGACGCTGATGGTGGCGTCGAGGATGGCGGGCAGCGAGCCGCTGGCCCAGCCGAAGACGCCGAGCAGCAGCAGGGCCGTGGTCGTGGTCCAGCGCACCTTCGAGCGGTACAGGAGCATCAGCGCGCCGTAGCCGGTAACCACGAGGATCGGCATGCCGCTGATGTAGGAGGCGATCTGGGCGCCGGCGGCGACCCAGGCCGGCATGTTGAGGTCCATCAGCAGGTGGTGCGGGTACACCGCCACCATCAGCACCGTCGCCACGGTCCACGAGGCGAGGAAGACCCGGTTCACCTTCCACTCGCGGCCGGTGTAGATGGGCAGCAGTTCGTAGACGGCGATGATGGCCATGTAGATGGTGATGTTGATGAACACGTGGCCGAAGAAGTAGATCATGTTCTTCGCCAGCAGCGGGTCGATGGTGAACGACGGCACGTACAGGTTGACGATGCTGATGGCGAGAACCGTGGCGCCGGAAACCAGGCCGAGGGTGTTGCTGATCAACGCCATGGTCGAGGCGACGACGACCTTCGGCGGCTTCTCGTCCGAGAACCCGAACAGGTGCGGCCAGCCCAAGGCGCGGGCCAGGTTGCCGTACTTGCCGATGATGGCGCGGCCGGTATCGAGGTGCAGGAGCAGGAAACCGACGCCGATCAACAGCAGCCCGGACATGTGCAGTGCCGCGGCACCGATCTCCCACTGGCCCATCGACTTCGCCGGCAGCGGCCACAGGAAGGTCCAGCCGGCGGCAAAGCCGCCGATGAAGGCGGCGTACAGGATCATCGCCGCGCCGACGATGAAGGCGACGAGGTTGAACGCCAGCACCGGGACGCTCAGCCGCATGTGACGGCCGAGGAAGTACCACATGATGGCGGCGCCACCCATACCGGTAACACCAACCATTCCGGTGCCGTGCACCGTGAGGGTCTGGTAGAAACGGTCGGCGCCGAGGCCGATCAGGGTGCCCTGGTTCAGGCGCATCAGCAGCCCGAACGTCATCATCAGCAACAGGACAACACCGAAGACCGCGAGATACCCGGTGAGGACCTTTCGCGCCGCCGGCGTGTGCTCGAGGTATTGATAGTCGTGCTCAGCCATGCTTCGGAATCCTCAATTTGTGACCGTGATTTCGCCCATCATAATATGATGGCTGACACCGCAGTATTCGAGGCACAGGATCTGGTAAACCCCTGGCTCTTCAAACGTATAGTCCAAGATGTTGGTGTAGCCAGGCATCACTTGGCTCTGTGCGACGAGTTGCAGGTCTTTGTTGTAGACGCCGAAGCCATGAGTGACGTCGCCTGCATTCAGGCGGAATTGTACGGGCTGCCCGGTCTTCACTTCACTGCGATCGAGCTCCCAATACCACTGGTAGCCGGTGGCATTGACCACCTGGACGCCCTCGTCCTGCGCGGCGAGGGCATAGGGCAACTGACCCAGGGTCGTGGCGGTTGCCACGGCGGTAACCGCAAGCAACGCCCCGAAGAAAATCTTTCGGAAGCCGTAGCCCTTCTTAATGATGGGCGCATAGTCGTCGGTGGGGTTGCGGGTGCTCAGCACCACCCACACGAAAACGGCGGTAGCTATTAGCATTAGGGCGACGCTGGTCACCCAAACGGCCTGCTGCATCAAAACCTCCCTGACGCTCTTCGACAGTTTATCGACTGATTTGCAATCAGCCCGTTAGACACGAGGATGTCTAATCCGAGTGTCGCGGTCAAGAATGCTGTCGGTCGCTTCGTGCCGCGGTGGGTGGAACTCATGTTTTACCCTTCGAGCGCGTGGCTATGGTTGCGGGTTACGGGCGAAGTCGTGTGCTTGCCCAAGACGGCGGCACACAGTGTCGGCGGTGGCCGCAAGGAACGGGGCGGCCAGGCCGGCGGCGGTGGCTACGAACGCCGCCGCGGCGACGGCCGCGACGACGGTGGATAAGAGCCATGCGGTCTCATGCATGGTGCACCTCCCTATCCAAGGCTCAACGCGACCCGGAGTTGGAGCGCTCCGAGCCGTGGTCGATACTGATTGCCGGGACCACGGCCGGCTTCGACGCAATGCGGGCGCGACCACAGACGGGGGCGCGGCAGGCGTTGGGTAGGCACGGCGCCGTGGCGCGGTCTGGGTAGTGGATCAGCATCGGCTCGCCGAATACGCCGCCGCAGCGTGACGTGGCGGGTGCTCCAAGCAAGCAATCGAAGTCGAATTGGCCGGCGGATGCCGGTGTGGCGATAAAGGACGAGGCCAGCCCCACCAGCAGCAATGCGATTGGCACCTTCATGACGCCTTGCTCCTTCCATGGCGGCGACTAGTCCGGTGGGCGAGCAAACCCACCGGAGTCGCCTACGCAGGCCGTCTAGCAGGCTCCCGCCTTGCGAACATCGCCTAGGCAGCGCTGCAGGACCTTGCCGGGCCCGCTGGTGTTGAACGCGGTGCCGTGGGCATTGGGGAAAGCCGGCGCCTGCATGCCCTGATCATTGAAGGTGGCGGGCAGTTCGCCGGTTTTACCGAGGTCCAGCGCCTGGGCGGGGGCCACCCAGGACAGCAGGGCCAGAGAGGCGATGGCAATATGGGCGGGAGCTTTTTTCATTACTTATCTCTCCTGCGTCGAGTCTTAGACGTATCCGGGATTAGTGGCTGTGCGCGGTCCGAACGAAGCGGCTGCGCGGGAAGGCCGGAACCTGTTCGCCCTGGTCGTTGAAGTACTGCGGCAGGTCGCCAAAGCTGGCGGCTTGGGCGGGGGCAACGGCCAACA
This sequence comes from Rhodospirillaceae bacterium, assembly GCA_036675815.1. Taxonomy (GTDB): domain Bacteria; phylum Pseudomonadota; class Alphaproteobacteria; order Rhodospirillales; family Magnetospirillaceae; genus JAKFEE01. The sequence goes on from JAKFEE010000026.1 coordinate 5,323, forward strand.
GAGTGGCAAGGGCGGCCGCGGCCAGAACCATCGTCTTCATGGGTGATCTCCTTCGGAAAGCTGAGTGGGTTTCGTTCTTTCTCGGATCGGTCATCACCGACCAGGCGACCCTTCCTCCTGCGACCGCCATGCCGGGCAAGGCATGCCGCCGCTCAGGCGCGGTCGGCAGCGGGGCGGCATTGCGGCGGTCGGGGTTCATCTGTCATCCACGTGCTAGTAGATTATTGTTGTCTTTTAGGTAAATCGGTACCGCTTTACCTATTCCGCACCGTGCCATACCTGAGCGTGGACATCAACTACTATTTTAATGGGGCTTTTGCGGTCTCAGGGGCGCGGCGTTCCCGCGATAGTCACACCGGCGAGTCGGATATTCATTTTCGGAAGAACTGCCGCAAACAAACATCAACTCTACTCCGTTCGTGTATGTCGGTCGGGCGGGAATGGCGAAATCGGAGGCTCGTGCTTTTCCGCGATTCAACCAAAGCAATACCGCCTTGTTGGGGGGAGGTTGCCATACCTGATGCGGCCGATCAACTATTATCTTCCGATCGGCCGTCGAGGCCGTGGTGGTGGCGCCGTCGTGCGCCAGGTAACGTCCCACCCGAGAAGTAGGTTATGCTGGGTTCCAGCGAACCGAGCGTGCCGCTTGGGGCTGCATCGACGAATACGGCGGCGCCGGGGAGCGGCGCCGCCGTTGCTGGGCGGGGCTGACGCGCGGCTCAGTGGGCCAGGGAGTGCCAGCCCGGATGGTCGAAATGCTTGCCGTAGGCATCCAGTGCTTGGACGATGGTGATCGCGCCCTCTTCTTGGTGGGTGCTCCCAGCCATGGCCGCCGTGCCGTCCAGGACGTCGCCGAGCACCACATGTAATTGCTCATCCACCTCCGGCGCAAGCTTGCAGTTGGTGGCCATGTAATCGACATGCGACTCGAGTTTGCCGGCCAGAGCCTTGAACTCCTCGGCCTGGAACTTGCCGGCATGGATGATGGGCAGCGCCGCGTCCATATCGTCACGGATGCCGTCCATCCCCTTGCGCAAGGGGGCGTCGGTCTGCCATTTGGCGCCGTTGTTCAGCATCAGCCGAGTCGGTGCGCTGTCGGCGCCATGGCTGTGGGATTCGGCGGCAACGGCCGTACCAGCGGCCGCCACGGCCAGCGCCAGCGAGAACATGCCGGCCAGCAACAGCGTCTTGGAACTCATCAAAGGCCTCCTGAGATATTGGTGAGATATTGGAATGTCGTCGGCGTACCCTGGTGCGGCCACCTTAAGCGGACCTTAAGCGCGCCGATCAGGCGGCGGGGAACGAGACGACGGCCCCGAGGCCGCGGCCGCCCAACCCGTCACCCAGCGCGAGTTCAGCGCCTTGCGACTCGGCGATGGCGGCAACGATGGACAGCCCGAGCCCGCTGCCTTCCTGCCCGGTCCCGAGAACACGATAGAAGCGGTCGAGGACGCGCGCACGCGCGGCCGAGGGAATTCCTGGCCCGTCGTCGGCGACACGCAGCACGACTCGTCCATCGACACGCCGCACCGACACGTCGACACGGCCGCCTGCCGGAACATAGCGCAAAGCGTTGTCGATCAGATTGCGCAAAAGCACCGTGACCAGTTCGGGGCTGGCCATCACCGCGGCCTCGGCATCCGAGTCGTCGACCATGCCAAGGTCGATGCCCTTCTCGACGGCTTTGCCGGCCGATTCGCCGATTGCCGCCGCGGCGTGCTCGGCGAGGCGAAGGCGCTGACGCGGCGCCGTCGCCTGGCCATCGAGGCGGGCGAGCACCAGAAGTTGCTCGACGAGGTGGCCGGCGCGGGCGACGCCCCTCAGGACATTCTCGATCGCGTGTCGCCGCTCGGCGTCGACGCACGAGCCCAAGGCCACTTCGGCGTGGGTCCGGATGGCGGCCAGCGGCGTGCGCAATTCATGCGCGGCATCGCCGGCGAATCGCCGTTCCTTCTCGATCAGTGCGCTGATGCGCAGCAGCAGCCCGTCAAGGGCGCCGACGAGCGGCCGCACCTCGGCCGGCACGGCGGTGCCGGAGCCCACAGGCCGCAGCTCGGCGGGGGCGCGCCGGCGAAGGTCGTCGGCCAGCCGCTGCAGCGGTGCCAAGCCCCAGCGCACCGACAACCAGATCAACACCGCCAGCAGCGGCACGGCGACCCAAAGGGGGTGCATCAAATGCCTGGCGACACTCAGCGCCAGATCATCACCGATGCTTGCCGGGCGCCCGACCATGACGACGAGACCGGCGTCCGCGTCGACGCGGGTGTAGGTTCGCCAGCGTTCGCCGTCGCGAGCGAGTTCCGCGGCGCCGGGATGTGCTGCGGCCAGCGGCTCCGGCGGTGCCTTCGCCGAGCGGAGGATCTGTCGGCCATCAACGCTCCACACCTGAAAGGCGACGACATCGCTCCCCGCACTCACGACGGGGGCGTCGCCCCATTCTCCCGGCGGAGTGCGGCGAAGCAGGGCGGCCAGCAGCTCCGCCGATTGCGCCAACTGGTCGTCGAGGATTTCGCCCAGCCGATCGCGCGCGTCGAGATAGGAAAAGAAGGCGGTCGCCAGCCATGCCGCCAGAACCGTAGCGCCGAGCACGGCGATGAGCCGGCGATGCAGCGATCCGCTCATCCCCCGGCCTTCGGTATCATGTAGCCGACGCCGCGCACCGTGCGGATCAGGTTGGGGTGGAGTTTGCGGCGCAGGTGATGGACATAGACCTCGATGGCATTGCTTTCGATCTCATCGCCCCAGCCATACAGCCGTTCCTCGAGCTGCGCCTTCGACAGCACCCGCCCGGCGGCCAGCAACAGCTCCTGCAGCGTGGCGAATTCCTTGGCCGAAAGCTCGATCGGGGCGCCGTCGAGCAGGACGGTCCGTGCCTTGGGATCCATCGTCAGCCGCCCATGGTGGAGGAGCGGCTGGGCAATGCCGCGCGACCGGCGCAGCAAGGCGCGCAGTCGTGCCTGCAATTCGGTCAGGGCGAAGGGTTTGGTCAGGTAGTCGTCGGCGCCGGCATCGAGGCCGGTGACCCGGTCGACGACGCTGTCACGGGCGGTGAGCAGCAAGACCGGGACGGCATTGCGTCGTTCGCGCAGGTGCCGCAGCACCGTCAATCCGTCCTGTTTGGGCAAGCCGAGGTCGAGCACGACGGCGTCATAGGCCTGGGTGGACAGGGCCAGTTCCGCCTCTTCCCCGTCCAATGCCCAGTCTACGGCAAGACCTGCCTGGCCGAGACCGGCCCGCACGCCTTCGCCCAGCAGGCGATCGTCTTCCACCAGAAGGACCCGCATTGATCCATGATCGGCCGTGGTTCGAGGAAACGCAATCGCCAGTCGCGAACGAGGTTACGGGGCTAGCAGGCGGTCGGCGAGGTGGGCGTCGAGCTCGATGTTGTAGTGCTCGGCGGCTTCCATATGCTCGGCCATCAGCCGGCGGACCTCGGCGGCGTCGGCACGTCGGTAGGCGGCGAGCAGGTCGCGGTGGTGATCGAGGTTCGAGCGGCTGAACTCGGTCTGCTCGGGCAGATAGACCTTGCGATAGACGACGAGGTCGCGCAGCAGGTCGTCGAGGAAACGGCAGATCAGCCCAAGCAGCGGGTCCGGGCAGCGCCGCGCCAGGATGGCATGGAATTCCAGTTCGGCGATGCGCTGCGTCCGCCGCTCCTCCCAATCGCCGGCCGGGTGATCGCAGGTGCAGATCGCACGCTCCAGCGCGGCGAAATCCTCTTCGGTGAGCAGGCCGACGACGCTGGCCGCCATTTCTGGTTCGAGCAGCTTGCGCAAGGCATAAAGCTGCCGGCCGGTGATGTTCTGGAAATGCAGGAAATTGCGCAGGGGCAGGGCCGCATGCTCATAGCCGACCGATTCCAGGGTGGCGCCGCCGCGCGGGCCGGTCTTCACCGACACCAGGCCCTGCACCTCGAGCGATTTCAGCGCCTCGCGCACGGTGCCCTTCGAACAGCCGAACAACTCCTCCAGTTCCTTCTCGGGCGGCAGGCGATCGCCGGGGCGCTTGCCTTCGGCGACGATCCAGCGCTTGACCTCGTCGACGATCTGGTCCGAGCGCTTCTGTCGCCGCACGCGTCCCAGTGATGAATTGTGCATTTGCGCTCCCTCGCCTCGGCCGTTGACAATCCGGCGGCCGCAGGATTATCACATTTATCATCATAAATTCTTCAGGCAAGGATGCAAGATGTCGGAGCGCACTGCCTTCCAGTGGGATGACCCGCTGCTGTTCGAGGATGAGCTGACCGAGGACGAGCGCATGGTGCGCGACGCCGCCCGCAGCTATTGCCAGGATCGGCTGATGCCGCGGGCGCTGGAGGCCAACCGCCACGAGCGCTTCGACCGCGAGATCATGAACGAAATGGGCGAGCTCGGCTTCCTCGGCTCGACGGTGTCGCCCGAATACGGCGGCGCCGGCGTCAACCACGTGTGCTACGGCTTGGTGGCGCGCGAGGTCGAGCGCGTCGATTCCGGCTACCGCTCGGCGATGAGCGTGCAGTCCAGCCTGGTGATGTTCCCCATCGAGGCCTACGGCACCGAGGCGCAGAAGCGCAAATGGCTGCCGCGCCTGGCCACCGGCGAGATCGTCGGCTGCTTCGGCCTCACCGAGCCCGACCACGGCTCCGACCCCGCCGGCATGAAGAGCCGCGCCAAAAAGGTCGATGGCGGCTGGGTGATCACCGGCAACAAGATGTGGATCACCAACAGCCCCATCGCCGACGTCGCCGTGGTATGGGCCAAGGACGACGCCGGCGACATCCGCGGCTTCGTGCTCGAGCGTGGGATGAAGGGCTTCTCGACACCGAAGATCGAGGGCAAGTTCAGCTTGCGCGCCTCGATCACCGGCGAGATCGTCATGGACGAGGTGTTCGTGCCCGACGACAATCTGCTGCCTGAGGTCAAGGGCCTGAAGGGGCCGTTCGGCTGCCTGAACAAAGCGCGCTTCGGCATCGCCTGGGGGGCGCTGGGTGCCGCCGAGTACTGCTGGCACGCCGCCCGCCAATACACCCTCGACCGCAAGCAGTTCGGCCGGCCGCTGGCGCAGAATCAGCTGATCCAGCTCAAGCTCGCCAACATGCAGACCGAGATCACCCTGGGCCTGCACGCGGTGCTGCGCCTGGGTCGGCTGATGGACGCCGGCAAATGGGCGCCCGAGGCCGTGTCGCTGCTCAAGCGCAACAATTGCGGCAAGGCGCTGGAGATCGCCCGCGTCGCCCGTGACATGCATGGCGGCAACGGCGTCTCCGACGAATTCCACGTCATCCGCCATGTGATGAACCTGGAGGCCGTCAACACCTACGAGGGCACCCACGACGTCCACGCCCTCATCCTCGGCCGCGCCCAGACCGGCCTGCAGGCCTTCACCGGCTGAGATCCGCGATCAGGCCGTCGGCGGAGACGACCGCCGGCGGCCTACGCGGCAGCATCAGAGTTCTGTCCCGGCGAACATCTATTACTCGAGCAAGCGGTTTGACGGGCGCGACTTCGGCCGTTCCATCGAGCGTGTGACCGCGGCGCTGCAAGGCGAGGGCTTCGGCGTGCTCACCACCATCGACGTCAAGGCGACGCTGAAGGCCAAAATCGGCGCCGATTTCCCCGACTACACCATTCTCGGCGCGTGCAATCCGCCACTTGCCCATCAGGCCCTGCTGGCCGAGGAAAGCATCGGCTTGATGCTGCCGTGCAATGTGGTGGTGCGGACACTTGCCGACGGCGCGATCGAAGTGTTGGTCGTCGACCCGGTGGCCTCGATGCAGGCCGTCGACAATCCAAAGCTGGGCCAGATCGCCGGCGAGGTACGCGGCAGGCTGGCCAAGGTTATCGAGGCGGTATGAGGCTCAGGGCGGGGGCGGGGGTGGTGATGCCGGCATCTCGATGCCGTGCAGTGTCATGTCGACCAGCGCCAGCCCCTCCGTGACGATATCGAAATTGCGGCCGTTGAGCAGCCAGCGCATGGCCGTGCCTTGCACAACGGCAATCAGCAGATTGGCGGCTGTTTCGGGGTGGATGTCGGCGCGAAGTTCGCCGCCGCCCTGGCCGTCGGCAACGATCTCCGTCAGCACCCGGCGGAATTCGCCCATCAGGCTCAGCAGCACCTGTCGGGTCGCAGAATTTCCGGCGGTGACCTCACGCGACAGCAGCAAAGCGGGAAGCGCCGGCACGGTCCGCACGAAGCGAAGCTGCGCCCCGAGGACGGCGCGCAAGCGATCGCCGGCAGACCGGTGCCCCTCCCGACTCTCGCGCCAGCGGCGCGTCATCGACTGGCGCACCCAGCCGATCACCGCGTCCCAGATATCCTGCTTGCGCGGGAAATGGCGGAACACCGCCCCTTGGGTCACGCCGATACGGCCGGCAATGGCTTCGGTGGAGATGCGGTCGGGGCCGACCTCGTGCGCCAGGCTGAGCGTGGCGTCGATGATCTCGTCCTTGCGCTCCTCGGTCGTCTTACGCACCCGCATGGGCAGCCTTTCCCGTTGGGCGCGGCGGCGTGTCCAGCACGCCGTCGCGCAAGAAGAACAGGTGGTCGAAGCGGTCGAAGATCTTTTCGTCGTGGGTGACGACGATGATCGCTGCGGCCTGGTCCAGCGCCACCTTGCGCAGCAGGTCCATGACGATGCCGGCGCGTTCGGAATCCAGCGCCGCCGTCGGCTCGTCGGCCAGGATGATGCGCGGCCGGTTGGCCAGGGCGCGGGCGATGGCGACGCGCTGGGCCTGGCCGCCCGACAGCTGTGACGGATAGGCGTTCTTGCGGTCACCGACCTGCAGGTAGTCCAGCAGCTCTTCGGCCCGCGCCGTCGCCTCCGCCGCTTTCCAGCCGGCGAGGTTGAGCACCACCAGCACGTTCTCGATTGCGGTCAGGAACGGGATCAGATTGTGGAACTGGAATATGAAGCCGATCTTGTCGAGGCGAAGGCGGCGCAGATCCTTCCTCAGCCAACGATTCTCATAGACCACATCGCCATCCAGGCGCATCCAGCCGGCGCTGGGCTCGACGATGGCGCCGATGAGGTTGAGCAAGGTGCTCTTGCCCGAGCCCGATGGGCCCAAGAGCCCCACGACCTTGCCGGGCTCGATGGTCAGGCTGAGATCCTTGAGGGCGTCGATGCGGGTGTCGCCGCTGCCGAAATGCTTGCTGACGCCGCGCAACTCGACCAAAGGCTCGCCCATGTCAGCCCCCCAGCGCCTTGGCCGGGTCAATCTTCAGCGCCAGGCGGACGCCGAGCAGGCTGGCGATCAGGCAGACGACGATGACCACGGCAGCCAGCGCCAGGCCGTCCTGCGGCTGCAGGATGACACGGCGCGGGAATTTGTCGGCAAAGGCGGCGATCAGTACGGCGCCCAGAGTGAAGCCGATCAGGCCCATCGCCAACGCCTGCTGTACGATGAGTCCGACGATGGTGCGGTCGGGGGCACCGATCAGCTTGAGCGTGGCGATCTCGCGCATCTTGTCCATGGTCAGGGTATAGATGATCAAGGCGATGACCACGGTCGACACCGCCAGCAAGGTCACTGTGAACAGGCCGATCTGCCGGCGCGCTTTCTCCACCACCGACTGCAGCAAAATGCCTTCCTGCTCGGCCTGGGTCAGCGCCGCCAGATGCTTCCACCGCTCGATCTCGGCCGCCACGCTGGCCGCCGATACCCCGGGTGCGGTCTGCGCCACCACGGCGTTGATGGTGCGCGGGCTTTCGCCGGTACCGCGCACCGCCTGGTTTCGCGCGGCCGCTCCCTCCAGAGTGAACTGCAAGTCCTGGGCGTCCTTCAACGTCAGGTAGATCACCGGGTTGCCGGCATTGTCGATGTGACCCTGGGTGAGGCCGACCACGGTGAAGGTATCGCCGCCCAGGGGCAGCCTGTCGCCCAGCGCCAACCCGGTGCGCGTATCGGCGATCATTTCGTAGTGGCTGCGGCTGATATGGCGGCCGGCGACGAGGCGCGTCGGGCCGCCGATGTGGCCCGGCTCGTAGCCGACGACGTAGAAGCGCAGCTTGCGGCCATGGTCGAGCGCCTCCACCGCCTGGAAGGTGAGGCTGCCGGCGTCGGCGACGCCGGCAATCCGGGCGACGTTTTCGCGGATGTCGTCAGGCAGGCGCGACGCCTCGGCGAAAGGGCCCTTGGTCCCCGACTCGACCACCCACAGCGCGGCCGAGGGCTGCCGCACCAGCACCAGGGCGTCGTCGACCAAGCCGCGGTAGATGCCGATCATCGACAGCACCACGCCCAGCAACAGTCCCAGTCCGAGACAGGTCAGCAGGAAGCGTCCCATGTTGTGGCGAATGTCGCGCAGGGCCAGGTTCATCGGGCGCTCCCGCCGTCGATGGCGACCCGGCGGCCCTCGCGCAACCCTGCGTCCGCCGCCGTCACCACCGATGCGTCCGCCGCGAGGCCGGCGATCACCTCGATACGCCCGTCGGCGAAGCGGCGGCCGAGGCGCACGTCCTTGCGGTGCAGGCTTCCGTCCTCGACCACCCAGATGACGGCGCGATCACCACTGACACTGTCGACCGCCGCAGGCGACACGGTGGGAAAGGTGCTTCCGGGTTCAGCGGATACGAGCACCTCGGCCTGTTCGCCGAGGTGGAATGGCTGCGGGATCTCGGCAAAGGCGATGTTGACGATGCGCTCCTCGCTGATGCGGTCGTTGGCCACGTCGATCCTGGCAATCCGCCCCGACAGCGGTTCGCCGGGGCGCGAGCGCAAGGTGATCTGTGCCGACTGGCCTACTCGCAGCACCCCGGCCTGGGCCTCGTCGACAAAGGCTTTGACCCAGATGCCGTCGGGGGCGACCACAGTAAACACCGGCGTCGACGCGGCGATGATACTGCCAAGTTCGCGCGTGCGCTCCACCACCAGGGCGGCGTAAGGGGCGACCAGGGTCAGGTCGGCCAAGGCCTGCCGCTCCTGCGCCAACTGCGCCGCCGCGCTCTCCACCGCGGCGCGCGCCGCGTCGACGTCGCTGCGCCCGACGGTGACGTCGGCCGCGGCCACCGCCGCCTCCGCGGCCGCTTCCTCGGCCGCCTCGGCCGACACGGTGCCATTGCGCACCAGCTTCTGCCGGCGGGCATTGCTGCTCTGCTTCTGGTCCTGCACCGCCTCGGCGCGCAGCAGGCGCGCCTCGGCCTGTGCCAGGGCTGCCTCGGCCTGGCGCAGTTCGGCCTGGGCGCGGGCCACGCGTGCCTGTTGTTCGCTGTCGTCCAGGCGCGCCATCACGGCGCCGGCGACGATAAGGTCGCCCTGGTCGGCGCGTAATTCGACCAATGTGCCGGTGGTGACGAAGCCGATGTCCGAGGTGACCCGCGCTTCGACGGTACCCAGGCCATAGACCGGGGCGGGCGTGTTTTCTTGCGGCTGCGTCACCGAAACCGTTACAGGCCGCATCTGCAGCGTCATCGTCCCGGCAACGCTGCCGGCGACGAGCAATGCCGTGGCGATCATGAGAAACCGTTGGCTCAGCATGACCTTGTCCGTAAGTGAGTGCTCACTTACTTAAGGGCATGGCATTGCTGTTTGTCAAGCGGCGGCCGTCCGCTGATCGGCGCCTCATCCGAATGAACTGTGACAGCCGGTTGCGGCGGGATCAGCGGCCGCAGCTGCAGCCGTGGCCTTCCTCGGCCTGCGGTTCGGTTGCGCCCTCCTCGTAGAGGATGGCGCCGTCGTAGATGCGGGCGGCGCGACCGACGCACGAGGCCCGCACGTAGCGCTCTCCGCGCTCGTCGACGCCGGTGTCGAGGGTGATGCGGCCCTCCTCGACGGCCGTGGCCACCTGATCGTCCGGCACCTCCAGCGCCTTGCCGATCAGGCCGAGCAGGGTGGCAATCTCGTCGTACATTTCCTTGGCAGACATCGCAGGCCTTCCCTTGTGGTGGCGGCACCTTAGACCAGCCGCCGCCGCTCTCGCCATGGCTTTCGGAGCGGCACGGTTGGCCGATGGCTGGTATAAGGCGCCTGCCCCATTGTCGCCGCGGCGGGGCTTGGGCAGACTGTGCCGCTCACGGCATCAAGGAGTGCACCTCATGGCTGAAGTCACCTTCAAGGGCAATCCCATCCACACCAGCGGCAATCTGCCCGCTATCGGCAGCCCCACACCCGAGTTCCGCCTGGTCACCACCGACCTCGGCGAAGTGACGCCCCGGGATTTCGCCGGCAAAACCGTCGTCCTCAACATCTTTCCCAGCGTCGATACGGCGGTGTGTGCCGCCTCGGTGCGCCGCTTCAACGCCGAACTCGACAAGTTGGGTGACGTCGCCGTGCTGTGCGCCTCGGCCGACCTGCCCTTCGCCCACAAGCGCTTCTGCGCCGCCGAGGGTCTCGAGCGGGTGAAGTCGGTCTCCGACATGCGGGACAAGGGCTTTGGCGACCGCTACGGCGTCAAGATCACCGACGGGCCGCTGGCGGGGCTGCTGGCGCGAGCGGTGGTGGTCGTCGGCGGCGACGGGCGCGTGACCTATACCCAACTGGTTCCCGAGATCGGCCAGGAACCCGATTACGAGGCCGCCATCGCCGCCATCCGCAAGTGACGGCTGCGCCCCGGCACCGGACCGGGGCGTCTGCCTCGCGCTACAGCAGCATGTAGGTGCTGGTGACGTGCGCGATCGGCTTGTCGGGCTGGCCGGTGTGCAGCGTCACCTCGCCGTAGACGATCTGGCGGCCGTTCTTGATGATGCGGGCCTCGGCCATCAGCGGCACGTCCGCCGCCGGGCGCAGGAAGGACGTCGTCTGGCCGACGGTGGTCATTGACACGAATCCACCGGCGGCCGAGGCCACGGCGAACACCATGGCGGTGTCGGCCAGCGCCAGGACGGCCTGGCCGCACACCGTGCCGCCGACGCGGTAGATGCGCGGGCTCGACGGAATGCGCAATGTCGCGCCACCACCGCCGATGGCGACGATGCTGACGTCCAGGTCCTGAATCCAAGGCGCGAAATTATCGTGAAAGAAGCGCTGCGCCATCGCCAAGGTAATCTCGCTCATCGGTCTCCTCCGCTGTTGGTGCCAGCATGGCAGACGGTGCGGCGGCCGGCAAACGCGCGTGGATGAGAGGTTCGGGATGAAGCGTGTCTGCGTCTATTGCGGCTCCAACTCCGGCAGCCGCCCGGAATACCGCGGCGCCGCCGAGCATCTGGGACGCCGCCTAGCCGAGCGCGGCCTGGGCCTGGTCTACGGCGGCGGCAATGTCGGGCTGATGGGGGTGCTGGCCGATACCGTGATGGCCGCCGGCGGCGAGGTCATCGGCGTCATCCCCCAGGCCTTGCTGGCGTGGGAGGTCGGTCACTGCGACGTCACCCGCCTGCACGTCGTCGGCTCGATGCACGAGCGCAAGGCGCTGATGGCCGATCTGTCCGACGCCTTCATCGCCCTGCCCGGGGGCATCGGCACCATGGAGGAGATGTTCGAGACCTGGACCTGGGGCCAACTCGGCTATCACCGCAAGCCGCTGGCATTGCTCGATGTCGCCGGCTATTTCGGCAAGCTCGCCGGTTTCATTGACCACATGGTCGAGGAAGGCTTCCTCAAGGCGCACCACCGCGAATTCATCCATGTCGGTACCGATGCCGATGCGGTGCTCGACCACTTCGCCGCCCACCCGCCGCCGCTGGTTCAGCGCCGGGTCGATCGCAACCAGACATGAGCGGCGAAAACGTGCTTGACCGGCTGAGCCGCGGCGCCTACATAGGCCGTCCTGCCGCGGGCCGAGCGATCGGTGCGGCGGGGGTCCCGGAAGGAGCCGCGGCCCCGCGGAGGGGGCCGCGAAAAAGGGTTTGACAGGGTTCGGTTGGCGACCTATAACGCCGGCCTCCCCGCTGAGGGGAACGGGGCTTCGGCCCCCGGCTGTTTGAGAAGTGAATACGGG
>JAKFEE010000004.1:0-68256 GCA_036675815.1 Rhodospirillaceae bacterium
CGAGCGGGGCCGCGGGCGCGGCCCGGGCGGCCGGCGCGACGGCGCGCCGCGCGAGCGTGAGGAGCCGGAACTCGTCGATAAGCTGGTGCACATCAACCGCGTCGCCAAGGTGGTCAAGGGCGGCCGGCGCTTCGCCTTCGCCGCGCTCGTCGTCGTCGGCGATGCCAAGGGCCGCGTCGGCTACGGCACCGGCAAGGCGCGTGAGGTTCCCGAGGCGATCCGCAAGGCGACCGAACAGGCCAAGCGCAACATGGTCCGCATCGCCCTGCGCGAGGGCCGTACCCTGCACCACGACGCCAATGGCCGCTTCGGCGCCGGCCGCGTCGTCGTGCGCGCCGCCCCGGCGGGTACCGGCATCATCGCCGGCGGCCCGATGCGCGCCATCTTCGAGACGATGGGCGTGCAGGACGTGGTGGCCAAGTGTATCGGCACCTCGAATCCGCACAACATGATCAAGGCGACGTTCGCCGCCCTCACCAATGTTGCGAGCCCGCGCGCCATCGCGGCCAAGCGCGGCAAGAAGGTGGGCGAGATCATCGCCCGGCGCGACGGCGCCGCGGCAGCGGCGGCCAGGGAGTAAGGCCAGATGGCTGAGAAGAAGACGATCACGGTCACCCAAACCGGCAGCGCCATCGGCCGCCGGTTCGACCAGGAAGCGACGCTGATCGGGCTGGGCTTGAACAAGCGTCATCGCACGCGGGTTCTCGAGGACACGCCGGCGGTGCGCGGGATGATCAACAAGGTGCGTCACCTCGTGCGCGTCGAAGACGCCGAGTAAGCCGGCGGAGGATGTAGGGAATGAAACTCAACGAACTTCGCGACAATCCCGGCGCCCGCAAGGGCAAGATGCGGGTGGGCCGCGGCATCGGCTCGGGCAAGGGCAAGACGAGCGGCCGTGGCGTCAAGGGTCAGACCTCGCGCACCGGCGTCGCCATCAACGGCTTCGAAGGCGGTCAGATGCCCATCTACCGCCGCCTGCCCAAGCGCGGCTTCACGAATCCGTCGCGCAAGGACTATGTGGTGGTCAACATCGGCCAGATTCAGGCCGCGGTCGACGACGGCCGCATCAATGCCGGCGAGACCGTCGGTACCGCCGCCCTCAAGGGTGCCGGATTGGTGAGCAATCCGCGCGATGGCATCCGGCTGCTTGCCAAGGGCGAACTCAAGGCCAAGGTGACGGTCGAGGTGGTTGGCGCCTCGAAGGCGGCCGTCGCCGCGGTCGAACAGGCCGGCGGCACGGTCATCGTGACCGGCGAGGCCAAGGGCGAAGCCCAGGCCTGAGCCGTACAGCGTCCTGCACTCAGCGTTTCCCGGAGTAAGGCATGGCATCGGCCGCCGAACAGTTTGCCGCGAATCTAAACTGGGGCGTGTTCGCCAAGGCACCAGAACTGCGCAAGCGGATCTGGTTCACCTTGGGCGCGTTGATCATCTTCCGGCTGGGCACCTGGGTGCCGGTGCCGGGCATCGACGCGGCCGCGCTGGCCGACATCTTCAATCGCCAGGCCGGGGGTATCCTCGGCATGTTCGACATGTTCGCCGGTGGCGCGCTGTCGCGCATGACCCTGTTTGCCCTTGGCATCATGCCTTACATCTCGGCCTCGATCATCATGCAGTTGATGACCTCGGTGATGCCGAGTCTGGAGGCGCTGAAGAAGGAAGGCGAGCAGGGCCGCAAGAAGATCAATCAGTACACGCGCTACCTGACGGTGGCCATCGCCACCTTCCAGGCCTACGGCATCGCCGTCGGGCTGGAAGGGATGACCGGCGCGCGCGGGCCGGCGGTCATCGACCCCGGCATGTTCTTCCGCTTCGTCGCGGTGGTCACCCTGGTCGGCGGCTCGATGTTCCTCATGTGGCTGGGCGAGCAGATCACCGCCCGCGGCATCGGCAACGGCACGTCGCTGATCATCTATGCGGGTATTGTCGTCGAACTGCCCAGCGCCCTTGCCGGCACCCTGGAACTGGGCCGCACCGGCGCGCTGTCGCCGCTGTTGATCATCGGCATGCTGCTCATGGTGGCGATCGTCATCGCCGTCATCGTCTTCGTCGAACGAGCGCAGCGGCGGGTGCTGATCCAGTATCCAAAGCGCCAGGTCGGCAACAAGATGTTCGGCGGCGAGAGCTCGCATCTGCCGTTGAAGCTCAACACCTCGGGCGTGATCCCGCCGATCTTCGCCAGCTCGCTGCTGCTGCTGCCGATGACCGTCGCCGGCTTCACCGCCGGTCAGGGGCCGGACTGGCTGCGCGACGTCACCGCTTTGCTCGGCCATGGCCAGCCGCTGTACCTGGCCATCTACCTGGCGCTGATCGTCTTTTTCGCCTTCTTCTATACAGCGGTGGTGTTCAATCCGGCGGAGACGGCGGACAATCTGAAGAAGTACGGCGGGTTCGTGCCCGGCATCCGACCCGGCAAGAACACCTCGGATTATCTCGATTACGTACTGACGCGGCTGACCGCGGTCGGGGCGGTCTATCTGGCGATCGTCTGCCTGCTGCCTGAACTGCTGATTTCGCGGTTCTCGGTGCCGTTCTATTTCGGCGGCACGAGCCTGCTGATCGTCGTCACCGTCACCATGGACACCGTCGCCCAGGTTCAATCGCATCTACTGGCTCACCAGTACGAAGGATTGATCAAGAAGTCGAAGCTGAGAGGGAAGCGGGGATAACGCGATGAACCTGATCCTCATGGGGCCGCCCGGCGGTGGCAAGGGCACGCAGGCCAAGCTGCTGCAGGACAAGTACGGCATGGTGCAGTTGTCGACCGGCGACATGCTGCGCGCGGCGGTGGCCTCGGGCAGCGCGATCGGCAAGAAGGCCAAGGCAGTGATGGAGGCGGGGCAACTGGTCTCCGACGACATCGTCATCGGCATCATCGACGAGCGCCTCGATCAGCCCGACGCCCAGAAGGGGTTCATTCTCGACGGTTTCCCGCGCACGACCGCGCAGGCGCAGGCGCTCGATGCGCTGCTGGTGCGCAAAGGCCTGAAGCTGGATTGTGTCATCGAGATCCGGGTCCCGGACGACTACATCGTCGAGCGCATCACCGGCCGGTTCAGCTGTGCCAAGTGCGGCGCCGGGTATCACGACAAATTTCAGCGGCCCAAGGTGGACGGCGTCTGCGACGTGTGCGGCGCGACCGAGTTCGTCCGGCGGGCCGACGACAATGCCGAGACGGTCCAGAAGCGTCTCGACGCCTACCATGCCCAGACGGCGCCGCTGTTGCCGTATTATGGCGGCAAGGGCGTGCTCGAAGTAGTCGATGGCACCCAATCGATCGACAAGGTGACCGAAGCCTTGTCGAAATTGTTGGATGCCCATGTGGTGAGTTGACTTTAGGGCGAAGCTCCCTATAATCGCGCACCTTCTGTTTTCCGGCTCACGGAGCCGGTCGCATAGCATTGATTTGCAAGGAGTAAGCGGCTTTGGCGCGTATTGCTGGCGTAAACATCCCGACCAATAAGCGGGTGCTGATTGCGCTGACCTACATCCACGGCATCGGGCGCACCAAGGCGACCGAAATCTGCCAGAAGGTCGGCATCACCGACGAACGGCGCGTGAACACGCTGTCGGACGACGAGGTTCTGCGCATCCGCGAGCTCATCGATCGTGACTACCAGGTCGAAGGCGACCTGCGGCGCAATGTGGCGCTGAACATCAAGCGCCTGATGGACCTTGGCTGCTACCGCGGCCTGCGGCACCGCCGCGGCCTGCCGGTGCGGGGCCAGCGCACGCACACCAATGCACGTACGCGCAAGGGCCCGGCCAAGCCGATCGCCGGCAAGAAGAAAGCAACGAGATAAGGGGCTGGGATAGGTTATGGCTAAGGCAGCTGCGACTGCACAGCGCCCGCGGCGGCGCGAGCGTAAGAACATCACGTCGGGCGTCGCCCACGTCAATGCGTCGTTCAACAACACGATGATCACGATCACCGATGCGCAGGGCAATGCCATCGCCTGGTCGTCGTCGGGCATGCAGGGGTTCAAGGGCTCACGCAAGTCGACGCCCTATGCGGCCCAGGTCGCGGCGGAAGATGCCGGCCGCAAGGCGATGGACCATGGCATGCGCACGCTCGAGGTCGAGGTCAAGGGTCCCGGCGCCGGCCGTGAATCGGCACTGCGCGCCCTGCAGGCCGTCGGCTTCGCCATCACCGCGATCCGCGACGTCACTCCGATCCCGCACAACGGCTGCCGGCCCCGCAAGCGCCGTCGGGTCTGATCTGACGTCGGATTAACATTTTCGGCCTGCACCGCCAGTCGAGCTCGTTCGGCTGGCGGTGCCGCCGTTGCGACAGACAAGGCGGAGTCATGCTCGTGCTTCAGAAGAACTGGCAAGAACTGATCAAACCCAGCAAGCTCCAGATCGAGCCGGGGGACGATCCGGCGCGCATTGCCAACCTTGTCGCCGAACCGCTCGAGCGTGGCTTCGCCATGACCTTGGGCAACGCGCTGCGGCGCGTGCTGCTGTCGTCGCTGCAGGGCGCGGCGGTGTCGGCGATCCAGATCGAGGGCGTGCTGCACGAGTTCTCCTCGATTCCCGGCGTGCGCGAGGACGTCACCGATCTCATCCTCAACATCAAGAGCATGGGCCTGCGCATGCACGGCGACGGGCCGAAGCGCATGCATCTGCGCGCAACCGGCCCCGGCGAGGTGACCGCCGGCATGATTGAGACCGGCCACGACATCGAGATCATGGATCGTGATCTGGTGCTGTGCACCCTCGACGAGGGCGCCACCCTGAACATGGAACTGACCGTCAGCACCGGGAAGGGCTATGTGGCGGCGTCGCAGAACCGCGCCGAGGATTCGCCGATCGGCCTGATCCCGATCGACGCCATCTTCTCGCCGGTGCGCAAGGTTGCCTACAAGGTCGAGAACACCCGCGTCGGCCAGGTGACCGACTACGACAAGCTCGGCATGCACATCGAGACCAACGGCGCCGTGACGCCCGAGGACGCGGTGGCGCTGGCGGCGCGCATCCTGCAGGACCAGTTGCAGCTGTTCATCAACTTCGAGGAGCCGCAGGCGGCCGGCGAGGAAGAGAAGCGCGAGGAGCTGCCGTTCAACAAGAACCTGCTGCGCAAGGTCGACGAGCTCGAACTGTCGGTGCGTTCGGCCAACTGCTTGAAGAACGACAACATCATCTACATCGGCGATCTGGTGCAGAAGACCGAGGCGGAGATGCTCCGCACCCCGAACTTCGGCCGCAAGTCGCTGAACGAGATCAAGGAAGTGCTGGCCCAGATGGGCTTGCACCTCGGCATGGAAAACCCCAACTGGCCGCCGGAGAACATCGAGGAGCTGGCCAAGAAGTTGGAGGAGCCCTACTAGGGGCATGAGGGTCATCACAGAGGCACAGAGACACTTTTTCCGTCATGCCCGCGAAGCGGGCATCCAGTCCGGAGGTCTCAGGAATGGACCTCCCGCTTTCGCGGGAGTGACGGCAAAAAGCTCTGTGTCTCTGTGATGAATTCGTTTTCGTTCCCCGCCGTACCGGCCTTCGGGCATTGGCGCGCGGGTTTCGCCATCGGTCGCGTGCGCGCGGCCAAACCCAAGGAGTGAGCAATGCGTCACGGTATGTCCGGCCGTAAGCTGAATCGCACGTCGCAGCATCGCAAGGCGATGTTCAGCAACCTGGCCTGCGCCCTGTTCAAGCACGAGCAGATCAACACCACCCTGCCCAAGGCCAAGGACCTGCGCCCGATCGCCGAGAAGTTGATCACCCTGGGCAAGCGCGGCGACCTGCATGCCCGCCGTCAGGCCTTCGCCCTGCTGCGCGACGACGCCGTGGTCAAGAAGCTGTTCGAGGTGCTCGGCCCGCGCTACAAGGACCGCAATGGCGGCTACACCCGCGTGCTCAAGGCCGGCTTCCGCTACGGCGACGCCGCGCCGATGGGCCTGATCGAACTGGTGGAGCGCGACCTCGCCGCCAAGGGGCTGGATTCCGGCCCGACCATGAAGACCGGCGACGAGGTCGAGGCCGAGGAGAAGGCGTAAGCCTCGCTCGGCGGCAACGAACATGAAGGGCGGCCCGCGGGCCGCCCTTTTTCGTATCTGCGGTATGGGGCTAATCCAAGGGCACCTGCCAATCCTCGGCCGGTACGATGGAAACCGCGGTCGACGGCGGGGCCAGCGGCGCGAGCGGGACGACGGCGGGATCGTACACATACTCGCCGATGGGGCTGACGAAGCCTTGCGACGTGCCGCAGGCGCCGACGGTGAGGGCCAGGGCCGCGGCCATCAGAATGCGCCTCATTGCGCTGTTCCTTCTTTTCCACCCATCTCTGAGCATGGGGACCGGCGAAGCGCCGACAAGGGTCTTTCCCCGGCTGCGCCATTGCCTCGTGCGGGAGTTGTATCTGGTGCGTCCGGGGCTCTCGCATGGCCGAGGGGACCAACTCCGCCCGTTCATGCTAGACTGGCCGTTCGGGCGAGGGCGGAGCAAGGGGATGGAACGGCGCGCCGACGCGGCCGGGATGGTGCTGCTGCTGGCCCTCGCGCTGGCCCTGGCGGGGTGCGTCGGCGGCCCGGGCGGCGAGGATTTGCGCCTGCTGGCCGATCTTGGTGCCGCCGGCCGGGGCGAGGCGGCGGGCGCAGCGCGCACCGAGATCGCCTATGTGGTGGCGGGGCGGCGGCGGCTGGCCGACCTCTACGAGCCCGCCGGCGGCGGTGCCGCATTGGTGCTGGTGCCGGGGGCGACGCCGCACGGCAAGGACGACTCCCGCGTCGTGGCCACCGCCGACGCGTTGCGGCGCGCCGGCTTCCGCGTGCTGGTGCCGCAACTGGCATCCGGGCAGGCGCTGCGCCTGGGCCCGGCCGATGCCGATACCGTGGCCGATGCCATTGTCCACCACTCCCGCACCGCTGCCGCCGCCGGCGTGATCGTCGTCGCCGCTTCGTATGCGGTGGGGCCGGCGATCATCGCCGCGCTCGATCCGGCGGCGTCGCCGTCGGTGCGCCTGCTGGTCGGCATCGGCGGCTATTACGACCTGGTCGAGGCGCTGACTTATCTCACCACCGGCTGCGCCCGGCCCGGGCCGGGGCAGCCATGGGCCTGCCGGCCGCCTTCGACCATCGGCAAATGGCAGTTCGCCCTGGGCAATGCCGACGGCCTGCCCGATCCCGCCGACCGCGGCCGCCTCGCCGCCATCGCCGCCCGGCATCTCGCCGGTGATGCCGCCGGCGCGGCGGCCCTTGTGCCGGGATTGGGGCCGGGCGGCGGCGCCGTTTACGCGCTGCTGGTCAATGCCGATCCAAATGCGGTGCCGGGGCTGGTGGCGCGCTTGCCGGCCGGGTTGCGCGCCGACCTCTTCGCCCTCGATCTGCGCCGGCACGATCTCAGCCACCTATCGGCCCCGGTGGTGCTGGTTCACGGCCGGGACGACCCCATCATCCCGGTAGCGCACAGCGTCGCCCTGGCCCAGGCCATCGGCGGCGGCACCGAGTTGTACCTGCCCGATCGCTTGGCACACGTGGCTCTCGGCCCCGATGGCGCCGACCTGGCGTTGCTGCGCCGCGCCGCCCAGCGCCTGCTGGCCGAGCGCGACCGCATGCGGCAAGGCACCTGGGTCAGGCGCAATGCCGGCTTTCGCCATCGTCGAGTAGGCCAAGGAGATAGCGGCCGTAGTCGTTCTTGCGCAGCGGCTCCGCCAGGCGACGCACCTGTTCGGCATCGATCCAGCCGGCGTTGTAGGCGATCTCCTCGGGGCCGGCGATCTGCATGCCCTGACGGTGCTGGATGGTGCGCACGAACTCGGCCGCCTCGAGCAGGCTGTCGTGGGTGCCGGTGTCGAACCAGCCATAGCCGCGGCCCATACGCACGACCTCAAGTTGGCCCTGTTCGAGGTAGATGCTGTTGACGTCGCTGATCTCGAGCTCGCCGCGCGCCGACGGGCGAATCGAGGCGGCAATGTCGAGCACTTGGTTGTCGTAGAAATAAAGCCCCGTCACCGCCCATTTTGAGCGCGGCCGGGCCGGCTTCTCCTCGATACTGAGGGCGCGACCGTCGCCGTCGAACTCGACGACGCCATAGCGCTCGGGATCGCGCACGGCATAGGCGAAGACGGAAGCGCCGCTGGTCTTGGCGCTGGCCTCGCGCAGCAGATCGGTGAGGCCGTGGCCGTAGAAGATGTTGTCGCCCAGCACCAGGGCGCAAGAATCGCTGCCGACGAAGGCGCGGCCGATGATGAAGGCCTGGGCCAGGCCGTCGGGCGACGGCTGCACGGCGTAGCTGAGGTCGATGCTCCACTGGGTGCCGTCGCCCAGCACCGCGCGGAACAGCGGCTGGTCGTGCGGCGTGGTGATGATCAGGATGTCGCGAATGCCGGCCAGCATCAGCGTCGACAGCGGGAAGTAGATCATCGGCTTGTCGTAGACCGGCAGCAGCTGCTTGCTCACCGCCTGGGTCACCGGATAGAGCCGAGTGCCGGAACCACCGGCGAGAATGATGCCCTTCATGGTCATAGTCCCTGTGCTTGGCGCGGTGGCGACGGGTCGGAGGCGGAGGAGACCAGCAGGTGGTCGAGTACGCGATCCAGACTGTCCCGCCAATCGGGGGTGGCGATGCCGAATGTGGCCGTGATGCGCCGGCAGTCGAAGCGGGAGTTGGTTGGGCGCCGCGCCGGGCCCGGGTATTTGCCGCTGGTGATGGCGCGCAGGCCCGGGCAGCGGCCGGTGGCCGCCTGCAGCCGTGTAAAGATGTGCTCGGCGATGCCGTGCCAGGTGGTGGCGCCGGCGGCGGCGAAGTGATAGGTGCCCCACGGTATGTCCGCGGTGGCCGCAAGGCGTGCGGCGATGGCGGTGATGGCGGCGGCGAGGTCGGCGGCGGCGGTGGGCGCGCCGTGCTGGTCGGCGACCACGGCGATGCTGTCACGCTCGCCGGCCAGGCGCAGCATGGTCTTGACGAAATTGCGGCCGTGGCTGCCGTAGACCCATGAGGTGCGCAGGATGATGTGCCGCGGCCAAGCAGCGCGGACGGCGGCCTCGCCGGCGGCCTTGCTGGCGCCGTAGACGCCGAGTGGTCCGATCGGATCATCCTCGTCGTAGGGCGCCGGCTTGGTGCCGTCGAAGACGTAGTCGGTGGAGACGTGGATCAGCGGCACGCCGCCCCGAGCGCAGGCGGCGGCGAGATGGGCCGGTCCGTCGCGGTTGGCGGCGAAGGCGGCCTCGGGCTCGCTCTCGGCCCTGTCGACGGCGGTGTAGGCGGTGGCGTTGACCACCAGGTCTGGTGCTTGTGCCGCCAGTGCCGCGGCGACGCTCGTGGCATCGGTGACGTCGATCTGCGGCCGCGCCAGCCCGATCAACCGCGCCGCCGCCGGCCAGGCGGCGTGCATCAGTTCATGGCCGAGCTGGCCGCGACTGCCGAGGACGAGGACGTTCATGCCGGCTGCGCCGTCCGGCCCAGACGCTGGCCCTGGTAGGAGCCGTCGCGCACCGCCTGCCACCACGGGCGATTGGCGAGATACCATGCCACTGTCTTGCGTAGGCCTGACTCGAAGCTTTCCAGCGGCTGCCAGCCGAGATCGCGGCGGATCTTGCCGGCGTCGATGGCATAGCGCTTGTCGTGGCCGGGTCGGTCGGCGACGAAGGTGATCAGCCGCGCGCGCGGGGCGCCGATCGGGTGCATCTCATCGAGCAGGGCGCACAGGGTGCACACCACGGCGAGGTTGCTGCGCTCGCTGCCGCCGCCGATGTTGTAGCTCTGGCCGATGCGGCCCTGGTCCAGCACCAGACGCAGGGCGCGGGCGTGGTCCTCGACATAGAGCCAATCGCGCACGTTGTCGCCGCTGCCGTAGATCGGCAGCGGCTCGCTGGCCAGGCCCTTGAGGATCATCAGCGGGATCAGCTTCTCGGGGAATTGGTAGGGGCCGTAGTTGTTCGAACAGTTGCTCAAGACCACTGGCAGGCCATAGGTCTCATACCAGGCTCGCACCAGATGGTCCGAGGCGGCTTTGCTGGCCGAATAAGGCGAGTTGGGGCTGTAGGCGGTGGTTTCGGTGAACAGGCCCTTGGGGCCGAGCGAGCCGAACACCTCGTCGGTGGAGACGTGGTGGAAGCGAAAGGCGGCGCGCCGTTCGGCCGGCAGCGCCGTCCAGTAGGCGCGCGTCACTTCCAGCAGGCGATAGGTGCCGACGATGTTGGTCTCGATGAAGGCGCCCGGTCCGTCGATCGAGCGGTCGACATGCGATTCCGCCGCCAGATGCATCACGGCGTCGGGACGATGCTCGGCGAACACGCGACTCAGCGCGTCTGCGTCGCCGATGTCGAGCGGGGCGAAGGCATAGCGGGAGTGGCCTCGCGTGCCGGGCAGCGAGGCGAGATTGGCGGCGTAGGTCAGCTTGTCGACGTTGATGACGAAGGCGTCGCTTTCGGCCAGGAGCTGGCGGACCACCGCCGAGCCGATAAAGCCGGCGCCGCCGGTGACGAGGATGCGCTTCATCACCATGCCCGCGCGCCAAACGTCTCGATCACGTCGGCCAGTCGCGGGTGCGCGCGGTCCTTGTCCGACAGGATCGCCGCCGTGGCGGCCACCGGCCAGTCGATGCCAAGCGCGGGGTCGTTCCACAGCAGGCCGCGATCGTGCTCGGGGGCGTAGAAGTCGGTCGTCTTGTAGGCGACCTCGGTATGAGACTCGAGGGTGCAGAAGCCGTGAGCGAAGCCGATCGGCACCAGCACCTGGTTCCAATCGGCGGCGCTGATGATGGTGCTGACGTGTCTGCCATAGCTGGGCGAGCCCCTGCGGAGGTCCACCGCCACATCGAGGATGGCGCCCCGCACCACGCGCACCAGCTTGTGCTGGGCGTAGGGCGGGAGCTGGAAATGCAGGCCACGCACGGTGCCGGCCGTGGCCGACAAGGAATGATTGTCCTGCACGAAATCAAAATCGAGTCCGGCGGCACTGAAGCTGCGTCGGCTGTAGGTCTCCGAGAAGAATCCACGATCATCGCCGAACTTCCTCGGACGGATCATCTTGACGTCGGGAATGGCTAGCGGGACGACTTCCATCGGCGCCTCTCGGGGGAATGCAATACTGGGATCGTCGTGGCGGAAGACATTGGCATCTGGTGTGCCATGGCAGGGTTGCCGGCGGCAAGAACCCAGCCGCGCTGAGGGCCGTGACATCATTGTGTTACGGCAGGGCGACGTAAAGTAACTTGACTAACGTGCGGCGATCCCCACATCGGCGTTTGCAGCCTTAACCAATCAGAGGGAGAGCATGACCGAGACCGCTGCCGCCCTGTTCCAGCCTTATCGGCTGGGGTCGATGACGCTGGCCAACCGCATCGTCATGGCGCCGTTGACCCGCAACCGCGCCGCCGCCGGCAACGTGCCGACGCCGCTGATGGCCGAATACTACGGCCAGCGCGCCGGCGCCGGGCTGATCGTCGCCGAGGCGACGCAAATCTGCCCCGAGGGCCAGGGCTATATCGATACCCCCGGTATCCACTCCGATGCCCAGGTCGCCGGCTGGCGCCAGGTGACGCGGGCGGTGCGCGAGCGCGGCGGACGCATCTTCCTGCAGCTATGGCATGTCGGGCGCGTCTCGCACGTGTCGCTGCAGCCGGGCGGACAGGCGCCGGTGGCGCCCTCGGCCATCGCCGCCCAGGCCAAGACCTTCATCGCCGGTGGCTTCGCCGAGGTCTCGGCGCCGCGGGCGCTGCGCCTCGACGAGATCCCCGGCATCGTCGCCGCCTATCGCCGTGCCGCCGCCAGCGCCGTCGCCGCCGGCTTCGACGGCGTCGAGGTGCATGCTGCCAACGGCTATCTGATCGAGCAGTTCCTCAAGGACGGCGCCAACCGGCGCGACGACGCCTATGGCGGCAGCATCGAGAACCGCAGCCGCTTCCTCGCCGAAGTGATGGCGGCGGTGTGCGACGGGATCGGCGGCGAGCGCGTCGGCGTGCGGCTGTCGCCGGTGAGCCCGGCCAACGGCATCAGCGACAGCGATCCCCGCCGGCTCTACGACCATGTCATCGCGCGCCTGAATGCCATCGCCCCGGCCTACATCCACGTCATCGAGGGGGCGACCGGCGGGCCGCGCGACGTCGATCCCGCCTTCGACTTCACCGCCCTGCGCCGCGCCTTCCGCGGCACCTACATCGCCAACAACGGCTACGACCGCGGCCTTGCCGCCCAGGCCCTTGCCGCAGGCACCGCCGACCTGGTCGCCTTCGGCAAGCCGTTCATCGCCAATCCCGACCTGGTCGAGCGCCTGCGTCACGGCGCCGCCCTCAATCCGCCTGACAAAGCCACCTTCTATGGCGGCGGTGCCAAGGGCTATGTCGATTATCCGGAACTGACGTAGCGGTGTGAGCTTGCGGCAATATTGCGGAAATAAATGGCAGGCTGTTATTGTTTGGGGATTGGCCAAGGGCAAGACAACAGCAAGTTGTCGATGCTGTCGTGAACGCAGCTATTTCTGGTGATGCCCTGCGCATTCTGGATGGGTAAGGTCGTGTCCTTGAATGTCACCTCTGCGTCGTCTACATTAGGTACGAAAGGCGGCGTAGTCGAATGACACAATTTGCAACGGCGAGCGTCGAGTGCCCGCACTGCCGGGAACTGGCGCCGCAGCGGGTCGTGCAGCAACCAGGGCACGACGCGCTGTTGTGGTGCGAGCTTTGCTTTCGGGTGACGATCGCCCATAGGAACCTGTCGCTGCCGATCGATCCGCTGGCCTTGTCGCCGGCGCTGAGCGTCGACGTCGCCGAGCTCGATGCCGACCACGAACGCTTGATCGACATTCTGAACGATGTGCACGCCGCGGCGAAGGCCGGCCGGCGCGATGATTTGAAGGCGCTCACCGGCCATTTGCTCGATGAACTCATGTTGCATCTGGAGCGCGAGGAGGCGCTGCTGAGGGCGTGGACGTTCCCCGGATTGGACGAGCATCAGGATCAGCACGGCGCCATGCATGACAGGATGCACGCGCTGGTCCAGGAGCTGCTTGCCGGCACCCGCGACGTCGCCGACATCGGGCGGTCGATGAAGTTCTGCCTGGTCGGCCACTTGGCGGACGACCTGAAATACAAAGACTTCCTAGGCGAGCGCCGCGGCCGCAACGGGGTTCTCGGCTGGGTGGTGTGACCCCGGTCAGGGTGGGCGGGCGCCTCCGCCGGGTACAGCACGACCGATGAGCGCATCAGCGCCCCCAGATCGGAGCCCTGCACGGCCAGCGCCCATTCCGGTGCCGTGGGGGACAGATGCTCCATCGCCGGCCGCGTGCTCGCGCCCCGTGCCGCTCAGCGCAGCTCGAGCGTCTTGCCGCCGACGGTGATGCGTTCCGCCCGCATCTCGCCGTCGGTGACCTTGCTCGGATAGCCCTCGATACGCACCGGCGTGCCCACCGCCAGCATCTCGGGCACCAGGCCGCGGTTGCGCATGCGCGGCGGCGGCGCCAGCACGACATGCCAGCGCTTGCCCTGGCCCTCGACGATCAGGCTGCCGTGCGGGGTTTTCGCAGCCGAGCTCCAGCACCGGCGCCTCCACAACGAGCACCGTGTCGGCGTCGTAGCTGCCCCAGCCGTGATGCGCCGCCGCCGGCGTGGCCAGCACCGCGGCGCCGATGGCGATGATTGCGTGCCCGCGCATGAGTCACCTCCTATCGCCGTCGCCAGGCATATGGGGACGGGGGCGGGATGGCCCACTGCCATGCTTTGATGCAATGGCCATCCGCTTTAGGCGGTTCGGCTTATCCCCCGAATCTGTGCGCAAGCCTGTGGGTAAAAGTGGCTGAGCGCGGCACCGACAGGCTTCGCGGCCGTGCCTAAGGAAGAGGCACCACCGCCAGGGCGGGAGCAGGCGGCAAAGCGCCTGCTCCGGCCGGCCTTCAGTCCAGTCGCTCGGCGACGAAGCGGCCGCTGGACACCGCCTGCTGGTCGGCGCGCAGGCGGTCGAGCAGGCCGGCGTCCTTGGCCGGGTTATCCCATCGTTCGAAATGGATCAGCTCGGCCAATGGCAGGCGCGGCCGCCAGCCGGCGGCTTCCAGCTCGGGGCGCTGGTGATATCCGCGGACCTTGCCGATGCACAGATAGGCGACCGGCACGATGCCTTTGGGAATCCCCAGGATGTCCTGCACCCGGCTGTTGTGGAAGATGCTCACCCAGCCGAGGCCGAGCCCCTCCGCCCGCGCCGCGAGCCACATGTTCTGCACGGCGCAGGCGACGCTGTAGAGGTCCATGGTGCGGATGTGGGTTCGCCCGATCACCGCGGGCCCGGCGCGGTCACGATCGCAGGTGATGCAGACGTTGACCGGGGCTTCGAGGATTCCCTCCAGCTTCAGCGACCGGTAGATCTGACTCTTGTCCTCGGAGAACATCAGCGCCGCCTCGGCGTTGGCCTCGAGGAAGGCGTCATGGACGCCCTTGCGCACGCCCCGGTCGCGCACGACGACGAAGCTCCACGGCTGCATGAAGCCGACCGAAGGCGCGTGATGGGCGGCCACCAGGATTCGGCTCAACGTCTCGTCGGGTACGGGATCCGGCAGGAACTCGCCGCGGGTGTCGCGGCGGGTCAATATCGCTCGATAGACGCCCTGGCGCTCGCTGGTGGGCAGAGGAAGGGCAGGCATGAGATTGGCAGCATCCATCGTCAGTCCCCTTTGATGGTGCGCCCGCCCTGCCGTCCACGCAGGTGCGGGCCGTCTCCGCCCGGCCGGTCTTCTGACTCAGGTTCGCCTCGACCGAACGCCTTCCCAGCATTTGCCAGTGGCTCCTATCCGGTCGATCCCCTTCACAGCGTTGGGCACGTCGCGGGTTCTCACCGCGTTCCCGATTCTCCGGTGGAAGCCACCGGCACCGGACGGATGGTCATCTATATCCCGAGAGTCGTCGGATGGGAACAGAACGGATTTGATGCCGCGCTGTGCCGGTTGGCGCAGCCTGCCGCCGATGCGAGCTAGAGATCCGCCTTCGCCTTGGCCGGCGACGGCCGCTCCGTTGCGGCAGGTGCAGGGCTCGGGCTGGCGGCCGTGGGCGCGGCCTTCTTGGTGGCCGCCGCAAGCGTTGCCGCCTTGGCTGCGGCCTTCGCGTCAGGCTTGGCCGCCACGACACGAATGTTCTTCAGCGCTCCTTGCTGGTTCCACGCCAGCGTGCCGGACGCGATGCCGGGCGGGCGACAGACGACGCCGTCGTAGACGATCGGCCGGCCCCGCGCTTCCACCTGATACTGAATCTGGCGGCACCCGTCATCGTCGAGCTGTTCCAACACGACGGCCGCCTCCTGGACGCTGCCGCCGACGGCCGCGGGGAGGTAGTAGCCGTCCGCCGCAACGCCGGGACGGATGGCGCTGGCATAGCGCATGGCGTCGTCGCGGGCGACGCCCTTCGCCGCCAGCACCGCCACGAGGTCGGCCTTGGCGGTGTCGTCGAGGCCGATCGGCATTGCCGGCTGGCACGCCGCGACCCCGACGACGAGAGCGATGGCGATGGCCGCCCTGTGGATGCTCGTGCGGTCGCTGTCCAACATCGCTTCTGCCGCCGGTGTGAAAGAATGTGCCCCAGGATGGCCACATCTTGGCGCTCATGTCGAGATACGATGCTCAACTGAAGGGCTCTCGCCCGCCCGGGCATGATGCCGCGCTGGGGCCAGACCGAGGACGATGGACGGATGGGCGGGCCGCAACCGCTGCGACCGCCGGGCGGTCCGGGCGTTCAGCGCTGTGGCGCGATCGCCGCCGTATACGGGAACGGGACTTTGACGATGTCCCAGACCTCACCATCCGCCATAGGCCCGGCGATCCGCATCGAACACCGCGAACGGGTCGTCCGCCGGCTCCGCCGCTGCCCGGGTCAGGATCACCCAGTCGCCCTCGATGGCATAGGCGATCTCGTCCCCCTCCTTGAGCCGAAGGGCGGCGCGCCGGCCTGGACCATGGTGCCGAACTTGACGCCGAGCTCGGACTGGCTGGGCGCCACCTCGTGGTGGTGCTTCTCGACGTCGCCCATCACCGTCAGCATCTCGGCGCGCGTATCGACCTGGGAATCCAGCGGCGGCACCGGGAAATAGCCGCAGGGGGTAAGCGAGGGTATGATGTCGAACATCATTAGCATATGTTGACACTCATTCGGGTTCTGGCACGATAGAACAAAACGAGAATCTTCAGAAGGGCCTCAATACCGTGGATTCCTGTGCGGTAGCACGACTCGTAAAGGAACCAGAGAGCGAATCGGTGGCGCGGTACAGCGCCGCGCGGCAGGAAGTACTTGGCCTGATTGGAGGCAAGTCGTCGAGCGCTCAGCGACTTGAGCTGGCGCGCTCGTTTACCGCTGCGGTCATCGATGCTTTTTGGCAGTGTATTTGCACACCGACCGGGGTCCATTGGCCCATCAAGCAGCTACGTGAGATCAAGGTCAAGAAGCTGCCGGCAAGGGCAACCGACGCAGCCGTTACGCTGGGGGCGCTCATCGCCGAGTTCCCGATCCGTGACGCCGGGTACCTGATCGGGACGATATATACCGCTATGATGCCACCTGACCTCCGTGCCGAACTCGGCGCCTTTTACACGCCGCCGCCGTTGGCCGAACGCTTGGTTGATCAGGCGGAGGGGGCCGGATGGGATGCATCAAATGGCTCAGTCTGCGACCCCGCCTGCGGTGGTGCTGCGTTCCTCGCGCCGGTTGCTCTGCGGATGTGGTCGAGGAGCCTAGATGCCTCGCCAGAATGGACGCTGATGCATATCGCATCGCGGCTGAAAGGCATCGAGATTGACCCATTCTCGGCATGGTTGTCCGAAGTCTTGCTGGAGGCCGCTCTACTGCCCCTGTGCGTGGCCGCCGACCGCCGCATGCCGGACGTGGTGATCGTAGGCAATGCGCTCAGCCATGATAGCCTAGGACCGTTCGATCTTGTGGTCGGGAACCCGCCCTATGGGCGGGTGCGGTTGACGGCTGAACAGCGGCATAAATGGAAGCGGTCGCTCTATGGGCACAGCAACCTGTACGGCCTGTTCTCCGACCTGGCACTCCGGTTGTGCAGGCGCGGAGGAGTGGTGGCTTACCTCACTCCAACAAGCTTCCTTGGCGGTCAGTACTACACTAGCCTCCGCCGCCTCCTGATGGACGAGGCAACGCCGGTCGCCATGGATTTCATCTCCGACCGCCTTGGCGTCTTCGAGGGTGTTCTTCAGGAGATAATGCTCACGACTTACATCTGCGATGTCCGCGACCAGGATCTCAAGATATCGCTCCTCATCCCGAAAGGCCTGGACGCAGCGTCAGTGGAGCCGGTTGCGAGTTGCCGGCTGGAGCGAAATGGGAAGCCATGGCTGCTCCCGCGCGCGCCAGATCAGACCTCATACTTCGAGCGGCTACGGCATATGCCGACCAGATTGAGGGATCTCGGGTACGAGATCAATACAGGGCAACTTGTCTGGAATAGGCACAAGCGTCAGCTTCGTGACACAAAGGCAAATAATTGCTTCCCGCTAATTTGGGCCGAGTCGATTACGCGGCGTGGATTCAGCTTCCGTGCGCAAAACAGAAATCATGTTCCGTACATCGAGGTTTGCCCGCGCCAGCCACATCTGGTGACAAGAAAGGAATGCGTGCTGCTCCAGCGGACGACCGCGAAAGAGCAGGGCCGGCGGCTGCTTGCAGCCTTGATGCCGCAGGAATTCCTGGATCAGCACGGCGGTGCGGTTGTGGAAAATCACGTCAATATCGTGCAGCCCATGGGCAAACCGAAAATTTCAGCCGCGACAATAGAGGCGCTAATCAATACTGCCGCGGTCGATCGCGCATTCCGTTGCTTAAACGGTTCGGTCGCTGTCTCTGCATATGAGTTAGAGGCGACGCCGCTGCCGACGGTGAGTCAGCTCCGCGCATTAGAAAAATTGCTGCGAGAAGGAGCATCAGTGGATATGGTTGAGGCAAAAGTGGCGTCTTTCTACGGAGAGTAAGTTTGCCCCTGCCTCCCGTGCCTCGCCTTGAAACGATTGTTCAGCGCCTTCCCGATATATTCCCTCCAGGCATCGAACACCGGAACTATGTCACCCGTGACATGGCGGCTCGGACCATATTCGTGATGTTCTACGCCGGGGCCATCGAGGGTGCGGATCGGTGGATCAGGCCGAGCCAAGTTACCGATATGACTGACGCCCAGGCGTCAATGACAGGAGACGATGAGAGGCTGGATTGGGTCCGGCGCTGCTTCTCAACCAAGAAGCCCAGGCCAGCGCAGGCGTGGTACGCCGCGAACAGCCGCGAGCCTATACGCGACGAGACTATTCGGACAGGGCTCATTCCAACGCGCGCTGTGATTGAGCGGCCGGGTGTTGCGACTACGTCGTCGCGTCCGAAGTACGCCTTGGAGGCAGGCTTCGCAAAGATCTTCAGCGAAGAATTGGCGGGTGAGGAGCTTCTGGACGCGATCGCCGCATGGCAGAAGACCCACCTCAACAAGGCTGCCCTTGCTCGGCTGGCCTTGATTAAAAAGGGGGTTGCAATCGCAGTTGATGCGGTTCCCGTAGTATTCCCGAATGGCGAGACTCGCAGCCTTTGTCCGGGTCCGTCGTCGGCAATTGCCAAGGCTGTCATCGAAGAATTTGCGCCACGTTTCCTCGCGACGCCAGCGGTCTTATGGCTGTCCGAATCCGGTAATAAGGTCGTAGCGCGCGATGAACACCTTGCCGACTCGATCGGGATCAGCATCAATGCCAGCAAGGCTCTTCCCGATATCATTCTGATCGACTTGGGGACAAATGAGAGCGGAAACGACATGCTCGTCGTTTTCTGTGAGGTGGTTGCGACAGACGGACCAATCAACAGGCAGCGGCAGGCGGCTTTGACATCGATAGCCGAAGAGGCTGGCCTCGATCGGAACCATCTTGCGTTCCTTACCGCCTTCGCTGACAGGGGGGGCGCGCCCTTCCGGAAGGCCTCGTCCGATATAGCGTGGAATAGCTTTGTCTGGTTTGCGTCCGAGCCAGGCAGCATCCTGCATTATCGCGGAGAGGTAACAACGAGTCTGTGGGCTCTCGCGAGATGATGACTTTCCATGTCAGACAGGTCATGGGCCTGACGGCATAATAAAACAGCCCCACTAGCGTGGGGCTGTTCCTCAAAAATAGTTCACACCGAGTAATACATCTGGAACTCGATCGGGTGCGGGGTGTGCTCGAACTTGTAGACCTCTTCCCATTTTAGCTCGAGATAGCTGTCGATGAACTCGTTGGTGAAGACGTCGCCCTTGAGCAGGAACTCGCGGTTCTTGTCGAGGCTGACCAGGGCCTCGCGCAACGAGCCGCACACCGTCGGCACGTTCTTCAGCTCCTCGGGCGGCAGGTCGTAGAGGTTCTTGTCCATCGGGTCGCCGGGATGGATCTTGTTCTGGATGCCGTCGAGGCCGGCCATCAGCATGGCGGCGAAGGCGAGATAGGGGTTGGCGCCGGGGTCGGGGAAACGCACCTCGACGCGCTTGGCCTTGGGGCTGGTGACATAGGGGATGCGGCACGACGCCGAGCGGTTGCGCGCCGAATAGGCCAAGAGCACCGGCGCCTCGAAGCCGGGGATCAGGCGCTTGTAGCTGTTGGTCAGCGGGTTGGTGAAGGCGTTGAGCGCCTTGGCGTGCTTGATGATGCCGCCGATATAGTACAGCGCCATCTCCGACAGATCGGCATAGCCCGAGCCGGCGAACAGCGGCCGGCCTTCCTTCCAGATCGACTGGTGCACATGCATGCCCGAGCCGTTGTCGCCATAGATCGGCTTGGGCATGAAGGTCGCCGACTTGCCGTAGCTATGGGCGACGTTGTGGACGACGTATTTGTAGATCTGCATCCAGTCGGCGGCCTGGACCATGGTGCCGAACTTGCAGCCGAGCTCGGACTGCGACGGCGCCACCTCGTGGTGGTGCTTCTCGATGGGCAGGCCCATATCGCCCATCACCGTCAGCATCTCGGCGCGCATGTCGACCTGGGAATCGAGCGGCGGCACCGGGAAATAGCCGCCCTTGACGCCGGGGCGGTGGCCGGTGTTGCCCTCGGGGAAGCGCTTGTCGGTGACGTAGGGGCCCTCCTCGCTGTCGAGCTCGTAGAAGGCGGTGTTCATGGCGACCTTGTAGCGGACGTCGTCGAACACGAAGAACTCGGCCTCGGGGCCGAAGAAGGCGGTGTCGCCGAGGCCGGAGGCGTTGAGATGGGCCTCGGCGCGCTTGGCGATCGAGCGCGGGTCGCGGTCATAGAGCTGGCCGGTGGCCGGCTCGACGATGTCGCAGAACATGATGAGCTGGGCCTGGGCGGCGAACGGGTCCATGACCGCGCTGGCCAGGTCCGGCATGAGGATCATGTCGGACTGGTCGATGCTCTTCCAGCCGTGGATCGACGAGCCATCGAACATGATGCCCTCGGTCAGCAGGTCTTCGTCGACGGTGCTGACGTGCTGGGCGGTGTGCTGCCACTTGCCCTTGGGGTCGGTGAAGCGGAAATCGACGTATTTGACGTCGTTCTCCTTGATCATCTCCAGAACCTTCTGGACGTCTTGCTTGGCGGCCATGTGAAAAGCTTCCCCGGTTGAGAATTGGTCGGTGTGGCGCCGCCGGGGCCAGGCCCCGGCGGCCGATGGGTGTCAGATGGCGTCGGTGCCGCGCTCGCCGGTGCGGATGCGGACGGCTTCCTCGACGTGGGTGATGAAGATCTTGCCATCGCCGATGCGGCCGGTATGGGCCGCCTGCTGGATCGCTTCGACGGCGCGCTCGACCAGGGCGTCGTCGAGGACGACCTCGATCTTCACCTTGGGCAGGAAGTCGACCACGTATTCGGCGCCGCGGTACAGCTCGGTATGGCCTTTCTGGCGGCCGAAACCCTTGGCCTCGGTCACGGTGATGCCCTGCAACCCAACCTCGTGAAGGGCCTCCTTCACCTCGTCGAGCTTGAAGGGCTTGATGATCGCTTCGATCTTTTTCATGGACCCCAGCGCTGGTTGGTCGCGAAACAACGGCGTTCCGCCTTGGCGTCTACCCCCTTAGCACGAGGCGTGCCAACCCGGCGATGGCGCAAATGGCTGGCGGCGGCCGCGCACCATCGGCGGCCTCGCCCACGGTTTGGGCAGGTGCCGCCTAAAAAATGGGCGGCGGCCACGCTTTGGCAAGCGCGCCAATCTGTGTAGGATGGCGCCCGCCATTGAGGGAGCGGGCCGCGGCATGACTTCGGGCAACAGGCTTTTCGCCGGCATGCCGGTGACCATCTTCGAGACGATGTCGCGGCTGGCGGCCGAACACGGCGCCATCAATCTCGGCCAGGGCTTCCCCGAGGCGATGGAGCCGGACTTCGTGCTGCGCGCCGCCGCGCAGGCCATCGCCACCGGCTCGCACCAGTATCCGCCGATGATGGGCCTTGCCGATCTGCGCCAGGCCGTGGCCGAGCACAACCGCCGCTTCCATGGCCTCGACGTCGACTGGCAAAACGAGGTGATGGTCACATCGGGCGCCACCGAGGCCCTGGCCGACAGCCTGTTCGGCCTCATCGAGCCCGGCGACGAGGTGGTGCTGATCGAGCCGCTCTATGATTCCTATCTGCCGATCGTGCGGCTGGCCGGCGGCATCCCCAAGCTGGTGCGCATCGCGCCGCCGCAGTGGGAACTGCCGCGCGACGCCCTGCGCGCCGCCTTCTCGGCCAAGACCAAGCTGATCCTGCTCAACTCGCCGGCCAATCCGGCGGGCAAGGTCTACACCCGCGACGAACTCGCCTTCATCGCCGGCCTGCTCGGGGAGTTCGACGCGCTGGCGGTGTGCGACGAGGTCTACGAGCACATCACCTTCGACGGCCGTCCGCACGTGCCGCTGATGACCCTGCCGGGGATGCGCGAGCGCTGCGTGCGCATCGGCTCGGCCGGCAAGACCTTTTCGGTGACCGGGTGGAAGGTCGGCTATGTCACGGCGTCGCCGCGGCTGCTGCAGCCGATCGCCAAGGCCCATCAGTTCCTCACCTTCACCACGCCGCCGCACCTGCAGGCGGCGGTGGCGCTCGGCCTGCGCCAGCCCGATGCCTATTTCGGCGGCCTGGCCGCCGACCTGCAGGGGCGGCGCGACCGCCTGGCCGCCGGTCTCGGCCGCATCGGCTTCGGCGTCGTCGACTGCGGCGGCACCTATTTCGTCATCGCCGACATCCGGCCGCTGGGATTTACCGGCAGCGACGTCGAGTTCTGCCGCATGATCACCACCCAGGCCGGCGTCGCCGCCGTGCCGGTCAGCGCTTTTTATCAGGACGGCGACGTCGACCGCTTCGTCCGTTTCTGCTTCGCCAAGCGCCCGGAATCCCTGGACGAGGCCCTGTCACGCCTCGCCCGGCATTTCGGCTGAGCGGTCGGTGGGCGGGCCTTCGATGATGGCTCCATTGCAACGCTTGACGAGCAGGGGGTTGGGGCGCTACATAAGCGCCCTCCGGCGGCGGGCGTAGCTCAGTTGGTTAGAGCGCCAGGTTGTGGTCCTGGATGTCGTCGGTTCGAATCCGATCGCTCGCCCCACCTTCCTCTTCTTACACTCCTTCATCTAAGGAGGAGCACGGGCCTCCAGGTCCGCACGCCGATGCGGAGCTGGAACTCCGCGCTCCGATCAGCCTTACAGCCCTGCCGCCTTCCGCAGCGCCTCGTTGATGCGCGTCTGCCAGCCCGGCCCCGACTTGCGGAAATGCTCCAGCACGTCGGCGTCGAGGCGGAGGTTGACCGCCCTCGTGGGACTGGCGGACTTCGGCCTGCCGCCCTGCCTGACCAGCTTCGTGCCTTCGTGCAGGTCGGCGCCCGCGAACCATTCGGCATCGAGCCGCGGGGCGTCGTCGGGGTCCGTCCAGTCAGCGGTGAGCTTCGTATTGGGCTTCTTCGTCGGCATGACCGTACCTCATCGAAATGATGCGCCGGCTTTCGCCGCGCGGCGTCCAGACCAGACCACGAATCGCCCCTCCAGTCGGCCGGCGCTGATGAAGCGCGGCTCGCCGTAGTCTTCCGCACGTCGGGGCGGGTGAAATGGCGACCGGCGAACACTTTGGCGGCATCGGCAAAATCCAAGCCGCGATGCGCGAGGGTTTCAGCCCGCTTGGCGTTGTCCCAGGTGATGCGCGGTGGCGTGCTCATGGAGAAAACTGTATCCATAAGAAAACGCGATCGAGATTTTGTAGCTACATGCCGTCCCTGCGCCATGAGGCCGTTGCCGGCGCGCGCATAACCCTTTGCACCGCCATCCCCCACTAAATCGTGTTAGGCCTCACCTAAGCGGGCTATGGCGCAAATTCGTGATGCGTCTAAGCCATGGTGGTAGGGACACGACGCCCGTCCGGGTGAGCCTACCGAAAATGAACGCGCATGGTACCTCCTACAGAAGGTGGGATCGTGGCGCTCAATCGGATAAAAATCCTCTTAAGTTGGCGCCGAGGAAGAAACGCGTCGTGCGTTTTCTCCAAACAGCAAATCATTTGGCCGTTTGGCCGGTCTGACGTGATGGGGGCTGCCTATGGAAAATGTCGAGATACTGCTTATTGATGCCAATAAGTTGTTCCGCGAAGGGCTTAAGCGCCTTCTCGAGACCTCGTCTTTTGTCATTACTTCGGAGGCGGATACCCTGCAGGAAGGCATCGTCCGCATGGAAAGCGGCGGTGGCGCCAAGGTGGCGCTGGTCGAATTCGATGCGGGCAGCGACGACGTCTCCTTGCTCCACCAGATGCGCGAGAAGTTTCCCGAGCTGAAATTGGTGGTGCTGGCGGCGACGACGCGCAACATCCACCACCTGGCCCGCTGCTTCGAGGCCGGCGCCGACGCCTATCTGCTCAAGAACATTTCGCCCGACGCGCTGAAGCAGTCGCTGAAGCTGGTGCTGCTCGGCGAAAAGGTGTTCCCGACGCGGCTGGCGGCGCTGCTGGTCAGCGGCCAGGTCGACACCCAGAAGCCGGCCACCGCCTCGGCCGACCTCGAGGGCCTGTCGGAGCGCGAGGTGCAGATCCTGCGCTGCCTGCTCAACGGCCATCCCAACAAGGTCATCGCCAAGAAGCTCAGCATCACCGAGGCGACGGTGAAGGTGCACTTGAAGGGCGTGCTCAAGAAGATCAATGCCGCCAACCGCACCCAGGCGGCGATCTGGGCGCTCAACAACGGCCTGTCCAGCGAAAACATCCCGGTGCGGCCCCGACGGGCGCAAGGGCAGGTCGAGGCGGGTACGGCGGTCTAGCTGAGCGGCGCCGCGAGAGGGCGCCGCCGGCACCGAGCCGGCGGCGCCCTCATCCTGTCGGCGGGCCGTCAATGCCGCGTCGGCGGCTGGCGATCCTCTTCCATCTCTTCGACGATGGGCTGCCCGGCCTCCACCTGCTCCTGCGCGCGTCGCACGATGAGCGAGCGGATCAATTCGTTCTGGCGGGCGGCGAACACCGCGGCTTCGGTGCGGTTCTGGAATTTCAACGCCTTCAGGATGGCCCGCACCTTGGTCTTCACGTTGGCCTCGGTGAGGCCGAGGCTGCGGGCGATGGCGCGGTTGGTCTTGGCCAGCCGCACCTGATCGAGGATCGACAGTTCGAGCGGCG
This sequence comes from Rhodospirillaceae bacterium, assembly GCA_036675815.1. GTDB lineage: Bacteria > Pseudomonadota > Alphaproteobacteria > Rhodospirillales > Magnetospirillaceae > JAKFEE01. The sequence continues at coordinate 24,490 of JAKFEE010000004.1, forward strand.
ACAGCCGGGCGATCGAATCGCAGCGCAGGCGGTCGGTGACGATGTCCATGACCGCGGCCGAGGGCAGAATCGAATAGCCCGATTCCGATAATTTCAGGATGTCCTGCAGCCGGTTCATCGTCGCATCCAGGAAGATGACGCCCTCGGCGAATTCCAGATAGGGGACGGCGTCGAGGAACTCCTGGGAACGGATGAGCAGGACGATGCGGTTGCGATGGCAGAAGTCGCTCAGCACGTCCATGTGATAACGGGCAAGATTGCGGATGACGTGGAACGAGATGATGGTGGTGCCGGCATGGACGCGCTCGGGGTCGTCGATCAGCACCGCCGGGTCGTCATAGACCACTACGCGCTGGCGCTCACTCTCGGCAAAATGCGCGACGATGTCCTCGGCCATGCGGCCATCTTCGACGGCGACGGCGATCGCATCCTGCAGGCGCGTGGGGTCTGCCGAGCTTGGCTGCGTCATCCTCTTCCCCTGACTGGTCCATCGCCGGTGGCGCAGCGTTGGGGCGCATGCCGCGTGCCGCGACCGCAGGCGGCAGCCGCGCCGGCCGCCGCGCAGGCGGCAGCCACGCCGGTCGCCGGCACCGGGCCGCCGCCCCGAACAAAGATCGGTGAGGTGGTCGGATGGGCGTGGTTCCGATGGGGCCGTCGACGCGCCGGCATGTCGCCCTCCTGATGCGGAGTCCCGCACTTATTCTTGGGCATTCAGCGTACCGGACGAAAGAACGCTATCGGAAGAAAATATGGATGAAATGCATATCCGAATTAGCGTAAGACCTCGAGGCGGACGGAGGTATCCCCAAGGAACGACGGCGCATTCGACGGGGTGATCGCCGCTATATCGTGCGGTTTTTGCCCGGTGCTGATTGCTGGTTACGCTTGCGTCACCTCGTTCGGGTGCAATTCTTCTCCAGCAAATACTGCGCATGGATAGGAGCGAGCTTCCTTGTAATCATATCCGATACAGTTGGCGCGGGCATGGCGCTACCAGATGATTTGGCTGTATCCTTCCTCGCGCCCGCACATGTCGCGAAAGAGCTGGCGGGCCGGGGTTTCGTCGCCCCAGCCGTCGCCGACCACGACGGCCATGCCCGCGGGGCTGTCGAGGGCGCCGTTGCGCTGGCGACAATGCAGGGAATACACGTGCCCGGCGCGCGCCTCGATCACCGCATAGCGGCCTTCGCCGTCGCTGATCAACCGGTAGGGTTTTTCCTCTTCGATGATGTGAATGCTCATGGGTTTCACCCGGTTCTGGGTCATAACCTGATGTGGTGCGGGGCTCCGGCCTGCCAAGGCCTCGCCGGCGCCATTTTCGCCGGCGTTGCCAAACCGGGCGGCGCGTGCCATCACAATCGCCGACCACGAGGAGGGCCGATGACCGCGATCGATCTGACGTTGCGCGACAATTTCCGCTATTGGACCGACGAGACGATCCGGTTCGCCGATCTCGACCGGTTGGGGCACGTCAACAACATCGCCTTCGCCGTCTATGCCGAAAGCGGCCGCGTCGCCTTCCTCGAGCACAATGCCCCGAATTCGACGGCGGGCGGCGTCGGCTGGGTGATCGTCAAGCTCCATATCGATTTCCTGGCACAGGCGCACTATCCGGGCCGGGTGGAAATCGGCAGCCGGGTCATGAAGCTCGGCCGCTCCTCCTGCACCCTCGGCCAAGGCATGTTCACCGACGGGCGCTGCTTCGGGCGCGTCGATTCGGTGTGCGTGTGGACCGACCTGCACAACGGCAAGTCGCTGCCTTTGCCCGACGGCGTACGTGCGGCGCTGCAGCGCTTCGCCTGATCGATGCTGGTCCTCCGGCGCCTGAGCACAAGGATTCTGGCCCCGGTGTCGTTCGAGCTCGAGGATGGTGCCTGCGTCGCCGTGCGCGGCCCCTCCGGGGCCGGCAAGACGGTACTGCTGCGCGCCATTGCCGACCTCGATCCCAGCGATGGCGACGTCCTGCTTGACGGCACGGCGCGTGAGGACATGGCGGCGCCGGAGTGGCGCCAGCGTGTCCGCTACCTGGCCGCCGAGCCGGGGTGGTGGGCGCCCACAGTGGCGGCGCATTTCGACGACTGGGCGGCGGCCATGCCTCTGCTCGAGCGTCTCGGCCTGCCGCGCGACATCGGCGCGGCGGCGGTGGCGCGCCTGTCGACCGGCGAGCGCCAGCGTCTGGCCCTGATTCGCGGCCTCGCCCTGCCGCCGCGGGTGCTGCTGGCCGACGAGCCGACCGCCGCCCTCGATGCCACGACGGTGGCCGCCGTCGAGCGCTGGATGTACGAGCTGCGCGCCGGGGGCATGGCCATTCTGTGGGTCACGCACGACGACGCCCAAGCGATGCGGGTTGCCGAGCGCGTGCTGCGTGTGGCCGGCGGGCAGGTGAGGGAGGCGCCCGATGACCTACCTGACGCTTGACTGGACCGATTTGGCCCTCGCGTCGGTGCTGCTGTTCATCGATGCCGGCTTGTCCGTGGCCCTGCATCTGGGGCTGGCCCGAAGCTTGCTCGTCGCGTCGCTGCGCATGGTGGTGCAACTGGCGCTGGTCGGGCTTGCCCTCACCACGCTGTTCGCCCTGGTGTCGCCGCTGTGGACGGCGGTGGCGGCGCTGATGATGGTGCTGTTCGCCGGCCGCGAGATCCTGGCGCGCCAGGAACGGCGCCTGAGCGGCGGCTGGGGCTACGGCCTGGGCACCGGTTGCATGATGCTTGCCGCCGGCGTCGTCACCATCTTCGCCCTGACCACGCAGGTCCGCCCAGACCCATGGTACGACCCGCGCTACCTGCTGCCGCTGTTGGGCATGGTGCTGGGCAACACCATGACCGGCATCAGCCTCGGCCTGCACGCGCTGACCAGCGGGGCCGCCGGCCAGCGTGCCGGCATCGAGGCGCGGCTGGCGCTGGGCCATGATCGCCGCCAGGCCATGCTGCCCCTCTTGCGGGCGGCATTGCGCAACGCCTTGATGCCGATCATCAACTCCATGTCGGCCACCGGCCTGGTGTCGCTGCCCGGCATGATGACCGGCCAGATCCTGGCCGGTGTGCCGCCGGTCGAAGCCGTGAAGTATCAGGTGCTGGTGATGTTCCTGATCGCCGGCGGGACCGGTCTCGGCGCGGTCGCCGCGGTGGTCGGTGCGGCCTATCGCCTGACCGACGGGCGGCATCGCTTGCGGCTCGATCGACTGCGGGGATAATAGCTGTGACGCCAGCAGCGAGGGATGGAATGAAGGAATTCAGGTTCGACAGCGTCCGCCTGTTGTTGGCGATTGCCGATGGACGCAGGCGTCAGGAACTGAAAAAGGCGCTTGCCGGGCAAGGCTTTCGCCAGATCCTCGACGCTGCCGATCATGCCCCGGCCCTCGACGTGGTCGTGCGCAATGCCGTGGACGTGATGGTCATCGACGTCGACTTGCCCGGCGGCGACGCCTGCACGCTCGTTGACCAACTGCGTCACCACAAGATCGGCAACAATCCGTTCCTCGTCACCCTGGTCCTTGCCGGCGCTCCCACGGAAGCGGTCGTGCGACGCGTGATCGACAGCGGCGTCGACGACCTGCTCGTGGAACCGATCGGCCCCGACGCGTTGATCCAGCGGATCAAGGCGCTGGCGCGTGGGCGCAAGCCGTTCGTGGTCACGCACGACTATATCGGCCCCGATCGCCGCCACTCGCCGCGGGCCGGCGGGCCGAACGTGACGTTGGTCGACGTTCCCAATCCGCTGCGCTCCAAGGCGGTGGCCAACTCGGACACCAAGAGCCTGCAGCGCCTCATCGACACGGCGGCGGCACGCATCAACCAGCAGAAGATGGAACGCCATGCGGTTCAGATCGGCTATTTGGCCGAGCAGGTGGCCCGTCACTTCACCGACGGCCGATTGACGGCACGCGAACCGGGGGTGCTGGCGCTGATCGTCGACAATCTGCGCCGCATGGCGGTCGTCGCCGATGATCTGGGCCAGCGCATGCGCGGCACCCGCCACGCCCACGTCGCCGCGTTGGCACTGTCACTGATCGGCATCACCGAGCGCGTCATCGCTGCCATCGCGCAGCCGTCGGGCCAACCCAGGGACGGCGGAACGTTGCGCAGCGACGTCGAACTGGTGCCCAAGATCGCGCTGGCACTCAGCCGTGCCTTCGACATCGAACACGATTCGGTGGAGGCGGCACACGAAATCTCACAGTCGCTGCAAAATTTCGCCCAGCGCCATGCGGAGCCGGCGGGCGACGGCTGAGCCGCCGGCTCAGCGCAACGGCAGCGACACTTCGACGACTTCGGCGTCCGGCAAGGCCTTCACGGCGAAGCCCAGACGCTTGGCCAGGCCGATCATCGCCCGGTTCGACGCCAGGATCTGGCCGCCGATCTCGTCGGTGCCGCGGCTGCGCGTGTAGCGGATGACCTTGTCCATCAGCGTTCGTCCCAGGCCCTGGCCCTTCATGTCCGAGCGCACCGAGATGGCGAATTCGGCATGGCGGTTGTCGGGGTCGGTGATCGTGCGCACCGAACCCAGGGCTTCCTTTCCGTCCATGACGATGAACGCCATCTCGCGCTCGTAGTCGATCTGGGTGTAGCGCGCCATCTGGGCATGGGTCACCGGGCCGGCGCCGCCGAAGAAGCGATTCTTCACGTCCTCGGGCGACATGCGGTCCTTGAGGGCGCGATAGGCGGCCTCGTCCTCGGGGCGGATGGGGCGCAGCAGCACCCGTCGGCCATCGCGCAGTTCCCCCCATTCCTCGAGTTCCTTGGGATAGGGGCGGATGGCCAGGCGCGCCTGGCCGATGGCGGGCGCGCGGGCGATCTTCATCCGCGCGTCGACGACGGTGGTGCCCTTGTCGTCGGCGAACAGGGGGTTGATGTCCAGCTCGACCACCTCGGGCAGGTCGATGACGATCTGCGACACCTGGGCCAGCGCCATGCACACCGCCTGCACGTCGGCCGCCGGCCGGTCCTGGCTGGCCTCCAGCAGACGGCTGATGCGGGTGCGCGACACCACCTCGCGCGCCAGCGGGATGTTGAGCGGCGGCAGGCCGACGGCATGATCGCGCACCACCTCGACGGCGCGGCCGCCTTCGCCGAACAGGATGACCGGGCCGAACAGCGGGTCGGTGGCGATGCCCATGACCAACTGGCGCGCGTGCAGGCGCGGCACCATGCGCTGCACCAGGAAGCCGTCGAAGCGGGCCTCGGGGCGGCGGCTGCGCAGGCGATTGGCCATGGCATGGGCGGCGGCGCGCACGGCGTCGGCGTTCTCGAGGGTCAGCGCCACGCCGCCGACATCCCATTTGCGCAGGATGTCGGGCGAATGGATGGTCACCGCCACCGGGTAACCGATGTCGTCGGCGACGGCCGCCGCCTCGTCGGCGGTGGCGGCGATGCGGGCGGCCACCACGTTCATGCCGTAGGCGGCCAGGATGGTCTTGGTCTCGGGTTCGGTGAGCAGGGCGCGGCCTTCGGCCAAGGCCGCATCGACCACGCGCCGCGCCGTCGCCACGTCGGGGTGGAAGTCCGTCGCCAGCGACGGCGGCGTCTCCATCAGCATCTCCTGGGTGCGGCGATGCTCGACCATGTGCATGAAGGCGCGCACCGCGGCCCGCGGCGTGTCGTAGGTGGCCATGCCGGCCTCGGCGAACAGGCGCCGCCCGACGCTGGCCTCATGGCCGCCGACCCAGCAGGTGAGCACGCTGGCGCCGATCTCGCGCGTGGCGGCGATGACCTGACGTGCCGCCTCGGCGCTCGAGGTCAGGGTGTAGGGGGCGTGCATCACCAGGATGGCGTCCACCCCCTTGTCGGCGTCGAGGATCTTCAGCGCTTGGCCGTAACGCTCGCCGGCGCCGGGACCGATGTCGGCGGGGTTGCCGGGGGTGCGTACCACCGTCTTCAGCCGTTGCAAGGTTTCCGGCGCCAGGGTCGCCAGGCGGCCGCCGGCGCGGGCCAGTTCGTCGGTCGCCATCATCCCGGTGCCGCCGCCGGTGGCGAGCACCGCCAGACGGTCGCCGTGCACCGGGCGGGCGCGGGCGAGTGTTTCGACGGTGCCGAACAGCTCGTCCAGCGAATGCACGCGCAGGATGCCGGCGCGGCGCAGCGCCGCCTCGAACACGGCATCGGGCGTCGCCAGGAAGCTCGACAACGTCGCTGCCGGCGGCGGCGCGTCGACGATCTCGCCGACGCCGGCCTTGACCGCGATCACCGGCTTGTTGCGGGCGGCGAAGCGGGCGGCGGCGAGGAAATCGCGGCGCTGCGAGATCGATTCGATGTAGAGCAGGATGGCGCCGGTGGCCGGATCGTTGCCCAGGAAATCCAGCAGGTCGTCGAAGCCGACGTCGGCGCCGTCGCCCAGGGCGACGAAGCGCGAGAAGCCGATGCCGCGCGGCAGCGCCCAGTCGAGAATGGTCGAGGATAGCGCCCCCGACTGCGAGACGAAGGCGACGCGCCCGGGCAGCGCGGCGACGTGGGAGAAGCTGGCATTGAGGCCGGCGCGCGGCACCATCAGCCCGAGCGAGGTGCCGCCCAGGATGCGCAAGCCATGGGGCCGCGCCGCCGCCAGCATCGCCTGCTGCAGCGTGCCGCCGCCGGAAGCCGGCGCGCCGAGGCCGCCGCTGACCACCACGGCGGCGCGGGTTCCGCGCCGGCCGAGCGCGGCGACGATGCCGGGAACCGTCGGCGCCGGCGTGCAGATGACGGCCAGATCGGGCGTTTCCGGCAGGCTGTCGACGTCGGGATAGGCGAAGACGCCGGTGACCGCCCGCTGCTCGGGGTGGACCGGCATCACCGGCCCGGGGAAGCGGCCCTCGAGCAGATTGCGCATGACGACGTGGCCGACCGAGTCCGGTCGGTTGGAGGCCCCGATCACGGCGACGGCCGCCGGCTCGAACAGGGCGGAGAGATTGTGCAGCGACATGCGCCCAAGCTAGCATCGGGCGGGCCGCCCGGCCAGCCGGTGATGCCTATGCCCAATGACATCCGGTCCGACGGACGTAAAGGGGAAGGCCGGAGCCTCCCCCTGGGCAATTCAGGGCACGGCGCGTGTGACCTCGCGGCGGACGTAGTAGTAATCCCAGTCACCGGGCGGCGGCGCCATCCACTGCGTAGTGCTCGGCTGCACCACAGTGGTTTCCGCCGGGACGGCGCTCACTTCCCGTTCGGTCGTGCAGGCGCCCAGGCCGAACACGACCGCCGCGGCGGTGAGCAGCTTCGTCGTCCAATACATGACTTCCTCCGTACTGACGGGCGACAGGTCGCCCAGTCCATTCGATGTAGGGCGGTGGCCGCATCCTACCAATCGGTTGTTCGGATAGAGAGGCGCGTCGGAGGTGGTGGTCGATCAGCGCTGCCGCCGCTAGTACAATGGTCGGACTCACCCCGTGGCGATTGCCGCGGCGGTGCGGCGGTTGCATTGTCGCCGCATGGATGTGGAAGCCGATTTCACCGAGGCGACCTCTCTTTCCGCCGAGGGCATGCCGACGGCTCCTTGGCACACCCTGGCCACCGAGGCCGTGCGCCAGCGGCTGCAGACGGGTCTGGGTGGCCTCGACGAGCACGAAGTCGTTCGCCGCCTCGCCCAGCATGGCCCCAATCGCCTGGCCCCGCCGCGGCGCCGCGGGCCGCTTCAGCGCCTGCTCAGCCAGTTCCACAACATCCTGCTCTATGTGATGATGGGGGCAGGTGCCATCACCGCCGTCCTCGGTCACTGGGTGGATACCGGCGTGCTGCTGGCTGCCGTGGCCATCAACGTGATCATCGGCTTCCTGCAGGAAGGCAGGGCCGAGGCGTCGCTCGACGCCATTCGGGCGATGTTGTCGCCCCGCGCCACCGTATTTCGCGACGGCACCCGGCGTGAGATCGACGCCGCCGAGCTGGTGCCCGGCGATCTGGTCCAGCTTTGCTCGGGCGATCGCGTTCCGGCCGATCTGCGCCTGGTCGCGACGAAGGAGCTGTGTCTCGATGAGGCGGCATTGACCGGCGAATCGCTGCCGGTCGAGAAGGGCTGCGCGCCTGCGGCGGCCGATGCCCCGGTGGGCGACCGCTACTGCATGGCCTATTCGGGCACGGTCGTCGTGCATGGCCAGGGCACCGGCATCGTCGTCGCCACCGGCATTGCGACCGAACTGGGCAAGATCAACCGGATGCTGGCCGGCATTCGCAGCCTGGCAACGCCCCTGCTGCGCCAGATCGACCGCTTCGGCCGCATGCTGGCCGTGGCCATCCTGGCGCTGGCGGCGGCGACCTTCCTGGTCGGCACGCTGTGGCGGGGGCACGCAGCCTCGGAGATGTTCATGATGGTCGTGGCCCTGGCGGCCTCGGCCATCCCGGAAGGGCTGCCGGCCGTCATGACCGTCGCCCTGGCGCTCGGCGTGCAGCGGATGGCACGCCACAAGGCGATCATCCGCCGCCTGCCGGCGGTCGAGGCCCTCGGCTCGGTAACGGTGATCTGCTCGGACAAGACGGGCACGCTCACGCGCAATGAAATGACCGTGCAGCGCGTCGTCTGCGGCGGCCACGTGTTCGATGTCGGCGGCATCGGCTATGCCCCGGTCGGAGACCTCAGCATCGACGGCCGCATCATCGACGTTGCCCATTATCCTGCCCTCAGGCACGCCATCGGTGCGGGTGTCCTGTGCAACGACGCCCGCCTGCGACAGGATGACGACATCTGGAGCGTGGAAGGCGACCCGACCGAGGGCGCCTTGCTCGTCCTTGGTATGAAGGCCGGATTGGCCTATCGGGATGCCGAAGCGGCCTGGCCTCGAATCGACTCGATCCCGTTCGAGTCGGAACGCCGTTTCATGGCCACGCATCATCGCGATGCCGGTGACGGCGAGTTCATCCTGGCCAAGGGCGCGCCGGAACGTGTCTTCGACATGTGCTCGCTGGAGATGCGCCATGGTGACGAGCAACCGATCGATGTCGACCATTGGCGCCGCATGGCCACGGATACCGCCGCCCAGGGCTTGCGCGTGCTGGCGCTGGCGCGCCGGCGCGGCGCGCCCACGGCCGCTGGCCTGCGCTTGGCCGATGTCGAGGGCGGTTACACGATCCTGGCGCTGGTCGGTATCGTCGATCCGCCGCGCGAGGAGGCGATCCAGGCGGTCGGCGAATGCCACCAGGCCGGCATCCGCGTCAAGATGATCACGGGCGACCACGGCGAGACGGCACGCGCCATCGGCGCCCAGCTCGGCATCGGCGCCGGCAAGCCGGAGGTGACCGGTGCCGAGATCGCGCTCATGGACGAGGCCGCCCTGCGCCGCGTCGCCATGGAGGTCGACGTCTTCGCGCGCACCAGCCCCGAACACAAGCTGCGCCTGGTCAAGGCCTTGCAGGACGACGGCCAGGTGGTGGCGATGACCGGTGACGGGGTCAACGACGCCCCGGCCCTCAAGCGGGCGGATATCGGCGTGGCGATGGGCAGGAAAGGCACCGAGGCGGCCAAGGAGGCGGCCGACATGGTGCTCGCCGATGACAATTTCGCCACCATCGCGCGGGCCGTCCGCGAGGGGCGCGCCGTCTACGACAATCTGAAGAAGTTCATTCTCTTCATGCTGCCGACCAACGGCGGCGAGGCGCTGGTCGTGATCGCCGCCATCCTGTTCGAGTTCACCCTGCCGCTCACGCCGGCGCAGGTATTGTGGATCAACATGGTGACCTCGAGCACGTTGGGCCTGGCGCTGGCCTTCGAGCCGGCGGAACACGGCATCATGACCCGCCCGCCGCGGCCGCCCAAGACCGCGATGCTGTCCGGCTTCTTCGTCTGGCGCGTCACCATGGTTTCGATGCTCATGATGGGTGGGGCGCTGGGCTTGTTCCTATGGGAACTGACGGCCGGCACCGGAATCGAGGCGGCGCGCACCATGGCCGTCAATGCCGTCGTCGCCGCCGAGATCTTCTATCTGTTCAACAGCCGCTACATCGTCGCACCGGTGACCACATGGACGGGCCTGACCGGAAATCCTTACGTACTGCTGGCGGCCACCGCCTGCATTCCCTTGCAGATCGCCTTCACCCATGCCTCGTTCCTCCAGGACATCTTCGGCTCGACCGATCTGTCGGGGCTGGAATGGCTGAAGGTCATCGGTGCTGGCTTTCTCGTCTTCAGTCTGGCGGAATGTGAGAAGTTCGTCATTCGGCGGCTGCGACCGCTGGCGGGTCACGAGGAGCGAAGGCGATGACGGAGCCGCGTACCACACCCCCCCGAACCATCCTGCTCGCCACCGACCTGAGTGCGCGCTGCGACCGCGCCCTCGACCGGGCGGTGCAACTCGCCAGTCAGTGGCGCGCGCAGCTCATCGCCCTTACGGTCATCGAGTCGCCCCGCGCCAACGATGCCTTCGCCGCCATGCTCCCGTCGTGGCGCCAGGGCATCGATCCGATGCGTCTCGCCAGGCGACGCCTGCTGGCCGATTTGTCGGCGGCCCCGGACAACGTGACGCCAATGGTCGAGGAGGGGAATCCTGCCGAGGTGATCGCCCGCGTTGCCGGTGAGCGCCGCTGCGACCTCATCATCACCGGCCTGGCGCGGGACGAGACCCTGGGGCGCTTCAGCCTGGGGACCACCGTCGACCGCTTGATCCGTGGCGCGGCGGCGCCCGTCCTCATCGTGAAGAACCGTGCCTCGCGTGACTATCGCACCGTTGTCGCCGCCAGCGACTTCTCGCCGGCATCGCGGCGGGCCCTGGAGACCGCCGCCGACTGGTTCCCCGGCGTGAACATGGCCCTGTTCCACGCTTACGACGTGCCGTTTTCCGGGATGGCGTCCGACAGTGCGACATACCGCCGCGACCATCGCAACGTGGCCTTGGCCCACGGTGTGGAATTCCTGGCCGGCGCCGCCATTGCCCCCGAAACGCGCGAGGCGGTCAAGATGGTGATCGAATATGGCTCGCCCGAGGAGCTCGTTCAGCAGTACGTGCAGGAGTTCGACGTCGATCTCGTCGTCCTCGGCTCGCGTGGCCGAAGTGCCGCCATCGACCTGCTCATCGGCAACACGGCGACGCAGATCCTGGGGCGACTGGAATGCGACGCCCTCGTCGTGCGCGGTTGACCGGAGCGCGGAGCTCCAGCTCCGCAAGATAAGGGCGGAGCTGGAGCTCCGCGCTCCCGCTCCTAGCTGGGGCGGACCAGGGCGTGGCGCTTCTTGCCGGCCGACAGCTTGATCACCCCGTCGTGGACATCGACGCTGCCGACCGGGCGCAATTCGTCGGTCACCGGTTCGTCGTTGATGCGCGCGCCGCCGCCCTTGATCAGGCGGCGCGCATCGCCGTTGCTCTCGGCCAGGCCGGCGCGGCGGAACAGCTCGAAGGCGGCGATGCCGGCCGTCAGTTCGGCGGTGGCGATCTCGGTGGTCGGCAGGGCTTCGCCGAGGGCGCCTTCCTCGAAGGTGCGCCGCGCCGTCTCGGCGGCGGCTTCGGCGGCGGCGCGGCCATGCAGCAGCGTCGTCGCCTCCATCGCCAGCACCTTCTTGGCGTCGTTGATGCCGGCACCCTCCAGCGCTTCCAGGCGCCGGATCTCGTCCTCGGGCAGTTCGGTGAACAGGCGCAGGAAGCGGCCGACGTCGGCATCCTCGGTGTTGCGCCAGAACTGCCAGTAGTCGTAGGGCGACAACCGTTCCTCGTTGAGCCAGATGGCGCCTTGCGCGGTCTTGCCCATCTTGGCGCCCGAGGCGGTGGTGATCAGCGGGCTGGTCAGGCCGAACAACTGGGCGTCGTCGACGCGGCGGCCGAGCTCGACGCCGTTGATGATGTTGCCCCACTGGTCCGAGCCGCCCATCTGCAGGATACAGCCATAGCGCCGGAACAGCTCGGCGAAGTCGTAGGCCTGCAAAATCATGTAGTTGAATTCGAGGAAGGTCAGCGGCTGCTCGCGCTCGAGGCGCAGTTTCACGCTGTCGAAGCTGAGCATGCGATTGACCGAGAAGTGGCGGCCGTAGTCGCGCAGGAAGGCGATGTACTGCAGCCCCGACAGCCAGTCGTCGTTGTTGACCATGATGGCGTCCGTGGGGCCGTCGCCGAAGGTCAGATATTTGGCGAAGACCTTTTTGATGCCGGCCATGTTGGCGGCGATCTGCGCATCGTCCAAAAGCGGCCGGCTGGTATCGCGGAAGCTGGGGTCGCCGACCTTGGTGGTGCCGCCGCCCATCAGCACGATCGGCTTGTGGCCGGTCTTCTGCAGCCAGCGCAGCAGCATGATCGGCACCAGGCTGCCGACGTGCAGGCTGTCGGCGGTGCAGTCGAAGCCGATATAGGCCAGCCGCGGTTGGCCGGTCGATAGCGCCGCGTCCAGCGCCTCGGTGTCCGTGCACTGGTGAACGAACCCGCGCGCCGTGACGTTGCGCAGGAAGTCGGAGCGAAGGTCGGTCATGGCTGGCCCCGGGCCCGTGGTTAAGGATTGCGGCAAGGCGGGTCCTTTACCATAATCGTGCGTCCATTTGAACCGCCGGCGATCCCCGCTTGCCCGAATCCCGCCTGAGCCTCGGCCTGATGAGCGGTACGTCCCTGGATGGGGTCGATGCCGCCCTGCTGGCCACCGATGGCGAGGCCATCACATGGCATGGCCCGGCGCTGACGCTGCCCTATACCGATACCTTACGCGATCGCTTGCGCGCCGTGCTCGGCGGCAACGGCCCGGTGGCGGAAGTCGAGCGCGACGTCACCCTCCACCACGCCGAGGCGGTGTGCATGCTGCTGGATTCGGCCGGCATCGACGCCGGTCGCGTCGGCGTCGTCGGCTTCCACGGCCACACCATCCTGCATCGCCCCGACGAGCGGCGCACCTGGCAGATCGGCGACGGCGCCCTGCTGGCGCGGCTGGCCGGCATTCCGGTGGTCAACGACTTCCGTTCGGCCGATGTCGCCGCCGGGGGGCAGGGGGCGCCATTGGTGCCGCTGTTCCACGCCGGCCTCGCCCGCGGCCTGGAGCGGCCGGTGGCGGTCCTCAACATCGGCGGCGTCGCCAATCTCACCTGGATCGGTGCCGATGGCCGGCTGCTTGCCTTCGACACCGGGCCCGGCAATGCGTTGATCGACGACTGGAGCTTGCGTCATACCGGCCGCCCGGTCGACGTCGACGGCCGACTGGCATGCTCCGGCATCGCCGACACTGCCGCCGTCGAGCGGTTCGCAACGCATCCCTATTTCCGGCGGCCGCCGGCCAAGTCTCTTGATCGCGACGACTTCGGCGCCTTTGCCGGCGGCCTGGTGCGCGGAATGACGGCCGGAAACGGAGCGGCGACCCTGGTCGCCTTCACCGCCGCCGGCGTGGCCTTGGCATGCCGACACTTGCCGGCGCCGCCGCGGCGCTGGCTGGTATGCGGCGGCGGACGGCACAACCCGGCCATCATGGCCGAACTGCGGCGGCGGCTCGCCGTGCCGGTGGACGCGGTCGAGACGGTCGGCTGGGACGGCGACGCGCTCGAGGCCCAGGCCTTCGCCTTCCTGGCCGTGCGGAGCCTGCGCGGCTTGGCGCTGACGCTGCCGGAGACCACCGGCGGGCCATGGCCGAGCACGGGCGGTCGGCTCCATCGGCCCGATGTCAGCGCCGCCGCAGTCGACAGAAGGTGAAGGGCTGCAGCTTGCCCGCCGGCGTCGTGTGCTCGTCGCGCAGCGCCTCGACCAGATCGAAATGCTCGGCAAATTCGCCGGCCAGCGCCGTGGCATCGTAGCGCATGACCGGCAGGCCGCTGCATGATGCCGGGCCGTCGAGGGCGAATGTGCCAATGATGGCCTGGCCGCCCGGCGCCAGGGCGGCGGCGAGGGTGCCGCAATAGCGGGCGCGGTCGTGCGGCTCGGTCAGGAAGTGGAAGGCCGCCCGGTCGTGCCACAGGTCGTAGGGGTGGTCGGGTTGCCATGAGGCCGCATCGGCCACCACCCAGCGCACGCGCTCGGCCCGCGCCCCCAGCCGTTCGCGCGCCCGCCGCAGCGGCTCGGCGGCGAGGTCGAGCACGGTGAGCCGATGGAAGCCGGCATCGAGCAAGTGATCGACCAGCCGCGCGGCGCCGGCGCCGGCATCGATGATGCGGGTGTCACAGTTGGCGCCGGCCTGGGCGATCAGGTGCAACGACACCGCGGGGCGCACCTGGAACCAGCTTACCGTCTCCGGCGCCTTGCTGCCGTAGGTCGCTTCCCAGTGGGCGCGCTGGTCCATCGAGCCTGCTCCGAAGGCCCCTCAGGCCTCGGCCAGCGCCACCGACGGGGCGGCAGCGACGGCGGCCAGGGGAAGGGAGGCAGTCAAATATTCGTCGACCGCGGTGGTGAGTTCGTCGATGCAGCCCGAGAAAAAGTGATTGGCGCCCGCCACGCCCTTGTACTCGACGCAGATGTTGCGCTGTGCCGACAGCTTCTGCGCCAGCTTGAGCACGGCCGCCTCGGGCACCACCTCGTCGCTCTTGCCGTGGACGATGAAGCCCGACGCCGGGCAGGGCGCCAGAAACGAGAAATCGTACAGATTGGCCGGCGGTGCCGCTGCCACGAAGCCGTCGATCTCCGGGCGTCGCATCAGCAACTGCATGCCGATCCATGCGCCGAAGGAATAGCCGCCGACCCAGCAGCTGCGGGCATTCGGGTTATGGGCCTGCATCCAGTCGAGCGCCGCCGCGGCATCGGCCAGTTCGCCCTGGCCATTGTCGAACTTCCCCTGCGAGCGGCCGACCCCGCGGAAATTGACGCGCAGGCAGGAAAAACCTTGGCGGGCGAAGGCGTGATAGAGCGAATACACGACCTTGTGATTCATGGTGCCGCCATGCTGCGGATGCGGATGCAGCACCAGCGCCACCGGCGCGTTCGGCTCGTTGCCGTGATGGTATCGCCCTTCGAGGCGGCCATCCGGGCCGTTGAAAATCACTTCAGGCATCTGGCTCCACTGGTCGGCTTCCGTCGCCCCGACGCTGGATCGGGGACGGCATGTTGAGGTGTCGGAGTCACAGCCCCGGCCAGGGCTTGCGATTCTTGACCACCACGGTCGGACATAATATATTCCCCCTCGGCGCTTCCGGTTGATGCCGTGGATCACGACATCCAGCGCCGATTGAATATTCGCGCCGAACATTAGCATGACAAGTGCCATGTTTTTCAAGAGTTTTCAGGAAGAGATCGCCTCGATCCGCGCCCGCGACCCGGCGGCGCGATCGACGCTGGAGATCGTCCTGTGCTACCCCGGCTTGCATGCGCTGATGTTTCATCGCCTGGCGAGTGGTGCCTGGCGTCGCGGCTTCCTGACCCTGGGGCGGTTCTTGTCGCATGTGGGCAAGCTGCTGACCGGGATCGAGATTCATCCGGCCGCCACCATCGGCCGGCGCCTGTTCATCGATCACGGCACCGGCGTGGTCATCGGCGAGACCGCCGTCGTCGGCGACGATGTGACGCTCTACCAGGGCGTCACCCTGGGCGGCACCTCGCTGCACAAGGGCAAGCGGCACCCGACGCTGGAGGATGGCGTCATCGTCGGCTCCGGCGCGCAGGTGCTCGGGCCGATCACCGTCGGCGCCGGCGCGCGCATCGGGGCCAATGCGGTGGTGCTCAAGGACGTGCCCAAGGGCCTGACCATGGTCGGCATCCCGGCGCGCATGATCATGCGCCGCCCGCGGCAGGACGATAAGGAATTCCACGCCTACGGCGTGCCGGCCGAGGATCTGCCCGATCCGGTGGCCCGCGCCATCGAGACGCTGCGGCAGCAGGTGTCGGTACTGATGAACCGGATCGAGGAACTCGAGGGCGAGTTGCACGGCCGGCAAGGCCCGGTGCGCCATCCTCGGGTCGTGGCGGACGGCGACAACTGACCGTCGGCCATGCCGGGAATCGGGCGCAGGGTAACCAGGAAAGGGGAACGTAACGTGAAACTGAGCACTAAGGGCCGCTATGCGGTGATGGCCATCGTCGATCTGGCCATCAACTCCAGCGGCAGCCCGGTCGCCTTGGCCGACATTGCCGAGCGCCAGGAGATCTCGCTGTCCTATCTCGAGCAGTTGTTCGGCAAGCTGCGCAAGGGCGGCCTGGTGAAGAGCGTGCGTGGCCCGGGCGGCGGCTATCTGTTGTCGCGGCCGGCGGCGCAGATGCGCATCTCCGACATCATCCTGGCGGTCGACGAACCCATCCGCACCACCCGTTGCACGCCCGGCTCGCCGTCGGGCTGCCACAACAACAAAGGGCGCTGCATGACGCACGACCTGTGGGAGGAACTCGGCAATCAGATCTATCTGTATCTGAGCTCGGTGTCGGTGGCCGATGTCTGCGACCGCAAGATCCTGGGCACCAGCCGCATGTTCCGCGGCGTCGCCGCAGCGCAGTAGGGGCCGAGAACCGGTCGGGTATGGTCACTCCCGCCTATCTGGATCATAACGCGACGACGCCGTTGCGGCCCGAGGTGGTGCGGGCGATGGCGGAATGCTTGGTGCAGACCGGCAATCCCTCGTCGGTGCACGCTCATGGCCGCGCCGGGCGCCGCCGCGTCGAAGAGGCGCGGGCCCAAGTGGCGGCGCTGGTCGGCGCCTGCGCCGAGGACGTGGTCTTCACCTCGGGAGGCAGCGAGGCCAACGCCTTGGCCTTGCGCGGCTGCAACCGGCCCCGCGTCCTGGTTTCGGCGATCGAGCACGACTCGGTGCTCAAGGCCGCTGCCGCCGAGCATATCCCGGTGGATGGCGAGGGCATCGTCGATCTCGGCGCACTCGATGCCTTGCTGGGCGGCGATACTCGCCCGGCGGTGGTCTCGGTGATGCTGGCCAACAACGAAACCGGCGCCGTTCAGCCGGTGGCCGCGGCGGCGGCAATTGCACGGGCGCGGGGGGCGCTGGTGCATTGCGACGCATCGCAGGCCGCGGGCAAGCTTCCGTTGGCGATGGCCGAGCTGGGTGTCGATCTGCTCACGCTGTCGGCGCACAAGCTGGGCGGGCCGCAGGGTGTCGGTGCCTTGGTCGTCGGCAGCGACGTGGCGCTGGTGCCGCAACTCACCGGAGGCGGCCAGGAACGCGGCCGCCGCGCCGGCACCGAGAACGTCGCCGGCATCGTCGGCTTCGGCGTGGCGGCCGAGCGAGCGATTTCGGGGCTGGTTTGGCTTGCCACTCTGCGCGACGAGCTGGAGCGGCGGGCGAAGTCGTTGGTGCCGGAGTGCCGGGTGATGGGCGAGGCGGCGCCGCGGTTGCCCAACACCAGTTGCCTCAGCCTGCCCGGCATGGCCAGCGACATCCAGGTGATGGCCCTCGATCTCGCCGGTGTCGCGGTGAGCGCCGGCGCCGCCTGCTCGTCGGGCAAGGTGCACGGCTCGCACGTGCTCGCCGCCATGAAGGTGCCGGCGGCGCACGCCGGGTCGGCGATCCGCGTCAGCCTCGGCTGGAACAGCACCGCCGCCGATATCGAGCGCTTCCTGGCCGCGTGGGGTGAGCTTGCCGCGCGGGCGGCGCGCCGCGCCTCGGCGGCATGAGAGGATAGCCATGGCCCAGCGCCTCAACCGCCCGATCTATCTCGATTACCAGGCGACGACGCCGTGCGATCCGCGCGTGGTGCAGGCCATGCTGCCGCATTTCACCGAAAAGTTCGGCAATCCGCATTCCCGCAGCCATGTCTACGGCTGGGAGGCGGAGGAGGCGGTGGAGCAGGCGCGCGAGCAGATCGCCGCCATTCTGGGCGCCGATGCCAAGGAGATCGTCTTCACCTCGGGCGCCACCGAGGCCAACAATCTGGCGATCAAGGGGCTCGCCTCTTTCTATCGCCGGAAGAAGAGCCACATCGTCACCTGCGTCACCGAGCACAAATGCGTGCTCGATCCCTGCCGCTACCTGGAAGGGCAGGGCTTCACCATCACCTATCTGCCGGTGCAGCCCAGCGGGCTCGTCGATCTCGACCAACTGCGCCAGGCGGTGACCGAGGAGACGCTGCTGGTGTCGATCATGGCGGTGAACAACGAGATCGGCGTCATCCAGCCGCTGGCCGACATCGGCCGCCTCTGCCGGGAGAAGGGCGCCTTCTTCCACACCGATGCGGCGCAGGCCGTGGGCAAGATCCCGCTCGACGTCGAGGCCATGAACATCGACCTGTTGTCGGTTTCCGGCCACAAGGCCTACGGCCCCAAGGGCATCGGCGCACTGTATGTGCGCCGACGGCCGCGGGTGCGGCTCGAGGCTTTGATCCATGGCGGCGGCCAGGAGCGCGGAATGCGTTCGGGCACCCTGCCGACGCCGCTGTGCGTGGGCTTGGGCGAGGCCTGCCGCATCGCAAACAGCGAGATGGCGGCGGAAGCCCAGCGCCTGCGCCGGTTGCGCGACGACCTGCTGGCCGGACTGCGCCAGCGGATCGGCGACGTGTTCGTCAATGGCGATCTCGACGCCCGTATTCCCGGCAACCTCAATCTCGGCTTCGCCTCGGTGAAGGCGGAACCCCTGATGATGGCGGCGCGCGACGTGGCGGTTTCCTCGGGCTCGGCTTGCACCTCGGAGTCCGTGGAACCATCTTACGTGTTACGGGCGCTGGGCCTGGCCGATGAGATGGCGCAATCGTCGTTGCGTTTTGGTCTCGGCCGCTTCACCAGCGCCGACGAAGTCGAGCAGGCGGTCGAACTCCTCGCCGCCGCAGTGACGAAGGTGCGCCAAGCCGCACTGCGGCAGAGCGTGGAACAGTGACGTGCCGAACTGGTTGTTTGAGTATGCGAGACGAGGATGAACATGGCTGAGCGCAGGGCTCCGATCACGCTGACCGATTCCGCCGCCGAGCATGTCAGGGCGCTCTTGGCCAAGCGCGGCACGCCCGCCGGTGCCGTGCGCATCGGCATCAAGGCCAAGGGCTGCTCGGGCATGGCCTACACGCTCGAGTTCGCCGACGCCCCCAATCCGCTGGACGAGGTGGTCGAGGACAAGGGGGTGACGGTGCTCATCGACCCCAAGGCGGCCATCTTCGTGCTGGGCACCGAAATGGATTGGGCCGACGACAAGATGTCGACAGGCTTCGTCTTCCGGAACCCCAACGAGAAGGGCCGCTGCGGCTGCGGCGAGTCCTTCCACGTCTGACGGCGGGGCAACCGTGGCGCGCGCCGCGGTTGCCGGATATCGGGCGCCGTGATATCGACGGCGGATCCGATTCAGGGAAAGACAGCGCATGCCCAAGATGACCTTCATCGATCCCGACGGCAATCCGAAGCAGGTGGAGGCGCCGGAAGGGCTGTCGGTGCTGGAGATCGCCCACCGCAACGGCATCGGCCTGGAGGGTGCCTGCGAGGGCTCGCTGGCCTGCTCCACCTGCCACGTCGTCGTGGCGCCGGAATGGTTCGACAAGCTGTCGGAGGCCTCGGAGGACGAGGAGGACATGCTGGATCTGGCCTTCGCCCTGACGCAGACCTCGCGCCTCGGCTGCCAGATCATCATGACCAAGGACCTCGACGGCCTCACCGTCACCCTGCCGGCGGCCACCCGCAACATGATGGCCGAGAAGGACTGAGCGCCGAGAGCGAACGGAGGCACGATGGGCAGCGAGACGAGCTTGTTCGGCCGCTTGCGCGGCGCCTGTCGTGACGAGTGGCAGGCCTATGTCGGCCATGCCTTCGTCCGCAAGCTGGGCGACGGCTCGTTGCCCGAGGAGTGCTTCCGCCATTATCTCGGCCAGGACTACCTGTTCCTGATCCATTTCGCCCGCGCCTACGGGCTGGCCGTGTACAAATCGGACACCCTCGACGACATGCGTCAGGCGGCGGCGGGCATGGCGGCGATCCTCGACGAGATGGGCGTGCATGTGAGGTACTGCCACGAGTGGGGCATCCCGCAGGAGGAGATGCTGACCCTGCCCGAAGCCGCCGCCACCGTCGCCTATACCCGCTTCGTGCTCGACAAGGGCGTGGCCGGCGACCTGCTCGACCTGCACGTCGCCCTCAGCCCGTGCATCGTCGGCTATGCCGAGATCGCCAACCTGCTGCGGGTCGACCCAGCCACCCGTCTCGACGGCAATCCCTATCGCGGCTGGATCGAGCTCTATGCCGGCGACGACTATCAGGCCGTCGCCCGCCGGCAGGTGGCGCAGCTCGACGACCTGATCGGCCGCCGCGGCGGCCCCGGGCGCATGGAGTCGCTGATCCAGGTGTTCCGCACCGCCACCAAGCTGGAGACGGCGTTCTGGGACATGGGGCTGACGCTGGCGCGGTGAGGCGGCTCGATCGCCACATGAGGACAGCCGTCACCCTGGCTACGGGCGAAGGAATGCCGTTATCCGCCCTTAGTCGTCACCCCCGCGGGAGCGGGGGTCCATTCCTGAGGGCGCGCGCCCCGCTTAAGCACTTCCGACGGCGGAATGAATTCCCAGCTTTCGCGGGAATGACGGACAAGGGCAGGATAGATGTTCGATATCGATCTCGAGAAGGGGGCCCGCGTCGTCGTCGCCATGTCGGGCGGCGTCGATTCGTCGGTGACGGCGGCGGTGCTCAAGGCGCAGGGGTATGAGGTGGTCGGCGTGACCATGCAGCTCTACGACCATGGCCAGGCGGTGAAGCGGGCCGCCTCGTGCTGTGCCGGCCGTGACATCTACGACGCCCGCCGCGTCGCCGACGCCATCGGCATCCCGCACTACGTGCTGGATTACGAGGGGCGCTTCCAGGCCGACGTCATCGACCGCTTCGCCGACGCTTACGTGCAGGGGCTGACGCCGATCCCGTGCGTGCTGTGCAACCAGACGGTCAAGTTCCGCGACCTCTTGGGCGCCGCCCGCGATCTCGGCGCCGCGGCCCTGGCCACCGGCCACTATGTGCGGCGCGTGGCGGGCGGCGAGGGGGCCGAGATGCACCGCGGCGTGGATCCCGCCCGCGACCAGAGCTATTTCCTGTTCGCCACCACCCGCGATCAGCTCGATTTCCTGCGCTTTCCGCTGGGCGGCATGACCAGCAAGGACGAGACGCGCGCCGAGGCGGCGCGCCTTGGCCTGCCGGTCGCCTCCAAGCCCGACAGCCAGGACATCTGCTTCGTGCCCGACGGCGACTATGCCGGCGTCGTCGCCAGGCTGCGGCCCGGCGCCGCCCGGCCCGGCGACATCGTCGATCTCGACGGCCGCGTCCTCGGCCGCCATCGCGGCGTCATCCACTACACGGTGGGCCAGCGCAAGGGCTTGGGAATCGGTGGCGGCCCGCCGCTCTACGTGGTGCGCCTGGATGCCGCCGCCGCCCGCGTCGTCGTCGGCCCGCGCGCGGCGCTGGGGCGCACGGAGCTGCCGCTCGCCCGGGTCAACTGGCTGGGGCCGGCGCAGGCGGCGGACGACGGCGGCCGGGCGGCCGAGGGCTTGCGGGTGGCGGTCAAGGTGCGCTCGACCCGGCCGCCGGCGGCGGCGACGCTGCGCCTGGGCGCCGACGCGACCGCCACCGTCGAGCTTGACGAGCCCGAACCCGGCGTCGCCCCCGGCCAGGCCTGCGTGTTCTACGCCGGCGACCGCTGTCTGGGCGGCGGCTGGATCGCCGCCTGACCCTGGCGGGCGGACCCGGCGCGCCGGGCGGGGCGCCGGCGGGGCGCTGGGCGGGGCGCGGTGGCTATTGACAGCCCCGGCCGCAGCCTTTATATCGCCATCTCTCGCTGCGGCGGAGTAGCTCAGCTGGTTAGAGCAGCGGAATCATAATCCGCGTGTCGGGGGTTCAAGTCCCTCCTCCGCTACCAACAAAAAGGCCCGCTCGGTCAAGGACTTAGCGGGCCTTTCACTTTGCATTCCATGTGCTTGCAGCTTCCGCGAAAAGGCTAAGTTTTCCACGGTTTCCAGCTGTTTCGCCCTTTCCGTTGCAGATAGGTTGCACAGGAGCGGACACAATATTCTCGTCGTATTCACCCAGCGGGCGCGATCTGCTTCGGCTCATCGCCAGCTGGGCGATGGACGTTGGGGTCGCCCCTTTTGACCTTCCACATAATTCTGGAACATCCGACCTTCTATGTAGCCCTCTGGATTCCGTATCGGGCGCTTTCGCTAGACGACGGGAACGCGAAGTTCCGGACGCTGCTCAACAAACTTGCAGCTTATCGGTCGCGTCGATGAGGGTGAAGCTACCCAAATTCACAATAATTAGGGATTTGGCCACCGACAGGGCCAAACGTTCTTCACGCAGGTGGCGCCGCAACAATCTCGCGGCGATGACCATCAGTGATATGGCGCTCAATGGCGTTTCGTATAATCGGTTAGACTGGGGAGTGGCATCGAACCAAAATCTGACGAACCGCTAAGTATGGCTGCTCCCGGTAAGTCAGGTGGTCGCCTTCCGGAGTCAATGCCGCCTGTCTCGGACTACCCTTCAATACTAGGGGGCGGATCGCAGGTGCGGTCGTGGCAGCTGCGTAAGCTGTCCCTACTGAACGTTGCATCGCTGGACGGTTGTTGTTCGATGCTGTAATCTTCCAGATATCCTCCTCTCAATAAAGTGGCGTGCGAATCTGCCAATCTGAAAGCTCGGCCTCATGACAAATGTAATCGAACGCGTGTCCATTACCGGATTTTGGGGCGACAAAACCGTCGAAATGAAATTCCACAAATTAAGGAATTTTATCATAGGAGTGAACGGATCCGGAAAAACGACATTTATTGATCTGCTCAGTGCTTCTCTTCGGATGGATTTCGAGACTCTTACAAAACACGAATTTGATGAGATAACTATAGTCCTCAAGACAATTGGTAAGAATCAGAAGCCCGTAATCAGACTTACAAAACGCTTTATCAATGAATATCTCGCTCAGATTACATATTTTCTAAAGCCAAGTACGTCCGGAAAGATCACAAAGTATGACTTTGATGATTTTGCTGACATACGAATGGCTAAACGTCGCCGGATCACTCCCCGAAACGAGGCGCAGCACCTCGGCCTACAGCAACAGCTGTCAGAGCTGATCAACCTATCGTGGCTCCCGATCTGGCGTACACATCATACGGCGCTTCGAGAGGTTGCCGACGATCGGCTTATTCCCTCGATTGATGCTAAGCTATGGCAGATCACTAAAGATTTTGCTACGTACTTCTCCTCTCTCCAGACGCAAGCGCAGAGAGAAACCGACGTATTCCAAGAAAAAATATTTCTTTCACTTATAAACATTCCAGATCGTAGACACATGAGTAATCTATCTGTGCGCCATGATGCGGGCTCAGATCAATCGGAGCTTGAGGAGGTGTTTAATGAATTCAATATGGATAGGGTAAGGGCTAGAAAATCTATTTTAAATCATTTTGAGCGATTTCGCGCTGCCTCAGAACGTTTTCGTACGAATGGGTCGATTAGTGCAGAAGATTTGGTGGTTCTTTATGACAACCAAAGAATTAGTCGAATATTATTTGACTGGCGACGCCTTGAGGCCTCAAAGAAGCGTATATTTTCCGAAAGAGACACATTTATTAGAATAATAAATCGTCTGTTTTCTAGGAAGAAGGCGATAATTACAGATCGAAACGAAATCCAAATCGTGACCCAGTCGGGGAAAAGGTTTTCTCCTGCAGTATTGTCTTCTGGTGAGAAGCAAGTATTTATTATGCTTGGAGAGGTGCTTCTCTATGAGAAGCGGCCATTTGTCTTCATTGCTGACGAGCCGGAGCTCTCTCTCCATGTTGGATGGCAGTCTGAGCTGGTAAAAAGTATTCATGGGTTAAATGGCAATGTTCAAATAATATTTGCAACTCACTCTCCTGACATTGTTGGCGATCATTCAGGCGATATCATTCAGATTGAGGAGCGCATACGGTGAGATTTCGGCGAAGTGACGCTGGTGTCACTAACTATAGTCATTTTCTAAAAGTCGATTACGTCGCGTATGTTGAGGGTAAGACCGATATTGGGTATTGGCAGACTATGTTCTCTGTTTTTCGACCGAATATGAAGATTAGATTCGAAAAGAGAGATGGTATTGATAATATGTCAAGTATTGTTGATAGTATTATTCATGGACGTATAGGAAACGTTTTTGTTTGTAGAGATGCCGATTATAGGCCTTTGCTAGGCACCGACCAGATTCACGACCGCCTATTGAGGACCCACGGCTATAGCTTCGAAAATGACTTCTTCACAGAGGAGGCAGCGGCAGCGGTCGCTTGTCTGATTGCCCCAAGGCCCATGGAGGAGAGATTCCTAAAGCGTGCATTCAGGCGATATTTCACCAAACTGTCCAAAATCGGCGAAGTCCTCCTACGGCTCGATGTGTCCTTCGTCGCTATGGGCGACGGCATGATTTCTCGAAAGAACCCGAAAGATCTTATGACTGGAGATCAAAAGAACGGCTTCGCCTTCTCGACGCTAGATGCCAAGCACCGCTATCGGATGAGGCGTCAAGCTGGGCCACGGGGAGAGATTGATTTCGGCCCGCACGGAAATATTTTCCCCCGCTATTACTGCGGACATTCGGTCTGGTTCGTCTTGCTAGCGTGGTCTCGCTCCGTCGTTGAGCGTCGAGCCGGACGCCCGCAAAATGCCAGCAACAGTGTTATCAAGAACCACCTGCTGAGTCATTACGAGATGCTCGTATCGCCAGCAACGCGAAATTTTATGGCAAATCAGCTGGGGCGCTTGTAGAAATCCGTCGTTGCATGGTCTCTGCGGGCAGACGGCGGAATAGGGGGAGGCATTCAAGCCCCATATGCATCGTTTGCTGCCATGCCAGGCCGATCGGTGCTCCAGCGCGGAGGTTCGCGGGTGCGTGGCCGCCCGTCTGCCATCACACCGGCCCGGGACTGCGTTTCGGCATGTAATGGAGCACCGCCATCTCGGCGGCGATGACCACGAGATAGGCGATGATGCCGATGGCCGTCAGCAGCATGATGATGACGAAGACCATCGCGGTATTGGCCTGCCCCTCGCCGAAGACCAGGAGGTAGCCGAGTCCGGTGTTGCCGCCGACCATCTCGCCGACGACGACGCCGATGACGGCCAGCGTCGAGGCGATACGCAGCCCCGAGAACAGCGCCGGCATCGAGGCGGGGAACTCGACCTTGCGGAAGACCTGGAAGCGCCCGCCGCTGAACGCCCGGACGAGGTTGATCATGTCGCGGTCGACCGTGCGCATGGCCCCCAGCACGTTGACCATGACGGGAAAGAACACGATCAGCACCGCCACCAGAATCTTCGGGTAGACGGTATAGCCGAACCACATGACGAACAGCGGCGCGAACGCCACCTTGGGCGCGATCTGCAGGGCCAGGATGTAGGGCGACAACACCACTTCGGCGGTCGGCGACAGGCCGAGGCCGTAGCCGACGATCATGCCCAGCAGGGCGCCGAGAGCAAAGCCCACCGCCACTTCGGCCATGGTCACGCCCGAGTGCATCACCAGCGCATCGTGCCGCAGCATGCGGGCCGCCTCGCCGATGACGTCGGAGAGCGGCGGGATGATGAATGCCGGCACGCCGGCGGCGCCGGGCAGCCACTCCCAGGCGGCGGCGAACACCACCGCGAGGAGAAGGCTGCCCAGCACGCCCGGACGCAGCAGCGCGTTCAGGAATCCAGCCATGGCCGGCTCCTACTGGACGAACTGGTTGGTGTAGAGCTGATCGATCGGCGTCTTGGTGCGGATGATGTCCTGGGCCAGGTAGAAGTCCTGGAGCCTGGCCAGCTTGACCGGGTCCATCGCGCCGAGCACCGCCTGTCCCGGATAGACCTTCTCGGCGTAGTAGCCGAGGATCTTGGCCATCGCCTCCTCCTTGCCGGCATGCTGCGGTACCGCGGCCACATAGTCCTTGGCGGCGGCGCGCGGATCCTTCATCACGTCGGCCAAGCCCTTGAGCGTGGCGCGGACGAACCCCTGGATGGCCTTCGGTTTCTTGGCGATGGTCTCGTCCGAGGCGATGATCGCCTGCGCCATGCCGGGGAAGTACTGGTCGACGGCGAACCAGTTGACCGGAATATTGGCCTCTTCCACGGCGGCGGCCCATTCCGGAACGCCCGCCATCGCCGGGGCATCGCCGCTGATCATCAGCTTGGAGACGCCGGCCGGGCCGACCGCCTGGGCATCGACGTCGTTCTTGGTCAGGTTGACCGCGCCCAGGGCGCCGAGCAGCGAGTAGTAGGTGGTGTCCTGATAGGCCATCACCGCCACCGTCTTGCCCTTGAGATCGGCCGGCCCCTTGATGCCGGAATCGGCGCGGACGACGATCTGGGTCAGAGCCCTGCCGCCGAGCAGGGCCACCGTCTTCACCGGCACACCATTGGGGCGGACGATGACCGGGGTATCGCCGATGCCGCCGCCGAGATCGGCGTTGCCGGCGCCGACCTGCTTGGCGACGTCGGCGCCGCCCTTGCCGACGACGAACTCGACCTCCAGGCCCTCGGCCTGGTAGTAGCCCTTGGCCCGGGCCAGCATGAACGGCGAGAACGCCGGCAGGAAGCTGGGGGCAGGGAACAGGTAGGTGAGCTTTTCCGCGGCGGCGGCGCCGCCGGCGGCAAGGGCCGCGACGGACAGCGCCAGGGTGACGGAGACCTTCCTCAGCAAGCCCGCTCGAAACCTAGCCATCGTTAGCCTCCCTCAATGTGAATTGGCGTTGCGGTCATCTATGTGCAGGAGATCGACCAGTTCACCGACGTATTCGCCCATCCGCGGGTCCTGGCGACGTCCGAACGGATCGGATCGGTCGGGGATCTCGATCGCCATCTCGCGGATGATCGTTCCCGGCCGGCTGCTCATCACCAGCACGCGGTCCGACAAGGCGACCGCCTCGGCCAGATCGTGGGTGATGAACAAGGCGGTCTTGCCGGTCTCGGCGAGCATCCTGCCGAGATCGGACTGCAGGACCATCTTGGTTTGGGCATCGACCGCCGAGAAGGGCTCATCGAGGAGGATGACGTCGGGATCGACCGCCAGCGTGCGCGCCAGGGCGGCGCGCTGGCGCATGCCGCCCGATAGTTGATGCGGGTAGTGATGGAAGAACGAGTCGAGATCGAAGCGGGCCAACTGGAACTTGGCCTTCTCCCGCCGAACCTGCTTCGGCTCGCCGCGGATCTCGAGCCCGAGCTCGACGTTTTCCAGGATCGTCCGCCACGGTAGCAGCAGATCCTTTTGCAGCATGAAGGCGACGTGCCGGCTCGGCCCCGCCACATGCTCGCCATCGACGAAGACTTCGCCGCCGTTGGGGCGGTCGAGCCCGGCGCCCATCGACAGCAAAGTACTCTTGCCGCAGCCGCTCGGCCCGATCAGCGACACCACCTCGCCTTCGCCAATCGCCAGGCTGACATCGCTGACGGCGACGAGGGGGGCGGCCGGGCCGCCCCCGCGGTTCCTGATCGGGAAGGCCCGGGTCACCTTCCGAAACTCCAGCCGCGCGTCCATGGCGGCGCGCTCAGCACTGGCGCCAGGAGAGCCGTTCCCCCCACTTTTCCAGGGTGCGGGCAACGATCTCGGGGTCGTCGACGGTGCGGGGGGCCTTCTCGCCCCAGAATTCGTATTCCTCGTTGCACATGGTGGCGTCGATGCCGAGCCCGGTCTGCCAGCCCTTTTCCCGCAGGCTGACGGCGGGATCCAGCCACTGGCCGGCGCGGCGCGGCAGGATGTTGACGTCGCGATCGGCGCGGACGCGCGTCGACAAGGCCCAGTGGACACTGTCGTAGTCCCAGATGTCGATGTCCTTGTCGACGACGATGACGTGCTTGTAGCGGGCGTAGGTGGCGCCCCACACCGCGTCCATCACCTGTTGCGGATGGCCGGGGAACAGCTTGTCGATCTTGACGATGGCCTCGTAGGTGACGTCGCAGCGCATGTCGAGCACGCCGGGCACCAGGCTCTTGATCGTCTGGTAGGCCACCGCCTGCGAAGATTTGCCGACCGAGAAGGCGCTTTCCGACGGGTACCACTGCTCGCGGGCGCCGAGATAGATCGGCTTGCGCCGCATGGTGACGCGGGTGACCTCGAACACCGGGTTGGACCGGGCCTCGCCGTAATAGCCGGTGTACTCGCCGAACCCGCCCTCGATCTCGCGGTGACCCGGGCGGACGAAGCCCTCAAACACGAATTCGCAGGTCGCCGGCACCGGGATGTCGATGGTCTGGCACATCACCATGTCGAGCGGCTCGCCGCGCAGCCCGCCGGCGATCTCGAACTCGTCGACGCCGGGCGGGGTGCGGGTGCTGGCGACGATGAACACCGACGGATCGTAGCCGGTGACCACGGCCATCGGCATGGGTTCGCCGCGGCGCTCGTACTTCATGTAGTGCTGGCGGCCGTGGGTGTATTCCGGCGCGCCCCAGCCGAGCGTGTTCCGGCTCAGCGTGCCCATGCGGTAGATGCCGGCGTTGAGAACGCCGGTATCGGGATCCTTGGTGATGGAAACGCTCAGCGTGCCAGGGAACTTGCCGCCGTCATACTGGTGCCATTTGGTGTTGCAGATGCTGTCGAGATCGATGTCCGAGCCCTCGAGCACGATCTCCTGGCACGGCGCCTTGGAGACGATGCGCGGCTTCACCGGCTGGGTGGTGCGGCGGCACCACTCGTCGTTGAACGAGTGCCATTTGTCCATGCCCAGCGCCCACAGGAAGCGACGGTCGGTGCCCAGCAGGTTGGCGACCATCGGATAGGCGCAGCCCTTGATCCGGTCGAACTGCAGCGCCGGCCCATGCTCCTGCAGGCCGATGCGGGTGATGCCGTTGATCTCCCAGTCGGGATCGACTTCCTCGGACACGTGATGCAGGTCGTTCTTGTTCTCGAGGAATTCGAGGAATTCCCGCATGTCGTACCAGTTCGCCTTCGCCTTCATGGTTCGATGCCTCCTGAGCAGTGCGCCGTTGCGTCCAGCGCTACGATTTCCGGGACGCCCTCGACACGGGCGCGGAAGGCCTGGGCAAACTCGTCGCCCAAGCTCTTGGCCTTTTTCTTCATCACGCCTAAGCCGAACTTGCCGAGCCGGCCGGAAATGGAGATCTCCGAGCTGTAGAAGACCTCAGTGCCGCCATCGACCGCGTCGAGACGAAGGACGTTCCGGGCGAGCAGCAGGCTGGCG
The DNA here is from genome assembly GCA_036675815.1 of Rhodospirillaceae bacterium. Classification (GTDB taxonomy): domain Bacteria; phylum Pseudomonadota; class Alphaproteobacteria; order Rhodospirillales; family Magnetospirillaceae; genus JAKFEE01. The sequence continues at coordinate 53,369 of JAKFEE010000004.1, forward strand.
CGCGAGCCCTCCTCGCCGCGCGTGACCGAGAGGACCTGGCTGGGCTCGGCCATTTCGGTGACTTCGACCTCGAAATTGAACGCGGCCTTGATCGGGCCCAGCCCGACGGTGACCCGGCTGCGATAGGTGGTGGGACTGGTGACGTCGACGTCGGAGCAGCCGGGGACACAGGGACCGACCTCGGTGGGGTCGGTGATGAACCGCCAAACCTGGTCAATCGGTGCTGCTACGAAGAAGCGTTCCTCGATCTTCATAGGCCCCCCTCTACGCCGTTTAGTGGCGCAAGTGCGCCGTGGGGAGGCAAAGAGCCAACGTCTCCGGCAAGCCGACCGACGGCCTTGCCAAGGCTGGCGACGCATTCCTCCCAGAAACGCACGGCGATTGTTGTTGCCTACCAGAGTGCAGGAGCAGCCGGCGGCGGTCAATAAAAAAAAGAATGGCATTCGCTATTGGTGTCGGCACTCGCGGATAGGAAGCGCAAGGAGCGCGGAGCTCCAGCTCCGCATTTTCACTACGGAGCTGAAGCTCCGCGCTCCATTTCCTTATGGGCCTGGGTGGGTTATGCGCTGGCCGCGGTGAGGCGCAGGACCTTCTTGTCGATCTTGCCGACATTGGTGCGCGGCAACTGGTCGACGAATGCGACGGTTGCCGGCACCTTGTATTTGGCGAGATTGGCGCGGCAGTGGGCAAGGATGGCGTCGGCGTCGGCCACTTGGCCGGGGCGCAGCACCACATAGGCGCGCACCACCTCGCCGCGATACTCATCCGGCACACCGATCGTCGCGGCCTCGGCCACGGCCGGGTGGGCGAACAGGACCTCGTCGACCTCGCGCGGATAGACGTTGTAGCCGCCGACGATCACCATGTCCTTCTTGCGGTCGCGGATCCATAGATAGCCGTCGGCATCGAGCTCGCCGATGTCGCCGGTGTACAGCCAGCCGTCGCGCAATGCTTCGGCGGTCTCCTGGGGGCGATTGCGGTAGCCCGACATGATCTGGGGACCGCGCGCCCGGATCTCGCCGATGCCGCCCGCCGGCAACACGGTCGTGCCGTCGGTGACATCGACGATCTGGACCTCGGTGTAGGGCAGCACCGGCCCGGCCGATCCGGCCTTGATCACGCCACCTTCGCGGACATAGGTCAGCACCGGGCCCGCCTCGGTTTGCCCGAAACCTTCGAGGATGGGCGTTCCGGTCAGATCCCGCCACCGCTTCAGTGTCTCCTCGGGCAGCGGCGCCGAGCCGGAATAGCAGGTGCGCAGGCTGGCGAAATCGGTCTGGCCGAAGCCCTCGTAGCCCATCAGGCCGATGAAGATGGTCGGCCCGGCAGGCAGGCGGGTGACGCGCTCGCGCTGCAGCGTCGCCAGCACCAGGTCGGGCTTGTAGCGCGGCAGGATGACCAGCTTGCCGCGGCAATAGCAGGCAAGGTGCAGGCACATCGCCACGGCGAAGACGTGAAACAGCGGCATCACGCACAGCACGCTCTCGTCTTCCGGGCGCGTCGGCAGCGCGGCCTCGCGCTGGCTGATGTTGACCGACATCTGCCGGTGGCTGATGTTGACGCCCTTCGGCAGACCGGTGGTGCCGCCCGTGTATTGCAAGGTCGCCAGATCGTCCGGGCGCGGCAGCGGCTCGGGCAGGCGCACGCCTGCGTCGTGGCGCCAGGTGTCGAGCAGTCTGCCGCCGTCACCAAGGCGGATGGCAGCGGGGATGGCGAGCGCCCGCAGCAACGGCTCCACCGTGGCAGCGCTGTCACCATCGTAGATGACCATGGCGGGCGTCGCGTCGCGCAGGATGTGCGCCAGCTCGCGCGCCGTGTACATCGGGTTGATGGGCGTGGCCTGGGCGCCCGCGGCATGGGCCGCAAACATCGCCACCGCCATGTCGAGGGAGTTGCCGCAGATCAAGGCCACCCGCGACCCGCGCGCGCCCGAAGCCACCAACTCGTGGGCAAAGCCGGCGACGCAGCGGTAATACTCGACGTAGTCCAGGCGACGCTCGCCGAACACCACGGCCGTGGCTTCGGGGGCGCGCGCCGCCGCATCGGCCAGCATGTGGACCACGGTCGGATGCACCGGAGGTAGACCGGGAAACGCCATGATCATTCTCCCTGTTCGCGGGTCTTCAAAAGGGGGAAAACACTATGATCGTTATTCTTGTCACCCCCGCGGAAGCGGGGGTCCATTCCTGAGGCGCGCCCACTTAGGCATTTCCGACGGCGGAATGGATTCCCGCTTTCGCGGGAATGACGAAGCAACTGGATGCCGTTATCCGCCCCTCGTCGTCACCCCCGCGGAAGCGGGGGTCCATTCCTGAGGGCGCGCGCCTAGACTAGTCAGGCGTTTCCGACGGCGGAATGGATTCCCGCTTTTGCGGGAATGACGGACAGGGGGCATTTCTTCTCGAACTCGAACGCGGGAGCCAATCCTACCAACCCGGAGGACGCGAGACGGTGATGTGCGGCCTGACCTCCTCTTCGGTCGGAATCCACGCCGGTTGGATCAACTTGCCCTGGGGATGCAACTGATGGGGGCCGGTGCCCTCGGTGAAGCCGGTCTTGGCCATCTCGGCGCGCAACGCTTCGGTGGCGGCCTCGTCGATGCGATAGTCGCAGGCTTCGGCGTCGATCTCCTCGATGACCACGCCGTAGTACTGGCGCGCCGCGTCGACGCTCAACCACTCGTCCATGACGTCGTCGAGGACCAGCCGCGGATCGCGCTTGAGCGGGTCGCCGAAGCCGCCACCGCCGCTCGACGAATAGTAGACGGTGTCGCCCTTCTTCAGCTCGACGCCGGTGGCGTACATGCCGGCATTGACCTCGCGGGTGGTACCCTTGTTGACGATCAGCATGCTGCCGCCGCCATTGAGGCCGCCGGCCAGGCCGAACGGCGCGTGCTTCTCGCGGTCGCCATGGATGGTCATGGTGACGTCGGTCAGCACCTGCAGTTCGCGCACCAGGGCGAAGCCACCGCGCCGCATGCCGTGGCCGCAGGAGTCGGCGCGGGCCTCGTAGGCGGTGTAGATCACCGGGAACCAGCGCTCCTCCAGCTCCTGCGGAATGGTCCGCGCGTTGCAGAAGCGCATGAAGATCAGCGACTTGCCGTCCTTGAAGGTGCGTGCGTTCTCGCCGCCGACCGCATAGGTATACTGCACGAACGGCTTTTTGGTGCGCGGATTGAAGCCGCCCATGCACAGGTTGGTCAAGGACACCGCCGCCGGATAGACCCGCCACGGCTGCACCTTGCCCATCGGTCCGGCCAGGCAGGCGATGGTCACCGCCTCGATCTTGTCGAAGGCCCCCGAGCAGTAGCCGGTGGTCGGCGCCGGGAACACCACGTCGACGCAGGTGCCGGGCTTGGACACGACCTCGAGATTGCGGATGATGCCGTGGTTCAGCGGGAACAGGCTGGGGAAGCAGATCATGAACCCCAGATAGTTGCCGCCGATCAGCGTGGCCCGGCTGCCGCCCCACGAGGCGCGCGGCTGCGGGTCGCTGTCGGTCCAGTCGAAGCTCAGCTTGGTGCCCGTCTTGGTCAGCTTGCAGTGGACGCGGATCGGTGGTTTGCCGGGGCTCATGACGTCCTGGTCGCCGAAGTCCTCGAACTCCCACTCGCCGTCGGGCAGCGCGGCCAGTTCAGCCAGCATCAACCGCTCGGTGTAGTCGAACTGCTCCTCATAGGCCTGGAACAGGGTCTCGACGCCATAGCGTTCGCACAGTTCGGTGATGCGCCGGTCGATGAGGCGCGACGCTTCGAACTGCGCCTGCAGGTCGGCGCGCCGCTCGACCGCGCCACGGATGTTGATGGCGATCAGGCCGAACAGCTCCTCGTTCAGCTTGTCCTCGACGAACAGGCGGATCGGCGGGATGCGGATGCCTTCGGCATAGCAGCTGGTGGCTTCCGGGTTGAACGTGCCCGGCATCGGCCCGCCCATGTCGGCCCAGTGGATGACGGTGCAGGCGAAGGCGACGATCTGGCCCTTGTAGAAGATGGGCCGGATCATGCGGGTGTCGTTGACGTGGCTACCGGTGCGATAGGGGTCGCTGAACAGGTAGGTGTCGCCCGGCCGCATCGTCTCCTTGGGGATGTCCTTCATCAGCTCGGCGACGCTGGGCTCGAACGACGCATAGTGGGCGGCGGCATCGGTATGGCCGTGTGCCACCAGGCGCGCATCGGGGGTGAGGATGGCATTGGAGCGGTCGCGACCCATGCCGATCACCGGGTGATAGGCGATGCGCTCGATGGTGGTCGAGGCCTCGTAGCAGGCGGCGACGAAGGCGTTGCGCATCACCTCGAAGGTGATCAGGTCCATCTTGAGGCCAGTGGTATCGGTCATGACGTTCCTCCTCAGCGCTCGACGGTGATGACGAGGTTGCCGTAGTCGTCGACCCGGCAATGAGTGCGCGGCGGCATCACCACGGTGGTATCGGCCTGTTCGATGATGGCAGGGCCGTCGAAGGTGGCACCGGCCGGCAGCATGTCGCGCTGATAGATGCTGGTGTCGACGAAGCCGGCGTCCTTGAACCACACCTGGCGGTCGGGCTTGCGGGCATCCGACAGCGTCGTCTTGCGGTCGATCTTCTGCAGGTCCGGCTTGGCGATCTTGCCCATGGCGACCACGCGCAGGTTGACGATCTCGATCGGGGTGTAGCCGGTGGGCAGGTTGTAGCCGTAGGCCTCCTTCATCAGCCTGAGGAAGTTCTCGGTGATCTCGGCCAAGCCGTCGATGCGGCCGGGGGCCACGTCGACGGTGAAGAAGCGGCTCTGGCTGAAATACTTGACGTCGGCCAGGCGCTGCACGGTGATGTCGGCCTCGGCGATGCCTTCGCTCTTGATGGTCTCGACGGCGCGGCCGACCAGCTTGTCGAATTCGGCGTTCAGCCAGTCATAGTCGAGCTCGTCCTCGACCTTGTGGATGGCCACGGTGAACTCGTGCTTCATGTCGACGCGGATGGCGCCGAAAGCCGAGGCATAGCCGGGCAGCGGCGGCACCACCACGGTGGCCGACCCGATCTCACGGGCGAGGTCGCAGGCATAGAGCGCGCCACCGCCGCCATAGGGCACGATGGCGAAGTCGCGGGGATCCCAGCCGCGCGCCACCGTCTGGATGCGCATGGCCATCATCAGATTGGTCATGGCCACCTGGTACATGTTGGCGGCGGCGTCCTCGGCCGACCAGCCGTAGACGGCGCCGATCTTCTCGGCCAGCGCCTTGCGCGACAGCGCCCCGTCGACCGTGAGTTCGCCGCCGAGATAGTAGTTGGGATCGATGCGACCGAGCACGATCTGGCAGTCGGTGTTGGTCGGCTCGTCGCCACCCTGGCCGTAGCAGGCCGGCCCGGGCACCGCGCCCATGGACTGCGGCCCGACATTCAGGATCTTGCCCTTGTCCACCCAGCCGATGGAGCCGCCGCCGGAGCCGATATAGACGGTATCCACGCTGGGCAGGCAGCACGGCACGTTCCACAGGATCTTCCACTCATGGGTGATCGCCGGGCTGCCGCGGTAGATCATCGACACGTTGTTGGTGGTGCCGCCGGTCTCGAAGGCGATGACGTTGTCGAACCCGGCCAGCGAGCCTATGTAGCCGGCCATGCCGACGGCACCAGACACCGGCGACGAATGGAAGGTGCGCGCCGGCATCTTGGAAGCCTCGTCCATGCCGATGACGCCGCCGCCCGACGTGGTGACCAGGATCGGCCCGGAGAAGTTCCAATCCTTCTTTAGCCGGTTGGACAGGCCGTGCAGGTAGTTCTTGAGGATCGGGGCGATATAGGCATTGAGCACGGTCGTGCAGGTGCGCTCGAATTCCAGCATCTGCGGCAGCACCTCGTGCGACAAGGTGACGTCGACCTCGGGCACCTCCTCTTGCAGGATCTCGCGGGTGCGGATCTCATGCACCGGGTTCATGAACGAATCCATGTAGACCACCGCCACCGACTGGATGCCGCGCTTGCGGATCTTGCGGGCGGCGGTGCGCACGTCGTCCTCGTCCAGCGGCACCATGACCTCGCCATAGGGGCTGACGCGCTCCTTCACCGTCAGCACGTCGCGGCGCGGCACGATCAGTTCCGGCGGATCCCAGTCCAGCTCGAAGGCGGAGATGCGCTCGGCGCGGCCGCCGCCGAGGACGTCGCGAAAGCCGATGGTGGTGATCAGCGCCGTCTTGACGCCTTTGCGCTCCAAAATGGCGTTGGTCGACACGGTGGCGCCGTGGCGGAAGGACAAGGTTTCCTCGCCCAGCAGCCCGGCTCGGCGCAAGCCGTTGATGACGCCATCGAAATAAGTCGGCGGCGTCGACGGCACCTTGCCGATGCGCTGCTCGCCGGTCTCGAGGTTGACGCCGATGACGTCGGTGAACGTGCCGCCGATGTCGGTGCCGACCACCCATTTGGCTTTGCTCATGTGACCTCCCTTTGACCTCCGGCCATACCGCCGGTCGGCGCCTCATTGAGCGAACTTGCCCAAAAACGAGCGTCGTTCATTAAAGAATGTTAGTCACTTTTGTAGGCCGGTCGTCAAGAGCCGAAATCGATCGCCGACGGCGCTGATCTGCGCTATCACCTTTGGTTGGGGTTGGCGCGAAGGCATCTCCGGGATATAAAGGAACGCCATTCTGTATTGACGGCCCGCGGGCCATCTGAGACGCTTGGCGCAACCCGGAACAACCGGGATCGGAGGGGAGGCGTGATGACCTCGTTCCTTGAACCTCGCACGGTCGCCGAGGCCGTGGCCTGTCTTGCCCATCATCCCGACGCCCGCTGCCTGTCGGGCGGTGCCACCTTGGTGGCGATGATGAACGCAGGCCTGGCGGACCCGCCGGCCATCGTCAGCCTGCAACGGATCGAGTCGCTGGCGGGCATCGCCGTGGGTGAAAACGGCGCGGCCACCATCGGCTGCATGACGCGCCATCGAACGACGGCTGCCGAGGCCCGCCTCGTCGGCAGCCAGGAGGTGGTGCGGCTGGCCGCCCAGCGCATCGCCACGCCGCCCATCCGCAACATGGGCACCATCGGCGGCTCGATCAGTTTCGCCGACCCGGCAGCCGACTATCCCGCCGCTCTCGTCGCCGCCGACGCCGAGATCGAGGTCGTCGGCGCCGCCGGCACGCGACGGATCGCCGCGCAGGATTTCTTCGTGGACTGGTACACGACGGCGCTCGCGGCCGGAGAGTTCGTGATCGGCGTTCGCCTCCCGCCGGCGCCGCGGGCGGCCGCTGTCTACGACAAGTTGGTCAAGACCGAGGGCGACATGGGCATTGCCACCGTCGCCGTGGTGGTCGCCATGGATGGCGGCCGCTGCACCGATCTGCGGGTGGCCGTTGGCGCCTGCGGCCCGCGGCCCGTGCGGCTGCGCGACGCCGAAGCGGCGCTCATCGGCGGTCCGCTCGACACCCAGGCGGTCGCCGAACTGGGACGGCGCCTCGCCGAGGCGCTCGATCCCGTCGACGACGTGCGCGCCTCGTCGGATTACCGGCGCCTGGTGGTGCCACGGATGGTCGGGCGCGCCGTCGCTGCGGCGCGCGCCAAGGCGGAGGCCGCATCATGACAATGGATCAAACCATGGCCACGGTGTCGTTGCGCATCAACGACGTCGAGCACGCCGTTCCCGCCGACGGCAGGACGACCTTGCTCGAGGTGCTTCGCGAAACATTGGGGCTGACCGGCGCCAAGCGCGGCTGTAACCAGGGCGTCTGCGGTGCCTGCACGGTATTGCTCGATGGCCGCCCGGTGCGCGGGTGCCTGATGCTGGCCGCCGCCTGCGCGGGCCATGACATCACCACGATCGAAGGCCTGGCCGAGGGTAACGATCTGACCCCGGTGCAGGAGGCGTTCGTCGAGCATGGCGCCGTCCAGTGCGGGTTCTGTACCTCCGGCATGGTGCTGACGGCGACGGCGCTGCTCAAGGAAACGCCGCACCCGAACGTCGCCGCAGCGCGTGCCGCCATGTCGGGGAACCTTTGCCGTTGCAGCGGCTACCGTAAGATCATCGATGCCGTCGTTGCCGCCGGAGGTGCGCGATGAACACCTATGCGAGCCAAGTCGGGCAGAGCATCCCCAAGGTCGACGTCCGCGCCAAAGTCACCGGCCGCGCCGCCTACATCGCCGACCTCAGCCGGCCCGGCATGCTGCACGGCGCCGTGCTCCAGAGCCCCCATGCGCATGCGCGCATCCTCGGTTATGACACCAGCAAGGCGCTGGCCGTGCCCGGGGTCCGCTGCGTTCTGACCGGCGCCGATTTTACCGAGCACTTCATGGGGCCTTTCATCAAGGACGAGGGCCCGATCGCCATCGGCAAGGTCCGCTATGTCGGCGAGCCGGTGGCGGTGGTGGCGGCCGACGACGAGCCGACCGCCCGCCGCGCGGCGCGCCTGATCGAGGTCGCGTACGAGGAGCTGCCGGCGGTGTTGACGCCGGAGGAAGCCCTGGCGCCGGGCGCGCCGCTGGTGCACGAGCACCTCGATTCCTACGTCAAGGTGTTCGACGCCAAATGCGAAGGCAACCAGTTCTCCTACACCGAGCTGGCCGAGGGTGACGTCGAACGCGCCTTCGCCGAATGCGACATCGTCGTCGAGGGCACCTACGAGACCCAGGCGCAATACCATCTGTCGCTGGAGCCGTGCGGGGCGCTGGCCGAGGTCGACGCCAACGGCCGCGTTCACCTGTGGTCGGCCAACCAGTCGGTTTTTCGCGTGCAGGCCAACGTGTGTGAATCGCTGGGCCTGCCGATGTCGCGCCTGCATTCGATGACGCCCACCGTCGGTGCCGGCTTCGGCAACAAGATGGAAGCCCATATCCAGCCGCTGGTGGTGGCCCTGGCATTGGCGGCGCAGCGGCCGGTCAAGATGATCCTGTCGCGCGAGGAGGATTTCGAGATGGTGCGGGCGCGCCATCCCTTCAAAATCCGCATTCGCACCGGCGCGCGCAAGGACGGGACCCTGCTGGCGCGCGAGGTCGAAACGCTGCTCGACGGCGGCGCCTACGCCGATGACAGCCCGGGGGTGCTGGGCTACAGCCTGCTGATGGCGCGCGGGCCGTACAGCATACCCAATACCCGCTGCTTCGGCCGGGTCGTCTACACCAACAAGATGCGGTTCGGCGCCTTCCGCGGTTTCGGCAACGGGCAGGTGGCCTTCGCCGGCGAGCAGCAGATCGATGAAATCGCGCATCGGCTCGGCATCGATCCCCTGGACATGCGCCTGCGCAACGCCCTGCGTCCGGGGGAGCCGTGGTTCGGTGGCCAGCAGGTCAACTCGAACGGTCTGGCCGAGTGCCTGGAGGCCGTGCGCGAGCGCTCGGGGTGGAAGCGGCCGCGGCCGTCGCGGCCGGGGGTCAAGCTCGGCTACGGGGTGTCCGCCTGCGCCCATGTCGGCGGATTACTGGCGACCAGCGCCATCGTGCGCATGCTGGAGGACGGCACCTTCGTGCTCAATACCGGGGCCACCGACATCGGCCAGGGCTCCGACACGGTGTTGAGCCAGATCTGCGCCGATAGCTTGAGGGTGCCGGTGGCCAACGTCGTCTGCGCCACGCCCGATACGGACGGGTCGCCGTACAACTGGGGGACCACCGCCTCGCGCGTCACCTACACCACCGGGCGGGCGGTGGCCGGCGCCGCCGGCGAGGTCGTCCGCCAGATCAAGGAAGCGGCGGCCGAGATGCTGACTTGCCCGGTCGATGCCCTGGAAGTGCGCGACGGCGGTTTCGTCGCCGTCACCGGGTCGAACACGGCGCTGCCCTATGGCGCCGTCGCCGGGTTCACGCATTGGGCCAGCCGTGGCCCGATCGTCGGCGCGAAGAGCCTGATCTACGATTCGCCCACCATCGATCCCAAGCGCGCCGTGGCCGTGGGGCTGCCGTTCAGCCGCATCGGCGTGTTCAGCTTCAACGCCCTGGTCGTCGAGGTCGAGATCGACGAGGTCACCGGCAAAATGAGCGTCACCCGGGCGTGGTCGGCCAACGACGTCGGCCGCGCCATCAACCCGCGTCTGGTCGAGGGGCAGATCGAGGGCGGCTTCGTCCAGGGCCTGGGCTTCGCCCTGACCGAGGAGCTGGTGTGGGATGGGCCGCGCCTGTCCAACCCGACGCTGATGGACTACAAGGCTCCCGGCGCCGCCGACGTGCCGTACGAGATCCACACCATCATCGTCGAGCATCCCGAGCCGGACGGCCCGTTCGGCGCCAAGGGGGTGGGCGAGATCAGCCTGGTCGGCGTGCCCGCGGCCATTGCCAACGCGGCGTTCGACGCCATGGGCACAAGGCTGCGCAAGCTGCCGATGACGCCGGAACGCGTGCTGGGTGCCATGCTCGACGACGGGGCGGCGGACTGAAGCTTTGGGTCGTCATACGGCCGCGGAGTCGCCGGCCTCGGTGAGGGCGTCGTAGGCCGCCGTCGACATGATCAGGTCGCACATCATGTCGACGATGCCTTCGACGCGGCGGGACGGCCCGTAGGCCTTGTAGTTCACCGCGAAGCCGTCGAACGCCATGAACAGTAGATGGGCCAACAGGTCGTCGGCCATGACGAAACGCGCGGATTGCGGCAACGAGTCGCGGATCATGGCGGACACCTTCGCCTCGGATCGCAACAGCAGATCCCGCGAGTAGGGTTCGTCGGCGGTACGGGTCGACAGCGCCTGCAGAACGTTGTTGGCGAAGCCGTTGTTCTCCATCGGGATGTCGCGCAGCACCGCCATCAGGACGGTGCGCAGCCGCTTTCGTGGATCGCGGATGCGCGACACGCTCCTGGCAAGTCGCGCAAGGCGAGCATCGAGCCACGGCTCGTAGATTGCATAGAGAATATCCATCTTCGATCGGAAGTAATTATATATATTGGACATTGTCACCCCGGATAGGGAAGCAATCTCCGCCAAAGTTGTAGCCGAGTACCCTTTCTCCATGAATAATTCGTTTGCCGCATCGACAATCGCATTGCGCACGAGTGTCTTTTTAACTTGCGCCATTCTCTAGACCATTGGTTAGGGGAGGGGAGGAGTCGGCGGAAATGTCTTGACCCGCCCTTTAAAAAGAACATCATTCTTTAATACCATCGCCGCGAGGTGGTGGGCAAGCCTTCCCTGTAGGGCATTGGCAGGAAGGGAGCGCAGACCGCTCCGGCGAAATCGCCGGGTGAAGACAAGAAGTCGCGGCTGCGGGAGGGAGGGGCGAAATGGGGTGTGGCGCAGAACTCTTGTCTGTCCGGAATGTGTCCAAACGCTTCGGTGGCACCCGGGCGTTGCGGGGCGTTTGCCTGGAGGGCGAGCGCGGCCAGATCCACACCCTGGTCGGCGAGAACGGTGCCGGGAAATCCACCCTGATCCGCATTCTCGGCGGCGTGTACCGGCCGGACGAGGGCGAGATCCTGCTCGACGGCACCCCTTGCCGGTTCGACAGTCCGCGCGCCGCGCAGGCGGCCGGTATCGTGGTCATTCCCCAGGAGATGCGCGTGGTCCACGCCGCCACGGTGGCCGAGAACATCATGCTCGGCGCCTGGCCGACGCGCCGGCTGTTCGGCGTGTTCCCCACCATCGACCGCCGCCGCATGCGCGACATCGCCGCCGCGACTCTGGCCCGCCTCGATTACCACGGCAGCGTCGATGCCCGCATGCAGGACCTGTCCTTCGCCGAGCGCCAACTGGTGGTGATCGCCAAGGCTTTGTGCCACCAGGCCCGCCTGCTGATCCTCGACGAACCCACCGCCTCGCTGGAACACCGCGAGGCCGAGCGGCTGTTCGAACTGTTGGCCAAGCTGCGCGACGGCGGCGTCGGCATCATCTACGTGTCGCACCGAATGGACGAGATCGTTCGCCTGTCCGACGCCTGCACGGTGATGCGCGACGGCGCCGTGGTGGCGCGACGCCGCCGCGGCGCCATCGACAAGGACGAGATCATCCGCCTGATGACCGGCCGCGATCTCGGCGAGATGCACCGTCCGCACCGCAACGACTTCGGCCCGCCGGCCCTGTCGGCGGAGGTCGATGGCGGCGAGCTGACCATACGGCGCGGCCAGGTCGTCGGTCTGGCCGGCCTGCTCGGCAGCGGTACGACGACCCTGCTGCGGCGGCTGTACGGTGCCGAGGGTGGCGCCGAACTGCGCGTTTCCGGCCGGCCTCGCCGGCACGACGGGCCGGCTCGGGCCATTCGCGACGGTATCGGCCTGGTGCCGGCGGAGCGCCGCCTCGCCTTGGCCATGGATCTCTGCATCCGCGACAACATCATCCTGCCCCACCTGGCGCGCTTCTCCACGGGATGGTGGTTGGACGGCCACGCCGCGGACGTGATGGTCGAGCATCTGATCGAACAGTTGGACATCCGGCCGCGTGACGCCCGCCGGCCCGTGCGCATGCTGTCGGGCGGCAATCAGCAGAAGGTCATCTTCGCCCGCTGGCTGGTCGGCGAGATCGGGGTGCTGCTGTTGGACGAGCCTACCCAAGGCATCGACGTCGCCGCGAAATCGCGCATCCATAAGCTGATGCATGACTTCGTCGACGACGGCGGCGCGATCCTGTTCGCCTCGTCGGAACTGCAGGAGGTCATGCTGATGAGCGACGAGGTCCATGCGTTGCGCCAGGGCAGCAGGGTGGCGACGCTTCGCCGCGGTGGCGGCGACTACAGCGAACGAAGGTTGCGGGAGGTCCTCGGCGGATGAGCGAGACAATGGTCAAAGACAACGCGGCGGCGCCCGTCCTGCCCAGGCCCCGACTTGGCGGACGGCAGGCCCTGTTCGATCAGATGCCGCTGCTCGCGCTGGCGGTCCTGGTGATCGTGGCCTCGCTGGCCAGCGAGCGGTTCTTCACGCCGATGAACCTGAACAACGTCCTGCTGCAGGCCTCGGTGATGTCGGTCATCGCCATCGGCATGACCTATGTGATCATCGCCGGCGGCTTCGACCTGTCGGTCGGCTCGACCGCCGCCCTCGCCGGCTGCACCGCGGCCTGGGTGATGGTCGAGGCCAATGTGCCGCTGGGTATCGCCGCGGGCGTCGGTGTCGGCGCCGTGGTCGGCGGCGTCAACGGTCTGGCCGTCACCGTGCTGCGGGTCAGTCCGTTCATCGTCACCCTGGGCACGATGGTGCTGGTGCGCGGCATCACGCTGCTGATCACCGACGGCCGCCCCATCTCGGGCGAGTACGGTCTGCCCGGCGCTTTCCTCGAGATCGGCCGCGGCATGTGGCTGGGCGTTCACATCCTGGTGTGGCTACCGCTGGGGCTGTTCGCGGTGTTCGCCTGGACCCTGCACATGACCGCCTATGGCCGGCGGCTGTTCGCCACCGGCGGCAATCGCGAGGCGGCCTATCTGTCGGGCATCGCCGTCGATCGCGTCACCGCCTCGGCCTATGTGTGGTGCGGGGCCCTGGCCGGTTTGGGCGGGGTCATGCTGGCGTCGCGTCTGCAATCCGGTCAGCCCACCGCCGGCGAGTTCTATGAACTGACCGCCATCGCCGCCGTGGTCCTGGGCGGCGCCTCGCTCAAGGGCGGCGAGGGCAAGCTCTACAAGAGCATGATCGGGGTGTTCATCATGGTGGTGCTGGCCAACGGCCTCAACCTGCTGAACGTCCACTCCTACTGGCAGCGGGTGGCGATCGGCGTCGTCATCATCGCCGCCGCCGCCGCCGATCAGTTGCGGTCGGGCCGGCGCTGAACAACGAGAAAAAAACGAGGAAAGGGAGCGTCCATGAGAAAGGCATTCCGCGTAATGATATGCGCCGCCGCCCTGACGTTGGGCGGAGGGGCGGCGCAGGCCGAGGTCCTGGGCGTCGCCCTGGCCTCCGACACCAACCCGTTCTACATCGCCATGCGCAAGGGCATCGAGACCCGCGCCGGCGAGTTGGGCTGGACCGTGCGCTTCGTCACCGCCAACGAAGACGTCAATACCCAGATCAACGGCGTGCTCGACCTGGTGGCGCAGAAGGTCGACGGTATCCTGATCTCGCCGATCGACGGCGTGGCCACCGCCGCCGCCTACGAGGCGGCGGCCAAGGCCGACATCCCCATCATCTCGGTGGCGCGCGGCGCCAAATCGCCGCACCAGACCCTGTTCGTGTCGATGGACGAGAAGCAGATCGGCCGCGACATCGCCGCTTGGCTGAGCAAGGCCGCCGGCGGCAAGGGCAAGGTCGCCATGATCGGCGGCCCGGCGGGGGCCGCAACGTTCCAGAACATCGAGGCCGGGTTCGACGAGGCGCTCGGCGCCGTGACGGACATGCCGGTGGTGTTCCGCAAGAATGTGGCGCTGACCCGCGAGGAAGGCCTGCGCGAGGCCGAGGACATCCTGGTCGCCCATCCCGACGTGCGCGTCATCTATGCCGCCAACGACGAGTTGGCCCTGGGCGCTGTGCAGGCGGCCATTGCCGCGGGCAAGAAGAAGGACGTGGTGATCAGCGGCATGAACGGCATCCCGCCGGCGGTCCGGTCGGTGGCCAAGGGCGAACTCGACCTCACCGTGCAGCTCAATCCGGTGGCGTGGGGGACGCTGGGGGTCGATACCATGGCCGCATGGTTCAAGGGACAGCGGCCCGATCAACACGTGTTCATCAAGCATGTCCTGATCGACAAGAACAATGCCGAGCGGGCGCTGCCGCCCAAGAACTAAGCGTTGAGAATGCGTGGTGACCTGACGGACGAGGCGTGGCGGATCATGGGGCTGCGCGCCGCGTGGCGCCCGCCGGCGGGCAGTCGCCGGGGGCCGCCGCCGGGCACCGCTGCGGCCAGGCGATCGGGCTGCCGCCAGAAAAAACGTGTTGACGGCCCCCCGGTTCGGGCGTACAAGCCGGCCTCCCCGCTGAGGGGAACGGGGCTTCGGCCCCCGGCTGTTTGAGAAGTGAATACGGGAAGGGATGCGCAGGCGGCGAGGCCCGGGGAACTACCGGAACTCGTTCAGTCAGCGCATCG
>JAKFEE010000057.1:0-16535 GCA_036675815.1 Rhodospirillaceae bacterium
GCAAGGTGCCGCCGGCGCGCAGCATGTCGATGTACTTGCGCTCGAATCCCGGCGCGCCGGAGCGGTACACGTCGTAGAGCGAATTCACCAGACAATCGCCGAAGGCATAGGCATAGACGTAGAACGGCGAATGAATGAAGTGTGGGATGTACGCCCAGTAATACTTGTACTCGTCCTCGAAACGGATGGCCGGGCCGAGGCTCTGCGACTGCACGTCCATCCAGATCACGCCCAGGCGCTCCACCGACAGCTCACCGTTGCGCCGCTCGGCATGAATGGCGCGCTCGAATTCGTAGAAGGCGACCTGGCGCACCACGGTGTTGAGCATGTCTTCGACCTTGCCGGCCAGCATGGTGCGGCGACGCTTGGGGTCGGTCTCGTTGTCCAGCATGCCGCGGAACGTCATCATCTCGCCGAACACCGAGGCCGTCTCGGCCAGGGTCAGCGGTGTGTCGGCCATGAGCTGACCCTGCTCGGCCGCCAGCACCTGATGAACGCCGTGGCCGAGCTCGTGGGCCAGGGTCATGACGTCGCGGGTCTTGCCCAGGAAATTCAGCAGCAGATAGGGATGGGCCGAGGGCACCGTGGGGTGGGCGAAGGCGCCGCCCGCCTTGCCCGGCCGCGCCGGCGCGTCGATCCAGCCATTGTCGAAGAAGTGCCGCCCGATCGCCGCCAGCTCGGGCGAGAAGCGGGCATAGGCGGCAAGCACGGTGTCGGTGGCCTGATCCCAGGTGAACACGCGATCGTCGTCATCGGGCAGCGGCGCGTTGCGGTCCCAGTAGTCCAGGGCCTCGACACCGAACCACTTGGCTTTCAGCTTGTAGTAGCGGTGGGCGAGCTGATCGTAGGAACCCTTGACGGCCTGCACCAGGGCATCGACCACCTCGTCCTCGACCTGGTTGGCGAGATTGCGGGCCGACCACGGATGGGCGTAGTTGCGCCACTTGTCCTCGACCTCCTTTTCCTTGGCCAAGGTGTTGGTGAGGTGCCCGAACAGGCGGATGTTGCGGCCCAGCACCTCGCCCAGGGCCTTGGCCGCAGAGCGGCGCACGTTGCGGTCCTTGTCGGAGAGCAGGTGCAGGGTCTCGGTTTCGGTCAGTTCCTTGCCATCGACGGTGAAGCGCAAGTCGGCCAGCGTTTCGTCGAACAGCCGGACCCAGGCCGAGCGTCCGGCCACTTCCTTCTCATGCAGCAGACGCTCAATTTCGTCGGAGAGCTGGTGCGGCCGGAAAACCCGTAGGTCGCGCAGCCATGGCCGGTAATGCGCCAGCCTGGGACTGGCCAACTTTTCTTCCAGCACCGCATCTTCCAGCCGGTTCAGCTCCAGCGTGAAGAACAGCGTGTTGATGGTGATCGCGGTGGTGCGCTCCTGCATCGACTGCAAGAAGCGCCCGCGCGCGGCATCGGCGACATGGGCGGCGTAATGGAGATAGGCGAAGGACATCACCCGGCTGAGCGTTTCGGACATGCGCTCGTATTCGGCGACCGCCTCGCCGAGGTCGTCGCCGCTCAGCGCGGCGAGCTTGCCTTGGTAGCGGTCGGCGAAGGCCTTGGCCTGGCGGTCGGCGGCGGCGAGGTCGGCTTCGATCTTGGGAGAGTCGGGCGAGTCGTACAGGGCGCTCAGATCCCATTCGGGCATCGCCCCCAATTCCGCCTGGATCCGTGCGTTGCCTGTCTCGTGCGTCATAAGTTTCTCCTTTCGGACCGTCAGCGATATGGGTATGAGGATTTACAGCGCCAAGTAAACTTCGCGACCATCAGCCGCACAACAACGCCGACCGCCACCTTTCCCATCACCGGTAGGCGAAGACAAGGGGGAAAGGGGATGGACTACCAGAGCCTGACGAGTTTGCCCGCCATGTTTTTCGGCAAGGTGGCGCAACATGGCGATGCGCCGTTCCTGTGGCACAAGCGCGATGGCAAATACCAGCCGCTGTCCTGGCGCGAGACCGCCGACCGCGTCTCGACGCTGGCGCGCGGGCTCACGGCGATCGGCATTCAGCCCCATGATCGCGTGGTCGTCGTCTCGGAAAGCCGCCCCGAGTGGTGCATCGCCGACCAGGGCATCATGGCGGCCGGCGCCATAACGGTGCCCGCCTACACGACCAACACGCCCAAGGACCACCTGCACATTCTCAACAATTCCGGCGCCAAAGCGGTGATCGTATCGACGCCGCAACTGGCCGAGCGCGTCATGGTGGCGGCGCTGCAGGCGATACACCTGCCGATGATCATCCATATGGAGCCGCTGGAATTGCATCAGAGTCCCGGGCTGGTGCTTCACCCGTGGGAAGAGGTCCTGCAAGCCGGTGCGGCCCAGCCGGAGGAGCCGCTGCATACGCGCGTGGCCGCCCTGCGCCGCCAGGATACCGCCTGCCTCATCTATACCTCGGGCACCGGCGGCGCCCCCAAAGGGGTGATGCTGTCGCACGGCGCCATCCTCCACAACTGCTACGGCGCCTATCAGGTGCTGCTTGAGCTTGGTCTCGAGCATGAGGTGTTCCTGTCATTCCTGCCGCTATCGCATGCGTACGAGCACACGGCCGGCATGTTCTTCCCCATCTCCCTTGGGGCGCAGATCTACTATGCCGAGAGCATCGACGGCCTTGCGGCCAATCTGCTCGAGGCACGGCCGACGATCATGACCGCGGTGCCGCGGCTGTACGAGGTGCTGCGCGCCCGCATCCTGCGTGGCGTCGACCGCGCCGGCGGGCGCAAGGCCAAGCTATTCCACAAGGCGCTGGAACTCGGCACCAGGCGTCTCGAGGACCCGGATTCGCTGAGCTGGCGCGAGCGCCTGTATGACCGCCTGCTCGACCTCCTGGTGCGCCGCAAGGTGGCCCAACGCTTCGGCGGGCGGCTCAAGGCGATGGTCTCGGGTGGCGCGCCGCTCAATCCCGAGGTCGGCATGTTCTTCCTGGCACTGGGCGTGCGCATCCTGCAGGGCTACGGCCAAACCGAAAGTGCGCCCGTCATCAGCTGCAACGCGCCCAGCAAGATCAAGATCGACACCGTCGGGCGCCCGCTGGCTGGCGTCGACGTGCGTATTGCCGAAGATGGCGAGATCCTGGTGCGCGGCGAGCTGGTGATGCAGGGCTATTGGGAGGATGCCGCGGCCACCGCCGAGGTCGTCCGTGACGGGTGGTTGCATACCGGCGACATCGGCGAGATCGACGCCGACGGCTATATCCGCATCACCGACCGCAAGAAGGACCTGATCGTCAATTCCGGCGGCGACAACATCTCGCCGCAGCGGGTGGAGGGGTTCCTCGCCCTTCAGCCGGAGATCGCCCAGGTGATGGTGCATGGCGACAAGCGCCCGCACCTCGTCGCGCTGATCGTGCCCGAAGCCGAGTTCGCCGCGCAATGGGCGCAGGCGTATGGCAAGACCGCCGATCTGTCCGCCGTCATCGACGATCCGGCCTTCCGCAAGGCCATTGCCAACGCAATCGAACGGGTCAACAAGGAGTTGGGCCAGGCCGAGAAGGTGCGCCGGTTCATCTTGTCGGCCGAAGTCTTTTCGGTGGGCAACGGCATGATGACGCCGACCTTGAAGATTCGGCGCCACGCCATCCGCGCCGTGTACGGGGCGGCTCTCGATGCGCTGTACGAGGCGCGCGGCTGAACTCGCGCGTCGCCGCCTTGAATTTTGCAATGCAGCATCCTATCTACGGGATGTGGCGCAAGCGCGAGCTTGTTGCTGCATCCTGGACGTTTCCTCCCTAAACTTGAGCCGCGCACGCCGCGGCTTTCTTTTTTTTGGAGCGCGGAGCTCCAGCTCCGCAACGCGCAAGCGGACCTGGAGCTCCGCGCTCCTCCTAATCCTTCTAATCCTCCTAATCCTTTGGCCTGCGGTCGACGACGCGTTTGGCCTTGCCCAGCGACCGCTCGATCGTACCGACCTCGCGCACCCGCACCTTGGCCGAAATCCCGATGTAGCTCTTCACATGGTGGGCGAGATCGCGGGCGATGCTGTCTTGCGCGGCGGCGCTCCAGGCGATCTCGGGGCGCGGCTCCACATGGATGTCGAGGCTGTCGAGGTGGTTGTCGCGGTAGACCTCGAGTTGGTAGTGCGGTGACAGCCGCTCGTCCTTCAGGATCATCTCCTCGATCTGGGTCGGGAAGACGTTGACGCCGCGGATGATCAGCATGTCGTCCGAGCGCCCGGTAATCTTGGCCATGCGCCGCATCGAGCGGGCCGTGCCCGGCATCAGCCGGGTAAGGTCGCGGGTGCGGTAGCGGATGATGGGCAGCGCCTCCTTGGTCAGCGAGGTGAACACCAGCTCGCCCTGTTCGCCGTCGGGGAGCACCGCGCCGCTGCCCGGATCGATGACTTCGGGGAAGAAGTGGTCTTCCCAGATGTGCAGGCCGTCCTTGGTGTCGATGCACTCCTGGGCGACGCCCGGGCCCATGACCTCCGACAGGCCATAGATGTCGATGGCGTCGAGCGGCAGGCGGCGCTCGATCTCCTCGCGCATCGCCGGCGTCCACGGCTCGGCACCGAAAATGCCGATGCGCAGCGACGACTGCATGGGGTCGAGGCCCTGCTTCTCCATCTCGTCGGCGATGCACAGCATGTAGCTGGGCGTCACCATGATGACGTCGGGGCGGAAGTCGCCGATCAACTGCACCTGGCGTTCGGTGAAGCCGCCCGACATGGGGATGACGGCGCAGCCCAGCCGCTCGGCGCCGTAATGGGCACCGAGGCCGCCGGTGAACAGGCCGTAGCCATAGGCGACGTGGACCTTGTCGCCGCGCCGGCCGCCGGCGGCGCGGATCGAGCGCGCCATCACCTGTGCCCAGATGTCGATGTCGTTGTGGGTGTAGCCGACGACCGTGGGCCTCCCGGTGGTGCCCGACGACGCATGGATCCGCACGATCTCGTCCATCGGCACGGCGAACATGCCGAAGGGATAGGTCTGGCGCAGGTCGTCCTTGGTGGTGAACGGGAATTTGGCGAGGTCGGCGAGGTCGCGGAAGTCGTCGGGGTGGACGCCGTGGTCGTCGAACTTCTTGCGGTAATGCGCCACGTTGTCGTAGGCGTGCCGCAGCGACCATTTCAGTCGCTGGGTTTGCAGCGCGGTGATCGCGTCGCGGCTGGCGATCTCGATGGGATCCAGCGACTCGCGCGGCGGCGGTGCACGGTGGGACATTCCCTGCCTCCCGATTCGGTGTCTTGTCGCCCAACACTTTGGGCGCCAGCTTAACGCCGGCGTCCGGGCGAGGTCGACACGACGAAGGGGAGGGGACTCTCCCGTGCCACTGGCGCACGGGAGAGATACCGGTCAGACGCGTTCGATGACCATGGCGATCCCCTGGCCGACGCCGATGCACATGGTGCACAGGGCGCGCTTGGCACCGCTCAGCTCGAGCTGCAGCGCCGCCGAGCCGACGATGCGGGCGCCGCTCATGCCCAGCGGGTGGCCGAGGGCGATGGCGCCGCCGTTGGGATTGACGCGGGTGTCGTCGTCGGCGATGCCCAACTGGCGCATGACCGCCAAACCCTGGGCGGCGAAGGCCTCGTTGAGCTCGATGATGTCGAGATCCTTGATCGATAGGCCGAGCCGCTCCAGCAGCTTCTTGCTGGCCGGCGCCGGGCCGATGCCCATGACGCGCGGCGCCACGCCGGCGGTGGCCATGCCCAGCACGCGCGCCTTCGGCACCAGGCCATAGCGTTCCATCGCCTCGGCCGAGGCGAGCATGAGGGCGGCAGCGCCGTCGTTGACGCCAGACGCGTTGCCGGCGGTCACCGTGCCGCCCTCGCGGAACGGCGCCCGCAGCTTGGCCAAGGCTTCGAGCGAGGTGGCGCGCGGGTGCTCGTCCTTGTCGACGACGATCGGGTCGCCCTTGCGTTGCGGGATGCGCACCGGCACGATTTCCTTGGCGAAGCGGCCGCTCTCCTGGGCGGCCGAGGCCCGGGCCTGGCTGCGCAGGGCAAAGGCGTCCTGGTCGGCGCGGCTGATGTTGTGCTCGGCGGCGACGTTCTCGGCCGTCTCCGGCATGGAATCGATACCGTACTGCGCCTTCATCACCGGGTTGACGAACCGCCAGCCGATGGTGGTGTCGAACACCTCGTTGGCTCGCGAGAACGCCTCGGTCGCCTTGGGCATGACAAAGGGCGCGCGCGACATGCTCTCGACGCCGCCGGCGAGCACCAGATCGGCCTCGCCCGCGGCAATGGCGCGGGCGGCGTAGCCGACGGCATCCATGCCCGAGCCGCACAGGCGGTTGATGGTGGCGCCGGGCACCTCGACCGGCAGGCCAGCCAACAGCGCCGCCATGCGCGCGACGTTGCGATTGTCCTCACCGGCCTGGTTGGCACAGCCGAGAACGACCTCGTCGAAGTCGGACGGCTCGATGGCGTCGTTGCGCTCGATCAGCGCCTTGATCGGCACCGCGGCAAGATCATCGGTGCGCACCTTGGCCAGCACGCCGCCATAGCGGCCGATGGCAGTGCGGGCATAGTCACAGATGAAGGCATCACGCTTGCTGGACATAGGCTGCTAAATCCTCCTCGGGCACGACCGTCCCCTGCAGCCGCCGCGCATGGCCGCGGAAGAGCGCGACGACCTCGCCGTCCTGGTTTGTAATGGTGACATCATAGACACCGCTGCGTCCGCGCATATGCTTTTCTTCGCAAACCGCCGTCAAGAGGTCGCCGGCCTTGGCGGCCGCCGGGAAGACGATATCGCAGCCGGCGGCCACGGCCGGATGGTTGTAGGCGTTGCAGGCATAAGCGAAGCTGGCGTCGGCCAGGGTGAACATCATGCCGCCGTGGGCGATCTTGTGGCCGTTGGTCATGTCGTCGCGCACCGCCATGCTCATGCGGGCATAGCCGGGGCGGATCTCCTCCAGCCGCATGCCTAGCGCCTGGGCACAGTTGTCGCGCGCGAACATGTGGCGGCCGACGGCATCCGCGATGCGCTGGGCGCGCTCGCTCCCGGTCATGATCAGCGCCCCTCGAACTTGGGCGTGCGTTTGGCGAGAAACGCGGCCACGCCTTCCTGATAGTCATAGCTACGCCCGCACGCGGCCTGGAAATCGCGCTCGAGATCGAGTTGCTCGTCCAGGGTGTTGCTGCCGCTGGCGTCCAGGGCGCGCTTGATCCGCGCCAGGCCCTTGGTCGGCTGGGCGGCGAGATGGCTGGCGAGCGCCTGGGCCTGCGGCAGCAGGTCGGCATCGTCGACGCATTTCCAGATCATCCCCCAGGCCTCCGCCTGCTCGGCCGTGACCTTCTCCCCCAGCAGCGCCAGGGCGCGGGCGCGGGCCAGGCCGACCAGGCGCGGCAACGTCCAGGTGCCGCCCGAATCCGGCACTAGGCCGATCTTGCAGAACGCCTGGATGAAGCTGGCCGATTTGCCGGCGAGCACGATGTCGCAGGCCAGGGCGATGTTGGCGCCGGCGCCGGCGGCGACGCCGTTGACGGCGCAGACCACCGGCTTTTCCATGCCACGCAGGCGGCGCACCAGCGGATTGTACCACTGCTCGATGGATTGGCTGAGGTCGGGGGCCTCGTCGCCGCTGCGGATGGCGCGGTCGCCGAGGTCCTGGCCGGCGCAGAAGCCGCGGCCGGCGCCGGTGAGCAGCACGGCGCGCACGTCTGTGTCTTCGGCCACGTCACGCATAGCCGCACTCAGTTCGCCGTGCATGGTCAGGTTGAAGCTGTTGAGCTTGTCGGGGCGGTTGAGGGTCACCGTCGCCACGTTGCCGTCACGCTGCACCTGGATGGTCTCGTAAGTCATGCCTGCTCCCTGTTGCTGCGGCCCGTTTTTCGGCCGGGATGGTCACTCCGTGCGCCGCCAGCCTAGCGTCGCGGCACCCGGCGACAATCAATCTTTTCGTCGGGGGCTTGCGGGGGGCCGTGAGTTGATACAAAAATAAACCAACTGAGCTGCGAGTTGGTATCATAAAAACTACAGCGACGCCCCAACATGTGAGATTGCTCATGAGCGACATACTGATTCTGGTGGGAACCGAGTCCGGCAACGCCCAGATGGTTGGCGAAATGGTCGGTGACGAGTTGACGCGGCTTGGCCATTCCGCACAGGTAGCAAACGAGGGGGATGCCCAATCGCTGGAATTGGCGCACCGGCCTCTGGTGCTTATCTGCAGTTCGACGCACGGCGACGGCGAGCTGCCCGACAACATCATGCCCCTGGCGGAGTCCTTGCGGACCGAGCGGCCGGATCTGTCCGGCGTCCGCTACGGCGTGATCGCCCTCGGCGACACGACGCACGCGCACTTTTGCGCCGCCGGCCGAGAGCTCGACGAAATGTTCGCCGGCCTTGGCGCGCACCGCGTTGGCGAACGGCTGGAGATCGACGCCTGCGAGACGCCTCTGCCCGATATTGCCGCGGTGGAGTGGGTGAAGGGCTGGGTCGGCCAACTTTGACCGGCAAGTGCCAACTTTGACCGGCAAGTGATTGTTGACGCGGCGCGCGTGCGGGCCGCGCGTACCACACCAGGAGGAACACATGTCTGACTTCTTCGCACGCCACCAGGACAAGCTGCAGGGGGCGCTGGAGGCGATAAGGCGGCGCGGCTTCTGGAGTGCTTACTCCGAATCGGCCAAGGCCTATGGCGATCTCGGCGCCGCCGAGGAGGCGTTCCAGGCGCGCCTGAACAAGCCTTTCGCCATCAGCCAACCCGCCACGGAAACGGTGGCCGGCGAACGAAGCCCTTATGGCTTCGATTTGGGCATTGCCTATCCGCGCGCAGACGTACCGGCACTGATCGAAGCGTCGCGGGCCGCCGCGCGGGTGTGGCGGCGGGTGAGCATCGAGGAACGCACCGGCATCTGCCTGGAAATTCTCGATCGCTTGAACCAGCGCAGCCCCGAGATGGCGCACGCCGTCATGCACACCACCGGCCAGCCGCTGATGATGGCCTTTCAGGCTGCCGGGCCGCATGCCCAGGAGCGGGGGCTGGAGGCGGTGGCCTATGCCTATGACGCCATGCGCCTGGTGCCGACCTCGGTGCGCTGGGAAAAGCCCCAGGGCAGGGGCGAGCCGATCCGCCTCGACAAGACCTATCACATCGTGCCGCGCGGCATCGGCGTCGTCATAGGCTGCGCCACCTTCCCCACCTGGAACGGCTATCCCGGCCTGTTCGCCAGCCTCGTCACCGGCAACACCATCATCGCCAAGCCGCACCCGTCGGTGGTGCTGCCGCTGGCACTGTCGGTGGCGGTGGCGCGCGAGGTGCTGGCCGAAGCCGGTATGCCGGAAGACATCGTGCAACTCGCCGTCGACAGCGCCGACCGGCCGGTGGCGCAGGAACTGGCCATGCGGCCCGAGGTCGGCATCATCGACTTCACCGGCAGCTCCAGCTTCGGCGACTGGCTCGAGCAGAACGCCCGTCATGCCCAGGTTTATACCGAGAAGGCGGGAGTGAACTTCGCCGTCATCGACAGCCCGCCCGATTTCGACGGAATGCTGAAGAACTTGGCCTTCTCGTTGTCGCTGTACTCTGGCCAGATGTGCACGACGCCGCAAAATCTCTGGGTTTCCGAGGGCGGCATCGATACGGCGCAGGGTCATCTGAGTTTCGATGAGACCGCCGGCGCCATCGCCAAGGCGCTGGACGATTTCCTGGCGGTGCCCGAGCGGGCGGTGGAGATCCTGGGCGCCATCCAGTCCGAAGCGACGGCGGCGCGCATCGAGGAGGCGCAGGGGCTGGGAACGGTGGTGCTGCCGTCGCGGTCGCTGACCCATCCCAAGTATCCGGGGGCACGCATCCGTACCCCGCTGGTGCTCAAGGTGACGGCCGCCGAGGCCGCCGCTTACGGCCGGGAGTGCTTCGGCCCGGTGGTCTTCGTGATCGCGGCCGCGTCCACCGATGCCGCCCTCGAGCGGGCGACCGCCATGGCGCAGGACAAAGGCGCCATCACCGCGGCCGTCTACTCGTCGGACAGGGAGGTGCTGGCGAAGGCGGAGGACCTATGTGCCGACGCAGGCGTGGCCCTGTCGTGCAACCTGACCGGCAACATCTACGTCAACCAGTCGGCGGCGTTCAGTGATTTCCACGCCTCCGGCGCCAACCCCGCGGCCAATGCCTCATTGACCGACAGCGCCTTCGTCGCCGGGCGATTCCGGGTGGTGCAAAGCCGCCAGCCGGTGGCCGCCTGATGGCCTGGCGCCCCTTCCCGCGGCGGGAGGGGGCGCCTCTTCATGCAGCGACGTTTGATGACGTGCCTTCGTATATCACCGCAGGGCCGAGACCGCTCAGGCTGAACAGTTGGAAAGCGTGATGGCCATCGGCATCTAGGACGCGCAACGCGTCCGTCTGGCGGAGATCGCCCACCACCGCTTCGTAATGATGACCGTAGCGGCTGCGGACTTCCTCCAGCGGAAGTTCATGGCCGATGAACTTCGTCACCCCCTTGGCGCGCAGGCCGTTCAACACGTCCGGGTGGTCGATGGAGTCGCGTTCCGTCAGCATCACCAACGGCCCGCCTCCGGTGAAGAGCATTGCAGCCTTCATGGCGAATCCTCCATGAGATGGAGTTCCTGCCCTTGATGTAGGGAATGGCGGGAGCGACACAATCCCGCGGAAGGCCACTCAGCCGATCAGTTTGCGCAACATGTCCGCGGTGACCAGGGTGATCCCCTTGCTCGTGTGGTGAAAGCGCACGCCATCGAGGGCGGCATCTTCACCGACCACCATCCCTGGCGGAATGACGCAGCCGGTATCGACGATGCAGCGGCGCAACCGGCTGTGGCGGCCGAGATCGACGTTGGGCAGGAGCACCGAATCCTCGATCAGGCAATAGCTGTTGACGCGGACGTTCGAGAACAGCAGGGAGCGCCGCACGGTCGAGCCCGAAATGATGCAGCCGCCCGATACCATGGAATCGACGCTCATGCCGCGGCGATTGTCGGAATCGAACACGAACTTCGCCGGTGGCAGCTGCTCCTGGTATGTCCAGATCGGCCAGTTCGTGTCGTATAGATTGAGATCGGGAGTGATGGTGGTGAGGTCGATGTTGGCCTCCCAATAGGCGTCGACGGTGCCGACGTCGCGCCAGTAGGGGTCCTTGACCAATCCGTCCCTGACGCAGGAGTCGCCGAAGCGGTGGGCGATTACCTTGAAGCGCCCGATCAGCGATGGGATGACGTTCTTGCCGAAATCGTGTTCCGACGCGGGGTCGCCGGTATCGCGCTCGAGATGGTCGTAAAGGAAGCGGGCTCGAAAGACGTAGATGCCCATGCTGGCCAATGCCCGATCCGGCTGGCCGGGGATCGGTTTGGGATCGGCCGGTTTCTCCGCGAACTCCACCACGTTCATGGCTTCGTTCACGGCCATGACGCCAAAGCCGCTGGCCTCCTCGCGCGGCACCTCGATGCATGCGACCGTCACATCGGCGCCGGTGGTGATGTGCGCCGCCAGCATCTTGCCGTAATCCATCTTGTAGACGTGGTCGCCGGCGAGCACGAGCACGTGATCGGGATCGTGAGCGCGGATGATGTCGAGGTTCTGATAAACCGCGTCGGCGGTGCCGCGGTACCAGTTCTCGCCGGTCGTCCGCTGCTGTGCCGGCAACAGCTCGATGAATTCACCGAACTCGCCGCGCAGGAAGCCCCAGCCGCGCTGAACGTGCTGGATCAAGCTGTGGGCCTTGTATTGCGTCAGCACGCCGATGCGGCGGATGCCTGAATTTATGCAGTTGGAGAGTGTGAAGTCGATGATGCGGAACTTGCCGGCGAAGGGTACGGCCGGCTTGGCATGCCAGTCCGTCAGGTTCTTCAGGCGGCTGCCGCGTCCGCCGGCCAACACCAGGGCCAGCGTCTTGCGCAGGTGGCGCGGCATGTCGAGGGGGGCGGCTGTCGCTGTTTCCGGCTCTTCGTACATGCGATGGCGTCCCTCGACTACGCACACGACCGTGCCATAGACGCTGCCGAACAACAATATGAGCCCAGAGCGCTAATCCCTTCGCAGCATACGGCGGGGAGCCTTTTGCCGGCCCGGCCTTTCGGTTAGGCTGCCTATCTACGTTCGCCGCCGTCCATGGGGGAGAGGCATGCGCGTCCTGTTCGTCACGTCCGAGGCCTTTCCGCTGATGAAGACGGGGGGGCTGGGTGATGTCTCCGGGGCCCTGCCCGCAGCTCTGGCCGAGATCGGCGTCGATCTTCGCCTCCTGCTGCCTGCCTACCCCGAAGCGCTGGCCAAGGTGCGCCAGCCTCGGCTGATTGGGCGACTCGGTGAGGTTCTGGGTGTCGGCCAGACCGAGGTGATCGAAGGCGAGATGCCCGACAGTGGCATGAGGGTGTGGCTGCTCGACAATCCCCTGTACCGGCGCGATGGCGGCCCCTATCAGGACGCGAATGGTCGTGACTGGCCCGACAATGCCCTGCGCTTCGGGTTGTTGTCGTGGGCTGCCGCATGGCTTTCCGCCGACCTCAGCCCGATCGCCTGGCGCCCCGACGTGTTGCATGTGCACGATTGGCAAGCCGCGCTGGCACCCGCCTATGTCAAGGTGTGGCTGGGGCGGCGCCCGGGGTCGGTGTTGACCATCCACAACATCGCCTACCAAGGCAACTTCCCGCCGGATATGGTCGGGCGCCTCGAACTCCCGCCCGAGACCTACGCGATCGATGGCGTCGAATTCCACGGCCGCCTGGGTTTTCTCAAGGCCGGTTGCTTTTATGCCGACCGCCTGACCACCGTCAGCCCGACCTATGCGCGCGAGATCCAGTCGGGTCCGGCCGGTTGTGGCCTGGACGGGCTGCTCGCCCACCGCGGGGCCGATCTGTCGGGCATCCTCAATGGCGTCGACTATTCGGTCTGGAACCCGGCGAGCGATCCGCATCTGCCGCGTAGCTTCGGCCATGACCTTGTCGGCAAGCCCGAGGTGAAACGCGCGCTACAGGCCGAATTGGGCCTGGAAGCGCGGCCGGATGCGCCGCTGTTCGTCATCGTCAGCCGGCTGACGCATCACAAGGGGACCGACCTCGTGCTGGCGGCCATGCCATTCCTGCTGCACCATGGCGGCCAGCTGGCGGTGCTGGGGACGGGCGAGCATCACATGGAGCAGGCGTTCCAGATGCTCGCACAGCAGCATCCCGGGCGTGTGGCCGCGCACATCGGCTATGACGAGCCGCTGGCGCATCGGATGATCGCCGGTGGCGACATCTTGGTGATGCCGTCGCGAAGCGAGCCATGCGGGCTGACGCAGATGTATGCGCTGCGCTATGGCACTGTGCCGCTGGTTCACTATGCCGGCGGTCTCGCCGATACCGTCGTCGACGTTACCTACGATACCATGCTTGGCGGCACCGCCACCGGCTTGGTGTTTCGCCACGCCGATCTTGGCGGCC
The DNA here is from genome assembly GCA_036675815.1 of Rhodospirillaceae bacterium. Taxonomy (GTDB): domain Bacteria; phylum Pseudomonadota; class Alphaproteobacteria; order Rhodospirillales; family Magnetospirillaceae; genus JAKFEE01. The sequence continues at coordinate 13,317 of JAKFEE010000057.1, forward strand.
TGCAGTGGTGCCTCGACCGCGCCTTCGGCCTGTACGGCCACCCCGACCAATGGCGCCGCATCCGCGCCAATGGCCCGAGGCAGGACTTCAGTTGGCGCAGTTCGGCCGAGCGCTATCATGAGCTTTATCGCTCCCTTGCACCACAGTGAAGCTGGACGGCGCCCGCCCGTGCGCCCAATTCCAAGGCATTGGCCCTAAGGACCGTTGGAAGGAGGGGGCGTGAGGCGCTTGGTGGTGGTTTCGAACCGGGTGGCATTACCCAACGAGAGCGCCAGGGCCGGCGGCTTGGCCGTGGCCTTGCAGGAAGCCCTGCAGCAGAACGGCGGTATCTGGTTCGGATGGAGCGGCAAGATCGCCGGCCATACCCTCGAAAAACCGGGAATTGTCCAGGAGGGTGCGGTGACCTATGCCGTCCTCGACCTGAACCGCAAAGATCATGCCGAATACTACAGTGGCTATGCCAACCGAACGCTGTGGCCAATCTTCCATTACCGCATCGATCTCGCCGACTTCGATCGCGAAAACTACACCGGCTATCTGCGGGTCAACACGCTGTTTGCCGACCGCCTGCTCCCCCTGCTGCGCGCCGACGACGACATATGGGTCCACGACTATCATCTCATCCCACTTGCCGAGGAACTGCGCAATCGCGGGGTGCGTCAGCGCATCGGCTTCTTCCTGCATACGCCGTTTCCGGCGATGGAAACCCTGCTGGTGCTTCCTGGGCATGAGCGCGTCGCCCGCTCGCTGTGCGCTTATGACGTCGTCGGCTTCCAAAGCATCAACGATCTTCGCGCCTTCCATGACTACATCACGCTCGAGGCCAAGGGCGAGGTGCTGTCCAACGGCCTGGTCACCGCTTACGATCGGTGCCTGCGCGCCGAGGTGTTTCCCATCGGCATCGAGGTCGAGCCGCTGGTTCAGGCGGCCGAAGACAGCGTCAGGCTGGCGGCGATCAAGAGGCTGCGCAAGAATTTCGACGAATGCCGGCTGATGATCGGGGTCGATCGCCTCGACTATTCCAAAGGTTTGCCGCAGCGTTTCAAGTCGTTCGAGCGATTTCTTGAGAAATACCCTCAATATTGCGGCAAGGCCAGCTTGATGCAGATCGCGCCGTCGTCGCGAAGCGAGGTTCCGGAATACCTGCAGATCCGCCGCACGCTCGAGGCCGAGGCCGGGCACATCAATGGCCGGTTTGCCAGCTTCGACTGGACGCCGTTGCACTACCTCAATTCCAGCTTCCAGCGGGAAACCCTGGCCGGCTTTTACCGCTTCAGCCAAGTCGGCGTGGTCACGCCCTTGCGCGATGGCATGAACCTCGTGGCCAAGGAATACGTGGCGGCGCAGGATCCGCAACGGCCAGGGGTGCTGATCCTGTCACGTTTCGCCGGCGCCGCCCGCCATCTCGACGCGGCGCTGCTGGTCAATCCCTACGATTGGGAGGCCGTGGCCGACGCCATGGCGCGGGCCGTCGAAATGCCGTTGGAGGAACGCAAGGAGCGCTGGCAGGATCTGATGCGGGCGGTGCGCGCCACCTCGCTCGATCGCTGGCGCGACAGTTTCCTGACGATGCTGCGCCAGGCACCATTCACCGCCGAGGCAGCATGATGGCAGATGACGCACCAGGCCTAATCGCCGACATCGGCGGCACCAATGCGCGATTTGCGCTGGTCGTCCCGGGCGAGGACCCCAAACATGCCCTGGTCCTGCCCTGTATCGACTATGCGGGCCCCGCCGAGGCGGCGCGCGCCTATCTGCATCGCGTGGCGCCCGGATGCCAGCCCGCCCGAGCCGCATTTGCGGTCGCTGGGCCGGTGGCCGGCGACCATGTCGCCATGACCAACCATCCTTGGCGTTTCTCGGCGCGCGAGGTGCGCGACCGGCTGGGCGCCGAGCATCTGGACGTGGTGAACGACTTCACCGCCGTCGCGCTGTCCGTGCCTAGGCTCAAGGCGCAGGACCTCGTCAACGTGGGCGGCGGCGCACCGATCCCCGACATGCCGATTGCCGCCCTTGGGCCGGGGACGGGCCTGGGCATGTCGGGCCTGATACCGAGCTCCGGCGGTTTCACGGCCCTGGTCACCGAAGGCGGCCATGCCACCATGCCTGCCGCCGACGATCGCGAGAGCCAGGTTCTCGATTGGCTGCGCGGACTGTTCGACCATGTTTCGGCCGAGCGCGTGCTGTCGGGGCCGGGGCTGGTGAACCTGTATTCGGCTCTGTGCGAACTGGACGGCAAGGAGCCCGAGCCTATGCCACCCGATCAGGTGTCGAGCCAGGCCATCGACGGCTCTTGCCCCATTTGCGCCGAGGCCCTGGCGATGTTCTTCGCCATGTTGGGCACCGTGGCCGGAAATTTTGCGCTGTCCCTCGGGGCGCGGCAGGGTGTCTACATCGCCGGCGGCATCGTTCCGCGACTGAAGGACGCATTTCTGCGCTCGCGCTTTCGCGATCGCTTCGAGGCCAAGGGGCGCTTTCGCCCCTATTTGGCGGCGATCCCCATCCACCTGATCGTCCATCGCTATCCGGCCTTTCTCGGCCTCGCCGCTCTCGTGCAGCCGCCTCGGTAAGGGGTCAATGGCGCAGCGAACTGGACCGGCGTGCCAGCCGCCACAGCGTCAGCGGCATGGCTGCCGCTTCGTGTATCAGGCCGCGATAATACACGCCCGCCGTCGGCGATGCCGGGGCGCTACCGGCTGCGTCGGCTCCCAGCCGCCGAAATATGTAGAGCGCGCGCGGCAGATGATAGGCGTCGGAGACGATCAGCAGGCGCAGGCCGCGCCCGCCGCTCTCGAGCAGGCGCAGGCTGAAGGCGGCGTTCTCGAACGTGTTGCACGAACGCGTCTCCATGATCAGCTCGTCGGCCCTGACCCCTGCGTCGATGGCCAGGCGCCGCATCGCATCGGCCTCGCTGATCAAGCCGCGGCCGCCGCCGCTGAGCAGGAGGCAGGGAACCAGGCCGCGGCGGTGCAGTGTTACCGCGTGCGAGACCCGTCGGCGCAGCGAGGGCAGGGCCTCACCACGTGCGCCGACGGCGGCACCGAGGACGACGGCAATATCGAATGCTTGCGTCATGGCGGCTCATCATGGGGCCTTCGCAGGGCTCCGAATCCAGGTTAACGAGCCGGCAGGCCGAGGATTGAAGCGAGATAGCCAACGTCCCATCCGGCGAGCTTGCGCCTGAGCTTGAGGGATTTCTTGTCGGTGACGGCGCGAACC